>NZ_CP061035.1:1202500-2402500 GCF_016743815.1 Sphingomonas aliaeris | reverse complement strand
TTTGAACCCGGATTTCTTTTCCTACACCGGCGGCAAGGTCGCGCTGGCGGGGGCGACGGGGATGCTGTCGCAGGCGCTGGGGCCGCGCATCCGCGTCAATGCGGTCGCGCCGGGCATCACGCTGCCGAGCGGCGACCAGAGCGACGAGGAATTCCGTGCAGTCGCGTCCGAGAATGTGTTGCGGCGTCCGGTCGATCCGCAGGACGTGGCGGGCGCCGTCGCTTTCCTGCTCGGCGCGCGCGGGTTGCATGGGCAGATCGTATATGTCGATGGCGGACAGCGCCTAATGCCCCGCGACCGGGACGTGATGTTCGAGCGCGACCGTGCCTGAATTCACCACGATCCTCGACAGGCTGGCGGTGATGATCCGGCTGGGAATCCACGACTTCGAAGCCGAGCCGCAGCGCGTGATCGTGTCTGTCGAGATGACCGTCGATTATCCCGAGCCGCTGCGCGACGATACGATCGAGCAGGTGCTGGATTATGATTTCGTACGCGAGCGGATCGTCGCGCTTGCGGCCGAGCGGCGCTTCGCCTTGCAGGAGACGTTGTGCGAGACGGTGGCGGGGCTCTGCCTGGCGGATGCGCGGGTGCGGCGGGTAAAGGTTCGGACGATGAAGACGGACGTGTATCCTGATGCTCGGATCGGATGTGAAATCGTACGGGTAAGCGAACCATAAGACCCGTCATTCCCGCGAAGGCGGGAATCCATATTCCGACGATCGGAGCTAGTTCGAAAGGTCAGCCTGTATGGATCCCCGCCTGCGCGGGGATGACGGTGGTGGCAGGTCGGGTTTAGGGTTGGGAAATTACCTCAAGCTCGGTTTGCGGCGCTCAGGACCGCGCGGACGCTGGCGGTGGCTATGTCTGTGTCCAAGCCTACGCCGAAGACCGTCTTGCCCTCCGCGGTGCGGCATTCGACATAGGCGGCGGCCTGCGCGTCGGCGCCGTGGCCGATCGCGTGTTCGCTGTAATCCACCACGTCGAGCAACGGGCCGGTGCTGTCGCCCAGGGCCGCGATGACGCCGGAGATCAGTCCGTTGCCGCGGCCCGAGATCGACCGTTCCTGTCCATCGACCGAGACCCGGCCGACGAACAGGCGCTGTCCGGCGGTGCCGCTTTCCTCATAGTCGACCAGCGCGAAGCGATCGGCGTCGCGCGCGAGATAGGTGCGTTCGAACACCTGCCAGATGTCGGCGGCGTTCAGTTCGCGGCTGGTCTCGTCGGCATAGGCCTGAACGTAGCGGCTGAAATCGGCCTGCAGGCGCTTGGGCAGCTTCAGGCCCTTGTCCTGTTCCAATACCCAGGCGACGCCGCCTTTGCCCGATTGCGAGTTGACGCGGATGACCGCTTCGTAGCTGCGGCCGAGATCGGCGGGGTCGATCGGCAGATAGGGGACTTCCCACAACTCGTCGTTACGGCCGGCCTGCGCCGAAAATCCCTTTTTGATCGCGTCCTGATGACTGCCGGAGAAGGCGGTGAAGACCAGATCGCCGGCATAGGGCGTCCGAGGGTGTACCGGGATGTTGGTGCAATAGTTGATCGTATTGACGATCTCATCGATATCGGAAAAATCAAGTTTAGAATCAACGCCTTGAGTGTACATGTTCAGCGCAACTGTGACGAGATCGCAATTGCCGGTCCGCTCGCCGTTACCCAGTAAACAGCCCTCGACACGGTCCGCGCCCGCCATCATGCCCAGTTCCGCCGCGGCGACGCCGGTGCCGCGATCATTGTGGGTGTGGAGCGAAATCACGACGCTGTCGCGATTTGGAATGTTGCGCCCGAACCATTCGATCTGGTCCGCGTAGATGTTGGGCGTCGCGCATTCGACGGTCGCGGGCAGATTGAAGATGATCGGCTTGTCCGGCGTCGGTTGCAGAACGTCCATCACCGCGGCGCAGACATCGACCGAAAAATCGAGTTCGGCGGTAGAGAAGGTCTCGGGCGAATATTCGAACGTCCAGTCGGTATCCGACTGCGCGGCAGCACAGTCGCGCAGAATCTTCGCGCCTTCGATCGCGATGCCGCGAACCTCGTCGCGCGTCATGCCGAAGACGATCTTGCGCCACGCCGGGCTGACGGCGTTGTACAGATGGACGATCGCGCGCGGGGCACCTTTCAGGCTCTCGAAGCTCTTCTCGATCAGGTCGCGGCGGGATTGCGTAAGGACCTGTATCGTCACGTCGTCGGGGATGCGCCTTGTTCGGACGAGACCGGAAATGAAGTCGAATTCGGTCGCGCCCGCGCTCGGGAAGCCGACCTCGATCTCCTTCAATCCGACCTTGCAGAGCAGATCGAACAGACGCGTCTTCTTCTCGGCATCCATCGGATCGATCAGCGCCTGATTGCCGTCGCGCAGATCGGTGGACAGCCAGCGGGGCGGCTGCGTGATCGTCCTTGACGGCCATTGTCGGTCGGGCAGGTCGATCTGGGGGAAGGGGCGGTATTTAACGGAAGGATCACGCAGCATCGTGTGTCTCGCAGAACTTCGGGTCAGCTTGTCGGGCGGGTCGGTCCCTTAGGCGGTGTCGCTCGCGGGCCGGTATCGGCGCACGGCGAAGGTCGCGCCTAAGGGCGCGTAAGTCGAAGTAGCGGGAGGCGAAGGCCGAACGTCATGTGAGGTGTGCGTAGCGTGGTCGGATGTATCGTGTCCAGTACGGAGTGACCGAGGGCGCGTGGGGAGGGGCAGATTGATCTATGACAATGTAGACCGGCGTGGCAGAGGCTAAGTGGCGCCATGACTTCACAGACCCAGCCGCTGACGCAACTGCTTTACGTCAGCACCAGCAATCCTTCCGGGGCGAAGATCGACCTGCCCAAGATCGTCGAGCAATCGCGGCACAACAACGCGTTGGACGGCGTTAGCGGTCTGTTGTGGAGTGATGGGAAACGTTTCCTGCAAGTGCTTGAAGGACCAGCGGAAAGCGTCTCGACGACGTTCGACCGGATCAAGGGCGACACGCGGCACCATGCGATCGTCGTGCTGCACCAGCGCGCGATTACGGAACGGGAATTCGGAACCTGGACGATGGCGCAACGCCGGGCCGACGACACGGCGGACGACTTCGACGCGAAGATGCAGCGGCTGCTGCGTAATGCGTCGGATACGGTTCGCGGCACGTTTCTCGGGCTGATTGCCGCGCGGGCCTGATCGAGGAGGGCGGCCTCGCGACTGCGCGAGGCCGCCCTCCTTGTTACTTCTGACCCGTCGCTTACTTCTGGAACGCGGCGGCGATCTTCAGCTTCACGGCGTCGGAGACGAAGGGCAGCGCCCCGGCTACGCCGAACTGGCTGCGCTGCACCGTCGTGGTCGCTTCGAAGCCAAGGTTTTCCTTGCCGCCCATCGCCGCCGGCATCTTGCCCGCACCGTAAAAGGTAACGTCGAGCGTTACCGGCTTCGTCACGCCGTTCAGCGTCAGGTTACCGATCACCGTTGCCTTACCCTTCGCGCCCGGCTTCACCGAGGTGGAGACGAACTTCGCGTCGGCAGGAGCGGGGCCGAAGAAATCGGGCTTGCCGCCGTCCTTGCCCGCGCGGAGCATGTGGCTGGTCAGCCCGGCGCTGGCTGTGGTCACCTTGGACACCGGAATGGTCATGTCGACCTTCGCCGCCGCCGGGTTCTTCGGGTCGAACGTCAGCGTGCCGGTAATGTCGCCGAACAGGCCGAAATACGGCGTGAAGCCAAGGTGATCGACAGTCCAGCTGACGAGCGTGTGGTTAGAGTCGGCGGTGTAGGTGCCGCCCGTGATGCCGGCGGTGCTTTTGGACCCGGGCACCTGCATCGCCTGCTGAGCGATCAGGGGGTGGCGATCGCGGCGGAGGCAGCCAGGAGGATGATCGGGAGGCGCATCGGCAAGTTCCTAAAAAGAAGGGGACCGCGCCGGTGTGGTGCGATCCCCCGATTGGCTCAAGTACTGAATGCGAAACGATCCGTTCCGTTCCGCAGGTGCAACGTCAGTTCTTGTCCTTATCGACCAGCGCGTTCTTGCCAATCCACGGCATCATCCCGCGAAGTTCGCTGCCGATCTTCTCGATTGGATGCGCCAGCGCCTGCTTGCGTGCGGCCTTCAGTTCCGGCTGACCGGCGCGGTTGTCGAGGATGAAGTTCTTGACGAAGCGGCCCGACTGGATATCGGCAAGAACTCGCTTCATCTCGGCCTTGGTTTCGGGCGTGATGATGCGCGGTCCGGTGGTGATGTCGCCATATTCGGCCGTGTTGCTGATCGAATAGCGCATGTTGGCGATGCCGCCTTCATACAGCAGATCGACGATCAGCTTGGTTTCGTGAAGGCATTCGAAATAAGCCATTTCCGGCGCATAGCCTGCCTCGACCAGTGTCTCGAACCCGGCCTGGATCAGGTGGGTGATGCCGCCGCACAGAACGGCCTGCTCACCGAACAGATCGGTTTCGCATTCTTCCTTGAAGTTGGTCTGGATGATGCCGCTGCGGCCGCCGCCGCGACGCCCGATGCATAAGCGAGCGCGATGTCGTGCGCGTTGCCCGACGAATCCTGGTCGATCGCGATGAGGCAGGGGACGCCGCCGCCGCGGACATATTCGCTGCGCACGGTGTGGCCGGGGCCCTTCGGCGCGATCATGATGACGTCGAGATCGGCGCGCGGCTCGATCAGGCCGAAATGCACGTTGAGGCCGTGCGCGAAGGCGATCGTCGCACCCTGCTTCAGATTGTCGTGCAGGTCGGTGGCATAGATTGCCGCCTGATGCTCGTCCGGCGCGAGGATCATGACGATGTCGGCCCAAGCGGCGGCTTCCTTGTTCGACTTGACCGCGAAGCCGGCATCGATCGCCTTCTTGGCGGTGGCCGAACCTTCGCGCAGTGCGATCGCGACATCCTTCACGCCGCTGTCGCGCAGATTCTGCGCATGGGCATGGCCCTGCGACCCGTAGCCGACGATGGCGATCTTCTTGTCGGTGATCAGGTTCAGATCGGCGTCGCGATCGTAATAGACTTTCATGATATTCAGGCCCTTCTGTCATCCCCGCGAGGGCGAGTATCCGTCCCGCTGCGGTCGTTGATTATGGATCCCCGCGCGAGCGGGGATGACGGCAAACATGGTAAGCGTAGGTACAATCAGGCGGCGTTCTTGCCTCGCGCCATCGCGACGATGCCGGTGCGAGCGACCTCGATCAGTCCGACCTCGCGCATCAAAGTGATGAACGTATCGATCTTCTCGCGACCGCCGGTCACCTCGAAGACAAAGCTGGTGGTCGTCGCATCCACCACGCGGGCGCGGTAGACGTCGGCCAGGCGTAGCGCTTCGATCCGGTGATCGCCCGTGCCGGCGACCTTCACCAGCGCGAGTTCGCGTTCGACATGCGGGCCGAGCGCGGTCAGATCCGTGACGGAATGGACGGGGATCAGCCGGTCGAGCTGGGCAAGGATCTGCTCCATCGTCTCGGCGCTGGCGGAGGTGACGATCGTTATCCGGCTGACCGCGTGGTCGGCCGTGACGTCCGACACGGTCAGGCTTTCGATATTATAGCCGCGCGCGGTGAACAGGCCGGCGATCCGGGCGAGGATGCCGGGTTCGTTGTCGACCATAACCGCCAGCGTGTGGCGGGATGCTGTTTCGGTTTTTATGTGCATGACTTAAATTCCCCTCCCGCTTGCGGGAGGGGCCAGGGAGGGCAGTTCCCCAAACACGCGGCCGCCCGTGCGAACAGGCCCTCCCCGACCCCCTCCCGCAAGCGGGAGGGGAGATTTTGCGAATTTCCCATCAGACCAGCGCCTTCGCTTCGTCGTCCATCTCGCCGGAGACTTCCTCCGCCTGGAGGATCATGTCGGTATGCGCCGCTCCGCTCGGGATCATCGGGAAGCAGTTCGTCAATTGCGAGACCATGCAGTCGACCATCACGGGTCCGTCATGCGCGAGCATGGCGGCGATACCGTCTTCGAGCTGGTCCATCGTTTCGATCCGGATGCCCTTCCAGCCATAGGCCTCTGCCAGCTTCACGAAGTCTGGCAGCGCATCGCTGTAACTCTCTGAATATCTGCTGGAATAGGTCAGCTCCTGCCACTGGCGAACCATCCCCATATATTGGTTGTTGAGGATGAAGACCTTCACCGGCAATCGATATTGCGTTGCTGTCGCCAGTTCCTGGATGTTCATCTGAATCGAAGCTTCGCCGGCAACATCGATGCATAATGCATTGGGATTGCCCAATTGTGCGCCGATCGCAGCCGGCAGCCCATAGCCCATAGTGCCGAGGCCGCCGCTGGTCAGCCACTTGTTCGGCCCTTCGAAACCGAAATGCTGGGCCGCCCACATCTGATGCTGGCCCACCTCCGTGCTGACGATCGGCGCGCGCTTGTGCGTGGCTTCCCACAACGCGCGGATCGCGCGTTGCGGCATGATTTCTGTCTTGGTGTCGGTGAAGTCGAGGCTGCCCTTCGCGCGCCATTCGTTGATGCGCGACCACCATTCGGCGAGATCCGGCTTGGGATGGCGACGTGCCTTGTACACGCGTACCATATCCTCGAGCGCGTGACCGACATCGGCGATGATCGGAAGGTCGACGCGGACGTTCTTGTTCACGCTAGACCGGTCGATATCGATATGGATCTTGCGGCTCAAAGGGCTGAATGCGTCGAGCCGGCCCGTGACGCGATCATCGAACCGCGCGCCGAGACAGACGATCAGATCCGCCTTGTTCATCGCCATATTGGCTTCGTACGTGCCGTGCATGCCAAGCATGCCGAGCCAGGCGTCGCCGCTGGCGGGATAGGCGCCAAGGCCCATCAACGTCGAGGTGACGGGTGCGCCGGTGATGCGGGCGAGCTCGCGCAACAGTTGCGACGCTGCGGGGCCGGAATTGATGATCCCGCCGCCGGTGTAGAAGATCGGCCGTTCGGCGGCCGCGAGCATGTCCACCGCCTGTTCGATCAAGCTCGGATCGGCCTTGATCTGCGGGCGATACGTCTTGTGCTTGATCGGGCCGGGCTTGGTATAGCGCGCAGTCGCGACCTGAACGTCCTTCGGGATGTCCACGACCACAGGACCGGGGCGTCCGGACGTGGCGATATGGAAAGCCTCGTGCAGCACCGGGCCGAGGCTCGCCGGGTCCTTCACCAGATAATTGTGCTTCGAACAGTGGCGCGTGATGCCGACCGTGTCCGCTTCCTGGAACGCGTCCGTGCCGATCAGGGCGGTCGGGACCTGTCCGGTGATGACGACCATCGGAATCGGATCCATCAGCGCATCGGTGATCCCGGTAACGGCGTTGGTCGCGCCGGGGCCCGAGGTCACGAGCACGACGCCGGGCTTTCCGGTCGACCGGGCATAGCCCTCCGCCGCATGAGTCGCCGCCTGTTCGTGGCGGACGAGGATGTGCTTGATCCGGCCCGAGCGGAAAATCGCGTCGTAGATCGGCAGAACGGCACCGCCCGGATAACCGAACACGATCTCCACGCCGAGATCGCACAGTGCCTCGACCAGTATATCGGCTCCACTCTGTTCCGCGTTCATCATCGTCGTCCTTCCTTGCCGCGCCGCAATAGCGTTTCGGCGGGGGTGCGGCTACCCGTATGATTCGTACGCGTCAAGGGTTATAGTTGTAATAATCTATCATACGAGGCGGCATAATTGGATGTTTCTGTTGCTTCGATACGGGGCCAACCTGGGGGCGATTGATTTCGAAACCAGGTATATTGCCGTTTCGCATATTGGCGCGTGGCGAGGCGTAGGGCATCAAGTGCTTGTTCTCGGGCGATTCTTCCAGCAAGCCAGTCGGCGATTTCGGCAACGCCGATCGCGCGTCGCACCGACAGGTTCGGTGTGATATCGGGGCGCGCGAGCAAAGCCTCCACCTCGGCCACGGCGCCGTCCTGCATCATCGCTTCCGCGCGCGCATCGCACCGGGCGAGCAGCCAGTCGCGATCAGGCAGCAGGATCAGCGGGATGAGGTCGATGCGATCCGCGATGCCGCCTTCCTTATGTGCCTGCCACTGGGCCAGGGTTCGGCCGGTGGACAAAGCGACCTCCAGCGCACGGGCGACGCGGGTGGTGTCTGCGGGGGCGAGGCGGGCCGCGGCTTCGGGATCTGCTTGCTGTAACCGTGCATGCGCCTGCGCGACGGGAAGCGCGCGCACCTCCGCGCGGATCGCAGGGTCGATATCTGGGACGGGGGCGATGCCGTCGAGCAGCGTTCGAAGATACAGGCCGGTGCCGCCGACGAGGATTGGCAGCTTGCCCGCCACCTGCACTTCCGCGATCACGTGCTGCGCGTCGGTCGCCCAGCGCGCGGCGGAACAGCTTTCCGCACCGTCGATATAGCCGAACAGGCGATGCGGAACCCGCGCCTCGTCCTCCACGGTCGGCCGGGCGGAGAGGATGCGGAGATTGGCATAGACCTGCGCGCTGTCGGCGTTGACGACGACGCCGTCATGCGCGGCAGCGAGGTCCATCGCGAGCGCGGACTTGCCGCTGGCGGTCGGCCCTGCGATGAGCGCCACTCGCGGTAGGGATTGCACGATGTTCATTGCGACGCTGATAGCACCGGGGACGCTGTCCGGGGGCGATATTTCCGACGCCCGCGACCGGCTGGCCGAAGGCGGCTGCGTACCGGGGGACGTGACTTGGATCGATGACGGGTTCGCGGCGGACATCGCCTTCACCGAAGCGCCCGACGTGGCGCGTCGCGTGCTCGAAGGGGCATTCGCTGGTGGCGACGTCATCGTGCAGCCGACAGCCGGTCGCGCCAAGGCGCTGCTGGTCGCCGATATGGATTCGACGATGATCACGGTCGAATGCATCGACGAACTGGCCGATTATGCCGGGATCAAGCCGCAGATCGCGGAGATCACCGAACGCGCGATGCGCGGCGAACTGGGTTTCGAGGCGGCGCTGGATGCACGCGTCGGCTTGCTGGAAGGACTGGACGAGAAGGCGATCGACGCGTGCCTGAACGAGCGCGTCGTCATCATGCCGGGCGCGGCGGCGCTGGTGCGGACGATGAAGTCGCGCGGGGCGCTGACGGTATTGGTATCGGGCGGGTTTACGCGCTTTGCCGAGCCGGTGGCGGCAACGATCGGGTTCGATCGCGCGATCGCCAACGTGCTACTGCTGTCGGGCGGCGTGCTGACGGGGAAGGTCGCCAAGCCGATCGTGGGTTCGCACACGAAGCTGGAGACGTTGCTGGCGGCGACCGCCGAGCGCGGGTTGTCGGCGGGGGACACGCTGGCGGTCGGCGACGGGGCGAACGACCTGGCGATGATCGAGCGCGCCGGGCTGGGCGTCGCCTATCGGGCGAAGCCGGTCGTCGCGGCGGCGGCTGCGGCGCGCGTGCAGCATAACGATTTGACGGCGTTGCTATATGCGCAGGGGATCAAGCGGGCCGATTGGGTGGTGGGTTAGGCGCGGCAAGCGTTCGGGAATAGACCCGGTGCTACCAAGCCTACTCAACTACACCGCTCGTCCTGAGCTTGTCGAGGGGCGGGCATACGGGAAAGGTGCTTCGACAGGCTCAGCACGAACGGTTCAGGAATAGTCCCCGCGCCGGGTAAATAGCACCGCCACCGTCACCGCGGCGCAAGCCCGGTAACGGCGGACTATCGCGCCCTCAGCGGATCGGCGAGTTCGGATCGAGGCGCATGTCCAGATACTTGTCCACGCTGCCCATCAGTTCGGGCATTTCGTGTTCGAAGAAGTGGTTCGCCTTCGGGATCGTGTCGTGGTGGATCGTGATGTGCTTCTGCGTGCGCAGTTTGTCGACCAGCTTCTGCGTGGCAAGCGGGGGGACACTTCGTCATTCTCGCCCTGGATGATGATGCCGCTGGCTGGGCAGGGGGCGAGGAAGGTGAAGTCGTACATGTTGGCGGGCGGCGCGACCGAGATGAAGCCGCGAATCTCCGGACGGCGCATCAGCAACTGCATGCCGATCCACGCGCCGAAGCTGAACCCGGCGATCCAGGTGGTCGATGCCTCCGGGTGGAAGCTCTGTACCCAGTCGAGCGCCGATGCCGCGTCGGACAGTTCGCCGATACCGTTGTCGAACGTGCCTTGGCTCTTTCCGACGCCGCGGAAGTTGAAGCGCAACGTCGCGAAGCCACGACGCTGGAACGTCTTGTATAGTTGCTGGACGATCGCGTTGTTCATCGTGCCGCCCGCGGTGGGGTGCGGGTGCAGGATCATCGCGACGGGTGCGCGCGGGCGCGGGCCGGGGGAGAAGCGGCCTTCAAGACGGCCTTCGGGTCCGGGGAAAATGACTTCTGGCATGGCGAAACCTGACTAATCTGTACGCGCAACTTGGGCGCTGGAATGTGGGCGCTATATAAGAGGCGCAGACCTTTTCGCAATTGGAACGACTCCTGACCGCCCACATGGCCCCCGACGCGACATCGCGCATCTATCTGGATCATGCCGCGACGACCGCGATGCTGCCGGTTGCGATCGAGGCGGTTGGGGCGGGTATGCGGCGATGGGCCAACCCGTCCTCCCCCGCATGCCGAGGGGCGCGCGGCCAAGGCTGCGCTGGAGGCGGCGCGGTCGCAGGTGGCGGCGGCCTATGGCTGGGCGGGCGAGACCTTGTTCACCAGCGGCGCGAGCGAATCGCTTGGCATCGTCGCGGCGCGGGCGGATGCGGGGGTGCGGATCATCACGGCGGTGGAGCATGATGCGGTGATGCGTTGGGCCACACCGGACACGATCGTCCTGCCCGTGGGCCGGGATGGCAAGGTGACAAGGGAGGCGTTGGAGCGCGCTGTTTTCGATACCGGCCCTTCCGACGGTCGCGTGCTGGTGACGGTGCAATGGGCGAATAGCGAAACGGGTGTGCGTCAGCCGATCGCGGAGATCGCACGGGTCGTGCATGGCGGCGGCGGGCTGCTGCTGGTCGATGCCGCGCAGATGCCCGCCGGCGCCGATGCGGAGGTTGCCGAACATGCCGATTTCGTCGCCTTGTCGGCGCATAAACGCGGCGGGCCGCCGGGGATCGGGGCCTTGTTGGTCCGCGACCTGGGGACGCTGAGCCCCACGGGCGGGCAGGAGCGGGGATATCGGCCGGGAACGGAGAACCTTCCGGCAGTGTTGGGCTATGCCGCAGCGCTGGCGGAGCCGGAGCCGGTCACGGACTATGCGCGGTTGCGGGCGATGCTGGACGATGCGGTGACGCGGTCCGGTGGCGAAGTCGTCGCGTGCGGATCGCTGCGTCATCCGGCGATCGGCGCGTATCGGATGACCGGCGTGCCGAGTTTCGTGCAGCTGATCGACTTCGATGCGGCGGGTTTCGCGGTGTCGGCGGGTAGCGCCTGCGCCTCGGGCAGCATGAAGCCGAGCCATGTGCTGGCGGCGATCGGGCTGTCCGAGGCGGCGGGGCGCGAGGTGGTGCGCGCGAGTTTCGGGCGGACGACGACCGAAGACGATGTGCGGGCGTTCATCGCCGCGTGGCGCAGGATCGCGCGGGCCAAGCAGCGGTTCGTGGCGTGATTTATCTCGACTACCAGGCGACGACGCCGCTTGCTCCGCAAGCGTTCGAGGCGATGCTTCCGTGGTTGAAGGACGGGTTCGCCAACCCGCATTCGCCGCATTCTGCCGGGCGGCGGGCCAAGGCGGCGGTGGAGGTGGCGCGGGAGCAGGTCGCCGCGCTGATGCCGACGGGCGGACAAGTGAGCTTCACCAGCGGGGCGACCGAGGCGATGAACTGGGCGATCAAGGGCGTTCGCCCGGGCCGGATCGTGACGATCGCGACCGAACATGCGGCGGTGCTGGATAGCGTGGTGGCGTGCGGGCGGCACGGGCGAGAGGTGATCGTGCTGCCGGTTGGGGCGGACGGGCTGGTCGATCTGGAGGCGGCGAGGGGGGCGATCGTTCCGGGAACCGCATTGGTCGCGGCGATGCTGGTCAATAACGAGATCGGCGTAGTTCAGCCGATCGCCGAACTTGCGGATCTGGCCCATGCGTCTGGCGCGTTGATGCTGTGCGACGCAGTACAGGGTTTTGGGCGGGTCGCCATTCCCGGCGGATGCGATTTGATCGCGGTGTCTGCGCACAAGGTACATGGCCCCAAGGGCATCGGCGCGCTGTGGGTTCGCGACGGTGTGACGCTGGAACCCCTGCTGCATGGTGGCGGGCAGGAGGCTGGCGGACGGTCGGGGACGTTGTCGCCAGCCTTGTGTACGGGATTCGGAGTGGCGTCGGCGCTGATGTCGGACCTGCGCGAGGCGGATCAGGCGCATGTCGAACGGTTGTGGCGGATCGCCGTAGAGCGGATGGGCATCAAGACTGCGCTCCCGGGAAAGGGAAGAAACGGCCGCAGGTTGGCCTAGTGGGATTGTCGTATCTGCCTCGAGCCAACCCACCCCGACCCCTCCCTTCCAGGGAGGGCAGTTGGCGGGTGGCGCCTCAACGGATCGGGTGACTTTCGCTATCGCGGGAATTTGAACGTGCGTCGTGACGGGCTCGACGTCGCGCGATTGATGTCGGACCTGCGCGATGTGGCGTTTTCCGCCGGATCGGCGTGCGCGAGCGGATCGGGGCGGTCGAGCCATGTGTTGCGCGCGATCGGCCTTTCGGAGTCGCAGGCGCGGTCGAGCATCCGGCTCGGCTTCGGGCGTTACACGACGGAGGCGGAACTGGTCGAGGGCATCGACCGGATCGCCGCTGCCGCTGCCGGACAGGGGCTTGGAGCATGACGCTTGTACGGTTTATCGGCGCGGACGGTAATGTTCGTGAGGTGCGCGGAGCACCGGGGGACCGGTTGCTGGACCTGGCGCAGGCAGATGGGCAACCGCTGGAAGGGACGTGCGAGGGACAGATGGCTTGTTCGACCTGCCACGTCATCGTCGCGCCCGAAGATTTCGCGCGCCTTCCCAAGGCGGTCGAGGATGAAGAGGATATCTTGGACTTGGCAATGGGCGCCACGCGAACGAGCCGGCTGGCATGTCAGATTTGGCTGCAGGCAGATTGGACCGACTTTACGGTACGGATTCCGGGCGGAGCGCGGAACATGCAAGGACGGTGACCGTTTCGATGCCGTGCCGAAATTGGGCATGGAGGAGAAAACATATGAAATTTCTTGGTTTGATCGCCGCCGGGCTGCTCGGCGCCGTGACGCTGGCGCCGGCTTCGGCGAGCGCTGCTCCGGTCGCCGCAGGTTCCGCGACATTGTTGGTCGCCGGCGTGGTCGCCGCGCCGCAGGCCGTTGTCGTCCGCGAACGCACCGTCGTTCGTCGCGGTCCGGGCTATCGCAACGATCGCCGCAACCGCTGGTCGACCCGTCGCGTGTGCACCAACCGCTGGCGCGGCAACCGCAAGATCCGCACCTGCCGCCAGGTCCGCTATCGTCGCTGACATAAGGCATTGATCGCTTCGCCTGACTTCCCTATCTGAGCCGCGGAAGTCGGGCGGACGTGGTCGTCGCCAACCTGGTCAGATCCGGAAGGAAGCAGCCACAACGATTTCGCCGCGGGTCGTTCCGGCTTCCACCTCAAGCCTTGCTGCGCAAGGATATGTCTGACGATGCGACTTTGTCGTATCGCGCCCGCCGAGCCATTCCAGTTTACGTCGTAACATCTGCAATGTTCGCGAGGCGATCCGCAAGGGCGGCGACAAAGCCGATCGCATCTCCTAGATAGGGGGCGATGTCCGACTCCTTCGATCTTCCCGCTTTCGATCTCGGCGAACCCGTTCAGCCGCAAAAAGCGGAGGCGTATCGCGTTCTTGCGCGCAAATACCGTCCGCAGACCTTTGCCGAACTGATCGGGCAAGATGCGATGGTCACCACGCTCGGCAATGCGATCAAGCGCGGGCGGCTGGCGCATGCGTTCCTGCTGACCGGCGTGCGCGGCGTGGGCAAGACGTCCACCGCGCGATTGATCGCCAAGGCGCTGAACTGCATCGGACCGGACGGCGAGGGCGGGCCGACGATCGATCCGTGCGGGGTGTGCGAACCGTGCCGTGCGATCGCCGAGGGCCGTCATATCGACGTAATCGAGATGGACGCCGCGAGCCATACCGGCGTCGACGACGTGCGCGAGATCATCGACGCGTCGCGCTATGCCGCCGTGTCCGCGCGCTACAAGATCTACATCATCGACGAAGTCCACATGCTGTCGAAGAACGCATTCAATGCGTTGCTGAAGACGCTGGAAGAGCCGCCCGCGCACGTGAAGTTCCTGTTCGCCACGACCGAGGTGAACAAGGTGCCCGTGACCGTACTATCGCGCTGCCAGCGGTTCGATCTGCGGCGCATTTCGGCGGAGCAACTGGCGGCGCATTTCGCGTTCGTATCGCAGGCCGAGCAGGTCGAGGCGGAACCCGAGGCGCTGGCGATGATCGCACGGGCGGCGGAAGGGTCCGCGCGGGACGGTCTGTCGATCCTGGATCAGGCGATCGCGCATGCGGGGATCGAGGGCGGCGGCGTCAAGGCGGCGGCGGTGCGCGACATGCTCGGCCTGTCGGACCGGGGTGCCGTGCGGGATCTGCTCGGACTGCTGCTGGTGGGTGACGGGCTGGGCGCACTGGCGGCGTTGCGGCGGCAATATGATCTGGGCGTCGATCCACAGGCGGTGTTGCGCGCGCTGCTGGAGACGGTGCACAAGGTAACGCTGGTGAAGCTGGGATCGCCACCGGAGGCCGGACAGGCGAACGAGGAGCGCGAGGCGCAGGAGGGGTGGGCGACCGCCATGTCCTTCGCCGCGCTTCACCGGCTGTGGCAGTTGCTGTTGAAGGGCCATGACGAGGTGGCGCGCGCCGCGCTGCCGATCGAGGCGTGCGAAATGGCGTTGCTGCGCGTCGTCCACGCATCGCAAATGCCCGATCCCGGCGAGTTGGCCCGGCAATTGGCGGCAGGCGGTCCCGTATCGATCCCCGCCGCTGCCCCGGCCGCCGCGACGCCATCCGCACCGCCCGCTCCGGCGGAAGCGGCACTGCCCGACACGATCGAGGGGATCATCGGCGTGCTGGAGGCGAATGGCGAATTCGGGCTGGCGGTGAAGCTGGAACGGAGCGCGAGCGTGATCCGCATCGATCCGCCGGAAATGGTGTTGAGTTCGCTGCGTCCGCTTCCCGCGGATATGGTCCGCGACCTGATCGTCGAATTGAAGCGGTGTACGGGACGCGCGTGGAAGGTGACGACGGAGGATGCGCCCGGCGCGCCGACGATCCGCGAACGGCATCTGGAGACTAAAGAGGCGATCCGCGCGGAAATTTTGGCGAGCCCCGTGGTCAAGGCGGCGTTCGATGCGTTTCCCGATGCGGTATTGCCCGAGGAAGAACTGGACCGGCTGGTAGCCGCCAAAAGGAGCGAAAAGGCGTGAAGAGCATCGAAGACATCATGGCGATGGCGCAGAACGTGCAGAACGAACTGACCAAGGCGCAGGCGAACCTCGACACGATTGAGGTCGAGGGTGCGTCGGGTGGCGGTCTGGTGAAGGTGACCGCGTCCGCCAAGGGCCGGATCATCGGCATCGCGATCGACGATTCACTGATCGTCCCGACCGAGAAGCAAATGCTGGAAGATCTGATCGTCGCGGCGTTCAACGACGCGCGGGCCAAGGCGGACACGGCGTCGAACGAGGAAATGGGCAAGCTGACGAGCGGAATGCCGCTGCCACCGGGCTTCAAGCTGCCGTTTTGAGCGCCTGAGCGTTCGACTCATTCCGCCGTGGGTCGTCCGCCGCGCCAGGCGGACAGATCGATCGCACACATCGCGGCGCGACGGGCGTGGGGGCCGCACCAGACGCCCGCGAACCTCAGTTCGGGCGAGAACAGGGTTCGGCGATGGCCGCGGCCGGGCACGCCATCGTCTATGACGAGTTGGCGGACGACGTCTTCAGGTGAGGTGAACCCGTAACTCACTGCTTCCGTGAGATAGATGTCGCCGCTCGCGGCCTTCGATCGGTCGCCCGGTGTCGGTGCCTGTGCGGTGCGATGGCCGATCGCGCCCGTGATCGCCTGATCGTCCGCCAGTAGGCGCGCGGTGCGGGTGAGCGTCGAATCCACGTCCAGCGGGATTCGCGGCGATTGGCGGCGGAGCGCGGTGATCGCCTCGTCGACCGCTGCCGCGCCGTCGATCGACAGGCGGGGGAGCGTCTCGCCCGGCATCGTGTAGAGCCGCTGATCCCGAGGATCAAACAGGCGGCGATAATCTTCCAACGATCGGGCATATCCGACGGGATTGGTGCGCAGGCGATTGATTTCGCCGAGGATTTCGGCTGCCGAGGGATAGCCGGGCGCCGACGCCGGCAACAGGGCGATGATTGGTGCCAGCACGGCGAGACGCAGGGCGCGCATGCTTATCGGAGGCAGGCGTCCAGCCCGCCGTTCCGCACGACACCGACGCGCCGCGTGATGGAATTGCCATGACGGCGCGTGAAGCCGCGGGGAGCCTTTGCCGCGCGTTTTTTAGGAAGCGGCAGGATTGCAGCAAGACGTCCGGCTTCGCTGGGTGACATACGGTCGGCGCCGTGGCCGAAATAGCGGATCGACCCCGCCTCCACGCCGTAGGTGCCGATGCCGGTTTCCGCGACGTTCAGATAGACTTCCATGATGCGGCGCTTGCCCCACAACGTCTCGATCAGGACGGTGAAATACGCCTCCAGCGCTTTGCGGGCATAGCCGCCGCCCTGGATCAGGAAGACGTTCTTCGCCGTCTGCTGACTGATCGTCGATCCGCCGCGGATACGCCCGCCGCGCGCATTGCGGGCCGCGGCGCTGGCGATCGCGGTGAAGTCGAACCCGTGATGCAGGCAGAAGCGTGCATCCTCACCCGCAATCGCGGCGCGGGGCATGTTGGGGTCGATTTCCGACAGCGGCTTCCACTCCTTCGTCACGCCATTTCCGCCGATCAGATCCCCAATCATCGTGAAGGTGATCGGCGGCGGGACGAAGCGGAACAGCAGGACGAGCAGCACCGAGATGAGGGCGAACCACAAGGTGGCTTTCACGATCCAGCCGATGACGCGTCGCACGGGCGAACGGCCGGAGCGGTGGCGCGGCGCCGTTGGGCGAAGCGTGCTGGAGGGGCGGGCGGCGCTCATTGCGCACAGGTGCCGGATTCGGTGGGGTGAGGGAAGGGGGAAGGCGTTTGATTTCGAGCATACGAGGCGACAGGCGACGGGTTTTGCCGCCATTAGCCGTGGCAGTGGCCTATTCCACCGTCGTTTCGAGCGAAGTCGAGAAACAAGCCTTGGATACTGAGGCGAGGGTTTCTCGACTTCGCTCGAAACGAACGGGTTGGGTGGTGTGACCAGTTGGATTCGGCCGATCAGGGATGGCGTGCCAAGTGGGATATGGGGTTCGGCTTGAACGGATCGTGTTCAGACTTGGAAATGACGTTACTTGAGCCGTTCGTGCTGAGCCCGTCGAAGCACCTGTTCAGCACCCACGCCCTTCGACAAGCTCAAGACGAACGTTGGGGGATCGATCTCGCTTCATCACGCGCTCCGCCCTGCCTCAGCGTCCCAAGCCGACCAGGTCGTAAAATGAAAAGGGCCCGCGAGGTAATCCCCGCCGGCCTTCTCGGTTACCGTTTCAGCCTGATCAAACCGCGGCGAGAAGCCGTCGGTCGCCAGCCAGGCGCATCATCGCCTTTTGCAGCTTTTCGAACGCCCGTACCTCGATCTGGCGGACACGCTCGCGGCTGACGCCGTAGACTTGCGACAGTTCCTCGAGCGTCTTGGGATCGTCGGTCAGGCGCCGCTCGGTCAGGATGTGCTGCTCGCGCTCGTTCAAATCGTCCATCGCGCTGGTCAGCATTTCGTGGCGAACGTCGGCTTCCTGCGCCTCCGCGACCACGGTGTCCTGCAACGGTGCGTCGTCCTGCAGCCAATCCTGCCACTGGCCGTCGCCATCCTCGCGCATCGGCACGTTGAGCGAGGTGTCCCCGCCCATCGCCATGCGACGGTTCATGCTAGTCACTTCCGCCTCGGTCACGCCGAGATCGGTGGCGATCTTGGTCAGATGCTCGGGTGACAGATCGCCATCCTCGAACGCGTCGAGCTTGGACTTCATCCGGCGCAGGTTGAAGAACAGCTTCTTCTGCGCGGCGGTCGTGCCCATCTTCACGAGGCTCCACGAGCGCAGGATATATTCCTGGATCGAGGCGCGGATCCACCACATCGCATAGGTCGCGAGCCGGAAGCCGCGATCGGCCTCGAACTTCTTCACGCCCTGCATGAGGCCGATATTACCTTCGGAAATCAGTTCCGACGTGGGCAGGCCGTAGCCGCGATAGCCCATCGCGATCTTCGCCACGAGGCGAAGGTGCGAGGTCACCAGCTGCGCTGCGGCGTCGGTGTCGCCATGTTCCTCGAAGCGCTTCGCGAGCATATATTCCTGCTCGGGCGCGAGGATGGGGAATTTCTTGATTTCCGACAGATAGCGGTTGAGGCTTGCCTCCCCGCCAAGAGCGGGGACCGTGGCTGGCACGTTGCTTTTAGCCATGACTTGATCTCCCTTTGATTTGGATATGCCGCGCTGCGGCGAAACCCGATACCTATACGTTAAGGTGGCTGAACAGTTCCTGCATGTCGGCAGGCATTTCGCTTTCGAACGCCAATGCCTTACTATTGATAGGGTGGATGAACCCCAAATGGGCGGCATGCAACGCCTGGCGGTGGAAATTCAGGGTTTCCAAAAGCAGGCGGTGAGCCTGTTTTGTTCTACCGTAGACCGGGTCGCCCAGCAAGGGGTGGCCGATCGATGTCATGTGCACGCGAACCTGGTGCGTGCGCCCCGTCTCCAGCCGGCATTCGACCAAAGCGGCTTTGTGCAGCGCCTGAACCGTGCGGAAATGCGTCACCGCGCGCTTGCCGCCCTGAACGATCGCGACTTTCTTGCGATCAGTCGCAGACCGGGCAAGCGGGGCATCGACCTTGCCCGCGATCGGCATCGGGATGCCCGCGACGATCGCCTTGTAGCGCCGGTCGATGCTGTGATCGTGGAACTGCCGGGCCAATCCCTCATGCGCGCGGTCGGTTTTCGCCGCGACCATCAGCCCCGACGTGTCCTTGTCGATCCGGTGGACGATCCCGGGCCGCGCGACGCCGCCGATCCCGGACAGGCTGCCGCCGCAATGATGGAGCAACGCGTTGACCAGGGTGCCGTCGAGATTGCCGGCGGCGGGATGGACGACCAACCCGGCCTGCTTCTCGATGACGATCAGGTGCTCGTCCTCATACGCGATCGACAGCGCGATATCCTGCGGTTCGTTATGCGCGGGCGTTGGATCGGGCACGGCAACCTGGAACACGGCCCCTGCCGCCGCCTTGCGCGACGGATCGCGCGACAGGTCCCCGGCGGCATCGCTGACCGCACCGCTGTTGATCAGCACCTTCAGCCGCTCGCGTGAAAGGGTAGGCACCGCTTCCGCCAGAGCACGATCCAGACGCCAGCCGTCGGCCGTGTCGGAAATCGTTGCGGCGATGATGGAAACCCCCGGTTCATGGCTAAGGATGTGGGAATGAGGTTAGAGATTTCAAGCACTCTGCTGGCGCGACTGCTAGCCGACGCGGCGGCGTCTCCACAGGCGGAGATATGCGGTCTGCTGTTCGGATCGGACCGAATGATCGAGGCGGCGGAAACTTGCGCGAACGTCGCTTCGGAACCCGCACGCCGGTTCGAGATCGATCCGGTGGCATTGTTCGCGGCGCATCGGCGGGCGCGGGGCGGGGGAGCGGCGGTGATCGGTTGTTATCATTCGCATCCGTCCGGCGATCCCGTGCCCTCTGTGATCGATGCGGAAAGCGCGATGGGGGATGGGGCGGTGTGGATCATTCTTGGCGGGGGCGAGGCTCTGGCATGGCGGAGTGGGGAGCGGGGGGTGTTCGAGCCGGTTGAGTTGGTGGTGGTTTGAGGTTTTGCTGCCTCCTTCTAAGCTCCCATCCCTGAAAGGGAGGGGTTGGGGGTGGGTCGATGCTCGCTGTACTGTTGGGCTTCAGGCCGCGGCAGCGGTACGCCCGGACGACACCCCCCCGCCCCTCCCTTTCAGGGATGGGAGCTAGAAGATATTAGGAGGGGAGCAAACCAAACCCCTCGCTTGACGGGAAGGTCACCAGGATAAGAAAACCCGCCGGCCACCGCGAATAAGACTCGTCTTGCGGATATCGCGGTGACGTCATGACGCCCTTTGACTTGCACCTTGCGTCCCGCATCGCCAGAAGAGCGCTCACCTCATTTTGCCGAAGCGGACTTTTCCTTCATGACCATCAGCCCGGTCGATTTCGCCAGCCTGCTCTGTTCGCGGTTGTGTCACGATCTGCTTTCCCCCGTGGGCGCGCTCAACAACGGGCTTGAATTGCTGGCGGACGAGCATGACCCCGAGATGCGCCAGCGGTGTCTGGAACTGCTGAACGAAAGCGCCCGCGCGTCGGCCAACAAGCTGAAATTCTTCCGGCTGGCCTTCGGTGCGGCGGGCGGATTTGGTGAGATGGTGGATTCGCGCGAGGCACGCGCCGCGATCGAGGGGCTGTTCGGCGACAACCACCGCGTCAAGCTCGGCTGGCTGATCGAGGACAGCACATTGCCCAAGCCCGCGATCAAGGTGTTGCTGAACCTTGCGCTGATTGCCGGCGACGCGCTGATCCGCGGCGGACAGTTGGATGTCGGTGCCGAAAGCGTCGGCGGAGCGGTGGAGATCGTCGTCCGCGCGGATGGCCCCCGTATCGTGCTGGATCAGGAGATGCGCGGCGCGTTGACCGGCACGAACCCGGAGGCGGTGATCACCCCGCGTGCCGCGGCGGCCTATCTGGTCAACGCGCTGGTCAAGGAAGGCGGCGGGCAGGTGCAGGTGTCCGAGCCGGGTGAACCCGTCCTGCTGTTCGGGGCGTCGTTCCAGGCGGGCTGAATATCGCCGGGACGCAGCGATCGAAAACCTGAACTAACGCGTCCTTAACCAGTGTCGGACAATGGTCCCGGTCAACCACCCGGGGGCCTATGGACGATCTGCTTCAGGAATTTATTGCCGAAACCCGGGAGACGCTCGAAGCGCTTTCCGGCGAGATCGTGGCATGGGAAAGCGATCCTTCCGATCGCCAGCGGCTGGATGCGATCTTCCGCTTCGTCCACACGGTGAAGGGAAGCTGCGGATTTCTGGACCTGCCCCGGCTCGCGCGGTTGAGCCATGCCGCCGAAGACGTGCTGGCGGCCGTGCGCGACGGATCGCGCGCGCCGGACACCAAGCTGGTCAATGCCGTCCTCGCGATCGTCGACCGGATCGGCGAGATCGTCGAGGCGATCGACGCTGGGGTTTCGCTGGCGGATTCGGGTGAGGATCTGCTGATCGCCGCGCTGGACGAAGGATCGGACTCCGTCGCTGTTACCGCCGCGCCGACCAGCCAGCGAACGTCTTCACGCAGTGTGCGGCTGAACGTGGATCTGCTCGACCGGATGATGTCGGGCATGTCGGACATGGTGCTGGCCCGCAACGAACTCGCGCGACGGTTGCGCGACGACGGTGCGGACCCGGCGGTGGAGGCGGCGCTGGAACGCCTGTCGCTGACCGTCGCCGAAATGCGCGACACGGTGACGCGGACCCGCATGCAGAAGATCGACGCGCTGTTTTCCGCGCTGCCCCGGATGGTGCGCGACACTGCCGCCGAACTGGGCAAGGCGGTCACGCTGCATATCGAGGGATCGGACGTCGAACTCGATCGCGAGATGATCGAGATGATGCGCGACCCCTTGGTCCATATGGTCCGCAATTCGATCGACCACGGGATCGAGGCGCCGGCCGGGCGGGCGAAGGCCGGCAAGCGCGAGAACGGCCAATTGACGGTCGCGGCGCGGCAGTCGGGCAACCAGATCATCATCGAGATTTCGGACGACGGTCGCGGCATCGACGTGGACCGGCTGGTCGAGAAGGTCGCCGCGCGCGGGCGTCCGATGCGGGAATTGATCGCGTTGAGCGACAAGGCCAAGCTGGAACTGATCTTCGAACCCGGCCTGTCGACCAAGGACGAGGTCACGTCGATTTCCGGACGCGGCGTCGGGATGGACGTGGTGCGCGCGAACATCGAGCAGATTGGCGGGCGGATCGAGATCGACAATGCGCCGGGGCGGGGGCTGCGTATCGCAATCCATGTACCACTGACGCTGTCGATCATGTCGACCATCGGCGTGGGTGTCGGAGGACAGCGTTTCGCCATTTCACGTCAGGTGATCGAAGAGATCGTCACGCTTCGCGGCGACGCGATCCGCATCGACATGCTGGGCGACACGCCGACCGCGACGGTGCGCGAACGCCGCATGCCGCTGGTCGATCTGGGCGGGATCCTGACGATCGAGCGAACCGATGCGGATGCGCTGCCGATGCTGGTGATCGTCGGCGTTCCGGGCGGCAGCTATGCGCTGGCAGTCGAGACGGTGCTGGATCATGAGGAACTGGTGATCAAGCCGGCCGCTCCGGCGGTGATGGCGGCGGGTGTCTATGCCGGGCAGACCCTGCCCGATAGCGGCCTGCCGATGTTGCTACTGGACTGTGCAGGCATATCCAACGTCGCGGGGCTGGAATTCAAGCGCCAGGTCGGCATCGACGACGTGGTTGCGGAGCCGGTGGCCGAGCAGGTTTCGGCGCTGCTGTTCGACGACCTGGACGGCGTGCGGCGGCTGGTCCCTCTGTCGGTGATCGACCGGGTCGAGCCCGTCACGGCCGATGCGTTCCGGTTTGCGGCGGGGCGGTTGCGACTGACCGTGGAGGGCCGCATCATCCCGCTCGCCGCGATGGCCGAAATCGGCGAGGGTCGCGACGTATCGGTGTTGCGCCTGCGCGATGGCGAGACGGAGGTCGCCTATGCGATCGCCGCCGCGCTGGACATCGTAACGCTGCCCGAAACGATCGTTCCGGCGCGCGAGGCGGGGCCGGTCGCCGGGGTGGCTGCGATGGATGGCGACCAGATTGAGGTGCTCGACGTGCATTGGCTGTTCGCGACGCATGGCGACGACATGCAAAATCGCGTGCCGCCTCTGTGCCTGCTGGACGGAAACGAATCCGCATGGATGACGACGTTCCTGAAGCCCGCGCTCGAAGGGGCGGGTTACCGTGTGGCGACGCGTCTGAAGGCCGGTGAAAAGGCTGCGGTGGTGCTGACGATGGACGACGCCGTGACGCATGCCGCACCGGTCGTCCGTCTGCGCCACGATCGGTCGCAGGCGGCGAATGACGGCAGCGTCTATCGTTACGATCGTCCGGGGCTGCTTGCGGCGCTGCTCCAACGCACCGGTACGGGCCAGGCGGGGGCAATCCGATGAACACGCTATTCCTGATCGCGCACATTGCGGGCCGCGCCGTCGCGATCGATTCGGCGCAGGTCGAATCGGTGGTCGATATCGGCACGGTCATTCCGGTCCCGAGGACCGGCGGACAGGTGCTGGGGCTGGCGGCGTTGCGCAGCCGGGTGGTGACGGTGATCGACACGCGTACGGCGCTGAACCTGCCTGCGGGTGCGGTACCGGCGACGCGTGCGGTCATCACCGCGGTCGAGGGGCATCATTATGCCGTCCTCGTCGATCCGCTGGAGGACGTCGCGCCGTTCGAACTGCTTCCGCTATCGTCCGGCATCGTATTGGACGGGGGCTGGCGAGCAGCCGGATGCGGGATAGTGGAACAGGATGGAGAGCCGCTGCTGGCGATCGACCTGCGCGCATTGCTGCCCGGTCTCACCGCCTTGGCTGCATAATCTGTGGAATTAACGGGACGCTTACGGATTTGCGGCAAACCGTGATCGTTGCGCATAACGGGAAGCATTCATGAAAACGTGCCTGGTCGTCGATGATTCTAAGGTGATCCGCAAAGTCGCGCGACACATATTGGAGACGCTGAACTTTCAGGTTTCCGAAGCCGGCGACGGCAAGGAAGCGCTCGATTCGTGCCTCGCCTCCGCGCCTGACGTCATTCTGCTCGACTGGAACATGCCGGTGATGAGCGGGATGGATTTCCTGCGTGCATTGCGCGTCAGCGCGGTGACGAGCCGCCCGAAGGTCGTCTTCTGCACGACCGAGAACGGAATGGGTCATATCCGCGCCGCGATCGAGGCGGGCGCGGACGAATATGTCATGAAGCCGTTCGATCGCGAGACGTTGGAAAGCAAGCTCCAGATCGTCGGCATGGCCTGAAGGGGCCACCGCCATGACCCTCGCGCCCGTCGAGGCCGCCGCGCCATCCGGGCGACTTGCGGCCACTCATTCCAATCGCCTGCCGACTATGCCCGCCTCGCTTCCGGCAATCCTGATCGTCGATGATTCGGCGGTGGCGCGCGCCGTGATCGGCCGCATGATCGAGGGCAGCCGCCGCTTCGCTCTCGCCGGCACCGTTCCCGACGTGCAGGCCGCACTCGCATTCCTGAAAACCAACCGCGTCGACGCAATCCTGCTCGATATCGAAATGCCGGGCGTCGACGGGCTGACCGCACTGCCCGATTTGATCGTGGCGAGCGACGGCGCGAAGGTGCTGGTCGTATCCTCCTCCTGCGACGATGGCGGTGCCGCGACGATCCAGGCGCTGGCGCTGGGTGCTGCCGACACGCTGGTGAAGCCCGGGGTCGGTGCATTTGCCGGGCGGTTCGCGGATGTCCTGGTCGATAAACTCTCGCGCTTGCTGGTGATCGATCCGGTCGTCCCCGTCGCATCCGCCGCCGTCAGTCCGCCAGCGGCCCGGCCGACGTACCGCACGACGCAGAGCCAGTTCGACATCATCGCGATCGGAGCGTCCACGGGCGGTATCCACGCGCTTAGCCAGTTGCTGCGCGAGGTTCCGGCAGACGTCACGACCCCGATCCTGATCACGCAGCATCTGCCCGAATCGTTCATGCCGTATTTCGCGGCGCAGGTTGCCGTGCTGGCGGGACGCCCCTGCGATGTCGCGACCGACCGGCTGCGGATTCGCGCCGGCCGCGTCATCATTGCGCCCGGCGACGGTCACATGCGTGTCGTGGCATTGGGCGACGGGAACTTTGCCGTCCGTCTGAGCCGCGAACCCGCGCGCAGCGGATGCATGCCATCCGTCGATCCGATGTTCGAAAGCCTTGCCGAGACGCATGGCGCGCGCGCGATGGCCATCGTGCTGAGCGGTATGGGACGCGATGGTAGCGACGGTGCGCGGAAGCTCGTCGATGCGGGTGGCGCCTTGATCGCGCAGGATCGCGAGAGTTCGGTCGTGTGGGGAATGCCTGGCGCGGTCGCACAGTTTGCCGGTGTGATGCTGCCGCCGGGGGAGATCGGTCGGCTGGTTGCCGCCGGACGGAGGCCGTCATGCTGAAGCCTTTACCACGCCGCGTATTCACCCCGCCGACACCGCGCCCGAGCGGGGCGATGCATATCCTGACCGCGGTGCTGGAGCAGCGCACCGGCCAGCAGATCGCAGCGAATCGCGAATGGCGGATCGAAACCGCGCTGAAACCGGTCCTGCGTGAGCGCGGGCTTGACACGCTCGACCAGCTGGCGGGCGAGATCCTGAGCGGTACCGACCCGCTTGTGGCGGATCAGGTGGTCGACGCGCTGCTCAATCAGGAAAGCTCGTTCTTCCGTGACGCTGCGGTGCTGGATACCGTCGCCGCCGCCGTACAGGCGATGCGCGAACAGGCACCGAACCGCAGTATCCGGGTCTGGTCCGCCGGATGTTCGATGGGTCAGGAGCCTTTGTCGCTGGCGATGCTGTTCGACGAACAGGTCGAGGCGAAGGGCGGACGCAAGCCGGAGATCGTCGCTACTGACGTATCGGAAGCGGCACTGGCGCGCGCGCGGCTCGGCCGGTTCTCGCAGTTCGAGATTCAGCGCGGCCTGCCGATCCGGCGGATGATCCGCTGGTTCGATGCCGCCGGCGGCGACTGGGCCGCGAAACCCGAGTTGGTGCGCCAGATCAGTTTCCGCCGTCTCAACCTCGTCGCCGATCCCTTGCCGGCGGGCAAGTTCGACGTCGTCCTGTGCCGTAACGTCCTGCTGTACCTGTCGTCCTCGCTCAGGCGGCAGGTCCTCGACCGTCTCGCCACGGTGTTGCGCCCGGGCGGTTTGCTCGTGCTCGGTGCGGGGGAGACGGTGATCGGACAGACCGAGGCGTTCTGCCCGTCGGCGGAATATCGCGGATTGTACGAGATGATCGGCGGCTGAAGCGTTTACTTTGCGGCGTCGTCGTCGCAAGCGGTGGCAGGTGTCGCACGTTTCCCCCAACGCCCCGGCTTCACGCTGCGCGATTTCGCCGTCGTCATCGTGATGAACATGATGTGGGGGCTGAACATCATCGCCGTGAAAATGGCGGTGACGGAGATTTCCCCGCTGACCGCCGGCTTCCTGCGACAGGCGCTGGTGCTGCTGGTGTGCGGAACGTGGCTGCGCATCGTACCCGGGCGCATGGTTGCGCTGACCGCGCTGGGCATCCTTGTCGGCGGTCTTTTCTACGTTGCGATCAACCTGTCGCTGGCCGTTGCGGACAATGTCGGCGCGCTTGCGATCGCCGGGCAACTGGGCGTACCCTTCTCCATGATCCTAGCAATCATCGTCTTCAAGGAACGCATCCGCCTTCCCCGCATGGCCGGGATCGCTTTGTCGTTTGCCGGCGTCGTCCTGCTGGTGTTCGATCCCGCCGCCGCGCGCGAGGTGCCGGGGCTGGCGCTGACGGCGCTGGCGAGCTTCTTTTGGGCGGTCGGATCGATCATCCAGCGCTACCTGATCGGTGTTCCGGTGCTGACCATCTATGCGTGGATCGGGTTGTGGGGGTCGATCGTGATGGGCCTGCTGGCGTGGCAGGTGGAACCGCAGGCGATGCATGCGATACCAGCACTGCCGCTCGGCGCGCTCGGGTGGGTGGCGTTTTCGGCGATCGGATCGACCGTCATCGGGCAGGGATCGATGTCCTACCTGTTGCAGCGGCATCCGATCAGTCTGGTCACGCCGCTGACCCTGGCGGCGCCGGTCATCTCGGTTTTCGCCGCATCCTATTATTTCGGCACGCCGCTGACCGCGCTTATGCTAACCGGCGGAGGGATCGCGATGCTCGGCGTCGCGATCGTGACGATCCGCACCGCGCGGGTCGGCAGGGAACATGGGGATAGCGCATGAACATCATCGAAACGCCGTCGCCCAATTTCGACGATCGGACGCTGCCGATCACGATGATCGTGCTGCATTATACGGGTATGCAGGATGCGGAGTCCGCGATCCAGCGGCTGACCGATCCGGAAGCCAAGGTGTCGGCGCATTATCTGGTCGCGGAGGACGGCACGATCCTCCGGATGGTCGATGAGGCGAAACGCGCATGGCATGCCGGGCAATCGCACTGGCGCGGCATCACCGATGTCAACAGCGCCAGCATCGGGATCGAGATCGTCAATCCGGGGCACGAACACGGATATCGCCCGTTCCCGGAACAACAGATCGACGCGCTGCTGCCATTGGTCGCGGGTATCAAGGAGCGCTACGATATCGGCCGCGGCGACGTGGTTGGCCATTCGGACATCGCGCCGAAGCGGAAGCAGGACCCAGGCGAGTTGTTCCCCTGGTCCCGGCTGGCGAAGCTGCGGCTTGCGCTGCCCCGGCCGACCAAGAATTTGATGGATCCGGGCTGGACGCAGGGCGGGTTCCTGCTCGCGCTCGAACGCTTCGGCTATGACGTGTCCGACAAGCTTGCGGCGCTCGTCGCGTTCCAGCGGCGATTCCGGCCGGAACTGATCGACGGCGAGATCGATGCGGAATGCCGCTGCATCCTGCTGGCGCTTTTGCTTCCCAAACCGCAGGGCGACGCGTAAGGCACGCGGCGCCAGAGGGTCGGGCGACCGCGGGCGTCTTTCGGGATGCGCGAGGAAAGTCCGGGCTCCACGTAACGACGGTGCCGGGTAACGCCCGGCCGGGGTGACCCGAGGGAAAGTGCCACAGAGAGCAGACGGCGACCGCTTTGGCGACGCCATGGTGAAAGGGTGCGGTAAGAGCGCACCGCGCGCCTGGTAACAGGGGCGGCACGGCAAACCCCACCGGGAGCAAGACCGAATAGGGGCGGCAAATGAGCATCGTTGCTGCTCGTCGCCCGGGTTGGTTGCTTGAGCCTGCATGCGAGTGCAGGCCTAGAGGAATGGTCGCCCAACTTGCGGAAGCAGGTGGACAGAACCCGGCTTACAGACCCTCTGGCGCTTATTTACGGCAAATCCGCGGGGCGCGGTGGCAATTTCGCCCCGCGCCAATTAGATGAGGTCGATGGCGCGTTCCTCTACTCGATCGACTGACTGGGGCTTTCCCCGCTGGCGCGCTTATGGCGAGGCTGGCAGCGAAGCGGTGACCGTGCGGCTCTGCGACCGGCACGGCTGCACCGAAAAGGGCGATTGCCCCGCGCCGAAATCCCCCAACAGCCCCGAACGCTGGTATTTCTGTCAGGAGCATGCCGGCGAGTACAATCGCGGCTGGAACTATTTCGAGGGGCTGACGGCGGAGGAAGCCGCCGAACGCGAGCGCGCGGAGACGCAGACCGCGGAAGGCTATACCGAAAGCCGGCACAACCAGTGGGCCGGGCCGGGCGACGGCAGCCGGTCGCGCGACGAGATGCGCGCGCTGGAGGTGCTCGGGCTCGACCCGGACGTCGATTTCGCGGCGGTCAAGCTGGCGTGGCGCAAGCTCGCCAAGGACAGCCACCCCGATCTTCGGCCCGGCGATGCGGAAGCGGCGAAGCGGTTTCAGGCAGTGCAGGCCGCCTATGACGTCCTGCGCGCTGCCGAAGAGATGCGCGAGTGGAAGCCGGCGGGTTGAAGCTGCCGACGTTGCGGCCCGTGGTACGAAACGTGCGGGCGGAATGGACGGGCACGCTGCTGGTTTGCGGCAAATGTTCGAAGAAGCTGGATGGTGGGTTCGGGCCCAAAGGGCGCGAGCCGCTCGGCAAGGCGCTTCGCCGGCACCTGGGGTTGAAGAAGGGTCGCAAGGCCGCGACCGGCATCGTCGAGGTCAAGTGCCTGGGGATCTGTCCCAAGGGTGCGGTGACGGTCATCGACGGTGCCGATCCGCATAGCTGGAAACTGGTCGCCAAGGGTGCGGACTTGGACGAGGTCGTGGAAACCCTGAACCTTCAGCCGCGTTGATCTCCGGCGTTACGCCTGGGAAATTCAGACGCTATTCAGGGCGGTTAGGCGATATGGAGCCATGTTTGGGAGTTCGGCCATGAAACTCGTTCATCTACTGATCGGCAGTGTTCTTCTCGCAGGCGCCGCTACCGCGGAGGCTCGCACCGGGCTGACCCCGCAACAGCGTCTGGAAAAAGCGGTCGCGGGTCGCGTTGCGGAGCGTCCCGTCAATTGTATCAACCTGCGCGACATCCGTTCGACGGAAATTCTCGACGGGATCGGCATCGTGTACACGACAAATGGCGGCACCGTGTACCTCAACCGGCTGCGCGGTCCGGCCAGTTTTCTCGACGACGATGACATCCTGGTGACGAAGACGTTCAGCAACCAGTTGTGCAACATCGATATCGTGCAGCTGGTCGATCGCAACGGCCGTTTCCCCAAGGGATCGATCTCGCTCGGCGAGTTCGTGCCCTATCCGAAGCCTCCGAAGGCTCGGTCCTGAAACTGGGCGATCATGCTGCGTAGCGCTGCGCGGTTTCGCGGATAAGCGCGATCATGTTGGGAATGCCTTGCGTCCGGTTCGAACTGAGCTGGTTACGCAGGTCGAACGGGCTCAGTTGTCCCTCGATATCGGTGCCCAGTATCGCGTCCGGTGCGCGGTCCTGCACCGTGAGAAGGACCAGCGCGATGATCCCCTTGGTGATCGCCCCATTGCTGTCGGCGAGGAAATGCAGCGTGCTGTCGTCGCGAACCGTCGGATAGACCCAGACCGACGCCGAGCAACCGCGCACCAGGGTCGCATCGGTCTTAAGCGCATCAGGCATCGGTTCCAGCTCGCGCCCCAGATCGATTAGCAGGCGGTAGCGATCGTCGGCGTCGAGGAAGCCGTATTCGTCTTGCAGATCGGTGAGGCTGGGCATTCGGCGGCTATAGCGCGGTTCGCTTCGGTGTGAACCGTGTTTGGGTGAACCGTTCTCGATCGTCATTCCGGACTGGTTCCGGGAGCCACCGTGCTGCGTGGTCTTCGTCAGAAACTTCAAGGGTTTGTATGCCGAGCCGTGGACCCCGGAAACAGTCCGGGGTGACGAAACCACGAGCCCTAAAGGTCCACCCCGGCGGCGATCGCTTCCAGCTTGCGGATGCGTTCCTTGAGGTCCGCGATTTCGATGCGGGCGCTGGCGTTGGGCAGCGCCTGAATTGGGCCGATGTCGCCGCCTGCCTGCAATTCCTGATGCTTCAGTGCGAGCCATCCGCGCCAGCCGGTTAGTCCGGCGAAGGTGACCATGCCGATCGCTCCCAGCGATGCGGCGGCGAGGGTGATATAGAGGTTGGGGTCGTACATAATCCCTGCTCCTTGCGGGTGGGGTTAGCTGCGGTCGCGGAGCCGGTCGATCTCGCGATCGAGGCGGGCGCCGCTGTCGTTGTTTTCGGTGGCGATGCGCTCGAGCACGGCGAGGCGATCCTTCATCGCCTTCAGTTCCTCGCGCAGGTGCCGGTTCTCGGCTTCCGCGGCGCCCTCGTTGCGGGCGGGGGAGAAGCCGGTGCCGGCGTCGTCCCGGTGGGCGCGGTGGCGTGCCTGCACCACCTTGCCGATCGTCACGATCAGGATGATGGCAACGACCATGCTGAATGGGTTGTCGAACATAGAAAACTCCCTGCTTTTATTATCGTTGTGGAGATCACTGCGCCTGGCGAGCTTCACGTTCGAGCCGGCGGGCGGGGCGGTCGACGCGTTCCGTCAACCAGGTGCCGATGGCGGCGATGGCGGCCATTACGCCTAGAAACACGATCATGATTCTATCCTTGAGATTGAAGGCGCGCGATGTCCGCGCAGCCTATGGTGTCAACGGTCGCGCAGCGCGTCGATTTCGCGGGCGGTGCGCTCGGCGGGGTCGGTGGCGATGCGTTCGAGGACGGCGATCCGTTCCTCCAATCGCGAAATCTGTCCGGTGAGACGCTCGTTCTCGGACGATAGCAGGGCGATCTTGCGTTCGTCGCCACTATCCATGCCCGTCCATTTCGAGACGCCGCCCCATTCGTTCTCCAGTGGATACCCATGCTTTGCGCGGATCCAGCTGGTGGCGACCCAACCGATGGTGGAAATCGCGATGATCGCGATGACGAAACCTGGTCCAGCCCAATTCATTGTAAATCTCCCTGTCTGACGGCCTGCGGCTTAGCGCAGGCTGTCGATTTCGTTGGCCAGGCGGCTGTTGCGGCTTGTGTAGTACGTCTCGATGTCGGCGAGCCGGCGATCGATGTCGCGGAAGCTGGAGCGGATTTCCGCGGTTGAGCGCTTCGGGTTGGACCGGACGCCCTGCCAGAACTTCTGGTCCTCTTCGCTGTCATACAGTCCCGAAGGTTTGACATCGGCCATCCAGTTGACCAGCCAGTAGGCCAGCAGGGTCCAGGGAAAGCCCCCGGCGACCGTCAGGAGGACCGCGCCGACCCGGACCCAGGTGACGTCCACCCCGGTATAGTCGGCGATGCCGGCGCAGACGCCGAGCCATTTGCGGTTCTGCTTGTCGACGTAGAATTTGGTGCGGCTGGCGGACATTTCAGTTCCTCCTCGAAAGATAGTCGTCGGACTGGTTGCGGTCGTGCGATTGGCGCGGCTTCCAGTCGGGATTGTCGGCGGCAACGATGCGTTCGACGGTGTTCAGGCGATCTTCCAGCCGGCGCGAGAGCGAGTAGAGCTCGTCGAGAAGGCCTTCGTCCTCCTGAGTGATCTTCGGTGCCTGTTTCCACTTCGTGATGTAGTGGAGGATGATCCACGGCATCCCGATAAAGATCGAGGCGATCGCGATGATGGGCGCGAGATCTTCCATCTCAGCCCTCCCGGCCCATGCGAGCCTTCATTGCAGCCAGTTCGGCATCGACCTTCTCGGCCGATTTCAGTTCGGCGATTTCCTCGTCCAGCGTCTTCGGTGCGCCGCCCAGACCGGCGGCATCCGCCCGGCCCTCGGCCAGGTCGACGCGGCGGTCGAGAATGTCGAAGCGCGAGAATGCGTCTTCCACCTTCTGGCCGGCATACATTTCCCGGACCTTGAAGCGGTTGTGCGCCGTTTCGAGCCGGGTGACGATCTGGTTCTGGCGGGTGCGTGCTTCGCTCAGCTTCTTCTGCAACTTCGCGATGTCTTCCTCCGAAGACCGCAGCGCATCGTCGAGCACCGTGATTTCCGTTTCCAGCTGGGCGCCCATGTCGGCGGCCTTCTGCTTCTCGACCAGGGCGGCCTTGGCAAGATCCTCGCGGCCCTTGCTGAGCGCCAGTTCGGCCTTCTCGGTCCAGCTGTCCTGCAGCTTGTCGAGCTTCGAGATGTGACGACGCATTTCCTTCTGATCCGCGATCGTGCGGGCGGCGGAGGCGCGGACTTCGACCAGGGTTTCCTCCATTTCGAGGATGATCATGCGGATCATCTTCGAGGGGTCTTCCGCCTTGTCGAGCAGGTCGGAGAAGTTGGCAGCGACGATGTCGCGAGTGCGGGAGAAAATGCCCATTGGAAAACTCCTGTTTGAACTGGGGCGATAGGGACGCCGGGGCGGATAAGGGGTTGGGGTCCGCCCCGGCTGCGTGCTGCGGTTACGCTGCAGCGACGGTTGCGGGGGCCGCGACGTGGGCCGGTCCGACCGCTGCGAGCACGGTGACCGAGCTGAACAGAACGGCGAAGAACATGGCGACTACGTTGCGGCGGAGATCGGTGGTCTGTGCGAACATGGTGGAAACTCCCTGAAGACTATGTCGATGCTCGTCTCTGTGACGATTGCCTGAAGCATTGCAGGGACCGTGCCAGTTTCGAAACCCACGGTTTTCCGCCATTTCATAAGGGTTTGAACCCGGTCGGCCATTTTGTGTCTTGCGAAGGCTTGGTAAAATACGCCAAGCTTTGGGAATGGATCGTGCGACGCAGGTCATTGGGCAATCGAACGCCTTTCTCGACGTGCTCGAACGGGCCAGTCGTGCAGCTGCGCTGGATCGACCGGTGCTCGTGATAGGCGAGCGCGGCACGGGCAAGGAACTGGTCGCCGAGCGCCTGCATCGCCTTTCTCCCCGCTGGGACCAGCCGCTCGTCGTGATGAACTGCGCGGCCTTGCCCGAGACGCTGATCGAGGCGGAGCTGTTCGGGCACGAGGCCGGCGCGTTCACCGGGGCGACCAAGGCGCGCGTCGGCCGGTTCGAGGAAGCGGACGGGGGCACGCTGTTCCTCGACGAGTTGGGCACGCTGTCGATGGGGGCGCAGGAGCGGTTGCTGCGTGCGGTCGAATATGGCGAGATCACCCGGATCGGATCGTCGCGCCCGCTGCGCGTCGACGTACGCATCGTCGCGGCGACGAACGAGCATCTTCCCGCGAAGGTCGAATGCCACCAGTTCCGCGCCGATCTGCTCGATCGCCTTAGTTTCGAGGTCGTGACATTGCCGCCGCTGCGCGCCCGTCCGGGGGACGTCATGGTACTTGCGGATCATTTCGGGCGGCGCATGGCGGCGGAGCTGGGGCGCGATAGTTGGGCGGGGTTCGGACGCGATGCGACCGACGCGCTCGTCGATTATCAATGGCCGGGCAACGTCCGCGAATTGCGCAACGTGGTCGAGCGTGCGGTCTATCGCTGGGAACAGAGCGGGCCGATCGAGCATATCGAGTTCGATCCGTTTCATTCGCCATATCAGCCGGTCGGCGTCGCCGCGACGAGCATGTCCCCACCGGTGTCGTCGCCGACGACAACCGCGCCCGAACCGGACTGCAGCGGGGACTTCAAAACCCGGATAGCGCGGTTCGAGCGGGAGTTGCTGGAAAAGGCGCTGGCCGACAGCCGCTTCAATCAGCGTGCGACGGCCGAGGCGTTGGGGTTGAGTTACGATCAGTTGCGGCACGCATTGAAGCGGCACGGGCTAATTTCCGCGGGTCCATCCGAATCGGTTGCGTAACGACGGGGGCGGACCCATTTCCAAAGGCAGGCGTTGCCCAACCGATCCATCCACAGGAGAACATCATGGCTTTCGAACTCCCACCGCTGCCTTACGCCTATGACGCGTTGGAGCCGACGATCTCGAAAGAGACGATGACGTTCCACCACGACAAGCACCACGCGGCCTATACGGCGAAGCTGAACGAAGGCGTGGCCGCCGATCCGAAGCTGGAAGGCAAGACGATCGAGGAGATCCTCGGCATGATCTCGTCGCAGCCGCCGCTCGTGCGCAACAATGGCGGCGGGTTCTGGAACCACGCATTCTTCTGGAAGATCATGGGTCCCGAAGGCACGACCAAGCCGTCGGGAAAGCTGGCCGAAGCGATCGAGACCTATGGCGGGCTCGACAAGCTGAAGGAAGATTTCAACGGCAAGGGTGCGGGCCAGTTCGGTTCGGGCTGGGCCTGGGTGATTGCCGACGAATCGGGCGCGCTGAAGGTCGTATCGACGCCGAACCAGGATAATCCCCTGATGGACGATGCCAAGGACAAGGGCACGCCGATCCTGGGTAATGACGTGTGGGAACACGCATATTACCTGACCTACATGAACGACCGTCCCGGCTATCTGAAGGCGTGGTGGAACGTCGTGAACTGGGACGAAGCCGGCAAGATCTACGACGCCGCTGTTGGCTGAACCCTCGTGTTCCTCCCCGGTGCAGGCCGGGGAGGGACCTTCAACCCTCCGGCGGAACTGGCGCTTCGTCACCCATCGTTAGACCATGCCGTAACAGCATCGGAATGTTGGCGAAGGCAAACAACAACGTCAGCGGAATCGCGCCCCACAATTTGAACCCGACCCAGAAGTCCCAGCTCGTTGACCGCCACACGGCTTCGTTGAGCAGCGCCATGCCGCAGAAGAATACTGCCCAGTTGCGCGTCAGCTTCCGCCAACCGACCGCGTTCAAACCGGGATATGCCGTCTCCAGCAACGCCTGAAGCAGCGGGCGTCCGGTGAGCAGGCCGAAGCCCAGCGTTCCGCCGAAGATGAGATACACGAACGTCGGCTTCATCTGGATGAAGCGTGGATCGTGGAAATACAGCGTCAGGCCGCCGAATACGACGACCAGCACGCCCGAAATCCACAGCATCGGCGATATCCCGCCAAGCTTTACGCGCGACACGACCATCGCGGCGATCGTCGCGAGAATGAAGGCGACTGTGGCGACGATCACCTTGGCGACGACTAAAGCCGCCACCTTATCTACCCCATCCAGGAACGGCGTCGTTTGCGCCACGATTTGCATTGCGAGGGGGCGGGGAGAAGGAAGTTCGTGGCGAAGAAGACGATGAGGGGGCCGTAGTCCAAAGCCAGGCGCAGGCCGGGCGATCCCTTCTTTTCCGGGACGGTCGTGGTCGTCACGTTAATTCTCCCACGCCGGCGATGATCCGGGCCACTTCGTTCGGATCGAACGGGCGGAGATCACCCATCTGTTCGCCGACGCCGATCGCGTGGATCGGCAAGCCGTATTTTTCCGCCGCCGCGACCAGCACGCCGCCGCGCGCGGTGCCGTCCAGCTTGGTCATGACGAGTCCGGTCACGCCCGCTTCCTTGCCGAACACCTCGATCTGGCTGAGCGCGTTCTGGCCGGTCGTGGCGTCGAGGACGAGGACGACATCGTGCGGAGCCGCCGGGTTCAACCGTCCGAGAACACGGCGGATCTTGCTCAGTTCGTCCATCAGTTCGCGCTTGTTCTGCAAGCGGCCGGCGGTGTCCACGATCAGCACGTCGGTGCCGATCGCCGTTGCCTGCTTGACCGCTTCGTAGACGATGCCCGCCGCGTCGCCGCCTTCCTTGCCCGAGATGATCGGGACGCCGACCCGTTCGGCCCAGGTGGCGAGCTGTCCGATCGCGGCGGCGCGGAACGTATCGCCGGCCGCGAGCATCACGGCATAATCCTGCTCCATCAACAAATGCGCGAGCTTCGCGATAGTGGTCGTCTTGCCCGATCCGTTCACGCCGATGACGAGGATCACCTGCGGACGCGGAAACGCCTCGATCTCCAGCGGCTTGGCGACTCTGGCCAGCACCTTCTCGATCTCCTCCGCGACGATCAGGCGGATGCCGAGTTCCTCCATGTTCCGCTCGAAACTGCCCTCGCCCAGCCGGGCGCGGATGCGCGCGGCGGTTTCCGGACCCAGATCGGACGCGATCAGCGCCTCCTCGATCTCGTCGAGCGTTTCGTCGTCCAGACGTGCGGCACCCAGACCCGCGAGATTGCCGATCAGCCGATCGGACGTGCGCTTGAAGCCGCCGAGCAGCTTGTTGTGCCAGGCGGTATTCATGCGGCTGTTCCTGTTAGGTTTTTGCCATCGGTGGCGGTGATCTTGATCGCAGCGATACTGCCGACATCCAGCCGGTCGGCGGGGAAGCGAACATCGGCGAAGTTCGCCGCATGCCCGCGATCGCCGGGCCGCTCGACCAGTATCTGCTGGGTCGATCCGACGAGCGAGGCGAGCCATGCCCGCCGCCGCTCCGCCGCCGCCGCGCGCAACGCAGCGGCGCGAGCCTTGCGCACGGGCATCGCGACCTGCGGCATGCGCGCCGCGGGCGTGCCGTCGCGTTCGGAATAGGGGAAGATATGCGCATGGACGATGTCGCAATCGCCGATCAGCGCGAGCGTATTGGCGGCCATCGCATCATCTTCGGTCGGGAAACCCGCGATCAGGTCCGCTCCGATCGCGATGTCGCCGCGCGCGCGCTTCAACCGCTCGACCAGAGCTACGCTCTGCTGGCGGGAATGGCGGCGCTTCATGCGTTTCAGGATCATGTCGTCGCCCGCCTGAAGGGAAAGGTGAACATGCGGCATGATCCGCTTTTCTCCGGTGAGCAGGTCGAACAAACGGCCGTCGATCTCGATCCCGTCCAGCGACGACAGGCGCAAACGCTCCAGCGCGGGAACATGCCGCAGGATGCGTTCGACCAGCATCCCCAGTGTCGGCGCGCCCGGCAGGTCGGGACCGTAGCTGGTCAGATCGACGCCGGTCAGCACGACCTCGCGGTGCCCCGCATCGACCAGCGCGCCGATCCGGTCGATCACCGCGCCAGCCGGCACCGAACGGCTGTTGCCGCGTCCGAACGGGATCGCGCAGAAGGTGCAGCGATGGTCGCACCCGTTCTGAACCTCGACAAAGGCGCGGGCATGGCCGGAAAAGGCAGGAGTGAATGCCTCGGCGAGATGCGGGGCCGTATCGCGTACTGCCATGATGTCGGCGACGATTACGGGCTCGGCGGAGGCCCAGGCGGCGGGCGTCAGTTTGTCGACGTTGCCGATCACCCGATCGACTTCGGGCATCGCGGCAAAACCGGACGGGTCGATCTGCGCCGCACAGCCGGTAACGACGATTTCCGCGCCCGGGCGGTCGCGGCGCGCGCGACGGATGCGGTCGCGTGTCTCGCGAACTGCGGTGTTGGTCACCGCACAGCTGTTCACGACGACCATGTTCCGCCCGGCGACGAACGCGCGAATCGTCTCGCTTTCCGCGATATTCAGGCGGCAACCCAGGCTGATGATGTCGGGATCGGCGCGAGACGCGGCCGGCGGGATGGGCATGCGCGGTGATCTAGTTGCGAACCCCCGCGAAGTCTACGCGACTATCTGGCGTGACGTTTGTCCACTGGAACCACCGGTTCGCCACCGGATCTGAGCAAACGCTTCTCCGCCAGCAGGCAGCGGACGTTCGTCACGTTGATTGGGCGGCCGTACAAATAGCCCTGACCGCGCGCGCAGCCCAGCGCGCGCAGGCGTTCCTCGATCACCGCCGTCTCGATCCCCTCGGCGGTGATGGGCAGGTTCAGGCTGTCGCCCAGCCGTGTGATTGCGTTGACGATCGCCGCGCTTTCCGGATTGTCGTTGATCGACATGATGAAGCTCTTGTCGATCTTGATCCGGTCGAACGGCAGCGCGCGGAGATGCGCCAGCGATGAATATCCGGTGCCGAAATCGTCCAGCGCCAACCGGATGCCCTGATTTTTCAGGCTGCCGACGATCGACTGCGCGAGCGCGAGATTGGCGAAGAGCGAGCTTTCCGTGATCTCGATCTCCAGCCGATTGGCGGGAAAACCTGTTTCGGTCAGGACCTTGATGATCTTCTGCGCGAGCCACGCATCCTTCAACTGCCACGGCGATATGTTGACCGAGAGCGACAGCGCCGGATCCCAGTCGCGCGCAGCCAGGAACGCCTGACGCATCACCGACAGCGACAGATCCGCAATCATCCCGGTTTCCTCCGCAATGGGAATGAAACGATCGGGAACGATCACGCCGCGCGTCGGATGTTCCCAGCGCGCCAACACTTCGAAGCCGGTCAGCCGCCCCGTCGTCAGGTCGATCTGCTGTTCGAAATAGGGCACGATCTCCAACTGCGGGATCGCGGCGCGCAATCCACTTTCCAGTTCGTTGCGCGCCTGCAGGTCGCGTTCCATCGACTGGTCGAACCAGGCGAAGCGATTGCGGCCGGAATTCTTCGCGGCGTACATCGCGATGTCGCCTGCACGCATCAGCGCATCTATGCTGCCACAATCGAAATCGGACCGTGCGATCCCGACCGAGACGGATATGTGCAGATGCAGTCCATCGACGTGCATGGGCTGGGCGAGCTTGCTGACTAGCCGCTCGGCGACTTGCTCGATCGCACCCGGATCGATCGGATCGAACAGGAAGGCGCAGGCGAATTCGTCGCCGCCCAATCGCGCCGTCAGCGCGCCGGACGGCATGGCGGCGGCAATCTCGTCCGCAACCAGCCGCAGCAGCGCGTCGCCCGCGGCATGGCCGTGCATGTCGTTGACCATCTTGAAATGGTCCAGATCGAGCATCAGCAGCGCGACCGCCCGTCCGCGCCCTTCACCCTGATCGAACATCACCGCGCCTTCGTCCGCAAGGCAGCGGCGGTTGAGGAACCCGGTCAGCGGATCCCGCGACGCCAACATCTGCGCGCGCTCCTCGGCGGCGGTGCGGACGCTTACTTCCTGCGCCAGTTCGCGGTGCCGACGCCAACCGAACAGGATCAGGGCGATGTTCAGTAGCAAGGCGATCACGAGCGTCTGGTCCGGCCCCTTCTGCCCGGCCAGATAGCTGTGCAGCCCCATCGACAGAACTGCCGAACCGGTGCCGACGAACAGCAGGATCGACGCGACGGTGATCGCGCCGCTCAATATGTCGCTGCGCGGGGTGACGCGGGCGGGGGAGTGCTGCCGTCGAACGCCATGCGAACGCGTACCTTGTGGTCGAGGAAGCGCAGGGTGTGGAGCAGCTAAGATGTAGATGACGTTAAAGTCGAAACGGGTGTTTCCTGGATTGGAAGGAATATACCGCCATCGACGCGGAGCGGGGTTCGACGTCTGACGCCACATCTTGCCATTCGCGGGATGTTCGGCTAACGACCCCGCGACCGCTCGTCTCCGGACATGCGTGAAAGGCAGCCCAAGGGCTACGCCGGCCGACGAGGTTTCGTCCGCCGGCGTCTTTTGCGTTTGGACGAAGGCCGGCGGTTTGGATGAAAGGTTTCTGAGTGTTCGAAAGCCTGAGTGATCGCCTTGGCGGTGTGTTCGATCGGTTGCGCGGCCGTGGCGCGCTGACCGAGGCGGACGTGCGCGGGGCGATGCGCGAGGTGCGGGTCGCCTTGCTCGAGGCCGACGTCGCACTGCCGGTCGCGCGTGATTTCGTCGAGAAGGTGACGGAGGCCGCCGTCGGCCAGAACGTGTTGCGCTCGGTCACGCCGGGTCAACAGGTCGTCAAGATCGTCAACGACGCGCTGGTCGAGATGCTGGGGTCGGATGCGTCCGAACTCGAACTCGGCGTAACGCCACCTGCCGTCATCATGATGGTCGGCCTGCAAGGGTCGGGCAAGACGACCACGACGGCGAAGATCGCCAAGCGGCTGTCGGCCGGGCAGGGCGGTCGCGAGCGCAAGAAGGTGTTGATGGCGTCGCTGGACGTCAATCGCCCGAACGCGCAGGAACAGCTGGCCGTGCTCGGCACTCAGGCCGACGTGCAGACGCTGCCGATCGTCACCGGGCAGCAGCCGGTCGATATCGCGCGTCGTGCGATGCAGGCGGCGAAGTTGCAGGGCTTCGACGTCCTGATGCTCGATACTGCGGGTCGCCTGCATGTCGATCAGGCGTTGATGGACGAGATGCGCGCCGTCGCCGATGTCGCACAACCGACCGAGATTTTGCTCGTGGTCGACTCGCTGACCGGGCAGGACGCGGTCAACGTCGCCAAGAACTTCTCCGATCAGGTTACCCTGACCGGTGTCGTGCTGACCCGCATGGACGGCGATGCGCGCGGCGGTGCCGCCCTGTCGATGCGCGCCGTGACTGGCAAGCCGATCAAGTTTGCGGGCATGGGCGAAAAGCTCGATGCGCTGGAGGCGTTTCATCCGGCGCGTGTCGCAGGTCGCATCCTCGGCATGGGCGATGTCGTCGGCCTGGTCGAACGTGCGGCCGAAGCCGTTCAGCAGGACGAAGCCGAGGCGATGGCGGCGAAGCTGGCCAAGGGCCAGTTCGACCTCAACGATCTTCGCGCGCAGCTTGCGCAGATGCGACGCATGGGCGGGCTCGGCGCGCTGGCCGGAATGATCCCCGGCATGGCGAAGGCCAAGGCGGCGATGGCCGGCGGCGGGATGGACGAACGGATCCTGCTGCGCATGGACGCGATGATCACGTCGATGACGCAGAAGGAGCGGACCAAGCCCGAAATGATCAATGCCAAGCGCAAGATCAGGATCGCGAAGGGCAGCGGGACGACCGTGCAGGACGTCAACAAGCTGTTGAAGATGCATCTTGAGATGTCGACCGCGATGAAGAAGATCCGGAAGATGGGTGGGCTGAAGGGCATGGCGGCGATGTTCGGCAAGGGCGGCCTGGGCGGTGCGCTTGGCGGTCTTGGCGGCGGTGTCGGCGGCGGGGGGCTTCCCAATCTGGGCGGCGGCGGAGGATCCGGTCTGCCGGGTCTCGGCGGCGGTCAGGCGAAGCTTCCTCCGGGCTTCGAAAATCTGCTCAACAAGAAGAAATAACCCAACCTAACTACTTAGATAACCAAGGATAACATAATGGCTGTAAGCATTCGTCTGACGCGTGGTGGTTCCAAGAAGCGTCCGTATTACAAGATCGTCGTGGCCGATGCCCGCGCACCGCGCGACGGCAAGTTCATCGAGAAGATCGGCACGTACAACCCGCTGCTCGCCAAGGACGACGAGAAGCGCGTCGTGCTCGACACCGATCGTGCGAAGCACTGGCTGAGCGTCGGCGCGCAGCCGACCGATCGCGTCGCGCGCTTCCTCGACGTCGCAGGCGTTCGTGAGCGTGCAGCGCGCAGCAACCCGAACAAGGGCAAGCCGGGCGAGAAGGCGACCGAGCGCGCCGAAGAGCGTGCCACCAAGGCAGCGGAAGCCGAAGAGGCTGCAAAGGCAGCAGCGGCGGCACCTGCTCCGGAGCCAGAGGCCCAGGCCGAGACCGAAGCCGTCATGGCTGCCGAAGTCGAAGCCGCGACCGAAGACCAGCAGGCCTGATCGGCACGATCATGGGCATCGCGCGTTCTATCGCACTCAACAGAGCAGGAGTGCGTGATGCCCAAGGTCGATCCGGAACACGAGAATCGCGATGACGAAGACGCCACCAACGAAGGCGTCTCCGCCACAGACCCCGCCGAAGGGGCCGACGACACGCCCGGCGAGCAACCCGGTTCCGCTTCGGACGGGTGACGGGGAAGATCGTGCAAGTGCGCCCGTCACGCTAGCCGTCATTATCGGCGCGCATGGCGTGATGGGCGAAGTTCGCCTGAAACTGTTCACGGACGATCTTGGCGCCTATGCGTCGTTCAACGGCGGATCGCTGACGTTGAAATCCACCCGCCACGGCAGCAACGGCACGATCGCGCGTATCGCCGAGATCAACGATCGCAACGCCGCCGAGGCTTTGCGTGGGACCGAGCTGACGGTGCTGCGGTCCGAATTGCCGCCGCTGGCGGACGGCGAATATTATCATGCCGATCTGCTGGGCCTTCCCGCCGTGTCCACGGATGGCGAGGCTCTGGGCGTCGTCGTCGCAATCGACGATTTCGGCGCGGGCGACGTGATCGAGGTCGAGCGGCCGACCGAGGACGGCAAACCCGGCAAACGGTTCATGGTCCCGATGAATGCCGACGCGGTACCCGAATGGGACGGGCGCCGGCTCGTGATTGACGCTGCCTTCATCGTTTAGTATATACGGACCGTATATACGGAGGCCATGATGTCAAAGCCTATAAAGACAAAGGTCTTCAAGTCGGGCAATTCGCTTGCAGTACGATTGCCCAAATCGTTGGGTGCCGTTGAAGGGACCGAGATGCTTGTCCGGGAGACCCAGGGCACGTACGTTTTCGAGCCTTTGCCGCCGACGAAAAAGACGATCGACCTGACCGGGATCGCGGGCTCAATTCCATGGCTGAAACTCCTGACTCCGGAAGACCGCGAATTTGAGGACCGCGAACTCGACTGGACCGGAAAGCGCTTAGAAGGTGGATAAGCCGCGATTTTTGATCGATTCAAACATCGCTATCTATGTCCTACGCGATAGCGCATCGCGGCCTGCAGTTCGCATCGGTGAACTTCTGCCGGGAACGGTTGTCACGTCCGCAATAGTCTATGCCGAGATTTTGTTGGGTATCCCGCCAGAGGAGAAGGATGCGAGGATTTCGGTCGAGCGGCTGTTCGAACGGGTTCCGGTGTTGCCGTTCGATGCGGGCGCGGCGCAGGCCTATGCCCGTATTCCGTTCAAGCGCGCGAGATTTGATCGCCTGATTGCGGCACACGCGCTTTCGTTGGGGCTTACCCTTGTGACCAACAACGAAAATGACTTCCGCGATATTCCCGATCTAGCCGTCGAGAACTGGACGCAATGACCTTCGCGGCGACTGTACTGACGCTCTATCCAGAGATGTTTCCCGGGCCACTCGGCGTATCGCTTGCCGGGCGGGCTTTGGGGGGGGCGGTGGAGCCTCGATGCGGTCAATATCCGCAGTTTCGCGACCGACAGACATAGCACGGTGGACGGGACGCCGGCGGGCGGCGGCGCGGGCATGGTATTGCGGCCGGACATCCTAGCCGCGGCGATCGACAGCGTACCGCCGGGACGTCCGGTGCTGGCGATGACGCCACGCGGCACGCCGCTGACGCAGGCGCGCGTTCGCGAGATTGCGGCGGGGGCGGGCGTGACGATCCTGTGCGGCCGGTTCGAGGGGTTCGACGAACGGATCTTCGAGGGCCGGTCGGTGGAAGAGGTGTCGATCGGCGACTACATCCTGTCCGGAGGTGAGATGGGGGCGCTGGTGCTGCTCGACGCTTGCATTCGGCTGCTTCCCGGCGTAATGGGCGCGGCTTCAAGTGGTGTGGACGAGAGCTTCGAAGGAGGCCTGCTCGAATACCCGCAATATACCCGACCATTCGAATGGGAAGGGCGCACGATCCCCGAAGTGTTGCGATCGGGGGATCATGCGAGGATTTCGGCATGGCGCAAGTCGATGGCCGAGACCGACACACGGCTAAGGCGGCCGGATCTTTGGGAGCGTCATGAGGGCGCTCGGGTCCAGTCGCCCTCTGGCGCGCGACGACGAATGAAGGACGAATGAGATGAATCTCATCCAGACGATCGAAGCCGAGAACATCGCGAAGTTTCTCGAGAACAAGAAGATCCCCGAATTCCGCCCCGGCGACACGCTGAAGGTCGGCGTGAAGGTGGTCGAAGGTGAACGTACCCGCGTCCAGAATTACGAAGGCGTGTGCATCGCGCGTTCGAACAAGGGCATGGGCAGCAACTTCACCGTCCGCAAGATTTCGTTCGGCGAAGGCGTGGAGCGTGTGTTCCCGCTCTATTCGCCGAACATCGACAGCATCGAAGTCGTCCGCAAGGGCGCCGTGCGTCGCGCCAAGCTGTATTACCTGCGTGGCCGCACCGGCAAGTCGGCGCGTATCGCCGAGCGTCGCGACACGCGTCCTGCAAAGGGCAGCGCTGCCGCCGAGTGATCGGTCCGGCATCGTGAGATGCGAAAGGCGTCGGGGCTTCGGTCCCGGCGCCTTTTTCGTTGTGCAAGGCGCCGGCGGCTGCCGGTCGAGGAACAATCGTGTCGGGTCCGGGCGTTGGACAGCCGATGAGCTATGCCCAATCCGGTAAGTCCGACCGTATCAAAGGCGCGGTCATCGCGGTCGTGGTGCAGGCTGGTCTCGGCTATGCGCTGATCAGCGGGCTGGCGATGAACTTTACGCAGGCGGCGCGGGACAGTCTGGTCGCGTTCGATATCCTGCCGCCGCCGCCACCTCCGCCGCCGGAGCGACTGGTGCCGCACAAGGTCGTCGCCAAGAAAGCGGAGGGGGCCGCATCACCGCCGAACCTGCGGTCGAAGGCAACGGAGGTCGTCGCGCCGCCGCCGATCATCCTGCCGCCCGTGCCGCCGCCGATACCGGTCGCCGAAAAGCCCGGCATCGGCACCCAAACGACCTCGGGCAATGCCGATATTCGCGGTCCCGGAACCGGCAGCGGCGGGCAGGGCGATGGCAGCGGTAGCGGGCGATACGGCGACGGAGAGGGCGATGGCGGACTGGAGATCCCGCCGCGCCAGACGAAGGGCGGGATCAGCCGCGCGGACTGGCCGTTCGACGTGGCGAATGCCGGGATCGGCGGCAAGGTATCGGTTCGATATGTCGTGACGGTCGACGGCCGCGCAACCGATTGCGAAATCACCGGTTCGAGCGGCAGTCGCGAACTGGATGTGCTGACCTGCCGCCTGATCCTACAGCGCTTCCGGTTCAAGCCTTCCCGCGACGCGAGAGGGCGTCCGGTGCAGTCGGCGATCGAACAGGATCATTACTGGATCAACGAGCGCGGCGATTGATCAGGTAATGCGCCAGACCGTGCCGAGAAGGATCACGACCGCCACCGGCGCGAAGGCGATGAAAAGCCTGACCCGCGGCAGTGCAGCGCCCGCATGGAGATCGGAGGCGGTGATCGCCATTGCCAATGCGGACATCATCGTCCACAGATGATAGCGGAATTCGGATGCGACGCTGAACATCGCATAGCCCATGCCGTACATCACGGCCGACGAAGCAAGCGGGATGACGATCCGGCGCGACGGCAAATGGCTTGAAATGCCAAGTATGCCGATGGCCAACGCGATCCAGACGATCGGCCAGCCGAGCGGCGTGCGGGCCATGACCAAGGCCGCGGCGTCGATCGCCGACAGGACGGGATTGGGGGTGACCGCATAGCCCCATCGGTTCGGAGCAGATTCGACCTGCACCGCGCGCTCGATCTCGTCGGGTACCAGGAAGCGCGTATTGATGTTGAAATGCGCGAGCCGATGCCGCGCATAAGCGATGGGATGCGCGGCGATCGCGCGGGCGAGGAACGCATACGGGCCGACGTGTTGTGCCTTCAAGGCGGCACCGACGTTCGCGAAACCGATCGCGCAGGGTTCTTCGACCCACCATGCGTAACTGTCCCAGCGAATGGGCGTGTAGCAGCGCCGGCTGGTTGCCACCGGATCCGGGACATCCGCGAGCGGGGGAAACGCGTTCACGCCGCTGAACTGCGTGATGCCGGCCAGATCGAAGATGACGAGCGATAGCTCGACCCCGCTCGGGCGCGCGCCGACGAGCCGGTTCGCCAAAGGCATGGCCGCAAGCACAACGATCGCCGAGAAAGCCGACGTCGCTAACAGATGCAGCGGCGTCCGGCGGCTCCAGCGTGGCAGTAGAGCGACGATGAGCGGCAGCCCGGCAAGGAAAGCGTTGAACCGCAACGTCGCCGCGGCGAGGACGAGCATGACGCCCACCGCGCCCAGCGCTGCCCCCGTGGTGCGGCGGTTTCGCCGCGCCAGACGAGCAGCCCGCTTGCCGCCAGCAACGCCCCGGCCATCAGGCAATCCTTCAGCACCGAACCCATCAGCGCCATCGCCAGGGGAAGCGCGCCGCAGGCCACGATCGCAGCCGCCAGACCGATACGGTCGCGCCGCAACGCCCACAAAGAGAGCAGGAGAATGCCACCCCAGAACAGTGCTAGCTGGAGTGCCAGCATGGGGCCCGGTCCGGCGAAGAGCGGGGTGAATTGCCGCCAGAGCCATTCCATCGCCGGCGGGTGCCAGTCGTCGAACTGGCCACTGAGCGCCTGATCATATTGGCGGACCGCATCCCAGGTCATCAGGCCCGGCCGGTAGGCAACGGCCGTGAGCCCGGCTGCGACGATGACTGCGCAGGCGATCAGGATCGTCGTGATCGTCTGTCGTTTCGATCGTCCCGGGGCGAGGGGCATTTGCTGGTCCATCCGGCGCGGCCATGCCCTATAGCAGCGGGGTTAACCATAGCGTCGGGGGTGTGAAAGATGGCGGTCAGGACGCGGTGCCCGTGGGCGGAGTCTTCGCCGGTGATGCAGGCCTATCACGACGAGGAATGGGGCGTACCGGAGCGCGACAGCCGTGCCTTGTGGGAGAAGCTGCAACTGGACGGATTTCAGGCCGGTCTGTCGTGGAGCATTATCCTGAACAAGCGGGATGCATTCCGGGAGCTGTTCGCCGGGTTCGATCCGGAAGCGGTGGCGCGGTTCGGTGCCGACGATGTCGAACGGCTGGTGGTCGATCCGCGCATCATCAGGTCGCGCGCCAAGATCGAGGCGGTGATCGGCAATGCCCGCGCCTATCTGGACATGCGGGCGGCCGGTGAGGATTTTGCGGAGTTCGTGTGGGGAATGGCGGGCGGAGCACCGATCCGGGGGGATGGCGAACACGTGCCGGCCAAGACGCCGCTGTCCGAGGCGATGTCGAAGGCATTGAAGGCGCGCGGTTTCAAGTTCGTCGGTCCGGTGATCGTCTATGCATGGTTGCAGGCTTGCGGTGTCGTGGATGACCATGTCGAGGGATGCTGGCGTCGGTAGGGGAGGCGTCCTTCTCCCCTCCCTGGAAGGGAGGGGCCGGGGGGGCGATGCCCGCGATACGGCACCCGGAAAACAAACGGAGTCGGTACGCCCGGACAATACCCACCCCCAACCCCTCCCTTGCAGGGAGGGGAGTGAAGAAGGTCTGGCCGGGGCTGCCGTAAAATTCCGTTTTGAGGTGCGACTACGACGCCCCCCATCGCCATAATAAAACGTGCCGTATTTATTGCGACGTCATGCCGGCCCGGCCATTGCGGGACCGCGCATACTTTGCGTATTCATCGGGTCATCGAATTGCGGGGGATACGCGATGGCCGACGTGACGATGACCACCGCGATGGAGCCCGATGGCGCGCCGCGTTTGGCGGGACTGGATATCCTGCGCGGCGTCGCGATCCTCGGTATCCTGTTCATGAACATCAACGACATGGGCGGATCGTTATGGGCGTCGTTCGACGACCCACGGCATCTTGGCTGGAGCCAGGCGGATCAGGTCGCCTGGTGGCTGCGCGACGTGCTTGCCAGTGGTACGGCAAGGTGCCTGCTGGAAATGCTGTTTGGAGTCGGCATGGTCATCCTGACCGATCGCGCGGCCAATGCATTGCGGGCGTCCGCTGACGAAGCGGACTCGCCGGGCGGCATGTTGCGGTTCCTGTTCGGCGACTGGGCGGTGATGCGCGGATATTACGCGCGCAACCTGGTCCTGTGGCTGTTTGGCCTGATCCACCTGTTCATCCTGCTCTGGCCCGGTGACATCCTGCACACGTACGGCATTGCGGCGTTGATCGCCCTCCTGTTCCGCCGGCTGGGGCCGAAGACGCTGTTGGGTCTGGGAATGCTGATGGCGCTGGCGCAGCTGTTCGGCGCCGGGTTCAACCTGCATCAGGCGCAGACGCGGCTTGCACAGGTCGAGCAGTTGCAGGGCCGCATCGCGCACAAGCAGAAGCTGACGAAGGACGAGGCGAAGCAGGTCGCGAAGACCGTGGAGCGCAAGAAGGAGCGCGCCAAGGACAAGGCGGAAACGGCGAAGCGAGTCGCGCGGGAGGACAAGGCACGCGGATCCGACACGGCGACGTTCGCGACCTGGGCTGACAGCGCCTGGACAAGCACGCTGTTCATCTGGGGCGTGAACGACGGCATCGGCGACGGCATGATGCTCGAACCGCTGTTTATCTGGGAAGCGTTCAGCTCCATGCTGATCGGCGCCGCTTTGTTTAAATGGGGCGTGATCCAGGGGCGGCGGTCGCGCGCCTTCTACCGCAATACGATGGTGGTGGCGTATGCCATCGGCTTGAGCGGGCGGGCGTATATTGCGTTCGTGGTCATGCGGTTCGACGATTATCCTTACCTGATCTACGCCGTCGGAGAGGTCGCCCGGCTGGCGACGACGCTCGGCCATATCTCGGCCGTGTATCTCCTGCTCGGCACGGCATGGGGGGTGAAGCTGTTGAAGCCGTTCGAGGCGGCGGGGCGGACCGCGCTGACCATTTACATCGCGCAGACGATCATTTGCCTGTGGGTCCTGTACCCGCCCTGGGCGCTGGGGCTGTACGGGCAGCAGGGCTGGATGGCGCTGATGTTGACCGCGGTGGCGGTGAATGCGGTGCTGCTGGTCTGGGCGAACTGGTACGTCCGTCACTATGCGATCGCGCCGGTTGAATGGGCGTGGCGCTCGCTGATCGCGCGGCGGCTCCTGCCGATCGGCAAGCGGAGCAAAGCAGGCGACAATCGCGAAGCCGGCGTTATACCCGCGGCCTGAATCGGGTTGTACGGGAATGGAGATGACGGATGGCGAGACCCTGGGTCGTTATGGGGTTTTTGGCGAGCACGATGCTTGCCACGATCGGGTCGCCCGCAATGGCGGCTGACTCGCCACCCTCCGCTCAGGGTATGGCCAAGGAGCAGGGTCAGGGCCAGCCCCTCACGCTGAAGCGCGTGTTCGGATCGCCCGACCTGTCCGGGCCGCAGCCGCAATCGCTGAAGCTGTCGCCGGACGGCACATTGCTGACATCGCTGCGGCCGCGCGCCGACGAGAAGCAGCGCTTCGATCTCTGGGCGCTGGATACGCGCACCGGGCAGGAGCGCATGCTGGTCGATTCAAAGAAGGTCGGCAGCGGCGCCGAATTGTCCGAAGCCGAGAAGATGCAGCGCGAGCGTGACCGCAGCATCAGCGGCAAGACCGGCATCGTGTCCTATGAATGGTCGCCCGATGGAAAGACGATCCTGGTCCCGATCGACGGCGACCTGTATCTCGCCACGCTGGACGGCAAGGTGTCGCGGCTGACGGATAATGTCGGTGGCGCGCTGAACCCGAAGATCAGCCCCGGCGGCGGTTTCGTGTCCTATGTGCGCGACCAGAATCTGGTCGTCCAGCCGCTGGGCGGTGCGCCGCGTGCGCTGACGTCGGACGGGGCGGGGACGGTGCATTGGGGCGAGGCGGAGTTCGTCGCGCAGGAAGAGATGGGCCGCCGCACCGGCTATTGGTGGGCGCCCGGCGATACGCGCGTCGCGGTCGAGCGGTTCGACGAGGCGCCGGTCGGTGTCGTCACGCGCGCGGCGATCGGCGCGAACGGGACGAAGACATACGATCAGCGCTATCCGGCGGCGGGCACGCCCAATGTCGCAGTCGAACTGTATGTGATGAAGCCGGACGGTTCGGGGAAGGTGAAGGTCGATCTCGGCAGGGACGGTGACATCTATCTCGCGCGGGTCGATTGGGCGCCCGATGGCAGCGCGCTGTACGTGCAGCGCCAGAATCGCGCGCAGACCGTGCTGGACATGCTGAAGGTCGATCCCGCGACCGGCGCTTCGAAGATCCTGTTCAGCGAGAAGGCGAAGCCCAATTCCTGGGTGAACCTCAGCGACGCGTATCGCTTCCTCGACGATGGCAGCCTGATCTGGACGTCGGAACGTAGCGGCTTCGCGCACCTCTATCGCCTCAAGGGCGGCACGTGGACGCAACTGACCAAGGGCGACTGGGTCGTCATGGACCTGGCCGGCGTGGACCAGGCGAAAGGCCGGATATTCTTCACCGGCAACAAGGACGGGGTGCTGGAAAAGCATCTATACGCGGTCGATCTGGCGCGTCCCTCGACACCCGTGCGGCTGACCGAAACCGGCTGGTGGAACGGGGCGACGATGGACGGCGCGGCGTCGCGGATCATCGTCTCGCGCTCCAATCCCGATCAGCCGACCCAGACTTATCTGGCCGATACCAGTGGCAAGCGGCTGTCGTGGATCAACCAGAATGCCCTCGTGGCAGGGCATCCCTATCAGCCGTTCCTGGCGCAGCATCAGGCGACGAAGTTCGGCACGCTGAAGGCGGCGGATGGCAGCACGCTCTATTACGAGATGATCACGCCGCCGTTGCAGCCCGGCAACAAATATCCGGTATTCTTCGAACATTATGGCGGGCCGCATTCGCAGACCGTGTCGCGGAACTGGGGCGGGGCGCTGCACCAGTATCTGGTCGCGCAGGGCTATATCGTCTTCATGATCGACAATCGCGGATCGGCCAATCGCGGCGTCGCCTTCGAAAGCCAGTTGTACCGCGCGGCGGGAACGGTGGAGGTCGAGGACCAGTTGCTGGGCGCGCGCTGGCTGAAGGAACAGCCTTTCGTCGATCCGAAGAAGATCGTCACCTATGGCTGGTCCTACGGCGGCTATATGACGCTGAAGATGCTGGAGGCCGCGCCGGGCGTGTTCGCCGCCGGTGTTGCGGGTGCGCCGGTGACCAAGTGGGAATTGTACGACACCCACTATACCGAGCGGTATATGGGCGACCCGAAAAAGGATGCGAAGGCCTATGCGGCGTCCAGCGCGCTGACGGATGCGGTGAAGATCAAGGATCCAATGCTGCTGATTCACGGCATGTCGGACGACAACGTCTTCTTCGAGAATTCGACCGCGCTCGCGGCCCGCATGCAGGCGGCGTCGACGCCGTTCGAGATGATGTTCTATCCCGGCTTCACCCACCGCGTCGGCGGCCCGCAGGTTGGCGAGCATCTCTGGACGACGATCTTGGACTTCTACCGGCGGCATACGGAAGATTAGGGCCGATCGACATTCAGCCCTGACGGCCTGCAAACGGCGGTTTCGCGCGCTTCCGGTGCTCACGTACCGAGAGTAGGCTGCGCTCCGGGTCACGCAAAACTACCGTTTTCGGCACGTCATCTTCTGAATGTCTATCGGCCTTAGGGGACGGCCGGGTCGGCGGACGATTGAGCCGCCGAGCCGCCGACTATTGGTCGTCATCCCCGCGGAGGCGGGGATCCATATTGGCTTAGCTGTCGGTTCTTATGGAAACCGTGGTGATTATGGATTCCCTGGACTCACGAAAGAAGTGCACCACTGCTAGGGTGGTAGTGCGATGGGGCGAAGATACAGGCAGCTCAGCCTAGACGAGCGGATCGAGATTGCGCGGTTGCATGCCGCCGGGCTGTCGGATCGTGCGATAGCGGCGGCGATCGGCCGGGATCATACGACGATCGGTCGCGAGCGGCGGCGCAATAGCCAGCGGACGAAGGTCTGGGATGGGGGCTATGCCCCGGCGCGGGCGCATGCGCTGGCGGCACGGCGGCGGCGCTGGGACGGTCGCTTCAAGCTGGTACGCCAGCCGGACCTGCGAGAGATCGTGAGGAAAGGCCTTGCGATGGGACATTCCCCCGAACAGATCGCCGGCCGGCTGGCGCGTGATGCTGGTCGCACCGTGATCAGCCATGAGTCAATCTATCGCTACGTCTATCACCGCTCGGCGCAGAAAGACCATTGGCACCGCCTGCTGCCCCGCGCGAAGTTCAGGCGCGGGCGATATGCACGCCGCGGCGGCAGTCCGGCCAGCTTCATCCAGCACCGTATACCCCTGTCCGAACGGCCCGCAGAGGCCGACCGGCGCGACCAGCCGGGCCACTGGGAGGCCGACTACATGCTGTTCGCCCGATACGGTCACAACATCCTCGTCCTGCACGAACGACAGACCCGCTTCACCATTCTCGACAAGCCACCGCACCGCAAAGCCGCCTTGACCGCCAGCCGTATCGCAGCGCACCTGCGCGCCATCCCCCGCGACATGCGGCGCACCATCAGCTTCGATAACGGCACCGAGTTCGCCGAGCATTATCGCCTGCACGATCGTCTCGGCGTCGCCACCTTCTTCTGCGATGTCCGCAGCCCCTGGCAAAAAGGCGGGGTCGAAAATACCATCGGCCGGCTGCGCCGCGTCCTGCCCCGCAAGACCGACCTCGACACGATCACCCACCGGCAACTCCGTGCCTATGCCGAGCGCCTCAACAATACCCCCCAGAAAATGCCTCGACTTCCAGACACCCGCCGAGGCATTCATCGCTCTCTCAAACGGTGCACTTCAAACGTGAATCCACATCCCCGCCTGCGCGGGGATGACGATGTTTGATGTGGCTGAAGTCAAATCCGGGCCTCAGGCCCCAGCGTTGGACAGTCGCTCCAACTGGTCCTCGCTCAATTCCAGCGTGATCGACCCGAGCAGATCCTCGACCTGCTCGACGCTGGTGGCGCTGGCGATCGGTGCGGTGACGCCGGGCTGAGCGGCAAGCCAGGCGAGCGCGATCTGGGCGAGCGTCGCGCCGGTGTCCGCCGCGACCTCGTCCATCGCCGCAAGGACAGCGGCACCTTTTCCTTCCAGCAACTCGCCCATCCGGCCACCCCGAACGCTTTGTCCGAGATCGTCCTTCGTCCGGTACTTGCCGGTCAGGAAGCCCGATGCGAGCCCGTAATAGGGCACCACGCCGATATTGTTGGTGACGCAATAATCCTGCAACTCGCCCTCGAACTTGTGGCGGCTGACCAGATTATATTCCGGCTGCAGCACGTGATAGCTCGGCAGGCCGTGCTTGATCGCGGCGTCGCGCGCAGTTTTCAACCGCATGGCGTGGAAGTTCGACACACCGAGCGCGCGAACCTTGCCCGCCTCGATCAGCTTGGCGAATGCGGCCAGCGCATCCTCCTGCGCGACCGCATCGTCGTCCTGATGCGCGAAATACAGGTCGATCGTCTCCACGCCCAACCGCTGCAACGATGCGTCGCATGCCGCGGCGATACGGGCGGGTGCCAGTTTCTCGCCGCCTTCGCCGGGCAGCATCCCGACCTTGGTCGCGATGAGAACGTCGCCGCGCTTGCCGCTGGCCTTCAGCCATTCGCCGATCATCGTTTCGGATTCGCCGCCGGAATGGCCCGGGACCCACACCGAATAGACGTCCGCCGTATCGATCATCGTGCCGCCACCGGCAACGAAGGCGTCGAGCACGGCAAAACTGGCGGTCTTGTCCGCCGTCCAGCCGAAAACGTTTCCACCCAGGACGAGTGGAGCGATGTGCATATCGGTGGCGCCTAAGCGTCGCGTTGTCGTCATGACATTGACCTTCAAGACGCCGACCTATTGCGGCGGGGCTTTGTTCTTGCCTTCGAGGGCAACGGCGTTGGCATCCACGCTATTGGCGTCGAGCATCACCCTCGCATCGCTCAACTGGTCCGCCTCCCCCTGCGTGACCGTTCCCGGCGCGTCGGTCGTCGATCCGCACGCCGCGAGCGTCAACAGGGGAAGGAGGATCGCCGCCTTCATCACTGTTCGATGGCGTTCCCGGCATCCTTCAATGCAGCACCGGTGGCGTCACGCGCATCGCCGGCGGCATTGTCCAGCGCGGCGCCGGCATTGTCCATCGTCGCTTCGGCAGAACCGAAGGCGCGATCCGCTGCCGCATCGGTGTCGTTGACCGCTGCGCCCATCGTGGCGTTGGCATCCGCGGAAATCTGGTCGGCGGCCTCGGCCGTCTCATTCTGCGCGGCGGGCGAGCATGCGGCGAGCATCGCACCGAGGGTGAAGGTTGCGGCGACGGCGACGAGTTTTTTCATGAAAGATCCAGTTCCGATGTCGTTGAATATCGCGAGCCGTAACGCTAGCGGCACGGTTTAGGGTCCGCAACTGATCGCGCGTTGACCCCATATAAAGATATCTTTATATGACTGTCCCGATGACCCTGGCCCTCGACATATTCCGTGCGCTTGCCGACGCGACGCGATTGCGCATCCTGGCGTTGCTGCGCTCGATGGAATTGTCCGTCGGGGAACTGGCGCAGGTGCTGGGTCAAAGCCAGCCGCGCGTCAGCCGCCATGTGAAGATCCTGTGCGACGCCGGGCTTGCCGAACGCCGCAAGGAAGGCAGCTGGGTGTTCGTCGGCGTCGGAAGCGCGGCGAAGGTCGACCCTGTCGTGGCGGCGCTGGATGCGTGGAACGGGATCGAGGCGGATCACTGGGCGGTCGCGGACGCGGCGCGGCTGGCGGCCGTCCGCGCCGACCGTGCGACATCCGCGGCGGCATGGTTCGAAGCGAATGCAGGGCAGTGGGACGCGATCCGTTCGCTCCATGTCGCGGAGGAACAGGTCGAGGCTGCGATTTCAGACGTGCTGGGTGACGGCCAGATCGGGCGGCTGATCGATATCGGCACGGGGACGGGCCGGATGCTGGAACTGTTCGCCGGACGCGCCAAACACGCGCTGGGGATCGACCGCAGCAGCGAGATGTTGCGACTGGCGCGCGCGAAGCTGTCCGAACGCGGGCTTGCGAATGCGGAATTGCGTCAGGCCGATCTCTATGCCTTGCCGCTGGGGGACGGGGAGGCGGACGCCGCGATCATCCACCACGTCCTGCATTTCGCGCAGCAGCCGGGTGCCGCCATTGCAGAGGCAGCGCGGGTCCTGAGCCCCGGCGGGCGACTGCTGATCGCGGATTTCGCAGCGCACGACCGTGAGGAATTGCGCGCCCGCGACGCGCATACTCGCCTCGGTTTCTCCGACGAACAGATCGCGCAATGGTTCGCCGGCACCGGGCTTGCCCCGGTACGGACGGAAACACTCGAGGGTGGCGAATTGACGGTGAAGTTGTGGCTCGGGCGGAAGCTCGGATCGCCGGTACATGAGGTGAAGGCAGCGTAATGGTTTCGGTCAAGGATATGCAGGAAGCGCGCTATGCGCTGGACGCGCCGTTGTTCGCCGATGTGGCGGGCGATGCGCGGGTGAGCTTCGAATTCTTCCCGCCCAAGACGCAGAAGATGGAAGAGACGCTGTGGGAGTCGGTGCAGACGTTGTCGCCGCTCGGCCCGCGCTTCGTTTCCGTGACGTACGGCGCGGGCGGGACGACGCGCGAGCGGACGCATGCGACGGTCGCCCGGATCGCGCGCGACACGGATATTCCCGCCGCCGCGCACCTGACCTGTGTCGAGGCGACGCGAGAGGAGATCGATGCGGTCGCCAACGATTATTGGGATGCCGGCGTGCGGCACATCGTGGCGTTGCGCGGGGATTCGCCCGTCGCCGGTACGAAGTTCCAGTCGCCGGTGGGCGGTTACGAAAACGCCGCCGCGCTGGTCGCCGGCCTGCGCAAGCTGCATCCGTTCGAGATTTCGGTCGCGGCCTATCCGGAATGTCATCCCGATTCCCCGGATGCGGTTGCGGATCTGGATAATCTGAAGCGCAAGCTGGATGCCGGGGCGAGCCGTGCGATCACGCAATTCTTCCACGAGGCGGAGACGTTCTTCCGGTATCGCGATGCGGTCGCCAAGGCCGGGATCGATGCCGAGATCGTGCCCGGCATCATGCCGATCATGAACTTCGCCAGCGTGCAGCGCATGTCGGCGATGTGCGGAACGGTGGTGCCCGACTGGATGGGCACGTTGTTCGAAGGGCTGGATGATCGCCCGGCCGCGCGGCAACTGGTCTCCGCGACGATCGCGGCGGAATTGTGCCGGCGCCTGTATGCCGGCGGCGTGCGCGATTTCCACTTCTACACGCTGAACCGCGCCGAACTGAGCTTTGCGATCTGCCACCTGTTGGGCATCCGGGCGAAGACGCCCGCGCTGCGGGAACAGGCGGCTTAGTTTTTCTAAGCCCCTCCCCTTCAGGGGAGGGGTAGGGGGTGGGGGATGTCTCACCGAGATACCAGCTTGCTGGACTGCCCCACCCCCAACCCCTCCCCTGAAGGGGAGGGGCTAAGAAGGAAGATACGATGAATATCCGCGAAAAATTCCTCGCCGAGGCGGCCAAGCGCGTGCTGATCACCGACGGCGCGTTCGGTACCGAGATCCAGAACTGGAAGCTGGGCGAGGCCGATTACGCCGGCGACCTTAACCTGGCGAAGGACCAGAAGGGGAATAACGATATCCTGGCGCTGACCAAGCCGGAGGTGCCGGAGACGATCACGCGCGAGTATCTCGATGCCGGGTCGGACATCGTGTCGACCAATACCTTCTCCGCCAACCTGATCTCGCAGGCGGATTACGCCGCCGAGCATCTGGTGCGCGAGATCAACCTGGCATCGGCGCAGATCGCGCGGCGGCTGGCCGATGAATATGCTGCGAAGGACGGTCGTCCGCGTTTCGTGGCCGGCGCGATCGGGCCGACCAACAAGACGCTGTCGCTGTCGCCGGACGTCAACGATCCGGGCTTTCGCGAGATCGATTTCGATTATCTGAAGCAGGTGTACCGTGAACAGATCGACGCGCTGATCGAGGGCGGGGTGGATTTCATCCTGATCGAGACGGTGTTCGACACGCTGAACGCCAAGGCCGGGATCATGGCCGCGCTGGAAGCGGCGCAGGATCTGGGCCGCGACGTACCTATCATGATGTCGATGACGTTGACCGACCTGTCCGGGCGCAACCTGTCGGGGCACACGGTCGAGGCGTTCTGGCACGCGGTGCGGCATGCGAGGCCGGTGACGATCGGGCTGAACTGTTCGTTCGGGGCGGAACAGCTTCGCCCGCACGTCCGCACGCTCAGCGATATCGCGGATACGCTGATCATGGTCTACCCGAATGCGGGCCTGCCCAACGAACTCGGCGAATATGACGAAATGCCGGATACGACCGCCGGGCTGGTGCTGGAATGGGCGAAGGCGGGGCAGGTCAACGTGCTCGGCGGCTGTTGCGGATCGACCCCGGCGCACATCAAGGCGATGGCGGATGCGGTCAAGGGCCTGCCTTCGCGGGCGATCGCGCAGCCTGCCGTGCGGACCAAGCTCGCCGGGCTGGAGCCGATGACGATGGCGGCGTAAAGGCTCCCCTCCCGCTTGCGGGAGGGGCCGGGGAGGGCCTGCCCCCGGACCGCGTTGGATTCAGGCCCTCCCCCGACCCCTCCCGCAAACGGGAGGGGGAAGAAAGATGCTATGACCACCAATTCCTCCGCCAATTTCGTCAATATCGGTGAGCGTACCAACGTCACCGGGTCCGCGCGTTTCAAGAAGCTGATCATGGCGGGCGACTATCCCGCCGCGGTCGAGGTCGCGTTGCAGCAGGTGGAGAGCGGCGCGCAGGTGCTCGACGTCAACATGGACGAAGGGCTGCTCGACGCCGAATATGCGATGACCACGTTCCTGAAGCTGATCGCGGCGGAACCGGATATCGCGCGCATCCCGTTCATGGTCGACAGCTCGAAATGGTCGGTGATCGAGGCGGGGCTGAAATGCGTCAGCGGCAAGCCGATCGTCAATTCGATCAGCATGAAGGAGGGCGAGGAACAGTTCCTTACCCAGGCGCGCAAGTGCATGAATTACGGCGCGGCGGTGGTCGTCATGGCGTTCGACGAGGTCGGGCAGGCAGATACCAAGGCGCGCAAGGTCGAGATTTGCGAACGCGCGTACAAGCTGCTCGTCGGCATCGGCTTCCCGCCCGAGGACATCATCTTCGACCCCAACGTCTTCGCGGTTGCGACGGGGATCGAGGAGCATAACAATTACGGCGTCGACTTCATCGAAGCGTGCGCCGAGATCAAGGCACGCTGCCCGCATGTCCATATTTCGGGCGGGCTGTCGAACCTGAGCTTCAGCTTCCGCGGCAACGAACCCGTGCGCCGCGCGATGCACTCCGTGTTCCTGTATCACGCCATTCCGCAGGGCATGGATATGGCGATCGTCAATGCCGGGCAGCTCGACGTGTACGACACGATCGATCCCGAACTGCGCACCGCGTGCGAGGACGTGATCCTCAACCGCGATCCGGACGCGACCGAGCGGCTGATTGCGCTGGCCGAACGCTATAAGGGCACCGATGCGGTGGCGGAGAAGGCGGCGGCGGAATGGCGCTCGCTGCCCGTCGCCAAGCGGCTGGAATATGCGTTGGTCAAGGGCATCGACGCGCATGTCGTGGACGATACCGAGGAATGCCGTCAGCTGTTCGCGCGCCCGATCGAAGTGATCGAGGGGCCGTTGATGGACGGGATGAACGTGGTCGGCGACCTGTTCGGATCGGGCAAGATGTTCCTGCCGCAGGTCGTGAAGTCGGCGCGCGTTATGAAGAAGGCCGTCGCGCATCTACTGCCCTTCATCGAGGCGGCGAAGGAGCCGGGCGCGCGCGGCAAGGGCAAGATCATCATGGCGACCGTCAAGGGCGACGTGCATGATATCGGCAAGAACATCGTCGGCGTGGTCCTGCAGTGCAACGGCTTCGACGTGGTCGACATGGGCGTCATGGTGGCATGGCCCGACATCCTGAAGGCAGCGAACGAGAACGATGCCGACATGATCGGCCTGTCCGGGCTGATAACCCCGTCCCTGGACGAAATGGTCACCGTGGCGGAGGAAATGAAGCGCGCCGGGATGACGATGCCGCTGCTGATCGGCGGCGCCACGACGTCCAAGGTGCATACCGCGCTGCGCATTTCGCCGGCTTACGATGGCCCGGTGGTCCATGTGCTGGACGCCAGCCGCGCTGTCGGCGTCGCATCGACTTTGGTGTCGGACACGATCCGAGACGAATTCGTCAAGAAGACGTCGGACGAGTATGAAGCGGTTCGTATCTCCCGCGCGAACAAAGGGCAGAACGACCTGCTGCCGCTCGCCAAGGCGCGCGCCAATCCCTTCGGGGCCGACATGGCGCTGAAGCCGCCGGCACCTGCCAAGCCCGGCGTGCACGTGTTCCGCGACTGGGACCTGAGCGACCTGCGCGAACTGATCGACTGGACGCCGTTCTTCCGTGCGTGGGAGCTGGCCGGGAATTATCCCGCCATTTTGACCGACGAAGTGGTCGGCGAAAGCGCGACTTCGCTGTTCGAGGACGCGCAGGCGATGCTCGACAAGATCATCGCGGAAAAGTGGCTGACGGCGCGCGGCGTGGCGGGGTTGTGGTCCTGCGCGCGGCATGACGACGATGTGATCGTGGACCTGAAGGGCGATTTCAACGCGGAGGAATTGCGCGGGCTGGACATGCTCAATCTGGTCGAAGGCACCGACGTCGTGCGCCTGCCGTTCCTGCGACAGCAGATCGCCAAGCGCGAGGGGCGGGCCAATATGTGCCTCGCCGATTTCGTCGATCCCAAGGGCGACTGGATCGGTGGCTTCGCGGTGTCGATCCACGGTATCGAGCCGCATCTGGCGCGCTTCAAGGCGGCGATCGACGATTATTCGGACATCCTGCTGAAGGCGCTGGCGGATCGCTTGGCGGAAGCGTTCGCGGAACGGTTGCACCAGCATGTCCGTCAGGACCTGTGGGGCTATGCGCCGGACGAGCAACTGACCAACGAGGCGCTGATCCGCGAACAGTATCGCGGCATCCGCCCGGCGCCCGGCTATCCCGCCTGCCCGGAACACAGCTTGAAGACGCAATTGTTCGAGATGCTCGACGCGCATCACGCCACCGGCGTTACGCTGACCGAGAGTTTCGCGATGCTGCCGACGGCGGCCGTCAGCGGCTTCTATTTCGGGCACCCGCAGGCCGAATATTTCGGCGTGGCGCGGATCGGCCCGGATCAGGTGCAGGATTACGCGACACGGCGCGGCGTCAGCCTTGAACAGGCACAGCGCTGGCTTCGGCCGAATCTGGATTAACCCTCAATTCGGCTTCACGCCGGTCGCATCCCTCGTCATGGCCTTGGACGAGGAGAATTCTGATGCGCCGGTTGTTGCCCCTGCTTGCGATCGCACTGTCCGCGCCCGTTTTGGCCGAGCAGCCCCGCGCGCCGTTCGTCATCGAGGCGACGGGTGAAGGCTTCGCGACGTTGGACGCGGCGGTACAATCGGTGCGCATGGGCACGGCGACGATCCTGATCGCCCCCGGCGTCTATCACGAATGCACCGTGCAGGCGGGCGGACACATCACGTTCAAGGCGGTCCAGGCGGGCACCGCGATCTTCGAGCGGACGGTGTGCGAGGACAAGGCGGCGTTCGTCCTGCGCGGCAACGGGTCGGTCGTGGACGGCATCGTATTTCGCGGCTTCAGTGTCAGCGATGGCAACGGTGCGGGCATCCGCGCGGAAATGGGCGACCTTGTCGTCCGCAACGCAATGTTCCTCGACAGTCAGGAAGGGATTCTCGGCGGGGAGCCGACGAACCAGCGGATCACGATCGACCGGTCGACCTTTTCCGGGCTTGGCCAGTGCGATCAGGCGGTGAATTGCAGCCATTCGATCTATCTCGGCAACAAGGGGTCGGTGACGATCACCAATTCCCGGTTCGAACGCGGAACGGGCGGGCATTACGTGAAGCTGCGCGTGCCGAACGTCACGATCGCCAACAACAGCTTCGACGACACGGCGGGCAGGAGGACCAATTACATGATCGACCTGTCGGAAGGCGGCACGGGCGTGATCCAGGGCAATACGTTCGTGCAGGGGCGCGGCAAGGAGAATGGCGGCGCGCTGATCGTCATTGCCGCAGAGGCAAAGACCTACGGATCGGCAGGATTGCGGATCGAAAGCAACGATGCGCGGCTGGCGCCGGGTGCGGCCGGAAATCCTGCATTCGTTGCGGATTACAGCCATGATCGGCTGGCCATCGGCGCGAACCGGCTGGGTCCGGGCGTTCGTGCGTTCGAGACCCGCTGACCCCGGCGGGTTACATCATCGGTACGAGTTTTTGCGGGGGCCGGGGTCCATTTCGCTCGAAGGCGGCACCGGCGGCGGCGGCGGCGGCGGAGGGGCTGCTTCCTGAACCGGTTCGGTGGGTTGGGTGACCGGCGCCGGCGACGGCGTTTGCGTGGCGGCGATCGATGCCGAGGAAGTGCCCACCGTTTCGCAGGCGACGCCGTTCATGTTGCCGTCTAGCGCGGCCCGGTAGCCGGGCTGGCCCATGCGCAACGGGGCTGCTCCGGCGGCGCGAACCGCGTCGCAATCAGCGTATATTTCGGCCGGAATCGAAACGGCTGCGACCGCCGGTTGAGAAGGGGCGGGGGGCGCGGTGAGGGCGAAGATCGCGGCGAACATGAAAATGCTCGCCGCGATGGTCATAATGATAAAGCGCTGGTTCACGGCGACAATGTATAGTGCCTAGGAGTTGCCGGACGGTTACCGTCGCCCGGAACTTCGCTCTCGATCTCGCGCGCTGGTCGCTATTTGCACGGCGCCCCGCCCGCATTCAGGTCCAGACAGCGACCATCCACACCCGGAACCTTCAACGCGATCGTCCTGGCAAGCGTCGGCGCGATGTCGACCGTCTCGATCCCGCCGGCATGTTCGAACCGGGCCATGCCATTTCGCCAGAACAGGATCGGCACCCGACGATCGTAATTATACGGGCTGCCATGCGTCGCGACCGAACCGCCGTTCGTCGTCGGGATCGGCGTCACGCGTGGTTTGAGGAATACGACGAGGTCCCCCGAGCGCGGCGCATAAAAGGACGCACGCGCCTTCTCGATCAGCGTCCAGTTCTCCGGCGTGCCCTTCGGCATCGGGCTGGCCGCAATCTGTTCGGCAGTCAGTACCAAGGCGACCTGCGGCATCGCCTTGTAACGCGCGACGGCCTCCGCAATCACGGCCTTGCGCTGCGCCGGGGTGATCGATTTCGACACCCAGATGTCGCCGTTCGGAATGTCGCCGAACAGCAACGGCGTCGTGATGCCGAGCTTTTCACCGATCGCCTTGCCGACGATCGCGGGTGCCAGATCGACGCTGGCGCGCTGCGCCTCGGGCATGTTCGACAGGATTTCGCGTTCGGGCAAATCGTTGCCGCCATGATCCGCGGTCAGCGCGACTTCGTAATCCACGCCGGTCGCATCCAGCACGGACAGGAATCCGCCCAGATTGCTGTCCAGTTCCGCCATCTGGATGCACATCTCGACGCCTTCGGTGCCGAACGTATGCCCGACATAGTCCGTCGCCGACGCGCCGACGGTGATGATGTCCGTCTGCGGGCCTTGGCCCAGCTTCATGTCCTGGACCATCCCCGCGGCGAGCGCGAAGACGGACGTGTCGAAGGCGGGCGATATGCGGAAGGCGCGCGTGTCGCCGGCCGCCCGATCGAAATGCCCGGTGCCGACCGAACGCCCGTTTCCGAGATCGACGGCCTTGTCGCGCGCGGTGCAGTGCGCGGGGACGGGCAGCGCCGCCTGCGGCTTGGCGAGCAAGGCCGCCACGGCCTGGTTGGCGCGCGTCACGACGGCGGGCGTCGCGCGACCGGCGTAGCTGACGAAGCCCTTGTTGGTCCACCACCACAGCTCGTCGACCTTGTGACCGCCCATCATCACGGCCGCGCGGTCCTTGCCCGCGACCGACACGACGCGCGTCCGCGGATCCGCCGCCTTCATCCGTTCGCCGAGCGTGGGGACGAGAAGATGCTTGTCGGACACGGTATAGTTGGAGGAATCCATCCCCGGAACGCTCTCATCCTCCGCGCAATATACGGTCTTGTCCTTGCGCGGCGTGTTCAGATCGACCCAGTTGTTGGCGATGATGCCGGTATGCGCGGGGCGATAGCCGGTCGTGATCGTGGAATGGCCGGGGCACGTCTCGGTCGCGGCATGGCTCTGGAAACCGGACGGGAAGACGCCGCCCTCCATCAGTCGCGCGAAACCGTCGTTGAAGGTCGAGCGATATTCGCCGAACAGGTCGGCCGAGAACTGGTCGACCGAGATCACGACGATCAGCTTCGGCGGTCCCTTTGGCGCGGACGCGGGCGCGACGGGCACTGGCAAACGCGTCGGCGCCGTCTGGGCGGCGAGCGGCGCGGATGACAGCGCGAGGATGGAAGCGGCGAGCGCGGTGAGGCCGGTCGCGGTATGTTTCACGGCTGCGGGGATCTTCGCTGCGGGGATCTTCACGGGGGATTCCTTACGAGTGCAAAGCGGGAATAGCCCCGCTATGAGCGACGCGAACGGACGCGACAAGATCGGTTGCATGTCGCCCCGCCCGTCTGCCTGACCGTCCGCCTTTAAGACTGGATTTTCGATGCGCGCCTTTTGGGTCATGTTCGTGACACTGCTGACGTTCGGCACCATGCTCGCCACGCCGGCGTCCGGCGAAGGCCCCGGCGCGCTGGGGGCGGGGCCGCATCTGGCGATCCGACTGGTCGCGGAGACGAGCCAGCCGAAAGCGGGCAGCGAGGTGACGCTGGCACTCGACACGCGACCACAGGCGAACTGGCACGGTTACTGGTCCAACCCCGGCGATGCGGGATTTCCGGCGAAGCTCGACTGGACGCTGCCGCAGGGGATGAAGGCGGGGGCGCTTGCCTATCCGGTGCCGGGCACGCTGCTGATCGCCGGGCTGATGAACTATGTCTACGAAACGCCCTATGCGCCGCTGGTCACTCTGACCGTTCCGGCGGGGCTGGCCGCGGGGACGAAACTGCCGGTCCGTCTGAAGATGGATTACCTCGTCTGCACCAGCACGGTGTGCGTGCCCGAACAGGCGACGCTGTCGACCGATCTCATCGTCGGCGACGGCTCGATCACAGCCGAAACGCGCGCGCAGTTCGATACGTGGCGGCGTGCGATCCCCCGGCCGCTGGATGCCAAGGCGACGTGGCAAGTGACGGACGGCGTGGCGAAGATCGCCATTCCCTATCCGGCGAGCGCGCCGCTGTCGGACGCCTATTTCTTCCCGCTGACCACCGGCGCGATCGACTATGCCGCGCCGCAGACGGTGACCCGGTCGGGCGATACGCTAGTTGTTTCGACCAAAGCGACGAAGGGCGGACAACCGCTGGACGGTGTGTTGCGGATCGGCGGGGGCAGCGCATTGGCCGTATCTGCGGTGCCGGGCGTGGTCGCGGCGGGCGGATCGGCGGCGGCAGCGGACTGGTGGCAGACCGCGGTGATCGCATTCGGCGGTGCGGTACTCGGCGGGCTGATCCTCAACATCATGCCCTGCGTCTTTCCGATCCTGAGCCTGAAGGCGCTGAGCCTCGCGCGCGGGCATCTGGACGAGGGCGCGGCGCGGCGCGAGGCGCTGGCCTATGCGGGTGGCGTGATCGCGGTGTGCCTGGCGCTGGGCGGGCTGATCCTCGCGTTGCGGGCGGGGGAAGTGCGGTCGGCTGGGCATTCCAGTTGCAGGATCCGCGTGTCGTTATCGTCCTTCTGCTGCTGACGGTCGCGCTGGCGCTGAATCTCGCGGGGCTGTTCGAGATACCGACGCCGCGTTTCGTCAATCAGGCAGGCGGGGTGGGTGGCGCGTTCGCAACCGGCGCGCTGGCGGCGTTCATCGCCACGCCGTGCACCGGGCCGTTCATGGGGGCGGCGTTGGGCGCGGCCCTGGTCCTGCCCTGGGCGGCGGCGCTGGCCGTGTTCGCCGGTCTTGGCCTCGGACTGGCCTTGCCGTTCCTGGCATTGGGCTTCGTGCCCGCATTCCGCCGGGCGTTGCCGAAGCCGGGTGCGTGGATGGAGACGTTCCGCCATATCCTGAGCATCCCGATGTGGCTGACCGCGCTGGCATTGGCCTGGGTTTTGGGTCGTCAGGCGGGCGTGGACGGGCTGACGCTCGGGCTGGGCGCGGCGCTGGCGCTGGCACTGGTGCTGTGGGTATCGGGTCGGCGGCAGTCGCGGGGGCTGGGCTTCGGAGCAGTGGCGTCGATCGCGTTGATCGTCATCGCGGCGGCATCGGCCTCGCTGGTGCATCCCGCACCGGTGCAGGCGGCGGGCGCTGCCACGGCGAAGGCGGATGCGTTCAGCGAAAAGAAATTGGCCGATCTGCGCGCGCAGGGGCGTCCGGTGTTTGCCTATTTCACCGCCGACTGGTGCCTGACGTGCAAGGTCAACGAGGCGGCGGCGATCGATACGGATGCGACACGCGATGCCTTCGCCAAGAAGAACGTGGCGGTGCTGGTCGGGGACTGGACGGACGGCGACGCGACGCTTGGGCGGTTCATCGAACAGCATAACCGTGCCGGAGTGCCGCTGTACCTGTATTACGCGCCGGGGGCAGCTGAGCCGCAGGTCTTGCCGCAAATCTTGACGCCGGGGGTGTTGGCGGCGCTTTGATCTGACGGGGCGGGCGCGTCTCGCCTTGTTGCCAATCATCCAGTTTGCCCTACGACGCCGGCCGGCGGCGCTGCGCTTGCCGGGCATCGAAGGAAAAGTGCCCCCGGCACTTTTCTTTTTCTTCGATGCTTGTGCAATGCAGCAATACGTCGCAGCATGGAACGGACGACGTTCAGGGGCATTACGGGGTAGATGGGGAAAACACGCGCGTTCGATGAAATCATGGGGCAACCCGGCAGTACGAAGCCGCGCCCGGAACTCGCAAGCCTCGGCCAGTGGATCGAAGACACGCCCGCCCCCGAATTGCTGCGCCGCCAGCACAGCGCCGAGGCGACGTTCCGTCAGCTCGGCATTACTTTCGCAGTCTACGGGGAAAGCGATGCGAGCGAGCGGATCATCCCGTTCGATATCGTGCCCCGCATCTTCCTGGCCGACGAATGGTCGCGCCTGTCCGAAGGGCTGGTGCAGCGGGTCGAAGCGATCAACGCGTTCCTCGACGACATCTATGGCGCACGACGCATCCTGGATGCCGGGGTGCTGCCGCCGGACCTGATCTTCGGCAATGCGCAGTTCCGGCCCGAAATCGCCGGGATGCGCCCGCCGCACGGCATCTGGGCGCACATTTGCGGGATCGATCTGGTGCGTACCGGGCCGGACGATTTCTTCGTGCTTGAGGATAATGCGCGGACGCCGTCCGGGGTCAGCTACATGCTGGAAAACCGCGAGGCGATGCTGCGGCTGTGCCCCGAACTGTTCCGCGAATTCCGCGTCGCGGCGGTGGATTCCTATCCCGACCGGCTGCTGGAAACGATGAAGTCGGTCGCGCCGCACGGCGTGACCAATCCGGTGTGCGTCGTGTTGACCCCCGGCCATTACAACTCGGCCTATTACGAACATAGCTTCCTGGCGGATTCGATGGGAATCGAACTGGTCGAGGCGGCGGATCTGGTCGTCGATGACGACATCGTATGGATGCGCACGATCGCCGGCCGCGTGAAGGTGGACGTGATCTATCGCCGGATCGACGACGATTATCTCGATCCGCTGGTGTTCCGCCCGGATTCGATGCTCGGCGTGCCGGGGCTGATCTCGGCCTATGCGGCGGGCAACGTCGCGTTGCTCAACGCTCCGGGCAACGGCATTGCGGACGACAAGGCGATCTACAGCTACATGCCGGAGATCGTGAAGTTCTACACCGGCGCCGAGGCGAAACTGCCGAACGTCGAGACATGGCGCTGCCGCGAACCGCAGGCGCTGAAGTACGTGCTCGACAATCTGGAGAAAGTGGTCGTCAAGCTGGTCGACGGATCGGGCGGATACGGAATGTTGGTCGGGCCGACCGCGTCAAAGAAGGAGATCGAGGATTTCCGCGCCGCGCTGATCGCCGAGCCGCAGCGGTACATTGCGCAGCCGACCCTGGCATTGTCGACCGTACCGACGCTGGCGGACAGCGGTCTTGCCCCGCGGCATGTGGATTTCCGGCCGTTCGTGCTGACCGGGTCGAAAGGGATACAGGTCGTGCCCGGCGGGTTGACGCGCGTCGCGCTGAAGGAAGGATCTTTGGTCGTCAATTCCTCGCAAGGCGGCGGCACGAAGGACAGCTTCGTGCTGATGGACGGGGGGAACGTACAGCAACAGTCGATGGGCGGCATGAGCCAGTCGCAGGGGAGCGGGGCGCAGTGCTGATGCTGTCGCGGACCGCATCCTCGCTCTATTGGTTGGGCCGGTATATCGAGCGCGCCGACTTCATCGCGCGTCTGGTGGAAGCGACGGTTCGCCTCGACGTATTGTCGCCGCGCCCGGCGGGTGAGGCAGCGTGGCAAAGTGCGCTGCGCGTTACCGAGACGGACGACGCGTTCGACTCGGCGGGCGGCAGTTTGACGCAGCAGCGCGTGGCGCAGTTCCTCACGCTTGACAGCAGTCATCCGGGATCGATCGTCCGCTGTCTCGACATGGCGCGCAACAATGCGCGCGCGGTGCGGACCGCGCTGACGCGCGAGGCGTGGACGGCAATCAACCGCGCATGGCTGATCTTCGATCGGCGTGCGTCGGCGGGCGGGACGGTGGCGACGCTGAATTTGGTCGAGATGGTGCAGACCGAGGCGCGCGGCTTCGAAGGCGCGATCCACAAGATGCTGCGCAACCAGACGACGCAGTTCATCCGGCTGGGACAGGCGGTCGAGCGGGCAGACAATACCGCGCGATTGCTGGACGTGAAATATCATCTTCTGTTGCCCGAAGGCGAGCAGATCGGCGGCGTGGTCGATCGCGACCAATGGACCACGATCCTGCAGACGGTGTCGGCGGTGACCGCCTATCGCTGGCTGTATTCGGAAGGATTGCGGCCCGCCAACGTCATCGACCTGTTGATCGCCCGGCAGGAATTGCCGCGCAGCCTCGCAGCGTCCGTCGAGGAGACGGTCGATATTCTCAGCTTGCTCGCCAAGCGCACCGGTCTGCACGGGGAAGCGGACCGGATGGCGCGGATGCGGCACACGCGGCTGGCCAAGACACGCACGGGGGAGGTGATCGTGAACGGACTGCACCAATATCTACAGGCGTTCCTGACGGAGAATGATCTGCTGCACGCGGCCATCGGCCGGCAGTTCAAGTTCACCTGATGCGGCTCTCGATCGACCACCGCACAACTTACCGCTTTTCGGTGCCGCAAGGACGGCTGACCCAGATGCTCCGCATGACGCCGGAGGATACCGACGACCAGACGGTGGCCGACTGGGATCTGCACGTCGATTGCGACGCGCGGCTGCGTCCCGGGCGGGACGGCTTCGGCAACAATGTGACGATGCTGTACGCGGAAGGGCCGCTCGACGCGATCGAGATCGCCGTGTCGGGCGAGGTGCTGACCAACAGCGCTGACGGCGTGGTGCATGGCACGCACGAAGTCCTGCCGCCCGCATTGTACCTACGGTCCACGCCGCTGACGATCGGCAATGCCGAGATCGCGGAATTTGCGCGGGACTCGGTGGCGGGCACCGACGATCAGATCGCGCGGTTGCACCGGTTGAACCTTGCACTGGCGTCGCGCTTCACTGCGGACCAGCGGCGGCCGAAATCGGGCCAGACCGCGATCGAGGCATTCGGCGGCAGCAGCGCGACCCCGCGCGACATGGCGCATATGTTCCTGGCGGCCGCGCATTCGCTCGGTGTGCCGGCACGCTACATATCGGGCTACAGCATGCGCGCGTTCGGCGGAGAACACCGCCCCGCGCCGCACGGCTGGGCGGAGGCCCATGTCGACCGGCTCGGCTGGGTCGCGTTCGACCCCTGCGCCGGGCGATCCGCTGACGAGGCCTATGTCCGCGTCGCGGTCGCGCTGGATGCGGCCGGTGCGGCGCCCGTCGCCGGATCGCGGCTGGGCGTGGGCGACGAGGAGATGGACGTCGACGTCACCGTCTCGCCCGCGGAGGGGCAGTGACCCTGGGAGGGGATTGAGCGGCGCTGTTCACTCCCAACCGTTCGTCCTGAGCGTGTCGAAGGGCGTGCGCCGGGGACAGGTGCTTCGACAGGCTCAGCACGAACGGGTTAGATGAAGTCATCGCTCTATCGACAGTTCCCCGCAACCGTCCGTCATTCCCGCGTAGGCGGGAATCCATACTGGCTGGCGTTTTCGCCCTATCCGATCGTCGTGATTACGGATCCCGCCTGTGGGGCGATGACGGGGGTGGTAGGGTTCTTTCGTTCGTCACCCCGGACTTGTTCCGGGGTCCACCGGGCGACGAGCCGTGTGCATTGAGCCCCTTGCCGATCCGCTTTCCGTGCCTCGGAACCCGGAACAAGTCCGGGGTGACGGGGGGTGCCGGGGATGCTGGTGGGCGGTGCGTGGGGGATTTCTGTCCGGCCAGACACGACGTCGATCCTGCCCTAAGCCAGTTCGCCTTCCAGCGCCGCCTGCGCCTTGGGCGACACCGCGATCGCGTCGTCGGTCAGCAGCGACCAGCCTTGCGGGCCGAGCACTTCCAGCGGGCGATAGCGCGTCTTGTATTCCATCCGCGCCGAACCCTTCACCCAATAGCCGAGATAGACGTACGGCAGCGACGCGGTTCGCGCGCGCAGGATATGGTCCATGATGATGTAGTTGCCGAGTCCCGGCCGCGCTTCCACATCGGAGTCGAAAAAGCTGTAGATCATCGACAGTCCGTCCGCCTGCTGATCCGTCAGGCAGGCGCCGACCAACCGCCCCGGGCGTCCGTCGACCGATGGCTCGCGATATTCGACGATGAAGCTGTTCACGGGAGAATGCTCGACCATGTCGGCATAATCGCCTTCGTCCATGCCGGCCATTCCGCCGCCCGGATGCCGCTGCGACAGGTACCGGCGCAGCAACTGAAACTGTTCGTCCGTCGCCCAAGGGCGGCAGGCGGTGACTTCGAGATTGCTATGGCGCTTGATCAACTTGCGCTGCGTGGCGTTGGCGACGAAATCCGATGCGACGACGCGCACGGACACGCAGGCGGTGCAACCCGCGCAGCTCGGACGATAGGCGACCGACTGGCTGCGGCGAAACCCGATCCGGCCCAGCGCATCGTTCAATTCGCCGGCATGCGGACCGTTCAGCTCGGTGAACACCTTGCGTTCCTGACGCCCCGGCAGATACGGGCAGGGCGACGGGCTGGTCACGAAGAACCGGGGGAAACGAAATGGCGCAGTCACCGCCTTCTGTCCTCTATTGTGCCCGGCCGAAGCGCCGCTCCCGCAATGTATCGCGCAGCGCGCCGGTGATGAAAAGCGACTTTACCACGATTGATGGTTAACGTTGTCAGAACGGGGGACAATCCGTGCCTCAGGCCAGTTCGACCGGGCTCGCCTCATACCCCGCCTCGTTCAGTGCCGTCATCAGCCGATCGAGATGCGCCCGATCCCGCGTTTCGCATTCTATGTCGGTTATCAGGCCCTTGGCCGGCAATGTCGTGAAAACGCGCTGATGATAGATTTCGATGATGTTGACGCGTTGCTGGTCGAAGATGCGGGCGACATTGAACAAGGCGCCCGGCTGATCCTGCAGCCGGATCCGCAACCGCGCGAGGCGACCCGAGCGCGCAAGATCGCGCAGCAGCACATTGGCGAGCAACCGCGTATCGATATTGCCGCCACACAGCACGACACCGACCGTCTTGCCGCGGAACCGCTCGGGATGTTGCAGTAAAGCGGCAAGACCCGCGGCGCCCGCACCCTCGACCACCGTCTTTTCGATCTGCAGCAACAGGCTGACGGCTTCCTCAAGGCTGCGTTCGCTGACCAGAACGATGTCGTCGACCAGTTCGGCGACCATCGTCGACGTGATGCCGCCCGGTTCCTTGACCGCGATACCTTCGGCCAGCGTGTCGCCCGCACAGGGCATATTCGTGCCGTTGATGCGGTTGTACATCGACGGGAACAGTTCCGCCTCGACTCCGATCACCTCGATCGCCTTGTCCGCCGCGCGCGCGACCGTCGCCATGCCGGAGATCAGCCCGCCCCCGCCGATCGGCGTGATCAGCATGTCGATCGCCGGCACGTCGGCCAGCATCTCGATCGCGACTGTGCCCTGTCCGGCGATGACGCGGATATCGTCGAACGGATGGACGAACGTCAGCCCGCGCTCCGTTTCCAGTTCGCGCGCATGGGCATAGGCGGCATCGAACGTATCGCCGTGCAGCACGACCGTGGCGCGGTGCCCCTCCGTCTGCGTCACTTTCACGGTCGGCGTGTTGGTCGGCATCACGATCGTGGCGGGAATGCCCAGCCGGTGCGCGTGATAGGCGAGGCCCTGCGCATGATTGCCCGCCGATGCCGCGATGACGCCGGGCGTGCCCGCGGGCAATTGCAGCAGCGTGTTCAGCGCGCCGCGCTCCTTATACGCCGCCGTGAACTGCAGATTCTCGAATTTCAGATACACGGTCGCGCCGGTCAGTTCGGACAAGGTGCGGCTGATAAAGGTCGGTGTACGGACGATCTGGTCGGAAATCCGGGCATGCGCGGCACGGATATCGTCGATCGTGACGGGCGGGACGAATGCGGGACGGGGATCGGGCAGGGAATTGGTGGCCATCTGTTCTTCCGTTCGCATCACGCCGGTCGGCGGATCGTTGAGGGCAGCCCCGCGCCCGGTAAGACGGACGATGCTGCGATACGCTCAGCACGATCGGGGAACGCCAGCCGCCTAGACCATCTGGCGCGCGCGGGAAACACCGCTTATCGCGTGGGGCATGGCAAACATAGCTTTCATCGGAACCGGCGTCATGGGCGCGCCGATGGCCGGGCACCTCGCCCGCGCCGGACATAGTGTCACCGTCTACAACCGCACGCGCGCAAAGGCGGAGGCGACCAAGCTGACCGTCGCTGACACGCCCGCAGAGGCGGCGCGCGGCAAGGATGCGGTGATCGCCTGCGTCGGCAATGACGACGACCTGCATGCGGTGACGCTCGGCCCTGACGGCGCGTTCGCCGCGATCGGGGAAGGCGCGGTGTTCATCGATCACACTACGGTGTCCGCCGGGATCGCGCGGCGGCTGGCCGAGGCGCGCGCGCTGGTCGTCGATGCGCCGGTATCGGGTGGTCAGGCGGGTGCGGAAAAGGGCGCGTTGTCCATCATGTGCGGTGGCTCGGCGGCGGCGATGGCGATCGCCGAACCGATCATGCAGGCCTATGCCGCGCGGATCGTGCATGTCGGCGCGGCGGGCGCCGGCCAGACGACCAAGATGGTCAACCAGATCGCGATCGCCGGCGTGCTCCAGGGGCTCAGCGAGGCTTTGCGGTTCGCGCAGGCGTCAAATCTCGATCTCGCCAAGGTGTTCGAGGCGATTTCGGGCGGCGCGGCGCAAAGCTGGCAGATGGTCAATCGCTGGGAAACGATGGGACAGGACAAGTTCGACTTCGGCTTCGCGATCGACTGGATGCGCAAGGATATCGGCCTCGCGCTGGACGAGGCGAAGACCAACGGCGCGGTCCTGCCGGTCGCGGCTTTAGTCGATCAATTCTATGCCGAGGTCCAGAAAATGGGCGGCGCCCGACAGGATACCAGCGCGCTGGTGAGGAGATTACCCAAGTGAAGTTCGTGTCTGATCGTTGCGAAGCCGCTGTTCTCACCTCCCTGGAAGGGAGGGGCCGGGGGTGGGTCGAGGCTTTGCGATACTGCTTCGACGAACCGCGACATCACGGTATCGCCTGGACGCCACCCACCCCCAACCCCTCCCTTTCAGGGAGGGGAGCAGTACTGGCTCTGGCGCTGGCGCTGGCGACAGTCCTTCTACCCGCGCCCGCCAGCGCCGACGCGTTGATCGACAACGTCACCGGCATCACGATGGACAAGGACGGTAAGCCGATCCAGTTCACCGGCCTGCTGATGACCACCGACGGCAAGGTCACCAAGCTGCTCCAGCGCGGCGAGAAGCGTCCGGAAAAGCTCGACTGGCGTGCCGATATGAAGGGCAGGGTGATGCTGCCGGGCTTCGTCGATTCGCACGGCCACGTCATGGAACTGGGGTTCCGGGCGCTCGCGCTGGACCTGTCGGACACGAAGACGCTCGAGGAAGCCAAGGCGAAGATCGCCGCTTATGCCGCGAAGAACACCGATCGCCGCTGGATCCTCGGCGGCGGATGGAATCAGGAGACGTGGGGGCTGGGGCGCTTTCCCACCGCGGCGGATCTGGAAGGCGTCGCGCCCGGCCGGCCGATCTGGCTCAGCCGGGCGGACGGCCATGCCGGATGGGCGAATTCGGTCGCGATGGCGGAGGCGAAAGTCTCGGTGCGCAGCGTGTCGCCGCCTGGCGGCAGGATCGAGAAGACCGGGACGGTCCCCAATGGCGTGTTCGTCGATGCCGCGCAATCTTTGATCGAGAAAACAGTACCACAGCCTTTGCCGGGGGATCGCAATTCGGCGTTCCTGAAGGCACAGGCGATCCTGCTCGGCTTCGGCATCACCGCGACGGCGGACATGGGCACCAGCCTCGACGATTGGCTCGCCTATCGCCGCATGGGCGATCTCGGCGCGATGCGCGTGCGCGTCATGTCCTATGCCAGCGGCGTGGACACGGCGGTGCAGATTGCCGGGCGCGGCCCGACGCCGTGGCTGTACGGCGACAAGTTGCGGCTGGGCGGGGTGAAGCTGTACGCCGATGGTGCGCTTGGATCGCGCGGGGCATGGTTGAAGGCGCCCTATAGCGACGCGCCGAAGCAGAACGGGCTGGGTTTCATGGCGGAGGACGTGATCCGCAACCTGATGAGCCGCGCCGCGCTGGAGGGATTCCAGGTCGCCGTGCATGCGATCGGCGATCAGGCGAATGCGCAGATCCTCGACGGGATCGACGCGATGGTCGACACGTACAAGGGCGATCGACGCTGGCGGATCGAACATGCGCAGATCGTCGCGCCGTCGGATCTGCCGCGCTTCGGCAAGAACGGCATCATCGCATCGATGCAGCCGGTTCATCAGACGAGCGACCGGATCATGGCGGAGGCTCGGCTCGGCTCGGCGCGGCTGACCGGCGCCTATGCGTGGAATTCGATGCTGAAGGCAGGCGCGAAACTCGCGTTCGGATCAGACTATCCGGTCGAAAGCCCCGACCCGTTCGCCGGCTGGGCTGCGGCGTTCACGCGGATGGATGCGCAGGGGCAGCCGTTCGGCGGCTGGCGTCCGGAAGAAGCCGTCACGCGCGAACAGGCGTGGTGGGCTTTCACGCAGGGCGGGGCCTATGCCGGGTTCGCCGAAGAAAAATTCGGGCGTCTTGCGACGGGTCAGCGGGCGGACTTCATCATCGTCGACCGCGACCCGCTCGCCGCGTCGCCGACCGAGCTGCGCGGGACTAAGGTCCTGGAAACATGGGTCGGTGGCGAGAAGGTGTGGGAAGCCAAGTGAAGTCGCGCGCCGGCGCTAACCAGTTCCGGCAACCACATCCCGTATCAATGGGGGACATCGGTACCGAAACGAACGCTTGAGTGTGCCGGGACACGCCCCTAGGGGACGGTTTCGGAGGACTATCATGAAGCTATCGATCGTTGCAGCGGCACTGGCCGCATCTATCCTGTCAGCGGTGCCGGCGTCGGCCGCGACCGTCATCACCGGCACGGATGCGCTGCGCGAATGGAACCTGATCGTTCTCGGCGACCTGTCTTCCAGCTCGGAAGTGGAAGGCCGGACCTTCGTTGGCGGTAACCTGTCGGGCAATTCTTCCAACTATCAGATCCGCACTCCGGCCGCGTCGTCGAACGCGCAACCCGGACTGACCGTAGTCGGCAACGTCGTAGGCAGTACCAAGAATCTGAACGCAGGCGGCGCGGTGATCGGCGGCAATCTGGTCAGCGGCGTCAACATGAACGGCGCCCCGCAGACGTTGCGTGTCGGCGGGACCATCCAGAACACCAACATCAACCAGAACATCGTCCAGTCTGGCCTGGCCGGCACGCCGGGCTTCACGTCGGGGCTGATCGCACAACGCGACGCGCTGGTCAGCTCGATGGCCGGCCTGTCGGGCGCGCTGGCGCAACTGTCCCCGACGGCGTCGGTATCGATCGCGAACAATCGCGCGCTGTTCGAAGCGGCGGGCAACGGCATCGCGGTGTTTTCGCTCACCGCCGCGCAGCTTGGCCAGTTCGGCGAGATTCAGTTTAACCGCAACGGGTTCGATACCGTGGTCGTCAACGTGTCGGGCAAGGCGATCACGCTGAACGACAATTTCCTGGGTAACAGCAACGGGCTGGGCAGCAACGTCATCTGGAACTTCGCCGATGCGACCACGCTGAACCTGACCACCGCGTGGCACGGGTCGATCCTTGCCCCGAACGCCGTGGCGACCACGGCGAACTTCGTCGAGGGCAGCGCGGTGTTCGGCAGCATGGTCCAGAATGGCGAGATCCACCTTGGTGCCTATGCCGGCCGCAATCTCAACGTGACCAGCGCCGTACCAGAGCCGGCCAGCTGGGCGATGATGATCGGCGGCTTCGGCATCCTGGGCGCGGCGCTGCGCCGTCGCCGTTCCGTCACGACCCGCATCGCATACGCCTGAAACGCGACGGGCCACGGTGTCGAGAATGACACCGTGGCCCGTTGCTAATCGTGTTGAAGGATCAGGCGACCGCGATCGCGCCCACTTCGTCCGGCTCGCGCAGCACATAGCCACGGCCCCAGACGGTTTCGATGTAATTCTCGCCTTCGCATGCCAGCGACAGCTTCTTGCGCAGCTTGCAGATGAAGACGTCGATGATCTTCAGTTCCGGTTCGTCCATCCCGCCATACAGGTGGTTGAGGAACATTTCCTTGGTCAGCGTCGTGCCCTTGCGCAGCGACAGCAGTTCCAACATCGCATATTCCTTGCCGGTCAGATGGACGCGGCTGCCATCGACTTCGACCGTCTTGGCATCCAGATTGACGGCAAGCTTGCCGGTGCGGATGACCGACTGGCTGTGGCCCTTCGACCGGCGGACGACGGCGTGGATACGCGCGGTCAGTTCCTCGCGGTGGAACGGCTTGGTCACATAATCGTCCGCGCCGAAGCCGAACGAACGGACCTTGCTATCCATTTCGTTGATCCCGCTCAGGATCAGGACCGGCGTCTGCACCCGTGCGACGCGAACCTTCTTCAGCACGTCGTACCCGTGCATGTCGGGCAGGTTCAGATCCAGCAGGATGATGTCGTAATCATACAGCTTGGCGAGATCGAGGCCTTCCTCGCCCAGATCGGTGGTATAGACATTGAAACCTTCGGTCGTGAGCATCAATTCGATCGCCTTGGCGGTCGTGGGCTCGTCTTCGATCAACAGTACGCGCATCTTGGCCGTCCCCTGTCCATTCGCAGTGTTCGACGACCCCCGTTGGCCCGATCCGACTGCGCCTAAACCATTAACCTCTCCAGTGATGAAGGTAAAAGGTTAATTTCCGATTAAGCGGCACGAAACCGCGAGTCGTCAGGGGGTTAGCTGTTAAGACTCAGCGCATAACGGCTTAAGGCGATCGGCCAGGAAGGCGATCAGCGCCTCGACGCGTGCCGGCCGCAGGTTGCTGGGCGGCGTCAACAGATGCAATGCGATCGGCACCATCGACCAGTTGGTAAGGATTGGTTCCAGCATCCCGCTTTCGAGATCGGGCCCGACGATGAAGTCGGGCAGCACCCCGATGCCCAGGCCCGCGCGCAATGCCGGAAGCAGCGCGTCGCCGCTATTCGCACGCAACGGACCCGCCGGACGCAACGCCGCCTCGCCACCGTCCGGACCGTGGAAGCGCCACGGGCCGGTGACGTTGGTATAGGCGAAACAGGGCCTTTCGCCGAGTTGCGCGGGGTGCGTGGGGCGGCCGTGCTGCGCGAGATAGGCGGGGCTGGCGACGATATGCATCGAGATCGGCCCGATACGGCGCGCCCGGAGCGACGAATCCGGCAGGTCCGCGATTCGCAGCGCGATGTCGAACCCTTCGGCGACGATATCCACCTTGCCGTCGGTCAGATGCAGGTCGATCTCGATCCCCGGATTGGCGGTCAGGAATTCCGCCACCAGCGGGGCGACCTGCACCAGCCCGATCGTCATCGGCGCGGTCAGCCGGACGAGACCGGTGGGGGCGGTCGCCGCGTCGCGCGCCGCCTCTTCCGCCGCCTGCGCCTCGCCCAGGATGCGGGCGGCATATTCGGCCAGCCCCTTGCCGCTCTCGGTCAGCGTCAGGCGGCGCGATGTGCGATGGAACAGGGATTGGTTGAGATGCGCCTCCAGCCGCGTGATCGCCTTGGACACGGTCGCCTTCGATACCCCGATCGCATCCGCCGCGCCGCTGAACGAGCGATGCTCGACGACTTGGGCGAAGATCGCCCAGGCTTCGAAATCGGGCAGGCGCATGCGTCATTCCTCTGAGTTCGTTACGGCTGCGACGATAGCGGACGAAACGATCGGTTTCCAGCGTTTCCATTTACGTCATGATCCAGCGCCCTATCTTGGTTGCAACAGTGAAACGACCGGTCGGGAGATATCAGATGGTCGAGAAACGTACGTTCGAAAGCCTGGGCCATGCCGATCACGGCTGGCTGAATGCCCGCCACCATTTCTCGTTCGCGGATTATTACGATCCCGCGCGGATGGGGTGGGGTGCGATCCGCGTGTGGAACGATGACGAGATCGGTCCGAACAGCGGCTTCCCCGCGCATCCGCACCGCGACATGGAGATCGTGACCTATGTCCGCACCGGCGCGATCACGCATCAGGATTCGATGGGCAACAAGGGCCGGACCGGCGCGGGCGACGTGCAGGTGATGAGCGCCGGCACCGGCGTCCGGCACGCGGAATATAATCTGGAGCCGGAAACGACGACCCTGTTCCAGATCTGGATCGAACCCACGCGAAAGGGTGGATCACCCAGCTGGGGCGCCAAGCCGTTCCCCAAGGACGTGCGCGACGGGCGCTTTGCCGTGCTGGCCAGCGGATTTGCGGAGGATGTCGACGCCTTGCCGATCCGCGCCGATGCCCGCGTGCTCGGCGCGACCGTCAAGGCGGGTGAGACGCTGACCCATACGGTCGGCGAGGGGCGGTATGCCTATCTCGTCCCCGCGACCGGCCGCATCGAGATCGACGGCGTGCCGTTCAAGGCGCGCGACGGCGCGGCACTGGTCGGCGGGAACACCTATGCGATCCGTGCGCTGGACGCTGCGGAGATCGTCCTGGTCGATTCCGAGTAAGCGCGCCCCGCGTTCCGATACCTCAAATCCTCGACGTCCGGCGCGCGCCGGGCGTCGGCACTTCTCACCCTAGGAGCATCCCCGATGACCAAAGTTCTCGTTCTCTATTATTCGTCCTACGGCCATATCGAACAGATGGCTGATGCCGTCGCCGAGGGCGCACGCTCCGCGGGGGCCGAGGTCGATATCCGCCGCGTTCCAGAAACCGCACCCGCGGAGGTCGTGAAATCCGCGGGCTTCAAGGCGGACACCGCGCATGAGGTGATCGGCAACGTCAACGATCTTGCCAATTACGACGCGATCGTCGTCGGCGGCCCGACTCGCTTCGGTCGCATGCCGAGCCAGCTTGCATCCTTCCTCGACCAGGCCGGCGGCCTGTGGATGAAGGGATCGCTGAACGGCAAGGTCGGCGCTGCCTTCACCTCGACCGCGTCGCAGCATGGCGGGCAGGAAACGACCTTGTTCTCGATCATCACCAACCTGCTGCATTTCGGCATGACGATCGTCGGGCTGGACTACGGTTTCCAGGGGCAGATGGGCGTGGACGAGGTCAAGGGCGGCTCGCCTTACGGCGCAACGACGATCGCGGATGGCGACGGCAGCCGCCAGCCGAGCGCCGTCGAACTGGACGGCGCGCGCTATCAGGGCAAGCGGGTCGCCGAGACGGCGGCGAAGCTCAGCGCCTAAGTACTGGATGCCGATGCGTCCCCGAGGTTGGGGGCGCGTCGGTGGTTGAGTGCGCTTACCGTCACCCGGGCAGCGCCCTTACCGTCACCCCGGACTTGTTCCGGGGTCCACGGTGCCGCATGCGCCGCGATAAGAGGTTCGAGGGCTTGCATTCGCGGAGCAGTGGACCCCGGAACAAGTCCGGGGTGACGGATACTGCGTGGGACGTCCAAGGGCCCCGAACCAACCCCACCCCGTTCGTTTCGAGCGAAGTCGAGAAATCCTTGAGGCAGTCCCTGCGGCCCGTTTCTCGACTACGCTCGAAACGAACGGGGGGCGGGCGGCCGCTGTCGGGCGCCGGCGGGGCTACCGCTTCTTCTTTTTCTTCCCCGGTGGGGGCGCCTCCGGCACCGTCACAACAGGTGCAACCGGCACGGGCGCGACCCAGCGATCCAACTGATCGGCGATCCCCGGCCTAGCCGGAAAGCTCATCCGTGCGCGGCCAAACACGGCCCTTGCACGCGACGCGCCCTGGGTCATGATCGAGCGTCCCACCCAGCGCCAATGCCACGGTTCCCACGTTACGTTCTGCGCATTGCCGGAAGGAAAGGACAGTTCGAACCCGAAGCCCGGTGCGTTGACGAGCAGCCACTTTCCAGCCGCGGTCGTCGCCATACAATCGTCTACGTCGGGACAGCCCGGCGACGGGCGGATACCGAAATCGATCGCATAGCCGGTGGCATGTTCGCTGAACCCCGGCGGTCCCACTGATCGCGCGCGCTCGGCCGCATCCTTGCACATCTTCGTCGGCCCGATCTCGCTGCAAAATACGCCGCGCTGGCGAGCGATCGAGCGATAGCAGGAAACGGCGCGCAGGTGCCCGGCGACGCCGGGCACGCCGGCGGCGGCAAGCAGCATGCGCTCCAGATCCGGTGCGGCGTCACGGTGGATCAGGCAGGACTGGCCGAGCGCAAAACCCGCTGGCGCCGGTACGAGATCGGCCGCTTCCGTCTCGCGGTAAGGAATGTGGCCCAGCACGCGCCCGTCCGCTCCGGGCATCACGACCTGCCCTTCGCATAACTGTTCGGGGCTGGCCATCGCGACCGCAGGCGCCAGCCCGACGATCCACGACAGGATCCGTATTGCGCGGTGGCGGGGGGTCTTCACTGGCTTCTCTCTGGCATGCCGGCGCGCGCGGTGGCAAGGGGGGCGGGATGCTTGCAAATCATGTTCTCTTTCTCGACGGCGAAGCGCTGGTCATCGACAAGCCCGCCGGGCTTCCGGTGGATCGGCCGCGCAACGGCTCCATTTCGCTGGAAAACCACCTGGATGGCCTGAAATTCGGCTTCCGGCGCTGGCCGCACGCGGTCCACCGGCTGGACCGCGACACGTCCGGGTGCCTGCTCCTGTCGCGCAATCCGAAGGCGCATGCCCGCTTCCAGCAGGCGTTCGAACAGGGGCTGGTGACAAAGCGCTATCTCGCGGTGCTGGACGGCGTGGTCGAGGGGGAGAGCGGGTTGATCGATCTCGCGCTCGCCAAGATCAGCAGCCAGGAAGAGGGCTGGCGGATAATCGGCGATCCGGCGGGCAAGGCGGCGCGGACCGGTTGGCGCGTGCTGGAGGTGAGGGACGGGCGCAGTTTCGTCGAATTCATGCCGCAGACCGGGCGGACGCACCAGATCCGCGTTCATGCCGCCGAGGCGCTCGGTGCGCCCGTCGTCGGCGATCCGATCTACGGATCGGGCGGCCCGCACACGTTGCTGCATGCCGCGGAACTGACCGTGCCGCGCGAGGGCAAGGACCCGATCGTCGCGGTTGCACCGTTGCCGGAACGCTTCGTCGCTGCCGGTTTCAGCCTGCCATCCGCCGACGCCCCGGTGCCTCCGGTGGTCGAGGCCTGACCTTGCGATGGTCGCGATCCCGATAACACGGACGATTTCGATCGACGACAGCGAACTGATCGAGACCGCGACGCGCTCCGGCGGCCCGGGCGGACAGCACGTCAACACGACGGACAGCGCGGTGATCCTGCGGTTCGACGTCGGCAATTCGCCCGGCCTGCCGCTGGCTGTCAAAAACCGCATCGCGGTGCTCGCCGGATCTCGCCTGACGCGCGACGGCGTTCTCGTCCTGCGCAGCGAAGGCAGCCGGTCGCAGTTGCTCAACCGTCAGGAAGTGCGCGAACGCCTGTTCGACCTGATCCGCGAGGCGACGATCGTCCCGAAGAAGCGCCGCCCGACCAAGCCGTCCAAAGCCGCCAAGGCGCGGCGCGTGGATGCGAAGAAAGGGCGCAGTACGGTCAAGGCCGGGCGAGGTCGCGTTAGCCTGGACTGACGAGGAAGGGGGCTTGCCGCACGCCAGCGACTTGCCCCGTACCCGCCGCCACGCCATCTGTCCGCCAGGTCACGCACGGAGCATCCATGTACCAGTTTGACATTTCCACCGGCACCAAGTCCGACCTCTACCGCGACCTGATCGCGGCGCTGGACGCACTGACCGCGCAGGAGCCGGACCCGATCGCCAATATGGCGAACGCCGCGGCATTGATCTGGGAATATCTGCCCGACCTCAACTGGGCCGGCTTCTACCGTGCGATCGACGGCGAACTCGTCCTCGGGCCATTTCAGGGCAAGGTCGCCTGTATCCGTATCGCGATGGGCAAGGGCGTGTGCGGAACGGCGGCCCAGACGCGCGAGACTCAACTGGTCGAGGACGTCCACGCCTTTCCCGGCCACATCGCATGCGATGCCGCGAGCCGGTCGGAACTCGTCGTCCCGATCGTCCATCAGGGCGAGCTGATCGGCGTGCTCGATCTCGACAGTCCCGAAGCGGCGCGGTTCGACGCGGGCGACGCAGCAGGATGCGAAGCGCTGATGGCATTGCTCGCGCCGAGGCTGCAGGGGTGATCCTGCGTGGGACGGTGCGGACTGTATTAACCCGGCCCGCTTCCCAAACTCGGCTCGCTTCCCACCCCCGTTCGTCCTGAGCTTGTCGAAGGGCGGGCCCAGCAGCACAGGTGATTCGACAGGCTCAGCACGAACGGGGCGGGGAAAGGGTACGTGCCCCTCAACGCCGCGCGCGTTCGCCGAACGTGACGATGCTTTCCGATCCATCCGCCGCGACCGCCGCGACGCCGACCAGATGGTCGTCGACCGGAACGTTCTTCAACAGCGTTTCCGTCGCAGCGACGTCCACGCCGCCGGTCCAGTCGCGCGCGTCCGACTTCCGCCACTTTACGCGGTATTTCACGGCGCCGGGGATCGCCGCCCACGCGACCTTCGTATCGCGCGACAGGTCGCCGGATATCGTCACCTTGTCCGGCGCGGCGGGGGCAGCGGCAAGGCGGCGGATCGTCGCGACGTTGATCGCGGTCACCTTGGCAAGATAGGCGAAGTCCATCCGGTCGATCGTGTCGCCGAACACCACGCCCTTTTCGGTGCGCAAATTCTGGTGTTGCGCGTCCCAATTCTCGACCGAGGATGTGAACCGTACCGCCGGAAAGCCCAGTTTCAGGAACGGTTCGTGATCCCCGCCGCGCCCGAAACGGTCGGGCCGGCGATCGACGAACACGTCCAGGCCGCCGGGCACCGTGCCGGCGATCCCGTCGATCGCCTTGGCCAATGCCCGTGACGGACCGTCATCCTCGCCGCCATTGCCGCGCCGGGCGATCTGCGCCGCAAGATCCTCCGATGCGCGAATCCCTTCGGAGAAGACACGCACTTGCGCCACGTCGCGGACGCCGCCCTGGCCGATCGAATTGCCGACGATGTCGTTGTTGAGCATCGCGGTGACGGTCCAGTTCTTCTCCTTCGCCGTCTCCGCCAGCAATTGCCCGCCGAGCAACCCCTGTTCCTCGCCGGACAGCAAGGCATAGACGATCGTCGCGCGGAACTTCTGCTTCGACAGCAATCGCGCCGCCTCAAGCACCAGCGCGGACCCGGACGCATTGTCGTTCGCACCGGGCGCGTCGATCTTCGCGTCCATGACGTCGGATGCGCGGCTGTCGATATGCGCGGCGACGATCACGACGCGTTTGGGGTCGCTACCTTGCTGAAAACCCAGCACGTCCACGATGTTCGCACCGTCGGGCGTGCGCGGCGAGACCATCGTCCGCGCAATGTTCGAAACCACGATGCACCCGCCGCACGCATCCGCGATCCGCGCCATCTCCGCGCCGCCCCACGCCCGCGCCGCGCCGATCCCGCGCACCGGATCGTCGGGCGAGGACAGAGTGTGCCGCGTACCGAAGCTCACCAGTTTCGCGACACTTGCCTTCAATCGTGCAGGATCGGGCTTGTCCTGCGCGACGGCCGGCTGGGTCAGCGCGAGAGTGAGCAAGGGCGGGGCGAGCAAGGGCAGGTAACGCATCAGGAAAGCCTATCGATATCGTCGCGCGTCAGCGAACCGGGGATGATCATCAGCGGGATGGGCAATACGCCCGCATCCGCGCCGGCGAAATGCGTGACCAGCGGCCCCGGCGCGCCCGCCGCGGCGGCCCCCAGCACGAGGGCGGCGATGTCCGGATTGGCGGCGATCATCTCGCGGATGATCTTGGGCCCGTCGCCCTGCTTCAACGTGATCGACGGCCGCAGTCCGGATTCCTCCAGCAACGTGCCCGCCGCCCCGGCGACGAGCGCCTCGGCATGGACTCGCGCCTCCTCCTCGATCGTCGCCTGCACCCCGCCCCACGGCCCGAATTCGGACGGCGGCATCAACGTCAGAATTTCCACACCCCCTCCCGTCTTCACCGCACGGCGTGCCGCAAAGCGCAAAGCGATGCCTGCTTCGGGCGTTTCGTCAACGACAACCAGATAGATGCGCATATCTTTTCCCTCGAACGCATAGGTGCCGCGATGCGTCGCCCTGCGCAAGGGCCGGTCTTGACCCGGGCGGCGCAGGCGACGAAGGATCGCTTCGCACCGGAATCGAAGCCTGAGGGATGATAATGCCGATCGAGATCAAGATGCCTGCGCTGTCGCCGACGATGGAGGAAGGCACGCTGGCCAAATGGCTGGTCAAGGAAGGCGACGTCGTCAAATCGGGCGATCTCATGGCCGAGATCGAAACCGACAAGGCGACGATGGAGTTCGAAGCCGTCGATGAAGGTACGATCGGCAAGATCATGATCGCCGAGGGTACCGACAATGTGAAGGTCGGCACCGTCATCGCCACATTGCTGGAAGAAGGCGAAAGCGCCGACACGGCCCCGAAGGCCGATGCGCCCAAGGCCGATGCCCCCAAGGCCGAACCAGCCCCCGAGCCCGCCAAATCGGAAGATACCGCCAAGCCGGCTTCACCCGCACCGAAGTCCGCCGCCCCGACGGCATCTACGGCGGCATCGGGCGACCGGATCAAGGCAAGCCCGCTCGCACGCCGCATCGCCGCCGAACAGAGCATCGACCTGTCGACCTTGACCGGATCGGGCCCCAATGGCCGCATCGTGAAGGCGGACCTCGAAGGCGCGACCGCGGGCAGCGCATCCGCGCCGACCGCACAGGCTCAGGCGTCGGCTCCGTCCACCGCCCCGCAGGCTGCGCCCGCCGCCGCTGCAAAGCCTGCCGCGATCCCGGATATCCCGCACGAAGCGACCAAGCTCAGCAACGTCCGCAAGACGATCGCGCGCCGCCTGACCGAATCCAAGCAGCAGGTGCCGCACATCTACCTTACGGTCGACGTCCGCCTCGACGCGTTGCTGAAACTGCGCGGCGAGCTGAACGCGGCGCTGGAATCGCGCGGCGTGAAGCTTTCCGTCAACGACCTGCTCATCAAGGCGCTGGCGGTCAGCCTGATCCAGGTGCCGTCGTGCAACGTCATGTTCACGCCGGATCAGCTGATCAGCTTCCAGCGCGCGGACATCTCCGTCGCGGTCAGCGCGCCTTCGGGTCTGATCACGCCGGTCATCACGCATGCGGATACCAAGACGCTCAGCCAGATCTCGACCGAGATGAAGGACCTCGCCACCCGTGCGCGCGACCAGAAGCTGAAGCCGGAGGAATATACCGGCGGCACGGCAAGCATCAGCAACATGGGCATGTTCGGCATCAAGAATTTCGACGCCGTCATCAACCCGCCACAGGCGATGATCATGGCGATCGGCGCGGGCGAGAAGCGGCCGTATATCGTCGACGGCGAACTCGGAATCGCCACCGTCATGTCCGCGACCGGCAGCTTCGATCACCGCGCGATCGACGGATCGGACGGCGCGCAGCTGATGCAGGCGTTCAAGGCGCTGGTCGAAAATCCGCTGGGCATGGTGGCCTGACATGGGGCCGCGGATGCTCATGGAGCTTCTGCACCTCATCGTCGGGCTCGTCGCGATCCACGTGATCGCGGCGCTGGCGGCTTGGTCCGTACCGAATGCCAGCGTGTCGATCTGGTGGGTCAGCTGGGTCGTGACGGTGATCGTCATCCTCGCATCGATCCGGTCGATCGCGGCGGCGCACCGGCGCGACAAGGACGGGGCGGCGGCGCACCGGAACAGGCAACGCGATGAGCGATAGCCCGCCGGCAACCGCCCCCGCGATCCGCGCGACCGCGATGGCGGCGGATGCCAATCCGTACGGCAAGGTCTTCGTCGGCTGGCTGATGGGCCAGATGGCGCTGGCCGCGGGATCGGTCGCGTCGCGGCATAGCGGCGCACGCTGCCCGGTGGTCGCGGCGGACGGCTTCAGCTTCACCACCCCCGTCAGCATCGGCGAGGAAGTGTCCTTCCACGCCGAGATCGTCGCCACCGGCCGCACCTCGCTGACCGTCGCGGTCCATGTGTGGCGCCGCGATCGCCACGGCGAAGGCGCCTCGAAAGCGGCGACCGGCCGGTTTACCTTGGTGGCGATGGGCGATGACGATCGTCCCCGTCCCGTCGACTCCCACGCAATCGAACAACACGCAGCTCTCGAAGGAAGCGAACTTGGCTGACACCTACGACCTAATCGTACTCGGATCCGGACCCGGCGGCTATGTCGCGGCAATCCGGGGGAGCCAGCTTGGCCTCAAGGTCGCGATCGTCGAGCGCGAGCTGCTCGGCGGAATCTGCCTCAATTGGGGCTGTATCCCGACCAAGGCGCTGCTGCGTTCGGCCGAGATCTTCCATTACATGCAGCACGCCAAGGATTACGGGCTGGCCGCGGAGAAGATCAGTGCCGATCTGGATGCCGTGGTGAAGCGCTCGCGCGGTGTCGCGAAGCAGCTGAACCAGGGTGTCACGCACCTGATGAAGAAGAACAAGATCGCGGTGCATATGGGGACGGGCAAGCTGACCGCCGCGAACAAACTGACCGTCACCGCGGCGGACGGCAAGACGACCGAGCTCGAGGCGAAGAACATCATCCTCGCAACGGGCGCACGCGCACGCGAACTGCCGTTCGCCAAATCCGATGGCAAGCGCGTCTGGACGTATCGCCACGCCATGACGCCGTCTGAAATGCCGACCAAGCTTCTGGTTATCGGATCGGGCGCGATCGGGATCGAATTCGCGAGTTTCTACAATGACATGGGGTCCGAGGTCACCGTGGTCGAAATGCTCGACCGCATCGTGCCGGTCGAGGATGCCGACGTCTCCGCCTTCCTGCAAAAGGCGTTGACCAAGCAGGGCATGACGATCCTGACCGGCGCCGGCGTGGACAAGATCGACGTCGGCGCGAACGGCGTGAAGGCCGCGATCAAGGCGAAGGACGGCACGGTCACGACCAGCGAGTTCAGCCATGTCATCGTCGCGATCGGCATCCTGCCCAATACGGAGGAAATCGGGCTGGAGGCATTGGGCGTCGAGGCGGATCGCGGCTTCCTGAAGACCGGTCCGGATTGCCAGACCAACGTTCCCGGCCTGTATGCGATCGGCGATATCACCGCGCCGCCCTGGCTCGCGCACAAGGCGAGCCACGAAGGCGTCATCGCGGTCGAGGCGATCGTCGGCAACCACCCGCACGCGATGGACCCGCGCAACATTCCGGGCTGCACCTATTGCCACCCGCAGATCGCCAGCGTCGGCCTGACCGAGGCCAAGGCGAAGGAGCAGGGGTATGAAGTAAAGGCCGGCACCTTCCCCTTCATCGGCAACGGCAAGGCGATCGCGTTGGGCGAGGCGGAAGGCTTCGTGAAGACGGTGTTCGACGCGAAAACGGGCGAGCTGCTCGGCGCGCACATGATCGGCGCGGAAGTGACCGAACTGATCCAGGGCTACACGATCGGCAAGACGCTGGAGACGACCGAGGCAGAACTGATGGAAACCGTCTTCCCGCACCCGACCCTGTCCGAAATGATGCACGAAAGCGTACTCGCGGCGTACGGGCGCGCTTTGCATATCTGATCGGCTGTCCCGGGTGTCCGCCCCCGTACGGATCGGCGGGGCGGCGCTCGGGCTGTGCATCGCGACGCTTGCCATCTCCTGGCCGGGCGTGTCGATGTACGACAGCGTGTGGCAGTATGAGCAGGCGCTGAGCGGGCGGTATAACGACTGGCATCCGCCTGTGATGGCGTGGCTGTGGGCAATGCTGCATCCGCTCGGGCGGGGTGCGGCCCCGATGTTCGTGCTGCAGATCCTTTCCTACTGGCTCGGCATCGGGCTTTGGGCGTGCGGGATCGCGCGAACCGGGCGGTGGCGCGCGGCGATCTGCGTGCTGGTTGTCGGCGCGTGCCCGCTGTTTCTTGGCTGGCAGGTCGCCGTGCTGAAGGACGCTCAGATGACGGCGGCCCTGCTCGCGGGAACAGGGCTGATCGCGTGGTGGCGTCTGGCGGATCGCGCGGTGCCGATTGCTGCACTTTTTGCTGCGGGTGGGTTGCTGCTCTACGCGGTGTCCGTGCGCAGCAATGCGTTGTTCGCCGTGGTCCCGCTCGTCATGATGCTGACGCGCTGGAAACCGCTGCGTCGTATCACGATCGGTCTGGCCGCCCTCATGGTCGTGCTGGCGGTGTCGCCGTTCGTCAACACGCGCGTGATCGGTGCAGAACACAGCAATGTCACGCACGCGCAGCCACTGTTCGATCTGGCCGGTATCGCGCATTTCGGCGGGCAGGCCGGACGCGTCGGGCTGCACCACGGCGAACATGCGATGATCGCGACACGACATTGCTACACACCCTTTTTCTGGGATCCGCTGGGCGACGGGGATCGCTGCGGCACGGTGTTCGATCGTTGGAGTGCACTGCCCGCTGGCGAGGTTGGTGGAGCATGGGCCGCTGCGATCCTGCATCACCCGTTCGCTTATGTGAGGCACCGGCTGGCGCATCTCAACTCGACATGGCGCTTCATCGTGCCGTTCCGCTACCCCAGCGCCGCGCCACCGCTCGGCGGCGAGCCCAATAGTCTCGGGCTGCGCAATCCCGGGCCGGCGCATCGCTGGCTCGCGCTGTCGGGCGCGATGCTGGCCGAGACGCCGGTTGGTTGGCCGATCGCGTGGATCATGGTCGCCGCCGGAGTGCTGTTCGTGGCGCGAACCATGTCGGGTCCCGCACGCGATCTGGCCCTCGCGCTCGCGGTATCGGCGCTCATGCTGGAGGCGAGCTTCGCCGTTATCAGCATCGCATCGGATCTGCGCTATCACCTCTGGTCCATGATCGCCGCCGCGCTCGCCGCGATCCTGATCGCGCACCGCGCGGAGCGGCGGGATGTTACGCTTGCCGGCGCGGCGGTCGGCATCGTCGTGGGTGTCGCGATCGTCGCCCGTCTCGCGCTGCCGGTCGGCCCGCTGACCTATCGGGCGATGCTCGGCTGAATCGCACTGGCGCGGCGCGCGTTCGCGGCTAGGATACGGCGCGAAAACACAAAAGGGGTGATGTAGCATGATCAAGTATCTCGGCGCGGCGATCGCGCTGCTCGCGGCTGTGCCCGCATCGGCTGAAACCGTCATCGTCACTGCCGACCGGATGATCGACGTGCTGTCGGGCAAGATGGTCGACCACCCGGCGGTGACGATCGTCGACGGGCGAATCACCGGCATCGCCGACGCGCGCACGATCAAGTTCGGCGGCGACGTCAAGCATATCGATCTCGGCGGCAAGACGATCCTGCCCGGCCTGATCGACATGCACGTCCACCTCACCAGCCTTGCCGAGATCGGCGGCTATCGCGGGCTGCAATATACCGATTCGTTCTGGAGCGCGGTGGGCGTCGGCAATGCGAAGAAGACGCTGGATGCGGGCTTCACGTCGGTGCGCAACGTCGGATCGAGCGATTTCCAGGATGTCGGCCTGCGCGAGGCGATCGATGGCGGCTGGGTGCAGGGGCCGCGCATCACCACCGCGGGCTATGCGATCGGCGCGACCGGCGGGCATTGCGACAACAATTCCCTCCCGCCATCGCTCGACCGCAAGGAAGCCGGGGTGATCAATTCGCCCGAGGAAGCGCGTGCGAAGATCCGCTGGCTGCACAAATACGGCGCGCAGGTAATCAAGATCTGCGCGACCGGCGGCGTCTTCTCGCTCGGCGACAGCGTCGGCGGGCAGCAACTGACGCTGGAGGAGATGAAGGCGATCGCGGACGAGGCGCATATGCTGCACCTGCGGGTGGCGGCGCACGCGCATGGCGACGAGGGCATCCGCACCGCGATCCTCGCCGGGATCGACACGATCGAGCATTGCAGCCTCGCGTCGGACGAGACGATCAAGCTCGCCGCGCAGCGCAAGACGTGGTTCTCGATGGATATTTATAACGACGATTATATCCTCGCCACGGGCACCGCGAACGGGACCGAGCAGGAAAGCCTCGACAAGGAGAAGATGATTGGCCTGAAGCAGCGCCAGACGTTCCAGCGCGCGGTTCGGGCGGGCGTGCGGATGGTCTTCGGATCGGATGCAGGCGTCTATCCGCACGGCGACAATGGCAAGCAGTTCGCCAAGATGGTCGAATGGGGCATGACCCCGATCCAGGCGATCCGCGCCGCCACCAGCGATGCCGCCGAAGCGCTGGGCAAGCCTGAGGACGTCGGCGCGATCGCGGTCGGCCGCTATGGCGATATCGTCGCGGTCGACGGCAATCCGCTGACCGACGTGCGCGTGCTGGAACGCGTCAGCGCGGTCATCAAGGGCGGCGTACAGGTCAAGTAATACCGGTCTCCAAGACTACCGGCGTCGTCCTGTGCCGCTCACGAGACGACGCCGGCGGCAGGCAAGGTTGCGCAACCCAACCACCTGTGTTGATGTGTAAAGAAAAGCGGAGAGCGTGATGGCATCAGCGGCTGAATTGGATCGGGCGCGGGTGCCGTCCCCGCCCGGCCTGCCCGTGGTCGGGCACCTGCACCAGATCGCGCGCGCCGGGCTGATCGGCTATCTGCTGCGCATCAGCCGCGATTTCCCCGCCGGTATCTTCAAGCTGAAATTCGGCAGCCGCGTCGGGCTGTTCGTCACCAACCCCGATCTGGTCGAGGAATTGTGCGACGAGACGCGCTTCCGCAAGATGCCGGGGCCGGGCCTGCGCGTCGTCCGCAAGTTTGCGGGCGACGGCCTGTTCACCGCGTTCAGCGAAGAACCGAACTGGGGCAAGGCGCACCGCATCCTGCTCCCCGCGTTCAGCCAGCGGGCGATGCGCGGCTATTACGACATGATGCTGGAGGTCGCCGACCAGCTCGTCGGCAAATGGTCGCGGCTGAGCGGAACGGACGTGCTCGTCGCGGACGACATGACCCGCTTCACGCTGGATTCGATCGCCATCGCCGGTTTCGGCCACCGCTTCGCCAGTTTCGAACGCGAAGAACTGGACAGTTTCCTGGAAGCGCTCGCCCGCGTGCTGGGTGAATCGCTCAACATGATCACGCGCCTGCCGATCCAGCAGCGTTTCGCCAAGAAGGCGGAGCGACAATATGACGCCGATATCGACGAGATGAACGCGCTGGTCGACGGCATCATCGCCGAACGCCGCGCGCATCCGAACGATGGGAAGGATCTGCTTAACCTGATGATCTCCGCCGTCGATCCGGAAACGGGGGAGGGGCTGGACGACATCAACATCCGCTATCAGGTGCTGACCTTCCTGATCGCCGGGCATGAGACGACGTCCGGCCTTCTCACCTTCTCGCAGCACCTTCTGCTCCGCCACCCGCACGTGTTGGCGCAGGCCTATGCCGAGGTGGACCGCGTGCTGCCCGGCGACAAACGCCTGGATTACAGCGACGTAGCAAAACTCGAAGTCATCGAGCGAATCCTGAAGGAAGGACTGCGGCTATGGCCGACCGCGCCCGCCTTCACGCTCGCGCCGTTCGAGGACGAAGTCATCGGCGGCACCTGGCACCTGCGCAAGGATCGCCCGGTCAACGTCTTCGCCCCCGGCCTGCACCGCGACCCGAGCGTCTGGACCGACCCGGACGAATTCGACATCGACCGCTGGCTGCCCGAGGCGGAGGCGGCACGCCACCCGCATGCCTACAAGCCGTTCGGCAATGGCGAACGCGCGTGCATCGGCCGCCAATTCGCGATGGTCGAGGCGAAGATGGCGCTGGCGATGATCCTGCAGAAATTCGCGATCAGCGATCCGCATTCCTACACGCTGCGGATCAAGGAAACGCTGTCGATCAAGCCCGACGAATTCTACATGCGCGTCCGCCTGCGCCAGCCGCACGAACGGCTGAGCGTCGCGCCCGCGCCCGATGCCACGACCGACGACGCGCCCGTCGCGGCCATATCCGGTTCGGGCCAGAAGTTCGCCGTCCTCTACGGCTCCAGCCTCGGCACCGCGCGCGACATTGCGGAGGAAATCGCCGCACGCGCCAATGTCGACGGGTTCGATACCGTCGTCCGATCGATGGACGAAAGCTTCAAGGGCGGGGCGGAGCCCGAGGACAAGGTGATCGTCATCGTCACCGCCACCTATAACGGCCGCGCCCCCGACAGCGCGCTGGAGGTCGAGCGCGGACTGGATGCGGGCGTGTTCGAAGGCGCCGACTGGTCCGGCGCGCGCTTCGCCGTGCTCGGAATCGGCAACTCGCAATGGCCGAACTATCAGGTCTTCCCCAAGCGGATCGACGCGGCGATCGAGGCGGCGGGCGCGACCCGGCTGCTGCCCCGCGCCGAGGCGGACGGGCAGGGCGATTTCGACGGCGCGGTCGCAGGCTTCGTCCGCGATCTGTGGAAGGCCTTGGGCGCCGAAGCCGCGCCGACCGAAGTCACGTCCTCCCTGTCGCTGCGCATGCTCGATACGCAGGAGGTGCGTGCGCAGGCGCTGCCCGAACATGCGCAACTGCTTGAGATCGTGGGCAATGAGGAGATGGTGCGCCCCGCCGACGGGCTGTGGGATTTCGCGCAGGAACCGCCGCGCCCCTCCACCCGCTTCATCCGCATCCGCCTGCCGGAGGGGCAGGACTATCGCACCGGCGATCACATCGCGGTCTATGCACGCAACCGTCCGGAGCTCGTCACGCGGACGATCGAGCGGCTCGGCCTCGCCGGCGCGGCGCAGTTGCGGCTGGACGGGCAGGGCGGCCGCTTCCGCCACTTGCCGCTCGGCCAGACGGTGACGGTGCGGCAATTGCTCACCGATTTCGTCGAACTGTCCGATCCGCTGCCCAAGCGCGCGCTGTCGGTCGTCGCCGCACAGACGCGCTGCCCCAATACGAAGCGCGAACTTGCCCGGCTGGAGGATGCGTTCGATGCCGAGGTGACGGCTAAGCGCCTGACATTGGTCGACCTGCTCGATCAGCATCCCGCCGCCGAACTGTCGCTGGATGCATTGGTCGAACTCTCCGCCGCGATCGCCCCGCGCTTCTATTCGATCGCCTCCAGCCCGCTCGTGTCGCCGGACGTGGCGGACCTGATCGTCGGCACGATGGCCGCGCCGCATTGGTCGGGCCTCGGCGAACATCGCGGTTTCGCCAGCGGGTACATGCAGCAACTCGCCCCCGGCGACTCCGTGTTCGGCTATGTCCGCCGCCCCAACCCGCCCTTCGCCCCGCCATCGGACACGCGCCTGCCGCTGATCCTGATCGGCCCCGGCACCGGCTTCGCCCCGTTACGCGGCTTCATCCAGGAACGCGCCGCCCAGAAAGCCGCCGGCGCGGATATCGAACGCAGCCTGTTGTTCTTCGGTTGTCGCCATCCCGACCACGACTGGTTCTGCCGCGAAGAGGTCGAGGATTGGGCGGCGCAAGGCGTGATCGACCCGTATCTCGCTTTCTCCGCGGTGGAGAGCCACCCGTGGAAATTTGTGCAGGACGCGCTGTGGGGCGAACAGGAAAAGGTCTGGGCCGCGATTCAGGCGGGTGCGCAGATCTTCCTCTGCGGCGACGGCCGCTTCATGGCCCCCGCCGTCCGCGACACGCTGATCCGCATCCAGATGCAACAGGTGGGGACGGAACATGCGCAGGGCTCGGCGTGGCTGGAGCAGATGATCGAGGATGGGCGCTTCCATCAGGATGTGTTCGGGTTCGGGAAGTAGGGTCCGCTAACGCCCGCCACCAAAAATTTCGTGGCTCCATAGACCCTCGTCAGTATCTGTCATTTTTTTCATGTGACCCTACAAGGCTCGTCAAGGCCGAACTCTGCGTGGCTTGCCTTTTTTCGTCAAATGCTCTCACTAGCCACAATACAATATCGGGGGCGACGATGAGCGACGACACTGTCTTGAAAATAGCCATCTCTGACTTTAAGCGCACCGTGGAAATTACCCGCGATGTAAGATTTCAAGCAAACCTAAGGCTGGCTACCCGACAGAGACTGTCCTCATACATGGTATCATTCCTGTCTCTTTATGTTATTGCGCTTTCTTTGGTGCCAAACATATTGAAGTTGGCCAATTATCAGAATCAGATACTGTTAGCTTGCTCTATAGTCCTTTCTGTATTTGTTATTTTTAAAACCTTATTGAAGGATCTCAAAACTTTTATTATCAAGGTGAATTATTACATCAATGCGCACGCAAGGTGGCGACAGTTTACCACAAGGTGAAGAACATCGACATAGACGCCGACGCCGAAAAGGCTTACCAAATGCTTGAAGATCTGCAAGCAGAGTATCGAGTTGCGCTCGATGAATGCCCGATAAATCATGCGAATGTTGATTTTGCCAGAGAACAGGGACGTAAACCACACCTGTTTCCCCTTGAATATGTTGGCGGTTGGAAGGCAGGAAAGCAGGCGCGGAAGATGGCTTATGGAGCTGTCGGTCCTCACGCCTGGATGACGCTACATCTTTTTGCGATACTCGTGATTTCAATCATTGTTTACAAATACGTTCTTGTCGGCGCTTCAGCCACGGGAGCTATATCAATTTTATCATAGGGGGTTAACCTTGCCTTTTCGTCAGATGTCTCAACCGCGACATGCGTGCTGGCAATAGCTTTCCGGCTCGTGAATGCTCGGAGCGTTGCTTTAGCCAACGAAGCTTTGCAAAGTGACTAGTCAGCTTCCCCGCAATGCTGGACGCCAAAGCTGTCCTACATGCCCACATTCCGTTAATCCCGGTCCGCTCTTTCACATCGCCGACCAACCCCAATCCGCCCGCGCGCAATCACCCCAATATCGTGTGACCTTGTGTGAACTTCGCCCCGCTCCCGCCGCTCGCGAACACCGCGACAGTGTGACCCTGGTGTGACCTTAGTGAGAACTTTAGGCCGGTCCGGCCCTTGCCCCTGCCTTCATCTCGGTTAACATCCCTCCTGGGCGCGGTAGACGCCATAGGAGAGAGATATGCTGCAACTGAGCGGGCAGGACGCGTCGTTCGTCTATCTGGAGACGCCGCACACCCCGATGCATATCGGATCGGTCGGCATCTACGATCCCTCCACCGCGCCGGGCGGGTTCGTCCGGTTCAAGGACATATTGTCCTTCATCGCCTCGCGGCTGGGCGGGGCGCGCAGCTTCCGCCAGCGGCTGGTGCGCGTGCCGTTCGATCTCGATCATCCCTACTGGATCGAGGATCCGGAGTTCGACATCGAATTCCACGTCCGCCACATCGCTTTGCCCAAACCCGGCGACTGGCGGCAATTGTGCATCCAGGTCGCGCGGCTTCACGCTCGTCCGATGGACCTGAACAAGCCGCTTTGGGAATTCACCATCGTCGAGGGGCTCGATAATGTGGAGGGCCTGCCGCCCGGCTGCTTCGCGCTCGTCTCCAAGGTGCATCACGCGGCGATCGACGGTATGTCCGGGGTCGAGATGTCCGCCGCGGTGCATGATCTCGACGCCAGCATGACCCCGCCCGAGGGCGCGGACGACTGGTCGCCCGAGCATATGCCGAACGTCGCCGACCTGTTGATGCGCAGCTATTTCAACTCGTTGCGCCAACCGATGAAGATCGTCGAGACGATCGGCCGATCGCTGCCCGGCATGGCGAAACTGGGCGCGAGCGTCACCAAGGGCGACGTATCGCTCGCCAATACGAAGATGGGCCCCAAGACCCGCTTCAACGGCAAGGTCTCCGCGCACCGCGTCTGGGATGCGGTGCCGTTCAAGCTAGCCGACGTCCGCGCGATGAAGGAGGCGGTGCCGGGCGCGACGGTCAACGACGTGATCCTCGCGGTCGTCGGCGGGGGCTTGCGCAAATATCTGGACGACAAGGGCGAGTTGCCCGCGGAGTCGCTGACGGCAATGGCGCCGATCTCCGTCCGGGGGAGGGAGAGAAGGCGGCGCTCGGCAATCTCGTCTCGGCGATGGTCGTGCCGCTTGGCACGCAGATCGCCGATCCGCTGGAACGTCTGCGCTATGTGCATGAAGCGGCGGTCAATTCGAAGGAGATGACTAACGCAGTCGGCGCCCGCACTCTGGCCGATTACAGCCAGTTGGTGCCAGCGGGTCTCGCCGGGTTGGCGGCACGGCTCTACACCCGCGTCGGTGCGGCGAACGCGCATGCACCGGTCTACAACACCGTCGTGACCAACGTCCCCGGCAGCCGCGTGCCGATGTATTTCTGCGGCGCCCGCATGGTCGCGATGTACGGCACCGCGCCGGTGTTCGATTCGATGGGGCTGATCAATCCGATCTATTCCTATGGCGACACGATCGCGATATCCTTCACCTGCGACCGGGCGATGATGCCGGACCCGGACGCCTATGCGGATGCGTTGCGGCATTCATTTGCCGAACTGCAGGCGGCGACGCAGCATGCGCCGGTCGCGCCGATCCGGGTAAGACCCCGGCCAGTGAAGAAGCCTACCGCAGCCGGTCGGAAGCCGGCAGTCAAGCAAGGAGCAGCATGATGGCCGATACCAAGAACACCACCGACAAGGTCAAGGACACGATCAACGAACGCATCGTCGATCCGGCGAAGAAGGCGGGTGAGGCGATGCGTCAGTCGGGCGCCAAGATCGCCGAGGGCGGGTCCACCGTCAGCATGCGCCTGATCGACCAGGCCGAACAGAATGCCCGCGAAGCCTTCGCCGCACTCCGCGCCGCTGCCGGTGCTAAGGATTTGAGCGAAGTGATGAAAGTTCAGGGCGATTACCTGCGCGAGCAGGGATCACGCAGCATGACGCAGGCCAAGGAAATCGGCGAGCTGATCGTCAAGATCGGCCAGGAATCCGTCGCGCCTCTACGCGGCAAAGACTGACCAAGATTCTCCCCGGCACGGGGAGGGGACCGCTCGGCCGCTTGGCCGAGTGGTGGAGGGGGGCCGTCCACGAGCTACTAGCTCAAGGACGGCCCCCTCCGTCAGACTGAGAGAGATCAGGCCCTACGCGTGCCCGGCAAACGGATAGACGAGCGCCTTCAAACCGCTACGTTCGAAGGGCCGCCATTCGCCATCCGGCTGCGCCAGCCGGTCCGCGATCGCGTACAGCACGGCCGGATTAACGCCCAACCCGCAATGGCTGCCGTGGACCTGGATATTGTCGGTCTCGGCACCGCTGGGTTCGATGCAGTTCTGCCATGCAACCACGCCATCTTCCCGCGAGAAGATCGACGTCGACGGCACCGGTGGTGCGGTCTCGCTCTCGCTCAACTGCGCACGTGCATCGTCGCCATCGATCTTGTGGCCGGTCAGTATCTGATAGGCTCGCCAGGCGTTCGTCGCCCGCGGCGACCCGGTGAATGGCGATCCCAGAGTGATGACCTGACGAACCGCTTCCGGCGCACGACGCGACAATTGCCGCGCCATCACCCCGCCCAAGCTCCATCCGACGATGCTCACCTTCTGCCCGGTCGTATCATGCACCGCCTTCAGCCGCGCGATCAGCTTCTCGCCCTCTGCACCGATCGCTTTCGGCCCAAGGTTGCGGCCAAGTTCCCAGGCATGCGCATCATAGCCCATCCGCTTCAGGAACGATCGCAGCACGCGGGTCGAAACGTCCGTCGTGACGAAGCCCGGCAGCACCAGCACGGGATGACCGTCGCCATGCGGCGCGCTGGCCAGGATCGGTGCGGCGAGACCCAGCGACCCGAACTCCGCGATGGCGCGGGGCAGTTCGGTCAGCGCCAGCAGCGCCGAAGGCGGGCGGATATCGCCTGCATGTGTCTGGGTCGTCATCTCTATCTCCTGTGTCTCCGGTCCTAAACTTGCCGGGTGACTATATGTTCAATCCTCGATCCCGAATGCCCGGTGCTGTGCCTGTACCCGCGCCACATCATAGGCCAGCACCGCCAGATCGTGCGACTTGCCGCTGCGATCGCGGACATGATCTTTCAGCAACGCCTCGGCGCGGAAACCAAGGCTTTCGAACAGCATCACCGATCCGATCTGGTCCGGCGTCATCTGCGCGGTCAACTTGTCGATGCTGCGTTCCATTGCGATGGCGAAGATGCCCTCGAGCAGGTCGCGACCCAGCCCTGCGCCCCGCTTGGTCGGCGATACGAGCAGGCGGATCTCGCCGACATGCGCGCTCCACCCCAACGGATCGCGCACCAATGCCGCCGTTCCGACGAAGCGCTCGTCTTCCTCCGCAACTAGACTGTCGATCCAGCCTTCCTCGATCGCGGATTGCCATGCATCCACGACCCGGGGGTGCTTCAGATCGCGGCCGAGGAACAGAAGGTCATGCTCGGGCAGCCCCTCGGCAAAGGCGAGCATCGCGTCGCGATCTGTCGGCGCGAACCGCCTGATACGATAACTCAAGTGGATCGATCCCCCAGCCAGTCGATCAATTTCGGCCAGAGCCGTTTGATCGCGTTTCCGCCGGCGACGAGGCTGACATGCCCGCCCTTCATTGTCACCTGTTCCTTGTCCTCCGATCCGATCATCTCGATCAGTGGCGTCGAGGCGGCGGAGGGCACAATATGGTCGTGTTCCGCCGTGACATGCAGGAAAGGCGCGCCGATCGCGGCGAGATCGATCGGCCGGCCAGCGACTTCCATCGTGCCATTATGAAGCGCATTGTCCCACATCAGCTTCTTGGTCGTCTCCCGGAAATATTCTCCGGCCAGCGGCAATGTATCGGTCGCCCAACGGTCGAACATGCGGAAGGATTTGACGAACTCGTCATTCCACATATTGTCGAGCAACCGTATGTTACCCGCAATCTTGGCGCCCGGCTTCAGCATGTCGAACGCGGAATACAGGTAATCCGCCGGGCAATTACCAAATGTGTCGACGAGCCGATCGACGTCGAAGAAGCGCCGGTCCGACCAGGATTGAAACATCTCCATCTGCGAGAAATCGACCGGCGTCGTGAAGCAGACGAGATTCTTCATCGGCGCATCCGGGTGCAGTGCCGCCCATAACAGGGACAGCACCCCGCCGAAGCAATACCCGACCAGACTGAAATCCTGTTCGCCCGTTTCCGCCTGGACCCGCGCGATCGCGCTCGGGATGAAATCGAGAACATAGTCCGCCAGCGTCAACGTCTTCTCGTCGGCGCGCGGCGGCGTCCAGTCGAGCATGAATACATCGTACCCAGCCTTCAGCAGATACTCGACGAGGCTCTGCCCCGGGACCATGTCGAAGATATAGCCGCGATTGGTCGTCGCCATGACCAGCAACAATGGGACGCGGTATACGTCGTCCGTCATCGGGCGATAATGGTACAGGTTCATGGTGCCGCGCTGGATCAGAAGATCCTTGGGGCTCGCGCCGAGTACCGGGGCAGGGGACGCGAAATATTCCAGCCCCTTGAAGTTGCGCTGGATCGTGCGGTCGAACAGCGCGCGGGCTTGATCGAATGCGTCCGGGGCGGCGGTGTCCGTCATGTCAACATCGCCCAAGCTTCGACTTGCTCGTCAAGGCTCGCGAGGCGATCGGGCCAAAAGTCACGCCTTTACCGGCGGTTTGCGGTTGCGGCTTGGCTTGGGGCGAGCGGGCGGCGCTATGCCGGCTTGCGCCATAAGCATCGCCTCGATGCGGGCGACGCTTTCCTCGATACCTTTCAGGCGCGCGGACAAATCCTCGATCTCGCTGCGACTCGGCATGTTGGCGGCGGCGAGCGCACGATCCATCAGTTGGTGCGTCGCGGTCTGCGCGTTCATCGTGGCGGCATTCGCACCCTGGATCGCCCGGGCGAACTCGCCGGATTTCATCATCTGGCCGCCGACCTGGTTCGCCATGCTTTCCCATTGGCCAAGCATGTCGCGCAGGAACGCGCCGGGGTCAGGGGATTGGATCGCCATTCCCGGCATCCTTCACTCGCCGGGACGATCCGTCAAGCAACTGCCTTTGCGACGTTTCTGCGCAGCAATTTTGCAGCAGGCTTAGCCTTCGGACGATGGTAGGAAGAGCCGGCTGATCTCGGTCAGCGGTTTCCTGGCACCCGCGCGCTCCCGGAAGGGCCTTGGCCGACCGCAACCGGCCCCGCCGGAGTTGCCTCCAGCAGCGAGTCTCCACCCAACACCCGATACAACGTCACGAGGTTGGTTGCCCGCGTCAGTTGCGTACCGACCAGCGACCGACGTGCCGAATAGAGCGAGCGTTGGGCATCCAGGCTTTGGAGGAACGTGTCGATCCCCCGCGATACCGCGCGTCGGACAATTGGTAATTGTCCGCGGCCGCCGCGGCCAACGACTGGGCGGCTCGCGTTTGGTCGGTGATCGTCCCGCGACGGGCCAAGGCATCCGAGACTTCCTGGAAAGCGGTCTGGATCGATTTTTCGTACGTCGCAAGGGCAGCATCGCGCTGCGCTTCTGACAGGCGAACGTTGGCCCGGCCGGCGCCGGCGCGGAAGATGGGATATCCTACGGAAGGGGCGACCGAATAGTTGAACGCGCCACTGGTAAACAGGCCGCTCAAAGCGTTGCTGGCAAAGCCAAGCACGGCGGTGAGGGCGAGCCGTGGAAACAGTTCGGCCCTTGCTGCGCCGATTTCAGCATTCGTGGCGCGCAATTCGTATTCGGCCTGAAGAACGTCCGGCCGGCGCAGCAGAATGCCCGAATCCAATCCCGCCGGCAGCTCGGCCAAGTTGCGCGACGCATCATCGATATCGGTTGGCAGCAGAGTCGGATCGACGGGTGCGCCGACCAACGCCTGCAACGCGTTGACGTCCTGCGCCAGAGCGGTCGTCTGCTCGGCAAGATCCGATTGCGCCTGCGCCAGCACAAGCTGCGCCTGATCAAGATCGGTTCTCGGCGCGATGCCCCCGTCGAGACGCGCTTTGGTCAACCGCACGCTGCTTCCTGCGCTTACTGCCGTGTCCTGCGCGATCTTCAGCAGGCTTTTGTCATAGCCATAGGTTGCCCAGGCGGTGGCGATATCGCCCACTAGCGTCAGGCGCGTTGCCCGTGCCACCGCCTCGGTCGCGAAATAGCGGTTTTGCGCCGCGGTGCTGAGTGACCTTATCCGCCCAAACAGGTCGATCTCGAATGCCGTTATGCCGATATCGGTGCTGAAGTTCGTTCGTGATCCACCCGGAGGCGTAAGGCCGCTGCTGTTCGTGTTACCACCGCCGGAATAGCTCCGCGTGGCGCCGGCCGACGCATCGACCTGCGGGAGCAATTCCGCGCGCTGAATGCGGTATTGTGAACGGGCGGCGGCAATGTTTGCGGCCGCTACGCGCAGGTCGCGGTTATTGATCAACGCCTGTTCCACAATCCCTTGCAGCCGTAAATCGCGGAAGATATCCCGATACGTGACACTGGGGAGGGTCGCTTCCGTTTGCCGCAGATACGCGTCCCCCACCGGCCATGACGGCGGCACCGGTAATTCCGGCTGTACGTATTTCGGGGCCATAGAACAGCCCGAGAGCGCCGCGGCCGCCACCAGCGGCGTAAGGACCGACGTGCGGATCATCCTGCTGGTCATGCGGCCGGCTCCGGCTTCGTATCATAAGGCGTCGGTTCTGACGGTTTGTCGCCGTGTATTTTCTTCAGCACGTCCCGCGTTCCCCGGCGAACGAGAACGAAGAAGAGCGGGATGTAGAAGATAGCGAAGATCGTGGCGGTCAGCATTCCGCCGATGACCGCCGTGCCGATCGCCACGCGGCTGTTCGCGCCGGCGCCGGTCGAGATGGCGAGCGGCAACACGCCGAAGATAAAGGCGAGGCTTGTCATAAGAATAGGGCGCAAACGCAGGCGTGCGGCCTCCAGCGCGGCGTCGATCACGCGCTTACCTTTCTTCTCCGCTTGTTCCGCGAACTCCACGATCAGGATCGCATTCTTCGCCGCGAGTCCCATCGTCGTCAGAAGACCGATTTGCAGATAAACGTCGTTTTGCAGCCCCCGAAGCGTGACTGCAAAGACCGCACCGACAAGCCCCAATGGGATAACGAGCAGCACCGCGATCGGGATCGTCCAGCTTTCGTACAATGCGGCGAGGCACAGGAAGACGACCAGCAGAGACAAGGCGTACAAGACCGGTGCCTGTCCGGCCGATAGACGTTCCTGATAGGACAGGCCGGCCCAGGCGACGCTGGTGCCGGTCAATTGCGAGGCGAGTTCCTGCATCTTGTCCATCGCTTCGCCAGAACTCGTGCCGGGCGCCGCCTGGCCGGAAATCTCATAGGCCGATATGCCGGAAAAGCGTGTCAGCGACGGTGGCGCGGTGCCCCAGGAAATCTTCGCAAAGGACGAGAATGGCGCCATCTGTCCGCCGCTCCCGCGTACGAACCATTCGCTCAGATCCTCTGGCGAGGATCGGAACGGCGCGTCGCCCTGCACGTAGACGCGCTTGACCCGGCCGCGATCGTTGAAGTCGTTGACGTATCGACCGCCCCAGGCCGTCGCGAGCGTCGCATTGACGTCGGATTGGGAAAGACCGAGCGCCGCCAATTTCAACGGGTCGATCTCGACCTTCAACGTCGGCTGGTCGTCCAGATCGCTCGGGCGCACGGAAGCAAGGGCGCTATCGGCACGTGCGGTGGCGAGCAGTTTGTCACGCGCCGCCTTGAACTGTTCGCGGCTCAAACCACCAGTATTCTGCAATTCCAGGGTGAAGCCGTTCGACTGCCCGAGCCCGCGAACCGCAGGAGGCTGCGTCGCATAGAATTCAACGTCGCGTAGCCCCTTCAAGGCGGCGCTGGCGCGTTGCGTGATTGCCGCCGCGCCATTCTCCGTACCCTTGCGTTCGGACCAGTCCTTCAGCGCGATAAAGCCACGGCCGGAATTCTGTCCGCCCGCGCCGCCGCCGCCGCCGGCCACCGTCAGGAAGGAGCTAACGTTGCTCTTTTCCTGCGTTACGAAATACTTCTCGATCTCGCGTTGCGCGAGCGTGGTGCGGTTCAACGTCGCGCCGGGCGCGAGGTTATACTGCACGGATGCGATGCCCTGATCCTCGATCGGCAGAAAGCCGGTGGGCAAGCGCACGAACAGCAATGCCAGGATGATCACCACGCCGGCATAGATCAGCAAGAACAACCATTTGCGATCGACCACACGTGCGACGCCATCGACATACTTTTCGGTGGTGCGGTCGAAAGTGGTGTTGAACCAATCCTTTGCCCGCTGCGATTTACGCGAGAACCAGCTTTCGCGCTTCTCCGTATCCGCGCGCTTCTTGAGCAAGGTCGCGGTCAGCGCCGGCGTGAGGATCAGCGCCACCAGCACGGACAGCACCATCGCCGACACGATCGTGATGGAAAACTGCCGATAGATGACGCCGGTCGATCCGCCGAAGAACGCCATGGGCAGGAACACCGCGGACAGAACGAGAGCGATGGCGATCAACGCGACCGTGATCTCGTTCATCGATTCAATCGTCGCATCGCGCGGCGACATGTCCGGATTTTCGTCCATCAGACGTTCGACATTCTCGACCACGACGATCGCGTCATCGACGAGCAGGCCGATCGCAAGGACCAGGCCGAACAAGGTGAGCGTGTTGATCGAGAAGCCGGCGAGATAGAAGATCCCGAACGTGCCGAGTAGCACCACCGGCACCGCGATCGTGGGGATCAACGTTGCGCGCCAATTCTGCAGGAAGACGAACATGACGATCACGACGAGGATGATCGCCTCGATCAGCGTCTTGACCACTTCCTCGACGGACAGCTTGATGAACGCCGTCGAGTCCTGTGGAAACGTATAGGCGTAGCCGGTGGGGAAGTTCTTCGATTGCCGCTCGACTTCCTGCTTCACCAGTTCGGCCGTACCCAGTGCGTCGGCGCCGGGAGCGAGGCTGACGGCGATACCGGCGCCCGGATGACCGTTGATGCGGCTGATCGTGCCGTAATTCTCCGATCCCAATTCGACCCGCGCCACGTCGGACAGGCGAACCGTCGAGCCGTCCGTCTGCGTCTTCAGGATGATGTTGGCGAACTGAGACGGCGTGGAAAGACGCGATTGCGCTGTGACCGTGGCGTTCAGGACCTGATTGGGGCCGTTCGGCGCACCACCGATTTCGCCTGCCGCGACCTCGGCATTCTGCGCGGTGATCGCTGCGATGACATCGCTTGGGATCAGGCTGACGCTCGCCATCTTGTCCGGGTTGAGCCAGATCCGCATCGCGTATTGCGCGCCGAAAACATTGGTATCGCCGACGCCGGGGATCCGACCGATCGAGTCCTGGAAGTTGGACACCAGATAATCGGAAACATCCTGGTTCGTCGTGCGGTCGGTGGTGTCGTAGATCGCAGCGATCAACAGGAAGTCCGGGTTGGATTTCGTAATCGTCAGGCCCTGCTGCTGAACCTGGCTCGGGAGGCGGGAAAGCGCCTGCTGCACCTTGTTCTGTACCTGAACCTGCGCGATGTCCGGATCGACGCCCTTCTGGAACGTTGCGGCAATCGTGACCTGTCCGCGCGAACTGGACTGGGAGGTGAAATACAGTAGCCCGTCGATCCCGGTCAGTTGTTGTTCGATCACCTGCGTAACGCTGGTCTCGAGCGTTTCCGCCGAGGCGCCGGGATAGGTCGCGCGGATGTTCACCTGAGGTGGCGCGACGTCAGGGAATTGTTCGATCGGCAGCGAATAGATCGCGCCCAGGCCCGCCATCATGATGATGATTGCTATGACCCAGGCGAAGATCGGCCGGTCGATGAATATGCGCGACAACATGGTGCCGATCAGCCCTTAGTCTGGCCGGCGGACGCGTCTTTCTTGTCCCCCTGTTTCGGCGGGGTCAGATTTTGTTTCGTGCCGACCGGGACTGCCTTGATCGGCTGATTGGGTTTCGCCTTGCCAGTGCCTTCGGTGATCACCCTGTCGCCCGGCTTCAAACCACCCGTGATGACCCAGTTCTGTCCGACGACGCGCGATGCGGTGACGCTGCGTTGGATCGCCTTGCCGTCCGCACCGACCAGCAGAACCGTCGCATTGCCTTTCGCGTCACGCGTCACGCCGGCCTGCGGCACGAGGAAGGCGTTGATGTCGATCGACTGCGCGAACGATGCCCGCACGAACATGCCGGGGAGCAGCAAACCCTGTGGGTTGGGAAAGCTGGCGCGTAACGTGACGGTCCCCGTCTCCTGGTTGACCATGACCTCGGAGAACTGGACCGTACCGGTCTGGCCGTAATCGCTGCCGTCTTCCAACTGCAGTCGCACGACGGCGCTTGCGGGAGCGGCGCCGCCGGACGCGAGCGAGCGCCGCAACGCGAGCAGATCGGCGGAGGATTGCTGGATATCCACGAACATCGGGTCGAGACGCTGGATCGTCGTCAGCGGATCCGTCTGGCTGGCGGTAACCAGCGCGCCCTCCGTGAATAGCGACCGACCGATCCGGCCCGTAATCGGCGCGGGCACGCTCGTGAAGCGCAGGTTGATCCTCGCCGTTTCCAGCGCCGCCCGCGTTTGCCCGACCGCCGCGGCCGCCTGCCGAGCCTGTGCGGCGGCGTCAGTATAGTCCTGTTTCGCAACGGCCTGGATATCGGCGAGCGGCTTGTATCGATCCGCCTTTACCCGTGTGGCTTCGGCATTCGCCTGCGCGCTGGCCAGATTTGCGCTCGCCTCATTGGTCGCGGCGACATAAAGGCGGGGATCGATCTCATACAGGGTCTGGCCCTTTCGAACGATAGACCCCTCCGTGAACAGCCGGCGGCGGATTATACCGGAGACCTGAGGCCGTACTTCCGAACTTTGATAGGCCGTGGTGCGGCCGCCGAGTTCGATCGTGATCGGAACGCTGGTCGGCTGTACGACGACATAGCCGACTTCCGGGGTACCCTTTTCGCGTCCGGTGTTTTTTTCCGTTTTCCCACCGCACGCGGATACCGCGAGGGACAAAGCAAGACCGATAGAGATCGAGGTGATCGCGCCGGTCCGACGCGCTCCTAAAGGCATCTGCTCACTCAACAGCATTCGATATCCCACCGGTCCGAGATTGCGTCGGCAGGGTCGAAAACTTGCGCGCGCAAGCCCACAAAACACCAACGAGTCTGTAATGTTCCTGAACGAGCCTAATGACCGCGCCGATGCAAGGCCCGATTCTTTAGCGACGCTTCGAGCGGACGATAGCTTGATCGAGTGCGGACAGAAAGCGCGACCGATCGGTCTTCGAGAACGGTGCCGGCCCGCCAATCGCGTCGCCCCCCGCACGCAGATCGGCCATTATCGCCCGCGTTGCGATTGCGCCGCCGATCGATGCGTTGGTGAACGGCTTGCCGGTCGGGGACAATACGGTCGCTCCCGCCTTCAGGCAGCGATCCGCAAGTAATATGTCGGCGGTCACGACGATCGATGCGGCGTCGGAATGCTCCGCGATCCAGTCGTCGGCCGCGTCGAAACCGTCGCTCACGACGATCCGGTCGATCAGCGGGTGAGCCGGTATCCGAAAATGGCTGTTTGCAACGATCGTGACCGGGACTTCGGTGCGATAGGCGACGCGGTAGATCTCGTCCTTTACCGGACACGCGTCGCCATCGACGAGGATACGGACGGTCATGCCGTACCGGCTACCGAGGAGCCGGATCCGAGCCTGACCGTCCGCATCCAGTTGTTACCGTGCCCGGTCATTCGTCCGGCGAAACGTCTTGGGCTTGTGACGCGTTGGGGCCGGGCCGCTCGGGCGTGCGCTCGGGGTCAAGCGCGGCCTGTGTTCCGCCGTGCGGGGCTCGCCATCGACTGACTCAATGCGGACCGCATTTTCGTCCTGTCCGTCGAAGTTCGCAGTGCGCGCGACCGAAGCCGCGAACTTGCCGGCGAGTGCGCGCGGTATCTGGAACATCGTTTCGGTCGCTGCGATGCGAATCGCGCCGATCTCGTTCTTGGTAATGTGTCCACGGCGGCAGATCAGTGGGAGCAGCCAACGCGGATCGGCATTCTGGCGACGCCCAATATCCATGCGGAACCAGACGATATCCTCGAAGCCTTCGCGGTGCCCGTCGTTGCGCGGCGCTCCGCCGGTTTCCTTCGCGGACGAGATCAGCTCCTCCGCGACCGGCATACGTGCGCGATGCGACCGGACGAGCAAGGCGGCGATATCCTCGGCGCTCTTCGTCTCCAGCAGCTTGGCGCCGAGTGCGCGATCGTCGTCGTCGATCTCGACCTCTTCCATCAGGGTAGACAGCAAGCGCTCGCGATCCTTCTCGCGGATATCCTCCAGCGTCGGCGGATTGATCCAGTCGGCGTTGATCCGCGCGCCCTTCAGCATGGCCTCGACGCGGCGGCGACGCGGATAGGGAACGATCAGGATCGCGGTGCCCTTCTTGCCGGCGCGACCAGTGCGGCCCGAGCGATGCTGCAACGTCTCGGCGTCACGGGGAAGTTCGACATGGACGACGAGGCTAAGCGTCGGAAGATCGATGCCGCGTGCGGCGACGTCGGTCGCGACGCAGATGCGCGCACGCTGGTCTCGTAGTGCCTGAAGCGCAGCGTTGCGCTCGTTCTGGCTATGCTCGCCCGACAGCGCGACGGCGCTGAACCCGCGTTCCGTCAGCCCGGCATGCAGATGGCGGACATTGTCGCGCGTGGCGCAGAACAGCATCGCTGTTTCCGCCTCGTGGAAGCGCAGCAGGTTGACGACGACATTCTCGATATCGGCGGGTGCACAGGTCACGGCCTGATACTGGATATCCCCGTGCCCGCGATCCTCGCCGACGGTCGAAATGCGCAGGGCATCGCGTTGGTACCGCTTGGCGAGCGCCGCGATCGTCTTCGGGATCGTTGCGGAGAACATCAGCGTCCGGCGCTCGTTCGGCGTGCCGTCGAGAATCTGTTCGAGATCCTCACGGAAGCCCATGTCGAGCATTTCGTCGGCCTCATCCAGAACGGCGACGAGCAGGTTCGACAGGTCTAGCGCGCCGCGCTCCAGGTGATCGCGCAGACGGCCCGGTGTTCCGACGACGATATGCGCGCCGTGGTTCAGCGCGCGGCGTTCCTTCGACGCGTCCATGCCGCCGACGCAGGTGACGATGCGCGCACCGGCCTTCGCATACAGCCACATCAGTTCGCGGCTCACCTGCAATGCCAGTTCGCGCGTCGGTGCGATCACGAGCGCCAGCGGCCCCTTCTGGGGCAGCTTGCCGTCCTCACCCAGCAGTTCCGCGGCCATTGCGAGACCGAAGGCGACCGTCTTGCCGGAGCCGGTCTGCGCAGACACGAGCAGGTCGCGGCCGATCGCTTCGGGTTCCAATACGCCCGCCTGAACCGGGGTGGGGGCGGCATAGCCGCGTTCGGTGAGCGCTTCGGTAAGAAGCGGGGGTAGTGCTGAAAAAGGCATGGATCTCTCAAATCAAATGGGATGCGGCGCCACCACGGCGATCGCGCATCGGGGTTGTCAGGCAGTCAAATGGACTGGCCCGCGGCCCATCCGCTCGCCCATGCCCATTGAAAGTTGTAGCCGCCCAGCCACCCTGTGACATCGACCGCTTCGCCGACCGCATACAGGTTTTGTACGCGTTTGGCTTGCATTGTTTGCGATGACAGGTCTGCCGTGCTGATTCCACCCGCCGTGACCTCGGCCTTGGCATAGCCTTCGGTGCCGTTGGGGGTGAAGCGCCAGTCCGACAGGCGGCGTTCCGCTTCGGTCAGGATGGCATCCTTGATGTTGTGCAGTTCGCCCGAGATTGCAAGGCGTTCGGCTAAAGTCTCGGCGAGTCTGGAGGGCAGGGCGGAGGCCAGCGCCGCGCCGAACTGTCCGCGTGGTTTTGCCCGTTTCGCAGCCGCAAGCCAGCCGCCGGGCTGATCCGGAGCAAAGTCGATACCTACCGGCTGGCCCGATCGCCAATAGCTCGAAATCTGCAGGATGGCGGGTCCGGACAGGCCGCGATGCGTGAACAGCGCCGCTTCCCGGAACGCGGTCTTGCCGCATTTCGCAACCACATCGGTCGCGACGCCAGAGAGGGAGCGGAACAGGGTCTCGTCTCCGCCGAGCGTCAGCGGGACGAGAGCGGGGCGGGGTTCGACGATCTTCAGCCCGAACCGTCGCGCGACGTCATAGGCGAATCCGGTCGCGCCCATCTTGGGGATCGAGGGGCCGCCGGTCGCCAGCACGAGCGCGGTTCCCGATACCTCGCGATCGCCGACCCTGACCCGGAACAGAGTGTCGGCATGATCGATGGCCGTTACCGGCTTGCCGAGTGCGTATTCCACCGCCCCGCGATCGCATTCGTCGATGAGCATCGCGACGATCTGCTTGGCGGATCCGTCGCAGAACAGCTGGCCCAGCGTCTTTTCATGCCAGGCGATGCGATGACGATCGACCAGATCGATGAAATCGTGTGCGGTATATCGTCCGAGCGCCGACTTGGCGAAATGCGGATTGGCGGAAATGTAGCGGTCGGGCGTGGTGTGGATGTTGGTGAAGTTGCAACGTCCGCCACCGGAAATCAGGATCTTCTTTCCCGGTTGGTCCGCATGATCGACCAGCATCACACGCTTGCCGCGCTGTCCGGCTGCGGCTGCGCACATCAGTCCGGCGGCACCGGCGCCGAGGATTATCGCGTCATAGGGCGTAGAAGGTGGCAAGAGAACGCTACCGCAGTTTCGCGATGTTAAGTCCGTCTTCCTTGGCCTTGTCCTTTACCGATTCCTCGGTACGGGTCAGCGCCTTGGCAATGGCCTTCAGCCCCATGCCCTTCTTGGCCAGCGTATGCAGTTTTTGCACCTCATCCTGTTTCCACGGCTGGCGGTGGCGAGCGAACGTCTCTGCCATATCAGTCTCCTATCGTCTCGATGGCGAGGATTTCGATCGCATCCTCCATGCCGTTGAATTCTGCCCGTTCGCCGACTTCGCCGCCGATCAGTGCCTGTGCCAGCGGCGCCTGAAAGCCGATCCGTCCCGCGACGGGATCGGCCTCGTCACCGCCGACGATCTCGATCGTGCGGTCGGCCTTGTTCATCCGAATCGTCACGCGCAATCCGATACCGACCGTTCCGTCCTGCGGGACGGGCGCGAGTTCGGCCGTCGTCTGGCGTGTATGCCAGTAGCGCAGTTCCCGCTTGAGCGCGTCCCGCTCCGCGTCCGCGGTCGCCGCATCCACCGCAGCTTCGACTTCGCACACTTTCTGCGCCAGCATCTTCAGCCCCCGCGCAGTGACCAGATTTGGGCCGGGCGCGATCGGGCGCTCGAATTTCGGCTCCAGATGCTCTTCGTCGCTCTCCCGGCGAAACGCTACGCTCATACTCGATTCCTCATGCGTCCCTAACGCACATCTACGCCTCTTGGGGCAAGCGACACGCTGTGCTAGGGGCGCGCCCATGCTGAATATCAATGGTATCACGGTGCGGCTTGGCGGCCGCATGATCCTCGACCGCGCGAGTGCTTCGTTGCCGCCCAAGAGCCGCGTCGGGCTGATCAGGCGCAATGGCGCCGGCAAATCGACGTTGATGAAGGTGATGATCGGTCAGCTGGAGCCGGACGACGGCGAGATCGAGATGCCGAAAAAGACGCGTATCGGGTACCTCCAGCAGGAAGCGCCGCACGGCCAGACCACGCCGATCGATACCGTGCTGGAGGCCGACAAGGAACGCGCGGCGTTGCTGATCGAAAGCGAGACGTGCGAAGACCCGGACCGCCTTGGCGAGGTTTACGAACGGCTTATGGCGATCGACGCCTATACCGCGCCAGCGCGCGCGGCGAGCATCCTGGTCGGCCTGGGTTTCGACGAGGAGATGCAGAACCGGCCGCTCGACAGCTATTCTGGCGGCTGGAAGATGCGCGTCGCGCTTGCGGCGTTGTTGTTCTCCGAACCCGATCTGCTTCTTCTCGACGAGCCGTCGAACCATCTCGATCTAGAAGCGACGTTGTGGCTGGAGAACTTTCTCAAAGCCTATCCGAACATGATCGTGATCATCAGTCACGAACGCGATCTGCTGAACAACGTCGTCGACAACATCCTGCACCTCGAGGGCGGGAAGGTGTTTCTGTATTCGGGCGGCTACGATTCTTTCGAGCGCCAGCGCGCCGAACGCGCCGCGCAGCTGGCGGCGGCGAAGGCGTCGCAGGACGCCCAGCGTGCCAAGCTGCAGGAATATATCGCCAAGAATTCCGCACGCGCATCGACTGCCAAGCAGGCGCAGTCGCGCCAGAAGATGCTGGCGAAGATGCAGCCGATCGCATCCATGGCCGAGGATCCGACGCTGTCGTTCGATTTCCCCAGCCCCGAGGAATTGCGCCCGCCACTCGTCACGCTCGACATGGCAAGCGTCGGCTATACCGAGAACAAGCCGATCCTGCAGCGACTGAATTTGCGGCTCGATCCCGACGACCGGATCGCCTTGCTTGGGCGGAACGGCAACGGCAAAACGACGCTGGCGCGCCTGCTTGCGGCACAGCTAACCCCGATGGACGGCAGCATCGCGGTGTCGGGCAAGATGCGCGTCGGATACTTTACGCAGTATCAGGTCGAGGAACTCGATACCGAGGACACGCCGGTCGAGCACATGACCCATTTGATGAAGGGCAAGACGCCCGCCGCGGTGCGCGGACAGCTTGGGCGTTTCGGCTTCTCGGGTGAAAAGGCGACGACCAAAGTTGGAAAGCTGTCCGGTGGCGAGCGCGCGCGGCTCGCGCTGGCACTGATCACGCGGGATGCGCCGCACATGCTTATTCTCGATGAGCCGACGAACCATTTGGACGTCGATGCGCGCGAGGCGCTGGTGCAGGCGCTGAACGCCTATAATGGCGCGGTCGTCATCGTCAGCCATGATCGCCATATGATCGAGCTGACCGCCGACCGGCTAGTGCTGGTGGATGGCGGGCAGGCGAACGAGTATGGCGGCAGTCTGGAAGATTATACCGACCTGATCCTGGGCAAGAACCAGCCCAAGTCGGATGGCCAGAAGTTCGGCAAGAAAGACAAGAAGGCTGCGGCCGCCGCGCGCGAGAAGAGCGCGGACCTGAAGAAGTCCGCGCAGGAAGCCGAGGCGAAGACCGTCAAGCTGACCGCGGAACTGCGCACGCTCGATCAGGCGATGTTCGATCCGTCCAAGGCGGAAAGCTATCTGAAGAAGCTGTCGATGGGGGACCTTTCCAAACGCCGCGCCGACGTGGCGGCGAAGCTGGAAGCAGCGGAGGCCGCGTGGTTGGAGGCAAGCGAAGCAGTCGAGCAGGCAGGGTAACATCGGCCTGCCGTGCGTGCGGGACCTGTCGAAGCGCCTGTGCCTGATACACGCCCTTCGACAAGCTCGCGGCGAACGGGTGGTGGGCCGCAGCAGGTTATTCCGCTATCGAACTTTACGTACGAGCGGACCAGCGGCGCCCTACCGCAACCGCGCCGCCACGACCGCCTTCGCTTCCTGCGCCTGCCACAGGAGGAGAGTCGGAAGGCCGATGATCAGTTCGCGCGCACGCTTCACGAGCGACAGTGCGAGCGCCGTTTCCGCTGGCAGGCCGAACAAGGGTGCGGCGAGCGCATAGGCGGCCTCCTGAACGCCGATCGCGGCAGGGATCGCGAAAGCGACGCTGCGCAATGTGAAAATCAGGCTTTCGAGCGACAGCACGGACCACACTGAAATGCGGACGTCCATCATGTGAAGGGCAAGCCATGCGCCGAATGCGCTGGCGATCCAGCCGAGCAGGTTGAAGCCGAACGCCGCGATCACCCGGCTGCGATCCGCGTAGGTCGCTCGCAACGTTTCGAGCAGCCCGGCCATCGTTCCCGCCGCGCCGGGCAGGAAATGCCCCGCAATGCGTTCCGCGAGGGCCAGCGCCGGACGCTGTGCGATGAAGAAGGATGCCATTACCGCGATCATTATGCCCGTTCCGCCGAGAATGAGTGGACGTAACGCCGCCGCGTCGTGGCCCATCAGGATAGACGCCATCAAGGCGAGTCCGAACAGAGTGAACACCAATTGCGCCGCCATTTCGGTCGTCATATCGACCACCAGCGAGGCATAGATGCGCGTGGGCGCGATCCCCTTTTGCATCAGCGACCGGGTGCCGACCACGATCCCGCCGATCTGCGAGAATGGCAACAGGTCCGCTACCGCCTCGCGCAACACGCGTGCCCAGGTGAAGAGACACAGGCGCGACCCCGGTTCGCCCGGTGCCGCGGCAAGCCACGCCGCGCCGAGCGGCACGAAGCTGGCCAGCGAATAGAGACAGAACAGGACGAACCCGCCGGATCCGATCCGTGCAGTCGCTTCAAGGACGTTTGCGAAGCCCGTCGATCCGAACGCCCAGACCGCCGCCGCCAGCCCGACCAGCGTCGCCAGCAATATGCCGACGCGGGCATATCCGCTCAGGCTGCGGCTCCCTGTGGTGCCGGTTTGGGCTTGCCTGCGAACTTCAACGCCAGTCGCATCATCGCGGGCACGAATTTCGGCCGGATCAGCCTTGGATCGTACACGCCCAAACGACGATCGTTCTCCGCCAAACAGATGCGGGCGAGTTCGGGGAAGGTGACCTCGACGCCAAGTTCCTTCGACCCGTTCAGCGTGAAGTTATTCTCCTGCGCCTTCGTATTGTCGGCGCCCATCCCCTTCGCCATGCTGATCCGCTCACCGATCAGGAACAACCAGACAAGCAGCACCTTGGCTTCGAACAGGGGGCGTCGCCACCACGGCATGGTTCGACGCCACCACGCCACCCAATTGACGAAGAACAGGATATGACGCCCTTCCTCGCGCATCACCGGTTCGAACGTATCGATCAGTTCGTCGGGAAAGAACCCGGTGTCCTTGGCCAGCTTGAACAAGCCGAACCCGAAGAAACTGTCGATACATTCCGAATAGCCGGTGCGCATGAAGGCGAATTCCGGGTCGCGCGGCCGGACATAATCAGGTTCCGGTGCCAGTTCTATGCCGTAGGCCTGGACCATGTCGGCCAGCACGATCTTGTGCCTGCGTTCCTCATAGGCGTTCATCCCGATCGCCTCGTGCAGCAGCGGGTCCTGTATGCGTTCGTTGAATGTTTTCACGTTCATCGACGCGCGACCCTCGGTCTGGACCGCAATGTCCCAGATCGGCAGGCTGACGATACGATTGCGCGTCTCGTCATCCAGTTCGGGCCAGTGGATCAGAGCGGGGCGATAGGCATCGTGCGAGTCGAGCATCATGCGCGACAAAAGGCTGCGATGTTCCGGCGACCCCAGCCGGATACGTTGGCCGGGCGGGGGTGGTGCCTCGAAACTGGCGGGGGAGATCGTCAGCGGTTCGAGATCAGGATGCGTCCGTGAAGCGAGAGAAGTTGCCATGCATCACTCCATCGCGCTGAATCGAGGCCTTCGCAAGAACGTCCGTCAAGGCGGCGAGTTCGTCACGGTAGCGATAGCCGGGGGCGGCACCGTTCCAGTCGTCCGTCGTGGCGGGATGCGTGTAGATTTCCGTGAGTCCGGGCGGGAGCGTGTCGAGCGCTTCGCGCATCCGTGGCGTATCGAAGGCGCCGGTCCAGGCCAGCCCGATCACCCGGTCGGGTACGAGCATATCCTCTTTTCGCAGGCGCCGTTGCAGCCGCGCCGCCCACCAACGTTCGATCCCCGGCGCGCCCGCCTCCAATGGCGCGCGGACCGCCTTCATTCCGTAGTTGCGCCCAATCTCGATGACCGCGTTGGCGATCATTGGGTGCAAGTGGAAGTGTTTGTGCGCGTTGACGTGATCGAGTGGAAGGCCGGTCGCGGCGAAGGCATCGAATTGTGCGGTGATCTCGGCGCGGAGTTGGCGTCGGGCGGCGGGCTTCAGCGCGATCGCAAGTGCGGTTCGTACCATGTTGGTACCGAATCGCCCGCTCGCGTCGACCAGATCCGAAATCTTTTCCGGCGGCAGGACGGGGCGGCCCTCGACCAAAACGAGATGCAGGCCGACCCCCAAAGCAGGCATCGCCTTGGCACGAGAAACGGCGTCATCGACTGCATCCCCCGCGACCATCAGGCTTGCCGCCGTCAAGATGCCGTCGCGATGTGCGATCTCGACCGCTTCGTTGACCGACACCGAGGCGCCGAAATCGTCGGCTGTCACGATCAACCGTCGGGGTAAGGGGGCGGCATGTTCCACCGGACCCTCCTAGCAGGACATTCCCGGTGCGGCACAACCTTGCCACAGCCAAAACGATCCGTTCATGAAACAAACATCGGCGATGGGCTTTATACGGGGGAGATTACCCAGGAGAACCCCAATGAAGAAGCTTATCGCCGCAGCCATGATGGTCGCAGTCGCAACCCCCGCGATGGTCGTAGCGCCCACCGCCTCCGCCCAGTCGCGCGAGTACCGCACTTACAAGGGCAAGGATGGCCGTTATCATCGCCGTTACTATCGTTGCAAGAAGAGCAGCGGCACGACGGGTGCCGTTGCCGGTGCAGTGGGCGGTGGCGTCGTGGGTAACGTCCTTGGCGGTGGTACCGTTGGGACGATCGCGGGCGCGGTCGGCGGCGGTCTGCTCGGACGCCATCTCGACAAGAAGAACGACGCTGCTCAGAACCGTCGTAACGGCTGCTGATCGGCCGGCTGGGGCAGGAACGGCGGTGATGCCCGTCGGTTCTGCCCAAGCATTCGATTCCCCGGACGAGTTCCGGGGAGAAAGCACGGGATCGGACTGGATCCACCTTACCGATTGCCCCTTCTGCGCTTTCGCAGGACGTACGTTGGGAACGTGGGTTTAAGTTCGGTCTCGGGTTTTTCGTTCCGAACCGGGGCGTGGCCCGTTGAAGCGATCGGAACGGGAATTAAAGTCCTCGTTCAAGCCTTCGCCTCTTTCCGGCGACGCAAGAAGTCGAAGAACTCGACGCCTTCCCGCAAGCGGCGCTTCATCATATTCCAGTCTCGCAGCATCTCGCTGACGATCGACCAGATCTTCGACGGTCGGAAATAGAAGCGTTTGTAGAATTCCTCGACCTTGTCGAAGATCAACGCCGCCGGAAGATGCGGATAGCTGAGTTGGGCAATCTGGTTTCCGTCATCCGTCAGCAGATGATCGGTGCCGTCGAACCAGCCGTTTTCGGTCGCCTGTTTGAACAGGAACGTGCCGGGATAGGGCGCAGCCAGCGACACCTGGATCGTGTGCGGATCGATCTCCTTGGCATAGTTGATCGTCTCTTCGATCGTTTCCTCCGTCTCGCCGGGCAAGCCGAGAATGAAGGTGCCGTGGATGACGATGCCGAGAGCGTGGCAGTCCTTGGTAAATTGCCGCGCGACGTCGGTGCGCAGGCCCTTCTTGATATTGTGCAGGATCTGCTGATTGCCACTTTCGTAACCGACGAGAAGCAGTCGGAGGCCGTTGTCCTTCAGGATTTTGAGCGTCTTGTACGGGACGTTTGCCTTGGCGTTGCAGGACCAGGTGACCCCGAGTTTTCCGAGTTCGAGTGCCAATGCTTCCACGCGCGGCAGATTGTCCGTCAGCGTATCGTCGTCGAAGAAGATTTCCTTCGTCTGCGGCATTTCCCGCATGACGTATTTCACCTCCTCGATCACGTGGGGGATCGACCGTGTGCGGTAATTATGCCCGCCGACCGTTTGCGGCCACAGGCAGAACGTGCAGCGGCTCTTGCACCCGCGCCCGGTGTAGAAGCTGACATAAGGGTGGAGCAGATAACCGCCGAAATACTTCTCCATCACCAGATCGCGTTTGTAGACCGGTGACACGAACGGCAGGCTGTCCATATCCTCGACGACCTTGCGATCGCGGTTGTGGATGATCGTGCCGTCGTCGTCGCGCCACGATATGCCATCCACTTCGCGCAACGGCATACCGTTGGCGACGTCCAATATGGTGAAGTCGAATTCGTTGCGCGCGACGAAGTCGATCGCGGGAGAGGCCTCCATCGACGCCTGCGTTTCAACCGCGACCTTCGCGCCCATCAGGCCGATCATGATGTTGGGGTTGCGCGCCTTGATCAGTTCCGCGGTATGGATGTCCTGACGGAAGCTGGGCGTGGACGTGTGCAGGACGACGAGATCGCGGTCGTCGACCTCATGCTTGATATCGTCCCAGCTCTGGTCGTGCGCGGGTGCGTCGATCAGCTTCGATCCTTCCACCAGTGCGGCGGGCTGCGCGAGCCAGGTCGGATACCAGAAAGACTTCACCTCGCGCTTCATCTGATACCGGGCGCCCGCACCCCCGTCATACCCGTCGAAGGAGGGAGCTTGCAGGAACAAGGTGCGGAGCGTCATGCGGATTTCTCCCGGCCCGAAACCTGGCCATTCCCTGTCATTTTAAGCGTGCGGCCGCGCCAATCAACTGTGCGGGTGAAGAAAGTGGCGAAGAAGATAGGGAAGGCGAAGTGGTCGTGGAGCCATGCCATCCATAACGGGCCGACGGGGCCGCCGGTGGTGGAGTCGACGGCGCGGACGACCAGCCATCTTGCGCAAAGTGTTGCGATTACCAGACAAAAACCGGCGACGGGCCAGTACAGGCAGGCCAGCACCGCGAGGGGGAGGGGGTTGCAGACGATCGCGCCGGCATAGGGCCAGAAGGCGATGTCGCGCACCGTCGCGCTCCAGCGGAGTTCGTGCCCCCACAACGCAAGGAGCGATGTTTCGTCATAGGCGTGCGTAATAATCATCGGGGGGATGACGACCGATGCGCCGGTCGCGTTCACGGCCTGCCCGATGGCGTGATCGTCCGCGAGCGTGTCGGCGAAACGCTCGAACCCGCCGATCGCCGTCAGCATTTCTCGGCGCAAGGCGATGGTCGAGCCCATGCACGGCTGGGCGAGCCGATACGTGACCGCGATGACGACGGCGATGATGAACTGATAGGTTACGCCGGCGGCACCGAACCGCGACCAGAAACCGGCATCGCCGCGTCCGCGATACAGACAGGAGACCGCGCCGACGCCCGGCTGGTCCAACGCAGTCAGGATCCGTGCGAGATAATCGGGGCGGACCGCGATGTCGCTGTCGCTCATCACCAGCACGTCGTGCTTCGCCGCTGCCATCATGTTGATCAGGTTAGAGACCTTGCCGCTGGCACCGTGACAGGCGGGATCGACGACAAGCGCGATATCGGCGTCGGGATAGGCGGCTTGCAATTGGTGGACGACGGCTATCGCCGGATCGTCGGCGCGCTGCACCCCGCACACCATCTGCACCGGCCCGGCATGATCCAGGTTCAGGAATGTAGCGAGGTTTTCGCGCAGTCTTGGTTCGGGGCCATAGAGCGGTTTCAGCAATGTGACCGCATCGTCGCGCCCCCGATCGGGCTGGGGGGCGGGCGACGGGGCAGAGAAAAAGCGGAGCAGGGCATGTGCACCGATGAGCTGATAGACGATGCCGATCGCGGCGGCGGCGATGCCCAGCCAACCGAAAGTCGCGCCCGCGATCTGAACTGTCTGCCCCACATTCTTGCGATAGCCTTGCGCGGACCGGCAAGCTAGATCGAACGCGTGGACAGACGCCCCGACATCACCCTGGTCACCGGCGTTTCCGGGTTCGTGGGGTCGGCCGTCGCCCGCATCCTGTCCGCCCGCGGCCATAACGTGCGCGGGATGGTCCGCGCGACGTCCACCCGCGATAATCTGGCCGGCTTTCCCGGCACGCTGGTCGAAGGGGATGCGCGCGATTTCGCGGCCGTGACACGAGCCATGCAAGGCGTGCGATACCTCTTCCACGTCGCCGCCGACTATCGCATCTGGGCGCCCGATCCCGAAGACATCGTGCGGAACAACCTGTCCAGCACGCGCATCGTGATGGACGCCGCGCGCGATGCCGGGGTCGAGCGGATCGTCTATACCAGCAGCGTCGCCACGCTGCGCCCCGACCCGGACGGCCCCGCCGACGAGACCCGTCCCGCGACACCCGAACAGGCGGTCGGCGCATACAAACGCAGCAAGGTGGTGGCTGAACGGCTGGTGGAGGCGATGGTGGCGGAGGGCTTGCCCGCCGTGATCGTCAACCCATCCACCCCGATCGGCCCGCGCGACGTTCGCCCGACGCCGACCGGGCGGATCATCGTCGAGGCCGCGAACGGCCGGATGCCGGCCTTTATCGATAGCGGCCTGAACCTCGTCCATGTCGACGATGTCGCGGCGGGGCATGTCGCGGCGCTGGAGCGGGGGCGGATCGGGGAGCGCTACATCCTGGGTGGTCAGGACGTCGCGCTGGGCACGATGCTGGCCGAGATCGCGAACCGCGTCGGACGCAAGCCGCCGACGATCCGCCTTCCCCGTGGGCCACTGTTTCCGTTTGCCGCCGCAAACGAAGCGATCGCGCGAATGACCGGCAGGGATCCGTTCCTGACGGTCGATTCGCTGCGGATGGCCGCACACCATATGTTCTTCAGTTCGGCGAAGGCGCAGACGGAGCTGGGCTATACTGCGCGGCCGTGGCCCGGGGCGGTGCAGGACGCGATCGACTGGTTCCGTGCCAGCGGGGCGATCCGATGATCGCGGTCGCGGTGCTGAGCCTATGCATCTGGCTGGTGCTGGTCTTTGCCCGGCATGGCTTCTGGTTGACGCGGGAGCGCGACACGCAAGGGCTTCCGCCACCCCCGCCCCGCTGGCCGGCGGTCACGGCGATCGTCCCGGCGCGTGACGAGGCGGCGGTGATCGCCGCATCGATCGGCAGCGTGCTGGGCCAGGAGTATCCCGGCGCGTTGCGGGTGATCCTGATCGATGATGGCAGCAGCGATGGAACAGTGTCGATCGCACGGTCGCTCGATCGCGCCGATCGGCTGGAGGTGGTGACAGGTCGCCCGCTAAAGCGCGGCTGGACGGGCAAATTGTGGGCGGTGGCGCAAGGAGTGGAGCGCGCCGGGGCGGAACCCACCTATCTGTGGTTGACCGACGCCGACATCGCGCATGCGCCCGACACGCTTTCCAGCCTCGTCCGGCGTGCCGAAGGCGATGGTCTGGTCCTCGTATCGCTGATGGCGAAACTCCGCTGCGTCAGTCTGGCGGAACGCGCGCTGATCCCCGCCTTCGTATTCTTTTTCCAGATGCTCTACCCGTTCGGCCGGGTGAACCGGCGCGGCGGTATCGGCGCTGCGGCGGGCGGCTGCATGCTCGTCCGGCGAGACGCGTTGGCGGCGGCGGGCGGGATCGCGGCAATCCGGGCCGCGCTGATCGACGATTGCGCGTTGGGTGCAGCGTTGAAGAAGCAGGGGCCGATCTGGCTGGGGCTGACGGACCGGGCACGCAGCATCCGGCCGTATGATACGGTCGATACGATCGCGGCGATGATATCGCGATCGGCCTATGCGCAACTGGGCTATTCGCCGATCCTGTTGTTCGGCACGCTGCTGGGCCTTGGGCTCGTCTACGGCGTTCCCCCGGTGCTTGCGATATCCGGGGCGGGTTGGACCCGAATTTTCGGATTGGCCGCCTACGCACTGATGGCGCTGGCCTTTCAGCCGATGCTGCGCTTCTATGGACGTTCGCCATTATGGGGGCTGGCCCTGCCGGCAATCGCAGCTTTTTACGCCGGGTGCACCTTGCTATCCGCGTGGCAATATCATCGGGGGCGCGGCGGGATGTGGAAAGGCAGATCTCAGGCGAAAGCCACATGAGCGGGCAAGTCGCCAATCTCGCGTCGGGCAAGGGGCATCGCGACGAGAACTTCCCCGTCGCCAGTTTCCTGTTGAGCGCGAAGCACCGTGCGCCGGTGATGGCATTCTATCGCTTCGCCCGCGCCGCCGACGACATTGCGGATCACGAACAGGCGAGCGCGACCGACAAGCTGGATCGATTGGCGCGGATGCGTGCGGGACTTGAGGGCGACGCGGCCGGCGCGGCTGAGGCATTGGACCTGCGGGCGGTGATGGCCGAACGCGGGCTGGACCCGGTGCATGCGGGCGACCTGTTGACCGCGTTCGAGCGCGACGTGACGGTGGATCGTTGTGCCGATTGGGCCGCCCTGATGGACTATTGCCGGTATTCGGCGATGCCGGTCGGGCGGTTCGTGCTGGACGTTCACGGTGAGGATCGCGCGATCTGGCCGGCGAACGATGCCCTGTGTGCGGCGTTGCAGGTGATCAATCACTTGCAGGATTGCGGGAAGGATTACCGGACGATCCGGCGCATCTACCTGCCGCTGGACATACTTGCCGAACACAGAGCGACCGAGGCCGATCTGGCGAGGGATCATGCATCGCCGGGGTTGCGCGATACGATCGTCGCACTAGCCGGGCGCACACGCAGTTTGCTTGCGGTGTCGGCGCCGTTCGCCGCGTCGATCCGCGACCGGAAGCTGGCAGCGGAAGTCGCCGTGATCCAGCGGCTGGCGGAAAGCCTTGTCGATCGGCTCGAACGGTTCGATCCGCTGAGCGAACGCGTTCATCACCGCAAGGCGGAGGCGGCGTTGCTGGCGGCGCGTGCGGCCTTGCCGATGCTTTTGCGACGCACGGCATGAACCCGGATTCGACCCCGGGGCGCTGCACAAGCAGGTGTCCGGAAGCTCCTTCTATGCCGGGATGCGCGTGCTGCCGAAGGCGGAGCGCGAGGCGATGTACGCGATCTATGGCTTTTGCCGGCTGGTGGACGACATCGCCGATGACGATCGGCGTGATCGGGCGGAGCGTGCGGCGGCGCTGGACGTATGGCGACGGGACATCGCCGCGCTGTATGCCGGACAGGATCCGGGACAGGCCGCATTGGTCGCGCAGGCGGTGCGCCGGTTCGACCTGCGTCAGGAAGATTTTCAGGCGGTGATCGACGGGATGGCGATGGACGTCGATCGCGATCTGCGGTGGCCCCCGTCTGCTGTTCTGGACCTGTATTGCGACCGGGTCGCGTCGGCCGTCGGGCGATTGTCGGTGCGCGTATTCGGGATGGACGAGGAACCGGGCATTGCGCTGGCATTCCATCTGGGCCGGGCGTTGCAATATACCAACATCCTGCGCGATCTGGACGAGGATGCGGCGATCGGTCGCGTATACCTGCCCGGCGAGGCGATCACCGCGGCGGGGATAGAATTCACGACCCCAATCGAGGTGGTGGGGGATTCGCGGATCGACGGTGTCTGCCGGCAGGTCGCGGAGATCGCGCACCGGCATTATGACGAAGCCCGCGCGATCCTTGCCGGGCGGCCCGCTGGTCACCTGTTGGCGCCGCGCCTGATGGAAGCGGTCTATGCGAGGGTATTGGCGCGGACCGAGGCGATCGGATGGCAGCCGCCGCGTACCCGCGTGAAGATGTCTAAACCGGAACTGCTGTGGACCGTCGTGCGGCTGAGCGTGCGCCGTTGAGCTTCGTGCGGGCGACGATCGCCGGTGCCGGACTGGCAGGTTTGTCCGCGGCGGTCGCGTTGCGGCGGGCCGGAGTCGCGGTTCGCATCGACGATGCGGCGGCGCATGCGGGCGGGCGATGCCGGTCCTATTTCGACCCGGCGATCGGGCAGACGATCGACAACGGCAATCACATCGTCCTGTCTGGCAATGACGCGGTCGGGCGGTTTCGCGATACGATCGGGGCGGGTGCGACCCTGACGGGGCCGGAGCATTCGGACTTCGATTTCTGCGATCTTGGCAGCGGCAAGCATTGGACGGTGCGGATCAACGATGGGCGTGTGCCGTGGTGGATCGCATCGTCCGCCCGTCGCGTCCCCGGCAGTTCGGTGGTCGACTATCTGCCGATCGGTCGCTTGCTGATGGCGCGAAAAGGCCGGGTCGACGATCATTTCACGACGATCGGGCCAGTGTGGGACCGATTCCTGGAGCCCGTGTTGCTGGCGGTGTTGAACATGCCGGCGGGTGAAGGTTCGGCCGTGCTGACGCGTAACGTGCTGCGCGAGACGGTGGCGAAGGGCGGACTGGCCATGCGTCCGTTGATCGCGGAGCCGACGCTGTCGGCGGCGTTCGTGGATCCGGCGATCGACTGGCTGGCGGCGCAGGGCGTCGCGGTCGGGACGGGCCGGCGTTTGCGGTCGATCGGTTTTGCCGGTGACCGGGTGGCGGGGCTGGACTGGGGGGCTGGTTTGGAGGAGGTCGCGGAGGATGAGGCGGTGATCCTTGCCGTGCCGTCCTGGATCGCCGCAGGACTCGTTCCCGGTCTGCGGGTGCCGGAGGATCATCGCGCGATCGTGAACGGGCATTTCGCGTTCGCCGCGCCTGACGCAGCGCCGCGGATGCTGGGCGTGATCGGGGGGACGGCAGAGTGGATTTTCGCGTTTCCCGAGCGCTTGTCCGTGACCGTCAGCGGGGCGGATCGGCTGGTCGACATGGATCGTGGCGAGTTGGCCGGTATCTTTTGGGAGGACATCTGCGCCGCGCTTCATATCGATGCGCCGATGCCTGCGTGGCAGATCGTGAAGGAGAAGCGCGCCACCTTCGCCGCGACGCCGGAGCAGGACGCGCTGCGTCCGCCCGCCGCGACGCGCTGGCGGAACCTGTTTCTGGCGGGGGACTGGACGCAGACGGGGCTGCCGGCGACGATCGAGGGGGCGCTGCGCTCTGGTGAGACTGCTGCCGCGCTGGCGACTGGCGCGCAGGCGGGGTAATCGGTGGTGATGCACGCGTTTCCCGATACGATGACGACGATCGAAGGCGCGATCGACCGGGCGAGTGCGGCGCTGGCGGCGGCGCAGCGGGCGGACGGGCATTGGGTGTTCGAGCTGGAGGCGGATGCGACGATCCCGGCGGAATATGTCCTGCTGCGCCATTATCTGGGCGAGCCGGTGGATGCGGCGCTGGAGGGCAAGATCGGGCGGTATCTGCGCCGGATCCAGTCGGCGGATCATCGCGGATGGGGCCTGTTCCACGGCGGCGGGTTCGACGTGAGCGCGAGCGTGAAAGCCTATTACGCGCTGAAGATGATCGGGGATGCCGTCGATGCGCCGCACATGGCGGCGGCGCGGGTGGCGATCCTGGCGGAGGGCGGGGCGGCGGCGAGCAACGTCTTCACCCGCATCCAGCTGGCCTTGTTCGGCGCCGGGCCGTGGTCGAGCGTGCCGACGATGCCGCCGGAACTGATCCTGCTGCCGCGCTGGTTCCCGATCCACCTGTCCAAGATGTCCTATTGGGCGCGGACCGTGGTGGTGCCGCTGCTGGTGCTGGGGGCGATGCGGCCGCTGGCGCGGAACCCCCGGAATGTGCTGGTCGACGAGCTGTATACCGGGAAGGCGGTGCGGCTGGGGTCGAAGGCGGCGGATCCGAAATGGGTCTGGACGAAGGGGTTCGGGCTGCTCGACCGCGTGCTGAAGGCGGGGGACGGGCTGTGGCCGAAGCGGCTGCGCCGGAGTGCGCTGGAGCGGTGCGCGGGTTGGGTGGCGGAGCGGCTGAACGGCGTGGACGGGCTGGGCGCGATCTATCCGGCGATGGCGAACAGCGTGATGATGTTCGATTGCCTCGGCATCGGAGCCGACGATCCGCGCCGGGCGGTTGCGCGCGAATCGATCGAGCGGTTGCTGGTGGTGGGGGAGGACGAGGCCTATTGCCAGCCCTGCGTCTCGCCGGTGTGGGATACCGCGCTCGCGGCGCATGCGATGCTGGAGGCGGGGGGCGAGCACGAGGCGGCGGCGGACCGCGCGCTGCACTGGCTGAAGCCGCGACAGGTGCTGGATGTCGAGGGCGACTGGGCGGAGGAACGTCCGGGGGTCCGGCCGGGCGGATGGGCGTTCCAGTATAATAACGACCATTATCCCGATCTCGACGATACGGCGGTCGTCGTGATGGCGATGGACCGCGCGCGGGGGCGGGGTGGCGATTATGACGAGGCGATCGAACGGGGCGCGGAATGGACCGTCGGGCTGCAGTCGCGCGATGGGGGATGGGGGGCGTTCGATGCGGACAATGCCTATACGTACCTGAACAACCTGCCCTTCGCGGATCACGGCGCGTTGCTGGACCCGCCGACCGCCGACGTCACCGCGCGGTGCGTGTCGATGCTGGCGCAACTGGGCGAGCGCGATAGCCCGCGGATACGTGCGGGACTGGCCTGGCTGGAGCGGGAGCAGGAGCCGGACGGAAGCTGGTTCGGGCGATGGGGCGTGAACTATGTCTATGGCACATGGTCGGTGCTGTGCGCGCTGAATGCGGCGGGGTTGGCGCATGATCATCCGATGATCGCGAAAGCGGTGGCGTGGCTGCGCGCGGTGCAGAATCCAGATGGAGGCTGGGGGAGGATTGCGACAGCTATGCGCTGGATCGCACCGGCCACCGGCCCGCGCCATCGACGGCCTCGCAAACCGGCTGGGCGCTGCTCGGGCTGATGGCCGCGGGTGAGGTCGACAGCGAGGCGGTGGCGCGCGGGGTGGCGTGGCTGGCCGAGCATCAGGAGCCCGACGGGCTGTGGGGACAGGAGATGTTTACCGGCGGCGGATTTCCGCGCGTCTTCTACCTGCGCTATCACGGCTATCCGAAATATTTCCCGCTTTGGGCGATGGCGCGCTATCGCAACCTGAAGAAATCGAATTCGGATCGCATCGCGCACGGCATGTGATCGCGGGCGGTCCACCACGCCTTCCTCTGGTTACGGATATCTGATGAGCGGACATGTCGTCGTAGCAACGGGTTTCAACCGCGAAGTCGCGACGCTGCGCCAAGCGGGCATCGTCGTCGTCGCGGGCGGAGGCGATCCGGTCGGCCTGCGGGCGAAGATCGAGGCGGCGGCGAGCGGTGCGGCGGGCATCCTGAGCTACGGCATGACGGGCGCGCTGGTGGACGGGCTGGTCATCGGGGACTGGATCGTCGGCAACAGGCTGTCAGGCGCGATCGAGGTCGAGTGCGATCCGGACTGGGCCGCGAGCCTCGTCGATCGCCTGCCGGGTGCGCGGCTTGGCGGCTTTTTCGCCGACGGGCGCATGATCGACAGCGTTGCGGAAAAACTCGCGCTGGGCGTCCGGCACGACGCGGTTGCGGTCGATATGGAAAGCCATGTCGCGGCGGCGGTGGCGGTCGAGCGCAACCTGCCCTTCGCGATCGTGCGCTGCATTTCGGATGGCGCGCGCCACATGCTGCCGCATGCGATCACCGTATCGATGCGGCCCGATGGCGGGGTGGATGCCAAGGCGATGCTGCGCTCGCTCGCCGCGCGACCGGGCCAGGCGGCGGATATCGCGCGCACCACGGCGGGGTTCGGAAAGGCGATCCGCGAGTTGAAGCGCGGCGCGGTGCGGATCGGGCCGCGTATGGCGCTGGCGGGGTAACGGCGGGGCGGCAGGACAGGTGCTTCGACGGGCTCAGCACGAACGGTCTGAAATGAGGTTCCTCTAGGTAAACCGCTTTGTTTGGGAGCCGGTTTCTCGACTTCGCTCGAAACGAACGGAGGGGGTGTGCCGGTTTCTCGATTTCGTTCGAAACGAACGGAGGGGGTGTGCCGGTTTCTGGACTTCGCTCGAAACGAACGGGGAGGCGTGTGCTGGGTCACGCGCCGTCGAGTGGCCGAGCCGTTGGGCGGGGGGCGTCGTCAGGCGGCGCGTTGGACCCGCTTGAAGCCTTCCGGGTCGGTTTCCTTGATGCGGGCCAGTTCGCGTTCGACGTGGGTCGAGTGGACGTCCTCCGCGCGGCGCTGGTTCGAGATGTCGATGTCGGGCGCCATCGGGCCATCAGTGCGGACGCCCTTCCGGCCGATACCGAACATCTTGAGCGGGTGGCGGATCGAATCGGTCGCGGCGGTGCCTTCGAAGCCGCAATGCACCATGCAGTCGGCGCATTTCTCGTACTTGCCGACGCCGTATTGGTCCCAATCGGTGCCCTGCATCAATTCGGCGAACGACTGAACATAGCCTTCGCCGACGAGGTAACACGGCTTCTGCCAGCCGAAGACGGTCTTGAGCGGCATCGACCAAGGCGTGCATTCGTACGTCTGGTTGCCGGCGAGGAAGTCGAGGAACAATGGTGAGTTGGTAAAGGTCCAGGCCTTGCCGCCATCGCCTTTCGCAAACACGTCGCGGAAGAATTGCTTGGTCCGCGTGCGGTTTAGGAAATGTTCCTGATCCGCCGCGCGTTCATAGGCGTAGCCGGGGGAGATCGTGATCTCGACGCCCATCTGCTCCATCGTGTCGAAGAACGCCGCCAGCCGGTCCGAACTCGCGCCGTCGAATACGGTGCAATTGACCTGCACGCGGAAGCCCGCGTCCTTCGCCATTTGGATCGCATCGATCGCGACTTCGTACGTCCCGTCCTGATCGACCGCGTGATCGTGCATGCCCTTGTCGCCATCCAGATGGATCGACCAGGTGAAGAAAGGGGACGGCTTATAGTCGCCGATCTTCTTCTTCATCAGCAACGCATTGGTGCACAGGATGACGAATTTCTTCCGCGCGATATATCCTTGCACGATCCGGGGCATGTCGCGGTGGAGCAGGGGTTCGCCACCGGCGATGGAGACGGCGGGCGCACCGCATTCCTCGATCGCGTCCATGCATTCCTCATAGCTGAGCCGCTGGTTCAGGATCGCGTCGGGATAGTCGATCTTGCCGCAGCCGGGGCAAGCCAGATTGCAGCGCAGCAGCGGTTCCAGCATCAGAACGAGCGGGTATTTGCCGCCCTTGATGTGGTTCTTCAGCGTGTAGGCGCCGATCCGCAGCAACGGGGAAAGAGGAAGGGTCATACGGTTCGTCCTGCGGAGCGTGTCATGCGCGTCGTTTGGTGCCGCAGTTCGGGCGGCAGGCTGAATTCCACGGTCTCCTCTATTCCATCGAGCTGGGAAACGCGAACGTCGCGAAGCGCGCCCAGCGCGGCGATGACGCTGTCGACCAACGCATCGGGTGCGGATGCGCCAGCGGTGACGCCGACCGTGGAAACGCCGTCGAGCCATGCCGGATCGACCCCGGCACCATCGTCCACGAGATAGCTGGGCAGGCCCATCTCCACGCCGATTTCCCGCAGACGCCGCGAATTGGAACTGTTTGCGGCGCCGACGACGATCAGCAGGTCGCTGACGCGCGCGAGATCGCGCGTCGCCGTCTGGCGGTTCTGCGTGGCGTAGCAGATTTCGGAGACGTCGGGACCGATGACGTCGCTGAACCGATCGCCCAAGGCCGCGATCACGGTCCGCGTATCGTCCACGCTGAGCGTCGTCTGCGTGACATAGGCCAGCGGCGTATCGCGCGGGATCGGCAGCGCGGCGACGTCGGCCGCGGTGGAGACGAGATGAACGGGGGCATCCACCTGACCGATCGTGCCTTCAACCTCGGCATGACCGTCATGTCCGATCAACACCAATGTCCGGTTCGACCGGGCGTAACGCCGGCCCTGGATATGGACTTTGGTGACGAGCGGGCAGGTAGCGTCTATCACCGGCAGGCTGCGCGCCGCGGCTTCGGTCTCGACCGCTTTCGAAACGCCGTGCGCGCTGAAGATCGTCAACGCGCCCTCAGGAATCTCCGAAAGTTCTTCGACGAACACCGCGCCCTTGCGACTAAGGTCGTCGACGACATGACGGTTGTGGACGATTTCATGCCGGACGTAGACGGGGGCCTGTTCCCGTTCCAGCGCGCGTTCGACGATATCGATGGCGCGGACCACGCCGGCGCAAAAGCCGCGCGGATTGGCGAGAACTATCTGCAACGGCAGGTTGGTCTCGCTGGTCGCTCGTTCGTCCAAGTCGATCGCCCTTTTCCTGGTGTAAAAAGTCCATTCGTTTCGCGACCTGCAAGAGGATTATCACTGAGAGAGGGGAAAACGCAAACGGCTGGAAGCATCTTTTTGCACTGCGAAGAACCTGCGTTAAGCCGGCAATCATCTGGACCGGTGATGATGCGGATCCTATGATCCGGGATATGCAAGGAGCCGTCGAATGCGCCATCTCATCACCGTCGGCATGGGCATCGTCATGGCCGCAGGCGCGACGATCTCGCCCGGTCAGGCGATGGCGCAGGCGGCCGATCCCGCAATAAGCACCGTCCGTGCGCTGAACGACGGGCTGCTTTCGATCATGCGCGCGGGCAAGGCCGCGGGGCCGAAGGGCCGGGCCGCGACGATCGGGCCGGTGATCGATCGCGCGTACGACCTGCCGCTGATGACGCGGCTGTCGATCGGATCGGGATGGACGACGATCAAGCCGGCCGACCAGGCCGCCCTGACCGCGGCATTCCGGCGGATGACGGTCAGCCAATATGCCGCCAACTTCGACGATTTTTCCGGGCAGACGTTTACCCTGGATCCCAAGGTGGAGGCGCGCGGCGGCGATCGGCTTGTGCGGACGACGCTGAACGATCCGAAGGGCGAGACGGTGGCGATCGCGTACCGCCTGCGGAATTCCGGGGGCACCTGGAAGATCATCGATGTCTTCTATCGCAATTCGATCAGCCAGCTTGCGATCCGCAGGGCGGATTTCGCGCGGATCGTGCAGAATAAAGGGGCCAGGGCATTGGTCGACCATCTGAATGCATTATCGGTGAAGAGCGGCGGGTGACGCTTTCCGCGCTGATCCCGGCGCTGGTCCTGGCGGTGGCGCCACCCGCCGCGCCCGCCATGCCGCCCGGACAGGCGGTCGCGACGGCGCCGGTCGCGGCGGAATCCGATGTCGCGCCGGTCGTGACCGTGGAACCGGAACGTCCTAAAGGCGACCCGCTGGAGGCGTTCAACCGGCGGATGTTCGCGCGCCAGCAGAGTTTCGACAAGGCGTTGTTCCGCCCCGCCGCAATGGGGTACAAGCAGGTCATGCCCAAGCCGGTGCGCAGCGGGCTGCGGCGGTTCTTCAGCAATTTGAGCGAACCGATCGTCTTCCTGAACTATATGCTGCAGTTGAAACCGGGCAAGGCGGTCGAGACGCTGGTGCGGTTTTCCGTCAACTCGACGCTGGGGTTCGGCGGGCTGGTGGATATCGCGAGGCTGCCTGGCATCGGGTTGCCGCGGCGGGACAATGGGTTCGGCAATACGCTCGGTTTCTACGGTGTCGGGCCGGGGCCGTATCTGTTCCTGCCCTTCGTCGGGCCGACCAGCGTGCGCGACCTGATCGGCGGGCAGGGGGGACGGACTGGTCCTGCCGCTGGCCGTGGGCAAGCCATTCGACCGGCTGGAATATCAGATCCCGCGGGGCGTCGTGACCGGGCTCGACCTGCGGGCGGAATCGGACGCGGAGTTGCGCGCGCTGTTCGATGGCGCGGTCGATCCCTATGCGACGTTGCGGTCCGCCTATCAGCAGAGCCGGCAGGGCGAGATCGATGCGCTGCACGGCGGGGCGCGGAACTCGGCGCCGCGGGAGTTGGAGGACGATCTGGCCGATCCGGCGGGGGCCGATGCCGCGGCCGGGGAGCCGGCTTCCACGGAGCTTGCCGATCCGCTTGTCGATCCGGCGACTGTTCCCAAGCCCTGATCCGGGGCCGGTCAGGGTTTGTCGCGGCGGCTGCGTTGCGGCGGGCCGAGCAGGGCAGGTTCGAAGATCAACGCGCAGACCAGGGTCCAGGCCAGCGAGATCATCAGGATCTTGCCCATGCTCGCGGTGCCGGGGTGATGCGACAGCCATAGGCTGCCGAACGCCGTTCCGGTGGCGAGCGCGCTGAACAGGACGGCCCGCGCGAGGCTTGATTGCAACAGGTCGGTCGCGCCGTCGCGCCACGCCATGACGAAATAGATGTGGAACGCGACGCCGACGCCGAACAGCAAGGGCAGCGCGATGATGTTGGCGAAGTTGATCGGCTGACCGATGACGACGCAGGTGCCGAGCGTCAGGAAGATCGAGAGGATGACGGGGGCGAGCGTGAAGGCGACCTCCCTGATGTTGCGCAGTACGGCGAGCAACAGGAGGCTGACGAGCGCGAAGGCGATGATCCCCGCCTGCACGAACGCGCCTGCGATCGTCGCCGCCGCCGCTTGTGTGGCGACGGGCAGGCCGGAGACGTTCGGGGTGACGGTCGCGACTGCCGCGCGGAAGCGTGCCATTACCTTGTTGTCGTTGGCATTGCCGGCGGGGAAGACCTCCAGCCGGTAGCGGCCGTCGGGCGTGCGCCAGTCGCGGGCAAGGTCGGCGGGGATCGTGTCGCGTGTGACGGGCGCGGCCTGCAGCATCAGACGGATCTGGCCGAGCATGATATCGAGGGGGCGGGCCAGCATCGTCTCGACCGCCAGCCTTTGCGCCGGCCTACCGGTCGCGAGGCGGTCGAATGCGCGCGACAGGGCGCGGGCTTCGAGCGATCCCGGCCCGGGGTGGGCTGTGGCGGCGCTCGCCAGCTTTGCCGCAGTGGTGCCCAGGGCGGCGATGCGCGCGGGATCGTCGGGCGCTGGCGCGAGATCGAAGGGGTTTATCGCGACGTCGAGCAGGAGCGCGGCATCGCCGATCGCTTCCAGCTTGGGTGACTGGTCCTGCGGCACGAAGCTGTCGAGGGAGACGACCTGCTTTACCTCGGGCAGCGCCGACAGGCGGCGGGCGAGCGTAACTGCCTCCGTATGGTTCGGGGCGAGCACCGCGATCGTGTTAGGCGTGCGATCCGGATCGCGGGTCAGGTCCGTCAGCGTACGCATCGCCGGGCTTTCCGGATCGCGCAGGTCGAGCGGGTTGAAGTCGAACGAGACCCAGGGCAGCAGCGCGATGCTGAGCGCCATCGATCCTGCGAACGCCCACAGGATCGCGCGGCGGCGGCGCTCCAGCCAGCGGTCGAACGGTGCCATCGCGGCGAACCCGACCTCGCGGCGCGGCGCTGCGGGACGGAGGATCATCAGCAGGGCGGGGAGCAAAGTGACGCTGAGGCCGAGCGCGATGACCATGCCGATCCCGGCGATGACGCCGAGTTCAGCGATGCCGATATAGGCGGTCGGCAGGAACGCGCCGAAGCCGAGAAAGACTGCACCTGCCGCAAGCAGGAGGGGCAGGCCAAGCGCGACCGCGCTGCGGTCCAGCCCCTGCGCGAGCGATGCGCCGCCGACGCGCTCGGCGTTGAACCGCACGCAGATCTGCACGCCGAAATCGACGCCCAATCCGACGAACAGCGGGATAAACGTGATCGATATGAGGTTAAGGCGCCCGACCGCGAGCAGCCCCGCCGCCAGCGTTACGATCAGCCCTATCGCGATCGTCAGGATGATCGCGAGGACGAGCTTTGCCGATCGCGTGGCGAACCACAGGGTCAGCAGCATCGCGGCCAGCATGACGCCGGCGACGAGTCCGATATTGTCCTGCAACGTCGCAAATTCCTCGTCGGACAGCGGGACGTCGCCGGTCAGGCGAACGCGCACGCCGTGCGCCGCGTCCAGTTGCAGCGTGCGGGCGGCGGCGTGGATGGCGGCGCGTGCCGTCTCGCCGGGCATCAGCGATCCATAATCGAGCACCGGCCGGATGAGGATCAAGCGGCGGGTCGGCGGGGCGAGGGTGGATCCATTTCCCGAGAGGAGCTTTTGCCACGAAAAGAAAGTGGGCTTGCCGGAAAGCGATCCGTCCGTCGCATCGGCGAGCGCGCGCATCGGGGCCTGGAGATCGGCTAGGCTTGCCTGACCCGCATCGACTCCGTCGATCATCGTGGAGATCGCCTGCGTGACGCCGACGAGCGAGGGATCTGCGGCAAGTGGGCCGAGCAGGGGCTGCGCTTTCACCAGCGCGTCCAGCGCCTCGCGCACGTCCGCCTCGGACCCGAACAGCAAGCCTTGGCGGGCGAGGAAGTCGCCGCCATCGGGCCGGCGCACCGCGCGGAAATGCCTGCGGTCGGCGGCGAAGGTCGCGGCCAGGCGTGCCGCGCCGTCCTCCGCCAGTTCGGGCGTGCGGCCATCCACGACGACGACCATTGCGTCGCGTAACTGCGGGAAGGCGTCGTCCATCGCGCGTTCGTGGCGCCGCCAGTCGACGTCGGGGGAGATCAGTTCGGCGGTGTCGGTCGTCATCTCGAAATGCGACGCGATGAACAGCAGGGAGAGCAGGGCGATGGCCAGCGCGAGGATCAACGTGACGAACGGGCGCGCAATGCTGGCCGCCGTGGCGCGCGTCACGATCGACCCGAGCGACGGCATCACGTGTTCGACGGACCCGACGCCCCGAGGAAATAGCGCATTTGCAGCGCGATCGCCTGTTCCCCGCCCGAATATACGAAGTTCGCCGCCGCCCATTTCGGTGGGCCGAGCCTGATCGGCGCGTCGTTGGAGAAGCCTACGCCTTCCTTCGGCACGCCGAACAAGGCGCGGTCGACCTTGCCGTTGCGATTCTCGTCATGGAAGGCCTGCACGGCGTAGCGGCCGGCAGGCACGTTCTGCGCGACGACCACGGTCGTTCCGGCGCGCGCGGGCGCGGGGGCGGTGTAGGGGCACGTGTCCTTCAGGAAATCTCCCTGCGGGCAGACGTCGATGCGCAGGACGCCGCGATCGTCGCGGACGTTCCCGATCTGGACGGCCAATGTCGCGACGGGGAGGGGCGCAGCGCCGATCAGGATCGACGCGAGCGCACCGGCCACCGTCGCGCGCTTCATGCAGACGCCTCCACGACGCCGGTGGCGTTATGGCGGAGCGCGGTGAGGACGGTATCGACGATGGCATCGGCATCGAGCCGGGCGGCGGCATATTGCAGCTCGGGCTTGTCCTGATCCTGGAACAGGTCGGGCAGGCGCATCGTGCGCAGCTTCAGCCCGCCATCGATCAGCCCCTCGTCCGAGGCCAGCGTCAACACGTGCGCGCCAAGGCCGCCGACCGAGCCTTCCTCGATCGTCACGGCGACCTCGTGGGTCGTCAGCAGGCGGCGGATCATCGCTTCGTCCAGCGGTTTCGCGAAGCGCAGGTCGGCGACCGTCGTGCTGAGCCCCTTGGCATCCAGCGCATCGGCGGCCTTCAGCGCCTCGGCGAGGCGCGTGCCGAGCGACAGGATCGCGACCTTCTTGCCCTCGCGCACGATTCGGCCCTTGCCGATCTCGAGCAGTTCGGGCGTCTCGGGCAGCGCGACGCCCGTACCGTTGCCGCGCGGATAGCGCACCGCGATCGGCCCGCTGTCATGCTGCACGCAGGTGTGCGTCATGTGCACCAGTTCCGCCTCGTCCGCCGCCGCCATGACGACGAAGTTCGGGAGCGTGGCAAGATAGGTCACGTCGAACGACCCGGCATGCGTCGCGCCGTCCGCGCCGACGAGCCCTGCGCGGTCGATCGCGAAGCGCACGGGCAGGTTCTGGATCGCGACGTCGTGGACGACCTGATCGTAAGCACGTTGCAGGAAGGTCGAGTAGATCGCGCAGAACGGCCGCATGCCCTGCGCCGCAAGGCCCGCCGCGAACGTCACCGCATGCTGTTCGGCGATGCCGACATCGAAGAAGCGATCGGGATAGGCCTTAGCAAACGCATCCAGCCCTGTGCCCGAGGGCATGGCGGCGGTGATCGCGACGATGCGATCGTCGCTCGCGGCCTCGCTGGTGAGCGCTGCGCCGAACACGTTCTGATATTGCGGCGGTCCGGGCGGTGCTTTCGCCTGTGCCCCCGTGATCACGTCGAACTTCTGCACGCCGTGATACTTGTCCGCCGCGGCTTCCGCCGGGCCGTAGCCCTTGCCCTTCTTGGTCACGACATGGACCAGGATCGGGCCGTCCGCTGCATCGCGAACATTCTCCAGCACCGGGATCAGATGATCGAGATTGTGGCCGTCGATCGGGCCGACATAATAGAAGCCCAGTTCCTCGAACAAGGTGCCGCCGGTTGCCATGCCGCGGGCATATTCCTCCGCCTTTTCAGCGGCATTGTGGACCAGCCTGGGCAGCTTGCGCGTGACCTTCTTGGCGAAGTTGCGCAGGCCCAGATACTCGCTGGAGGACACCATCCGCGCGAGATAGGCCGACAGCCCGCCGACCGGCGGCGCGATCGACATGTCGTTGTCGTTCAGGATCACGACCAGCCGGTTGCCCGCCGCGCGCGCATTGTTCATCGCCTCATAGGCCATGCCCGCCGACATCGCGCCGTCGCCGATCACCGCGATCCCCTTGCCGGGCCGGTCGCTCAATTTATTGGCGACGGCAAAACCCAGCGCCGCCGAGATCGAGGTCGAGGAATGCGCCGCGCCGAACGGATCATACTCGCTCTCGCTGCGCTTGGTGAAGCCGGACAGGCCCCCGCCGGTGCGCAACGTACGGATCCGGTCGCGCCGGCCGGTCAGGATCTTGTGCGGATAGCATTGGTGCCCGACGTCCCACACCAGTTTGTCGCGCGGCGTATCGAAGACGTAGTGGATCGCCACCGTCAGTTCGACCACGCCCAGACCCGAGCCCAGATGACCCCCCGTCACGCCGACCGCTGAAATCGTTTCCGATCGAAGCTCGTCCGCCAACTGACGCAATTGCGCAGGCGCGAGACGCCGCAAATCGGCGGGGTCGGAAACTGTATCTAGCAACGGCGTATCGAAATCGGCATTCATCAAGGTCTGGACTCCTTGGGCAGGAGCCTAGCCCAAACCGGTCGTCAGGCAAGATTATTTGCCGATTACAGCCCCGTTATCCGGCCGATGACGCCATTATTGCAGGCCGTTTTCAATCCCGATCCACGATCGCATCATATTGCGAGTCGAGTTCGACCGCACGTTCCCCGTCCCGTTCGGCAAGCCGCCGATCGCCCGTTTCACTGGCGACGACGGCGCGATGATAACGGTAGCGCGCGACGTTTGGGGCCAGACGCACCGCCTGGTCCAGGTCGTCCAGCGCGCGCGCCGGTTCGCCCTTGCGGCGATACGCGAGCGCGCGGTTGAGATAGGCGGCGGGGTCGCGAGGGGCGATCGCGATGGCGCGCCCGAAGGCGGCGATCGCGTCGTCGGTCTCGCCATCCCATGCCAACGAAAGGCCCTCCGTCAGGACGGGTGCCGCGCGGGCATCGCGGGCCACGCGCTTGCGGCACCGCGCCGCGTCTTGGGCGGGATCGTCCACCGTGCACGCATTCCAGTCACCGCGCCGGCTGGCCGGGGACGACCGGACGCGTGAACCGGTGACGACGATGTCGTTATCGTCCGCCTGCGATACCCGCTTAGCATCGGATCGCGACATTGCCATCGGGGCGGGCGCTTCAGCGACGTGCGGCGGCGGAGGAGGTGGTGGCGGGGGTGGCGGAGGTGGCGGTGGAGGAGGAGGTGGTGGAGGCGGCGGCGGCGCAAAGGCGGGGGCGGGCCTGCCTTGTTCGAGCGCGGCCGATCTGGAAGGGGTGTCAGGCCGATCGAGGACGGGCTCGTTCGCCGGCTCACCCGTGGGCGCGGCAGGTTCCGCGCGCTTTGGAACAGTGTCGGCGTCAGGAGCGGAAGGCGGCGTTACGCCGAACCTGTCGCCCACCCGCTGCCCGGCCGCTTCGACCGGAGATGTCGTCCGCGTCGTGTCCGCTGCAGGCCGGACGTCCTCCGTCGGCGCGAGACCCAGATCGCGCGACATGAAGACCGGCACGCCCAACGTGACGACCAATGCTATACCGGCCAGCGCGGCGATTTGCGGGCGACCGATACGGCCCCGGGACGGTCGCGGTGCTTCGGCAGTCGGGCGATCGGGCAACCCTTCGAACCGCCGCATGGCCGCCTGGATCGCGGCATCCCGCGCGGCGGGGCGGGGCGGGGGCGGGGGTGGCAGGGCCGCGGCGATGTCGTCGTCATGCGCCATCAGCGCTTCCCCGCGATCCGGAACGGCGTTGCGCACGAGGGGAGACGAAGCGGCATGGACCGACCTTATAGCTCTAATTCCGATCGGGTCGATTGCCCGATGACGGGGCGGGCGGCAGAACCGCACCGCCCCGTGGCACGGTCATTCGCCGGTCGGTGACATCGAACGGGCGGATTTCGCCGCACGGACGAGCTGGATGAATTCAGACCGGTAGCCGAACGGGTCGTCGCCACGTGCGGCGAGTGCGATCTTCAGCACGTCGTCATAGGTCATCGCGCCGTTGTAGCGGCCGCCACGCAGGAGTTCGGCGAAGGCCGCGACGCTGGCCGCGAAGCGTGCATCCTGCGGCGCATCCTCGAAGCGCGCCGCCTCCGCCCGACGATCGATCGGCGTGGAAATCAGTCGGCTGGTATCGGATTTCGGCAGTTTGTAGCGGATCTTCACGAAGCCGTACTCGGTCGCGCTGGACTGTACCGGGGCGGCGGGTTTGGCGTAGCGCAGATCGCCGACCGCACGCGGCCCGCCGACGGGGACGATCTCGTACAGCGCCGTGACGGTCTGACCCGATCCGACATCGCCGGCATCGACCTTGTCATTGTCGAAATCGTCGCGGTTCAGCAGGCGGGTTTCGTACCCGATCAGGCGATATTCGGCGACCGTCGCGGGATTGAATTCGACCTGGATCTTCACGTCCTTCGCGATCGGGAAGAGCGTCGAGCTTGCTTCCTCGACCAAAGCCTTCCGCGCCTCTCCGATCGTATCGATATAGGCGGCGGCGCCGTTGCCGTTCTGTGCCAGCGCCTGCATCAGCGCATCGTTGTAATTGCCCATGCCGAAGCCGAGTACCGACAGGAACACGCCCTTGCCGCGCTGGCGCTCGACATAGCCTTTCAACTCGTCCTGATTGCTGATCCCGATGTTGAAATCGCCATCCGTTGCCAGGATCACGCGATTGACGCCTTCGGGGTCGAAGTTCGCCTCCGCCAGCGCATAGGCTTGCCGGATACCCTCTGCGCCGGCGGTTCCGCCGCCTGCGCCGAGACCGTCGATCACCGCCCGAATGCGCGCCTTGTCGCTGGCGCGGGTGGGGGCGAGCGCGGTGCCGGCATAGCCCGCATAGGTGACGATCGCGACGCTGTCGTCAGCGCTCAACTGATCAAGCAGCATCGTCAGCGATCGTTTGACCAGAGGCAGTTTGTCGTCGGCATTCATCGATCCCGACGTGTCGATCAGGAAGACGAGATTGGCGCGGGGGCGGGTGGCGCGCTTGATCTCATAACCCTTGATGCCGATGCGAACGAGCTTGCGCCCCGCCGTCCACGGGCTCGGCATGACCGCAACGTTGCTGGCGAAGGGCTGGCCGATCGTGGCGGGGGCGGCATAATCGTAGGGGAAATAGTTGATCATTTCCTCGGTGCGCACCGCGGCGGGTTGCGGCAGGACGTTGCGGTTCAGCGACGCCCGCGTGAAGGCGTAGGATGCGGTGTCGACGTCTATCGAGAAGGTCGAGACGGGTTCCTCGCGCACGACCTTGAACGGATTTTGCGCGACGGCGGTGAACTTGTCGCGGCCGACGTCCTTGTATTGCTGTCGGGTTCGGGGATCGACCTGCGGGGAGGCCATGATCGGGGGAGGAGCGAACATCATTCCGGGGGCGGGCGGCGGAGGCGGCGGGGGTGGCGGCGGCGGGGGTGGGGCACCGGGATAGGCTTGCTCCAGCCGGCTTCGCACCGCGATGGCCGGCGAAGCGTTTCTGGCGCCTGTCACGATGATATCGTTGCTCTCGGCGGCGGCCGGGGTTGCGTTCGGGGCTATGTCGATCGGGGGCTTGCCGCAGGACGCGACGAGCAGGGCGGCGATGCCGATGGTGGCCGTAGTGCGAAGGCAGGACATGGTTTTCTCCCGGAACAGCGGCGCGAGATCGTCCGCATATTCACTGGGACGCGCCGGGCCGGGATATCCTTGGAAGATTCTTTCGAACTTTTTTGGGGGAGGTCAGAGGCCGCCGATCATTCGTCGGACCTCGTGCATGCGCCAGGAAATCGTCGCCTCCGCCACGCCCAGTATCTCGCCCGCCTCGGCATGCGTCAGTTGCTGGCCCGCGACGAGGATCGCGGCGTCGCGATACGCCGGTTTCAGCCGGGCGATCGCGCCGTTCAGCCATGCGGCGTCATAGGCGTCGCGGCCATCGGGCACTGGCGCCAGGCCGACCAGGACCGCGAGGCGATCGGTAAAGCCGGCGAATGCGCGGCGGCGGCGGCGATGATCGCGGGTCGCGTTGAAGACGATGCTGCACATCCACGTCGTGAACTTCGCTTCGCCGCGGAAGCCGTGGATCTTTTCCACCAGCGTGCAACAGACATCCTGCGCGATATCGTCGGCATCGGATCGCGATCCGGTCAGTTGCCAGGCGAGCCCGTGGATGCGGTCGTAGTGGCGGGCGAGAAGGGTTCCGAATGCGGCGCGATCACCGTCTGTGGCGGCGGCGACCAATTGCGCGTCGGTCCGGGCGGCGGGGTCGTCCATCGTTCAGGCGATGTGCCGACGTGACGCGGGCCGCCGCTGGCCACAGCGGCCGCGGCCGAATCCGGTTGTTGAAGTCGCCGCGCCCGCCACCGGCGCTTTGTGCATCATCGGCGGCCGGGATGCCATCGTCGTGCCGATGGACGAGGATTCAGGCGGGCATCTCACGCACCAGCCGAAGGACCGCGTCGGCGAGTTCGGGTCGGCAGATCAGCAGATCGGGCAGGTACGGATCGGCGCAATTGTAGACCAAGGGCGCGCCATCGACGCGGCTGACGTGCAGCCCGGCGGCCTGGGCGACGGCGATCGGGGCGCAATTGTCCCATTCGTATTGGCCGCCGGTGTGGAGATAGATGTCCGCTTCGCCGCGAACGACCGCCATCGCCTTCGCGCCGGCCGAGCCCATCGGGACCAAAGTCGCGGCGAGCGCTTCGGCGACGTACAGGGCCTCGCGGGCCGGCCGCGTGCGGCTGACGAGCATGCGGAGCGGATCGCCCGCGGGCGACAACGGCGTCGGCGTGCCGGACGTCAGCGTCAGGCCGAGCGCGGGCAGCGCGACCGCGCCGACCGTCGCGAAGCCGTCTATCGCCAGCGCGACGTGCACCGCCCAGTCGGCGCGCCCCTCGCCATATTCGCGCGTGCCATCCAGCGGGTCGACGATCCAGGCGCGGCTGACCGAGCAGCGGCGCGGATCGTCCTTTTCCTCTTCGGACAGGATCGCGTCGGCAGGGCGGGCCGCGCGCAACGCCTGCATCAGGAAGGCGTTCGCCTTATGGTCGCCGGCCTTCCCCAGCTCCTTGCCGGACAGGTTGCCGGCCGTCTGAAGCTGCAGCAGGATCGCGCCCGCTTCCGTCGCGAGGCGCGCTGCGAGCGTGTCGTCGCATTCGCTCATTTCAGCGGCATAATTTGACGGACGATGAATTCAGCGGCTTCGGCCGGCGTCATCGCGACGGTGTTGACGCGGATTTCAGGATGCTCCGGCGGCTCGTACGGGCTGTCGATGCCGGTGAAGTTCTTCAGGTCGCCGGCGCGCGCCTTTTTATACAAGCCTTTCACGTCGCGTGCTTCGGCGACGTGCAGCGGCGTATCGACAAAGATCTCGATGAATTCCCCCTGTGGCAGCATCGCGCGGATCATGTCACGTTCGGCGCGGAAGGGCGAGATGAAGGCGGTCAGCACGATCAGTCCGGCATCGGCCATCAGCTTCGCCACCTCCCCGACGCGGCGGATATTCTCGATCCGGTCCGCCTCGGTAAAGCCGAGATCCTTGTTCAGCCCGTGACGGACATTGTCGCCGTCGAGCAGGAAGGTGTGGCGGTTCATCAGGTTCAGCGTCTTCTCCACCTCGTTCGCGATGGTCGATTTGCCCGATCCGGACAGGCCGGTGAACCACAGGACGCGCGGTTTCTGGTTCTTGAGGCTGGCATGCGCCTCGCGTCCGATATCGGTCGCCTGCCAGTGCACGTTCTGCGCCCGCCGCAAGCTGAAGTGCAGCATGCCGGCGGCGACTGTCGCGTTGGTGATCTTGTCGATCAGGATGAACCCGCCGAGCGTGCGGTTGTCGGCATAGGGTTCGAATACGATCGGGCGGTCGGTGGTGATCTCCGCGACGCCAATCGCGTTCAGGTCCAGCGTCTTGGCCGCCAGATGTTCCATCGTGTTGACGTTGATCTGGTATTTCGGCTCCTGCACCGTCGCTGATACGGTCTGGGTGCCGAGCTTCAGCCAATAGGCGCGGCCGACGACGAGCGGATCGTCGTCCATCCAGACGATCGTCGTTTCGAACTGGTCCGCGGTTTCCGGCGGGGCGTCCGCGGCGCCGATGACCGACCCACGCGAACAATCGATCTCGTCTTCGAAAGATAGCGTGACGGACTGCCCCGCGACCGCTTCCTTCAGGTCGCCGCCGAGCGTCGTGATGCGGCTGATCGTGCTGGTCTTGCCGCCGGGCAGCACGCGGATCGCGTCGCCCGGTTTCACCGACCCGCTCGCGATCTGACCGGAGAAACCGCGGAAATCCAGGTTGGGCCGGTTCACCCATTGCACGCCCATGCGGAACGGCTTCGCCTGATCCTCGTCTACGCCGATCTCGACGGTTTCGAGATGCTCCATCAGCGTCGGGCCGGAATACCACGGCATCGCATCGGATTTGAGCGAGATGTTGTCGCCCCGGAAGCCGGAGATCGGCAAGGCGGTGAAGTCGGTAATCCCGATGCTGCGAGCGAAACCGGTATAATCGGCGAGGATCGCGTCGTAGGTCGCCTGATCGTAGCTGACCAAATCCATCTTGTTGATCGCGAGCACGATGTTCCGGATGCCGATCAGATGCGCCAGATAGGAGTGGCGGCGCGTCTGGGTCAGTACGCCCTTGCGCGCGTCGATCAGGATCACCGCAAGATCGGCGGTTGATGCGCCGGTGATCATGTTGCGGGTATATTGTTCGTGGCCGGGCGTGTCGGCGACGATGAACTTGCGCTTTTCGGTCGAGAAGAAGCGATAGGCGACGTCGATCGTGATGCCCTGTTCGCGCTCCGCCGCAAGGCCGTCGACCAGCAGGGCGAAGTCGATCTCGCCGCCCTGCGTGCCGACGCGCTTGCTATCCGCCTCCAGCGCTGCAAGCTGATCCTCGAAGATCATCTTGGAATCGTACAGGAGCCGGCCGATCAGCGTGGACTTGCCGTCATCGACCGAGCCGCAGGTGATGAAGCGCAGCATCGTCTTGTGCTGATGCTTTGCGAGGTAGGTGTCGATGTCCTCCGCGATGAGCGCTTCTGTCTGGTAGGCGGAAGTTTGAATCTCGGCGACCATCATACTGACCTCGTCATTCCCGCGAAGGCGGGAATCCATAAGCGTGACCTGTCATCGCGGGCGCAGGGACTATGGATCCCCGCCTTCGCGGGGATTACGGGGGAGGGTGGGAGGATGACCGTAGGAGGTGCGAACATCAGAAATAGCCCTCCTGCTTTTTCTTCTCCATTCCGGCGCCGCCTGCATCCTTGTCGATCGCGCGACCCTGTCGTTCGCTGGTCGTCGTCAGCAGCGTTTCCTGGATGATCTCGGACAGGGTGGCGGCGGTGCTTTCGACCGCGCCGGTGAGCGGATAGCAACCGAGCGTGCGGAAGCGGATCGAGCGTTCGACCGGTACTTCGCCCGGTGCCAGCGGGAAGCGGTCGTCGTCGACCATCAGCAGCATGCCGTCGCGCTCCACCGTCGGGCGCTTGCCGGCGAAATAAAGCGGCACGATCGGCACGTCGTTCAACTGGATATATTGCCAGACGTCGAGTTCGGTCCAGTTGCTGATCGGGAAGACGCGGATGCTCTCGCCCTTCGACTTGCGGGCATTGTAGAGGTTCCAGAGTTCCGGGCGCTGCTTCTTCGGATCCCAGCCGTGGTTTGCAGTGCGGAACGAGAAGATGCGCTCCTTCGCGCGGCTCTTCTCCTCGTCGCGGCGCGCGCCGCCGAACGCAGCGTCGAAACCGTATTTGTCGAGCGCCTGCTTCAGGCCTTCCGTCTTCCACATATCGGTGTGCAGCGCGCCGTGGTCGAACGGATTGATGCCGCGTTCGATCGCTTCCGGGTTCTGATAGACGAGCAACTCCATCCCGGCATCGCGCGCCGCGCGCTCGCGCAGATCGTACATGGCGCGAAACTTCCAGGTGGTATCGACATGCAGCAGCGGGAAGGGCGGGGGAGACGGGTAGAAGGCCTTGCGCGCGAGATGCAGCATGACGGCGGAATCCTTGCCGACCGAATACAGCATCACAGGCTTTTCTGCCTCCGCGACCACCTCACGCATGATGTGGATCGCTTCGGCCTCCAGCCGTTCGAGATGAGTCAATGTTCGCGTCATGATTCCGGTGTCTCCGGCGCGCTGACTGCCCCGAACGCGCATGCCGGGCAATCAAGGCATTCTTCGGCGGGGGAACGCGCTGCTTTCACGGTCATGGGTTCAACCCCTGGCGGTGCGACGGCGAATGGCGTCGAGGTCGATCCCGTGCCGCTTGATCTTGTAGTAGAAGGTCTTGCGCGGAATGCCGAGCGCGGCGATCGCCTGCGCGGCATCGCCGGACAGCCTTTCCAGCGTTTCGACGATGATCTGGCGTTCGAATGACATCACCTGATCGGGTAGTGGTGTTTGACCGGTTTGCGATCCGGCATCGACCGTATCGGCATCCAGGCCCAGGACGAGGCGGTCCGCGAAATGCGCCAGTTCGCGGACGTTGCCGGGCCAGTCGTGCTGCGTCAGGTGCCGGTGGGTCGATGCGGTCAGCGCGGGGATAGGGCGGCGACGGCGACCTGCGGCAAGATCGATCAGATGTGCGAACAGCATGGGCACGTCCTCCCGCCGTTCGCGCAAAGGCGGCATGCGCAGGCGGACCGCGGCGAGACGGTAGAACAAGGCGGGCACGATCGCGTCGGCGCTACGCTGCGCCTCCTCCTGACCCGTGGCGATGATGCGCAGGTCGAGCGGGATGGCGTCGCGCGACTGCGGCACGCGCAGCGCGCGATCCTCGATCACCGTGCTGAGTCGCGCCTGAAGCGGATGCGAGGCGCGGTCGATATCGTCGAGGAACACCGTGCCGCGATTGGCGGCGGCGATGCCGTTCGACGCGCTGTTAGAGAAGAGTTCGGTATCGATTAACGCATCGGGCAAGGCGGCGCAGGCGACGGACAGGAAACGATGGCGGCCGCGCTTGCCCGCGCGGTGGATTTCGCGGGCGAGCAATTCCTTGCCGGTGCCCGTTTCGCCTTCGATGAACAGGTCGATATCCGCATCCGCCAGAACCGGGACCATTTCGCGCAGGCGGCGGATCGCCGGCGATGCGCCGATCAACGCCGCGGTCTCGTCCAATGCGGCAAGCGATCGCAGTCGCCGGTTTTCGAGCGTCAGTCCGCGCGCGGTGGCGGCGCGGGCGACGGCGGCGACCAGTGCCTCCGGGTCGAAGGGTTTGGACAGGAAATCCCACGCGCCGTTGCGCAGCGCATCGACCGCCATCTGGACGTCGCCATGCCCGGTGACGAGGATGACGGGCAGCGTCGCATCGGCATCGCGCAGGGCGTTGAACAGGTCGATTCCCGACAGTCCGGGCATCCGCACGTCCGTGACGACGACGCCTTCATAGGCGTCGTTCAACGCGGCGAGCGCGGGCGCGGCCGCGGGGAACGCATCGACGGTATAGCCCGCAAGCGACAGCAGTTGCGCCGTGGATGCGCGGAGATCGTCGTCATCCTCCACCAGCGCCACGCGCAGGGTTTCGCCACCAGTCATGCGCGTTTCATCTCGATTTCGAATGTTGCGCCGGTTTGGCCGGGCGCGAGCCGCAGCGCTCCGCCGAGATCGACCATGATGTCCTGTGCGATGACGAGACCGAGGCCGAGACCGGTGGCGCGGCTCGTCACGAACGGTGTGAAGAGGCGCGCGGCGACATCGGGTGCGATGCCCGGGCCGTTATCGGTGATGTGCAACGTCACCGTCTCGTCCCCGACGGTCAAGGCTATCCGTATCGTCTGTTCGGACTGCCCCTCTATCGCTTCGGTGGCGTTCTGCAGCACGTTGACCAGAACCTGTTCCAGCCGCACGCGTCCGGCCATGACGTTCAGGTCGGGCGGAATGACCGGCATCGTCATCGCGACGCGGGACAGGCGCTCCTTCAGGATCAGTCTCGCGCCTTCGATCACTTCGCACAACGGCACGGGCTGGATCGCGCCGGTGCCTTTTCGCGCGAAGCCGCGCAGTTCGGCGGTGACCGTGCCGATCCGCGCGGTCAGACGGGCGATAGCGCGCAGGTTTTCGCGAACGTCGTCCAGTGCGCCGCGATCGAGCAGCTGTTCGCTGGTCGCGGCATAGGTGCGGATCGCCGCGACGGGTTGTGCGGTTTCGTGCGCGACGCTGGCGGTGATCTGCCCCAGCGCGGCGAGCCGGTTGGCCTGACGCAACCCCTCGCGCAGATCGGCGGCACGCGCCTCCAGTGCGGCGCGTTCGTTCATCTCGCGGCGCAGGTCGGCGGTGCGTTCCACGACCGCCGCCTCCAGCGCGCTGGTACGTTCGCGGCGTCTGCGCGCCTGCGTCCGGGCGAGCCAGACGAGACCGCACAGCACTGCAGCACCAAGGCCGGCGGCGATCTGTGCCGTTCGGATCGCGGTGTCGATCGCGGGGCCATCGGGCTGCGCGACGGTCACCGTCCAGCCGAGGGTGTCCGGCGCGGTTGAGCCGAGCGTCAGCGTGTCGCGGCTGCCCGTCGTGCGCGCCCGGGCCGGCGCGATCCTGTCGATGGGAGAGGGGCCGAAGGCGGCGATCCCGACTTCCGATCGCAAGGCGGCCGCGCGTTGGGCGGGGATCGGGGCGGTCGCGGCGAAACGCCATGCCGGGCGGCTGGCGATCAGCACGACGCCGTCGCCGTTGCTCGCCCAGGTCAGGCCGCCCGCCGCCGCCCATTGTCGCTCGAGGCGGTCGAACTCCAGCTTCACGACGATCACCCCGCCGTTCGGGCTGCGGCGGCTTAGGTACAGACCGGGCCGGCCGCTGACCGTCCCGAGCGCGAATTGCTGACCGGAGCCGGTGCGGACGGCATCGTTGTAATAAGGCCGGAAGCGATAATCCCGGCCGACGAAGCTGCGCGGTGTGTGCCAGTTGTTTGCTGCGATGGCACGCCCGTCCGGCCCGATCGCATAGATGGCGGCGGCGCCGATATCGCGCGCGAGCCGCTCCAGCTTCAGGTCGAGCGCGTGCGTGGCGCCGGGTGCCTTACGCAGCGCGGCGGCCAGATCGCTGTCGCCGGACAAAGCGAGCGGGAGCAGTCGGAAACGGGCGATCTCGCTGGCGAGCAGGCCCTGGCGCAGCCGTGCGTCGGCGGCGATCGATGCGGCGAGATCGGTGCGGGTGCGTCGTTCGACTGCCCACCCCGCGCCCCAGGCCGCGATCACGCAGAAGAGCGTCGTCGCCAGCACGGGTGCGATTCGTCGCCAGCCGGACGTTGGTATCATCCAGCAGCGATACCGGGCTTGAACCAAGTGGGCAAGTTTCTGCCCAGATCCGATTCGTCTCGTGTCGAAGTCAGGACACGAGATTGGGCTCGCGACCGGGGATGCGACGGATATCCTACAATAATCCAGGAATTCGTTTTTCTGGATTGTCCGCGGATATCCTGCGGCGATGATCGATCATTGCCTGACCGTCGTGAGAACGAAGCAGGCGTCCGAGAGGATGAAAGGCCCATGATGACGATAACCACCCACTCCAGCGACCAGATCAAGGCTCCCGCCGACAAGCCGTGGTACAGGCAATTGTACCTGCAAGTGCTCGTCGCGATCACCGCCGGCGTCCTGCTCGGGCACTTCTATCCGTCCATCGGCGAGTCGATGAAGCCGATCGGCGATGCCTTCATCAAGCTGGTGAAGATGATCATCGCGCCGGTGATCTTCCTGACCATCGTCACCGGGATCGCAGGCATGCGGGATCTCGCGTCGGTCGGTCGCGTGGCCGGCAAGGCTTTCGCCTATTTCCTGTTCTTCTCGACGCTGGCCCTGATCGTCGGGCTCGTCGTCGCCAACGTCGTGCAGCCGGGCGCGGGACTGAACATCGATCCCGCGACGCTGGATACCAGCAAGATCACGGAATATGCCGAAAAGGCGCATGAGACGACGCTCACGGGGTTCCTGACCGGGATCATACCGGACACGTTCCTGTCCGCGCTGACGCAGGGCAACATCCTGCAGGTGCTGTTCGTCGCGATCCTGTTCGGCGTCAGCCTGGCGATGATCGGCGATCGCGGGACGAAGGTCCTCAACGTCCTGAACGATATTTCGATCGCCTTTTTCAAGCTGGTCGGCATCGTCATGAAGGCGGCGCCCATCGGTGCATTCGGGGCGATGGCGTTCACCATCGGCAAATACGGTGTCGGCACGCTCGCGAACCTCGCGATGCTGGTCGGGACGTTCTACCTCACGTCTTTGCTCTTCGTCGTGGTCATCCTGGGCGTGGTCGCGAAACTGGCCGGCTTCTCGATCTTCCGCCTCATCGCCTATCTGAAGGCCGAATTGCTGCTCGTCCTAGGCACGTCGTCGTCGGAAAGCGCGCTGCCCAGCCTGATCGAAAAGATGGAACGCGCCGGCTGCCCGAAGTCGATCGTCGGTCTGGTCGTGCCGACCGGGTATTCGTTCAATTTGGACGGCACCAACATCTATATGACGCTGGCCGCATTGTTCATCGCGCAGGCATGCAATGTCGACCTCACGCTTGGCCAGCAATTGCTGCTGCTGGGCGTCGCGATGCTGTCGTCCAAGGGCGCAGCGGGCGTCACGGGGGCGGGGTTCATCACGCTCGCGGCGACGCTGTCGATCGTGCCGTCCGTCCCGGTCGCAGGCATGGCGTTGATCCTGGGCGTCGACCGCTTCATGAGCGAATGCCGCAGCCTGACCAACTTCATCGGCAACGCGGTCGCGACCGTGGTCGTCTCCCGCTGGGAAGGTGCGCTGGACAAGGAACAGTTCGATGCGGCGCTGGCTGGCAAGCTGCCCCCGGCCGAAGAATTGCCCGAGGGTGTCGTCGCCGCCTGATCCCTGCATGACCCGTCGCCGGCCGGCGTGCTGACGCTGCGGCCGGCAACCTCAAACACGAAAGTATGTCTATGTTGACTTGCTCGTGGCGCACCGCGTGCGCCGCCGCCCTTGCGCTCGTCCCCGCGACAGGCGCATTCGCCCAGAATACCGGCCCAAAGGAAGCCGCCAATCCCAGCCAGGCGGCACCGGTCTCGGAAGCCTATCCGGTGGAGGCGATCGGCGACGGTGTTACCTCCGGCGGCTATAACCAGTCGCGTTGGGCGGAGGACTGGACCCGCTATCGCAACCCGGCCAAGCGCGACGACCCGATCGACAGGCTGAAGTTCATCCCGATAGCTGCCGATGGCGATGTCTATCTGACGCTGTCCGGCGAACTGCGTTTGCGCGTCAACCAGACGACCAACCCGAACCTGCTCAACAGCGAGGCGCAGCGGCAGGACATCAACCGCATCGTCGGCGGCGCCGACCTGCATCTCGGCAAGCACATCCGCGTGTTCGGCGAACTGGCGCATGGCGGCCTTGCCGGGCGCAACCTGGGCACGCCGGCGGCGACGCTGCGTAACGATCTGGTCGTGCAGCAATCGTTCGTCGACGTCACCGGAACCGTATCTGGCGTCGATCTCGGCGTGCGCTATGGCCGCCAGACTTTCGCGGACGGCCCCAATCTGATGGTGGTACCGCGCGACAACAACACGATCTTCTTCGTCTATAACGGCACGCGCGCATGGGCACGGGGCAAGACGTTGCGCGCGGATGTGTTCGATTTCCGCACGACCCGTCTCGGCTTCGGCGGCACAGGAGACGATGTCACCGACCAGGCCCGCCGGTTTTCCGGCATCTCGGCGGGCGTTGTCCTGCCGAAAAGCTTCCTTGGCGGGTCGAAACTGTTTGTCGATCCGTTCCTGTGGCGGTTGCGCAATACCGCGGCCGTCTGGGGCCCCCGCACCGGCCGCGAAGTGCGTGATTTCTACGGCCTGCACGTCTGGGGCGATGCCGGGCCGGTCAATCTCGACTGGACGATCAACCATCAGGGCGGCAGCTATGACGGCCGCAAGATCGACGCCTGGCTGATCCTGCTCGCGCAGAATTACAAGCTCGGCAAGTCGAAGACCGCGCCACGCGTTGGCTTCCACGCCGATTATGCCAGCGGCGGCGGAGCGTACGGGACGGGTACTTTGCGCAACGCGCTCGCGCCCTTCGGCAACAACATCTATTACAGCTATCAATTGTTCGCCACGCCGACCAACCTGATCGCATTCGCGCCCAACGTGACGTTCTCGCCGCTGAAGGCCGTGCGGGTCAGCGCGGAATACCAGTTGTCTTGGCGCGATACGACCAGCGACGCAGTGTACCGCGCCAACGGCACCGCATTCGCTCGGACACAGAACGTCGCCGGCCGCAAGATCGCGGATACCGCACGATTACAGGCAGTCTGGTCGATCTCGCCGCGGATCAGCGTCACCGGTCGCTACGAGCATCTGATGGCCGGGCCGGCGCTGACCAATGCGGGTTACAAAAGCTCCGACTTCCTCGCGGGCTGGGTCAGCCTGCGCTTCTGATACGAAGGATATCCAGCATTTCCCCCGCTCTCCACGCCGCCGCGCGCGCGCTGCTTGCCGATCCGCTGACCAACAAGGGAACGGCCTTTACCGAGGCCGAGCGCGACCGCCTGGGGCTGCACGGGCTGTTGCCACCGCATGTCGGGACGCTGGACAGCCAGATCGCGCGGCGGCGGCGTGCGCTGGAACGGCAGCCTGACGATTTCCACCGGTACGCCTTCCTGCGGGAATTGCAGGATTCGAACGAGGTGCTGTTCCACGCGTTGGTGCAGAGCGACCTGCCACGGATGTTGCCCCTGGTGTACACGCCGACGGTCGGAGAGGGATGCGAGCGGTTCAGCGAGATCTGGCGGCGCCCGCGCGGCCTGTTCCTCAGCTGGCCCAATCGCAATCGCATCGCCGACATCCTCGCCGATCCGGCGCTCGACCGGGTGAAGGTGATTGTGGTGAGCGACGGCGAACGGATCCTGGGGCTGGGCGATCAGGGTGCCGGCGGGATGGGAATCCCGATAGGGAAGCTGGCGCTGTATACGGCCTGTGCGGGCTTCCACCCGGCCGAAGTGCTGCCGATCCTGCTGGATGTCGGCACCGATAATGCGGCGCGGCGCGACGATCCGCTTTACGTCGGATGGCGCAACCCGCGCATCCGCGGCGACGATTACGATGCTTTCGTCGAAGCTTTCGTAACGGCGGTCGCGGAACGGTTTCCCAAGGCGCTGTTGCAGTGGGAGGATTTCGCCGGACACAATGCGTATCGGCTACTAGACCGGTATCGCGACCGGTTGCTGAGCTTCAACGACGATATCCAGGGCACGGCGACGACGGCGGTCGGCACGCTGCTGGCGGCGATCCGGCGGACCGGCGAGACGCTTGCGGACCAACGCATCGTGCTGTTCGGGGCAGGCGCGGCGGGGACGGGGATTGCTGACTTGCTTGTTCGCGTGATGATCGCCGACGGACAGGATGAGGCGGCTGCGCGCGGACGCATCTGGGCCGTCGATCGCGACGGCCTGATCGTGCAGGGCATGAACGCGCTGACGACGCAGCAGGCCGCATTCGCCCGGGATGCCGGCGACGTCGCGAGCTGGGGGAATGCCGGACCGCACATTTCGCTCGCGACGACTGTCGCCAGCGTTCGCCCGACCGTTCTGATCGGGGCATCGGGGCAGCATGATGCGTTCGACGAGCAGGTGATCCGCAGCATGGCTGCCGCCACGCCGCAGCCGATCATCTTCCCGCTGTCCAACCCCGTCTCGCGGGCGGAGGCATCGCCCGCCGATCTGATCGCCTGGACCGAAGGGCGTGCCCTGATCGGAACGGGCAGCCCGTTCGGCGTCGCCGGCGTGACGCAGGTCAACAACGTCTATGTCTTCCCCGGCATCGGGCTGGGGGCGCTGGCCGTGGGCGCAACGAGGATCACCGACGGCATGTTCATGGCCGCCGCGCGCGAACTGGGCACGCTGGACGAGTCCGGTGCCGGGCCGCTCTTGCCGCCAATCGACGATCTGCGTCCGGTCGCGATCCGCATCGCCGAGGTAGTGGCGCGGGAGGCGATCGCGGACGGTGTGGTTCCGGAACTGCCGACCGAGCCGATCCCCGATCTGGTGCGGCAGGACTTGTGGGATGCAACCTACGCCTGACGGCACAGCCCCGCTTGATTACATTACGACCATCATTTAACATCCCTGCCGGACGGACTTGCAACGGCAAGTTCGCGATATGGGGATGGGGATTGGACGATGCCGCTGTGGAAAGTCTATCATCCGGTCGGCGCGTTCGCGGCCGATGACAAGCGGGCGCTCGCGGAACGGATCATGGCGCTCTATTCCAAACACATGCCCGCTTTCTATGTCGGCGTGATCTTCGAGGAGGTGGCCGCGGCCTCCTTCTATATCGGCGGAAATCGCATGACCGCTTCGTCCGGATCTGGATCGATCACATCGCGCGCGAATTCCCCAACGACAAATATGCGCGCCGCTTCGTCGATGTGGTGAACGACACGCTTGCCCCGTTCGTCACGGCGCAGGGCTATGATTGGGAATTCCATATCGACGATACGCCGTTCGAATTGTGGTCGATCCAGGGGCATTTCCCGCCGACCCAGGGTAGCGCGGACGAGGCGCGCTGGATGGCCGAGAACAAGGCGTCGCCACGAACGCACGATTGAGCGTGCCGTGGGGCGTTCCATGGTGAAGGAGCGACCAGCAGGAACGCCGCCGACCGGGCGGTCGGCGGCGTGGCGCTGCATCAGTCCCGGGTTAGATATCGCGCGCGCAAAGTCCGGATCGCGGCGGCATCGAGGTGCAATTGGTCGCGCAGATATCCGTCGAAACCGCCGGGCTGAGCTCGCATCGTCGCGAAGGCCGCATCGAGGTATCGGCGATCGACACCAATCAGCTTTTTCAACGCGTCGGCCGGGAGGTTTTTCATGAAGGCGCTGGTCTTGTCGTCGGCGGCGGTACCGCTCGCGCCCTTGCGCGGGTCGTAATAGCGGTTGGATAAAAGATAATCTTCCATCACCGTCGCGCGGGGCACGCCGAGCACCGTCAGCACCAGCGCAGCGGCGATGCCCGTGCGATCCTTCCCCGCCGAACAGTTGAAGGCGAGCGGAACGCGGCCGGCGACGAGTTCGGCGAACATCCGGCGATACTGGCTGGCGAAGCGTATCGGCATCTTCGAATAGGCCTCGGTCATCACATCGGCCGCCTGTGCGCCGGTGAGGTTCGGGCGCATCAATCCCGCGAAATCCCGGTCCATGCTATAATCGTCGGCGAAGACCGCCGGTTTGTTCTTGTCGGGCCAGCGGACCGGTGCCGCGTCGCGCTCGCTCGTGGAACGGAAGTCGCAGACGGTGCGGATGCCGCGCGCTTCCAACTGCGCGAAATCGGCATCGGTCAAGCCGTTCATTGCGCCGGAACGGTACAGTACGCGCCATTTCACTTGCCGGCCGTCGGTCGTGCGATAACCGCCAAGATCCCGGAAATTCTGACCGCCCTCCAGCGTCAGGACGCGCTGATGCTGGGTGGCGGCCGGGCCTTGCTTGGCAATGGCGACGGTCGCAAATGGCGTGGACATGACGAGCAGGGCCGCCGCCAGTCGAAAATGATGATGCATATCTCTATCCTTCGGTCGAATTTAGATCAGAAGTTGAAGCGGATGCCGCCCATATATCGGCGACCGATCTGCTCGACCTCGGTCGGGCGACCTTCGTTGCCCTGATAGGCCGAGTAGACCGCGTTCGTGAGGTTGCTCAGGTCGGCATAAAGCGAGACGTTCGGCGTCACGGCATAGCGGATCGCCACGTCGACATTGTCGTATCCGGCGCGATATTCGTCGCTGCTACCGCCAAGTCCGAGGCCACCCAGTGTATCGAGCCAGCGGGTACGGTGCTGGTAGCTGACCCGCGCGGACAGGCCGAACTTCTCGTAATACAGCGAGGCGTTGGCGATGCGGTTCGACGTACCCGGAAAGCGGATGTCCTTGCGTTCGACGGTGTCGAAGCTGCCGCCGATCAACGTCAGATTCCCCTGGAAGCCGAAACCATCGAGCAGTCCCGGCAGGAAAGTGAAGCGCTGCTGATAGTTGAATTCGACGCCGTAGAGGCGACCGCTTCGGCCGTTGAAGGTCGAGGACAGGAGATAGCCCGAACGGTCGACGCCGCTGGAATCGAAGGCATTGCTGCCGACGCGTTGGGTGCTGGCATACAGGACATTGTCGACCCAGCGGTGAAACCCGGCGATCGAGAGAATGCCGCTGCCCGGCAGGTAATATTCCAGGCTGCCGTCGATCCCCCAGGTATATTCCGGGCGCAACGTCGGGTTGCCGCCACCGATCTGCCCCGGCGAGGCCGTGTCGTCGATCGACGATCCGACGCGCACCTCGCCGAACGATGGGCGCGCGATCCCGCGCTGTCCCGCGATACGGAAAACGAGGCGATCGGTAAGGTCGAACCGGCTGTTCACGCTGGGAAACAGATCGGTATAGGTCTGCCCGACCGACAGAGGCGCCAGCGCGCCGCCGGCCAATGTCGCGGTGCCGCGATTGTCGAGGTCGAACCGTTCGACGCGCAAGCCCGCTACGACCTGTCCTCCGTCGAACTTCAGCTTTGCCATGCCATAGCCTGCGAGCAGCCGCTCACCCAACGCATACCGGTTGCTGGCGGGCACGTCGCGCGCGGTGTCGTAGATTCCGAGCGTCTGCAAGCGCGCGAGGATCGTATCGACGTCGCGACGCATGCTTTTATTGTCGATGTTCTTGAGGGTGAAGCCGAGCGGGAAGCCGGTGTCCCAGTTCTGGTCGGTGACATAACGGTTGATGTCGAAGCTTAGCCCCGAACCCGCGGGGAAGCTGGCGAGATTGACGACATTGGCGGTGGCGAAGGTGAAGCCGGTGATCGTCCGGTCGCTATACAGGCCGCCCGCCGACAGCGTGACCGCGCCGAGCTCCTGCGACATATCGAGCTTCATCGTATAGCTGTCGGTGAAGCTGTCCTGCCGACCGATGATCGCGATGGGCGCGGCGAGCGTCCGCTGGTCGAACCCGGACAAGGCGCTGCCCCGCGAAGGCACCGTGCCGGCGACTGTCCCGAACAGCTGTACGACGGGCAAACGCGGGTCGCTGAAGTCGTAGGTGAGCGACGGCGATGCCGCTGTCGGCGTGCTTGCCTGGATGAGCGGCAGATGGGTCGTATTCTCGGTGCGGGTATAGTTCATCGCGACCGCGACCTTAAAGCCGTTCTTGTCATCCAGTTCGCCACCGATCGTGTTGATATAGTTCCGGGTGCGATACTGGCCGTCGTTGAACGTGCCCCGCACCGGAACCCGTACGAGAGCGCCGCCCGTCAGGTTGCGCGTGCCCGACGACGCCCGGTCGAGGCGCAGTTCGTACTGGTTGCGTTGCTCGTCGTCGTTGAAATCGGTGTAGATCGCCTTCGCCCACATGCGCTGGCCGTCGATCGGCTCGAACTCCAGCCCGGCGAACAAGCCGTTATTCTCGCGCACCAGTCGATAGCTGCGGATATCGAGTTCGGTCGGACCAAACTGCGTGTCGGCGGCATTGGTCGGTTCGTCGTACAATCCGACCTCGCGATTGTCGGTCACCTGATGGCGGCGATAGTGCGAGCCACCGACCACGACGCCGAACACGTCGTTGGACCAGCTTGCCCGCAGCGATCCCTGGCGCTGCTCACCACCGCCAAGTGCCATGATACCATAGCCGAGGTCCCCCTGAACATTCAGCCCCTTCTCGCTCATCGGCGAATAGGTGCGCAGATCGATATTGGCGACGATCGCCTCCGCCTGAAGGTCTGACGTCAGCGACTTGTTGATGGCGAGGCTGCTGAGCAGAACGGCCGGGATCGCATCGAAGCGATACGCGCGGGTGGTGCCCCCTTCGTCAACGCCGATGACCGGCACGTTGTCGATGCTGACCGAGGTCCAGCGGTTGGGTGCGCCGCGAACCTGGATATAGCGTTCCTGCCCCTGATCGCGCTGTACCGCGACTGCGGGCAGGCGGGCGAGCGCCGCCGCACTGTTCTGGTCGGGAAAGCGTCCGACGGCATCGGCAGCGGCGATATCTACCAGATTGTCCGCCATCCGCTTCTGCATGATCGACGAGCGCTGTGCCTCGACGATCGATCCCGTAACGACGATCTCGTCGCCACCGGGCGGATCCACCGGATCGGATGCGGGGGCGGCGACGGCTGCGTCGCCTGCGGTCGATTGCTGCGCGCGAGCGGGCATCGCCATGCTGGCGGCGATCGCGGCGGCGATGGCGATACGGGACGCGATCGTGGTGTTGAAGATTATCATGTGGAAGCCCCCTTGGATGTCGTTGTCGGGGCCGCCTAGAACGCTTGTATTGCGCTTTACCGTCAATTCCGCGTCACTTCAATGACGCGGACATTTGCTTACCCGGTATTCTGCGCTGGTATGGAAGGGTGATCCGTACCTTAACGATCTGATTCCATCGGGTAACGTCTGTATTGTAGCGACATTATCCGCTTCCTTTGGTATCGGGTGGCGATGAACTCTTCGCACGATCGCCTGATCGACGCCGTGATCCACGCCTGGGAGCGGGACGGAGCCGCCGGTGTCTCGGCACGCGCGATCGCGCGGGATGCTGCTATTCCCGTGTCGTCGATCTACCATCACTTCGGCGACATGGATGGATTGTTGCTGCGTGCTGGCGAGGTCGCACTGGGCCGCGCGACCCGGTGGTTCGACGCGCAATCGCACGAACTGGCGGGAATGTTTGGCGATCCAACGGCGTTCGCCCACCTGCTCTCCGCTGTCATAGACGACTGGTGCGAACGTCAGCGCCCGCTGGCTTATGCCTGGCGTGAAATTCAGTCGCTGGCGATGCGTGACCCGCGCCACGGTGGCGCGGCGGGAGCGTGGTGGACGATGGCTTTCGAATTTTGGCGCCCGGTCTGCGATCGTTTCGGGATTGGGGACCTGACCGGATCGGTCGTGCTGACGTTCGATGAGGAAAGCTCTCTTCACCTGATACGATGGCGGCGCCTGATCGACCGCGCGGCCTTATCGGAACTGTGCGGCACATGGGCAGGATGGGCCGGGGGCCGCACCGGCATCGACGCCCCCTGGCGGACGCTGGCGATGCGCGAGGCGCTGGCGGGGCAGCCGGTCGCGCCCGGTCAGGATGCAGTCACGGAGGATATTGCAGATGCCGCCGCGCGTACGGTCGCGCAACGCGGCGTTTCCGGGCTGACGCATCGTGCGGTCGCCGAAGAAGCCGGCCAAACTTTGGGCATCGTATCGAACCGGTTCCGCAGCAGTGCCGACCTGCTGCGCGCGGCGTGCTACGCACTATATCGGCAGATCGTCCGCCCGTTCGGTGAAAGCGATACGCCGATCGATCTGATCGCTGGCGCACAGGATCGGGGCGGGGACGACCTTGCCTTGCGTGCCTTCTTCGAACTGACTCTTGCCGCCTCGCGTGAACCCGCACTCCAGCCATTCGCCGCGCAGCTTCGCTATCTGCGCGGACGGACGTCGATCCGGCATTTGCGCGCCATATCGCCGGCGGATCGCGAACCGTCCGTCGCCGACGGCGCGCTGCTGTCCACGCTTTTTTCCTCGCAAAACCGGATACGTCTAGCGGGGGTGGACTTACCCGGAATCGATCAGGGTGTCGAGGCGATGCTGGCGCGCCTGTCGAAACGGTAGTGCGGTCGATGGGTGGAGAAAGACGACACGTCCGGTCGTCGAACTCAATCTACATCATGTCGTATCAGGAAGCGATCAAGCGGTGTTCGAAGACGCGCTATCCCGGCGAAACATCGTGACCCTGCGGGTATTGAGCCAATGGCTTTGCCGTGAAAGGACATGACGTACCGGCTATCTCCTGTCGTTCATTGATCTCGGATCGCGATCGATGGTTCCGCGCGACGCTCGCGAGGGACTGGCTAAGCATCCCTCTGTTTTCAGAACGTCGCCCCCGCGACCCCCGCATACGCCTGGATGCCGTCTTCCGCGCGGCCGTTGGTTCGTTTGCCGAACGAAATCCTCAGTTGCCGCGGTCGACCCTGCGGACCGCATAGGGGTCGTCTTGCTGTTCGCGCCTCATTAGTAAGCTGGGTCGCGGTGCTCCGGACGGCGCGGGAGGCTACCGAGTTGGGGCGCCGTCTCGATCTCTATCGTCGGGCCACTGCCTTTGCGATGGCCCGACGCTTCGGCGCCACCGCTTCCGGCTGACCGGTGAACTCATGCTGCCCCCAGCTTCCGAAGCGGCTGGTCGGCCCGGTCGAGTTGTACAGCATGATCGGACCGGTATGGACGGCGCGGAGGTCGGCCAGATAGCGGTCGTATGCCGCCTCCATCAGCGGGCTGCGCTGCATCTCCTCGTTGATATCGGCATTGATCTCCGACGAGATCGTGCCATTGCCGCCCTCGTAGATCATCGACAGCTTGCCGAGTTTCTTCGCGGCCGCGGCGATGTTGCTCGTCAGGGAGATGGACTTCTTGCGCTCGACCTCGACCTTGGCGAACAGATCCGCCTGCGTGCCGGTATAGCGCGTGGTCGTGTTCAGGTCGTTGACGCCGAAGTATGGCGCGTCGGCGAAAGCATCGACCCAGTTGATTGTGTCCGGGTACCGCAAAAAGATGTTCATCGCCACGGTGTTGCCGCTCTGGAACGATGCCACACGGACAAGGCGGTTCGGCTGCGCCTTGAACACGTCGGTGACGATCTTGTTCTGCTCGATCGTCTTCTGGGCATAGCGCAGGAACATGTTGTCCCACTTGTTGCCGCTACCGGCGAGGTTGGCAGCTTCTCCCTCGGCCTGAGCCTGCCCCGTAACCTTGAACATCCAGTTCCAGACCTCGTTTCCGGTCTCGAAATAGGCTTTGCCCTTCAGCGTATCGCGGATGAGCGTCGCCATGCGCCGGATATAATCGTCATCGGCGTTCCAGGGAATCGTGAACCACGCATCGCCGCCGATCGCATTGGCGATCTCGATCTGGTCCTCCAGCGGCTGATCGCCGGTAAAGGTGCCTGACCTTTGCTGATTGGGAAGCGCGCGCGTGGCCCACGTAATCGGCGCGTTGCTGTTCGCGGTCGACCAGTCGAGGAAGCGGACGACGCTGTAGAGCTTCATGTCGTCGACATAGCGCTGGTCGAGCCGGCCGTTCGCGACGACGCCGGGTTCGCGACAGTCGAGATCGCGGAACGTGCCGTCACTTCCCGACAGATCGAACCAAACGCCGCCATGCTTGCCCGGGGGTCCCGCAGGTTGCCAGACGAAGCTGATCGTGCGCGTGTCGCTCTTGACCCAGTTGGGAACGCTTCCGTTGACGAAGGCCGCACCATTGCCTTGCCACGTACAGGTGATCCTCGTCGCCTTGCCGAGAAGCACGTCGTTCGGTGCCTGGAGGAAGATACGCCCGGCGGTGTTCGGGTTGCCATACTGATTGAGGCCGCCGACGATGGTCATCCATTCGCTGGCCCGGTAGGCGAGGTTCGCCCAGATCCGCTCAGTGCCGTAATAGCTGGCCGGCACCGCGCTGACGCCGATTTTCGAGTCCAGTGTGGCGGCCGCAGCACCCGCCGTCGGTTGCCCACACGACGCAAGCATGACCGCCGCGATGGCCGCACCTGCCCGGCTGAGTGTCAAAGATCCTGCAGCCGCCATTCCGGAATCCGATTTCATTGTGATTTTGCAACCCACGCTAGACCTTTCGACATCGACTGATCTTACGGGATGAAGGGATTGGAGCTTCGGTGACCGACGGTATCGACATTGGGTTGGCCGGCGCTGCTGAACTGGTTCCGATACCCCTGACGCGCTCCCGCCGCGCGGCTTCCGGGGCCAGCGCTAAAGCCTTTGCTTCATCGAAGCAATCGGCGGCGTGCGGCAGGCCAGCTAGTGGACCTTGCATGACCGATATTACCGACCATGCACGCTCAAACGCAGCGTCGGAAAAGTGAGGACTTTTTAGGTGGTGACCCCTACGGGAATCGAACCCGTGCTTCAGCCGTGAAAGGGCCGCGTCCTAACCGCTAGACGAAGGGGGCCATGCCGGCGTGGCCGGTTGGTTGGAGGCGGTTAGGGAAATGCGTCGGGGCGGTCAAGCGCCTGTGTGCCTAAACTTGCATTTGTCCGCCGGAAATCCGCTCAATCGATCCAGGCGGCGTCGTCGAGGTGCAATTCGGCGGCGGGCTTCGCGCCCCAATCGTCGATCTTGACGCGTCCGGCGAGCCACAGGCGGCGATGGGGCGGGGCGCCGAGCAGTGCAGCGCCCAGCGCGGTTTCGGACTGGCGGAACGCCACCGCCTTCAGCGATCGCCCGTCGTCGCCCGCGATGATGACGCGGACATGGCCGTTCCCGACGATGTCCGCCTTGATGATCCTGACCGGCCCGGCGACGATGCGCGGTTGCGGCCAGCCCATGCCGTACGGCCCGCCCTGATCCATCGCTTCGACTAGCGACGGCGTGATCCCGCCGGGGGCGAGCAAGGCGTCCAGCAGCAAGGCGCGGTCGCCGATCGATCGCGTGACCGACTCGGACAGGCGTTCCTCCAGGAAATCGGCAAAATTGCCGATCCGGTCCGCCGCGATCGTCAGGCCGGCTGCCATCGCATGCCCGCCGCCCGCGACGAGGATATCACTGTCCTTCGCCGACAGCACTGCGGCCCCCAGATCGACGCCGGAGATCGACCGGCCCGATCCCTTTCCGATGCCGTTGTCGTCCAGCGCGATGACGATTGCGGGGCGGCCGTATTTCTCCTTCAGCCGCCCGGCGACGATGCCGATCACGCCCGGATGCCAGCCATGCCCCGCGACGACCAGCACTTTGCGGTCGCTTGCCACTGCGGCGAGCGCTTCCGCCGCCTCCTGCACGATCGCCTCGATCGCGCGGCGTTCCTCGTTCAGGCCGTCCAGCTCCGCCGCGATCGCCGCTGCTTCCTGCGGATCGCGCGTGGTGAGCAGGCGGACGCCCAGATCCGACTTGCCCACGCGCCCGCCCGCATTGATGCGCGGGCCGAGTGCGAAGCCGAGATCGGTCGCGGTCGGCGGGCGCGTCAGCCGGCTGGCGGAGATCAGCGCGTTCAGCCCGATGTTGCGGCGCTGCGCCATCACCTTCAGCCCTTGTGCGACGAATGCGCGGTTGAGGCCGCGCAACTGCGCCACGTCGGCCACCGTGCCCAGGGCGACGATGTCCAGCAGGTCGAGCAGGCGCGGCTCCGGTTTGTCGCGAAACGCACCCCGCGCGCGCAGGACGCGGATCAAGGCCGCGCCCAGCAGGAACGCGACGCCGACCGCCGCGAGGTGGCCGTGCGCCGCCCCGTCCGTCTCGTCCAACCGGTTCGGATTCACCACGGCGTGCGCGTGCGGCAGGGTGAGTGCGCATTTGTGGTGATCGACCACGATCACATCGACCCCGGCGATCCGGGCCTGTTCCAGCGCGTCAAACGCCTGCGCGCCGCAATCGACGGTGACGATCAGATCCGCGCCTTCGTCCTTCAGGCGAACGAGTGCCGGTCCGGACGGGCCATATCCCTCCATCAGCCGATCGGGAATATAGGGTTTCGCCTCCAGCCCAAGATCGCGGAGCAGCAGGATCATCAATGCGGCGGAGGTCGCGCCATCGACGTCGTAGTCGCCGAACACCGTGACGGATTCGCGGTTGGAGATCGCATCCGCAAGCCGTTCCGCCGCCCGATCCATATCGCGGAAGATCGACGGATCTGGCATGAACCCGCGGATGCTGGGCGTTTTGTGCGCGTCCAGATCGTCGCGGGGGCAGCCGCGCGACAGCAATAATTGCGTGACCAGATCGTCGGGTGCGAAGCCGGGATCGCGCGTATCTGTTTCCAGCGCACGCCAGCGCCAGGGCTGGCCGAGAATCGACCGGGTGATGTTGAGGACGGTGTTCATGGGATGTCCAACGGCTTAGACGAGGCGCGGGCGGTTAGGAAGGACCGGGATATGGCGTCGAACGAACTGCTGCGCGCGGGCGACCCCGCCCCGGTGCGGATCATCAATCCGGGTGGCGCATCGCCATTCCTGTTGCTCGGCGATCATGCGGGCAATCTGGTACCGGCGGCGCTGGGCGATCTTGGCTTGCCGCCGGAGGAACTGGCGCGGCACATCGGCTGGGATATCGGTATCGGCGACCTGGGGCCGATGCTGGCAGAGGCGCTGGATGCGGTGTTCGTGCGCCAGACCTATTCCCGACTGGTGATCGACTGCAACCGCGATCCGGCGCGCGCCGATGCCATGCCGGAGGTCAGCGACTTGACCGTGATTCCGGGGAATCGTGGACTGACCGATGACGACCGTGTGGCCCGCGTTGCGGCGATCCAGACGCCCTATCAAACCGCGATCGGCGCGGAGATCGCGCGGCGCGACGCGGCGGGGCAGGGGACGATCCTGGTATCGTTGCACAGCTTCACTCCGGCGATGCAGCGCGTGCCACGCCCGTGGGAAGTCGGGGTTCTTCACGATGGCGGCGATACGACGTTCGCGCATGCCCTGCTGCATGCCTTCCGTGCGGATCCTGCACTGACGGTCGGGGACAACGAACCATACAGTATGGATGCGATCGACTATACGATCCCGCTCCACGCCTATCCGGCGCGCCGGCCCTATGCGGAGATCGAGGTGCGGCAGGATTTGATCGGCACGATGGAAGGCTGTTCGGACTGGTCCGCGAGTCTCGCGGTCGCCTTGCGGGCGGCCGAAGCCAGCATTGCGAGACGGTAGGTCATGCCGAATTGGGCGTGGCTGGCGATCGCAATCGTATCGGAAGTCGTCGCGACATCGTTCCTGAAGGCGACCGAAGGCTTCTCCCGGCCAGTCCCGTCGATCATCGTCGCGATCGGATACGCCGCCGCCTTCTATTTCCTGTCGTTCGCATTGCGATCGATCCCGGTAGGCGTGGCCTATGCGATCTGGTCGGGCGCGGGAGTTGTGATGGTCACCGGCGTGGCGTGGATCGCTTATGGGCAGAAACTGGATGCGGTAGCGCTGGGCGCGATCGGCTTGATCGTGGCGGGGGTTGTTATCCTCAACCTGCGGCCGGGCCACGGCTGACGCGCCGGGCACCGACGTCTGGCAGCACGCAATTTCATTTGCGCAGCGCAGCATTTCCACTATGGGCGCGATCGAGACCGGGTGGTTCCCATCCGGTTTCGCATGATCGCGCCGGTGCCTCGAAAGAGGCTCAAATGTGGAATGCGGTGCGGGAAGGTTTCTTCCCAAAGCCGCGGCTGTCCCTGCAACTGTAAGCGGAGAGCGCGATGCACATGTCCTGCCGGCCCGAAAGGGTCCGGACAGGGCGGCCACTGGATCCAAACGGATCTGGGAAGGCGTGCATCGAGCCTTGACCCGTGAGCCAGGAGACCTGCCGGCGCTGTCGCTCATGCTCTCGGATCCAGGGGTTGGCCGGGGCACGGAACGAGTCCGTTCGAGCGACGAACCGTGCGGCTGGGGCCGCACACGGTGTCGAGGCAGCCGGGCTCCGCGTCCGTTCGGCTGAACCGACGCCGTCGTCGCGTTCGCGCGGTCGATCGGCCCCCGTTGCTTCGTCCACGACGGCGCGGGGGACTGACCTGATGAGAATGATTGCCGTATCCATCGTAGCGCTGGTCGCTGCAACGCCTGCGCTGGCCCAGACCGCGCAGGACAAGACCGTTTTCGATACATCTGCCACCGACGCGTCGGGATCGGATGCCGCGGACGACGCCGTCGTCGTCACGGCGTCGCGGTCGGGCAGCGGCACCGAAGTTCGCGATCTTCCCGCCTCCGTCGCCGTGCTGTCCGCCGAACAGATGGAACAGCGCCAGACGCGGCTGGTGTCCGACATCCTGCGCGACGTGCCCGGCGTCGCGGTCAACCGCTCGATCGGCGGGCTGACCGACGTGCGTATCCGCGGTAGCGAGGCGAACCACGTCCTCGTCCTGATCGACGGGATCGAGGCATCCGACCCGTATCAGGGCCAGTACGATTTCGGCACGCTGATCGCCGATGACGGCGCACGCGTCGAGGTGCTGCGCGGTCAGCAATCCTCGCTCTACGGCTCCGACGCGATCGGCGGCGTCATCCAGTACATCACGCCGACCGGCGCGGAAAACCAGGGGCTCAGCGCACGGGTCGAGGGCGGGTCGTTCCGGACGGCGGCAGGCGCGGCACGCTTTGGCGGGGTGTCCGGTAATATCGACTATGCGCTGTCGGGTACGCTGTATCGCACGGACGGCACGCCGACCGATCGGGAGGGGACGCGCGACATCGGTTACACCGGCATCGGCGCCAGCGCGAAGGTCAACTGGACACCGTCGGACGTGCTCAAGCTGACAGGCGTGGGCCGCTACAGCTATACCGATGCGCTCAGCAACGATTCCGCATTCTCCGGCCCGCGCTTCGGGTTCATCGTCGATACGCCGGGCACGCATTTCAAGAACAAGGCCTATTACGGCTTGGTCCGCGCCGCGCTGTCGCTGGCGGATGGACGTTGGAACACGTCGCTGACCGGGCAGGTCGCCGATACCACGCGTACCGGCTACAGCGCCTTCGGGATCGATTATGGCGACAAGGGGCAACGCTACAAGGCGTCGTTCGAGTCCAGCCTCGCGTTCGGCACTGACGCCTTTCGCAGCAAGCTGACGGGTGCGGTCGATTACGAGCGCGAACAGTTCCGCAACACCGCTGTCTCGCCATTCGCGTTCAGCGGGCGGAAGTCGACCGAGAATTGGGGCTTCGTGGGACAATATGAAGGGACGATCGCCGACGCACTCGTCATCGGGGGCTCGGTCCGTCACGACCAGAACGACCGCTTCGCCGATGTCACGACGTACCGCGTCCAGGCGGGGTACCGCCTGCCGTTCGGCCTGCGGGCGCGGGGTGCGTACGGCACGGGCGTGAAGAACCCGGGCTATTTCGAACTCTTCGCCTTTGCGGACGGTCGCTATATCGGCAATCCGAACCTGAAGCCGGAGAAGTCGAAGGGCTGGGAAGCCGGGCTGGATCAGGAATTCGCCGGTGGCAAGGCGACGATCGGCGCGACCTATTTCGATAGCAAGCTGCAGGACGAGATCTTCACTACGTTCCCGGGGCCGACCTTCGTGGCGACGCCGGCCAATCGGACGACGCGGTCCCAGCAGCGCGGCGTTGAGGTTTTCGCCTCGGCCCGTCCCGTCGAGCAATTGCGCTTCGATCTTGCCTATACGTATCTGAACGCCCGCGAGAACGGCACGGTCGAACTGCGCCGGCCCAAGCATATCGGCAGCTTCAACACGACCGTGTTCAGCCTGGACAAGCGCTTCTCCTCGACGCTCAGCGTGCGCTACAATGGCCGGCAGGACGATAACGCGTTCATCGACCCGAGCTTCGTGCCGGTGCGCGTGTCGTTGCAGGAATATGTGCTGGTGAACCTCAACGGCGAATACAGGCTGAGCGATCGCTTCTCGGTCTTCGGTCGGGTCGAGAACCTGTTCAACGAACGCTATGAGGAAGTGTTCAGCTTCGCGACGCCGGGACGCGGTGCCTATGGCGGCGTGAAGGCGCGCTTCTGAGATGACGATACGACCGGCATTGCTCGCATCGCTGTCGCTCCTGTTGGTTCAGGGCGGTTGCGGCGTGGAGATGCCGGTCGCGCAGGCTATGCCCGATCGACCGATGCGGGTGATGAGCCTGAACCAATGTACCGACCAGCTTCTGCTGGCGCTGTTGCCGCCGGATCGCATCGCGTCGGTGACGTGGCTGTCGCGCGATCCGCGATATTCGGCGCAGGTCGAGGCGGCGCGGCGCGTGCCGGTCAATCACGGCAGCGTCGAGGAGGTCGCGCGGACACGGCCCGATCTGATCGTGACGGATACGTTTTCCAATCCCGCCGGACGCGCGATGCTGCGGCGGCTGGGATATCCGGTGATCGAACTCGCGGACTCCGGGAACGTCGCCGGGATCCGGCAGAATGTGGCGGCGCTGGCGAATGCGCTGCGGGAAGAGAATCGCGGACGCATGCTGATCGCGCGCATGGACCGGCAGCTTGTGCCCAAACCCTTGCGCCGACCAGTGACGGTGGCATCGTGGGGCCGCGACGGCATGGGCGAAAGTCCGCTGCTGACCGCGATCGTCGATGCGGCTGGCCTGAAGCTTGTCGGGGAGCAGGGCGGGGTCGAAGCTTTGCTGCGCACAAAACCCGATTACCTCATCCGCGGCGTCTCGGACCCTCGCGAGGGAACGCTTGGGGATAACGTGTCGGGCCATCCACTTGTGCGGCGGCTTTGGCCGGCGACCAAAAGGCTTGTCATCGCGCAGTCGGCGACGATTTGCGGAACGCCTGCGATCGGCGATGCCGCGGTGAAGCTCCGTCAATCGATCGATGCGAAACTCGCGTCGTGACAAGGCGCAATACGCTTCTGCTGATCATCGCGATCTTCGTTCTGGCGGGCGCGTCGGTGCTTGCCGGATCGGTGTGGATGTCCCCCGGTCAGGCGATCCAGGCACTGGCCGCGTCGCACGAGACCCTCGATCACCTGATCCTTGTCGAGGTTCGTCTTCCGCGCATGGTGCTGGCGCTGCTGGTCGGCGGAATACTAGGACTGTCCGGCGCGGTGTTGCAGGGATTGCTGCGCAATCCGCTGGCCGAGCCGGGATTGCTGGGTGTTTCGTCCGGCGCATCGCTTGGGGCGGTGATCGCTATATATTATGGCTTCTCGGCGAGTTTCGGATTGGCGACGCCCCTGTTCGCCCTGGTGGGCGCGCTCGGCACGGCAGGGGTCGCGTTCGCATTGTCTCGAATGGGTGGAACATTGTCGCTGATCCTGGCGGGCGTGGCGATGTCGAGCATTGCGGGGGCGGGGGTCAGCCTTGCGCTCAATCTCGCGCCCAACCCCTTTGCGGCGTACGAAATCATGACATGGCTGATGGGGTCGCTCAGCGATCGGTCGTGGGACCATGTGGTGTTGGCCGGGCCGTTCATCGTCGCCGGCGCGACCCTGTTGCTGCTGACCGGTCGCGCGATCGACGCCCTCACGCTGGGAGAGGCGCAGGCGGAAAGCCTCGGGATCGATGTCGGACGGGCGCGTCTGTTCGCGCTGCTCGGCACCGCGTTGGGCGTGGGCGCGGCGACGGCGGTAACCGGTACGATCGGTTTCGTCGGATTGATCGCGCCGCACATCGTCCGCCCCCTGGTGGGGCACCGCCCCGGCGCGACGCTGATCCCCGCCGCCCTCGTCGGCGCGCTGATCGTCCTCGCCGCCGATCTCGCCACGCGAATGTTGAACTTCGGGACCGAGATCCGGCTCGGTGTCTTCGTGTCGATCCTTGGCGCGCCGTTCTTCCTCTGGCTCGTTTTGCATGTCCGGCGAACGGCCCCATGAACGCCCTGTCGCTCATTGATGTCACGGTAGGATTGTCCGGCCGAACCGTTCTGGATTCGGTCGATGTCACGTTCGCGCCGGGCCGGCTGACCGTGGTGATCGGCCCGAACGGTGCCGGGAAATCCACGCTGTTGCAGGTCGCTGCCGGGTTACGGCGGCCGAACGCTGGGAGGGTTACGATCGGCGGCGTTCCCTTGGCGGACTTTTCCCGCAGGCACCTGGCGAAACGCCGTGCGTATCTGCCGCAAAGCCCGCAGATCGACTGGGCGATCAGTGTCGAGCGGGTCGTCGCGCTGGGCCTGACCGCGCACCTGCCGGCATTCGGCGCGCTTCTGTCGTCTTGGCAATCGGAGATCGAGATAGCGTTGGCGCGGTACGACCTGATCGCGCTCCGCGATCGCCCGGCGACGCGATTGTCGGGGGGCGAACTGGCGCGCGTGATGTTGGCGCGTGCCACCGTGGGCAGCCCGGACATTCTGATCGCCGACGAGCCGACCACCGGCCTCGACCCGCGCCACGCGCTGGATGCGGCACGACGTCTCCGGCAATTGGCGGACGAGGGGAAGACGATCGTTGTCGCGCTCCACGATCTGGATCTTGCTCTCGGTATCGCGGACGACGTGGTCGCGCTGAAGGACGGTCGTGTGATGGGGGCCGGGCCGGCCGGGGAGATGTTTACCGAGACCACGCTCAGCGCGCTGTACGACGTGGATACGCGCGTGGTGCGGAGCGACGACGGTGATACGATCCGCTTCCTGTAACGCCGCGTTGCTCTCCGCGATTGCATTTCCCGCGGCACGAGATAATTTCGGCTGATTATTGTTATTGATACGGCGCATCGTTTCGGAGAGATCGTGCGTTACACCGCCAATAGCCATCATTCTAATGCGCCGCGGGGCCGACACCGGTCGTCCTACCGTGAGCGTTTCCCAAGGGGCATCTTATCATGGAAACAACCGGCGACGCCGAAATCTCGCGCCGTGGCATCATCGTCGGCGGTGCTGCGGTGGCCGCATTGAGCGCGGTTCCCGACGTTCAGGCGGCGACGCAAGCGGCCGGAACGCAACCTGCGCCTTCACTCATGAAGGTGTCGCTTCAGGTAAATGGCAAGCGTCGTGACCTTCAAGTCGATACCCGCACCACATTGCTGGACGCGCTGCGCGAGAATCTTCATCTGACCGGAACGAAGAAGGGCTGCGACCACGGCCAGTGCGGCGCCTGCACGGTGCTGGTCGACGGACAGCGGATTAACTCCTGCCTGACGCTCGCCGTGATGCACGAAGGCGACAAAATCGTAACGATCGAAGGGCTCGGTACCCCGGACAAACTCCACCCGATGCAAGCCGCCTTTATCAAGCATGACGGTTATCAGTGCGGGTATTGCACCCCCGGGCAGATCTGTTCGGCGGTCGCGGTTCTGGACGAGATCAAGGCCGGCACGCCCAGCCATGTCAGCGCCAGTCTGACGGACAAGCCGGCAATAACAGCTGACGAGATGCGGGAGCGGATGAGCGGCAACATCTGCCGTTGCGGGGCATATTCGAACATCATCGAAGCGATGAACGAAGTCGCGGAGGCACGCGCATGAAGCCATTCACCTATACCCGTGCGACGTCGCCGGCCGAAGCCGCTGCCGCAGTCGCCCGCACGCCAGGCGCGAAGTTCATCGCCGGCGGGACCAATCTGCTCGACCTGATGAAATTGCAGATCGAGACGCCTGCGCACCTGATCGACGTGCAGGACCTGAAACTCGACCGGATCGAGAAGACGAAGGATGGCGGTCTTCGCATCGGTGCGCTCGTTCGCAACACTGCGCTTGCCTCGGACGAGACGGTCCGGCGGGATTACGGCGTGCTCAGCCGCGCACTGCTTGCCGGCGCATCGGGCCAGTTGCGCAACAAGGCGACCACGGCGGGGAATCTGCTGCAACGGACGCGCTGCCCGTATTTCTACGACACCAATCAGGCGTGCAACAAGCGCAAGCCCGGGTCCGGTTGTGCCGCGATCGGCGGGTTCAGCCGAAATCTCGCGATCCTGGGGACCAGCGACGCGTGCATCGCGACGCATCCCAGCGATATGGCGGTGGCGATGCGCGTACTGGATGCCACGGTCGAAACCGCCCGTCCGGATGGCGGCACGCGCGCGATCGCGATCGCCGACTTCCATACGCTGCCGGGCAAGACTCCGCATATCGAGACCGTGCTGGCGCCGGGTGAGTTGATCACCGCGGTGACGTTGCCGGCGCCGGTCGGGGGGACGCATATCTATCACAAGGTGCGCGACCGCGCGTCCTACGCATTCGCGTTGATCTCGGTTGCCGCCGTCATCCAACCCGGCGGCCGGGGCCGCCTGGCCTTTGGCGGGCTTGCTCACAAACCTTGGCAAGTCGATGCGGCCGACCAGAAGATCGGCAGTGGCGCGAAGCCCGTGGCCGCAGCCGTTCTGGCCGGTGCGAAGACGACGTCGCAAAATGCATTCAAGCTGCCGCTCGTCGAACGATCGATCAGCGCGGTATTCGCCGAAGCGAGGGCACAGGCATGAAGTTCGATAAACCCGCCGGCCAGAACCCGATCGACCAGCTGAAGGTCATCGGCAAGTCGACCGACCGCATCGACGGCAAGTACAAGACAACCGGTACCGCGCCCTATGCGTATGAACGGCACGATGTCGCGGCCAACCCGGCTTACGGTCAGATCGTCGGGTCGGCAATCGCCAAGGGGCGTATCAAGGCGATGGATACGCGCGAGGCGGAAGCTGCGCCGGGCGTGATCGCCGTCGTCACCGCGGCCAATGCCGGGAAACTGACGAAGGGCAATTTCAATACGGCGAAGCTGCTCGGCGGGCCGGAGATCGAGCATTATCATCAGGCGATCGCGGTCGTGGTGGCCGAGACGTTCGAACAGGCACGCGCGGCGGCGGCGCTGGTGCGCGTGGACTATGTCCGCGCGGATGGCAGTTACGATCTGGCGGCGGTGAAGGACAAGGCGACCAAGCCCACGGGCGGTGGATTTGGTGGCGAACCGGACTCGGCTTACGGCGATTTCGCATCCGGCTTTTCCGGGGCCGCGGTCAAGATCGACCAGACCTACACCACGCCTGACCACAGTCATGCGATGATGGAGCCGCATGCAACGACGGCAGCGTGGAACGGTGACAAGCTGACGCTCTGGACGTCGAACCAGATGATCGCGTGGAGCAAGGGCGACATTGCCAAAACGCTCGGTATTCCGAAGGAGAATGTGCGGCTGGATTCGCCGTATATCGGCGGCGGTTTCGGAGGCAAATTGTTCGTTCGCGCCGATGCGCTGATGGCGGCGCTGGGCGCGAAAGCTGCCGGACGTCCGGTCAAGATCGCGCTGCCGCGTCCCTTCATCGCGAACAACACGACGCATCGTCCGGCGACGATCCAGCGCATCCGGCTGGGTGCGGGCAAGGACGGCAAGCTGGTCGCGATCGGACACCAAAGCTGGTCGGGCGATCTGCCGGGCGGCGGGCTGGAAACGGCTGCGGCGCAGACCAAGATCCTGTACGCCGGCGCGAACCGCATGACGCAACAGCGGTTGGCGGTGCTCGACCTACCCGAAGGCAATGCCATGCGGGCGCCTGGCGAAGCTCCCGGACTGATGGCGCTCGAGATCGCGATCGACGAAATGGCCGAAAAGCTCGGCATGGATCCGATCGAGTTTCGCGTCACTAACGATACGCAGGTCGATCCCGAAAAGCCGGAGCGCAGCTTTTCACAGCGGCAGTTGATCCAGTGCATGCGGACGGGGGCGGCAAAGTTCGGCTGGGAAAATCGTAGTGCGACGCCGGCGACGAAGCGTGAGGGGCGGTGGCTGATCGGCATGGGGATGGCGGCGGGTTACCGCGGCAACATCCTCAGCAAATCGGCGGCGCGCGTCCGTCTGAATGCCAAGGGCATCGTGACGATCGAAACCGACATGACCGACATCGGCACCGGCACCTATACCATTTTGGCACAGACGGCCGCCGAGATGATGGGCGTCGGTATCGGTCAGGTGAAGGTGACGCTCGGCGATTCCGATCACCCGGCGTCGGCCGGTTCGGGCGGTCAGTGGGGTGCGAACAATGCGACTTCCGGCGTGTATGCCGCCTGCGTCAAACTTCGCGAGGCCGTTGCTCAGCGGCTCGGGTTCAACTCGACCGACGTGCAGTTCGCCGATGGGAAAGTGAAGTCCGGCAATCGCAGCGTCAAACTTGGCGACGCCGCGAAAAACGGTGAACTCGTTGCCGAGGATGCGATCGAATATGGCGACCTGGACAAGAAGTATCAGCAGGCGACGTTTGCGGGCCATTTCGTCGAAGTCGCCGTGGATTCATACACCGGCGTGACGCGCATTCGGCGTATGCTCGCCGTATGCGCGGCTGGCCGCATCCTGAACCCGAAATCGGCACGCAGCCAGGTGATCGGCGCGATGACGATGGGGGCGGGGGCCGCGTTGATGGAAGAATTGGCCGTCGACAAAAGGTTCGGCTTCTTCGTCAATCACGATCTGGCGGGTTACGAGGTTCCCGTGCACGCCGACATCCCGCATCAGGAAGTGATCTTCCTGGACGAAGTCGATCCAATCTCATCGCCGATGAAGGCGAAGGGCGTTGGCGAACTGGGGATTTGTGGTGTAGGCGCGGCGGTAGCGAACGCCATCTACAACGCCACGGGTGTCCGCGTTCGGGAATACCCGATCACGCTGGAAAAACATCTCGAGGCTCTTCCGCAGCTGGTCTGACGCATCGGGCACATCCGTTCCGGTGCAGTGTCACCGGAACTGGAGCCTTAGCTACGGGCTCGCGGTGTCGTTTTGGTCGACGCGACGATGTTGCAGTTCGGATCGCCTTCCATCATCGTGCGGACCAGACCGTCGAACAGAATTGCCGCGCAAGCGTCGGGCTCAGGATCTTCGCGCGGGCCGATCGTCTCCACGATGTCGTCCAAGCTCATGGCGAATGCATCCGCCGCGATCGAGGCGGCGCGCGCCCATAACAAGCCTGCATCTGCGATAGTGCAGGTAAGCGAAATACGTACCGGGCTGGCAGACTGGTTCACGATTTCGTCCTTGCAGCGATATGCTGCGACTTGCTTTTGCAACGTTAGCTTGCAGGAACCTTACGCGCTGAGGGCTGAAAGCTCTGCGGCCTTCAACAAGTTCAGTGACTTACCCGGATATACTGGAATTTTTCGTTCTATATGAATAACGACTTTGGATCTATCTAAGGCAGGATCATTAGCAGCTTCGTCGTGCATATCGATCATGCCGATTTGGACCTAAATGATCCGTCCTGAGTTACCGACATTCGATTTGCTCCGCTATGGCCGGCAGGCATCTCCGACGGACCAGGGGGAATTCAATGACGATCGATCAAAAACGTGTGGAGAATGGCGGGCTGATCGTGTTCCTGGCGATCATCACGACAGGTCTCATATTGGTGGTGTCCAGCTTCCTTGGCGCGCTTTTCTCGGCTGTCCTGGGTGCGTTGCTGTTTCAGCCGCTGTACCAGAGGCTGCTGCGGCGCTGGCCGGATCGTCGGAATACGGCGGCCGCGTTGACCTTGCTGATCATAACCGTCGCGGTGGTCATCCCGGCACTTGTTCTCAGCAGTCTGGTGATCGAGCAGGCCGCCGGGGTCTATGCGCAGATCCGGTCCGGCCAGATCAATTTCGCAACGTATTTCCAGCAGGTCTATGGTGCGTTGCCGATGCGGCTTCAGCGCCTGCTGGACGGAGCCGGTCTGGGCAGCTTCGAGCGTGCGCAAGGCCAGATTTCGCAGGCCCTGAGCAGCAGCGCCAGCACGCTGGCCCGGCGCGCCTTGTCGATCGGTGCGAATGCCGCCGGATTCCTGCTCGCGTTCGGCGTCGCCTTGTACGTCATGTTTTTCCTCCTCCGGGACGGCGAACGGATCGGCCCCGCGGTTGTGCGGGCACTTCCGCTCGAGGCATCGGTCGCAGAGCGGCTTGCGGAAAAGTTCGCGTCCGTCGTGCGCGCCACGGTGAAGGGATCCGGCGTCGTGGCGCTGGTGCAGGGTGCGCTGGGTGCCATCACTTTCTGGATCGTCGGGCTGCCGGCGGCGTTGCTCTGGGGCATGTTGATGGTCATCGCGGCGCTGCTGCCCGCGATCGGGCCGGCGATCATCTGGGCGCCGGTGGCCGTCTACCTGCTTGCGACCGGGGCGATCTGGCAGGCGGTGGTCGTGGTTATTTCCGGCGTCGTGGTGATCGGTCTGGCGGACAATATCCTTCGTCCGATCCTGGTCGGTCGCGACACGGGCATTCCCGATTGGTTGGTGCTGGTCACGACCCTGGGAGGGATCGAGCTCGTGGGTCTCAGCGGTATCGTCGTCGGTCCGCTTGCCGGCGCGCTGTTCCTGACAGGCTGGCAAATCCTGACGGAGCAACGCCAGAGAGGCGGGACCGTGGCCGCGGACGACGCCGCCTGACCCAAGCTTATTTCAACCCGTAAGGGGAATTGCGTCGCGCCGGGTGTTGCGCGACAAGCTTCTCAAAACAGGAGAAGTTCATGCGTCTTGCCATTACCCTCGCATTGTTGCCCGTCCTTCCATTGATGCAGGCGAGCGCGCCGGTACCGGTACAGGCGGCGCCGGTTTCGAATCAGGACGCGGCGCTGCTGAAGTTCCTGGACGACGCCTATGACGCGCAGCTCGAACTCAGCCCGGAATCGCAGACGCAATTGGGATTGAAGACGAATTACGGCAAGCTGGACGATTACACCGATGCGTCGGCGATACGCTCTCAGGCGCTTGCCGAGCGTCAGTTGAAGGACATGCGCGCCCGTTTCCAGCCGGACCGTCTGGGCGAGAGCGCCAGGGTGAGTTTCCGACTGTTCGAGTATGAGAACGAACGCGGTGCGCGTTCGATGAAGTTTCGGAAGTTGCGCTTTCCGGTATCGACCAACGGCAGCCCGGCCGGCGAAATCCCCGTCCTGCTGATCAACAATCACAAGATCGATACCGTCGCGGATGCGGAGGCATACGTGTCCCGCCTGCGCGAGACGGAGCGGGTGATGCGCGAAGTCGCAGCGACGATGCGGCAGCAGGCAGCGGCCGGGATCATCCCGAACAAGGTGAACTTCGCGCCGGCCCGCGCCGACGCCCGTGCGGTCGTCACTGGTGCACCGTTCGACGGTGACCCGGATTCCACCGTGATGGCCGATTTCCGTAAGAAGGTGACTGCGCTCGATACGCCGGCGGCTACGAAGACGAGGTTGCTCGCGGACGCAAGCGCGGCGCTCACTGGTCCGTTCCGGCGTGGCTACGATACGCTGTTCGCCGCGCTGGACGAGATCGAGCCGAAGTCGAAAGGCAATTTCGGCGCGTGGAATCTGCCGGACGGTGCCGCCTATTATGCCAATCAACTGGCGAACTCGACGACCACGACGCTGACGCCGGACCAGGTCCATGAACTCGGGCTGCGGCAGGTCGCGTCCATTCGTCAGGAGATGGAGGCGATCAAGAAGGAGGTCGGTTTCGCCGGCACGCTGGAACAGTTCTTCGACAAGATCCGTACCGATCCGCAGTTCAAATATCCCAATACTGCCGCCGGACGCGAGCAATATCTGGGCGATGCTCGTGCGGTGATCGCTTCGGTCATGCTTGCCGCGCCGCGCTATTTCCGCGTGCTGCCAAAGGCACCACTGGAAGTGCGCGCGGTCGAGAAATGGCGCGAGGGGACGGCGTCGACGGCGTTCTACAATCCCCCGTCGGCCGACGGAAAACGCCCGGGAATCTATTACGTCAATCTGGTGGACATGAACCAGACGCAGAAGGTTCAGGTCGCCGGTATCGCGGCGCACGAGGGCGCGCCGGGGCACCATTTCCAGATTGCCCGGCAGCAGGAGCTGACGAACATTCCCAAGTTCCGGAAGTTCGGCGGATATGGCGCATATATGGAAGGCTGGGGGCTGTATTCCGAGCGGCTCGCGAACGAGATGGGCGTGTATAAGGACCCCTATTCGCGCTTCGGCATGCTCTCGCTTCAGGTCTGGCGCGCCATCCGTCTGGTTCTGGATACGGGCATCCACTCGCGGCGTTGGACCCGCGAGCAGGCTATCGCGTATTTCAAGGCCAACAGCTCGGTGTCCGACAAGGATATCGCGCGCGAGGTGGATCGGTATTTCAACTGGCCCGGCCAGGCCACGAGCTACATGGTAGGGCAGTTGAAGATCGCAGAGCTTCGCGCGCGTGCGGAACGCGAACTCGGGCCGAAGTTCGACATTCGCGACTTCCACGAAGCAGTCCTGAGCCAGGGCGCGCTGCCGCTGGATATTCTTCAGGAGCAGGTGGAACGCTATATAGCGGCGAAGCGCACCTGACGGTTCGGGGCGACGAAGCGGCGGGTCGATGCCCCTCATCGCTACGACGGCGCGGTTTCCTGGTAGGTTACCGCGCCAATATTCTCGTCTTGGCGAGATCGTTGCGGATCGCGGTGGCCGCGACACCGGCTTCGCCCATCGCATGGCTGATCTGGTCGAGCCCTTTCGACACATCGCCGGCAGCATATAATCCCGGCACGCTGGTGCGCTGGTGATCATCGACGACGAGACAGCCTTCGTCGCTTGCATCCGCGCCGAGATCGACGGCCAGTCGCGATCGGATAACGGACCCTAGAGCCGGATAGATCGTGTCGAACGCCAGCGGTCCCGTGGCTGTCGGCGCGACGATATGCGTACTGTCCAGCTTCAACTTCTCGCACGGCCCGTCGGCCAGAGTGATACCGAGTTCGGCGAGCGACGCCCGTTCCTTATCGTCCAATTCGTGGGTTGCGTCGGGCGCTATCAACGTGACGTGGGGGGTGTACATGCGCAGGAAGACCGCCTCGTTATAGCCGTGCGTTCGCGTTCCAATCACCCCAACGTGCCGGTCCATCACCTCATATCCGTCGCATATGGGGCAATATCGCAGCCGCCCGTTTTCCACGGCGCGATCGTGATCCGCGGGATCGATGCGCGGGCGATTGTTGACGACGCCGGTCGCGAGCAGGGCCCTGCGCGTGGCGATCGTCCCCGCGCCGGTCATAGCCTCGAAGCCATTGGCGGTCCGATCGATCCGCGTCACGCGGGCATCGGTTACGTGCACGCCGAACTCCGCCGCCTGATCGCGCATTCGCTGCAACAACTCGGTTCCGCGAATGCCGCCCGGATAGCCAGCGTGATTGTGCGTGCGGGGGATCGTCGCACATCTGCTCTTTCCGTCATCGATGATGCGGATCGCAAGATTGAACCGCGCAAGATAGATTGCCGCGGTCAGCCCCGCTGGTCCCGCGCCGACGATAAGGCAGTCGATCGTTTCGTCCATGACCGTTCAATCGCATCGAATGCTGCTTGGTTCATCCCCGATCACGTCGATTTCAGGGATCATTGCCAGAATCCGACTGACCTCGATCAGTGTGCGCAACGGTTGCCGGGCGGGGACGTTCGCAAATTCATTCCGTCCGGCACCCAGCCGGGGGGCGTTTCAGCAGATTGGGCAATACTATCACTCTTCAGGACATTGCCGGGTGGATCGCCCCGATCGCCACCACCATCGCCGCGATCATGACCGCGGCAAACCTGGGCACCAGGGTAACGGGCTGGGGCTTCGTGGTGTTCACGATCGGTTCGATAGCGTGGTCGACCGTGGCGATCAGCACCGGACAGTCCAATCTCTTGTGGGCCAATGGCTTCCTGACGCTCGTCAACCTTATTGGCATCTGGCGTTGGCTGGGGCGTCAGGCAAAGCATGAGGACGGGCGTGATGCCGCAACCAGATACAGTGCGGCCGCTGCGGGGGTGCCGACGCTGTTCGGCGTCGGATCGCTGGTCGGCGCAGCGCTGACCGGGCGTGATGGCGAGCAGCTTGGGGTCATTGTCGACGGCATGATGCGTTGCGAGGATTCGCGGCTTTCCTATCTGGTGATCGGCGAGGGTGGTGTCGCCGGTGTGGGTGAGCGGCTTCACGCACTGGCGCCAGAGACGGTTCGGTTCTCCAATGCCCGGGCCGAGTGCGACCTGACCCTGACCGATCTCAAGAGTTTGCCAGTGCTCGATCCGGAACGGTGGCCAGCGGAGATCGACCGGGAGGCCGGCCGTGTCGGACGCTGAGTTCCTGGCGCCGATCGGCGTCGTAACGGTGCGTATCGCGGAGGCGCTCGACGGAGGAGACGTGCTGGCGATCGTATCGGACGAGCAACGCGCCGAGCGGATAGCGATCGCGCTGCGCCGGGCCGCCCCGCAGGCGCAGGTGGTCCATTGTCCGTCGAGCGATGCCTTGCCCGGCGATACCGCGCCTGCATCGCCTTCCAATATCGGGCGGCGGGTGGCCGCGCTGCGCGCTGCGCGGATTGCAGCCGGATCTTCGGAGCGTCCGCCCTTCGCCTTTGTCACCACGGCGGAGGCTGCTGCGTCCGCTTTTCCGGCACCAGTGGAATTCGACCGGGCCCCGCCGGTGATGCGGACTGGCGATACGCTGGACGTGGCCGACCTGTCCGCGACTCTGGAAGAGATCGGATATGTGGTCGACGATCGCGTCGACGAACCCGGCGAGGTGGCGATACGCGGCAATGTCGTCGATCTGTACCCCGCCGACGCAACAATGCCGGTGCGGATCGAATTCGGCGCCGGGAAGATCGTCGCCATCCGGGCCTATGACCCGGTATCCCAGTTGAGTTGCGGCGAGCTGGACGAGGTCGAACTGGGGCGCGCGGCGGAACCGGCGATCGGGGAGAATTGGACCACGCTGTTCGACCATTTGCCAAAGGCTGTAATCGCGATCGATCCCGACGCCGCTCATCGTCGCGATCGCTTCCTGGCGCTCTCTCGCAACGCCAGGCGCGGAGCCGGCACGGTGCCGGTGGTCGACGCCGATAGCTGGAAGACCGCACTTGCCGACCGTACGGTGATCGATCTTGCATCCGACGGTGAAACGCCGACGCCGCGGTTCGTGGAAAAGGCATCGCCGCGCCGTGCTGCTGCGCAGTTTGCGAAGAAAGCATTGGCGGCAGTCGACAGGCTCGTCCTGCTTGGTGCGGAGCGTGACCTCCGATTTCTCGCCCCGAAACTCGCGAAAGCCGTAGGAATCGATCCGGTTCACGCCGAAAGCTGGCGCGACATTCTCGATCGGCCTGCCGGATCGCTCATGCTGTTGGCGATGCCTGTCGACCGCGGGTGGCAGTCGCCCGGTCTCGCTGTGATTGCGGCGAACGATCTGCTCGGCAGCCGTGCGCTGGATGATCATCAGCCGGACACCGCGATCGATCCGCTTGCCGGATTGCTCGGCGATATTCGCATTGACGACGTCGTCGTGCATGAGGATTTCGGCGTCGCCGTCGTCGCGGGCATAGAGCCCATGACCGTCGGCAGCGCGGCGTCGGACGATATGGGCGATGCGATCGTGCTGGAGCATGCCGGGGGCGGGCGACGGCTTATCTCGGTCGACGATGCGGATCGTATCTGGCGCTACGGTGCCGATGCGGACGCTGTAGCGCTCGACAAGCTCGACGGCTCCAGCTGGGAAAAACGGCGAAGCGAAGTGCATGCGGTGATCGCCGAAAGCGCCCGTGCGCTGATCGAGGTCGCGGCGGAGCGCGATAGTCGTACCGCGGACGTGCTCGAGCCGAATGTCGAGCAGTATGAGCAGTTCGCCGCCGGTTTTGGCTATGTTGAAACGCCCGACCAGGCGCGCGCCATCGCCGCCGTTCGCGCGGATCTGGCGTCGGGCAAGCCGATGGAACGTCTCGTCGTTGGCGACGTCGGATATGGCAAGACGGAGGTGGCGTTGCGCGCGGCCGCGATCGCGGCGCTTGCGGGCAAGCAGGTCGTTATTGCCGCCCCGACGACTGTATTGGTGCGACAGCATCTTGAGCAATTCAGCCGGCGTTTCGAAAAGACCGGCCTGAACGTCGCGGCCTTATCGCGACTGTCTACCCCCGCGGAGCGCAAGGCGGTCAAGGCCGGGCTTGCGGACGGATCGATCGCGGTCGTGGTCGGCACGGGAGCCGTGGCCGGGAAGGGCGTCGTATATCACGACCTCGGCTTGGTGGTGATCGATGAGGAACAGCGCTTCGGAGCTGCTGACAAGGCACGGTTGCGCGATGTCAATCCGGACGGCCACGTCCTCACGCTGACCGCCACGCCAATACCGCGAACGCTGCAAACGGCAATGATAGGGCTACAGCAGCTATCGGTCATCGCCACCCCGCCGGCCCGCCGCCAGCCGATCCGCACCAGCGTCGGAAGTTTCGACGACGCTGTAGTCCGCACCGCCCTGCTGCGCGAAAAGGGACGCGGTGGGCAGAGTTTCGTCGTCGTCTCCCGGATCGAGGATATGGAGCCGATGGCGAAGCGACTGGCCAAGCTGGTTCCCCCCCTCACGATCCGATCGGCGCATGGAAAGATGCCCGCGCTCGAAATCGATGAAGCGATGGTCGCGTTTGCCGGCGGAGATGGCGATGTCCTGCTCGCGACGAACATCATCGAGGCGGGGCTGGACGTGCCGCGTGCGAACACGATGATCGTCTGGCGCGCGGACCGGTTCGGATTGTCGCAACTTCATCAGTTGCGTGGTCGCGTCGGGCGTGGGGGACGGCGTGGCCAGATCATGCTGCTGACCGATCCCGATACCGCCATCGCCGATGCGACGTTGAAACGCCTGCGTACGCTGGAAGCGCTCGATCGATTGGGTGCGGGGTTCGCGATCAGCGCCCGTGATCTCGATATGCGCGGGGCCGGCGACCTGTTGGGCGATGCACAGGCCGGTCATATGAAGCTGATCGGCGTGGACCTCTACCAGCATCTGTTGAAGAGCGCGCTGCAGGAGGCGAGGGGCGAGACGGTCGATCGCTGGACCCCGTTGTTGCGCGTGGGAGTCGCTGGGCGGTTGCCGGAGGACTGGATACCGGAGGCGGACGTTCGCGTCTCGCTATACGGTCGCTTGTCGCGCCTGACGACGTTGCAGGAGCTGGACCGGTTCGAGGCGGAGCTGGAAGATCGTTTCGGCGCGTTGCCGGACGAGGTGGGGGACCTTTTGGCGCTGGCACGGCTTCGCATCAATGCGCGGCTTGCCCGGATCGCCCGGATCGACGCCGGACCTTCTGCCATCGCGCTTACGCCTCGGCCCGAGTTCGAAGATAGCGGGCTGCCGGACGGCTTTGAACGAAAGGACGGACGGATCCTCGCGCGTGTCGCGATCACCGAGCCGCGCGAACGGCTTGATCATGTTTCCGAATTGCTGGCCGATCTGGCGCATGAAGATTGACGGTCGCCCTGTACAAGGGCGACCGTCAATCTTGCTTAGCGCGGGGCAATGTCCGGAAGTCGCGCTAGAACTTCGCGCCCGCCCGGAACCCGACCGTCCGTGGGGTGGCGACCACGGTATAGTTGCGCTGGTTGCAAACGCTGCACGCCTGATAGCGTGAGAGTTCGGCACGTTCGTCGGTGATGTTCTGGACGAACAGTTCGAAGCTGTACCGCGAAGTTTCGGCGCCGACGGAGAGGTTACCGGTCGTATAGGTCCCAAGCCGTCCAAGCACGGCGGCGGGTGCGGTGCGGATGTCCGAGGATGCCGAGCCCTGATAGGCGACCAGCCCCTGAACATAGGCCCGGAACTCCGCGCCGATCGGTACGGCATAGCGCGCCGTTGCATTCGCCTTGAACTTCGGCGTGATCGGCAGGCGCGTGCCCGCGGGCGTCAGGATCGAATTGGCACCGCCCGCAGGGGTGGTCACGCACGCGAAGGTCGGGTCGGCGGCCCGGCAGATATTCTGGCGCGTCTTTGCGTCGGTATAGGCTCCGCTTGCGGTGAACGTGAAGGCTGGAGTCGGCGTCCAGTTCAGATCCGCCTCGATACCCTTGATCCGGGCGTTCGAGCCGTTCTGGATCTGCGTCAGGCTGTTCAGGCCGAGAAAGGCGAACTGGAACGCCTTCCAGTCCTGCATGTAGATCGCGCCGTTGAAGCGCAGGTGATCGATCGGCGTCGTCTTGAAACCGATCTCGTAATTGGTCAGGTAATCCGGGTCATAGGGCGGCAGCGTACCTTGGCGATTGATCCCGCCCGGACGGAAGCCGCGAGACCATGTCGCATAAGCGAGCAGGCCGTCGCGTGGTTTCCATGTCAGGTTGAGCTTGTGGGTAAAGCCCTGGCCGTCCGCCTGCTTCGGAACGACCTGCCCGTTTCCGATATAGACGCCGAGGTTGGTGCACGGACCGCCCGCCACCGCCGGCGGGATCACCGTGCCGCCCGGATTGTTGCGCACCGTCGCCCCGGTGGTCGTGAAGCACGCTGCCACGCCCGTTCCGCCGCTGCCGACCCCGTTATAGGGCGGGCCGGCGGGATTCCGCCCGAAACCGTAAAAGCCGATTAGTGTGTTGTCGTAGATGAACGCGCGTCCGCCGGCGGTAAGCGTCAGGGTCGGCAGGATGTCGAAGCTCGCCTCGCCGAACACTGCATAGTCGCGGTCGACCCGCTTCTGCTGCGTCAGCCACAGTGTGCCGGGCGAACTGTTGACCGACAGGGCCGGGGCGAGGTTGGCGACCTGATAATCCTGATGGATCAGGTTGCTCTGCCGCTGATAGAACACGCCCGCAACGACGCGGAACCGATCGCTCTGCGGGGATGCGACGCGGAATTCCTGGCTCATCTTTTTGAAGTGGTCGGACCCGACGACGTATTGCCGCTGGTCGATCGTCTGACCGGCCGCATTCTGGAAGTATAGATAGCCGGCCGATCCGCCGACCGATGCATACAGCGCGTCATACGCTTCGGCATAGTCGGTATAGTCGGAACCGGAATTCGTCGTGCGATCCATATAGGCGCCAGCGTAGGTCGCATCCCAATTGCCGATCTTGCCTTCGATCGTCAGCGCGGCCTGCACGAAGCGTTCACGGCGATAATCGGGGGCGAAGCGCTGTACTTTCAGATCCCCGACGCTTTTGTCATAGCCGAAGATGCCCTTCGTCTTCTGCTCCTGATAGATGACGCCGGGCGTGGCGGTCCACGTATCGTCGAGGTCGATCTTTAACGCCGCACGACCGCCGAACGTCTCGGTCGTATTGAAGTCCTTCTTCACGAATGGGGCATTGGTGACCACGCCGGTATAGCCGGGCGCAAGCGGCGCGGCGGGTGCGGTGACGTTGAACGTCCGCGTGCCGGCGACATTGTCGATATAGCCCGCGTCGCGCTGGTAGAAGCCGACGACACGCAACGCCGCCATGTCGGCGATCGGCACGTTGAGGAAACCCTCGACGTTCCCGCCCTGCTTGCCGTGCGCGACCGTGTTTACTTCGGCGTCGATCCGTCCGGAAAAGGCATTCAGTTCGGGCTTGTTGGTGATGATGCGGATCGTGCCGGCCTGGCTGGATGCTCCGTACAACGTACCCTGCGGCCCCGCGAGGCTCTCGATCCGGGCGATGTCATAGACATGGACGTCCAGCGTCCCGCCGATCGTCGTCACAGGCTGTTCGTCGAGGTACACGCCGACCGAGGGGAGTGAACCCGAATGGTTGCCGTCTCCGCCCGATGCCACGCCGCGCATATAGACGGTGGTGACGCCCGGCTGCTGGCTCTGGAACGCGACGGATGGCAGCAACTGCGCGAACTGTGCGAAATTGGAGATGTTCAGCTGGTCAAGCTTGCGGGTGCTGAGCGCCTGAATGCTGACCGGAACGTCCTGGAGGTTTTCTTCACGCTTCTGTGCCGTAACGACGATGTCGCCGTCATTCTCGACTGCTGCATTTACCGGTACGTCCTGCGCGAACGCTGGAACCGATATGGCGGCCGAGGCTAGCAGCGCGGTAATCGCGGCATGGCGTGCGGTTCGAAGCATGATATCCCCCTGTGATGTCCCTGCTACGCAGGGTGTTCGCAGGTGCAACATCCGTCAACGGGAAGAACTTAACCAAACGCAATTCGCAGGAATGCGTGACAGAATTGCAACGCATCCGTAACGGATCGCGCATCATTTCACTACGGGTTTTCCGGGATAGGCGGGCAGTACGTCGCCAAGCGCGGACTTCAGCCGGTCCAGATAGGGTTCGAACGGTTTCCAGGCCTCCGTGCCGTCGCGGAAGATGGGTTGGCGTACCTGCTCGGAACTGGCCGTCCGTACCGCGCGCTCGGTCTTGTGGAAATCCAGACACGCGGGTTCGAAGTCGAGCCCGCATGCCGTCAGCAATGCGCGGACTTCAGCCTCGGTATCCTCCACCATCCGCTCGTAGATCACGCGGTGGACCCGACCTGGAAGGACGTCGTCGATATGCGACAGCAGGCGGACATAATCCCGGTAATATCGGCCCATGTCGGTCAGATCGTAGCTGAATGCCTGGCCGCGCGCGAAATGCTGTTTGAAGTTCGAGAAACAGCATCCGAGCGGATGTCGGCGAGCGTCGATGATCGTCGCGTTCGGCAGCATGAGTGCGATCAGCGGTAGATGCGCCCAATTGTTGGGGAGCTTGTCGATGAAGAACGGCTTGTCCGTGCGCCGCTGTATCCGCGTCCGTTGGAGATAGTCGTCACCCATCGCGCGCAGCGTATCCGCGGAAAGGTCGGTGAGATTGTGGGGGTAATCGGTCGCGCGGCGGGCGATGGCAGGGATGTCGGGCAATTCCGACGTTCCTTCCACCAGCGAGTGGCTGGACAAAATCTGTTCGACCAACGTCGATCCCGCGCGTGGCATGCCCAGAATGAAGATCGGATCGGCTACCCATGATCCACTGCCCGCGCGCTCCGTGAAAAACGTCGCGTCACACAAAGCGATGCTGGCATCGACGAAGGCCGACGTTTCGTCGGCGTCGTACACGACCTTCGTGCGACGGAGCGCATTGCCGGCCGTGTAATGCTCGAACGCCTCTTCGGCCCGGCGACGATCCTCGAACGCCTTGCCCAATGCGAAGTCGAGGTGAAAGCGATCCTCGTCCGATATGTCATCGCGCGCTGCCTGCGCCTGCATCGCGGCAATATCCGCATCGTCGAACCGGACCGTCTTGAGGTTCGCGAGACTCCACCACGCCTCGCCGAGTTCGGGCGCGATCCCGATCGCGCGGCGATACGCATCGACGCCATCTTGCTGCCGCCCGACCGTCTTCAGCATATGGCCGAAGCTCATCCACACCTTGGGCTGTAGCGGCGCGTCTTTCAGGACCTGTTCGTACAGCTCGATCGCCTCCTCGAACCCGCCGATCCGTCCCAGCGCCGCCGCTTTCAGATTGGCATGTCCGGGATTGTCTGGATCCTCCTCGATCACGCGCTCCAGCTCGGCAATCGCTTCCGGCGCGCGGTTCTGCCGATACAATACGATCGCAAGGTTGGCGCGGGCGGCGGTGAATTCGGGGGATAATTCTATCGCCCGCCGCAACAGGGTCTCGGCATCCTTGTACCGACCGATCCGTCCCGCCAGTTCGGCCAGCATGCGGATCGCGCGCACGTCGAACGGATCGATTTTCAGGTGGCGTTTCAGCAGGGGCTCCGCGTCAGACAGCCGGTTGTCATGCAGCGCGAGCGCGGCATCGATCAGGCTCTGCGGATAATCGCGGTGCGGCAGGGTCACGGTGTTCATGGACGCGAGGGTAGGGCTTGTGGTCGCCGAGCGAAACGATTTCTTGGCGCCTGTTCGCTCGTCGCAACATGATACCGGAATGAACGTCGTGGACCGCCGGCACGCATCCGGGCATAGAACGGCAAAGAGCGTGGGAGCAGGATAATGACGTTTTCTCTTTATGATGCCGTGGTGCCGTCGAACATCCAGATACTGGGGGCGATCGATGCCTTGCTCGACAAGGCCGAGAAATTCTGTGGCGAGCATGATCGGGCCGCATCCGATATGATCGACGCGCGGCTGGCGCCCGATATGCTTCCGTTCGGGTATCAGGTGAAATCCTGTGCCGCCCACTCGATGGGCGGAATCGAGGGCGCGCAGGCGGGCCAATTCTTTCCGGACATGAAGCCGTGGCCGACCGACTTTGACGGCCTGCATCTGGCGATCCGGTCCGCGATCGAAAGCTTGAAAGGGCTAGACCGCGAGGCGGTCGACGCGTTGCTTGACGCGGATACGCAGTTCGTCTTCGGCGAGACGCGGCTGCCCTTTACCGGCGCCAACTTCCTGCTCTCTTTCTCTCAGCCCAACTTCTATTTTCACGCGACGACTGCCTATGCGATTCTCCGGGTGCAGGGTGTGAAGATCGGCAAGCGTGACTTTCTCGGGATACCCAGGGTCAAGGCATAACCGCGCCGATCAACGCGGGCGACGGCCGAGATGTGCGTCGAAGAAGCGGGCGATAATCGCGAACGCCTCGTCGGATCGGGCATGTCGGGCCACATGAAGAACGCATGCGGCAGGCCGTCGAAAATATAGAGTTCGCTCGGGACACCCGCCGCGGCGAGATGGCGGTGCGCGAGGGTCAGGGCGCTGACCGCAAAGTCGCGGCTGCCAGCCAGCAATAATGTCGGTGGCATCGCGCGGATCTGCGCGTCGGATGACAGGGGATAGGCGATCGGGTCGTCCGCCGGAACGCCGGCCATATAGCTGACGGGCAGTGTGGGCGGCAGCGTGGATATGGCGGGCGGCGCGTTCCCGGCGGTCGCCGGGGCAAGGTATGGACTGTCGCCACTATAGGCGGCCCCCGTTCCGCAGAACGTCCCGATCGCGCCGGGCCGGGGCAGTCCCTGCTTCCCGATCCAGGCGGTCGCCTGCGCCGTAATGATCCCGCCAGCCGAGCAGCCATAGATGCCGATATTCTCCGCTCGATAGCGCTTGAGCAGGGCGCGATAGACTGCGGTCACGTCTTCCGTAGCGGCGGGGTAGCGATGCTCCGGCGCCAGCCGATAGTCCACTGTCACGACGCGCACCCGCATCGTCGCCGCGATCGGAATCGCTTCCACCAGCGCGCCGCTGCCGGCGCCCCACATGAAGGCGCCACCGTGGACGTTGACCAACACCCGCATCGTATTTCCGGGAGCAACGCCGTCCGCCGGTTCGACGGTATCGACCGCAACACCGCCCAGCTTCTCGCGGCGGACCACGGTGCGGAAATGGCGACGCATTTCGGCGAGACGGTCGTCGTTCCACTGGCCATAGAATTCGCGCTGTTTCGCGACGTCGCCCGTAATTGCGATCTGCGCGGTCGCGTCTGCCATCCGGTCCAGCACCTTTCTGGCGGCGTCGCTTAGTTGGTTGGACGGCGGCAGTCGGAATGCAGGAACCTGAATCGTCTGCCCTCGCGCCGATAGCGGTGCCGCAAGGAATACGGCCAAGACCAAACGACTGATCATTCTTTCTCTCCTTCTCGCGCTATTCGAACGGCATGGCAGCCGAAAGCCGCCCGGCCGCTATCGCACGGATCCGATCAGGTTTCCCGCACGACGATGTCGGTCGGCAGGACGACCGATGTCGGGCGGCCACCATCGATCTGTTGCATCAGCTTTTCGACCAGCAACGCCCCAGCTAGATCGGTCTTCTGATCGATCGTCGTTATCGCTGGACTGAAATGCGCCGCTGGCGGGATATTGTTATATCCGACGAGCGAGAGATCCCCCGGCGCGCAGAGGCCCGACGCCCGGAACGCGCCGAGCGCAGCCATCGCCGCCGTGTCCGAAAAGGCGAACACCGCGTCCGGACGATCAACCGTGTCGAGGTGCGCGGTAACTGCCTGCGCCGTCGCGGTGAAGGCCATCGACGCTATCGGCAGCAGGTCGATCGTTACATCTTCCCGGTCCTTCGCGGCGAGGCGTAATCCTTCGTACCGCAGGCGCAGTTCCTCGTGCCGGGTGTCCCCGATGAATAGCCACCGTTTGCGCTGGCGGGCGAGGAAGTGGCGGCCCGCCAGCGTCCCGCCCTCCAGATTGTCGCTGCCGACCGCGCAATATGGAGCGTCGGGCGCAACCGCCCCCCAAACGACGAGCGGAATGCTTTCCCGGGCCAGCGTTCGCAGCATGTCGTCGCGCGTGCCCTGGCCTAGTACGATAAACCCGTCGGCCCCGCGCGCGCGAAAGAAATCGCGAAAATCGCGTGCGCTTTGCAGGCCGGGCGGCGAAAGCAGCAAATCCTGATCGCGGATCGAGAGCGCCTCGGAAACACCGGCCAGAAGTTCGAAGATGAAGGGGTCGCCGATCGCGCCGTGGCGATGCGAGCCGAAGTCCAGCATCACCGCGATCGTATTGGTGCGGGCATTGCGAAGCTTTTGTGCGTTACGGTTGACGGCGTAGCCATGCGTCTTGGCGACTTCCAGAACGCGATCGCGCGTTTCGGCGGTGACCAGCGAACTGCCATTCAGCACGCGCGAAACGGTCGGGGTGGAAACGTTCGCGAGGCGAGCGATGTCGTGCATCGTCGGGCGCGAAGTGCCGCCGCGCCGAAGTCCGTAATCTGCCCTGCTGTCATCGTTGTCATCGACCATCGGGCGAGTCGTAGGGGGCATGGCGAACGGTAGCAAGCCACTGACGAAACGCATTGAAACAGAATGCTTGAAATGCATTTCATTATTTTCTAATGCGGCCTTCGACAGACAAGGATGTCGTCGTCGAAAGGGGAGGAATACAATGTTTCGTCATGCCATGCTGATGGTCGGCGTTGCACCGCTGGCACTGATCGCCGCGACCGCGCAGGCTCAGATCGTTCCATCGTCCGAACCGACCGCGACGACGCCTGCGACCGATCAGGCGACGGCGGCCGAGCCCGACCAGGAAATCATCGTCGTCGGCACCGCAGGTGGTGGCACGCGTCGTCAGGACGCGGCTTTCGCCGTCACCACGATCAGCAATGAGGCGATCGCACGCGCCGCCCCGAACAGCACGGCCGATTTGTTGCGCACGGTTCCCGGCATCAGCGCGGAAAGCTCGGGCGGGCAGAATGGTGCGAACATCTTCGTGCGCGGCTACCCATCGGGCGGCGATGCGCAGTTCGTGACGTTCCAGGTCGCGGGCGTGCCGGTTTTCCCACCATCGACCTTGTCGTTCCTCGAAAACTCCCAGCTGATTCGGCTGGATGAGACGGTCCAGCGCGTCGAAGCGGTTCGTGGCGGCACGGGGTCGCTCTTCTCGAATGGCCAGCCTGGCCTGACCGTCAACGTCGTCCAGCGCACCGGTGGGAAGGATTTCCACGGCCTGGCCAAGGTGTCCTACACCGACTTCGACGAAATCCGCGGCGATGCATGGGTTTCCGGCCCGCTCGGGGAAGATACCGGCTTCATGGTCGGCGGCTATTATGCCCAGGGGAATGGCCTGCGCGATCCGCAGTTCCGTGCCGAAAAGGGCGGCCAGGTCACCGCGAACATCCATCACGACTTCGGCAACAAGGGGTCGGTAGAGGTCTATGCTCGCTATTTGAACGATCGCGGCCAGTGGTTGCTGCCGATCCCGATCGTCGTCGGCGCCGGCGGCAAGATCAGCGAATATCCCGGTTTCGATCACGGCTCCGGCGCACTTGCCGGTCGCGAGACGCGGATCACGACCAACGTTGCGGGCCAGCGCGTCGATCTGGCGGACGGTCGCGGCGCGAAGGTGATCAACACCGGGCTGTCGTTCGACTATGAACTCGCCGACGGGCTGCGCTTCCGCGAACGGATGAGCTATCTCGGCGGACGGGCCGACACGACCGGGCTGGTCCCGTCCGACGCGCCGATCTCCGCCGCGCAGATGGCGATCAACCTCGGCGGTGCGGGCTCCACGGTCAACCGTCTGTCCTACGTCAATGGCGGCGGCACCGTGACGACCGGCGCGGGGACGCAGGTCCTGCGTGCCGGCATCTGGACAGTCGACAAGAAGCTGACTTCCTATGTCGCGGATACCGCGATGGAATGGTCGACTGGATCGAACAAACTGACCGGCGGCTTCTATTATGCCAACTATACGACGCGCGACACTTGGGCACTTGGTAACCAGGTGCTGCTCGCGGCCGAGCCGAATGCACGTCTGCTCAACCTGACGCTGGATGGTGGGCGCACCGCAACGCAGAACGGCTTCACGAGCGGCCCGGGCTTCATCGTCAACGCCTATTACGAAGGCTCCGACTATGCCGCATATGGTGTCGACGAGTTCCAGATCACGCCGGAACTGCGCGTCGACGGCGGCGTGCGCTGGCAGCAGCATGTGGTAGACGGAACGATCCGCACGCCAGCCGCCGCAACGGTCAATCTGGATGGCAACGCGCTGACGTTGTACGACAATGCCGTATCGGTCTTCGGTTCGCCGCGCCAGGTGAACTATAATAAGAGCGAGTGGTCGTGGACGGCGGGTGTGAATTACGATTTCACTCGTCAGATCGGTGCCTTCGCACGCTACAGCCGCGGCAACAGCTTCCCGCAGTTCGACAATCTGCGCGAAGGCCTGACCAACGTGTCGCAAGTCGATACGTATGAAGGCGGCGTGAAGGTTTCGACCAGCTTGCTCAACCTCTACGCCACCGTGTTCCATAACAAGTTCGGTGGGCTCGCGACGGTCAACCTCGTGTCCACGCCGACCAATCCTACCCCTACGCCGGTCACTGCCGTCGGTGGGGCAAAGGCGACGGGCGTCGAGATGGAAGGCGTGCTGCGTCCGTTCCGCGGCTTCAGCCTGACCGCAGCCGGCACGTACCTGGATGCGACCTATCGCGGCTTCTTCACGGGCAATGGTGCGATCAACAACACCGGTAACCGGGTGCAGCGTCAGCCGCGCTGGACGTGGCGCGTGACCCCGGCGCTGGACGTGGATGTCGGCGGCTTCAAGCCGTCGCTGTTCGCCACCTTGCAATATACCGGTGATCGCTTCTCCGATCCGGAAAACCAGCAGGTCCTGCCCAATTTCTATCAGCTGGATGCGGGCGTCTCGGTCGACATCTCGGACCGCCTGCGCCTCGCGGTCACGGGCAACAACCTGACCGACGAACTCGGCCTGACCGAAGGCAACCCGCGCATCATCGGCGGGCAGGGTACGGGCGCGATCCTGGCGCGTCCGATCTTGGGGCGGTCGTTCCGCTTCTCCGCTTCGGCGAAGTTCTAACAGTTCCTCCACCTGCCGGCCCGGACGAGAAATACGTCCGGGCCGGCATTTTTCTTCCAGCGTAGCGATGGAGTGATCCGATGGATCGGCGTTCCGTACTGCTCGGCGCATCGTTGCTCGGCGCCGCCGCCCTGGTCGATGGCAAGGCCGCGATGGCGGCTGCATCGCCGAAGCCGCAGCGCAACGTGCTGCTGCTGATCTCCGACGATCAGGGCTCGGACCTTGGCTGCTACGGCACGCCGATCCGCACCCCGCGCATCGACCGCTTCGCGCGTGAAAGCACGCGCTTCACCAATGGTTTCGCTGCGGTATCGTCGTGCAGCCCGAGCCGCGCGGTCATCAACACCGGGCTCTTCACGCACCAGAACGGCATGTACGGGCTGCAGCACGACGTGCATCACCAGTCGTTGCTGGACGGCATAGAGACGTTGCCGGGCATGCTGCGCCGTGCCGGCTATGCAACCGCCTTAGTGGGCAAGAAGCATGTCGGACCGGACAGCGCCTTTCCGTACGAAGTCGAACTGGTGCCCGAGCGTTCGGGCATCCGCGACGTGCGCGAACTGGCGATCGCGGCATCGAGTTTCATCCGATCATCCGACGACCGGCCGTTCTTCGTAACGGTGGCCTATAGCGACCCGCACCGCGCCGCGGTCGACTATGGCAACGATCGCACCTGGCCGGGCGTGAAGGCGGCGGTCTACGATCCGGCCAAGGTGCCGATCCCCTCGCACTTGCCGGATCTGCCCGCCGTTCGTCAGGACCTCGCGGAATATTACGAGTCGCTTAGCCGGCTCGATAGCGGGGTCGGCATGATTCTGGACGATCTGGTTGCGACGGGGCGCGCGGAGGATACGCTCGTGATCTTCTGCAGCGACAACGGTCGGCCGTTTCCGGGCGCGAAGACCAATCTCTACGACCCGGGATTGCATCTGCCGCTGATCGTCCGGGCGCCGGGACGGACCGGCAGCGTCAACAGCGCCATGGTCAGCTGGGTCGATATCGCGCCGACGATTCTGGACTTTGCCGGCGTCGCGCCGCCGACCGCCTATCCACTATCGGGCACCTCGCTGCTGCCCCTGCTGGGGACCAACGAGGGAACCGGGCGCGATACTATCTTCGCCAGCCACGACTTCCACGAGATCAACCAATATTACCCGATGCGCAGCGTGCGGACGCGCACCCATAGTTATATCCTCAATCTGGCCTACCCGCTGGATTACCCGATTGCAGGCGACGTCGCCGGTTCGCCAAGCTGGAAGGCGATAGCGGCGGATCCTGCCACTCGCCTGGGCAAGCGGACGCAATCGGCCTATCTCAAGCGCCCGGCCGAAGAACTGTACGATCTGACACGCGACCCGGAGGAACTCGTCAACGTCATCGCCGATCCCGCCTACGCGAGCGTCCTCGCCGATCTGCGCGGGCGCCTTCAGGCGATGCGGGCGGCAACGAAGGATCCGTGGCTTGCGGGGCAGACCGATCCCTATGCGCATGTCGGGCATAGTACATGACCGCTGGCGTGTTCCAGCTATATAGCCCGCCTGCCGACGCGCGACACCGCGCGTGACTGCTACATACGACCGCAATCCGGGACACGATAGACGATGACACGATTGCGCACCCTGATCGCGCTGGGGCTGACCTACGCGCTGCTCGGCATATTGATGAACAGCGTCGGCGTGGTGATCCTGCAATCAATCCGCCATTTCGGGACGAGCAAGCCGGGCGGCTCGACGTTGGAAGCATGTAAGGACCTGTCGGTCGTGGCCGCGTCGTTCCTGCTGGCAACGCGCATCCCGGCCTACGGATATCGCCGCGCATTGATCGGCGTCATGGCGGCGATCGCGGTCGCCTGTGTCGCGGCTTCGTTTGCGCAGGCATTCGTTGCGATGCAGATTTTGTTCGTCGTCACCGGGCTGGCATTCGGTATCGCGAAAGTATCGACTTATGCCGCGATCGGATTGCTCGCGCGCGACCCCGCGGACCATGCCAGCATCACCGGGATCATCGAGGGCGTTTTCATGGTCGGGCTGCTGGCGGGGGTATGGCTGTTCGGCTGGTTCGTCGGCACGGACGACTCCGGCCGGGACTGGCTGCACGTCTATTGGGTACTCGCGGCGCTTTGCACGGTGGCGAGCCTGCTGTGGTGGGCCACTCCACTCGACGAGTCTGCGGCGATCGTAAATTCGGAGGACACGCCCAGCGGCTGGCGCGAGATGCTGTCGCTGGCCGCCTTGCCCGCGACCATCGCGTTCCTCGCCGGCATATTCTGCTACGTTCTGCTGGAACAGAGCGTCGGCACGTGGTTGCCGACCTTCAATAACGAAGTGCTGCACCTGCCACCGGCGATGAGCGTGCAGATGTCGAGCATTTTCGTGGGCGCGCTCGCCTTTGGGCGGCTCGTTTCGGGAATTGTCCTGCGGCGGTTCGACTGGCTGCCCGTATTGCTTGGGTGCCTGGCATGCGTGGCGCTGCTGATCGTCGCGACGCTGCCGGCCACGCAAGGATTGGTCGCGCGTCCCGACGTGACGTGGACGACCGCTCCGATCGCGGCATTCCTGTTCCCGCTGCTGGGCGTGTTCCTGGCCCCGATCTACCCGACCTTGTGCTCGATCGTGCTCAGCGCGCTGCCCAAGCATCGTCATGCCGCGATGATCGGGATGATCGTGGTCTTCTCCGCGCTTGGTGGCACGATCGGTTCGTTCCTGACCGGACTGCTGTTCCAACATGTTTCGGGACAGATCGCCTTCTACTTCGCGCTGGTGCCGATCGCCCTGATCGCGATCGCGCTCGGGTTCATTCGCCGGTCGCTCGGCAAGAGCGTGGCGGCGTGACGATGATTGTCGCCATTCCGTCCAATTTGTTCGGCAGCCTGTTCGTCGCGGTTCAGGAACGCCGTCTGTTCGCGGATTCCAAGACCTTTGCCGATGCCGTGCCGCTCCGGTCCGCAGCGGACATCATGTCGAATTGGGCAGACAGGGCCGACATGAACGACGAGGAGCTTCGCGCCTTCGTCGTGCGCAATTTCGATCTGCCGACGGAGCGCGAGATGCCGGCGCGCGATCGGTTGCCGCTGGCCGACCATATTCACGCTTTGTGGGACGATCTCACGCGCGAGACGGTCACTACGCCGGCCGGTTCCTCGGCGCTGTCGCTGCCACGGCCCTATGTCGTGCCGGGCGGGCGGTTCCGCGAACTCTATTACTGGGACAGCTACTTCACGATGCTGGGGCTGGCGCGGTCGGGGCGGCAGGATCTGGTCGAGGACATGATCGCCGATTTCGGCAGCCTGATCGAGCGGTACGGCCATATCCCGAACGGTACGCGCAGTTACTATCTCAGCCGGTCGCATCCGCCATTCTTCCACCTGATGGCCGGTTTGTCGCGCGACGATAGCGTGGCTGGCCGGCAGCAGCGTCTGGCGTGGATGACGGCCGAGCATTCCTACTGGATGTCCGGAGCGGACGAGATCGCGCCCGGCGGCGAACATGCCCGCGTGGTGCGTCTGAAGGATGGCGTGCTGCTCAACCGCTATTGGGACGACAGCGCCCAGCCACGCGACGAATCCTGGATCGAGGATGTCGATCTTGCGCGCGAGGCACCGGGTCGTGCGGCGGCTGACGTCTGGCGCGATCTTCGCGCCGCCGCGGAAAGCGGATGGGATTTCAGTTCGCGCTGGTTGGGCGACGGACGAACCCTGGCCACGATCCGGACCACGCGCATCGTTCCGGTCGATCTGAACAGCCTGTTATACGGCCTGGAACGATCCATCGCCGGTGCTCATGACGCGGCGGGCGACGCCGACCTGGCGACGAGGTTCTCTGCACGGGCCGCAGCACGGCAGGCGGCGATCGAAACGCATCTGTGGAGCGATGCGTCGAACCACTATGCGGATTACGACCTTGATGCGCAGGCGCCGATCGATCGGCCCAGTGCAGCGATGGCCTTCCCTCTGTTCGCCGGGATCGCCCGAGACGATCGTGCGAAAAGCACGGCCGAGGCCATCGGGCGCCTGCTCGCACCCGGCGGGCTCAACACCAGCGATATCGCGACGGGGCAGCAATGGGATGCACCGAACGGCTGGGCGCCCTTGCAATGGATCGCCGTGGCGGGATTGGCGCGGTACGGCGAGGATCGTATTGCCGCCGAGATTGCTGCACGGTGGCTGGCGACCGTCGAGCGGCAATATCTTGCGACCGGGCAGCTCTTCGAGAAATACGACGTCGAGACGGGGCTTGCCGGCGGGGGTGGCGAATATGCCGTCGCGACCGGTTTCGGCTGGACCAATGGCGTGACGCTGGAGATGATGGCGATGCAGCCGGAAAGAGAGCGCTGACGGGCGGTGTTCACCTTCTATACGACCGCGGCCAAACCGGCTAGGTCGTACGCGGGGGATGGCGAATTCGCCATAACCCGTGTTGTTTTGCAGGATATTTCGCGTGAAGACTTCGATGGAGAGCATCGCCCCGACCGGAATCGACGGTCTGGACGATATCCTGAACGGCGGTTTCACCCCGGAGCGTTTGTATCTGATCGAGGGTACGCCCGGGACGGGCAAGACGACGCTGGGGCTCGGATTCCTCCTGCGGGGCGCGAAGGACGGTCAGTCCGGCCTATACATCACGCTCGCCGAGACCGAGGTCGAACTGCGCGCCGTGGCGGAAACGCATGGCTGGTCGCTGGATCCGATCACGATCTTCGAGATGGTGCCCGCCGACGGGTTGGGCGACGATCACGAACAGACGTTGTTGCATCCGAGCGAAGTCGAACTTGGCGAGACCGTCCGGGCGATCATGGCGAAGGTCGATGAACTGCGGCCCGCCCGGGTGATTATCGACAGTCTGTCCGAACTGCGTCTGCTCGCGCAAAGCCCGGTGCGCTATCGACGCCAGATCCTCGCGCTGAAGCACTATTTCTCGACGCGTCAGTGCACCGTGCTGATCCTCGACGACAAGAGCGCCTCGGGTAGCGACCTGCAACTGCACAGCATCGCGCACGGCGTGATCTCGCTGGAACAGATATTGTCCGGTTTCGGTGCGCAGCGTCGACGGATGCATGTCGTGAAGATGCGCGGCGTGCGGTATCGCGGCGGATATCATGATTTCGAGATTCAACCGGGAGGGCTGTGCATCTATCCCCGTCTGGTCGCGGCGGAACATGGCGTGGCGCACGAAATGCCGTTCGTCTCCACCGGATCGGCGGCGTTCGACGCTTTGCTGGGCGGGGGCTGGTGCCCGGAACCGCCACGTTGCTGACCGGTCCGGCCGGCGTCGGAAAGACCACGGCGACCGTACAATGCATGGTCGCGGCGCTTCGGCGCGGCGAGAAAGCCGCTTATTATCTGTTCGACGAACGCGCGCCGACCTTGCTTTCGCGGTCGCGGGCGCTCGGCATGGATCTGCAGCCCTTCATCGATTCCGGCAGTCTCGACCTGCGCGCGATCGACCCGGCCGAACTGTCGCCGGGCGAGTTCGCCGCGACGGTCCGGGCGTCGGTGGAGGACGATCAGGCGCGGATGATCGTGATCGACAGCCTGAACGCCTATCTCCAATCGATGCCGAGCGAGCAGTTCCTGATCCTTCAGATGCACGAATTGCTGACATATCTGGGACAAAGCGGCGTGGTGACCATGCTGATTCTGGGGATGCACGGCATCATGGGCGACGTCCGGGCGGACGTGGATCTGAGCTATCTTGCCGATACGGCCGTGCAACTGCGATATTTCGAGGCGTTCGGAGAGGTCCGGCAAGCAATATCAGTGATCAAGACCCGCACCGCGCAGCACGAACGGACGATCCGCGAATTCCGCATAGACCATGACGGGATCAGGCTAGGCGAGCCTTTGCGCGATTTTCAGGGTGTGCTGACGGGCGTGCCGAACTTCTCCGGGCAGGGCCAGGCCTTGATGGCGGCGAGCGAGCCGGGGGCCGGGGCCGGGGACGCCTGAAGTGGACGACCGTGTCCTGATCCTGGCGCCACGCGGACGCGATGCGATGATCGCCGCGGGGCTTTTGCGGCGGCACAATATCGAGGCGGAGATCGCGCCGTCGCTGGCGGCTTTGGTCGACGAATTGCCGCGCGGAGTCGCTGCGGTACTTATCACCGAAGAGGCCTTGGGCGAGGCCGGACGGACGGAGCTGCTGGATTGGGTGGCGCGCCAACCGACCTGGTCGGACTTGCCGTTCGTGATGCTCTCCAACGGTGCGCGCGCGCCGCGCTCCGCGCGTGCGGCGGAACAGGTGGTCGATCTCGGCAACGTGGTGATGCTCGAACGGCCCTTGCATGCCGAAGCGATGATCGGCGCGGTCCGGTCCGCGATCAAGGCACGTCAGCGCCAGTATGAGATCCGCTCCGCGGCGGATCTCGATGGAAGCAGCGGTCGCCGCCCGGACATCCGAACTTGCCGCAGCGCGAACCAACCTGGAATTCGCCTTGAGCGCGGCGGATATGGGTAGCTGGGAACTCGACCTTTCGACGGGGTCAATCCGGCGCAGCGCGAGGCACGACGAGATTTTCGGCTATGCCGATCTTCAGGCAGACTGGTCGATCGCGCGAATGCTGACGCACGTCCCGGTCGAGGAACGTGCGCGCATCGCCCAGGCGTTCGAAACGGCCAGGTCATCGGGGCATTTCGATATCGAGTGCGAGATCCGCGGTGCCGACGGCAGCCAGCGCTGGATCACCAAAAAGGGGCGGATGCGATGTGACGACGCGGGCAACCCCGTCGCCCTGATGGGTGTTGTTACCGACGTAACGACACGGCGCGAAGCGGACGCGCAACTCGCCCAGGCCCAAAAGATGGATGCGATCGGCCAGTTGACCGGGGGCGTCGCGCATGACTTCAACAACCTGTTGACACCGATCGTCGGCAGCCTCGATCTCGTCCGGCGCCGGCACAAGGATGACGAGCGGACGCAGCGCATGGTCGGCAACGCGTTGCAGGCGGCCGAACGCGCCGCCACGCTGACCCAACGCCTGCTTGCCTTTGCCCGGCGCCAGGCGTTGCAGCCCAAGGCGGTCAATGTCTCGACTTTGATCGACGGGATCGCCGATCTTATCCGCAGATCGCTCGGCCCAACGGTCAAGGTCATCCTCGAACTGCCGGACGGTTTGCCGCCGGCGCGCGTCGATCCCAACCAGCTGGAACTCGCCCTGCTGAACCTCGCGATCAACGCGCGCGATGCCATGCCCGGGGGCGGGCAACTGCGCATGACGGTCGCCAGCGATACGCTGGGAGAGCGCAATTCGGTCGGGCTGGAGGCGGGCCGCTACGTCCGGATCCTCGCCAACGATACCGGTATCGGCATGGACAAGGCCACGCTGGCGCGCGCGACCGAGCCCTTCTTCTCGACCAAGGGCGTGGGGAAAGGGACCGGACTCGGTCTGTCGATGATCCACGGGCTTGCGGCGCAGTCCGGCGGTACGTTGACGCTGTCCAGCGAATTGGGGCGCGGCACGAGCGTGGAGCTGTGGATCCCGATCTCCACGGATGAACTGGAGCCGGTCGCAAATCAGCGCAGCGAACCGGTGCCTGCCCGCCGGGCCGCCAAGATCCTGCTGGTCGATGACGAGGAGATCGTGCGTTCGGCCACCGCCGACATGCTGCGCGACGTCGGCTACCGCGTCGTCGAGGCGGCATCGGGAAGCGAGGCGCTCAGCGCATTGCGTGGCGGTCTGGAAGTCGATCTGCTCATCACCGATTATCTAATGCCCGGCATGACGGGAGCAGCGATGATCGGCGAATTGCGCGGCGCAGGGCAGGGGCTGCCAGTCCTGCTGATCACCGGCTATGCCGCGACCGGGGAGGACGTGCCGATGGACGTACCAAGGCTCGCCAAGCCGTTCCGGCAGGTCGATCTCGCGGCGCGCGTCGACGAATTGCTGCACGTGCCGCCGGTATTGAAGCGACTTCGCGCGGTCGATTAAGGTTCAACCCCCCCCGCTTCGGTTTGACGAAGTCCGCGAGAGTGATGCAACGCGGCGCGGTGAGTCATTCCGCGAAAGTCGCTTCTGTGTTTCAACGGCTATTAACTCTGGTAATGCTGGCGGTCCTGATGGTCGCCCCGCAAACGTCGTTCGCCCAGCAAACGTCGCTCGGCAGCCTGTCGGAACAGCTCGCCCAGGCCGAGGCGGACATCCGCTCGGTCGATCGATCGCTGGATGGACGTGCCGACGCGACCACCCAGAAGCAGTTGCGCAGCAAGGCACTGGCCGCCCAACAGGCGAGCGCGGACGCCGTCCGCCAACTCGGCGAACAACTGGCGCTGATCGAGGCACGCGTCGCCGGGCTGGGCAGCGCGACGGAAGGCACGCAGGAGGACCCCGTCATCCGCCAGCAGCGCGCCACGCTCGCGCAGCAGCGGAGCGCGATCGACGCCGCGATCAAGCGCGGGGGCTTGGCCGGGGTCGAGGCCGCGCAGCTGATCGCAGAAATCGATCGCGGTCAGGTGGAGGAATTCAGTCAGGCCGTATCAACCCGCGTCGCGTCGCCGCTCACCCCGTCCTTCTGGCGGGCCGTGATCGACTCCACACCGCGCGATGTGCGCCGTGTCGCGTTGTTCTGGTCACAGGGGTTCGACCAGATTCGAACGGTGTGGCGGGGCGGCATTCCGTGGCAGGCGCTGCTGGGCGCGCTGCTCGCGTTAGTCCTCCTCTTCCCCGCCCGGGTGTATGCACGCCAGTTCGGGCGCCGTTATCTGATCGAGGGCGCACCCGGACACCGGCTGCGGCGATCGGGGAGCGCGATCTGGCGCGTGCTGACCGGGACGCTGGCGCCGACCCTTGCCGCAGCAGCCTTCTTTCAGGGGCTGCGCTGGGCCGGGCTGCTGCCCGAACGGTGGGGCGGGCTGTTTGATGCGGCGACCGTCGCCGCTGGTTTCGCCGGCTTCACCGCGTCGGTCACCGGTGCGGTGCTGATGCGAGGCCAATCCTCCTGGCGTATCGCATCGATGGACGACGATACCGCCGGCCGCCTGCGACCGCTTTCCTGGATACTCGCGCTCCTGTCCGGTGTCAGCATCATGTGGACGGCGTTCAACACGAACGTGGGGGCAAGCCACGCCGCAGTGGTCGCGACCGAAACCGTGCAAGCGCTGCTCCACCTGATGTTGATTGCAGCATTCCTGATCGTGCTGGGTCGGCTTCGCGTGGCGCGCGCCGACGATCCCGATGCCGGTAGCAGATCGACAACCGCCGGGCTGGGAATCGTCACGCTGGCGCTGTGGTTGCTGCTGCTCGTGGCCTTCGTCGCGCTGCTGGTTGGCTATGTCGGGCTGACTTTGTTCATCGCGCAGTTCGTCGCCTGGACGACCGTCTTGGGCTCCGCGTTGTACCTGTCCCTGGCTGCCGCCGACGACGTCGCGACCACGATCTTCTCTCGCGACAGCCAGTTCGGCGGGGTCATGACCCGGGCACTCGGCATCCGCGGCAGCATGGTCGCGCAATTCGGACTGTTGCTGTCGGGCGTGCTGCGCATCGCGCTCGTACTGATCGCGCTCGGCATGTGGATGACGCCGTTCGGCACGGGCGGTGCGATCGGATCGATCTTCGGCCGATTGGGTACGCTCGCGCAGGGCGTGGAGATCGGCGGCGTATCGATCTCGCCGGGCGCGATCCTGCGCGGCATCGTCGTTCTCGTGATCGGGCTGGGACTGGTCCGGGCGTTCATGGGATGGCTGGAGGGGCGCTACCTGCCGGTGACCGATCTCGACGGGTCGGGCCGCAATTCGGTAAGCCTGATCGCCCGCTATGTCGGCATCGCCCTGGCGGCAATCTGGGCGCTCGCATCGCTCGGGATCGGTGTCGAACGCGTCGCCTTGCTCCTGTCGGCTCTGTCCGTCGGCATCGGTTTCGGCCTTCAGGCGATCACGCAGAATTTCGTGTCGGGCCTTATCTTGTTGGCCGAGCGGCCAATCAAGATCGGCGATCTGATCCGCGTCGGCACCGACGAGGGCGACGTAAAGCGGATCAGCGTCCGTTCGACCGAAATCGAGCTCGCGGATCACTCGACCCTCATCGTGCCGAATTCCGAATTGATCACGAAAACGGTGCTAAACAAGACGCTGGGCGACAATCACGGCCGCATCCAGATCCAGTTCTCCGTGCCGCTGCTGACCGATCCGCAACTGGTGCGCCGCATCGTGCTGGACGCGATCGGGGCGGAGAGCAGCGTTCTGGAAAAGCCCGCGCCCGCTGTTTTCATCGACGGACTGAATGACGGCCGGGTGCTGTTCAATTGCCTGGCGCACGTCAACTCGCCGCGGGACGTGTACCGGGCGCGCAGCAACATTCTGATGACCTTGCTCGGACGTTTCCGCGAGGAACATATCGCGCTGGGTACGGTACCCGCCGACGTCCTGCCCGCTGCAGCGGAACCGCCTGAGGCCGTAGTACGAACGCCGTTTATCACCCAAAGTTGACGCCGTACCGGGCTGATTGCACAGCAAAGCGGGCGAAAACGGAAAGGGGCGGCTTCGTGCATCCAGCGGCGAATTTCGAGCTGATCATCGGCATGTTTCTTGTCGTGCTCGGGCTGCATTACCTTGCCCGGCGATTGTCGCTGCCACCCGCCGCCGCGCTGATCATCGGCGGCAGTGCGGTTGCGTTCGTACCGGGGCTGCACGGCATCGCGATCGATCCCGAACTGGTTCTCGTCCTGTTCCTACCGCCATTGCTGATGGACGGTGCATGGTTCACCGCAATCGCACCATTCCGGCGTCATATGGCGGGTATCCTGTCACTCGCGGTCGGCGCGGTCTTCTTCACCACTGCGGTCGTCGCGATCGTGACCAGGATGCTGATGCCCGATCTGCCCTGGGCGGCCTGCGTTGCCTTAGGCGCGATTCTCTCGCCGCCGGATGCCGTTTCCGCGCGCGCCGTGCTGCAGCGGGTAAAACTTCCGCGCCGCCTGACCACATTGCTGGAGGGCGAAAGCCTGTTGAACGATGCGGCGGGACTGGTGCTGTTCCGGTTTGCCGTAGCCGCCGTACTGACGGGCAGTTTCGACCTCGGGGCCGCAACGGGTACCTTCTTCCTGCTGGTCGTCGGCGGGATCATCGTCGGCGGTGCGATCGGCGGTTTGTGGGTGTTCCTGCTGCGTCGACTGGGCGACGATACGCTGATGATCGCGGCGACCGTGCTGGTCTGCTGGAGCGCCTATATCGCAGCCGAACTGCTGCATGTCTCGGGCGTGATCGCCGTCGTCACCGCCGGTCTGACGTGCGGATGGTATCAGCACGTCGTGTTCAACGCGAGTGTCCGTATCCGCGCGCTGGCATTCTGGCAGGTGCTGGTATTTCTGCTGGAGGCCGCAGTGTTCCTGCTGATCGGCCTGTCGCTGCGCGGGTTGCTGGATCGTGTCGGCGGGCTCGGCGTCGTGGTGGACACGATGGCCGAACCGGTGCTGCTCATCGTCCTGGCGGTGGTCGTCGCACGGTTCCTGTGGATATTCGGGGTCGATGCGCTGGTCAGTGCTGGCTGCCGCTTGGGTCTGACGCGGCACCAGCCGCTTGGGCCGCGCGCCGCAACGGTCATGAGCTGGGCCGGGATGCGGGGCGTGGTTACGCTGGCGGTTGCCCTTTCGCTTCCCGCCGCGATGCCTGCCCGCGACCTTATGCTCGTAACCGCTTTCGTCGCGATCCTGGTGACCGTTCTGGTTCAGGGGACATCGCTCGGCTGGGTCATCCGGCGCATGAAGCCGCCTGAAGACGGCAGCACGCGGCCGCCATTGGATATGCATGCTGCGGAAACGAGGATTTTTCAGGCACAACTGGCCGCGGTCGAGCGCGAGGCGATCGGAGCGGACGGGACGGTGCTCCACCCGCAACTTCTCCGCCGTTATCGTACGCGCGCGACGGCGGCGGACGCGTTCCAAGGTACTTCGGATGAGCGTGATATGGCGATTGCCAGTCACTTCGACGTGATCATATCGGCGGTTGCCGCAGGGCGAGAAGAACTGGTTCGGCTGCATCGCAGCGGCGCGATAGACGATGAAACGCTTCACGATCTCGAACATGATCTCGATCTGGAGGAGCTTGGCGCGGTGGCCGCGAAGGGGTGAGAGAAATGCGGCGAAGGTCCCGGCTCAGGGGCGCGACCTGTCGTCTTCGCAGGATCGCTCGAACGCTATGCCCCGCTCAAGACCTCGCAACTCCGAAAGTCCACGCATCCGGCCGAGCAGCGAATAGCCGGGGTTGGTCCGCTTGGTCAGGTCGTCCAGCATCTGGTGGCCGTGGTCCGGGCGCATCGGAATGGACCGGCCGGATCGCATCTGCAGCGCATGAACCGCCGAGACGATCGCCGGCATATTCGCGCCGCCGTCCAGATGACAGGCTTCGTGGAATGCGCCCCGTGCCTCGCGCTGCACCGACCGGAGGTGCAGGAATCCAATCCGGTCACCCAGACGTTCGACCATGCCCGGCAGGTCGTTGTCCGCGCGGACGCCGAGTGAGCCTGCGCAGAAGCAGAGGCCGTTCGAAGCGTTAGGCACGCGATCGAACAGACAGGCGATGTCCGCCTCAGTACTCACGACGCGGGGTAGCCCGAAGATGGGGAAGGGTGGATCGTCGGGATGGACGACCAGCCGGATGCCGAGTTCGTCCGCCACCGGGCAAACCGCTTCGAGAAAGGCGACATGATTGTCCCGCAAGGTCGCGGCGTCGATCGCGGCATATGCGCCGATCGCGGTCAGGAATTCCGACGACGTAAAGCTTTCCTCGCTGCCCGGCAGGCCCGCGAGGATCGTCCGTTCCAGCGTCGCGCGCTCTATCATCGACATCCGCTCGAACCGGCGCGTCGCCGCGGTCATGATATCGGTCGCATAGTCGTTCTCCGCGCCCGGCCGACGCAGGATGAAGACGTCATAGGCAGCGACGGCTTCCAGCTCGAACCGCAGCGCCAACGCCCCATCCGGCAGCGGCCAGGCCAGATCGGTGCGTGTCCAATCGAGCAGCGGCATGAAATTGTAGGTGACGACCGTGATGCCGCATGCCGCAAGATGACGGAGGCTCTGTTGGTAATGGTCGATGAGGCGCGTCCAATCGCGGCCGCGCGTTTTGATCCCTTCATCGACCGGCAGGCTTTCCACGATGCTCCATCCGAGACCGGCGCGTTCGATCATTGTCCGGCGCTCGGCGATCATCTCGATCGGCCAGATCGCTCCGTTGGGAATGTCGTGCAGCGCCGTGACGACCTCCGTCGCGCCCGACTGACGGATATCACGAAGCGACACGGGATCGGGCGGGCCGAACCAGCGCATCGTCGGCGTCATGAGCATGGTACGAACTCTCCCGGGCAATGCTCTTCGATCATGCCCGGCGATCGCCGGGTGTTCCGCTCACCTGCATATAGATGGCGCTATGCCGTGGTGTCGCTGTCTTGCGGCACGATGCTGTCTTCGGCGATTTCTTCGTCGAGATAGCGATGACGTTCGAGGCTCTTCTGCATGTGACGGCGCGCAGCCCGCCGCGCCTTGGCATGATCGCCATTGGCGATGGCGGTGAAGATCGCATCGTGATCGCGGTAGATGCCGCGCGCATAGGCGCGATGTTCGGAGTCCGCGCGATCGCGAAGATACAGCCGGCGCGACGGCACGAGCCGCACGCCGAGAAAGTCCATGAAGCGAAGATAATATTCGTTGCGGGTGGCCGATGCGATCGCCCGGTGAAAGGCCATGTCGGCGGTGATCGCGGCACCGATATCGGTACTGTCGCGCATCCGTTCGTTCCACAGTCGCATCTCGGCGATATCCGCGTCGGTCCGACGACGTGCCGCGAGATCCGCCATTTCGGACTCCAGCGCCATCCGCATTTCCAGCAGCTTCAGGACGTCAGATCGTTCCCCCATTTCCTGCGGCGTCACCTGAAACGCTTGGTAGCGCGCACTTTCCGGCACATAGGCGCCCGATCCGCGACGCGATTCCAGCAATCCGCGAGCGGCAAGACGCGCAAAGGCCTCACGCACGACGGTCCGGCTCACGCGCGCGCTGTCGGTGATCGACTTTTCCGTCGGAAAGCGCGACCCCGGCGGCATCTCCCCGGCTTCGATACGTCGTTCGAATTGCAGGACGAGATCGTCGGCAAGGGAAGCGGCTTTGGTCGTCATGACGATATCGTTAGCAGCGGACGATACCCGACAACACCCATTCTCTCCTCCCGTCCTCTGCGCTTTGTGCCGCGCGCCGGGCTTCTTCAAAGAAAGCGGGCGAGTCAAGATTTGTATGACAACCGGCCTGGCGGGGATACGGGCGTTGGACAGGTGACTATTTAACCCGGAAGTCAGGCCGTTCGGCGGAGACATATCGTTCCCAGCGCGCGCGGTCGTGAAAGTCGCGGCCGCCGGTCCATGCGCTGCCCATGTAATAGACGAACGGCCGCCCGGGTGTGACCCGAAGCAGGACGAGGTAATTGTCGTAATCCTCGGTGACGCCGACGATCTGCGACGGATCGACCATCACGGCGACGCCCAACCGCCCGCGTACGGGATCCTGCGGGCTCCACCACGTCATCTTTCCGTCCGGGCGATCGACGGACAGCGTCCCCAGCTTCCCATCGCTCGTAACCCGTTTGCCGATACCTATACCGACGATGATTTCGCCCGTCCGGTCGGACCGGATCGTGGAGGTCATGCGCGTGAAGTTCGATCCGGCTGGAAGCGAGAAACTCCGCGTCTCCCATACCTTCCGTCCCGTATCGACGGGCCAGGGGTCGTAATCAACCTCGAAACTGGCGACATTAGGCCCGTCCCGCAGGATGCGATGACGGGCATAGTTGCGCGACGTCCAAAGCTTGTTGTCGTGCCAGATCCCGATCCCGCCGGCGCCCCGAGACGCATTCACGTTGTAGAAGTCGAGGCCCTCGCCCTGATAATCGTGCTGGTGCCCGGTGCGGAGCTGGCGGTCCATGAATGGCCAAGGGACCGCCTTGCCCCACGCGTCGATCCCGGAGGACGATGGCGGCTCGATCGCCTCCAGCGGGCGACCATAGATACGGTGCGCGGTGCGGTCGTTCTCCCACAGAATATCCCCGTATCGATACGGGGCCACGACGACCGCGGCGCGGCGTTGCCGATCGGCCGGGGAAGGCGGTTGCAGTTTGGTCTTGGCGACCAGCGCTGGCCGGTCATCGTCGCGTCCCTGAGCAGTCATTGCGGTCGCCGCCAACAGGGTCAGCACCGCGACCGAACGGCCGAATTTCATATCGCTCTCCTCACCGACGTCATGCGGGCCGGTGCCGACATCCGCTGTGCCACGGAGTCGCGCAGCACCAGCTTGGACGCGAACAGCGACTGTTCGGGATCGGCCGATTGCCCGATCAGCCCGGTCAGCAGTTTGCGCACGCCCGATCGAGCCATCGCCTCGATCGGCCATCGCACCGTGGTCAGCGGCGGCCAGACATGGCTTGCAATCTCCGTATCGTCGAAGCCGATGACGGAGACGTCCTGTGGCACGGAAAGGCCAAGATGCCGTGCGGCATGCAATACGCCCGCCGCCATCGCATCGTTGGACGCAAAGATCGCGGTATGTCGCCGGGCCCTGCCGAGCAGTCGCCGTCCGGCCGCCACGCCGGAATCGAAGCGGTAATCTCCCGTCACGATGAGCGACGGCGAAATCGGGATACCCGCGCCGCGCAGGGCCTTCTCGAAACCCTGGCGACGCTCCAATGCCGAGCGGAACCCGTCCGGCCCGGTGACGAGGCCGATCCGGCTATGCCCCTGCGCGATCAGATACGCGACCGCCTCCGTCACGGCTTCGGCATCGTTCTACGCGACGCAGTGCGGTTCCTCGTCGAGCAGCGCGGACCCCATGCGCACGTACCGGCATCGGAGCGAGGCACAGAGATTGCCCAAAGCATCGATCTCGGAAATCGGCGGCAGCAGCATCACGCCGAACAGACGGTGGAGTTCGAGAAACTGCCGGACGTGATCGAGCAGATCGGGCGACCCACGGTCCACCGGCTGAACGACCAGCGCGAATTCGGTGCCCTGGATGGCCGACAATATCCCGCGCTCGACGCCGACGACCATCTGCGAATTGGGATTGTCGTGGATCAGGCCGATCAGGAAGTTGCGGCGCAGCGCCAGTCCGCGCGCCTGGAGGTTTGGCGTGTAGCCCAGATCGTCGATCACCGCCTGAACCCGCGCACGCGTCGTATCGCTGATGAAGGGTGATCGGTTGACGACCCGGCTGACGGTTTTCTTCGAAACCTCGGCAATGCGGGCGACGTCGTTGATCGTTGGCGTGGCCTGCTGGTTCATCCGCACGAACCCTGCATCGGCTGGTATCCTTCGGTTGCTGAAATCCTGCCCGATCTGGTGCCCGCGCTGCGCATGGTCCGCTCCCCCCCGATCCGGTTTTTTCCGGTTGTCCTACAACTTCGATTGACAGAGTTGGCGAAAAAGGAAAAGTGTTTTGTCACCGGTGTCAGCGATAAATGACGCTTCAGGAGGCAGGATGGTTGGAAGGCTGGGATTGTGCGCGGTCGCACTCGGGATCGCTGTACCCGCGATCGCCCTGTCGCAGGAGGCCGTAGTCCACCCGTCGACGTGGCCATCGGTGGCCGCTTCGCCAAAGGATGCGGCGATCGAGCGCTGGGTCGAAGAAATTCTGCGCCGTATGTCGCTGGAGCAGAAAGTCGGCCAGACGATCCAGGGCGACATAGCGTCGGTTACGCCACAAGACGTCGCTACCTATCACTTGGGGTCGGTGCTGAACGGCGGAAGTTCGTCCCCGGGTGGCGACGAGTTCGGCCCGGCATCTTCATGGGTCGCAGCGGCCGACGCCTATTACGACGCGTCGATGCAGAAGCAGGGTCAACTGCCCCGCATCCCGATCATGTGGGGGAGCGACGCGGTCCATGGCCACAACAATATCGTCGGCGCGACGCTGTTTCCGCACAATATCGGTCTGGGTGCGGCAAACGATCCAGCGCTGATCGAGAAGATCGGGGCGATCACCGCAGCAGAATTGCGCGTCACCGGGCTGGACTGGACCTTCGCACCGACTCTCGCGGTTGCGCGCGACGATCGCTGGGGTCGCACCTATGAAAGCTTTTCCGAAGAGCCGTCGATCGTCGCGGCCTACGCGACCGCTTATGTCCGCGGTTTGCAAGGCGAACGCGGCAGCCGCGACTGGCTGCGCGGACAGCACGTCATCGCCACCGCCAAGCACTTCATCGCCGATGGCGGCACGTTCGAGGGGCGCGACCGGGGGGACGCAAAAGTAAGCGAAGGCGAGCTGATCCGCTTGTTTTCGCCGCCATACGTATCCGCGCTCGACGCGGGCGTTCAATCCGTCATGGCGTCCTTCTCGAGCTGGAACGGCGCCAAAATGCATGGCAGCGAAGGCATGCTGACCGGCGTTCTGAAGCGGCGCTGGGGGTTCGACGGAGTCGTCGTCGGGGACTGGGACGGCCATGCACGCGTCCCCGGTTGCACCCCGGACGACTGCCCCGCGTCGATGGCGGCCGGATTGGACCTGTACATGGCGCCAGCAAGCTGGAAGGCCTTGTATGCCAGTCAGCTTGCGTCGGCCCGATCCGGAAAGCTTCCATCGGCACGGCTGGACGATGCGGTGCGCCGCATCCTGCGGGTCAAGCTGCGGGCCGGCCTGTTCGAAGCGGGCCGACCTTCGACGCGGCCGCTGGCCGGGCGGTATGAACTGCTCGGGTCCCCGGGCATCGCGCCGTCGCGCGGCAGGCGGTGCGTGAGTCGCTGGTCCTGCTGAAGAACAATGGCATATTGCCGCTGAAGCCCTCTGCGCGGATCCTCGTGGCGGGCGACGGCGCTGACGATGTCGCGAAGCAATCCGGCGGCTGGACGCTGACGTGGCAGGGCACCGGGACGAAGCCCGAATATTTTCCACATGCGCAATCCATCTGGTCCGGCATCCGCGACGCGGTGAAGGCGGGCGGCGGGGCGGCCGAACTGTCGATCGACGGTCGCTACGGCACCAGACCGGATGTGGCGATCGTCGTGTTCGGGGAGGATCCCTATGCCGAGTTTCAGGGGGACCGCACCAATCTGCTGTTCGACGACCGGACGAACACCCTGACGACGATGACCCGCCTGAAGGCCGCAGGCATTCCGGTTGTCGCGGTGTTCCTGTCCGGCCGGCCTTTGTGGGTCAACCGGCATATCAATGCGTCCAACGCGTTCGTCGCGGCCTGGCTTCCTGGATCGGAAGGGGCGGCGTCGCCGACATGCTGATGGGCAAGCAGGACTTCAGGGGGCGGCTGTCCTTTTCGTGGCCAGCGACAGCAACGGGGGCGCCGCTGAACGTCGGCGATTTGAACTACGCGCCGCTGTTCCCGTTCGGTTATGGCCTGAAACTCGGGGAGCGCCGCATAGCCGCGCCGCTGTCCGAAGATCCCGGCATCGACCTGTCTTCGCTGGATACGCCGGTCGGGCCTCTGTTCGACGCCGGCCGAGCCATTGCGCCGCGCGTCGTCCAGATCGACGGGGCGAACGACAGTCCGCAAACGGTTTCCGGCGCGGCCGATAACGGCGCGATCTCGACCCGTCCGATCGATCGCGATCGGCAGGAGGATGCGCGGGAAATTGTCTGGATCGGGCGCGGGCGCGGCACGTTGCTGATCGCCAACCCGCGCGTGGTCGACTGGTCGAAGGCCGGACCGCTCGTGCTCGGTATTGCGGTGCGCGTCGATGCCGCACCTGCGGGGCCGGTATCGGTCGAGTTCAAATGCGGGCCGGGGTGCGGCGGCAAGATCGACGTTACCAAGGCTCTCACATTGCTAGGTGGGCGGGGATGGCAGCGGCTCGATATTCCGCTCGGCTGCATGGCCGGCGGCGATCTGTCCAAAGTTTCGGCGCCGTTCGTGATGACGACGTCCGCTGCGCTGAAACTCGCCATCTCGTCGATCGAGATACGGTCGATCAAAGGGAGAGCCACATGTCCATGATCGCTTTTTCGGCTGTGCTGGCGGCGCCGGTAGCGCTGATCAGTCCCGCGCAAGTCCAGATGTCGCGCCCGGCCGATATCCTTGCCGCCACGCAGCGCGTCGCCGATTGGCAGATCGCGCATCGGGATACGTTCGATCATATGCCCGCCGCCTCGCGCTCGGTGCGCAACCCTCGCGACTGGCAGCAAGCGACGTTCTGGGTCGCGCTTACCGAACTCGCCGATCGCAGCCGTAGTCCGGCCTATGCCAAAGCGGTGCTCGACCTCGGGCGGGCCGAGAATTGGAGGCTCGGCGACAAACCGTTCCACGCCGATGATCAGTTGATCGCGCAGAGCTGGATCTGGGCGAGCAGGAAAGGGGCGGGGGCGGCCGCGATCGCACCAGCGCGAATATATTTCGATCGCGTGCTGGCGCAGCGTCCGACCGGTGATCTGGCCTTCGTACCGGGCCCGCCGCGAAGTGGAGATCCGCCTTGCACGACGCGTTGGTGCTGGTGCGACGCTTTGTTCATGGCGCCACCGACCCTGCTGCGCCTGACGCGCTCAACGGGCGACACGCGCTATGCCGCCTTCGCGCATGAAGAATTCCGCGCCACGACCGACTATCTTTACGACAGAAGCGAACGGCTGTTCTTCCGCGACAGCCGCTTTTTCGACCGTCGCGACACGCACGGGCGAAAGCTTTTCTGGAGCCGCGGAAACGGGTGGGTGATGGCCGGTTTGGTCCGCATCCTGCAACAACTCGACCGCAAGGATCCGCACCGCGCTTATTATACCGGCCTGTTCCGCGACATGGCGGCGCGGCTCGTGACGCTGCAAAAAGCCGACGGATATTGGGCACCGTCCTTGCTCGACAATGGCGCGGATACGCCTCCGGAATCAAGCGGCACCGGGTTCATCACTTATGCGTTTGCATGGGGCGTGGATACCCGCGTGCTGGATCGCGCGACGTACCGGCCGGCGGCGATCAGGGGCTGGGCCGCACTCCAGAAAGCGGTGCGGAACGACGGCCGGCTCGGCTGGGTGCAACAGGTCAGCGATCGGCCCGACACTGTTTCGGAAAGCGACACGCAATTTTACGGTACCGGCGCTTTCCTACTCGCGGGCAGCGCGATGTACGATCTCGCGCGACACGAAGGAGTGCGCTGATGCGTCGTTCGGCCCTTGGCGTCTTGGCGCTGCCTATGCTCGTCGCCGCGTCCCCGGCTCCGTTTCCACCCGCCGCGGTGGCACCGGACCGATGGGCGGATCGACCGCACGGCCCGACCTATCCCACGGCTCCGGCAATGCACGATACGGTCGAACGACGGCTAATACCGCAACTGGAAAAGCTGCTGGTCCAGTTGCTCAGGGATCGACGTGACATGACTTTGGGCGGGGTCAAGGTTTTCGAAAGCGGCGACAAGTTCCTCCCGGGGAAGATTGCGACCGCCATGTCGTATCGCATCCTCGATCTGCCGAAAACGGATCCCCGCCTGCCGCAACGGCTTGCCGATTTCGCCGCGATCGCAGACCTGACGGTCGATGATACGAACGATAGCTGGGGCATCTATTACTACGTGTCCGCGCTGCACCGCCTGAACGAAGCCGGGTTGCTCGATCGCGCGGTACGACCCGCCACCCTGGCCAGGTTGCGGGCGAAGCTGGACTGGCGGCGCTTCGTTCGCCCGGACCTGACGTTGATCGATCTGCCCAACAACTATTACGGCGTGGCCTTCAGTATCGCCCGCCTGCGCTATTTGCTGGGTTGGGAAGATGCTAAAGGCAGCGACGCTCTGCTCGCCAGGACGCTCGATCATTATCGACGCTATTCCGGCACGTACGGTTTTGCGGACGAAACTGAAGGCGAGGGGCGGTTCGATCGGTACAGCGTGCTGCTGATCGGCGAAATCGCGCAACGGCTCGTCGAAACCGGCATGACGCCGAGTAAGGAAGTGAAGGGCTGGCTACGGCGGTCTGTCGACCTGATGCTGCCCCGTTTCAACATGGAGGGCGAGGGCTTCGAATATGGCCGCAGCATCGGTCCCTACGGCGAAACCGCGTTCCTCGAGGTGCTGACCGCGGCGGCGCGGTTGAAGGTCCTGACGCCGGTCGAGGAACGCATGGCCTATGCCTTTTCCAGCCGCATCGCCGCGCGCTATATGAACTTCTGGGTCTCGCCGGACACCGGGTCAGTCGATATGTGGGGGCAGGGCCGTCGCACCGACGCGTATCGCGGCACTCACCGAATCTTCGGCGAAAATCTCAGCCTGGCGCGGCAATATATCTATACCAACGTGATCTGGAACGACCTTGGCTATCGCGGCAAGGCCCCGGCTGGCGGCGAGTATGCACGCTGGTTGAAGACGCTCCCGCGGCTCACCACGACATGGTTCGCGCGCGGCACCTATGATCGTGCCGTCGTGACGATCCGCGACGGTGGGCACGTGATTTCCCTCCCGATCATCAACGGGGCGGGCGGGCAGCATATGAACAACCCGTATTTCCCGGTCCCGTTCTCGCCCGGCATGCTGCAGGGAGCCGCCGACGCTCAGTTCCCGCAACTGCTCCCGCGGATCACGCTCACCGACAACAGCGTCCTGATGCCTCTGGCGTACTTCAAGGATCTGAAGGTCGTTCGCAAAGGCACGACGACCGAAGTCCGCTGGCGGCAGGACGCGCTCGACCTAATGAGCGAGAGCAACGCCCGAGCAGATACCCGCGTGTCGATCGTCACGCGATACGTGTTCACGCCGGGACACATTTCCCGCCGCGATACGATCACCGCGTCGAAGCCTGTCAAACGCATCGATGTCGAGTTCGCGACCTTCTCGAAGCACCCATCTGTCAGAGACGCCCGCGTGGCATTCGGCCGAGGAGAGGTCAGCGGATTTTCCGCGCAGGGATATGACGAGTGTGCCGCAAAGCAGATTCAAGCGGATCCTTATCGTGCCACGACAGGCCCGTTCAATTCGCTGATCTCATGCAAAAAAATGACTAAAACGACGCCCGCAACATCACCATCCGAAACCCTGATCGGATGGGATTTGTCCTACAACATGCGAAATTTGCGTTGACAGCCTCCGTCTGAAGATTAGAAATCCATCTCGATGACACCGGTAACAATCGGGCGTCGGACGCATCGTCGTCTGTCCAGAGGGAGGATGAATTGAACATTTCAAAAGCCGCCGCACCACCGCGCGTGGAATGCTGCTCGCATCTGCCGCGATGGCGGCAATGGCTCAGCACATCGCCGCTGCCCAGACCGTCAGCGGCCCGGCGCGGGACCAGTCCGCCGCTCCGACGCCGACCGACACCGACGTGTCGGACATCGCCCGCGATCAGGAAGCCGAAACGACGATCGTCGTAACCGGCGCCCGCGCGACGCAGCGTTCGTCGATCGAACTGAAGCGTGATGCCTCGGTCGTCGTCGATGGTTTGGTCAGCGACGAGATCGGTGCGTCGCCGGACAATTCGGTCGGCGACACGCTTGAACGCATTACCGGCGTCACCGCCGATCGCTTCAAGGGCAATGCCAATGAATTGTCCGTCCGCGGGCTCGGGCCGACGCTCAGCTTCTCGACCTTCAACGGCCGCGAGGTCTCCACCGCCGGGCCGGACCGGTCGGTTGCATTCCAGCAATTCCCGTCCGAACTCGTCAACGGCGTGCTCGTCTATAAGACGCAGCAGGCGGACTTCTTGGAAGGCGGGGTCGGCGGCGTGATCGAGCTGCGCAGCCTGGAAGCCACTGGATTATAAAAAGCGTCGTATCCAGGCGGAAATCCGCGGCGATTTCCAGCCGAAGGACGACGACGTTTACCAGCATGACGGCCTCGGCTACCGTGCCAACATCTCCTATACCGACCAGTTCAAGACCGGCATCGGCGAGATCGGCATCAGCATCGGTTATCAGCGGCAAGATACGACCGCGCCGGAAGATTATTACAACGGCAACGCCACGTTCCAGCCGTGCAATACGAGTGCCATCAATGGCGGTTTGGCAACCGGCACCGCGGCGGCATTGATCACCGCCGGCGCGAGCCTGAACTGCGCACAGACGACGGTTGCTCGTACCGCGATACCGACGACCGGGTCGCCCGCCATCAACGTCGGCGAAACGCGTGGCGACACTTATTACGCGACATCCTCCCGCAGCTTCCGCACGCAACAGACGGCAGAGGTTCGCGATGCGGTCATCGGTGCGCTGCAATGGCGTCCCTCGTCGCAGTTCGAGGTCTCGATCGACGGGCAATATTCGAAGCGTAGCAGTCTCGAAAAGCGCAACGTCCTCGCGATCGCGGAGGGGCTTCGCGGCATCCAGCCCTTGCTCATCGGCAACGGCACGAACGGCTACAGCCCCGGTGCGCTGATCAGCTATCGCGGCAATTCCAATATCGAAGACCAACTGGAGAACCGCCAGCGCAACGAGGAGTATCTTGGCGGCGGATTGAGCCTCATTTGGCGCCCGGACCAGTGGACGATCAGCGCGGATGCATCCTATTCCAGTTCGCATCGTACCGAGACCCAGAAGGCGACCCGCATGCGGTCCACGACGCGGGTCGGGTACACGCTGACCTACGAACGCGATAACGTCGTCCCGAACGTGGTGTTCGACAATTTCGACGTCACGAACCCGGCCAACTTCCTCGCCACTGCAGCGACGGCGGTCTATGCCCGCAATCGCTTCGTGACGGACCGCAAGGACACGATCTGGGCCGGGCGCTTCGATGCGCAGCGCCAGCTGGACGGGTTCTTCACGTCGTTCAAGGTCGGTGCGCGGGTGTCCAACCACGATCGCACGAACGACAATGCCCGCAACAACGATCTGGCGACGATCCCGGGAACGGCGGCTCAGGCGGCGGCGATCATCACGGCGGCCAACCAGAATTGCCGCGCGCCTTTCACGACCAGGTCGTACTTCGACGGCGACACGAACCTCAACCGCTTTGCCACGTTCGACAATGACTGCCTGTTCCGCACGTTCACCGGCAGCGACGACGCGTTGCCTTACCCGACCGACGGCCGCGATCCGAGCGACATCAACGTGCGCGAACGGATCTATGCGGGATACGGCATGGCGAGCTTCCGTTCGGCGCTTGGCGAGACTCCGTTTAGCGGCAATATCGGCTTGCGCTACGTGCGGACGGATATTCGCTCGGTCGGCTACCGTCAGGCCTATCTGATCACCGTGGATCCGACCGCCGATACCTATGTCGTCGCGGTCGATCCGGCGGGTGCGCTGACCCAGAATACGCGCAAGGGCCGGTACAGCTATCTGTTGCCGAGCGCGAACGTCGCGTTCGACCTGACCGAGAAGCTGAAGCTGCGCTTGGCCGGATACAAGGCGATCTCGCGCTCCGGTATCGAAAGCTTCGGCGCCGGTATTAACCTGTCGCCGGGGCCGGGGACGGGCGTGAACAACATCATCCTGAACGCCACGACTGGAAATCCGAACCTGAAGCCGCTGCGGGCCTGGAATGCGGACGCATCGCTGGAACTCTACGCGTCGAAGGACACGTTGCTCTCGGTCGCCGGTTATTACAAATGGGTCACCGGCGCGGTCATCGGCGCGTCGACGCCGATCCCGACGCCGATCACCGTCACGACGATCACCTTGCCCGGCAATGTGCGTCAGACGCAGGATCTCATCATCAATCCGGTCGCTCCAGCGAACGACACCGAGACCCGGCATTTGTACGGCGTTGAGGTGACGGCGGCGCATGCCTTCACTTGGCTGCCCTCGCCGCTGGACGGGTTCGGGTTCAACGTATCGGGCAACCGTGCGTTCGCCGATTTCAAGTTCCCGGACACGTCGCCGCTATCGACCTATCTGGAACCAGCGAACCTGATCGGCCTGTCGAAATATACGGCCAGCGGATCGGTCTACTTCGAGAAAGGGGGCTTCTCGCTGCGTGGCTCGTACCGCTACCGCTCGTCATACTATAAGCCGAATGGCGGTACGAACCGCAGCGTGCGCGGGGCAGGCTATGTCAATCTGTCGGCGCAATACGACATCACGAAAAACGTCCAATTGAAGGCGCAGGCGCTTAACGTCACCAGCACGAAGGACGTGTTCTACAAGGGCGGCTATGACAGCATCGCTGAGGTCAGCAACAGCGGTCCGCAATTCTTCTTCGGCTTCCGGGTGCGCATGTGATCCGGTCCAGCCGCGGCACGGTTATCTTCTACGCCGCCGCGACGCTCGCCACCGTCGGCGGGTATCCGGCGGCGGCGGATACGTCGCTTCGCGCGCCGGCGCGGGCGTCGCTCTGCAAAGGGCCGGACGGTTATGCCGCGGCGTTTGAAGGTCGGCGGACGTTCCACCTGAAGTCGGATCAGTTGCTCGCGATCAAGGCCGCTCGCGAAACCGATCCGGCGGTGAAAGCCGCCTATACGGCGTTAATGGCGAAGGCGGATGCTGCGCTCGCGCGCAGACCCGCATCAGTAATGGACAAGACGACGATCCCCTTGTCGGGGGACCGCCACGATTATCTTAGCATCGCGCCCTATTGGTGGCCGGACCCGGCCAATCCGTCGGGCCCGTATGTCCGCCGCGACGGCGAGGTTAATCCCCGGCGGGACATCAAATCCTACGATCGAACGGCGATCGGACGGATGAGCCGGGATGCCGCCACGTTGTCGCTTGCCTATTTCTACAGCGGCAATCGCGCCTATGCGGAAAAGGCTGCGCAGATAGTTCGCACCTGGTTTCTCGACCCGGCGACGGCGATGAACCCGAATGCGAAGTTCGCACAGGCCGTGCCGGGGCGCGAAAACGGACGTGCGGAAGGCGTGCTGGACACGAATGCGTTCATGAGCGTGATCGATGCGGTCGGCCTGATCGGCCCGGCGGCCGTGATGAGCGCGGCCGAAATCACCGAGCTGGAAGGCTGGTTCGGCCGTTATGTCGACTGGATGCTGACCAGCCCGACCGGCAAGGAGGAACAGGCGGCGAAGAACAATCACGGCATCTGGTTCGATGCGCAAATCACGCAATATGCCCTGTTTGCGCGCCGCCCGGACATCGCACGAAAGACCGTGCAGGACTTTCCGAAGCGTCGCATCGCGGCCCAGTTCGCGCCGGACGGATCGCTACCGGCAGAGCTGAGCCGGACGCGCAGTTTCCACTATTCGCTCTACGCGCTGGAACCCGCTTTCGACGTGGCCGAAATGGCCGGGTGCCTGGGAATGGATCTTTGGAACTATGCGGACGACAAGGGGCGGGGTCTGCGCAAGGCGACCGACTTCCTCGCGGGGTATCGCGGTCGCGCCGCCGATTGGCCGCACAAAGAAATGACCTGGCCCGCGACTGAACTCGATGACATTCTGACGCGTGCGGATTGGGCCTGGGGTCCGGGCACATATCCGCGCACGCTGGATGCCGATACGGCGCTTCTCTACCGCCCGGCGCCGGCCGCACCGTGACCTCCCGGGCCGCCGCCGGCCAGCCTCGATGTTGAACCGCCGGCACGTCCTTGCCAGTCTGGGTGGTGCACCTTTCGTGGTTCCGCTGGTCGCGAGCGTGGCGCCGTTCGACCTGGTCGCGATCGAAGGTGCCCGCGTGATGCGCGCGGTGTCTGCCTACGCCAAAAGTCCAATCCGCACGATCACAGCGATCGCCGCACCACGCAGTCCGGCGACCCGTCACGATTACTATTCCGAGGCTGATTATTGGTGGCCCGATCCGGCGCATCCGGGCGGGCCTCATGTCCGCCGCGACGGCTTCTCCAACCCTGCAAAATTCGATGGTCACCGTGATGCGCTGATCCGCTTCGGCATCGAAATGCCGGCGCTCGCGACCGCATGGTTCGTCTCGCGCAGACCGCACTTCGCCCTGCGGGCGGCGGCGCATCTGCGCGCGTGGTTCGTCGATCCCGCCACCCGGATGAACCCGGATCTGTCCCACGCGCAGGCGATCATCGGCGTGAACACAGGACGCGCAATCGGCATCATCGATACGCTCCAGATCGTCGAGGTCGCGTGCGCGGCCCACCTGTTGGCGCGTCATGACGCGCCGGGCTATGCAGCAATTCGTCGCGGCGTGGACCGCTGGTTTCGCGAATATCTCGACTGGCTGACCGGCTCGGCCGCGGGGCGGCAGGAGCGCGACCAAAGGAACAATCACGGGTCGTGCTGGCTGTTGCAGGTCGCCGCTTTCGGCGCGCTTGTCGGTAACGACGAAGCTCTCCGGGATGCACGAACACGCCTCGTCGATCAGATCATTCCGACACAGATCGCGACCGACGGCAGCCAACCGCTGGAACTCGCGCGGACCAAGCCATACGGCTATTCGCTGTTCAATCTGGACGTGCTGGCCGGGGCCTGCCGGCTGCTGTCCATCAAAGGGCATCTCTGGCGCTTCCAGACGGCCGATGGCCGCAGCGTCGCGAAAGCGACGGCGTTCATGGCGCCATTCATTCGCGACAAGGCGCTTTGGCCGTACACGAAGGATGTCGAACATTTCGCGGACTTTCCAGTGCGCCATCCCAGCCTGCTTTTCGCCGGACAGGCGCTCGACCGGCCGGATTGGCTCGCTCTATGGCGTCGGCTCGACCCGGATCCACGCGTGGCCGAGGTGATCCGGAATTTCCCGATCCGGCAGCCGCTGCTCTGGCCTGAAGAATGATTTGCGCGAACGTCGCGATCACGTGGTGGAGAGGTGGCCGGTCAGCGCCTCGAGGAACAGGTGCACCTTGCGCGGGATGAGCCGCCGCGTCGGCATCACGGCCCAGATACCCTGATCGGGCAACGCACCGTCGCCGAGTGTGATCTCCACCAATCGTCCTTCGGCGACATCATCGCGAACGTTCCATTCCGAAATCCGGACGATGCCGAGACCGCGGATGCTTGCTTCGTGCAAGGCCTCCAGACTATCGGCGGCGAAGCGACCGTTCACCGCCTGGCGAACCGTCCGTCCCTTGCGCTCGAACGTCCATTGTCGCGCGGCTTGGCCGCTCAGACATTTGTGATCCCGCAAGCCCGCTACGGTCGTCGGGGCGGGATGCCGGGCCAGATAGGTCGGTGAGGCGTACAGCCCGCGCCGGTTACCGGATAGGCGGCGCGCCACCAGCGTACTGTCGCGTAGGTCACCGAAGCGGATCGCGACATCGACTCCCCGCGCCGCGATATCGACGACCCCATCGTCCAGCAGCAGTTCCACGCGAACTTGCGGATGCTCCGACAGGAATTGGACGAGCATTGGCGTCAGGATCTTGCGCCCGAACGGGACGGACGCCGCGATGCGCAGCAATCCCGTCGCGCCCTCCGTTTTGCCCGCGACCGCGGCTCGCCCCTCCTCGGCATGTGCGAGAATGGCCTCCGCATGCGGCAGGAACGCCTCGCCTTCCGGCGTCAATGACAGCGACCGCGTCGTCCTGTGGACGAGCCGGGAGCCGACTTCCGCTTCCAGTGCCGCCAGCCGCCGCGATGCGACCAGCGGCGTCAGGCCGAGCCGCCGCCCCGCCGCCGACAGGCTGCCCTGCTGCACCGCTTCGATCAATATGGCGAGGTCCGCGAGATCCAGCATATCTTCGTATGATAAGCCGGCATGTCGCAAAGCGCTACTTATGCATCCAGGCGACAGGGTCCAGATAGATCCGAACGCCGAACGATCAGGAGGTCTGCATGACAACCGAAATACAAACCGCCGGTACCGGGCAAAGCGCTTGGCAGCGGTCCGCGCTTACCTTCTCGATGGCGGTCGCGGCGGGCGTCGCCGTTGCCAATATCTACTACAACCAGCCAATGCTCGGCATCATGGAGCGCGACCTTCCCGGTTCGATCACCAGCTTCGTGCCGACCACGACGCAGCTGGGCTATGCCGCCGGCCTGTTCCTGTTGGTCCCGCTGGGCGATCTGGTCGAGCGCAAGCGCCTGATCGTCCTTCAGTTCGGCGGGCTCGCGGTAGCGCTCGCGATCGCGGCCGTCGCGCCGGGGGCGGCGCTGGTCGTGCTCGCGTCTTTACTCGTCGGTATCCTGTCGACCGTCGCGCAACAGGTCGTCCCGCTCGCCGCGCACCTGTCGACACCCGACCGACGCGGTGCAACGGTCGGAACGGTCATGGCGGGCCTGCTCTGCGGTATCCTGCTCAGCCGGACGCTGGCCGGGTTCGTCGCGACGCATCTCGGATGGCGCGAGATGTTCTGGCTCGGCGTACCGATGGCGATCGGTGCCGGTGCGCTGATGGCGGCGGTCTTGCCGCGTAGCATGCCGGACACGACGCACAGCTACGGCTCGCTGATCCGCTCGCTTGGCGGGCTGTGGTCCGAATTCGCCGCGCTGCGCAAGGCGGCAGTCACGCAGGCGCTGCTGTTCGCCGGGTTCAGCGCCTTTTGGACGATCCTCGCGCTTCACCTCCAGGAACCGCATTTCTCGCTCGGCGCCGACGTGGCGGGGCTGTTCGGGATCGTCGGCGCGGTCGGCGTCCTCGCAGCACCGGTCGCGGGCAGGATCGCCGATCGCCGCGGTCCGCGCCTCGTGATCTTGCTCGGCGCGATCATGACTCTGCTGTCGTGGGTCGTGTTCGGACTGCTGGGCTCGATCGCCGGGCTCGTCATCGGCGTGATACTGCTCGACTTCGGCGTCCAGAGCGCGCTCGTGTCGAACCAGCACATCGTCTACGCCCTGCGGCCCGAAGCCCGCGCGCGACTGAACACCATCTTCATGGGCGCGATGTTCCTGGGCGGAGCGGCCGGTTCCGCCGGCGCGACGATGGCCTGGGGGGCAGGCGGCTGGGTGCCGGTCGTCCTTCTCGGCGGGTCGTTGTCCGCGTTCGCCGTGCTGATCCAGATCGCCGGCGCAGGCTCGCGTTCAGCTTCCGACGTTTAAGATCACACGGGAAATTAGCCGAGGAAATATTCCGATGTACCCGCTCAAGATCGCTCTCGTTCTCACCGGTCTCGCCATCGCCGGCACCGCTACGGCAAGCGTCGATCGCACGCCGGGTCCGGGCGGGGTGTATCGTTTGAAGCCGGGCATCTACGTGCAGAAGGGGGTAGCTTGCGGCTCCGCGCCGAATGCCGCAATCCGGGAATATGACGGGCGAGGCATCAGCACCCCCCACACGCGCGCCTGCCGCGCACGCATTCTGTCGAAACGGGGCAACCGCTACACCGTCAGCCAATCGTGCATTGATGCGGGGGCGGGGCCAGCGCCACGCTTCACCGAGCGCCAGACCGTGGCGGTCGCCGACGCGCTCACCTTCTCGATCGCAACACGCGGCGCAGCGACTGCCTATCGCTATTGCCCAATGTACATGCTGCACGCCGGTATCCGGCCAGCCGCACGATAGCGGCACATCGATGCATATCGACTAGGCGACGGCGGCCTCGATCGCCTCCAGCAGTGCGTCCGGATCGATCGGCTTGGTCAGAAACGCCCGCGCGCCGCTGGCGATCATCCGGTCGCGCGTGGCGGCCGTCGGGAATGCCGTCATCGCGATCAGCGGGTGCGTGCATCCACGTCGCTGCAATTCGAGTTGCAAGTCCGGGCCGTCCATACCGTCCATATGAACGTCGGTGACGATACAGGCGAAGCTCTCCAGTTGCGCGCTGTCCAGCAGCGCTCCGCCTTCGGGGAACTGCACCCCGGTCAATCCGGCTGATCGCAGCAGACTTTCGATACTGCCGCGGACGCCGGGATCGTCATCGACGATCGCCACGAGCCGTGAAAAAGGCAAAACGCACTCCGAACCGGGGGCCTGAACGCTCCCGTCGTATGGAGATGGGCCCTTGGCGCCGCCGACGCCATCATACTCAGATATTAAACCGGTGAATGCTTTCGTCCCGCACGCCCAGCTGTTCTGCCATGCGTACGAGGTCGGCCAGCGACTGCGCCTCCATCTTGCGCATCACGTTTCCGCGGTGGATCTTGACGGTGATCTCGCTGAGCGCGAGCCGCGCGGCGACCTGCTTGTTCATCAACCCGGTTACCACGAGCCTCATGACCTCGCGCTCCCGCGGGGTAAGCCGTTCGTAACCGGCTTTAAGCCCCGCGACGCCGGCCGATGTCGCGCGGCGCGTTCGATCGGTGTCCAGCGCGGCGGCAACGGCGGTCAGCAATTGATCGTCTTCGAACGGCTTGGGCAGGAAATCGATCGCGCCCGCACGCATTCCCCGTACGGTCATCGGAATGTCGCCATGTCCCGTGATAAGCACCACCGGGATCACGATACCCTGGGCGGCAAGCCGCTCCTGAAAGTCGAGTCCATTCTCCCCGGAAAGGCGAATATCCAGGACAAGGCACGACGTTGCATCGGGCGATCCGGCGGACAGGAACGCGCCCGGGCCGTCATACAAGCGCACATCGTACCCTACGGAGCGCAACAGGCTGCCGATCGCTCCGCGAACGTCCGCATCGTCGTCGATGACGCAGACGCAGTCGAGTGGCGCTTCTGTATCGGCTGACGTCACGCCGCGATCCTTTCGAACTCGTCCGCAATCGGCAGGCGGAGGCTGAATGTCGCTCCGCCGCCCGCATTTCCTGCCGCTGACAGCGTGCCGCCATGCTGCTCCACGATCGATCGGCAAATCGACAGACCCATGCCCATGCCGTCCTGCTTGGTGGTAAAGAACGGTTTGAACAGGCTTTCCGGATCGGCGCCGGAAAGCCCTACACCGCAGTCGCTGATATCTATCACCACCCGTTCGCCTTCGGTGCGGGCACCTATACATAACGAACGACGCTCCACGGGCGTTTCCACCATCGCCTGCTGTGCGTTGATGAGAAGGTTCATCAGCACCTGCTGCGAATTGGACGCGGTCTCCGCATACGGACGGAAGACGATTGTCCAGCGCGACCTGAACGGCGACATGCCCGGCACCGAGATCGCGGTCCAGGATCGTTACGGTGTCCGCGACCAGTTTCGAAATCTCGACCGTCTCGCGCTGCGGCTCGGTCTTCCGTGCAAGGTCGCGAATGCGGGCGATGACATCCGCCGCACGCCGCCCATTCGACGCGACATGATCGAGGCAATCGGCCACTTCCGCGGCGCCCGGCGCTTCCTGCGCAAGCCATCGTCGGCCGGATTTGGCGTAGGTGATGATCGCCGACAGTGGCTGGTTCACTTCGTGCGCGATCGACGCCGCCAATTGTCCCAGCGTCGTGACCCGCGCCATATGGGCGAGTTCGGCCTGCGATTCAGCAAGCTTCGCTTGCGCACGGTTGCGCTGCGTCACATCCAGCGCGGTGATCAGGACATGCTTCCACCCCTGATGGTCGGGCGGCAATGTCACGCGCAGCACCACGTCGATAAGGTCGCCGGTCGTCGTGCGAAATTGCACTTCTTCCTCGACCGGCATGTCGCCGCGCAGCAGCCGTTCGAAAATCCGCACCTGCGCGGTTTGTGCGGCAACCGTGTGATGCGCGATGATGTTGCCGCCGATCAATTCGGACCGATCGGAATAGCCGAACAGTCGCGCGACCTCCTGGTTGGCATCCCGGATATAGGTCGGCCCGGCCGCGCGCTGCACCAGATCGAGGCTGGATGCTTCGCCGGCCGTCAGCATTTCATAGGCGGCGGACCAATCCGATTCCCAGATCGGAAAGCCAGTCGCGTCGAAGATCATGCCATAGCGTTCGTCGGCCCGCCTGCGCTCCGCCGCGACGGTGATCTGGCGGGCGCACAGCAAGGCCGTGGTGGCGATCGCGACGAGGCTGACGCCCAGCCGCATCGTCGGCGATCCCAGGGGATCGGCGCCGTGACTGATCCAGTATCCGATGATCGCCAGAGACGCACACACGGCGCCAGCGATATGCACTGGAAGGCGTCTCTGTTCGCGCGCGATCAGCAGGACGACGATCGTGTACAAGACCGCGACGGCGCCCTGTAGCGGGCTGAGTATGTCGAGCGCGAAGATACCCGCTGCAAGGCACGATGCCATTGCGGCGCGGATAACGGCCATCCACCGTCCGCCCAGTCTGTCACCCCCCATTGCCGCCTCCCGAAACGATCGAACAATCGCGACCTCCGCGCAAAGGCTGACCGATTGCACAAAAAACTGCAACTCCATCGCGTTGCAATGGAGATCGAAGACATATCCCATCACGCATCTGGTCTCCGCCGCGCATATTCAATGCCTCTCGGGCGTGCGGCGTAGCCGGTGCGTCGTGCGGCGGGTCCGATGGACGGCCTCGCACCCAAACCTGCGTATGATGGCGTGGACGGCGGTGTCATGCGACGTCATGTTCCTGAACGACTTTGCCGATCACTCGGAAACAAGGACATTATCAGCATGATCGACACGCGAGAGCACCAGCGTTTCCCGGTCCTGACACAGCCGCAGATCGATACGGTACGCCGTTTCGCCAGCGGTCCGGAGACTCGCTTCGATCCGGGGGAGACGATCTATGCGATCGGCGATCATGGCGCGCCGGCCTGGCTGGTGCTTGACGGTACGATCCACGTCGTCCGGCGTGACGGTCTCAGCCGCGAGGCGACGATCACCGTTCATCAAGCCGGACAATTTTCGGGCGAGGTCAACCAACTGGCCGGGCGACCCTCGATCGCCGCCGGGCGTGCGGGGCCGGACGGCTGCACCGCATTGCCGCTGGACCCGGCACATTTGCGCGCGCTGATGGTCGGGTCGGCGGACGTGGGTGAGATCGTCATGCGCGCATTGATCCTCCGGCGCGTCAGCTTGATCGAGGAAGGGGGCGCAGGCACGATCCTGATCGGCACCCCGGGCACCCCAGACATGACACGCTTGCAGGATTTCCTCGGCCGCAGCGGTCTTCCGAACCTTGTCCTCGATATTCGCTCTGATGAAGAGGGCAGGGCGCTCGTCGAACGGACCGGCGTCTTGCCGGAAGAACTGCCGTTAGTGGTTTGCCCGGCGGGTCCCGTGCTGAAGCGCCCAAGCGTCGAGGAGCTTGCCGCCTGCCTTGGAGTCGTTCCGGCGATCGACGCGGACCGCGTGTTCGATGTTGCGATCGTCGGCGCGGGGCCTGCGGGTCTGGCGACGGCCGTCTATGCCGCGTCCGAAGGACTGTCGGTCATCGTGCTGGATTCCAGGGCGATGGGTGGCCAGGCCGGGGCCTCGGCGCGGATCGAGAATTATCTTGGTTTCCCGACGGGCATTTCGGGTCAAGCGCTCGCTGGACGCGCGTTCAATCAGGCGCTCAAGTTCGGGGCGGAGGTCGCAATTCCCGTTTCGGTCGAGCGACTGGATTGCGATACGCCGGGTCTGCGCTTGCTGTGCGCGCAGGATCGCCGCGTGACGGCACGGTCCGTCGTGATCGCGAGCGGCGCGCGCTACCGCCGCCCGGACATCCCCAATCTCGAGCAATTCGAGGGTGCGGGTATTTCCTACTGGGTGTCCGCGATCGAGGCTCGGCTTTGCACGGGCGAGGAAGTCGTGCTCGTCGGCGGCGGCAACTCGGCCGGGCAGGCGGTGGCCTTCCTCGCGCCGCAGGTGCGCAAGCTGCACCTCGTCGTACGCCGCGAACTGGAGGCAACGATGTCCCGCTACCTGATCGACCGGATCGCCGCCTTGCCGAACGTAGAGTTGCACGTCGGCAGCGAGATTGCCGGGCTGGAGGGCGACCGGGAGAGCGGTCTTTCCGCTGCGACGTTTCGCGACCGGCGTAACGGTACGCTGACGCGTCGCGAGGTGCGGCACATGTTTCTGTTCATCGGTGCGGACCCCAATGCCGACTGGGCACGCGAATGCGTCGAGACGGACGGGAAGGGCTTCATCGTCACCGGTGCCGAGTCGCTACCGCTCGAGACCAGTCGGCCCGGCGTCTTCGCGATCGGCGATGTGCGCGCCGGCTCCACCAAGCGCGTGGCTGCTGCGGTCGGCGAGGGCGCTGCCGTGGTCGCCCAGATCCACAGCATGTTCGCAGCACAGTCCAATCCGGAGATGCAATCATGACCTGCACGCACATGAATACCATCCACCATGTTACGCCGAGTGCCAGGGGTTGCGAGGAATGCGTGAAGATCGGCAGCAAATGGCTGCACCTTCGCCTGTGCCGCGATTGCGGGCATGTCGGCTGCTGCGACCAGTCCCCGCACCGGCATGCACGGGCGCACTTCAACGCGACGCAGCATCCGATCATCGAAGGCTATGATCCGCCGGAAGGCTGGGGCTGGTGCTATATCGACGATGTCGAGGTGGAATTGCCGGATCAGACCCGGCAGGTCGGGCCTATCCCCCGCTATTATTAGCGCGCCGGCTGGGTTCGGCGCGCACGGAAAAAGGGGCGGAAGATTTCCGCCCCTTCGTCTTGCTCTCGATGGTCAGGCGCGGACGAATGCCAACAGATCCGGGTTGATCACATCGGCATGGGTCGTGAGCATTCCGTGCGGGAAGCCTTCATAGACTTTCAGCGTCGCATTCGGCAGCAGCTTCGCCTGCAACAGGGATGCATCCTTGTACGGCACGATCTGATCGTCATCGCCTTGCAGGACGAGGGTGGGTACCGTGATCGCCTTCAGATCCTCGGTCTGGTCGGTTTCCGAAAACGCCTTGATGCCTTCGTAATGTGCATTCGCGCCGCCCATCATGCCCTGCCGCCACCAATTGCGCACGACCCCGTCGGAAATCTTCGCACCGTCCCGGTTGAAACCGTAAAAAGGACCGGATGCCACATCGAGGAAGAACTGCGCGCGATTGGCCGCCAATGCCTCGCGAAACCCATCGAACACCGCGATCGGCGTGCCATCGGGGTTTGAGTCCGTCTTGACCATCAGGGGGGACGGCACTTACCAGAACGGCCTTTGCGACCCGCCCCTGCGGCTGACCGAATTTCGCGACATAGCGCGCGACTTCGCCGCCGCCGGTCGAGTGCCCGATATGCACCGCGTTCCTCAGGTCGAGATGTTCGGCCACCGCTGATGCGTCGGCGGCATAATGATCCATGTCGTGGCCGGACCCCGTCTGCGACGAGCGACCATGACCGCGGCGGTCATGCGCGACCACGCGGTAGCCGTTGGCCAAGAAAAACAGCATCTGCGCATCCCAGTCGTCGGACGACAGCGGCCAGCCGTGATGGAACACGATCGGTTGCGCATCCTTGGGACCCCAATCCTTGTAGAAAATCTCCACGCCGTCTGCTGTCGTGACGTAAGCCATGCTGTCCTCCATCTGTGTCCCGGACGACCGCCCGTCCGATGGATGCTATGTCGTACAATACCGATACGACGGGTATCATACGGAGGTTTCGGGTTTCACCAACGCCATGACGGCCTCGCTTGGAATTCTGTCGGTTCGTCGAAGCGAGATCAGTCGGGCTGTTTGGCAAGCCTGTCGAACGCGACAAGGCTCCGCAGCAATGCGGGCATCTCCTGCAATGGCACCATGTTCGGCCCATCGCTCGGCGCCCGATCCGGCGCTTCATGCGTCTCGATGAAGACCGCTGCCACGCCCACGGCTACGGCCGCGCGAGCAAGGGGGCTACGAACTCGCGCTGCCCGCCTGAACTCGTGCCCAGCCCGCCGGGCTGCTGAACCGAATGCGTCGCATCGTACATGACCGGATATCCGGTTTCCGCCATGATCTTGAGCGATCGCATGTCGCTGACCAACGTGTTGTATCCTAAGCTCGCGCCACGTTCGCACAGGATGATGTCGTCGTTGCCGGAGGCGGCGATCTTTGCCGCGACGTTCTGCATGTCCCAGGGTGCGAGGAACTGGCCTTTCTTCACGTTGATCGTGCGGCCTGTCCGCGCGGCGGCGACAAGCAAGTCCGTCTGTCTGCACAGGAACGCGGGAATCTGTAGAATATCGACCGCTTCCGCCACCGCCGCGCAGTGGCTCGCATCATGCACGTCGGTGAGCACGGGGCATCCGAAGCGCGCACGTAATTCTGCGAATACGTCGAGCGCCGCGGCCATGCCGATCCCGCGAGGGGCGTCGATCGACGTCCGATTCCCCTTGTCGTAAGAACTCTTGTAGATGAACTGGATGCCGGCTTCTTCGCAGATACCGGAAATGGCCTGTGCCATCTCCAGTGCATGTGCGCGACTCTCCATTGCGCAGGGCCCGGCAACGAGCACCAGCGGCTTGTTGTTGGCGATCTCGATCGCGCCCACCTTCACTGTCTTCAGCACCGTGGCTTTCCTTCAAAATGCGCCATGATCCGCGAGGATCGCTTCCACGTCGCGACCGCGCGCCGCCTGCATCCGGATATTCGCCTCGCAAGACAGAACTGCCCAGGCTTTGTCCTCGACCTCCGCCCATCGCGCGCGCGGAATGACGATGACGCCGTCTTCGTCGGCAAAGATGACGTCGTCGTTGCAGACCTGCACCCCGCCCATGCGGATGGGACGGTTCATCGCCTTGACCGTGCCTTCGTATTTGATGTCGTCGCATGTCCGGCTGCGGGCGTAGACCGGCAATCCAAGAGCCCGGACGTCGGTCGTATCGCGGGTTGCACCGTCGATCACGGCCCCGACGGCCCCCGACCGGATCGCGAGATTGGCGTTCAGGTCCCCGAAATAGGCGTGCTGTGGTAAATCGGTGGCGACCATGATGACGTCGCCTGGACGGACGAAGCGATAGGATTGAAGCGCATCGTAAATGCCGTTCCAGGCTCCTCCGACCGACCGGTCGGGCCGCTGCGCCAACGCCGTCAGCTCCAGTGTCTTGGCTCTTCCCAACAGCTTGCCGCCAGTCGTCGGGCGGATCGCCGCCGGCAGTACCACTTGCAACCCAAGCTCCTTCGACACATCGGATAATATCGATGAGGAAAGATGCGGCAGCATGGCGCGGAACCGGGTAACTTCCGCAGCTCGAACTCCCGCCGCGATCGTTTCCGCGACGGTCAGGTCTTGAACGAGATTTATATCGATCTGCTCCAGTGGATCGAGATCGAAGAGTATCGGGTTCGTACCGTAACGCCGAGCGGGGCAGGATTCGCTATTTTTCCGCACGATGTACAGGCTCATCGCCTCGACGATCGTGGCGGGTAGATCGACACTGTTGGGGATGCGGCCGACGCCATAAGCTGGCGTCTGTCCTTCCCATCTATAGTGTTTGGACCTGCTGACCGCGACAAGGCTGTCGGCCTGAGGATTTGCCAGCAGCGCAGCTATCGCGCGCGAAATCGTGTCCTTGGTCACGAACGGCGCGGTGCAGAGCAACTGTACCCAAAGGTCCGCGTCGGGACGCTGCGCGCATTCCCAGGCGAACATCTCGTGCCCGTCCGTATCGTTTGTCGCCAGTGCTGGAGGACGTGCCAGAATTGAAACGGGCAAGTCGTCGGCAAGCGCGGCCAACGCGTCACTCTCGGTATCCAGGCAGACTTCGGTGATCTCGGGACAATCGAGCGCTTGCTGTAATTTGCGTTTGAACAGGTACTCGCCGTCCAGAATACGGGTATTTTTGCTCGCGACACGCTCGCTACTTCCTTTTGCAGGAACGAAGGCGACGATCTTCATCTTATCAACCAATCATGATGTCGTTGGAATGGACGAGTCCGTGGAGCCGTCGATCGTGATCGACTACGGGCAGTACGAGCACACCCGTTCCGACACCGCGCAGCGCCAGCATCGCATCGCCGACGGTCGCATCGGGTGCAATGACGCGCGGGTCGCTTTTCATGACCGTGCGGGCAGGTGTGGAATAGACGTCGTGACGTGCCTGCAGATGCCGCCTGATGTCGCCATCGACGACCAGGCCCAGCAATACGCTCGAATGATCGACAACACAGGCCGCCCCCATCTGGCCGCCGGACATGACGGCCAGCAGTTCCGCCATCGAAGCAGATGGCAAGACACGTGGAACATCGGGGCCAGTCTTCATGATCGCTCGGATCGGGGTCATTTGCCGCCCCAGTGCGCCGGCGGGGTGATGGCGAAGAAAGTCGGCCCGCGTGAATGCGCGCGCCCGGCTCGCCGATATGGCCAAGGCGTCGCCGATCGCCATTTGTAAAGTGGTACTTGCGGACGGCGCCATACCGATATGGTCCGCCTCGCACTCGACGGCCGCCAGTATGGCGTGATCGACCAGTCTGCCGATAGGCGATGCTGCACACCCGATTATGCCGATCAACACGCAGTCTCTAGCCTTTAACGACGGCAGGATACGCAAGATCTCTTCCGTACTGCCGCTGTTCGAGAAGAGTAGCACGACCGATCCCGGCTGGATTGCGCCGAGATCGCCATGCGCCGCTTCCGCTGCGTTGACGAAGAACGCCGGAGTGCCAAGGCTGGAGAATGACGCCGCGACCTTCGCAGCGACCAGGCCCGACTTGCCGATACCGATGCAGAGAATGGGTTGCAGACTGGCCGCGAGCAGATCGACCGATGCTGAAACGTCGTCGGGAATGTCATGCTCGAACCGCTCGAGCGCCCGCCGTTCGCATGCGATGACCTCGGTAAACCACTCGACCGAAGCGTGCTTTACGAAGGATCGCGGCGCGACAACGGCTGCGGAACGGCTCACTGAACCGGCTCGTGCTTGACCGCGAGTACGCGCGCCATGCCGGCGTCCCACCGATCGGGATTGACAGCGCGAGTCATGCGATCAACCAGATCGTCTCCGCTTAGATCAGGATCGGTCGGATCGAAGGCTTCATTCGCAAGATGATAGGCAAACCAGCGTCGGGCGTCTGATTGTGATGGGGCGGCGGTTTTTCCGGTCCGTGCCAATGGCTCGAACCTGTCCAGATCGGTATCGCATGCGAGCCAGTCGGCGCTCGCAAACGCCGATCGCCGCACCATCGGGACCGAAAAGAGCGCGCCAAGCCCGAAACTTTTCGAATTGCCGAGCACCATGCCGTTAGCATGCCGCGCCACAGCCAGCGTGGCTGGTATTCCCGCGACTGTCGGTTCGGAAAGTTGCACATTGCGGCCAAGTGCCGAAATCGCACTGCGCAGCTTCGATCGATCTACATACAGTTCATTCAGGGGATGGTCGGTGACGACGATGTGCCAATGCTCTGCGAACTTTTCCGCGACCTCCCGGATCATGGCAAGACTGCACGTGCCTGTGCTCATATAATGATCGTTGAAGAAGTTCTCCTTGTCGTCGTATTCGAGCGGCATGAGTAGCAGCGGGCGGTCATCAGAAATGCTCAGCGCCTCACGCAAAACGGTCCGGTCTGGGATCGTGGCGTCCCAATGCTGTCGCATTTCGGTCCAGCGCGAGTCCACAAGGTCGTCCAGACGGCGTGATGCCGCAACGCCTAGTTCGGGCATGACGCCGTTTGCGAACGGCCGTTCGGCAATCATCGACGTGCAAGGGGTGACGTAAAATGGAGTAGCGGCCACCTCCATCAGAAATCGCACTATCCCGGGAAATCGATACGCGGTTTCAAAGTCAGCGGTTCGGCACAGGGTAAGATCGGGCGCCAAGCTGCGAACGAACGATAGGAGATCTTCGCGGACGTTTGTGGCGTTGAACCGCAGATCGGTATGGCCGGGGTCGTCAATAATGTGCCAGGTAATTTGCGGCAGGTCGCGGCAACTAGAAATCTGTTCCGGACGGATCCCCGTATTGCGCCAAGGAATAGGCGCAAGGATATGGACATCCGCCACCTCTACAAGCCGTCGCATGATCGGTTCGATGATGCTCGTGTACCACCACGGCGTCACCACCGGCAGGTATAGAAGCACCCTCACAATTGGCTTCCAGAAGCGATCTTCTCACGATGGCGCATGCCGACAGAATGGGTACGATGCATTGCTATCTCAAACGCCAGCCGATCTCATTGTCCCATTATAGAACGTTGATCGGCCGCCGGGCCGCATAGGCAAGATTTTCCTATCCGCGCGGTTCCCGACATCAGCCGAAGAGCGGCACCGTGTTTAGAAACTCAACCAATCTCGCAGTGGGCGGAATCGACAAGCACCATCGCGCGCAGCTTTTCCAGGATGATAGCCCCGCCGGTCTCGCTGAGCGCGTCGATCGTGATGTCGATGGCATATTCATCTCCGTCGGTCGTCACACGGAACTCCTCGACCAACAGGGCCTGCTGGGCGAACAGATTGAACACCCTGAGGGGGAATTGCGCATCGCGCCCGCCGCGTACGACGTACCGGTGCATCGGCGCATGGCTTTCCGTCATGCAACCTCGCGCAATGCGCCTCGATCCTGGATCAGGCGGCGGCAAGATCGTCGGCTGCGTCGTTCATCGCGAGACCGTTAGCTTCCGCATGCTGGAAGACCCGGTCCAACCGCTCTGCCGTTGCTTCGACGCGGGCTTGTGCGGCGAGCGCGGACCATCCGAGATACTCGGCCGCGACGTTGACGATCCCGCCGGAGTTCACGACGTAATCGGGGCAATACAGCACGCCCTTGTCGGCGAGGCGCGCCGTCCTCCGGCTTGGCTAGCTGGTTGTTGGCCGCTCCGCAGACAATTTTGGCCGCGATCTTGCCAATGACTTTGTCGTTGAACGTTGCGCCCAAAGCGCACGGTGCGATTACGTCAGCTTTCGCGGTCAGAATATCGTCAAGGGATACGGCCGTCGCTCCCGTGCGCGCTAAAACGTCCTCGATCGTCGCGGCATTCACATCTGCAATAAGCAACTTGGCCCCCGCATCGTGCAGCATCAGCGCTAGGTTGCGCCCGACATTGCCGACCCCCTGAATGGCGACGGTGCACTCGGACAGCGGACGGCTGAGGCGTCGTTCGACCGCAAGCTGCATCGCCAAAAAGACGCCGCGCGCGGTCCAGGGAGATGGATCGCCGCCCGGACGATCTTGTCTCGGCGGCAGTCCCGCGACGTGCCACGTCGATTCTGCGACGGTCTGCATATCTTCGACCGAGGTCCCGACATCTTCCGCCGTGACGTATCGTCCGTCGAGTGACCGAACCGCCTCTCCGAATGCGCGAAACAGCTTGCGCCGGTCGAAGTCGCCCCTTGGCTGGCGAAGGACCGCTTTGCCGCCGCCCAATGGGAGATCCGCCAGCGCGTTCTTGTATGTCATTCCTTCCGCGAGCCGATGCGCATCGACCGTCATCGTGTCCCTATCTTCGTACGCCCAGAAACGGCAGCCTCCCGCTGCCGGACCAAGAACGGTGGAATGTAGAACGATCGCGGCGTCGAGGCCAAAGGCGGCATCGCTGAAAAGGTGAACCTCCTCGGCGGGTTTTTGAAAGGAATTGAGGACCAATGGATATCTCCTTCGCGATAGCCGCGCTTATCGCCGAAGGCCCGGGACAAATCTGACCTAACCCCGTCTGGATCTTCGTGAATCTGGTCGGATTGTGCTGATGATGTTGCTATCGCGGAGAATATGACCAGCCTTGACGCCTTCGAGATAAAGATCATCCGCGAATTGCAGCGCGATGCGTCGCTCACTACTGCCCAGATCGCCGATCGGGTAGGGCTGTCGCCGTCGCCGTGCTGGCGAAGGATCGACCGGCTGGAACGCGATGGAATCATCAAGAAGCGCGTCGCGGTGATCGACCGGCGGAAAGTCGGGTTCAACGCGCACATCTTCGCCCAGGTTCGCCTCAACGCGCATGGTCGCGCGAACCTGGACGATTTCAGTCAGGCGATCCGGGATTTTCCGGAGGTTCTGGATGCCTACGTGCTGATGGGCACGACCGACTTCATGCTGAGGATCGTTACGCGCGACATCGAAGCCTATGAACGTTTCTTCTTCGAAAAGCTCAGCAAACTCGACGGCGTACAGGAAATCACGTCGACCGTCGCACTGTCGGAGATCAAGTCGACCTCCGAACTTCCGATCTAGCGCGCGACCGGACCTCAGTTACCGAGGTCGTCCGGTTCGCGGCTTGCACGCCCCGCCATCCGGCCATCCTCGCCAGCCTGGTCCGCGCACGACCTGACCTGGGCGCGCCCCGGTGGGTTCGCCATTACGAAGGACCTGCTGCCCGTTGACGAAGACGTGGCGCATGCCGGTAGCGAACGCCTGCGGTTTTTCGACGGTCGATCGGTCGAGTATGGTGCGTGGGTCGAAAATCGCGAGATCCGCTTGGTATCCGACCTTCAATTGTCCACGATCGCGCAGTTTCAGATTCGCGGCGGGCAGGGAGGTCATGCGGCGGATCGCTTCGGCCATCGGCATGCGCTTTCCGTCGCGCGCATAATGGCCCAGCACCCGTGCAAAGGTTCCGTAAGCGCGCGGATGCGGCCGCGATTTCAGGAACGGACCCTCCGGTGCCTGCGAGTCCGCGTCGGAACCGAAGCTCATCCACGGCAGAGAAACGGCACGCGCCACGTTCTTCTCGTCCATGAAGCGATAAAGGATACCGACCCGGCTGCCATCCTCGATAACCAGGTCCATCATCGTTTCTTCGGGACCGGTGCCGCGCATCTTCGCAATTTCGGCGATGGTCTTGCCCGCCAGTGGTTTAAGCCGGTCAGACTTGAACCCCGATGCGATCAGCCCCTCGGCCCCGCCGGAAGCACGATACAAATTCTCCCAGCCCACGCCCGGCGCGCGCATCTCCGCGATCAGCCGCTTGCGGATTTCAGGCTGCTTCATCCGCTCGATCCACGCCTCCAGCCCGCCGTCCTGCACCCAGGTCGGCATCGACGCGTCCAGCCCCGATCCGCCCATCGTATAGGGATACATATTGGCGGTGATCGGCAGGCCGCCTGCGCGAGCGGCCTCGACGCGAGCGATCGCCGCGTCGATCTTCGGCCAATTCTCTTTGCCGGCCTGTTTGAAGTGATAGATTTCGGCCCGCGCGCCGGTCTGGCGGGCGATGGAGATGAGTTCGTCGATAGCCTCGATCAGCCGGTCGCCCTCCGACCGCATATGGCTGATATACATACCGTCGCAGCGGGCGACCTCATCGACCAATGCAATCAGTTCCGGCGTTTCGGCATAGCTTGCCGGTGCGTAGATCAAAGACGATCCGACACCCATCGCCCCGCCACGCATTTCTGCCGCGACCAGAGCACGCATGCGGGTCAATTGCTCGGGTGTCGGGTCTACGTCCTTCTCGCCGAGCACGTTGGCGCGCACCGTTGTCGCACCGACGAAGGATGCGACATTAGGGGCAATGCCGCGTTTGGTGAGCCATTCGAGATATTCAAACAGAGACTGCCAGCCGACGTCGTAGCGAACGTCGCCCTGACGCTGTTGCGTGAGACGCTTCATTTCGGGTGATAGCGGCCCCATGCTGTCGCCCTCGCCGAACACCTCCAGCGTAACGCCCTGCCGGATGTCGCTCAGGCTCCGGCCATCGGCGATGAGCGATTCCACGGCCCAACTGAGCATGTTGATGAAGCCGGGAGCGACTGCGAGCCCCTCCGCATCGACCACTGTCGTCGCGGTGCCAGGCGCTCTCGGCCCGACATAGACGATCCGTTCGCCCTTGATCGCGACGTCGCCGACCCGCCCGGCGCCGCCGAGCCCGTCATAGATCGTGCCGCCGCGCAACAGCGTGTCGTACATGGGTGCAGGGGGCGGTGCAAATGCCGCGGCAAACACCATTGCACCCGTGGCGATCGCAACCTTGATCCGCCGTATTTTCATCCGCCTGCTCCTGCCACCGTTCGGAGTGCCTCAGTAATTCACGCTCATCGCCATCAGGCCGAAGGCGTAAGCGATCCACAGGATTACCAATGCGGACAGCAGCAGCAGGATCGCCCAGATCCGCCCCGGCCACCCGGCCGGTGCCGTCCAGGCTGCCCAGAGGTTCCACGCCATGATCGCGACACCGCCGACGAAGACGACCGCGCCGGCAATTTGCAGCATCCACAGCGCCGGATCCATTGCGCTGCCGAGGCTGTTTGTGTCCGCGCTCATCACGGTGACGGTCGTCAACCAGCCGACAAGCACCAGCACGGTGGCAATCGCCATGATCCGCGAAGCGCGGAATGCGCGCAGCCGCTGCGGCGTCATGGCGAGTACGCCCTTGAACCGACGGCGCACGATGGCCCGGATCGGCCACAGCACGGCCGTCAACGCCATCACGGCGAGTGCGACGTAAAGGGCGGGCAGCAGCCAGGAGGAGGATCGTGCCGCCGGCGTCTGGTGATATTCCATTACCGGTGCGACCTGGTCCATCGCGAACCGGACGACCTTACCGTCCTTCACCTCCGCGCCAAGCCGCTCGTGGCTCATCGGATCGGCCCACAGGAAAGGCGATACCTCTACCCATTTGCGGACGCCGCCGCCGAAGCCTTTCAACGCAGGGACGATCAACTCGCCTTTCGGGCCGCTCGATACGTTCATCTGCCCGAGCAAGCCGACCAGCGCCATGAAGCTCGACTGCGACCCGCGCGTATTGCTCCAGTTGCCGGCCATCATCGCCGCATGCTGGCGCGCGTTCGCATCGTCGACGCCCGCCACGATCGGGCGGCTGGGCGACGGGAAGTAGCGATCGGCGAAAGCGTCGAACAATGCGATCCGGATCTTGCCGGCCGCGCCCGCGTCACCCGCGCTGCTCAGCGACAGATACAGCCCGACATTCTCGGCGGGGAACAGATGAAGGGCACTGTGAAAGGCTTCGGAATCGCCCAGATGCCCGATGACGCGACGATTGTTGATGTTGCTTTCGAAAAAGCCGAGCGCCATGCGGTTCAGGTTCGCGATTCCACCTGGTTGGGCGGCATGCATTTGCGCCGTCGTTGCGGGGGACAGGATGCGCCCGCCGTCATATTCGCCACCGTTCAAATGCGCGAGCATGAAGCGCGCCATGTCGTTGCCGGTGATGCTCAGGCTGCCCGCGGGTGCCGGGCCGACGAGCTCAAAGGGGATCGGCTTGCCGCTTGCACGTCCATATCCTTGCGCGGCCTGCGCCGTGAACCGCGCCGGCAGCGGCTGGCGGAACGTCGCGTTGTTCATCCGCAAAGGCGCGAAGATATTACGTTCGACATAGACTTCGAACGGTTCGTTTGAGACGCGCTGAACGATGTATCCCGCGAGCGTCGTCGCCCAGTTCGAATAGGCCGGAACCGTTCCCGGCGCGAAAACACGCCTCGGTATCCAGCGCTTCAGATAGGCGTCGATCGGCATGAGCCGCTTCGGATCATGAAAGATGATGTCCTTCGCCGCTTCCTCGAACCCGGCGCGATGAGTCATGATCTGGCGCAACGTGATCGGCTTGCCGTCGCGCGGCGGAATCTTGAAGTCGAGGTATTGGTTGACGTCCGCATCCAGGTTCAACTTGCCACGCTCGACCTGCTGCATGACGGCGGTCCACACGAACAACTTGGATATCGATCCCGGCCGCATCAGCGTGCGTGCGGGATCGACCGGTGTGCGCTTCGCGATATCGGCATAACCGAAGCCGCGGCTTGTCAGGATCGCGCCGTCCTTCACGACGACGACCGTCGCGCCCGCGATGTCGCCATCCGCCAAGGCGTAGGGCATGAAGCCATCAAGCCACGTGTCCACGTCCGCACGGGTTAGCGCGGGCGCGCCGCCGGGCGGCGGCGTCAATCGCAGAGCGGGCTGCGCGATGCCAGCGGGCCGGGCGATCGTCGGGGCAGGCCCCTGTGCCGTGACGAGGGAGGGGGTGACCACGGCCCCGACCATTGCGACCATGCCGATAAATCGTCGAAACATCATCCCATTCCCCGCCTTGTTTTATCTAAGGACCAGTCGGGTCCATATCGAAGCCTAACATAGATTCTCGGTACGCGACCACATTTTTCCGAACGGAGATATCGTTGCAGTATCGAGGCTGGTTGCGTGCGGCGTAGGAGGGAGGTCGATTCAGAACCGGAACCGGACGCCGGTCGCAAACTGCCGTCCGATCACGTCGTAGAAAACCCCGTTGGTCTGTGACGGCGTCTGGAACGTACTGGGCGTATGCGGCGGATCCTGGTTCAGAAGATTCCGGACGTTGAAGAACAATTGCACGCGTTGACGGGGTGTATCGACCACCTTCAACTGCAGCGACAGATCAACGTAATTGCGCCCCGACACGCTGTTGTCGTTGATGTCGACACCCTCGACATATGTCGCGTCATAAGTGCCACCGCCGACGAACCGGTCCTGCAGGAAGAGAGTGAACGGTCCCCGATCGTAGGTGATGCTCGCATTCGCTTTCCAACGTGGCACCCCGCTCGATCCCAGACCAACCTGACCGACGCGATCGATGTTCGATATCAGCACGAGTTTATCGACATACGTGCCCAAGCCACGGATGCTGATCGTCCCGTCGCCGAGCGGTCGCGTGTAGGAAAGCTCGAGATCGACGCCGCGGGTCGTTTGACGCGCCACGTTTACCTGCGTGCTTGTCACCGACGTGACCTGGTTGCTGCCGTTACGGGCGATGAACCCGCAATACTCGGCATTGCCGGTGAAGCAGCCGTCGACGGTTTCCTGCGCACTGAGTTGTCCGATCCCGTCACGAATCTTGATGTCGTAATAGTCTACGGAGGCGCGCAGGCCAGGGACGAAGCCGGGCGTGAGCACGGCGCCCGCAGTGAAGGTATTGGCGATCTCAGGATTCAGCGCGCGATTGCCCTGCGAGATGATCTGGACCGTATAGGTCGAGCCGTTATTCGCCGGGTCGGAAATACCGGCGAAGCGGAACAGGGCGTTGGTGAACAGTTCGTCGGAATTGGGCGCACGGATATCGCGTGATCGCGTGGCACGGAGCCTGAGAAGTTCGTTCACCTGCCATGTCGCGCCACCCTTCCACGTCGTGACGGTACCGCTGGTGCTGTAATCCGTCACGCGGATCGCGCCGTTCAGATCAAGCGCCTGGAAAAAGGGTGCGTCATGGATGAGCGGTACGAGTACCTCGGCAAACGCTTCCTTGACGTTGATCTTGCCGGCCAGCGCCCTCGGATTGCCGATGGCGAATCCGCCCGACTGCGAGATCGCGTCGGACACGCCGCTCACCTTGTCCTGCCGAACCTCGCCGCCGACCGCGAGCGTTACGGCGTTCTTACCGATCCGAAACAGATTGCCCTGGATTTCCGCGGCTGCGACGCGCTGATCGATATCGACGTCATAGCTTTGAGTGCCGTGGATATAGTCCAGAGCAGCCGCACTCGGACTGCCCTGTCCGAACAGATTGAGCGGCACGCAGGCGGCGTCCGTCACGGTGACCGCGTTGACGCGGCAAGTCGGCACGCCTCCGACCAGGACCGAATTGACCGCCCGGGTGAAGCGCTGCGTGATAACGTTGTTGCGCAGCAATGCTCGGTAATCCGTCTTTCCATATTCGCCGTAGATGGTGAATTTCCAACCCGCGCCGATCTCGCCCTCCAGTCCCGCGACGATCCGTTTCGTGCGGTTGCTGGTATCGCTTTCGAAATACCCGAAGTCCGGGCTGAACCGTCCGAAGTTCGGCGTCGTGATCGTCGTCGTCGGCAACTGCGCCGCCAGAGCCGCGGGCAGGAATGCATTGTCGCGCTGGATCGTGATGTTGCCGAGATTGAAGGGCGGGGTGAGCCGGGGATTGTAGCCGCGCGAATACGAATAGGATCCTTCGAAGAACGCGGTAAGGCCGCCGAAATCATACTCGCCGGTGGAATAGAAAGAGTATCGCTCGAACGGCACGCTAAGAGAGATGAGGTCGCTGCCTTCGACCCCGCTGCCACCGATCTGATAAGCGCCCTGATATTGTCCGTAAACGAAGGGGCGGGGCACCCCGCCGGGTCCAAAATCTGTGCCGCGCAGTGGCCCGTTGACGAACAGGCCGCCAAGCGATGCATTGGCGAGCTGTAGCCCCGGCAGGATGAACCGTCGCGGGTTGCCGGCGGCGGGGTTGGAGATCAGGCCATAGGCCCCATCCGCCCAGGGACGGCTGGCCTGGGATAGGACGCCTTCGTTCTTCTCACCCTCGGCCGCGATCGTGAAATGGCCTGCGCCGTCGGCGAAGCCCGTGCCCCAGGCGAGCGATCCCTTGTACGTCGCATTGTCGCCATACGTGCTTATGCCCGACTGGATTTCGCCGGTCACACCCTGCACATTCCGCTTGAGGATAAGGTTCACGACGCCCGCGACGGCGTCCGAACCATAGGCCGCGGATGCGCCGCCGGTCACAACCTCGACGCGTTCGATCAGCGAACTTGGGACGACGTTGGTATCGACGGTCGCTCCCGTGGTCGTCGATACGAAGCGTCGCGAGTTCACCAGCACCAGCGTGCGATTGTTTCCAAGGTTGCGCAAATTCAGGAAGGCGGCCCCGGCGAGCTGTGACTGAAGGGTCGAGGTCGCGGGCGTGAAGGTCGCGGTGAACGCGGGTATCTGTTGAGCGAGTTGGCCAACATTGGTCACGCCGGCATTGTCGAGTTCGGCTGCGCCCAGCACGGTGGTCGGCGTCGGCGATGTGAACCCGCTACGCGCGATGCGGGATCCTGTGACGACGATCTCGTCCCCCGCCACCGGCTCGGCATTGGTTTCTGCAGGGATCGGCCCCGCGGTCGGTCCAGGAACAGTGGCGTTCGGTGCTTCCTGCGCAGCTGCGGGAAACGCCATGAACATCAGCGTATGCGTAGCGAGAGCAGTACAGAGCTTTGCGCTGACCGTGATCACGACGTTTCCCCCTGTTCTTAATATGTTGAGGAAGCTGTCAGAGACTCGATAGGTCGTCAACCTCTTCAGAGAACTATTTTCCGATCAGGATGAATAGGTATAATAACTGCCTTGCTTCTACGGGCAGGCTCGTCATGATACGATTGGATGCCGACGGTTCAAAGTTGGGCATCGCTGTCGGTAGGGGTTTCTATGATGATCCGCGCAATGTCTCGCCATGTGATGTCCGGCGTACTCGGCGCCGCAGCCGCGTTGGTATCGAATGCTGCTCATGCGCAAACATACGACACGATCATCCGCGGCGGGACGATCGTCGACGGCAGCGGTCTTCTGGCATTCAAGGGCGATGTCGCTATCGACGGAAAACACATCGCCGCGGTTGGCGATCTGGGGTCGGCCACCGCGACCGACATCATCGACGCGCACGGCCTTGTCGTTGCGCCGGGCTTCATCAATATTCACAGCCACGCGCAGCCGGATGCCGTGGCGACCGCGGTCAACATGCTCACACAAGGCGTGACGACCGAGATCACCAATGCGGACGGCCACGGCACGACCGATATCACGAAGCAATTAGCCGGTTTTGCGGCTAACGGACTTGCCGAGAATATCGGGCTGTACATCGGCTTCAACGCTGCTTGGGCGGAGGTCGTCGGCAATGACGATCGCCGCGCCACGTCGGGCGAGATCGCCCGGATGCGCGACATTCTGGACCTTAACCTATCGAACGGGGCTTGGGGTGTCGCCTCCGGCCTGGACTATAAACCCGGCTATTACGCGCATGTCGACGAAGTGGTCGGCGTCGTTTCGGTGGCCGGCAAGTGGCGCACCAATTTTCCCAATCACGATCGCATCAGGCCCGAAGAAAATTACAGTTCGTTCAAGGGCATGGCGGAAACCATCGCGATCGGCGAACAGACCGGCGTGATCCCGGTTATCACGCATATTAAAACGCAAGGGGCCGAGCAGGGCAACGCAGCGGCAGTCATCGCGATTATGGACGCCGCGACTAGGCGCGGTACCTATACCGCAGCCGACGTCTATCCCTATCTCGCCGGTTTGAGCGGACTGTCGTTGAACGTGCCGGGCTGGGCCATCGCAGGTGGTCGCGACGCGATGCTGAAGCGATTTGCGGATCCCGCGACGCGAGCGCGTATCGCCACCGAAACCGAGACCGCGATGAAGCGGCGCTGGAATGGTCCCGATGGCATCTATTTGTTCAACATGGGGCGAGAATTCGCGGACATCGTCAGGGAAATGAACGTTCGTCCCGGCGAGGCCGTGATCCGCCTACTGGAGCAGCAAGAGCATTCGGCTATCCTGCGCTTCGGCAAGGAGGAAGATGTCATTGCGTTCCTGAAATATCGCAACAGCGCCATGGCTTGCGATTGCGGCGCATCGATCGGCCAGAAGGGACATCCGCGCGGCTGGGGCTCATTCCCGCGCGTGCTGGGCCATTACGTCCGCGAACAGAAGGTACTGACGCTGGAGGACGCGATCCGCAAGATGACGGCGCTGCCGGCGGCGATCATCGGCATGAACGACCGGGGATATCTGGCGCCGGGCATGGCCGCGGATATCGCGGTGTTCGATCCGCGTACGATCCGCGATCATGCGACCTATCAGGAACCGACCAAGCCATCCGAGGGCGTGCGCTACGTGGTCGTAAACGGCATCGTCGCGTTGCGCGAAGGGCGATCGACCGCGACGAAGACGGGCGAGGTGGTGCTGCGCACCCGGCACATGCCGAGCCGCCCGATGACGCCGGCCACGATGGCCAGGGGCTTGCAAGTGACTGGAGACGTAGGCGGCCACGATAAAAGCTATACCGTCGCGGTATCGCTGCGGCAGCAACCCGGGCAGCGTGCGGCATCAGGCAAGCTGACGCTGACGGACGTACGGTCCGGCACAATCTGGAGCACGGAGCGTATCGGAACGCTGCAAAACGCCAAGGGGTGGACCAGCGTCACCGCGATCCTTCGCGATCCCGCAGGCAAATGGCATGCGGCGATGGTGACGCTGGATGAGGCCGATACGAGCAGCGGCAAGGCGAAGCCGACGCTCGTCGTACAACTGGACGGCGGCGCCGATATGATCGGTATTCCTAAATGATGTGGGAATGGCTGGCCGCCGCGGTGGCGGTTGCATCTCCTCTGTCGCCGGCTGTCGCGCAGACACCGCTGTTCGGCGAGAGCGAACAGGCTGCAATCCTAGACGAATATATCCAGTTCCTCGCGATCCACAACGTCGCGGCGGATACGGCCGGTATTCGCCGCAACGCCGAAGCGCTGGTCGCGATGATGGCCCGCCGCGGCCTCAGGCCGCAGTTACTGAAAGGCGCGGATCCGTCGGTTCCTCCTGCCGTATATGGCGAGTGGAAGGTGCCGGGAGCATCGCGCACGCTCGTCCTCTATGCGCACTATGATGGGCAGGCGGTCACCCCGGAGGACTGGAAGTCGACCCGTCCCTTCGAACCGAAACTCTATTCGGACCGGCTGGACCGCGGCGGCAAACCGGTCCTCGACTGGAAGCGCGCCCGGCTGGATCCGGACTGGCGCCTCTACGGACGTTCGGCTTCCGACGATAAGGCGGGCATCATGGCAATCCTCGCTGCGGTCGATCGCCTACGTAGCGAAGGCAAACGGCCGGCTTTCAATCTCAAGCTCGTTTTCGAAGGCGAGGAAGAGGCGGGATCACCGCATCTGGCGGGCATAATCGGTGCCAACCGCGCGCTGCTCAAATCGGACGGCTGGATCATATTCGACGGACCCGCAAATCCGTCGGGTGCGAAACAGGTGGTGCTTGGCGTACGCGGCGTCGTCGGCGCGGAGATCACCGTCTACGGTCCGTCGCGACCGCTCCACAGCGGTCATTACGGAAACTGGGCGCCGAACCCGGCGATGGATCTCGCTCAGTTGCTCGCGTCGATGAAGGATCGCGATGGCAAGGTGACGATCAAGGGCTTTTACGACGGCATAACGCCGTTCACTGCGAAGGAACGCAAGGCGCTTGCCGCCATCCCGAACACCGATGCGAAGCTGAAGGCGGATCTCGCGCTCGGGCGCAGCGAAGGCGGCGGCGTACCGGTGGCGGAGGCGGTACAATTGCCCTCGCTCAACATCGACGGCATCCGCAGCGCGGATGTCGGGTCGCGCGCTCGGAACGTCATTCCATCGACCGCGACCGCGACGCTGGATATGCGGCTGGTGGCGGGAAACGATTATCGGCGGCAGTTCGACAGGCTGGTTGCGCATATCCGCTCGTTCGGTTTCGAAGTGATCGATCGTGATCCGACCCTGGCCGAACGCGCGGCGCACGTCCGTCTGGCGAAGGTGACTACGGACGGTGGGTACAATGCCGAACGCACCCCTCTCGACCACCCGCTCGCGCTCGACGTGATCGCGGCGGTCAAGCGGGTCGAGCGCGATACGGTCGTCCTGCCCTCGCTCGGTGGGAGCCTGCCGCTTTATGTCCTGCGCGAGGTGCTCGGCGCACCAAGCGTCACAGTCGCCGTCGCGAATGCCGACAACAATCAACATGCCGAGGACGAGAACCTGCGGCTGGGAAACCTGTGGGATGCGATAGCGATCGCACGGTCGATCCTGTCGATGGAGCGCGCGAAGTAAGTCGGTCACGGCCGGCATCAAACCGCGCTTGTGTCGACCTTGTCGTGCAGACGTCTTTCCTCCACCACGCGTTCGAACGGGTCGATCGCGCGCAGCATCAGCGCGGCGATACCGCCCAAAGCGGCAAGCAGGAAAAAGTAGGTCGAATGATCGACGCGGCTCCACAGCGTGCCGACCAGGCCGGCGGCCAGGCTCCCCGCAAAGGTCGCTAGATACCAGGCGGCGACGGTCGTCGCGCCAAGCCCCGCAGGTGCCAGTCGAGCGAACAGGCCCAGACCCGTCGGCAGGATGTACAGTTCACCGAACGTCAGCACGACGAAGAACGCGGCCAGCCACGACCAGTGGCTCGGGCTGCCCGCGAGTTCCAGCAGGCCGAGCAATACATAAGCCCCCGCGACGACCGCCGCGCCCAGCGCCATCTTGCGCGCCGGCCGCTCGATCCGTCCGGCAGCGGCGCGATTTCGCCAGATCGCAAGTAGCGGCGGCGTCATCACCATGACCAGCAACGGGTTGAGCGCCTGAAACCAGGTCATCGGGATCGTACCGACAGGCGTGGTGCGATCGACGCCGATATCCGCCCAGAGCGCGACCGTATTGCCGACCTGTTCATAGGCGCTCCGGAAAACCGTCACCGCCAGCGCGATCGCAGCCAGCAGCAGGAATATCTCCCGTGGGAACCGCACTTGGGGCAGCGCCCCGCGCTCGACCCTGGGATGCAGGGCCTGCGCCGGAAGATAGCGCTGTCCCCACAGATAGATGCACAGGCCGACCAGCATCCCGATCCCCGCGGCGCCGAACCCCCAATGCCAGCCATAAAGTTCGCCGAGTGTGCCGCAGATCAGCGGCGCCAGAAAACCACCGATGTTCACGCCGACATAATAGACGTTGTACGCCCAGCCGACCCGCGGATCGCCGGGTGCGTAGAGATCGTCGATCTGGCTCGGCAGGCTGGGCAGGAACAGGCCATTGCCCAATGCGATCGTCGCCAGCGCAACGTAGAATAAGGGTTCGAACGTCATCATGAAATGGCCGGCGGCCATGATCGAACCGCCGATCACGATCGCGCGGCGCTTCCCCAGAAGCCGGTCGGCGATGACGCCCCCGATGATCGGGGTGAAATAGGCGCACGCCGTGTAAACGCCGAAGATGATCGAGGCGGTGCCTTGTGCGATCAGCAACTGCTTGGTCATGTAATAGACCAGCAGGGCACGCATGCCGTAATAGGAGAATTGCTCCCACATGTTCGTCAGGAACAGGATCGTCAGGCCGCGTGGCTGACCGAACCATGTGGGCTCGCGTGTCATTTCGCCGTGTCGCGAGCACCGCCCCAGACGGTATCCGGCGCGTAGAGCGTTCCATCTGCGTAGACGACGCCGGGGGTGCGATCCTGCGCCAGGAACGTCGGGCCATCCAGATCGACCAGGTCCGCAATCTGGCCCAACACGAAGCCGGGCGCCGTCGCCAGGCTGGTGCCGATCATCGTACCGACCATGACCCCAAGGCCGAGCCGCCGCGCTTCGGCGGCCATCAACAGCCCCTCGGTCAACCCGCCGCACTTGTCGAGTTTGATATTCACGACATCGAACCGGCCCACCGCGCCCGCGACATCGGCTAGCGTCAGCAGGCTTTCGTCGCCCGCTACCGGTATCGGGGATTGGAAGTCCTCCAGCTCGGCGTCGCGGCCGCGCGCGAGCGGTTGTTCGAGCAAAGCGATATCGTGCGGAAGCAAACCGTTGACGAGCGCATCCAGATCGCCACGAACGAAGCCCTGATTGCCGTCGACCCCCAGCCAGACGTAGGGCCGCGCAGCCCGGATCGCGGCGACGCGCGCGAGGTCGAGGTCGAGCTCGCCGGTCAGCTTGATCTTGATCGACTTTGCCCCGGCATAGCTTGTCGCGCGTGCGGCCATGGCTTCCGGCGTATCGGCGCTGACGGTGAAGGTGGTGACGATCGGACGGGGTGCCTCCGTCAGGCCGGCCAGTTGCCAGACGGGCCGTCCGGTCCGCGCCGCCTCCAGGTCCCACAAAGCAGCGTCCACCGCATTGCGCGCGCCGCCAGCCGGCATGATGGAGCGAAGCTCCTCACGCGTCGGCCCCGACTCGATTGCCGCGCGCGCGGTTTCGACCGCTTCCCGCATATGATCGAGATCGTCGCCAAGGTAATAGGCGCCAGCGCCTTCGCCATGCCCCCGATATTCGTCATCCCGGAGAGTGACGATCAACACCTCTGCAGTTTCAAATACGTATCCGGAGATGCGGAACGGCTGTGCCAACCGAAGCACATTAGTCGCGACGTCGAGTTTTAGACTGCCCATCAATGGTTTCCTGTTATGGCGATAAAGTCGTGAATAGGATCGAACGTGCGGCAGATCCCGCTACGTGCCGTATCGGAAACGGATCGCTGCAAAGCGTAGCCGACAGGTCCCGGCCTCGCACATGCCCATCCCCCCCTTGGCCATTGCCGCATCCGACCGGGTCCGGTAGGATGTATGAAATATCTGATTAGGACTACCTTATCCTGATCGGAGAGATCGTCAATGGCGAGCGAAAGGATTCTCGTGTCATCAAACCCACCCACTTTAGGTGCCCTGCTCCGCGGCATGCGCTCACGCGAGGGTTGGACGCTTAAAGAGATGAGTGCGAAGACCGGTATTCCCGTCTCGACCTTGTCCAAGATCGAGCATGACCGTCTGACCCTGACGTACGACAAGCTGCAATTGCTCGGCCAACGTCTTGGATTGAGAATGTCGGAGCTGTTCGCTGAGGCAGAAGTCGAGCCGACCCAGTCGGTTACCGCGCGCCGCAGCCTGAGCGACATGGCGAGATCAGTGCGGATTGAGACGCCGAATTACGACTATTATTATCTATGTACCGAACTGCGTCGCAAGCGGATGGTCCCCGTCATCACAAAGATCCGCGCGAGATCGCCCGAACAGTTCGGCGATCTGGTGCATCACAGCGGCGAGGAGTTTCTCTACGTTCTGAGCGGGAAAGTCGTCGTGCAGACCGAATTTTACGACGCCGTCACGCTTGGTCCGGGGCAGGCACTCTATATCGATTCGAGCATGGGCCATGCCTATCTGGCGGCCGAGGGGTGCGACGAAGCGGAGGTGCTTGCAGTTATGTCCAGCAGTGAGGAAGAATTGATGGAATCGTTACTGAGGGTGCACGAGGAGCAGCGTCAAAGTGCAGTTGCGGTGAACGAAAACGATGCCCCGGGCGATGGCGTTAGCCGGACACGGAAGCGTCGATGAGAAAAGCTGTCCGGTGGCTGGGCGCCACATTGCTGTTCACTGCGCTTCCACTTCCGGCGGCAGCGCAGGATTACGCCGCGCGCGTCGCCCGCGTGTTGCGGACGACGCCGCTGATCGACGGCCATAACGACTGGCCCGAAGCCCTGCGCGAGCGCGAGGGCGAGGCCCGCTGGACGATGGATCTGAACGATCTGTCGCGCCGTCCGGTGCGATACAACACCGACATCGCCCGGCTTCGCAAAGGTATGGTCGGCGGGCAGTTCTGGTCCGTATGGGTCTCGTCCGCGCTGCCGGGCAAGGAGCAGGTCGAACAGACGTTGGAGCAGATCGATCTCGTTCACGCGATCGCCGCGCGTTATCCGCAGACGTTCGTGATGGCACGGACGGCGGCGGACGTTCGGCGCGCGCATGCGTCTGGCCGTATCGCGAGCTTGATCGGCGTCGAGGGCGGCGGACAGATCGACGAAAATTTGTCGGTATTGCGCAGCTATGCCGCGCTGGGGGCTGGGTACCTGACCCTGACCCATTCCCGTACCATCTCCTGGGCGGATTCCGCGACCGACAATCCCGAACATAAGGGGCTGACCGACTTCGGACGCAAGGTCGTGCTCGAACTCAATCGCTTGGGTATGCTGGTGGATCTCAGTCATGTCAGCGAGGCGACGATGCGCGATGCGCTCGCCGTGACGAAGGCGCCGGTCATCTATTCGCATTCCAGCGCGCGCGCGATCGACGATCACCCGCGCAACGTGTCCGACGCGGTCCTGAAGCTGATCAGGGGCAATAATGGCGTCGTGATGGTCAATTATGCGCCGGCTTACGTATCGGATGCCTATCGACGCTGGTCGGCGGATTCTGCCGCTGAAAAGACGCGGCTGAATTCGCCGCCGTTCGACGGTCTGGACATCGGTCAGCCGGAGAAGGCGGCGGCGGATTATGCAGCGTGGCTGAAGGCCAACCCGGCGCCCGTCGTGACGCTGTCGCAGGTGGCCGATCATATCGAACATGTCGCGCGCGTCGCGGGGGTCGATCATGTCGGGCTGGGGTCGGACTTCGATGGTGTCGGCGAAACCCTGCCGGCGGGGTTGACCGACGTGGCGACGTATCCGGCATTGCTGGCCGAACTGATGCGTCGCGGCTGGAGCGATACGGATATCGCCAAGCTGGCCGGCAACAACGTGCTGCGGGTCATGGAAGCCGCGGAACGTGTCAAAGCGAGCTATGTCGCCCCCGCTCCAAGCAGGCGTCCTAAATAGGATTGTATTCTCCAGATAGGTCGCGCACCATCCGGGTGTCGGTATAACTATCTGGAGATGTTGGCATGACCCCCTGGATCCGGAGCGCGATATCACTCTTGCTGATCGGCGCGGCGCCCGTCCCGGACCGGCCGGACTGGGATGTCGTCATTCGTGGCGGTCGTGTGCTCGACGGCGCCGGCAATCCCTGGGTGCGGGCGGATGTCGCCATCCGCGACGGACGCATCGTCAAGATCGGCAGGATCGATGGGCGCGGCCGGGAAGAGATCGACGCGACGGGGCGATATGTAGCACCGGGCTTCATCGACATGCTCGATCATTCGCAGCGCGCGCTGTTGAATGACGGTTCCGCGGTCAGCAAGCTGCGGATGGGCGTCACGACCCTGATGGCCGGGGAGGGGGCACTGCCGTGCCGGCGGCAGAACTCGCGGGGTATTTCACCACGCTGGAAAAGACCGGCATCGGACTGAATTTCGGCACGACCTATGGCGCGGTTCAGGCGCGGGTGAAAGTCATGGGTGATGCCGCCGGCTCGCCGACCGAAGCGCAATTGCGGGCAATGGAGGCCGAAGTCCGCACCGCGATGAAGGCGGGTGCGTTCGGTGTATCCAGCGCATTGATCTATTCCCCTGCGACGTTCCAGTCGGCCACCGATCTTACGCGGATGGCGACGGTCGCGGGGCGTTGCGGCGGGCTGTACGCGACCCATATGCGCGACGAAAGCGACAAGCTGCTGACCGCGATCGACGAGGCCGTCGCTATCGGCGAAAAGAGCGGCGCGCGGGTAGAAATCTTCCACATCAAGGCGGCTTATGCGCCGATGTGGGGCAAGTTGATGCCCCAGGCGGATGCTCGGATCGAGGCGGCCCGGGCGCGGGGCGTCGATATCGCCGCCGACATCTATCCCTATGTCGCCGGCGGCACCGGACTGGACGTGACCATCCCGACGCACGTCTTCGCCAAGGGCCGCGAGGCCGCACATGCGGCGCTACGCGACCCCGCGGTCCGGGCGCAGCTGAAGAAGGAACTGAAGGCCGGGCCGCAGCCAGACTGGTCGAACCTGGTCAATGCATCGGGCGGTTGGAAGAATGTCGTTCTCTCGAGCGCGCAAAGCACCGAATACAAGAAGTTCGAAGGGAAGAGTTTCGCGGACATCGGCGCCGCGCTGGGCCGCGATCCGGCGGATGCGGCTTGGGATATCTGGCTCGCCGCGCTGCCCAAACGGGCAGGGGCGCTGTACTTCATGATGGATGAGCGCGACGTCGCGCTGGCGATGAAGAAGCCGTGGGTCAGCGTCGGCACCGACGCATCGGTCACAGACAAGACAGTGCCCCCCGAAACGCTGGGCAACGGGCACCCGCGCGCGCACGGCACCTTCCCGCGTATCATCGCCGAATATGTCAACGCGCGCGGCGTGCTGACACTGGAGGATGCCGTCCGCAAGATGACCTCGCTGCCGGCAAGCCGCCTGGGCTTGTCCGACCGCGGCATGCTCCGTGAGACCATGCGCGCAGATATCGTCGTGTTCGATGCCGCGAAGATCCGCGACCGCGCGACCTACGATGCGTCGACCGCCCCCGCCGAGGGGATTGGCGAGGTGATCGTCAACGGTGTCTTAGCAATTCGCGGAGGGCAGCCGACCGGATCGCGGAGCGGAATGGTGCTGCGCCATCGCTGCGAAATCTGAACAGAAAAGGCCGTCCGGATGACCGGACGGCCAGATGCAACGCGTCGACCAGCCCTTACTGCGCAACCTCGGTATAGAGATATTCATGCTGGCTATCGCGGATCGACAGCGTGCGCTTGCCGCCCGCCGTGCCGATCAGCGCGTCGACCCCAATAGACCCGGGCGCGACCGTCACCAGAGATACCGATCCATCGGTATTTTTCCGCGTGGCGGCAGGGCCTTCGATGAACCCGGCGGTTACCCATTTCGCCCCGTCGCGATCGCGGACCGTAAGGTTCAGCCCTTCCGGGGAGCGATACGCCGAGGCTAGTCCGTTGAGCACCGCAGCGTCGCCCGGAACCGTCAGGCGCGCACGTCGCGCGGCGACACTCGCCTTCTGTCGCGCTGCTGCCGGCGCGATCGCCTGCACCGCTTCCGGCTTCCCGTCATAAACCACTTCCAGGATGCGGCGCAGGAACGGCGCGAACATCGCCGGGCCGGTGTCCGAGTTGGTCAGGATGACGGCGCCGATGCCGGATTCCGGCAGGGCGTAAAAATTGCTGTGATACCCCTGCAAAGTCCCGCCATGCGTGACGACGTTGACCCCGGACTCGGTCCGGTCCATCAGCCCCATACCGTACCAGGCGTCTTCACCCAGCGAGACATTGTGCTTCCGGCGCTCCAGGATATTCGCCTCGCTGACGATCCGCTTGCCGTTCGGGCCGATCCCCTTGCTGAGTTCCAGCTGGACGTAGCGCGTCATATCGGCCGCGCTTGACCACGCACCGCCGGCCGGGCGATGCGGCACGATCAGATGGTTGAACCCGTTCGTCATCAACGTCATCCGGCCGTCGATATCGTAGCTGTGGGGTTGCGCCCAATCGCCGCTTTCGCCGATCTTCAAATCGAACGTCGTGTCGCGCATGCCAAGCGGCGTGAATATCCGCGTCTGCATCGCACGGTCGAACGCCGCGCCGATCTCCATGTCCGGATAGGCAAGATGCCCCCCGAGATATCCCGCCGCCGATGCCATAAGGTTGTTGTACTGGAACAGCTCGCCGAACTTGCTGGTCGGCTGCGTCACGGCAAGCTGGGTGAAGGTGTCGGACGCCGGGGCGCCGCCATCGGCAAGGATGAAGGCATAGTCCTTACGCGGCAGGCCGGTGCAGGCGCATACCAGATGGCGGACCTCGACGGACCGGGTCACCTCGTCGCTGCCCAGACGAAATTGCGGATACAGTTCGGTGACCTTCTGGTCCCAGCGCAGCTTGCCTTCATCCGCCAGCACGGACAGCAACAGCGTCGCCATGCCCTTGGTATTCGACGCGATCATGAATTTCGTATGCGCCGTGACGGGTTGGGTCGAGCCGAGCGCGCGGACTCCGATACCGCCCTGCCAGACGACCTTTCCGTTATCGATCAGCGCGAGCCCCACGCCGGGCACTTCGAGCGTCTTCGCCGCATCCGCCACAAAATCCCGAAGCAGCGTGATACGCTCCGGCGTAAGGCGATGTGCGGTCTTCCCGGCAAAGGTTTCGCGCTGGTAACCAGCCGGGCGCAAGCTGCCGACGATCGTCCCCGTCGCCGCGGATCGCTTGTTGGCGACCGCTTCCGATCCCTCGGTGATGACGACGGTCCATGCCGTACCTTTTCGCAACGCGAGCGCCGAGACCGCGGCGCGTTCGCTGGGTGCAGTCTCATAGGCGAGGCTGACCCGCTCGTCCCAGCCGTCGCCGGGCGCGGCCGGAGTGACGAGCCGGGGCCTGCGATTGGATTGCGGGGAAAAGGCGCTCCATCCGGCTTTAGCCGCGGCGCTGGCATCGGTAGCGGCACCGACCTCGACCACCGCGATCTTCAGCGTTCCTTCCGGCGCGGCGAAGATCGTCGCGTTGCCGGCGGTCGTGCGCGTCCAGTCGCGCGGCTGGATGAAGGCGATGCCGCTAGCCGTATTGCCCGGCGTGTCGGCGGTGGCGGCGACTTGCGCCATTGCGGGCAGGGGGAGTGCGGGCAGGGGCAGGGCGAGCAATGCCAGAGCGAATGCGAGTTTCATGATAGCATCTCCGGACGAGGGCAGAAGGCGTGGATCGCGGCGCAAGGGGCGGGGGCAAGGTTCACTTGCCCGCGCTCACTGGCGTGAACAGCAGGTCCTGGAAGTCCCAGCTGAAGTCGGCGACCGGAGAGACCGGGCGCATCGTGATCCGGTCGATCTTGCCCATCGGATCCAGCGCGAAGGTGACGTAGGCAGGTTCGAAGCTCTTATCGTCCCAGCGCGTGCGGAAACTGTCATACTGCCAGTGATCGAGCGTGCCGGTGAGACCGGGCGATTGCTTGAAATCGATCCGAAGCGCATTGCCCTCCGCGCGGATAGCGATCGGCCCGTACCACGGATCGGCATACTCCCCGGCATATTTGGCCAAGGGCAGCGATGGACCGACCGCGACCGGCTGTGCCGCCGCAGCGGACAGCGTCGCCGCCGCCCGCTGCTGCCGCGCACGCTTGTAGGCGCGCCAGTCCGTTGCCCAATCCTGCGTCGGCTTGTCGAGATAATGATCGAGCAACTGGTACATCAAACCGCGGACCAGCTCGCCATCCTCGGAATTGATCAGCATTGAAAAGCCGATATTCTTTTCCGGGATCATCACCACGGTGGCCTGGAAACCGAACACCGCCCCATCGTGGGAGACGATTTTCGCGCCTTTATAGTCGCTTACCGACCAGCCGAGCGCATAGGCGCTGAACATCGGCGATGCGGCGTCGAGTGGCGGTGGCAACTGCCCGCCCGGCGTCAGTACTGCGGGCTTCCACATCTCGGCGGACTGACGCTCACTGAACAGTTGGCCGCCGCCCGGCAGTTTGCCGTGCGCAAGCTGGATCGTGATCCAGCGCGCCATGTCGCGCGCACTGACGGCCAGGCCGCCGGCCGGCGCAGCGATCCGCCCCAGTTCCTTGCGTTCGTCCAGCAGTTCCTGATCCCCGAGGCCGCGGAATGCTCCGTTGATCCGCGCGTGCGGAAACGCCCGGTCGCGCGTGGAGAAGCGTTTTTCGTCGGATGTCGCGGTCTTCATCCCGCCCGCGCGCAAGACGTTCTGTTCGACGAACGTTTCCCAGCTTTGCCCGCTGACCTCCTCGATCAACTGGCCCGCCACCATGTAGAGGATGTTGTCATAGGCATATCCGCTGCGGAAGCTGGTCGCCGGTTTGATGAAGCGCAGGCGTCGCACGGCCTCGCGCCGCGTCAGGTTGCTGCTCGGCACGAACAGCAGGTCGCCCGCGCCGAGCCCGAGACCGCTGCGATGCACGAGCAGGTCGCGGATCGTCATCTCGCGCGTGACATAGGGATCGTACATCTGAAAGCCGGGCAGGCGATCGATCACCTTGTCATCCCAGCCGATCTTGCCCTGGTCGACAAGCACCGCGAGCGCCGCAGTCGTAAAAGCCTTGCCCGTCGATCCGTTGGGAAAAATCGTGTCCGGCGTGACGGGATCGTTGCGGTCGATCCGTCTCACGCCATAGCCCTTGGCCAGCGTGGTACGGCCATTCTCGACGATGGCGATCGCCATTCCGGGGACGCCGATCGCCTTGCGCAGCGCCTCTACCCGCGCATCGAAGCCGGCCGGCGGATCGGCCAATGCCAGTCCGGGCGCCAACGCCAGCGAGATCGCGAGGCCGGTGCCGCCAATGCGTCGGTGAAGGCTGATCGGCATCGCGTCTTCCTTCAGGATTTGACGAAGTGATAGGTGACGTGCGGCTGCGATGCGAAGGACAGGCGTGGATCGCGTCCGTCGCCATAGAAGCGCAGCCGGTCATATGGGCCGCCCTGTCGCGCCCCGGTGACCTGCTCGTACGTGTCGGCCCCGATCCGCTGCCACGATGACGTGCGGCCGTTTTGGTCGAGCTTGAGCAGCGACGGCCCGGCAACCGAGACCTTCAGGTCACGGTCCGGATTGACGGCAAGGGCATAGTCGCGCCGGTTGGTCCGGTAGCTGCCCACATATCGCGGCGCCGGACCGGCCTGGCGAACCGAGGCGGATTGCGGGAACATCCGTCCAAGAACAGCATCGGCAAGTTCGGTACGCGCGCCATAGCTGCCTTCGCCACCGGTCATCGATATGAAGATGCCGAAGCCCCGATCCGGCGCGAGCACGAGATCGGAGTGGAAATCGCGCGTGTTGCCGCCATGTCCCACCAACCGGGTGGATCCCCATCCGCGTACCATGAAGCCGTGCGCCATCCCAGGAAGCCCCGCGACGTTGGCGAAGCTGTCCGACATCAGCAATTTCACCGACTGCGGCTTGAGGATGCGCACGCCGTTCAACTGTCCACCACCGAGCATCGCCAGCATGAAGCGGGCCATCTCGTCACCCGGCGCGGAGGCGGATCCGGCGGGCAGGATGACGCCATAATATTCGACCGGCTGCGCGACGAAGCGTCCACCCTCGACCTTGTAGCCCAGCGCCGCGCGCTGTCGCAGGGACGGCGCCAGATCCTCCCGGAACGTCGTCGTCTTCATCCCCAGCGGCCGGAAGATGTTGCGCTCGGCATAATCGGCAAACGGCACGCCCGATACTTTTTCCACGATGTATCCCGCGAGTGCGGCGCCGTAATTGGAGTAGGACGTCTCGGTTCCCGGTGCCCAGATACGGCGCGGAATATGCGTCTTCATCCATGCGGTGAAATACTCCACCTTTGCTGGATCGCCGGTCGAAATGCCGCTGGAATCGCTCATGCCCGGGGTGTGCTGGAACAGGTCGCGGACGGTGACGGGCTTGCCCTCGAACGCCGGAATCTTGAAGTCGAGATAGGTATTCACATCGTCGTCCATTCGGACGCGACCCTGTTCGATCTGTTGCATCAGCGCGGTCCAGGTGAACAGCTTCGAAACCGATCCCGGCCTGAACAATGTCGTCGCCGGATCGACGGTGATGCCGCGATCGACATCGGCGAAACCGTATCCGCGCGACATGACGATGCGGCCGTCCTGAACCACGGTGACGACCGCACCGGCGACTTCGCGCGTCGCGATCTGCTGCGCGACGACGCCGTCGATAAAAGCGGGGAGGCTGGCGATCGCGGCAACGGATGTTGCCGTCGCGCGTGGGCGGGACTGTGCCGATGCCGCGCCGGGCAGGCTGGCCGATGCAAGCAGGGCCAGGGTCAGCGCTGCACCGAGGCGTGCGGAACCACGCAGGATCATGTGTTGCTCTCCAATACAGAAACGGTCTCGATCGGCCGTTCGACGTGGCGGATCAGGCGCGGCAGGCCGAGCGCGATGAGCGGGACGACGTAAACGGCCAGGATGACATAGGCGAGGAAGCGGTATCCGCTGCCGATCAGGGCAACGAGGCCGAACCGGTCGGCGACGAAGATGCACCCGACGAGCAGGGTCGCGGCAAGCGTCGCACGACCGGCGGGCGTCAGGCCGGACCCGCGCTTGATGCGCATCACGGTGTCGACCCGCTCGTTGATTGCGTGGACGGCGCCGCAGCCGCTTTCGAGCAGAGCCGCGAAGATCATCAGCTGGAACAGATAATGGAATGCCGGCAGGTTCAACTGACGCAGCAGGAAGTCCGATGGCAGCGTCTCGGACGCGATGCCGGGATAGAAAGCGATCATCGCGACGAAGAACAGGATCGCCGGCAGCATTGCCAATGGTCCTGCGACGAGGCCCGCGGTCACCGCGTCACGCTGGCTCGTCATGTGGCGAACGACAGGCAGGATCACCACCGCGCCGACGATATTGTAGCTCGCATAGGTCAGCCCGCCCAACGCCCAGCCGTCCGCGGGTGCCGCGATCGAAAAGTTGGCGGCAATCCGGTCGCCGAACCCCGACAAAGCGAGCATGATGAACAAGGCGTAGACGCCGTACAGAAGGAACGAGACCCATTTGAACAGGCGCTCGACCGAGCTGTTGCCGAACGTCGCGAACCCCGCGATCGCGACCGTCAGCGCCAGCGTTCCGACGATCGGCGGCGCGCCCATCGTGGCTGCGGCGATCGCGCCGGCGGCGGCGCCGAACACCGACAGGATCAGGATGACGAACGCGACATAGGCGATCTCGAACAGGATCCAGAACGGGCCGAGCAAAGCCTTGAAGAAACTGCGGTAATCATACGCCTGCACCGCTCGTGCGAAAGCGAAGGTCAACGCGCAGATCACGCTCCAGATGATCGTCGCCAATATCATCCCGGCAAGCCCGCCCCACGGCCCGCTCGGCAGGAAGAATTCGGCAAGTTCGCGCCCCGTCGCATAGCCGCCGCCGATCACGACCGCCTTGAAGGCAAATCCGGGCAGCAGGAAACGCTGGAACCAGCTCGACGTCGTACCGGCGGGCTGATCTGCGCCTGTCACGCGAGGCAATTCGCGACGAGTTTGTCGAAGGCCGGGCCACCGCGGATCGGGTCGGCCACGGGCAGGCCGAGCCGCTCACCGTCCTCCGCCATCAATCGATCGGCTTCGTCGGCGTCCAGGCCCGACGTGTTGTACGATATTCCGCCGCACCGGATGTCCGGGTTGGTCCGCCGGCCCAGCATGACGGTCGCGGCGATGACCTCTTCGATGCTTGGCAAGTCATACCCCGGCGCGCCCAGGACGGTCGTCCGTCCGGGCTCGTGACAGACGATGAAGACGTCCGGCTGGCTGCCGTGCAGCAATCCCAGCGATACGCCGGCATAGGCGGGGTGGAACAGCGAGCCTTGCCCTTCGATGATATCCCAGTGATCCGGATCGGCATCGGGCGACAACATCTCGGCAGCACCAGCCTCGAAATCGGCGACCACGGCGTCCATCGGAATGCCGCCGCCCGCGATCATGATCCCGGTCTGCCCGGTCGCGCGGAAATTGTTGGCGAGGCCCCGTTCGGACAAGGCGCCTGCAATAGCCAGCGCGGTGTATTTCTTGCCCAATGCGCAATCGGTGCCGACCGTGAGCAATCTCTTGCCGACGCGCTTGCGTCCGGTCGCGATGGGCAGGGTGGCGGGCGGCACGCGAACGTCGATCAACTGTCGTCCCAGCCGCGCCGCCTCGTCCGCGAGACCGGGGATTTCGCCAAGGCGGGCATGCATCCCGCTGACCAGGTCCAGCCCGGCGTTCAGCGCTTCGATCAGAGAGGCGCGCCAGCCCTGCGGAATGATGCCGCCCTGATTGGCGACGCCGATCAGCATCGAACGGGCACCGCGTTCGGCCGCCTGTGCCGGCGTCAACTGCACCAGCCCGGTCGATACGGTCGCCCCCGGCAGCGCATATTCGCCGACGCAGCTATCCGCGGCCCAGTCGCGCAGCCCGAATGCGGTTTTCGCGAACCCGGCTTCGGTCACGTCCCCCAGGAACAGGAGATAGGGTTGCGGCAGCATCGTCGTGGATGCGGTCGATGCGATGGGATGTGCGTGCGCAGTCATGGTTCAGCCGCCCCAGGTTGCACTGAGCAGGCGCTGGAAATTGCCGCCCAGCACTGCCTTGATGTTGGTGTCGGAATAGCGACGCCGGATCAGTTCCTCGGTCAGGTCGTACATTTTGCGAGGATGGTCGAAGCCGTCGACGTCGATCTTCTCGCGAAAGGCGTAACTGTCCTTGTATCCCGCACGAAGCTGCTTGTTCGCTTCGGCCGGCATGTCGTCATAGCCGTTCAGGTCGGAATCGGTGCCGATACCGACATGGTCGATGCCGGCGACCTTGACGACATGGTCGATGTGGTCCGCGATGTTGGCGATCGTCGTCGGATCGGTCTTGCTGACGAAGTTCCGAACGCCGGTAATCCCCATCACGCCGCCTTTCTTGCCGAGCGCGCGGATAGCCTCGTCGGTCTTGACGCGTGGATGGTCGATGATCGCCCGGCAGTTGCTGTGGGTGATCGCGATCGGTTTGGGCGACAATGCGATCGCGTCCAACGTCGTACGATCGCCGCTGTGCGAAACGTCGACCAGCATCCCGACCTTGTTCATCTCCTGAACGATCGCCACGCCGAAATCGCTGAGGCCACCGTCCACCCGGTCGGTCGAGCCCGATCCGATACGGTTCTGCGAGTTGTAAGTAAGCTGCGAGACGCGCTGACCGATTTCGTAGAAGAACTGCACGTCCGATGGCCGCAGGAAGTGGTCCGAATTCTGCAGGCCCATGATGACCGCGCATTTCCCATCGCGCTTGGCGCGCGTGAGGTCTGCGGCCTTGCCGACTGCGCAGAACAGATGCGCATGGCGGGCGACGTAATTGCCCCAGATCGCGAAGAAGGCGAGGGCACTTTCCTTCGCGTTCGCGCCCCCAAGGCCGACCGCATGATGGAAACCGGTTATGCCGCTGGCGCGAAAATCGGCTTTGTCCTGCGCACTCATCGGTTTCGAATAGAAAGCCGGTTCGAAGTCGATCTTGATCGGAGCCAGCATGTCGATGACGAGGCTTTCGCGCACCAGATCGATCGCCCGCTTCGAATAGCGCCGCGGTTCCGAAGCGGCGAGCGCGTAGGCGTTGCGATTGATCATCGGAACGGCCGCTGCGCACCCGATGCCTATTACACCCCTGCGTGTAAGACCCGCCATGCCACCCCCTGTGTGTTTCTGATTAGGATCGTATCTATCGCAATAGAGAACGTCAACACGACTCTCGCTGTTTATCGAATCACCGGAAGTTCGATGTACGATGCCTGTTCCGCGTCATGATGAACGCCGTTGTCCGCAACGATCGGGGTCGTTTCCTTTGCGATCACGCCGCCCGTGTTCAGGTTGCGCGCGAATTTCGGGAAGTTGGACGATGTCACCTCGACGCGGATCCGGTGGCCCTTGCCGAACGTGATGGCGGTGGCGATCGGTGACGGTTTCAGCGTGTATGCCACGCCGGGCGCCATCAGTTTCGGTGCGTTGAAACCGTCGCGATAACGCGCGCGCAGGATCGTGTCGCCGATGATCCACGCGGTCCCGTCCAGCGCGACATCGACCAGCTTCACCGCAAAATCAGTGTCCTTGGCGCTCGACGATACCTTCAGCACCGCATCCACGAAGCCGCTGACCTCGATGGGTTTATCGAGCGGGTCGCTGGTGTAGACCAGCACGTCCTGCCGGGATTCGACGCCGCGCTGGTCGAATGCGCCCGGAATGACGAGCCCGCCGTTGCAGCAGTCCCCGCCGCCCACCGTCGGCGCAGGATTGAGCGGGTCGTAGCGGAAACGATCGGCCGGTTCGCGCCCTGGCGCGGCGATATCTAGGCGACCGTCACCCCATAGGGTGTTCGCGCGACCGCCGCTGCGCAGATAGAGTCGCATCGGTTTGGCGGCGAGCGGTGGCCATTGGGTCGCCGATTTCCATCTATTTTCGCCCATCGCGAAATAGCGGACATGCGGTGTCGAGTCCGGGAATGCGCCGCGCTCACCCTTCAGCCATCGGGCGAACCAGGCGAACACCGCGCCGTTTACGTCGAAGCTGGTATCACCCATTTGTCGTTTGCCGACGACGGTGTCGGGGCCAAGATTGGCGTAGCCGCAATGCGTTACCGGTGCGACGACGGCATATTGGTTCGCACTGGCCTCGCGATCGTCGCGCGACGCGCGGGCGTGATTGAACAGTTCCAGATTGGGGCCGATCGACACGTCGTACCAGGAGTTGAACCACAAGGCGGGCACGCCCCAACCCATGTCGTCGTGATACAGGCCGCCCGTCCGCCACGCCGGATCGCCCGGCTCGCGGACGATGAACTGCTCGAACGTCGCAGGCGGCTCGCCGAGGTCCGACAGCATCGTCTCGAGTGGAAGATGCTGGATCTGCGTCGGCCAATCGACTTTCGGCTTGGTGGCGGAAAGATCGTTATATTGCGACACCCTGGCGCGGGTGGCCTCGTCCAGGCCGGCGGGCAGTTGCGGGCGTATCGGCGTATCGACGCCGTACAGCCAAACCCAGAAAAGCGACCGCGGAACTCCGCCGGTATACCAATTGCCCTGTTCCTGAAAACGTCCCACCTTGCCGATGCCCGCGCCCGACGCCATCGGAACCATTGCCGCGTGTGCCGGATGATTCTGCGCGGCCAGCGCCAACTGCCATTCGGCGGAGGAGGAGCATCCGAGCGTGCCGACCTTGCCGTTGGACCAGGGTTGCTTCGCGATCCAGCTAAGCGTGTCATAGCCATCGGTCTGGGGACGCCCAAGAATTTCGAACGTGCCTTCCGAGAAATACCGACCGCGTTCGTTCTGCACGATGAAGACATAGCCACGCCGAAGCGCCTCGATGACGTAGCGCTGCGTTGACCCGCGCAGGTTGTGCTCGTTATACGGAGTCTTCCAAAGGATGGTCGGCAAGGGGCCGCGCGCGTCGCGCGGGGTATAGATGTTCGTCGAAAGGCGGACGCCGTCGCGCATCGGCACCATCAAGGCTTTTCGTGCGGTTCCCAGTGTCGCGACTTCGCGATCCAGCGCTTCGGGCGTGTACTTCGCCAGATCCTGCGGCGGTGGCGCCATCGGGAATACAGCATTGGCGCACAACGCCACCAGCGGCAGCAAACGCATCACGATACCGGCCCTGCGCATCACGTTCTCTCTCCCGACGCTATCTGCCACGATCATCGGCCGATCGCGATCCAATGTCTAGAAACTTGTTTTCTCTTCAAGACGCCTATTGTCCTGATCGAGACATCGTGACATCCTCTTGTAATCGTGATCGCTAATGAGCAACACAAAGGGGGATTTTCATGCGCCGGACATTAATTCGCGCCAAGGCGACCAGCACGCTCACCTGCAGCATTTTCGCGCTTTCAGCTGCACTGGCCATCGCACCGGCAGCGGCACAGACCGCTCCGCCATCGCCGACGAGCGATAGTCCGGCCGAGGAAGCGGGTGCCGACGAGGGCGAAATCACCGTCACCGGTTCGCGAATCGATCGCGCTGGATTCGATCAACCCACGCCGACCACCGTGATCGGCGTCGTCGAACTGCGCCAGGGGCAACGGCCGAACCTTCAGCAGGTCCTGAACGATCAACCGGCCTTTCGCCCAAGCGTCACGCCACAGGTGTCCGTCGGCAACACTTCCAGCGGCAGTGCGCCGGTCGATCTGAGAGGTCTCGGTGCAAACCGCACGCTGACGCTCGTCAACGGGCGGCGCTTCGTCGGTCAGAACAACCTCAATTACGTACCGCTGGGATTGGTCAGCAGGGTCGAAGTCGTCACCGGCGGCGCTTCGGCGGCCTATGGCTCGGATGCGGTTGCCGGCGTGGTCAACATCATCCTTTCCGACAGTGTGAAAGGCATCACGGTCGGCGGCGTATCGGGTATCTCGTCGCGCGGCGACGGCGCGCGCTACGGCGGTGACATCACGATGGGCACGTCATTTGCCGACGGGCGCGGACAGATCATGTTCAGCGGCGAATACGTGAAGGACAAGGCGATTTCTGATCGCAACAGCCGCCGGAACCTTGGCAGCGCGGGAATCGTCCGCCTTTCGCCGACCAGCACCACCGATCTGCGACAGGTGCTGGTACCCGATGTCAATTTCGGTAACCAGGCGTCTGCGGGCCTGATCACCAGCGGTGTCTTCGCCGGACAGATTTTCAACGACGACGGCACGTTGCGACCATATCAGGGCGGAACGTCGCTGGCAGCCAACCCGGCGACAACGCCGTTTCCGGGGCAGGTACTCGGCGGGGTGGATGCAGTCGGCACCTATGACGCGGTCTATGTCACGACGCCGCTGGAACGGATCAGCACGTTCGCGCGAGCGAGCTATGATTTCGGCGACGTGAAGCTGTGGGCGGATGCGACCTATGGCCGGTCCCGTACGGTCTATCCTTTCCTCCCGGACATCGGCCTTGGCAGCCTGACGATACAGGCGAACAATCCCTTCCTGTCGCAGACCATTCGAAGCGGTCTGGCGGCTGCCGGGCAGACTAGCTTCACCTTGGGTCGCTTCTTCGACAATCAGTTCCGCCTGGTGTTCGACGGTAAGCGCGAACAGAAGGAAGGCGCGATCGGCGTCGATATCGATCTCGGCGGCAACTGGAAGGCGCAGGCACATTACAGCCACGGCGAGATCGACTTCCGGCAACGTGTCCTCAATGCGCGGAACGTCGCCCGGTTCAACAACGCCGTCGCGGCGGTGCCGTCGGCCAACGGCCAGCCGGCCTGCGCGATCAACGTCGATGCGAGCACGGCCAATGACGATCCCGCGTGCCGTCCCCTGAACCTGTTCGGTCTGAACGCTCCATCGGCAGAGTCGCTCGCCTATATCCGTGGCACGCAGCAGAACGACACCACGAACAAGCTCGATGCGGCGGCCGCTGAAATCCAGGGCGATCTCTTTCCGCTCTGGGGTCGGTCTCCCATCAGCATCGCCATCGGTGCGGAAGCGCGGTGGGAAGAACAGAAGTCGGTCAGTGGCGCACCCGATCTGGCGGGCGCTTTCGGGCCGCTCAATCTGTTTGGATCCCCGATCAGCGGCGGCTTCAACGTGAAGGAAGGCTTCGGCGAAATCGCCGTTCCGCTCTTCGAGGCGGAGGGCAAGTTCAAGATCGATCTGAACGGCGCGGCGCGGTATTCCGATTACAGTCGCAGTGGCGGCATCTGGTCGTGGAAGGGCGGCGCGACGGTCAACCTCTTCGACTCGCTGTTACTTCGTGGGACGCGGTCGCGTGACATACGGGCACCCACTATCGCCGAGCTGTTCGCCGTCCGCTCGATCAACATCGGGCCGCTGGTCGATCAGGACAGCGCCGGACGCCTTGCGGCGAACTCGGGTTATAATCCGGCGCCACAGCTGGTCACGACTTTCAGCGGCGGAAACGCCGATCTCTCGCCGGAAATCGGCCATACGACGACCTTGGGCGCGACTTTCTCGCCGAAGTTTTTCCGTGGGTTCAACGTGTCCGTCGATTACTATGACATCGATATCGACGGTGCGATCACCACGTTGTCGGCATCGAACCTGACGCTCGCGTGCCGGAACGGCAGCGCCGCCGCGTGCGCGCAGATCACTCGCGACGCAACCGGGACGGTGACGCAGGTCAGTTCGAATTCGCAGAACATCGCGACGTTCCAGACCCAGGGCTTCGATATCGAGGCATCCTATCTGTTGCAGATGTCATCGCTCAGCGCGTCGATGCCGGGCACGTTGCGCATTCGGGCGTTGGCGACGCATGTGAAGAAGTTCGTGTTCGACACCGGCGTTTCACGCGTCGATACGGCCGGCGACGTCGGCAGCAGCACCGGTAACGCCATTCCCAGCTGGCGCGGAACGCTGGGGCTGACGTATCAGAGCCCGCGGCTAGGCCTCGACGCACGCGTGCGGTACATCGGGAAGGGCTTGTTCAACCACCTTCTGGTCGACAACCCCGCCACCGCGACGACCGAAGGGCTGGTGAACAATCGGGTGAAGGCGTTCACGTATCTGGACCTCGGCGCGCAATTCAAGGCAACCGAGGCCTTCACGCTGTCGTTCAACGTCAACAACGTGTTCGACAAGAAGCCACCGCTCAGCCCGACCGGGCCGATCTATTACGACGCGGTGGGCACCTACTTCACCATCGGTGCGCGCGCGAAGTTCTGAAGATCCGATCCCTAAGGTTGCGATGACCCGTCATCCGACGGGCTCATCGCAACCTGGAGGTCCTCACCGGGATGCGCGCGCTTTGGCGAACAGTCGACGGAAGTCGCCTGCGTCTATCGCGCCCATCACGAGCAACCGTTCGGCAAGAAAGCCCGGCGTGCCGGTAAGCCCGATCGAATAGGCCTCACGGCCATTCACACGTAGCCGTGCTTCGACCGCGTGCAAGTTCCGACGCAGCCAGCCGGTGACGCGGGGCCAGTCCCCGCCCGCCGAAGCCACGAGATCACGCAGCATGTCATCGTCGATCTTTCGACTGTCGGTCATCAAGAGGCGATGGACGGCAGGATAAATCCCCTGTTCGGCGCAGCCCAGCGCGACCATTGCGGCGCGTTCGGATGCCGGACCGAATATCGGCCAGTCCTTGTAGATCACCCGCACCTTGCCATCGGTACGCACCGCCTCCTCCATCGCCGGAAAGGCGTGCCGGCAGGCGGGGCACCGATAGTCGGTAAACACGGCGAGCCGCAACGAGGCGTCGTCCGGACCGTCTTCGGGCGAGCCGCCGCCGGCCACGATAGGGGTCGCGGCGTCGCCGATATCTCGCCCTATCGGTGCAGTCCGGCGCAACACCTGGCCGACTGCCCAGCCGCCAAGAACCACCGCGCCCAGCCCGATCGCCTGCCGTCGATTGATCGGTCCCGGCATCTTGCCCTTTCTGATGTCTGAGGCGGCTATCGCTGCGTGACCAGCGGATGCGACAATCTCAGTTCGTCGAGCAGATGCTCGATCGCGGCGATGTCACGCGCATCGCCCGAGGGTGATACCGACCAGTTGCAATGTGGGTGCGTCGCGGGATCGTGTACCCGGATCGGGCCGACCGCCAGACGCCAGCGCCGCGTACTTCCGCCCATTTTGCGGGCGAGGGTCGCTACTATCAGATGCAGAATGTCGTCACCGGTCATCACTGTGTCATCATCGAGAGAATGCGGAAAGGGTGCCGTATCGCAATGTCGGACGTTCCGCCCAGTCGAAAACGACGCAAGCGAGAACCCTGATGATCTTTTTCACCGCCGACACCCATTTCGGTGATCATCGCACGATCAACATCCAGCGCCGGCCGTTCAACGATGTCGCGGCGATGGACGCGGTGATGATGGAGCGCTGGAATTCCGTCGTCCGGCCAACCGATACGGTCTGGCATCTGGGCGATGTCGCTCGCAGGCCGGCCGACGTCCCCGGCCTGCTCGCGGGATTGAACGGCACGAAGCATCTGCTTCGCGGTAACAACGATCCTGCGGCGACGCTGACGGCGACGGGCTGGGCCAGCGTCGGCGACTATGCCGAACTGGAGCTGGACGGGCGCAAGCTTGTCCTGTGTCATTACGCATTCCGCAGCTGGAACGGCCAGCATCGGGGGGCGATCAACTTGCATGGGCATAGTCACGGCCGCCTGAAACCGATGCCGCGACAGTTCGACGTGGGTGTGGACGTCCGCGATTTCACGCCCGTAATGTTGGAACAACTGCTGGGGCCGCCCGCCGAATTGGTGAAGGACGTGATGGGCTGACGGCGGCGTACCGGTCAACGCCGGTTCGCGCCGGCGTGTTTCGAACGGCGTGATCCGTCGATGGAAAGACCGATCGCCGCCAGCGGCAGCGCGATACCGATCCAGCAGATGAAGTCGATGACGCCATCGCCCAGTAACCCGACGATCAGTGCGACCAACGACGTGATCGCCAGGAAGGCTGGAATCGCAAACGTGGTACGGCGTCGTCTCATGCCGGCGACCGCCTTCGGCCGAGCCAGAGATAGATGCCACTCCCCAGCACGACGATCGCCACGATGTCGAGCAAGGCCCAGATGATCTTCATAGGCATTCCACCATAATCGCCGAAATGGAGCGGCTGCGACAGGCGGAGGGCAAGCATGTACCACGGCATCGACCGCATCGCCGTAAGTTCACCCGTACGCGCGTCGATCAAGGCCGGAGTCAACAGGCGCTGCGTCGCCGGCGTCGCGCCCTTCAGCCACACCGCGTAATGATGCTCGCTGCTGAAGCGAGTGCCCGGAAAGGCGACGAATTGCGGGTCGGTACCGGGCGCCGCAGCGCGTGCCGTACGGACCGCCGCATCCAGTGATCCCCAGGCGGCGGGCGGCAACGCTGGCTGTCCATCATAAGGTCGGGTAAGGGCAGCGAGCTGGTCGGTCCGCCAGATCGCCACCAACGTCTCGGACAGCGTATTGATCACGCCGGTCAGCCCGACGACACCGACCCACATGGCGGTGGCGATGCCGAGCAGATTGTGCAGGTCGAGCCAGCGTACCCGGCGCGTGCGCGCCGTGCGGATCTCGCCGAACGCCAGTTTGCGCATGAACGGTGCATACACGACGATCCCCGATACGATCGAGATGCAGAACAGGAACCCCATCAAGCCGAGGAACAGTTTTCCGGGCAGCCCGGCGAACATATCGACGTGCAGGCGCAGGATGAACGCCATCACGCCGCGATCCTCATCCAGCGCCTCCACAGGGCGGGCGGTTCGACGATCGATCGCCGTGATGTGCAAATCGCCGCGAGCCGGTTGCGGAGTTTTGCCGGTGGTGACGTTGACGACTGGCCGATCGACGTCGAAGCTCATGAACAGAGGTCGCTCGCCCGGGTACATCGCCGTGGCCGTGCGCACGAACGCATCGAGGGGCAGCGGAGGCGTTCCCGACGGCACCACCGCAAGCGCAGGACCGTCGTCTATCGCCGCCTCGATCTCGTCATGGAAGATCAGCGGCAATCCGGTCAGACACAGCATGAGAAGGAACAGCGTGCAGACGAGGCTGGTCCATTTGTGGATCGCCAGCCACGTCCTGACCGTCCCCGTGCGCATCAATACTCGACCGTGATCGATGCCTTGACGGTGCGCGGCTGACCCTGAAGCAAATAGCCGCCGAACGCCGACGTCCAATAACGGCGGTCGGCAACATTCTCCGCGCTCACCCGGAACGTCACTGGATGCTCGTCGGCGACCAGGATGTAGCGCAGCCCGAGATCGAACCGTGTCCAGTCATCCAGGCGCTGGCGATTGGTGACGTCAAGATACTGGCGGCCGGTATGCACGACACGCCCGGTCAGCGTCGCGGCACGCAGGAAAGGCGGGATGAATTCAAGGCCCAGATTGACCTGATAGTCGGGCACGCCGATCGCATCGTTGCCGTCCGTCAGGCCGCCCGCGGTCCGGCGCAAGGTCGCATCGTTGATCGACCCGCCGCCGATCACCCGCAGCCAATCGACGGGTTCGCCGTTGAAACCGATCTCGATACCCTGGTTGCGCTGACGACCATCGACGACGAACGTGGTTGCCGCGGGGGCGGCGGATGTCGGCGTGGCGATGCTGTAACCGTTCGGCTGCGACGTGCGATACAGCGCCAGCGTCGCGGTAAGGCGCCGGATTTCCCACTTTGCGCCGATTTCATACTGGACGGTGCGATAGGGCGCGAAGACCTCCCCCGGGTTGGTGACTGTGTCGTTCAGCGGTGCCGTGGGGCCCTGGACCAATCCTTCGATCCGGTTGCCATATAGCGAAAAGGTGGGCGTAGGCCGGACGACGATACCAACGACGGGCGTGGTGGCCGACTGGTCATATCGGCTCGTACGCGCAAAGGTCGTCCGGCTGAAGGCGTCGACGACCAGATGCTGTTGCCGGACGCCGGCGGTGACCAGCACCCGATCGTCGAACAGCCCGATCGTGTCGGACGCGAAGACGCTGCCGAACTCGCTCCGCGACACGCGCGGCGGATCGGCGAGGTTGCCGCCGGTGCCGACGAGATTGATCGGACGCGCCACGGCAACCGGTGCGTATATGTTGGTATTGACCATCGTCGTCGTTCCGCCCGCCGCGGTGACATAACCACCGGAGGCAAATGCATTTCGATTCTCGGCGAGGTTGAGCGTGCCACCGACGCTGATCGCGTGCGTGGTGCCGCCGACGGCAAACTTGCCCCGCACGCCGATCTGCCCGCTTTCGTTATTGTCTTCCCGCGGAACGAACAGTCGCGCCTGGGTTGCCGCGCCGGTGACCGAATTGGTCACGGTCGGCGTTGCATATTCGCCATTTTCGCGCCCGTCGCGGAAGCCGGCCGCCAGGTAGACCGTCCAGTCGGGCGCAACGTCAACCTCGGCACGGGCGAGTGCGTAGACGTCGCGCAGCTTCGTGAAAGCCCAAGGCTGCGCGTAATTGGCGTCGGCACCGGGCACCCGCGGAATGGCAAGCCCGGTATTCGCCAAACGGACCTGTGGTCGCGGCGCGTACACCCTTTGGTCCTCATAGCCGACGTCGAGGAAGAAGCGGCCCGGTCCGGCGCGGAAATCGAAGTCGGCGCCGCCGACCCGGACGCTGCGCTGCTCGCCATCGATCGGCGTGTCGCCCTTGCGATACACGCCGTTTACACGCAGCCCGAACGCGTCGTTCGCGCCGAACCGTCCGCCGGCATCGAAATTACCCCCTAATACGCTGTCACCGGCATAGTTGGCGGTCGCGCGAAACAGCGTCTTCTCTGCGCGCTTCGGGATCAGGTTGATTCCGCCGCCCAGTCCCGTACCGCCAGGCGCGGCACCGAAGAGGAACGCGCTCGATCCATTCAACACCTGTACCCGGTCGTACAATTCCGGCGATACCAATTGCCGGGGCGTGATGCCGTAAAGCCCGTCTATCGCAACGTCGTCACCCGCCAGCGCAAAGCCGCGAATGACGAACAGCTCAGCCTGGTTGCCGAATCCCTGCGTCGTTCGCACGGACGGATCGTTCTCCAGCACTTCGCCGAGCGTCTCCGCCTGCTGATCGAGAATGAGTTGCGCTGTGTAGTTGCGTACGTTGAACGGCGTTTCGAGCGCCGGGCGATCGCCAAGTGCGCCAAGCGCGCCATCGCTGGTGACCTGCGGTCGCTGCTGCTGCGCGGTGACAACGATGTCGTCGCCGCTGTCGGCCGTCTTCTCCTGAGCGAACAGCGTGCCCGCGTGGCAGCCCAGCAGCGCGACCGCTGCGGCACGGGAGGCAATCCTGGCGAACATATTTCAATCCCACGACGATGATCGTGCGGACCGATAGGATATTGCGAGGCATTTTCAACAAGAAACTGGATTCGATAAGGTTCCGGTCTACAGGCTCGACGGGATCGATCGAAGCCGGCCTGAGGCGATCAGCGTAAACCTAAAGGCACCGGGCTCGACCGACCGACGACGACATCACGTCCAGTACAGGATCCGCGCGGTGGGAAGGTGCCGGGTGATCTCATGTTCGAAGAATGACCGAAGACTGCGCATCGTATCGGCATCGTAAACATATTTCAGCGATCCGAACTTCGTCCGCTTTTCCACCCGACCCGCCATCGTCATGTCGAGCGACGACCCCGGATACCAGCTTTGAAGCACCGCACGGGATCCCGGCGTGTAGCGGTGCGTGATCAATTCTATCGTGAGATCGAGGTGCGGCATATGCGCCAGTGCCGCGCCGGCCTGGGCGATGAGTTCGGCATAAGCCTGTTCCCATCCCGCCGCCGCAATGATCGGCGCGATTGTAAGTCCGACGGGATACCCGGCTGCGGCCATTCGCGCGAGCGCGTGGAGCCGCGCCGCGACGGGATCCGTACCGCCCTCATGCCGTGCATAGCTTGCAGGGTTGATCGATGCCCGCATCCGCGTTTGCCCTGCGTGGTCGATCGGCAGCAGTGGATCGACCGCCGCAAACTTGCTCGTGAAGCGCAACTGGAGCGCTTCGTCCCACCGCCCGAAATGTTCGATCAAGGCGGACAGTGATCCCGTCAGATGCTCCAGCGCCAGCGGATCGGTATAGCAACTCGCCTCGAACGTCGTACCTTCCTGCGCCCGCGCCCTCGACCGCGACGTCACCATGCCCTTGCCGAGATGAGCCGGCATCTCGGCCATGATCTCCGGCAAATTGGCATAGGTGCGGGTGATCGGCGGTCCCTTCAGCGAGCCGGCCAGATAGCAATAGCTGCAATGCGCGGGACAGCCTTCCGCTAGATCGATACGCCAGTCGGCGGACGGCGCGATCGGTTGCAGCCGTCGCTTGGACGGCGGTGCGACGACAACCGCCAGCATGTTCTTTGCCGCCGCATACGCCTTCCGCTCGTCTTCCGGCATGGCAAGCGGGAGCCTGTCGGACGGCAATTCCTCGACGTCAAGGCCGAGCCGGCCCGCGCGTTCGGCGATCGCCCGCCCGTGATCCCACTCCATTGCGGACCGGGTGACGATGACGCGTTTCGGCAGCCACAGCTTCCGACGCCCGAGATCCGGTGGCGAAGGCAGCGCATCGATGGCGTCGGCGGGAAACGGAAAGGCTGGCACCGATGCTGAACGCCGCGGGCATCGGGTCGGTTCAGCGATCGGCCGGATCACGTCGATTTGGCCGGGCTACGGTTTCAACGAACTCCCGTGTCCAGCGTGAAGATTACAGAATGGGGGAACTCAGCGCGGTGTCAGCTTCAAGACGGCGGCTACCGTATCTGTCGAAATCGGAACGACGAATTCCAGGCCGAACGTACTGGCCGACACCCATCGCACGACCGCGCGGCCCAGGGGGAGGCCGCAGACGATCGGCACACATCGCCCTTCGGAAGGCGGCATTGGGGAATGCGCGCGCGCGCCACTTTCCGAAATATCCAGCACGTGAAGGGTAATCACCTGATCGCCGTTCATCCAGGTGCCCGGCTGGAAACTTTTTTGCCTGCGCGCGGCACGGTTGATCTGTTCGGCCGGCATGAAATTATCTCGATTTTCGAAAAGAGGGTTCGAGCGACGGTGGATCGACGGGTCAGCCCTTCTTCCCCTTGAGCGCGTCTTCGGCGGCTTTCGCAGCGTCGTCGTTCCCCTTGGCCACGGCCTTGGCGATAGCTTCGGCGGCTTTCGCAGCGTCGTCTGCCGCCTTCTTCGCATCCCGCGCCGCCTTGTCCTGTTGCTTGGCAAGGTCAGCAAGCGTGGCGGCGGCAAGTTTGCCCGCTGCCTTGATGATGTTATCGGCAAGCTTCTCGGCTTCGTGCTCGGCCGCTTTGGCAGCGGCATCCGCCGCCTTGGCCGCGTCCTTCATCGCTTTCTCGGCTGCCTTGTCGGTCTCTGCCTTGGCTGCATCTCTCATCGCCTTGTCGGCCTGCGCCTGCGCCGCAGCAGCGTTCGCCTTGGCCGCCTCGTCACTGGCCTTTGCCGCGTCCCGTGCAGCCTTCTCGGCCATTGCCACCGCCTGGGGATCATTGCCCGAACTCGCTGCGGTGGCGGCAGCAGCTGCCGCGGCGGCTGCGGCTTGATCCGCAGCCGCCTGCATCTGCGTGACGACGGAAAGTGCGGCAACGCGATCGGCCTCCGCCTGTGCAGCGACCTGCGCGGCGGTCGCTGCAGCGGAAGCCGCCTCGTCTGCGGCAAGCTTCGCAGCTGCGGCAGCAGCCTCGCCTCTCACCTTATCTGCATTCGCCTGCGCCGTCGCTTCCGCCGCACGCTGTGCTGCCAACTCGGCAAGCTGTGCCGCCTGATCGGCATCCGCCTTCGCCTTTGCGGCTGCTTCGGCCGCCTGCGCCTGTGTATCCGCCACCGCGCTTGCCTGTTCCTGCGCTTCCGTGGCGGCGATCGACTTGGTGGCGGCTTCTACCGAACGGACCGCGGAACTGGACGCTTCGTTCGCCGATTTCGACACGCTTGCCAGCGCGGTGAGATCGGCGTCGCCACCCGTCGTGCCGTTGACCAACCCCCCCGTGACAGTGGCCAACGGTACCGGCGCCTCGAACGCCGCGGTGACTATCGACGGACTATCGGGGACGATCGCGGCCGTCTCGGCGGCCGGCGGCACTATCGTTGGATCGACCGGGACCGCAGGCACAGCCGGCGCGGCAGGGGATATGACGACCTTGGTGATTCCGTTAGTCTCGACCTGCATCCGGTACAGATCGTTCGCGCCCACCATCGCGAAGGACCCCGGACGCAGCAGATCGTGCGCACCGCCATCGGGGGTGGCGACATCGACGGCACCCTCCAGCACCTGAACCGATGCCCCGGTCGCGCTCACGCCCACGGAAAAGGTCGTGCCTTTCACCACGGCGGCAAGATACGGCGTCTTCACCTCGAAGTGCGCTGTCATCTTCTTCTTGATCATGAAGACCACATTGCCGATTTCCGTGAATACCTGCGTGAAGCCGGATGCAGCGACGTCCGTCGGCAGACGCAGCCGGGACGACGCGGCAACCATCATATATTCGGTGCCGCGAACCAGAACCGCGCGGCTTCCGGGACCCGTCGTGACGGTATCGCCGGCCTCTACCTGCGACCCGCGCGTCGCGATCTTGGTCACGCCGCTATGCAAGACCTGAACGGACCCGCTGGACTCGCTGATCTTCCAGCCACCATCGCTGGCCATTGCCGCCGTCGAGCAACTGGCCGCCAGAATTGCGATAAACGGTTTGCGCACAACGTCTCTCCAACCAATCTCTCCGTCGGGCTAGGCATCAGACTTTGCCATGATGTTAGACGATCTGGTAAACGCGGTGTTCACTAATGTACGCGGTCTAACCTTTTGGAAAGGCATAAGCTTTACCCCCGATTCTCGATCGAAGACGGGGATTGTGGATGCGTTGGTTGGGTAAGATGGTCTGGACGGCGTCCGCTCTCATGATGGCGTCTGCCAGCTACGCGCAGACGGGGCTGAACCAGGCCGATCCCTCGATTGTGATCCGCTCGCTGCCCAAACCCGGTGCGCCCGTCACGCAAATTCAGCCGCCCGTCGTCACCGACCCGGCCGTTGACCTGGCTCCGCTGGCGGCTGCCAGACCGCGTGTTGCGTCCGCGATCATCGTTGTCGGGGGCGATGAGATTCCGCGTGGCGTGTTCGCCGCGGCCTTGGTCCCGTTCCTGGGTGCAAATTTGGGGAACGGGGATCTTTCGCGACTTGCCGGCAGCGTAGCCGCCGCCGCCCGTGACGCCGGCTATCCGTTCGCAAGGGCTTGGATCGAACCGCAGTCAATGGCGCAGGGCGTCCTGCGTGTCAGCCTGGAAGCCGGCACGCTGTCCGCCGTCCGCGTGATCGGCGCCCACAATCCGCTCGCCGATCGAATGCTTACAAGGGCGCTGGTAACAGGGCGCGCCGTTCGCCGCGCGCAACTGGAACGGGCGATCCTGTTGATCGGCGATATCCCCGGGCTTTCGGTGAAGGAAAGCCGGTATATCCGGCAGGATGGGTTCGGTATTCTTTTGGTCACGATCGCCGAGGATCGGGCCAGTCTGTATGCACAGATCGACAACCGCGGCAGCAAGGAGGTCGGTCCGCTGCGGACGACGCTGCTTGGCAGCCTTCGCAGCGTTCTGAGATCCGGTGACGAACTAGGCGTGGTCTCCGCGCAGACACCTTTTCAGCCGTCCGAATTCTTCTTTCTCCGGGCGCGCTATTCCACGCCCGTGAACGCAGACGGCGCTGTCGTGTCGATTTCCGGTTCCTACGGACGCGCGCATCCTGGCGGAACGCTGCTGCCGTTGCGGGTGATCGGAAAAAGCTATGACGGCAGCCTGTCCTACACAGTGCCGCTGCTTCGCGATCGTCGTCGCTCCATCTGGGCGAGCCTCGATCTGCGTAGCCTGCAAGGTCGTCAGACGCTGCTCGACAGTCCCTTGCGAAATGATCGCCTGACCACTCTCTCCGGCGCGTTGAACGGCAACGGCCGATTGGGGGGCGGCGTCCTTCGTGGCAGTGTGACAATCGTTGCGGGGTTGCCGTTACCGGGCATGACGCACGAAGGCGATCGCCGCATCTCGCGTAGCGACGGCGACGCACGTTTCGTCACACTGAACTACGATCTGGAATGGGCCACGCGCCTGTCTGAGCGATTAAGCGTAGCGCTCACATCGCAGGCGCAGATCGCTTCCCGACCATTGCTTGCCACGACGGAGATCGGCGTTGGGGGCCGGTGTTCGGACGCGGATACGATTATGCGGAACGCACCGGAGACCAGGGCATCCTGGGTGGGGCGGAGCTACGCGCAGACTTCGGCCGGCTCGCGCCCGGCGTGGTGGATCGCGCGCAAATTTACGGCGCCGTCGACGGAGGGTATGTCGGCAACCTTCGCAACGGCCCCGGGGGCGGCTCGCTCCTGTCCACGGCCGCGGGCTTACGGATCGGCCGCGGGCGGATCGACGGGATGCTGGAGGTCGCACTGCCGATCAACCGCGATCGCTTCGACACGAAAGATCGCCGCCCGCGCATCTCCTTCCGCTTGTCGCGGATATTCTGATGCGACCCAAGGCTTTCCGGGCCGCGTTTCAGGCCGCGCGCTTTTCGTCCTGGGCGATCCTGTTTGCGATAGCGCTTCTTGGATCCTATTTGTCGTTCGGAAGCGTGGGATCGGCGCTGGAACGCGCGATCTCGCCCGCCCGGTTCGCGGCGTTCGATCGCCCGCCCAGCGGCAAGGTCGTCATCGTCGAGATGGACGCGCGTAGCGTTGCGGCGATCCGGCGATGGCCGTGGTCGCGGTCGAACTATGCCAAGGCCGTCGATCGCCTCCGCTTGGCAGGTGCAAGCTCGATCGTGTTCGACGTCGATTTCTCGACGCCGTCGGATAATGCTGGCGATACCGCCTTCGCGGCTTCGCTGGCCCGCGCGGAGGGCAGGGTGGCCCTGGCCACTTTCGGGCAGAGCGAAAGTTCGACCGATCAGCGGATCATCGATGCCCTGCCGATCCGGAAGTTCCGGCCACACGTCGCATTGGCTTCGGTCAACATCGCGCCCGACCCGGACGGACAGGTGCGCGCCATGCTTTATGGCACCATGACCGATGGAACGCCGCGTCCGTCGCTTGCCGCCTATATCGCGCAGCGATCCGGCAGCGCGGGGACCGAGTTCGCGATCGACCTTTCGATTGATCCTGCAACGATTCCGCGACTCAGCCTGATCGACGTCATCGAAGGCAGGTTCGATCGTTCGGCGGTGCGCGGCCACGATATTCTGATCGGGGCGACTGCGATCGAAATGGGCGATCGGTACGGAACGCCGCAATGGGGTGTGATACCCGGCGTCGTAATCCAGGCGATGGCCGCGGAGACATTGCTACGGGGGGTGCCGCTCACCGGTTCGGCGTTGACCCTGTTCGTCGTCGGCATGATCGCAACCGGGTTGATCGTCGCGTCCCGCTCGACCGGAATGCTGGTTGCCACGGTTGGCGCGCCGCTGGTCCTGATCGTCATCGCGGCATTGGTGGCGCAACATTGGCTGCTCATTACCTACCCGCTGGTCCCGCCGCTCGGCATGATCGCCGTGGCTGGCATGATCTGCGGCCTGCGCGAGGCTGCTGCACGGTTCCGGCGCCAACGCACGATCGACGAGGCCACCGGGCTGCCGAATAAAAAGGCGATGATCGCGGCAGGGGAGATGGACGCGTCGGCGACGCTGGTTGTGGTCCAGATCGACAATTACGATAGTCTGCAGGCGGTACTGGGCGCCGGTCCGAGCGACGACCTGATCGTTCGCGTCTCCGAGCGGCTGGCGCTGATCGCCCGCGACCGCGCGGTGTTCCGAACCGGGGACCGGCAACTCGCTTTCCGTTTGCCGGCGGATCATTGTCTGGACGACACGCTCGAGGGTCTGCGGATCGTGCTGCGCCAGCCTGTCGAGGTGGCAGGCCGCCGCGCCGACGTCATGGCGTCGGCCGGCGTCGCCTCCGGCACCGATGGCGTGGGAAGCCTGCTGCTCGACGCGGTGATTGCCGCCGAGGAGGCCGTCAGGCTCGGCAAGTTCTGGCATGACGGCGCGCGAGACGGGGCCGGGCGCGACGCCGACATTTCGCTGATGGGCGAATTGGATGATGCGCTCCGCACCGATCTGATCGAAGTCTATTATCAACCGAAATACAGCCTGCGCGAAGACCGAATCGCTAGCGTCGAGGCGTTGGTTCGCTGGAAGCATCCGGAACGCGGGTTTATCGGCCCGGACCTATTCATCCCGATGGCGGAAAAGACGAACCGGATCGAAGCGATGACGCTCTATGTGCTGCACCGCGTCGTCAGTGACCTTGCGATCTGGCGCATCGAGCACCCTGACGTCACCGCAGCGGTCAACATATCTGCCAAACTCCTCTCCGACACAGCCTTCAACACCGCCGTCGAAGATATTCTGAAATCATCTTGCGTACCGACCTCGTCTCTGATCTTCGAGGTAACCGAGTCTGCCGCGATGTCGGACCCGGCACGCGCAATCGCAGCACTCAACCGGTACCGGGAACTGGGCGTCGCCGTGTCGATGGATGATTATGGCACCGGACAATCCACGCTGACCTACATTCGACAGTTGCCGCTGAGCGAGTTGAAGATCGACCGCAGCTTCGTCCAGCACGCCTCCCGCAACGTGAACGACGCGGTTCTCGTTCGATCGACGATCGAACTGGCTCATAAGCTTGGGCTGAAGGTCGTCGCTGAGGGCGTAGAAGACCTGGAGTGCCTGACGTTCCTGAAAGCGTGCGGCTGCGACCTCGCCCAGGGGTATCTCATATCCAGACCGGTGCCGATTTCCGCGCTCACCGAAATGCTGTCGATACAGATGCGTTTCGCGGCCTGACGATCGCTTGTCGTCCTGTTTTCGGGAGAAGAATGGTGGACGCACTTGGGCTCGAACCAAGGACCCGCTGATTAAGAGTCAGCTGCTCTACCAACTGAGCTATGCGTCCATATCCGGGCGGTGTCATTGGCGCTTTGGAGGGCGCCACCGCGTTCGGGGAGGGCGCGAACTACCATCGCCGGGCGGGAATGCAACCCCTTTTTTAATGATTGCGTACCGCTTTTCATCACCAGCGGTTGGTCTGCCGGTTTTGCCGGTCGATCGACATCAAAATGCCGAGACACAGCAGGACGGTGAGCTGGGCCGAGCTGCCATAGCTGATAAAGGGCAGGGGAATGCCCACCACCGGCGCAAGGCCCATAACCATCGACATGTTGATCGCGACGTAGAAGAAGATCGTCGCAGAAAGCCCCGCGGCGGCAAGGCGTGCGAAACGGCTTTGCGCGTTCAACGCGACGCTGGCGCCCCAGAAGATCACGGTTAGAAAAGCGATGATCAGCGCAACGCCGCCGATCAGCCCCCATTCCTCCATCATCGTCGCCAGTGCGAAGTCGGTATGCCCTTCGGGCAAATAGTCCAGATGGTTCTGCGTGCCGTTCAGGAAGCCCTTGCCGAAGACCCCGCCCGACCCGATCGCGATTTTCGACTGGCTGATATGATAACCGGTGCCCAGCGGATCGCTTTCGGGATCCAGGAAGATCAGGATACGGTTCCGCTGGTAATCGTGCAGCACGTAATTGAACACCAACGGCACCATCGCCCCCAGCGCCAGCGTACCGCCGACGAACAGGCGGATCGGTACGCCGGCCAGGAAGACGACCGTAACACCGCCCGCGGTGATCATGAGCGCGGTGCCGAGATCGGGCTGCTTCATCACGAGCGCCGCGGGTATGCCGATCAACAGCGCCGCGGGCCAGATCGCGCCGAAGCGTCGCGTTTCCCCGGGTGGCAGTAGATCGTAGAACTTGGCGCAAGCGAGCACGATGAACGGCTTCATGAATTCGGACGGTTGCAACCGGATGAAGCCAAGGTCGAGCCACCTCTGGCTACCGCCGCGCACCGCCCCCAGAAGCTCGACCAGGATCAGCGCGATGACCAAGCCGGCATAGACAGGCAATGCGACACTGCCCCAGAAATCCGCCTTCACCCGCGACAACAGGATCGCGCAGCTCATCAGCACCGCGAACCGGATGCCCTGGTTGAAGGCCCAGGGTTGCCAGCTGCCCCCGGCGGCCGAGTAGAGGACGATCAGTCCGAAACCGCCGATCGCCGAGACGAGGAAGATCACCTTCCACGGCAATTGCGCGAGCGGGGCGGGAACGAAGTTACGGCTGCTCATCGTGGTTCCGGTGATCCCGTGGTCTGCGCGATGCCGTTGCCGGTCGCGGTATCGTGCGCCTGCGCCTCTGCGGTGGCGTTGGCGGCGGCGGTCGCAGCCTCGACCGCCGGCGCGTCGGTCGGTGCGCCGGCATTCTGTTCGGTGGCCAGCCCGACCGCCGGAGGCGGTGCAGTGGCAGCGGCGCGGTAAGCCGCCGCCTCTGCGGTAGCGCGCGTCGCGATATCACCGCCCCAAGTCGGCTCGACCTCCGCCAAGGATGCCAGCGCGCGCTCGCGATCGAACATATAGGTCATGATGTCACGACCGGTGAGCGGCGTATCCAGATTGGCAACCGTATGGCCGTTATGCTCGAGCACCACCGCCATTGCGTATTTCGGCTTATCTGCGGGTGCAAAGCAGACGAACAACGCGTGATCGCGCATCTTGAACGGCAATTGCGAATTCTTCAGCACCCCGCCGGCCCGCTCCGACATTGTGATGCGGCGCACCTGTGCGGTGCCGGTCTTCGCCGCCAGCGCGACGCCGGGCACGAGCATCCGTGCTCGCCCGCCCGTGCCGCCCTGATTGACCACGCCGAACATCGCCTCGCGAACGACGGCCAGATGCTCCGCCGAATAGGGCAGGGGCTGCGGGTTCGGCGCCGGGCCGCTCATCAACAGGCGCGGGATCAGGTTCTTGCCCGATCCGATCCGCGCCGCCATTACCGCCAGCTGGAACGGATTGGCCAACACGTAGCCCTGTCCGATCGAGGCGTTCAGGGAATCCGCGATCGTCCAACTCGTCTTGTACTTCTTCTGCTTCCACGCGCTGTCCGGCATCGTGCCATAGCGCTGCGATCCGAACGGAAGATCGAACTTCTGCCCCATGCCCAGCGTCCGTGCGACGGGGGCGATCGCGTCATATCCTACGCGGCGCGCCATCTCGTAGAAATAGATGTCGCAGCTTTGCATCACTGCATTCTTCATATCCAGCGGACCGTGCCCGCCGCGTTTGTGGCAATGAAATACGCCGGTGCCCAACCGCATGGCACCCGAACAATTGACGCGCTCGCTCGCGCTCACGCCGGCATTCAACAAAGCCAGCGCGTTCATCGGTTTGACGGTCGAACCGGGTGGATACAGCCCCTGCAGCGTCTTGTTCATCAACGGCACGTGGTCGTTGTCCGACAGCATCTTCCATTCGAGATGGCTGATACCGTCCGAAAAGAGGTTGGGATCGTAAGCCGGCATCGACACCATCGCCAGGATGTCGCCGGTGTCGCAATCGATCATCACGACAGATCCGCTATTCGTACCCAGCCGACGTGCGGCATATTCCTGCAGGCCCGCATCGATGGTCAGCCGCGCTGTCTTGCCCGGCACGTCGGGCCGCGTCTCCAGCTCCTTGACCAGTTTACCGCGCGCGGTCACCTCGACCCGCTTCGCACCCGGCGATCCCCGCAGCGACGGTTCCAGCGTCTTCTCGAGGCCATCCTTGCCCAGCTTGAAACCGGGCGTGACCATCAACGGGTCCTTCGTTTCGCGGTACTGGTCGGCCGACGCGGCGCCGACATATCCCGTCAGATGGGCGACCGCCGCGCCCGCTGGATAGTTGCGCGAAAATCCACGCGTCGGCGCGACCCCCGGCAATTCGGGCAGACGTACACTGACGGCCGCAAACCGCTCCCAGTCTAGATTCTCGATCACCTGCACAGGCTGGAAGCCCGCCGCATGCTTCAGATCGATATTGATCCGCTCGATCTCCTCGGGCGGCAGGCTCAGGATCTGGCCCAGAACCGCGAGCACGCGATCCTTGTCCTCCAGCCTGTCGGGGATGATATCGACGCGAAAGTCGGTCCGGTTGTTCGCGATCGGCGCACCGTTGCGGTCGACGATCCAGCCCCGCCGGGGCGGTACCAGCGTCATGTTGACGCGGTTGCTTTCCGACATCGCCTGATAATGCTCGTTCTGCGCGATCGACAGCCACGCCATCCGCCCTGCCAGCATCAGCCCGACGCCGCCCTGCGCAACGCCAAGCATCACGGCACGACGCGAAAAGCTGTATGATTGCGATTGTTCGGTAACGATCCGCATGGGTCGATCTATGCGCTCTCGCGCTTCTCATCAAGCCAGGCGCATAGCCGCGAGACGACGGGAAATAGCATGATCGTAATGGCGACCTGGACCAACAACACGGTGTCGACGTGCGCGGTGATCGGCGTGGCGAAGAACCTCCCGGTGATCAGGCAGAATGCGATCGCGCCCGACGCGATCAGCCAGTCCTGCCAGAAATCGCGGAACATCAAACGTTGTTCGATCAGGTCGATCGCAAAGAAGCACAGCATCCACAGCAGCATCGAACTGCCGAGCGGCTGACCGCTCAACAGGTCGTCGAACAGCCCGAGCGGCAGCGCAGCCCAGATGTGGAAATTGTCCGACCGCATCAGCCGCCAGCCGAGCAGCATCAGCAGCCCCATCGGCGGTAATACCGGGATCGTCGCGACTAACGGCCAGATCGTCACCAGCGAACCCAACATCACCGTCAGAGCGGGCAGGGCGCGCGACAGCTTGCCGGCGGGCGCGGGATCGAACGGGCCCCGGCGCGGCTGCGGATGGGGGCGCTTCATTTGCCGGCCGGGCGCGATGGGGCGGGAGACGGCGTGGGCGAGCGGGCCGGGGAGGGCGACGGCGTCGGCGATGCTACCGGCACCGGCGTCGGTCCCGCGGCGGGCGGTGGAGGTGGCGGGGGCGGCAGGAAGATGTCTTGTACCAGCGCGAAGTCCAGCGTGTTGGGTCGTGCGAAGCTGCGGGCACGGGCGCTATCCTGCCCGCGCTCGATCACGCGAGCCACCGGAATGCCCGGGGCATATATTCCGCCATTGCCGGACGTGACGAAAACGTCGCCCGGCGCGAGCGAGACGTTCGACAGGGTCCCGGCATTGATCTGCAACAGCCCGTCGCCGCGTCCGTCCGCAAGCGCCACCAGGCCATCGCGCGTGCGGCGTACGGGAACGCGGCTTTCGGCATCGGTGATCAACAAGACGCGCGACGTGTTCGGCCCCGCCTCCAGAATTCGGCCGATCAAGCCATCCGGGCCCCGCACCGGTTGCCCGACCTTGACGCCCTGCCACGTGCCCGCGTTCAGCGTCGCCGTTCGCCGCGTGCTGGATGCAGAGGAATTGACCAGCCGGGCGGCGACGATGGGAACGGCGACGCGTTCGCGGATCTGCAGCAACGCCGTCAACCTGCGATTGTCCCGCGCCAACGTCCGCGCGCGCAGCAGCAACGCCTGCACGTCGTTCAGTTCGCGGCGCAATTCGGCATTCTTGTCGACGGTCGCGAAATGCTCCGAAATGCCTTCGGGTATCGCCGCTATCCCGCGACCGATCCCCGCTACGCCCGAAGAAATCGGCGTCGTGATCTCGGCCAGCGAGGCGCGCATGGCGGCGAATACAGGCGGGTTCATCGTGGCGAAGGCAAGCAGCACCACCGCGACAACCGCACCGGCGACCGCGATGACATATCCCAGGAACAAACCGTATTGCGCCCGTCGCGAAAACCCCGGGCGCCGGTTGCGAGACGGCGCCATTCTATCCCTTCACAAGCTGCGCGATCGAGATGGATCGGGCGGGTTTCGGTGTATCGACGCGTCCTATCATGCGGTGCCGGTCGCTGCGATCCGCATCGCGGGCAATTCCGACACCGGCAATCAGGCGCTGTGCAGCACTCCCCGGAACATCGGATCTTCCAGCGCGCGGCCGGTGCCGAGCGCGACGCAGATCAGCGGATCGTCGGCGATCGTCACGGGCAAGCCGGTCTCGTCGCGCAGAACTTCGTCAATGCCGGACAGCAATGCGCCGCCGCCTGTCAGGACGATGCCCTGATCCACGATGTCCGCCGCCAATTCCGGCGCGGTATTTTCCAGCGCGATCCGGACGCCTTCGACGATCGCCCCGACCGGCTCGGACAATGCCTCGGCGATTTGGCCCTGATTGATCTGGATTTCTTTCGGCACGCCATTGACCAGATCGCGACCCTTGACGTGGATGGTCAGGCCGATGCCATCCGCCGGCGGCTTCGCAACGCCGACCTCCTGCTTGATCCGCTCGGCGGTGGAATCGCCGATCAGCAAATTGTGATTGCGGCGGACATAGGAAACGATCGCCTCGTCCATCTTGTCGCCGCCAACACGTACCGACGTGGTGTACGCCAGACCGCGCAGGCTCAGTACCGCCACTTCCGTCGTGCCGCCGCCGATATCGACGACCATCGACCCGATCGGCTCGGTCACCGGCATGTCCGCACCGATCGCGGCTGCCATCGGCTCCTCGATCAGCCACACCTGCGACGCGCCGGCATTGGATGCGGCGTCACGGATCGCGCGGCGCTCGACCGAAGTCGATCCCGACGGCACGCAGATGACGATCTGCGGCCAGCGCAGGAACGGCTTCTTGCCGCCGTGCACCTTCCGTATGAAATGCCCGATCATCTGCTCGGCCACGTCGATATCCGCAATCACGCCATCGCGGAGCGGGCGGATCGCCTGGATGCTGTCGGGCGTCTTGCCCATCATCAGCTTCGCGTCCTCACCGACCGCCTTGACCTTCTTGACGCCGTTGATCGTCTCGATCGCCACGACGGACGGTTCGTTGAGCACGATCCCGCGCCCGCGAAGATAGACGACGGTGTTCGCGGTGCCGAGATCGATCGCCATGTCGTGCGACATCAGTCTGAACAGGCGCGAGAAGAAAGCCATGAATCGTTCCGTTATTGGCCGCGCCCGAACACGCGATCGTGCGAAGAGGCGGCAGTGCGCGTAGATATCTTGCGCGAAACGGGTAAAGCACGGCGACCTGGGCATGGGTTCCACGCTCAGGTTTGCCGTTCAGTTCCGGGTCGCGGGAAGCCGTCGCTTGGTCTAGAGCAACCCCCATGTCAATACGACGCCTGCCCGAACATCTCGTCAATCGCATAGCTGCCGGTGAAGTGGTGGAAAGACCCGCCAGCGCGCTGAAAGAGCTTGTCGAGAATGCCGTCGATGCGGGCGCCCACCGAGTCGATATCCGCCTTTCTGGCGGCGGGATCGACGGGATCGAGGTGATCGACGACGGTTGCGCCATGAGCCCGGATGACATGGCACTCGCGCTCGAACGCCACGCCACCTCGAAGCTGCCCGATCATCTGCTGGTCGATGGCGCGATCGAAAACGTCGCGACGCTCGGATTTCGGGGCGAAGCGTTGCCCTCGATCGCCAGTGTCGCGCGGCTGACGCTGGAAAGCCGGGTGCGCGGGGCGGAGGGCTGGGCCCGCATCGTCGACAATGGCACTCTGGTGTCGGAAGGTCCCGCCGGTGTGCCGCCTGGCACGCGCGTCCGCGTCGAGGGCTTGTTCGAACGAGTCCCGGCGCGCCGCAAGTTCCTGCGCACGTCCCGCTCGGAATATGCCGCCTGCCTGGACGTGGTGAAACGGCTCGCGATGGCGCGTCCCGACATCGCCTTCTCGGTCGATCATGACGGTCGCCGCGCCTTGCAGGTCGCCGCGGGAGACAGCCTGCCGCAACGGGTCGCCGCGCTTACCGACAAGGGCATGATCGACAATGGTGTCGCGGTCGATCTGCAACGGGAAGGGCTGACGCTCGGGGGTATTGCAGGCCTGCCAACCTTCAATCGCGGCATTGCCGATCACCAATATCTGTTCGTCAACGGACGGCCCGTGAAGGACCGCCTCCTGATCGGCGCGATCCGCGGCGCCTATGCCGAGATGATGCCGCGCGATCGGCACGCAATGGTTGCCTTGTTCCTCGACGTTCCGGCGGACGCGGTCGACGTCAACGTCCACCCGGCCAAGACCGAGGTGCGCTTCCGCGAACCGGCAATGGTCCGCGGCCTGATCGTCAGTGGCCTTCGCCGTGCGCTGGACGAGGCCGGACATCGCAGCGTCCAGCGGCCGGGCGAGGATGCGATGGCCGCGTGGACGTCTGAACCTGCGGGGCCGGGGGCGGAGGCTTCATCGTGGCCCCCCACCGACAGGGCATCCGGATCCAACGGTCACGTCGGACTATGCCCTCTCGGAACGGCAGACACCAAACCTTTGGGACCGCCAATATTCGGTTCAGGATCGCCGCCAGCATTTCACTGCTCCTACGCCGCAGGCGCGCGCCGAACCCGCTTATGCCCCGCCGCCCGAAGTCGCCGCCTTCCCGATGGGGGTCGCGCGCGGGCAGGTTGCCAAGACCTATATCGTCGCGGAGGCATCGGACGGCCTCGTCCTCGTCGATCAGCACGCTGCACACGAACGTCTCGTCCTCGAACGCATGCGCAAGGCGATGGCCGATGGCGGCGTCGCCAGCCAGGCGCTATTGCTCGCCGAAGTGATCGAACTGGACGAACCCGCCTGCGACCGTCTCGAAGCGCGCGCCACGGAACTCAGCGATTTCGGCCTCGATCTCGAACGGTTCGGGCCGCGCGCAATGCTCGTCCGCGCCGTCCCCGCCATGCTCGGCCAAAGCGACGTCACCGGCCTCGTCACCGATCTCGCCGACGAACTAGCCGCCTTCGACGAAGCGCTCAGCCTCAAGGAGCGCCTCGACCACGTCGCCGCCACGATGGCCTGCCACGGCTCCGTCCGCGCCGGCCGCATCCTTTCCGTCGCGGAAATGAACGCATTGCTCAGGGAAATGGAGGTTACCCCGCATTCCGGGCAGTGCAATCATGGCCGGCCTACGTGGGTCAAATTATCTATGACGGACGTGGAGAAACTTTTCGGCCGGAAGTGAACGATTTAAGGGCGCGATAAGGTGCTCGGATACTGAGACTCCGCCAATGGAATGATTGGGGGACGAAGCCCATTGTGGCCATTCGAATCTCAAATCGCCGGTGAATAATCTTGGGTTGAACACAACGGTCATGCCGGCCTTTGAACCGAGGAGGGCTTCCGCATCGCCCTAATGGCATAGACATAAGACACCGCCGCCGCACCCGCGATAGCGGCGCCCCGAAGGTCATCCGGGACAATCAAGTAAGCGGCGTAACAGAGGACAGATCGCAATACGAAGTGGGTAAAGCCCGCCGGATCGTCAGCACCCCATCCAGGAGGAACCCAGACAACGCCTGAAAGAATTGCAAGTCCTAGAATGAGGAGATCAAGCTCGCCAGTCGCTCGGGCGGCGATTATGACGAGCGGGACGAGCAGCCCGACGACGGTGATAAAACGCATAAAAAGCCGGGCGATAGGATTGTCGTTTCCTTCCCTCCACAGGCCCAGCTTTCCACGAAATTTGTCGATCGCAATAGCGATGGGAACGGGAATCGCAGCGGCGATAAAAGGTGCAAAGTAAGGCAGCGCGTCACCAAAAGCGTATGCGGCGACGGCGAGTATCGACCACGCAATGAGCCCGCCGGCTGGCATAGCCGTCGTGCTTGTCGCCAAATAATCCCGCCGGACATCGGCGAAGGGCATCGTCGAATAGTTTCGCATCCCATTAGATCCTGACTATGTCGCCAACGTTGGATGCTGGCTTCGTTAGTTGGCGATATGATGGTACATGAACGATACGAAAGCTCGGCGCCAACAAACGCGAAATTTCCGCTGTCCACCATCCTTGGCGATTTTTGCAACGATACTAATAGGTAAAGACTGGTACAGTTGCGCACGGCAATACCAAAAAGCTGTTCGGGCGGTGAGGATCATCTGTCGATAGCTGCGCACCGCGATGACACACCGTCCGGCGTTCAGCGTAGGGAAACCTTTTCCTGTCGGCGCGTTTTGATGGACAAGTCCTCAGGTAACGAAGTGAATTCCCTATGAAGAGCATCGCCCCGCTTATCTTCGCACTTATCCCGCTCGCAGCCGTCGTCGGCGCTTGCGTCGCCGTACCGTAAGCAAGGTGCTTGTCTTCGATCGAAGGCGAACCCCACCGACAACCAAAGGCCATTCGGATAGCTCCGGATGGCCTTTTCGTTTGCACCCGCCGCAATCATCCAAACAAAAAGGCCGCCCGGATCGCTCCGGACGGCCTTCTCGTAAACGGATTCGAGAGCCTCAGGCCTGGGTCTGCTCGGCAGGTTCGTCGTTCGACGAAACTTCGGCCGTCGCGCCGGGTTCGGCGTTCGGGTCGTAGGCTTCGACGAAGCCGGCCTCGTCCTTTTCGAACATGGCTTCCATGACGTTGACGCCCTGGGCCTGCATCTCGGCCTCTTCAGGCGAGCGTGCGACGTTGACCTTGACGGTCACGGCGACTTCCGGATGCAGCGTGACCTTGACCTCGTACAGGCCGATCGCCTTGATCGGCTTGTTCAGCACGATCGCCGACTTGGCGACCTTGTGGCCTTCGGTTTCCAGTGCGTCGAGCAGATCGCGAACCGCGACCGAACCGTAGAGCTGGCCGGTGTTCGAAGACTGACGGATCAGCGTCAGCGTGATGCCGTCGATCGACTTCGCTTCGATCTCGGCTTCGCCGCGGCGCGCCGCATTGTCGGCCACGATCGACTCGCGGTTCTTTTCGAACACCTTCAGGTTGGCGGCGTTCGAACGCAGTGCCTTCTTGTTCGGCAGCAGGAAGTTACGGGCGAACCCGTCCTTCACGGTGACGACGTCGCCGATCTGGCCAAGCTTTTCGACGCGTTCCAGCAGGATGACTTGCATGGGTCGTCCCTCCCTTACTTAACGATGTAGGGCAGCAGGCCCAGATGACGGGCGCGCTTGATCGCCTGGGCGAGTTCGCGCTGCTTCTTACCGCTCACCGAAGTGATGCGGCTCGGGACGATCTTGCCACGCTCGGACACGAAACCCTGCAACAGACGTACGTCCTTATAGTCGATCCGGGGGGCATCCTTGGCCGAGAAAGGGCAGGACTTGCGGCGGCGGAAGAATGGGCGTGCCATTGTCTATATGCTCCTTATTCGCCGTCAAAGTCGCGACGCGGGCGCTCGGAGCGCTCGGGACGATCGCCACGGCCGCCTTCACGGTCGCTGCGACGTTCGCGGTCACGATCGGACTTGCGCATCATCACGCTCGGGCCCTCTTCGAGGGCCTCGACCTTGACGGTCATGTAGCGGATGACGTCTTCGTTGATCTGCGTCTGACGCTCCAGCTCGGCAACGACCTCGCCCGGTGCATCGATTTCGAGCATCACGTAATGCGCCTTGCGGTTCTTGGCGATCTTGTACGCCAGGCTACGCAGGCCCCAGCTCTCGGTCTTCACGACCCGGCCATTGTTATCGTTGATGATCTTGGTGGCGTTTTCCGCCAGTGCATCCACTTGCGCCTGTGCCAGATCCTGGCGCGCAAGGAACACATGCTCGTACAGAGCCATGTCTCGTCCTTCGTATTGGCCGATCGCTGACCGTCCGCACCATGCGGGGGCCCCTCCGGCTGTCGTCTTCAAAACGACGGGGCGGAAAAGCATTGCGCTTTCCACCCCGACGCGGCGTCCATACAGCAAACCGGGCGGAAGACAAGCTCCCGCCCGATATGGCTTTCTACCGGTCGTGCTTACCGGATCGCGCCGGCGACTACTGCGGCGATCAGGCCGCTGGTGATCCCGACCAGCACCGCATCGTTGCCCGACTGGACGTAGCGGTAGCCGCGCGGGGGCGCCCTCAATCCGCGATACTGGCGATAGTCGATCTGGCGATAGTTGCGTGCCTGACGCTGGTTGAAGCGCTCGCCCTTGCGCCAGTTGGTGCGATATTGCGGCGTCTGCTGACGTGTGACGGTCTTCTTGACGACGGTGCCGTTGCGCTTCTGGACGACGGTCGTCTTGCGCTGCTGCTGATAGGCCTGCGCCTCAGCGACCGTGGCAGCGACTGGGCTCAGGGCGACCGTTGCGGCGACCGCGGCGAGAATGAACTTCTTCATGATGATACTCCCGAAACATCCGGCGCCGTGCTTGGCGTCCTCATCTATCTAGGAGCCGGGTGTCGCAGCCCTGTCCCGGAAGCGGCACGAATTGGTCGCAAATTGTCGCAAGCTTGCCGCGGGCCCTTCGCGTGGCTAGTCCGGCGCGCCTGATTACGGAGCGAAACCCATGCGTGCATTCATCTTTCCCGGACAGGGCAGCCAGGCCGTCGGCATGGGCAAGGCGCTGTCCGATGCCAGCCCGGTCGCCAAGGCGGTCTTCCAGGAGGTCGACGAGGCGCTGGGGCAGCATCTCTTCCGCCTGATGACGGAGGGACCGGAGGATCAATTGGTGCTGACCGAGAATGCCCAGCCCGCGATCATGGCGAATGCCATCGCAACGCTGCGCGTGCTCGAACAGGAAGGCGGCGTCCGCTTGGCCGACAAGGCCGATTACGTCTCGGGCCACTCGCTCGGCGAGTATACCGCCCTGTGTGCGGCAGGCGCGCTGGACCTTTCGACCACCGCCGTGCTCCTGAAGCATCGCGGGCGCGCCATGCAGGCAGCCGTGCCAGTGGGTGAGGGGGCGATGGCCGCTTTGCTCGGCGCCGACGTCGAGAAGGCGCAGGCGATCGCGACCGCGGCGGCAGAGGGCGAAGTCTGCACCGTCGCGAACGATAACGATCCGTCTCAGGTCGTGATTTCCGGTGCGCGGGGCGCGATCGAACGCGCGATTGCGATGGCGAAGGACATGGGCGCCAAGCGTGCGGTCCTGTTGCCGGTATCGGCCCCGTTCCACTGCCCCCTGATGCAGCCCGCCGCCGACGCGATGGAAACCGCGCTGGCCCACGCCCGCATCGCCGCACCTTTGGTGCCCGTTTTCGCCAACGTCACCGCCGCCCCCGTGAGTGACCCGGACACGATCCGCCGGCTGCTCGTCGAACAGGTCACGGGCATGGTCCGCTGGCGCGAATCGGTCCTCGCAATGAACGCCGCCGGGGTCGATCGCTTCGTAGAATTCGGCGGAAAGGTCCTCGCCCCGATGGTCAAACGCATCGCGCCGGACGTCGAAACCACCAGCGTCATCACGATGGACGATCTCGAGGCGCTCGCAAAGGGGCTGTGATGATTTTTCACGCGAAGGCGCGAAGGCGCGAAGGCACGAAGAATGCGCGATATCGAATACATTGCCGCCGATGTGATCGATATCGCGCTGCGGTTGCATCGCGATCTTGGTCCAGGCTTGCTTGAAAGCGTCTACGAACTTGTTCTGGCAGCGAAGCTGCAAGATGTGGGGTACAGGATTGCCCGTCAGGTTCCGATCGATGTCGAATTCGAAGGCATCCGGCTTAACGCCGCTTTCAAGGCTGATCTCATTGTCGATCATCTGTTGATCTTGGAAATTAAGTCCGTCGAACGCCTCAGTGGCGTTCACGCCAAACAATTGCTTACCTATCTTCGCCTGACGAAGCGCCCTTTGGGCCTCTTGATCAATTTCGGCGGCGAAACCCTTAAAGAAGGCCTTCGGCGCGTTGTAAACGGACATACGTCCTTCGCGTCTTCGCGCCTTCGCGTGAACCAAATCCACAGGAGAGTCTAATGTTCGACCTCACAGGAATGACCGCACTCGTCACCGGCGCATCGGGCGGGATCGGATCCGCCGTAGCGCAGGCGCTCGCGGCACGGGGCGCGCGGTTGGCGGTGTCCGGCTCCAATCTCGCGAAGCTCGAGACCTTTCGCGACTCCCTGGCTGGCGAACACGTTGCGCTGCCGTGCGACCTGTCCGACGGCGCGGCAGTCGACGCGCTCGTGCCTTCCGCCGTCGAGGCGCTCGGCAAGCTGGACATCCTCGTCAACAATGCCGGCGTCACGCGCGACAACCTCGTCATGCGGATGAAGGATGAGGAATGGGACACGGTGATCCGCGTGAACCTGGAGGCGGCATTTCGCCTCGCCCGCGCCGCTGCCCGCCCGATGATGAAGGCGCGGTTCGGCCGGATCGTGTCGATCACTTCCGTCGTCGGCACCACGGGCAATCCCGGCCAGGCGAATTATGCCGCGTCCAAGGCCGGGCTGGTCGGCATGTCCAAGGCATTGGCCCAGGAACTCGCCAGCCGCGGCATCACGGTAAACTGCGTCGCCCCCGGCTTTATCACCTCGCCGATGACGGATGCGCTGCCCGATGCGCAGAAGGACGCGCTGAATGCCCGCATTCCCGCCGGCAAGATGGGCGAGGGTGCGGATATCGGCGCCGCGGTCGTCTATCTCGCAAGCAAGGAGGCAGGGTATGTCACCGGACAGACGCTGCATGTGAATGGCGGCATGGCGATGATCTGACGGCATTCCGTTCAGATAGGACGACGCCTGCCCCTTGCGCCGCCTCCAACCCCGTTCTACGTGCGTTCAGGCATTACCCAAACCCCCAGCGATAGAGGGACGATACCATGAGCGAGACCGCAGACCGCGTTAAGAAGATTGTCGTCGAACATCTCGGCGTCGAAGCCGATAAGGTAACCGAGGACGCCAGCTTCATCGACGATCTGGGCGCGGACAGCCTCGACATCGTCGAGCTGGTTATGGCGTTCGAGGAAGAATTCGGCGTCGAGATCCCCGATGATGCCGCCGAGAAGATCACGACCGTCAAGGACGCGATCACCTTCATCGACGAGCACAAGGACTGATCGGCGGGCATGGGCTTCGCGGCTTCCGCGTGTCCCTCGCCCAACGACGTCACGAAGACATGATCGGCTCCCCGTCCCGGCATATCGCACAGGGGCGGGGGGCCGTTCTCATTTGAGAAGATACGGAGAACCACCATGCGCCGCGTTGTCGTAACCGGACTTGGCCTCGTCACCCCGCTCGGCGCCGATGTCGAGACGGCGTGGGCAAACATCATCGCCGGGAAATCAGGTGCCGGACCGATCACGCGCTTCGATGCGTCCGATCAAAAGTGTCTGATCGCCTGCGAAGTTAAGCCGGCCGATCATCCCTACGGCTTCGATCCCAACAAGCGCGTCGATCACAAGATCCAGCGTCAGGTCGATCCCTTCATCGTCTACGGAATCGATGCCGCCGGTCAGGCGCTCGAGGATGCGGGCCTGACCGACATGACCGAGGCGGAGCGGTATCGCGCGGGCTGCTCGATCGGGTCGGGGATCGGTGGACTGCCCGGAATCGAGAGCGAGTCTCTGGTTCTGGCAGAGAAGGGCCCAAAGCGCGTTTCCCCGCACTTCGTGCATGGGCGTCTGATCAATCTGATCTCGGGTCAGGTTTCGATCCAGCACGGGCTGATGGGGCCGAACCATGCGGTCGTCACTGCCTGCTCCACGGGCGCGCATTCGATCGGCGACGCTGCGCGGATGATCGCGATGGACGATGCCGACGTGATGCTCGCAGGTGGCGCCGAAAGCACGATTTGTCCGATCGGCATCGCCGGCTTCGCTGCGGCGCGGGCGCTCAACACCAGCTTCAACGACCGCCCCGAACAGGCCAGCCGCCCCTATGACCGCGACCGCGACGGCTTCGTCATGGGAGAAGGCGCGGGCGTCGTCGTGCTTGAGGAGTATGAACGCGCCAAGGCGCGCGGCGCGAAGATCTATGCCGAAGTCATCGGTTACGGCCTGTCCGGCGATGCCTTCCACGTCACCGCACCGGAACCCGAGGGATCGGGCGCCTATCGGTCGATGGAAATGGCGATGAAGCGGTCCGGGCTGCAACTATCCGACATCGATTATATCAACGCGCACGGCACATCGACGATGGCCGACATGATCGAACTCGGTGCAGTCAAGCGGCTGTTCGGAGATGCGATTTCTGGCCTGTCCATGTCCTCGACCAAGTCGGCGATCGGTCATCTTCTCGGCGGTGCGGGTGCGGTGGAAAGCATTTTCTGCATTCTGGCGATGCGCGATCAGATCGTCCCGCCGACGCTTAATCTCGACAATCCGTCGGAGGGCACGGAGGGAGTCGATCTGGTCCCGCACGTGGCCCGCAAGCGGGAAGTCCGCGCCGTGTTGAACAATTCGTTCGGCTTCGGCGGCACCAACGCATCTCTGGTGATGAAGGCGCTCTGAGGCCTTGCGCAAGTTCGGCTGCCTTGCCCTGTTGCTGGTGCTCGCGGCGATCGCGGGCAGTTTCGTCTTCATCCAGCAATGGGGCAGCGCGGGGCCGCTCGAGCGTAACATCTCGATCGAGATCGCGCCGGGCACCAGCCTCGCCAGCGCGGCGGAGAAGCTCGAAAAGGCCGGCGCCATCAAATCCGCCAGCAACTTCCGCCTGCTGGCCCGGGTTTTCGGCGGCGGGGAAGGGATCAAGGCAGGCGAATATCGGTTGCCGGCGCATCTCAGCCAGTCCGACATCCTGAAAATGCTGCAAGGCGGGAAGACGTTGCAGCGCTTCGTCACCATTCCGGAAGGCCTGCCGTCGGTAATGGTCCGGGATGCGGTGATGAAGGCCGATGGCATGACCGGGCAGGTCGCGGTTCCGGAAGAAGGCTCGATCCTGCCGGACAGCTACAGCTTCCAGCGCGGCGACGAAAGATCGGCGATGGTCCAGCGCATGCAACGCGCGATGACCAAGTATCTCGCCGATGCTTGGGCGAAGCGCAAACCCGGCATCGCGGTCAAGACACCGCGCGAGGCGCTGATTCTCGCCTCGATCGTCGAAAAGGAAACCGGCAAGGCGGCCGAGCGCCGCACCGTTGCCGCGGTCTATTCCAACCGGTTGGAGCGCGGCATGATGCTGCAGGCGGATCCGACGATCATTTATCCGCTGACCAGGGGCCGTCCACTCGGTCGCCGCATCCTCCAGTCGGAAGTGCGCGCGGTAAACGCCTACAATACTTATGCGATGACCGGCCTTCCTGCGGGTCCTATCGCCAATCCCGGCCGCGCCAGCATCGACGCCGTGCTCGACCCCGCGCAGTCCAACGCGCTGTATTTCGTGGCGGACGGCACCGGCGGCCATGCCTTCGCCGACACGCTAGAACAGCACAACGCCAACGTACAAAAATGGTACGCCATCAGGCGCTCACGCGGCGAGATGTGAGCTGCGTCAAGTGTCCCCGGCGCGGGGATGACCGGCTCGCTTTACCGTCCCGGCGAGGTTTACGCCCATTCCCCCGTTCGTCCTGAGCTTGTCGAAGGGCGGAGCATGGGCACAGGTGCTTCGACAGGCTCAGCACGACCGGTTTAAGATGACGCTATCCTGCTTAATCCCTCAACACATTCGCCGCACGTGCCTTGGCCTCGACATCCGCCATCGAGCCCCCGACGACCCAGCTTCCGCCCACGCACAGGACCGGGTCGAACGCCAGCCACTCAGGCGCCGTCGCTTCGCTGATCCCACCCGTCGGGCAGAAGCGGCACTGATAGAAAGGCGCAGCCAGCGCCTTCAGCGCCTTCAGACCGCCCGACGCCTCGGCCGGAAAGAACTTGAAATGAGTCAGGCCAAGGTCCAGCCCGCGCATGATGTCGCCGGCATTGGCGATGCCCGGCAGATAGGGCACGCCGCTTTCGATGATCGGTGCCGAAAGCCGCTCCGTCAGGCCCGGCGACACGATGAATTCGGCCCCGGCATCCATTACCGCCGCGAATTGCGCGGTATCGACGACGGTTCCCGCGCCGACGATCGCCCCCGGCACCTTTTTCATCTCCTGCATCGCTTCCAGCGCGCAGTCGGTCCGCAGCGTGACTTCCAGGACGCGCAAACCGCCCGCCACCAGCGCCTCGGCCAGCGGTCGCGCGGTGCCGATATCGTCGATCACCAGAACGGGGATGACGGCGCTGGTCCGCATGATCTGTTCGATACCGCTCACCGGCTATGCTCCTGTGCGAACGCAGCGGCCGCGCCGAAAAGGCCGGGCTGCGGATGGATGATCAATTTGACGGGCAGGGCTGCCATCAATGTCTGGAACCGGCCTTTCGCCGCAAAACGCTGCGCAAAGCCGGACCGTTGGAAATGGTCCTTCAGACGGAGTCCGAGCCCGCCGGCGATCACGACCCCGCCCGCGCCATGCGCCAGCGCCAGATCGCCCGCCACCGCGCCGAGGCTCAGGCAGAAACGATCCAGCGCAGCGAGCGCCAGACTGTCCGTGCCGTCCAGCGCCATCCCCCAAACTGTCTTGTCGTCCAGCCGTTGCACCGCCCGGCCCTCGATATCCGCAAGCGTTTCGTAGATCGCGACGATACCGGGCCCGGAAACGATCCGCTCGGTCGATACGCGCGTGAACGTCTTGCGCAGCCGTTTGACGAAGGCATCCTCGATCGCATCCAGCGGCGCATAATCGATATGCCCGCCTTCGGTCGGCAGCACGTTATAGCCGGTGTCGGCGCGCAGCACCTGCGCCACGCCAAGCCCCGTACCCGGACCGCAGACCGTCACCACGCCGTTCTCCGGCAACGCCACGTCCGGACCGGCGATGTGCAGCAGATCGTCAGCGCGCGCCTGCGCCACGGCATGCCCCACCGCCCCGAAGTCGTTGATCAGGCTGAACCGGTCGACCTGCAACCGCTCGGGGATGAGCGCCGGCCGGATGATCCAGGGATTGTTCGTCAGCTTGATCACCTCGCCCCCGATCGGCGAGGCGACGGCGATAGCCGCAGCACGGGGCAGGGGCCGATCGGCCCTCGCGCCGAACGCCTGCCATGCCGTCTGGAGGCTGGCGAAATCGGCCGTCTTCAGCGTGACGGGCTCGCCCAACGACACGACCCGCCCGTCATCGACCTCGGCAATGGCGAAGCGCGCATGCGTCCCGCCCAGATCGACTGCGACGACCTGCGTCACCATCCCATCGCCGCCAGCATCGCCGATCCCCCGCGCTCCGCTTCGTTCGCCGTCGTCCGCATTAGCGCGAACATCTCGCGACCCATGCCGATTGCCGGAGCAGGCGCCACGGCGAACTCGCGCGCGGCCCACTCCGCCGGATCGACAAGAGCCATTAACTCGCCCGTCTCGGCCGACAGGCGGATGATGTCGCCGTCGCGCACCTTGCCGAGTGGTCCGCCGCCCAGCGCTTCGGGACTGGAATGGATCGCGCACGGCACCTTGCCACTCGCGCCCGACATGCGGCCATCGGTCACCAAAGCGACGCGGAAGCCCTTGTTCTGCAATACGCCCAGCGGCGGTGTCAGCTTGTGCAATTCCGGCATACCGTTCGCGCGTGGCCCCTGAAAGCGCACGACCACTACCACGTCGCGGTCCAGCTCGCCGGCCTTGAACGCCGCCTGCACCGCCGCCTGATCCGAAAATACGCGGGCAGGGGCTTCGATCGTCCAGCGATCCCGTTCGACCGCACTCACCTTGATGCACGCGCGCCCGAGATTGCCGGCCAGGATCCGGAACCCGCCTTCCGCGGAGAACGGTGCAGTCGCGGGCCGGACGATGCTGTCGTCCTTGCTCTCGCCCGGATCGCGCCAGACCAGCGCATCGCCCTGCATTTCGGGCTTCGTCCCGAAATCCCCCATCGTCTCACCACCGGCGGTCAGCACGTCGCCATGCATCAGCCCGGCCGACAGCAATTCGCGGATCACGTACGGCATGCCGCCCGCATCCTCGAACTGGTTTACGTCCGCCGACCCGTTGGGATAGACGCGCGCGATCAGCGGAACGACCTTGGACAGCCGGTCAAAATCCTCCCAGTCGATCACGATGCCCGCACAGGCGGCAATCGCTGGCAGGTGGATGAGGTGATTGGTCGACCCGCCCGTCGCGAGCAGCCCGATCGCCGCATTCACGATCGCGCGTTCGTCCACGCAGCGTCCGATCGGTCGGTAATCCTCGCCCTGCCAGCCGATCTTTGCGACGCGGTGCACCGCCGCACGGGTCAGTTCCTGACGCAGCTTCGTGCCCGGATTGGCGAACGCTGCGCCCGGAATGTGGAGCCCCATCATCTCCATCATCATCTGGTTCGAATTGGCGGTGCCGAAGAAAGTGCACGTGCCCTTGCCGTGATAGGCCGCGATCTCGGCCTCCAGCAATTCCTCGCGGCTGGCCTCGCCCATCGCATAGCGTTCGCGCACCGCCGCCTTGGCCTTGTTGGCGAGACCCGTGCGCATCGGCCCGCCCGGCACCAGCAGCATCGGAAGATGACCGAAGCGCAGCGCACCCATCAGCAATCCGGGGACGATCTTGTCGCAGATACCCAGCAACGCCGCGCCCTCGAACAGCCCGTGGCTCAGCGCGATACCCGTACTCATCGCGATCGTATCGCGGCTGAACAACGACAATTCCATGCCGGGGTAGCCTTGCGTCACCCCGTCGCACATCGCAGGCACGCCGCCCGCCACTTGCGCGGTGACCCCCGCCTCGCGCGCCCAAACCTTCATCTGTTCGGGATAGCGGTAATATACGGCGTGGGCCGACAGCATGTCGTTATAGGCAGTGACGATGCCGATGTTCATCGCCGAACCCGGCTTCATGACGTCGCGGTCCTCGTCTGTCCCGGCATAGCCGTGCGCCAGGTTCGCGCAGCCCAATGTCGGCCGGTCCAGCCCATTGTCGCGCTCATGCCGGATCAGCGCCAGATACGCGTCACGCGTCGGCTTCGACCGCGTAATGATGCGATCCGTCACCGCGCCGATTTCGGCATTGAGCGCCATCGTCATTCGCTCCAGTGGATATCGACCGGCAATTCCGCATCAGCCAGCACGCGGCCGATCGGATATTTCGACGACGGACCCTGCTTGATCGCGTCCTCGATCACCTTGCGCTTGGCATCACCCGTCACGGCGATCATCAGCGCCTTGGCTGACACGATCGCCGCGCGGCTCAGCGTGATGCGAGGGACAGGCGCTTCGGCCGGCATCGGATCGGGCATGACGCCCAGTGCGCGCCGTTCGTTCGGCCCCGAAATCGCCTCGTCGAAATCCGCACCAGGGAAGATGGAGGCCGTGTGTCCGTCCGCGCCGACACCCAGCAGGCACAGGTCGAGCGGCCAGTGCAGATCCTGCATCAGCGCATCGGCCGATCGGCCGGCCGCCTTGTAGTCCGCCGCCTTGTCGCTGACGATCGGCATGACGCGTGCGCCCTTCGGCAAAAACGTCTTCGCGATCATCGTCACGTTCGACAGTGGATCGCCGAGGGGAACGATCCGCTCGTCCGTCGGGATGATTGTCACGCGCTTCCAGTCCAGCTTCGTCGCAGCTAGCTTGGCGTAAATCGGGATCGGCGTCTTTCCGCCCGACAACGCGATCACGCAAGCACCACGCGCATCGATCGCGCTTTCGATGACAAAGGCGATGTCGCCGGCAACGGCCGCCGCCATCTCCTCCGCATCGTCATAATCCCACCATTCGATTTCGTGTTCGTCGCTCATATTCCGTTCCTTTCTCCCTCTCCCCGCTCGGGGAGAGGGTCGGGGAGAGGGGCAGTGCGCCATACGGACATCCACGACACTGCCCCTCTCCCGCCTTCGCTTCGCTCGGCACCTCTCCCCGCAGGCGGGGAGAGGGAAAGTTCAATCGTCCTGCCAGGTCACGCCGTCGCGCTCGGTCAATGCAATCGCGGTCGATGGCCCCCAGGTCCCGGAAGCATAATTCTTCGGCTTCACCCCGTTCGCGTCCCAGCCGGCACGGATCGCGTCGGTCCATTCCCACTGCGCCTCCACCTCGTCGCGGCGCACGAACAGCGTCGGATCGCCCTCGATCAGGTCGAGCAACAGCCGTTCATACGCGATGCGCCGTCGCGCGCCGGCAAATTCCAGATCCATGCTCAGGTTCAACGGCACCTCGCGAAGACGGATCCCGTCGCGGTCCAGCCCCGGCTCCTTCGCCATGACCAGCAACTGGACATATTCCTCGGGTTGCAGGCGGATGATCAGTACGTTCGGCTGCAGCAACCCACCACGGCCGGCGAACATGGAATGCGGCACCGGCTTGAACTGGATCGCGATTTCGCTGCGTCGCACCGGCATGCGTTTGCCGGTGCGCAGATAGAAGGGTACGCCCTGCCAGCGCCAGTTATCGACATGCGCCTTGATCGCAACGAAAGTCTCGGTAGTGGACGGCTTGCCCAGTTCGTCGCCATAGCTTTTGACGATCTCGCCGCTCACCGCGCCTGCGCCATATTGCCCGGTGACCGTAAGATGCGGCACTTCTTCCGGCGTCATCTTGCGCAACGACCGGAAAACCTTGGCTTTTTCGTCGCGCACCGCCGTCCCGTCGAAGCGGGCAGGGGGCTCCATCGCGACCAGCGCAAGCAATTGCAGCATATGGTTCGTCACCATGTCGCGCAGCGCGCCCGCCGTCTCGTAATATCCGGCGCGCGCTTCCAGTCCGACCGTCTCGGAAATCGTGATCTGGACGTTGTCGATGCCGCGCGCATTCCACACCGGTTCGAAAAAGCTGTTACCGAAGCGCAAGGCGAGGATATTCTGCACCGTCTCCTTGCCGAGATAGTGGTCGATCCGGAACGTCCGGTCCTCGGGAAACGCACTCGCGACGGTGTCGTTGATCTCACGGCTGCTCGCGAGATCGTAGCCCAGCGGCTTTTCCAGTCCGATCCGTACGGTGTTACCGGCCAGCCCGGCGGATTCGAGGCCCTTGATCACCGGTTCGAAAAGCGAAGGAGCGGTCGACAGGAATATGGCGAGCCCGCCCGAAACGTCGCCGACCTTCGTTGCCAGATCCTTGTAATGCGCCATGTCCGTCGCATCCAGCGACTGATAGCCCAGCCGTTCCAGGAACGACTTCATCGCCTTCTCGTCCTTGCGGTCGTCCGGCAGGAATTCGTCGAGCGCCGCCTTCGCAAACTTCCGATAGCTGCCGTCGTCATGCTCCGACCGCGCCGTTCCCGTTATCGTCAGGCCGTCGGGCAGCAGGCCGTCCGCATGCAGCCCATACAGCGACGGCAACAGCATGCGCTGCGCAAGATCGCCGGTCGCACCGAACAGAAGCAGCTTGGCCACGGGATTGCGCGTCATATCGACCTCTTTCCTTGCGTCACAGGTGCCCTAACGGCCACGCGGCACAGGGACAATTGAATACGAACCGATCGCCGATTAATCAGCGATCTACCGGCGCTACAGGATTAGACCCGCAACGGGATCCAGCCCGGCCATGACGTTCAGATTCTGGACCGCGGCGCCCGCGGCACCCTTTGCCCAGATTGTCCAGCGTCGCGATCAGCAGCGCCTGACCAGAGTCCGGATTACCGCAGACCCGCAATGTCAAACGATCCGTACCGGCGTCATTCTCGATCGCGACGGTCGAAACGTCGCCTTCGGCCACGGTGATCAGCGGGAAATCGCGATACGCCTCCGCCAGCACGCCTTCGCAGACATGCAGTGTCGGGCGGCGCGGAAACGCGTGGAGGGGCAGGGGCACCTGTACGACCATGCCGCGATAGGTATCGACTACTGCGGGCGTGAAGATAGGCGCATGTTCGACCCGCGCATGCTTCTGCATTTCCGGCACATGCTTGTGCGCCAGGCCAAGCGCGTAGGCGCGGAATGCCGGCGGGACGGGCGCCGCCTGATATTCCTCGATCATCGATCGCCCGCCGCCGGAATAGCCCGAAACCGCGTTGACCGTGAGCGGCCAATCGACCGGAACCAGCCCGGCCCGCACCAGCGGCCGCACGAGTGCAAGAAAGCCGGTGGGATAACATCCGGGATTGCTCACCCGGGCTGACTCCGCGATCGCGGCCTGCTGGCCCGGCTCCAGTTCGGGGAAACCATAGGTCCAGCCGTCGCCCGTCCGGTGCGCGGTGGACGCGTCGATCACTCGGGTGCGATCGTTCGTGATGAGCGACACTGCCTCGCGTGCAGCATCGTCCGGCAGGCACAGGATTACGAAATCGGCATCGTTCAGCGCCTCGGACCGCGCCCCGGCATCCTTGCGCTTGTCGTCGGGCAATTCGATCAACGCGATCTCGCTGCGTCCAGCGAGCCGGTCACGGATTTCCAGCCCGGTCGTGCCCACCGCACCATCGATAAAGACGTTGATCGTCATTCGACCTTACCTGCTATTGCCGAGGCATTAATGTATCCGACCAATCCGCTGTCGCATGCGATGCCCCAGGCATTCGTTCCCGCAAGTTCCAGCACCTCGAACACGCCACCCGCCGCGACCTCGGTCATCGTCGGCGACGACGCATCAGCGCTTTCACGGACGATAGTGAGTTCGCGAACAGTCACGGGCATCGGTGCGGCATAATGCGGCGCGAACACACGATCCGCCAACCTTACGTCGGCCAGATCGCCGCGAACCGCATGCGTACGGGGATCGAGCGTGACCGAACGGCCGGCGAGCGCGAAGCTCCTACGCGGCGTTGCGGCGTGCTGCGGGTTGCTCGGCGTCGCCGAGGAAATGCCCGAACTCTTCAAGAAACTCTGCCCCTTCAGTCGTGCGCGCGACGAATATGTTCCGCTTGTCGGTGTCGTCACGCTGCCGGCGCAGATAGCCGAGTGCACCCAATCTATTCAAGGCGCGCGTCACGACCGGCTTCGAAACGTTCAGCGCACGCGCCAGGCCGCGAACCGTGTGCGGCCCAGGTTTGAGATATACGACGAGCAGCAACGCCATTTGCCGATTGGTCAGATCCGGTTCGCCTGAGCGTACGTAATCGACCAGCGCCGTCATCCAGGTCGCCAGCGTCGATCCGAGGGTCTTTTCGACGAGTGTTGCCACGATTTCCGTCCGATATTTGCTTGACACACGGGGAGTTGCATCGTGGTTCATAACGATCCGATCGGCATACGGTTTCAGTGCGGACGCGGAATGTTAATATTGTTGCGACTCATTCCCAGTCGCTCCCCGCGCGAGATTGCGCCCGCCCGCGGCGCTGATCCGCGGTTGATCGTTTCGGTCCGCTACCCTATGTGGCCGCTTTCGCACTCCAAAAGATCGCCCGCACCGCTATGTTCACTTTCCTGCTCGTCGTTCACGCCATTATCGCTGCCGTTCTGGTCGGCGTGATCCTGATGCAGAAGTCGGAAGGCGGCGGGCTCGGCACGGGCGGCAGCCCGGGCGGCCTCATGTCGGCGCGTGGCGCGGCGGACTTCCTCACTCGCTCGACGACGGTTCTCGCAACTGCGTTCGTCGGCATGAGCATCCTGCTCGCCGTCATCGCATCCAGCGGCCAGACGGTTACGGTCGATCCGTCGCTCGCAACCAAGCCGGTTGCTGGCAACCTGCCGGCAGCGGCTCCGGTCGATGCCGATAGTGCGGCGGCCGTCGCGGCGAACCAGGTCGCACCGGCAGCCGCGCCGACGAACAACAACGCGGTGCCGCTGGCGCAGTAAGCGCCGCTGCAACCCGGTTCGTCGTATTATTCCTTAAGCACCGGAGTCGCGCGCTTGCCGTGCGGCACCGATAGACGTTAGGCGTTTTCTCCCATGGCGCGGTTTATATTCATCACCGGCGGCGTGGTCTCCTCGCTCGGCAAAGGTCTCATGGCGGCGAGCCTCGCGGCTCTGTTGCAGGCACGCGGCTACACGGTCCGCATCCGCAAGTTCGATCCGTATCTGAACGTCGATCCCGGCACGATGTCGCCCTATCAGCATGGCGAAGTCTATGTGACGGACGACGGCGCCGAGACCGATCTGGATCTCGGCCATTACGAACGCTTCACCGGCGTGCCCTCGCGCCAGTCGGACAACATTACGTCCGGTCGTATCTATCAGCAGATCATCGCCCGCGAACGCCGCGGCGACTATCTTGGCGCCACGGTCCAGGTCGTTCCGCACGTCACCGACGCGATCAAGGAATTCGCGCAGGCGCAGAGCGACGACGTAGACTTCGTGTTGTGCGAGATCGGCGGCACGGTCGGCGACATCGAATCGCTGCCCTTCATCGAAGCGATCCGGCAGCTACGTAACGACCTCGGTCGCGGCAATTCCGTCAGCATCCACGTCACGCTGGTGCCGTACATCGCCGCCGCTGGCGAGCTGAAGACGAAGCCGACCCAGCATTCGGTGCGCGAACTCGCCGCGCTCGGCGTGCAGCCAGACGTCCTCGTCTGCCGCTGCGAACAGCCGCTGCCGGACAGTGATCGCGCGAAGATCGCTCTGTTCTGCAACGTGCCGAAGGACGCCGTCATTCCCGCGCTGGATGCGAAGAGCATCTACGCCGTGCCCGTCCAATATCATCAGGAGGGGCTGGACGACGCCGTCCTCAACGCCTTCGGAATCCTGCCCGGCCGGTCGCCCGATCTCTCGCGCTGGACCGACATCATGGATCGTCTGACCAATCCGGAAGGTGAAGTCACCGTCGGGGTCGTGGGCAAATATGTCGGGCTGCAGGACGCATACAAATCGCTCAACGAGGCGCTGGTCCACGGCGGTATCGCCAACCGCGTCAAGGTCAATATCGAATGGATCGACGCCGAACTGTTCGAAGCCGCCGATAGCGATATCGCCGCAAGGCTCGAACCGCTCCACGCCATCCTCGTGCCCGGCGCATTCGGATCGCGCGGCGCCGAAGGCAAAATCGCCAGCGTCCGCTTCGCGCGCGAGAAGGAAATCCCCTATTTCGGTATCTGCTTCGGGATGCAGATGGCCTGTATCGAGGGCGCGCGCGATCTCGCGTCGATCGAGGACGCCAGCTCGACCGAGTTCGGTCCGACCGACCAGCCCGTCGTCGGCATGATCACCGAATGGATGACCGCGGAAGGCGTCGAGAAGCGCGAAGCCGGCGGCGATCTCGGCGGTACGATGCGGCTCGGCGCCTATGAGGCGAAGCTGGACGGCAACAGCGTCGTCTCCAGCATCTATGGCGGCACGGATATCTCCGAACGCCACCGCCACCGCTACGAGGTCAATACCGCCTACAAGCAGGCGCTGGAAACCGGCGGCCTGGTGTTCAGCGGCATGTCACCCGACGGTATGCTGCCCGAGATCGTCGAGCGGCCCGATCATCCCTGGTTCGTTGGTGTCCAGTTCCATCCGGAACTGAAGTCGAAACCGTTCGACCCACACCCCCTGTTCGCCAGCTTCATTGCCGCCGCGGTCAAGCAGTCCCGCCTGGTCTGATCGCACGCGAAAAGGGCGCCCGGATCGCTCCGGACGCCCCCTCGACCCTGTGACGGGCAAGCGCTTATGCCGCCTGCGGCTCGTCACTGCGATCTTCGACAGCGGCCAGCGGCGCGCCGGTCTTGATCGCCACCGTCTTCGGCTTCATCGCCTCTGGCACTTCCCGCACCAGTTCGATGGTCAGCAGGCCATCGTTCAGGCGGGCATCCTCGACCCGCACGAAATCGGCGAGTTCGAAGCGACGCTCGAAGCTGCGGTTGGCGATGCCGATATGCAGGAATGCACCGGCGCTCGCCTCGTTCGCTGCCTTGTTACCCTTTACCTGCAACAGATTCTGCTGCGCCGTGATCTCGATCTCGTCGCGGCCGAAGCCTGCCACTGCTATCGTGATGCGATACCGGTCGCCATCGATCCGTTCGAGGTTGAAGGGTGGGTAGTTATCGGCACCCGCCGCCTGGCGGGCGCTGGTTTCCAGCATGTCGAACAGCCGGTCGAAACCGACAGTGGAACGCCGGAAAGGGGTCAAGTCGAACTGACGCATGATATCCTCCATTGAGCAATGTTCACGTCTGCAAGATGGGCGCCCGCCACGGCGCGACGCCCGGCTGCACGGCCCTGATCGGCGCCATGCGCGGCAGATTTTGGTAGCGACCCGAACGACGTCAAGATCGCAGCATCGATTTTTAGTACGCAAAAGCTGATGTTTGCCGGTGCCAAGTTTTATCGCCGCGAATTCCCACCGGTTTGATAGGCATTATTCCTCCGAATCGCCCACAGGCGGCAAAAGGGGACGACGATGCTCGCGCACGCTTGGTACGTATTGATGGCTTCCAGCGCGGCGGTTCAGCCCGTCACGCTACCCGAGAGTCAGGTTACGCCCGCGCCCGTCTCCGAACCGACCCCCACGGGCCAGGAAACGTCCGGCGACGTTGTCGTGACTGCCCGCCGCCGCGTCGAACGCGTTCAGGATGTGCCGATCGCGATGTCCGTCATCGGCGGCGAGGATATCGAGAAGACTGGCGCCTTCACCGTCAACCGCCTGCAACAGCAGCAACCGTCGTTGCAATTCTATTCCAGCAATCCGCGCAACTCTGCGATCAATATCCGCGGGCTTGGCGCGCCGTTCGGGCTGACGAATGACGGGATCGAACAGGGCGTCGGCTTCTACGTCGACGGCGTCTATATCGGCCGCATCGGCGCATCGACGTTCGATTTCGTCGATGTCGATCGGGTCGAGGTGCTGCGTGGGCCGCAAGGTACGCTGTACGGCAAGAACACAACGGCGGGCGCGCTCAACATCACCACGCGCCTGCCCAGCTTCACACCCGAAGCGCGGATCGAACTCAGCGGCGGCAATTACAATTTCGTCCAGGCGAAGGGATCCGTCTCCGGCCCACTGACCGATACGCTAGCGCTGCGCCTGTCCACCTCGGCCACGACGCGCAAGGGAACGATCTACAACGTCACGTCCGACGAATATCTGCACCGCCAGCGCAATCTCGGCCTGCGCGGCCAGTTGCTGTGGAAGGCGACGGACGTTCTCGATCTCACTTTGTCAGGCGATTTTAACGTCCAAAGCCCGGATTGTTGCGTCCAATATTACGCCCGCGTCGGGACGACGCAGCGTGCCGCGAACCGCCAATATGCCGCGCTTGCCGCCGCCTTTAACTACAAGCCGCCAAGCTTCGATCCCTTCGATCGCGTCACGGATCTGGATGCCAGCATCAACTCCCGTCAGGAAATCGGCGGCGTTTCGCTCGTCGCGAACTGGGATGTCGGGCCCGCCACGCTGACCTCGGTCTCGGCATGGCGCTATTGGGACTGGCAGCCGCAGAACGATCGCGATTTCACCGGGCTCCCGGTAACCACCGTTTCGCAGAACCCGTCGCAGCAAAAGCAGATATCGCAGGAGATCCGCTTGGCCTCCAACGGCAAGAACACGCTCGATTATACGGTTGGTGCCTTCTTCTTCAAACAGACGATCGATACGCAGGGGTCACAGGTGCAGGGGCCGGCCGCCAGCCGCTACCTGCTCAATCCCGGCAACGTTCCCGTTGGTGCCACCGGATGCGCAACAACGACCGCAAATGCTTGTAATCCCGCGGTGCTTAACGGCCTGACCTCCACCAACACGATCAGCTTTGACAATACGAGCTTTGCTGTGTTCGGAAAGCTGAATTGGGAAGCGGGAACCGGCTTCCATATCCAGCCCGGTCTGCGGGTGAATTACGACAAGAAAAGCGGCTCCTATCTTTCGGTCGTGACGACCGGTACCGGCAGCACGACGTTGAACTCCGATCAATCCGCCACGCTTGCCCCGCAAAGCTACGCGCCCAAATTCAGCGCCTGGAACGTCTCGGGCGATATCACGCTGTCCTACGATTTCGATCGCGATATCCACGGCTATGCGACCTATTCGAAAAGCTTCAAATCAGGCGGCATCAACTTGTCCGGCTTGCCTTTGAACGCGGCCGGCACCGGCGTCGATCTCAGCACGCAGACCGTGAAGCCGGAAAAGGTTGACGCGTACGAACTCGGTCTCAAAACGCAGTTCTTCGACCGCAAGGCGACACTTAACCTCGCCGGCTTCTGGACTGAGGTTCGCGACTATCAGGCGACCGTCAACAATGGCCAGTTGACCGTCATCCGCGGATACCTGGCAAACGCCGGAAAGGTCCGCTCGCGCGGCTTCGAATTCGATTCCAGCTTCCGCCCGAGCAAGCGCGTCAACTTCTACGTCAACGGCGCCTATACCGACGCGACCTACGAACGCTTCACCAACGCTCCGTGCCCGCCCGAACTGTCCGGAGGTACGGTCACGACAGGCACGCCGGGCCCCGCGGGTGTCGCCGGACAGCTTAGCCCGGTCGCATGCAACATCTCGGGTCAGCGCCTGCCCGGCATCTCGAAATGGTCCTTCTCCTACGGCGGCGAATACAACGTGCCCGTCGGGGAATCGGGCGGACAGGTCTATGTCGGTTACGACGGCAATTACCGTTCGCGCTTCTCGTCCAATCCGTCCCCGTCGGCGTACACCTGGATCGAGGGCTATTCGCTGTCCAATTTCCGCGCCGGATACCGGAAGGACGATTTCAACCTGTTCGGCTGGGTCCGCAACGCGTTCGACCAGAACTATTTCGAACTGCTCTCCACCCAGTCGGGCAGCACCGGCCTGATCGTCGGCCAGCCCGGCGATCCGCGCACCTACGGCCTGACGATCAGCAAGTCGTTCTGAACGATCTAACGGCGAGACGGGGGAGGGGTGCTCGCCCCTCCCCCGCTATAACCAGCGTACCCGCTTGAATTGCAGATATAGCCCGACGCACAGGGTCAGGATCACCGCGACCGTGATCGGATAGCCGTAATGGCTCTCCAGTTCGGGCATATATTTGAAGTTCATCCCGTAAATGCCCGCGATCGCCGTTGGAACGGCAAGGATCGCGGCCCACGCGGCAAGCTGGCGGGTGATCTCGCCCTGTCGTTGCTGCTCCAGTAGGGCGCTGACCTCGAACACCGACGTCAGCGCATCGCGCAGACCGCCGACCATATTTTCCACCCGGCGGCAGTGATCGTAGACGTCGCGGAAATACGGTTTCGCCTCGGCGTCGATGCAAGGCATGTCCAGATTGGCGAGTTTGTTGGCCACCTCGACCATCGGTCCTATGATCCGCTGGAACCGGATGACTTCGCGCCGTTGGGCGAACAGATGCGCGGTCTGATCCTTGGTCAGCGAAATGTTCATCGCCGCCTGCTCGGTCTCCAGCACTTCCTCTTCGATCGTGTCGACGATCGGCTGATATCCATCGACGATGAAGTCTATGATCGCGTGCAGCACGTAATCGACGCCCAGTTTCAACAGATCGGGTGCGGCCTCCAGGTGATCGCGCAACTCGGTATGCGCCCGCGCCGACCCGTGCCGAACCGAAATGATATGGTCCCGCCCAACGAAGATCGAGGTTTCGCCATATGCGATCTTGTCGGATACCAGGTGCGCCGTGCGCGCCACGACGAACAACTGGCTGCCATAGACATCGACCTTGGGCAGTTGATGCGCCTTCAACGCATCTTCGACGGCCAGCGGGTGAAGATCGAACTTTTCCTGCAACTTGCGGAGTTCATCCTCGGTCGGTTCCAATAGCCCGATCCACACGAACTCCGAGGTATCGCCACCGCATGGGTTCGCTTCATCGACTGATATATCGCGGATCCGCTTCCCGTCGCGATACAGATAGGCAGCTACGACGCTCAAGACGAAACCCTCATGGCAGTTGGCGACGCCTGCCTAACAAAGCCCGCGCCGTCCGTCGCGTTCGAAAGCGTCCGCCGGGGGCGTCAGTCCTGATGCTGCCGTTCGAGCGAGTCTAGGATACGCGCGCCCGCCATGAACACTGCGATCGGGCAGCAGGCGAACAGCATCCATCCGCCATAGCCCGGATATTGCTGCAGATAATGCACGCCGCGTTCGACGGCACCGAGCCCCAGCCCATAGATCACCAGAAAGGCTTCGAACTTCGTCTTGATGACGAACAGCTTGGCGAATTTGGTCCACATGACCACCGCTCTGCAAACCTTGGGCCAATGGCGGAAAACCGTCGTTTCGGGACAGGAAATAAAGTTAAGTGTAAATGAATTCGACAATCCCCAGCGCATCGAGCAGCGCGGATCGCGCGGCCTCGATCCGGCCGATCAGCGCAGGATCGCCGATATCATCGATCGCGATCGTCTCCGGCCAGTGCGCTGAAACGACGCCCGCAATCAGGTCCAGCCTGTTCTCATCGACCATGAAGCGCGGATCGATCGTCCGGGGATCCGCGACGACACGTAGGCGCAGGCAGGCGGGGCCGCCGCCGTTCGCCATGGATTGCCGCACATCGACCACTTCCAACCGCCGGATCGGGCCGTTGCCGGCGATCATCTCCTGCAACCACGTCCACACCGCGACGTTCTCGCGCGCCTCACCCGGCAGGATCAGCGCCATTCCGCCACGCTGCGGCAGGGTCACGAGTTGTGCGTTGAACAGATAGGACGATACCGCATCGGCCAGGCTCACCCGGTCGGCCGGGACCTCGACGATTACGACTTGCGGGAATTTGGCTCGCAATTCTGCATGGAAGCCGTCGCGGTCCTCGAACGCCTGCTCGTGCGCGAACAGTACGCGCTCGTTCGCCACCGCGACCACGTCGTTATGGAACGCCCCGGCCGCGATCGCTGCGACGGATTGCTGCGCGAAGATCGTGTGCGCGGGGTCGAGCTCATGGCGCCGCGCCACAGTTATGCTCGCCTCGATATGCTGCCGGGCGGGGAAGGGGCCGCCCGAAACGCCATAAACGAACACTTCCACACCCAGCGACCCGTGTTCCGCGCATAACCGCATATGGTTCGCCGCACCTTCGTCGCCGAACGGTGCCGGAACGGGACCGTGTACCGCAAAGGCCGGATCGGCGAAGGCGATCCGAAGCTGCGCCAGCGTTTCCTGCCATTCGTGGCTACGGTGCGGCATCGTGACAAGGTTCGCGACACTCAAATGGCATCGCCCGTCTGCGCTGTCCGTTGCCGGGGAAACCGTCGCTGCATTCGCCGCCCACATCGCCGATGCCGACAGCGCCTGCGCGCGGAGATGTGGCGCCGCGCGTTCGTAATCGGTGGCTAGGCTTTCCAGCCAGCGCCGGTCCGGTCGCCGGTGCGGCAGCAGGATGCCCTGCGCCAGCCCCAGCGCCAGATTGGCGCGCATCTTGGCGATCCCCTCCAGCGCCGCTGCCCGCGGTCGTGAGACCCGCCCGGCATTTCCCGTCGCCGCCAGATTACCAAGGCTTAGCCCGGCATAGTTATGGCTCGGCCCGATCAGCCCGTCGAAGTTGATCTCGACCACCATCAGAGCCGCCCGACATGCACGACGGTATCGTCGGCCGCCGCACCGATCGCATCGGCGCACGCTTTGTCCACGATGATCCCCCCTTCGGCCTGCCGCACGCACCCGAAGGCGCACCGGAACTCCGCCAGTTGCCCAAGCGCGACCAGAGCCTGCTCGCCGCCGTCTTCGTCCACCGCGATGATCCGGTCGGTCTTCGCCTCGCGGATCGATCGCACCCGGTCGGTCTTCGCCGTCATCGTCGGCCCACCATCGAAGATGTCGATGTAATTCTCGAACGCAAACCCTTCGTTTTCCAGCATTCTCATCGCCGCGCGACCGGACGGGTGAGGCAGGCCGATCGCCGCCCGTGCCGTCTCGCTCAACATCGCGGTGTAGATCGGGTGCTTGGGGAACAGATCGGCGATGAACTGGTGCCCGTGGACCGCGTTGAATTGGTCGGCATCCTGGAAATTCATCCCGAAGAAGCGTCCGGCCAGCCCGTCCCAGAACGGCGATCCGCCCGCCTCGTCGATCACGCCGCGCAGTTCCGCAAGGATCCGGTCGGCGAACCGCGCCCGGTGCTGTGCGATGAACAGATACCGGCTGCGCGCTAGCAGCAGCCCCAACCCCCGGCGCGCTCGCCCGGATGCAGGAACAACCCGCCGACCTCGCTCGACCCTTCCAGATCGGTGGCGAGCGAGAGCATGTCCGCCCGAAAAGTCCGGTGCAGCGCCGCGCTATGCTGTGTCAGATTCCCCAGCCGGTAGCTGTAAAACGGATATTTCTGTCCGACATGCGTGAACAACTGGCACGTCCCGCGCACTTCCTTCGTTGCGACATTCTCGAGCACCAGCACGAACAGTTCGTCGCCGGCCGGATCCGTGTTCGCCAACGCTGCCTGGCTCCGCTCCAGCTTCGCCGTAAGCGCGCTCCTATCCGGAGGTAAATTCGTGAAACCACCGCCAGTTAGCTTGGCCATTTCGTACAGCGCCTGAAGATCGCTGGTCCGCGCGGCGCGAATTCGAAAGGTCATAAGCGTCCTGCTTGCGCGATCCGCGCGATGGTGAGTGCGGATAAGGCGGCGCGTTCGGGCAGACTGTCGACGATCAGGAACTCGTCCGGAGAGTGGATCGCACCGCCACGCGCGCCCATCGTATCGACGACGGGCACGCCGCACGCGGCGATGTTGTTGCCGTCGCACACCCCGCCGCTATGCCGCCAGCCGATGTCGAGCCCAAGCGCGGCGCCGCTCGACTTGACCAGTCCGAACAGCATCTCCGCCCCGGCGTCGATCGGCTTGGGTGGTCGGTTGAAGCCGCCATGCACCTCGATCCTGACGTCGTGCTTGGCGGCGACCATCGCCACGGCGCTGTCGATCTGCGCTTGTGCCCGCTTGATCTCGTCCAACGTCGCCGGGCGGAAATTGACGCGCAGTACCGCCAGATCCGGCACGACGTTGTTCGGCCCTCCGCCATCGATCCGTGCGGGATTGACCGCCAGCCTCGGCCCGCGCGCCTCCGCCAGCCGCAGCGCGATATCTGCGGCGGCGAGAATTGCGTTACGCCCATCGTCCGGATTGCGCCCCGCATGCGCGCTCAGCCCCCGTACGACGATCGAGAAGTTGCCGGTCCCCCCGCGAGCGCCGGCCAGCGTACCGTCCGGCAATGCCGGTTCGTAGGTCAGGGCGGCGACCTTACCCAGCGCCATGTCCGCGATCAGCGCGGCCGACGAGAAGGAGCCAGTTTCCTCATCGGAATTGATCACCACGTCATACCCGATCCGCGGGCCGAAGGGCGACGCCTCGATCGCGGTCAACGCGCCCAGCATTAGCGCGAGACCGCCCTTCATGTCCGCCACGCCCGGCCCGTTCAACGTGCCGTCGTCGCGCATCGTCAGCGCCTGGAACGAGTGATCGACCGGGTAAACGGTGTCCATATGCCCGGTGAACAGCATCCGCACCGCCGCATCCGGACGGACGCTCAGGTGCAGGTGCCGGCCATGCTCGATCGCCGAGACTATTCCGTCCGTCCCCACGCTCTCCGCAGGCTCGGGCGCGATCAGTTGGATCTCGCCAGGCAGCACCGAGAACGCGTCGGCCAACTCCGTCGCTACCGACGCCAGCCCGGCCAGATTGCGCGTCCCGGAATTGATCGTGGACCAACGCTCCACCTGCGCCAGCATCGGCTGCGCGCGCGCCATCTCGATCAGCGTCAGTTCGGCGGGGGAAAGCTGGTCCATTCCCGCAAGCCTAGCCGCTCCGGGGCGGCGGCTCCACCCCCTGCAAAATGCATGCGCTGGTAAAGGCGTCGAAGCCCTAGAAGCTGTACACCAGCGACGCCCGGCTGGTCGTATCCGTCCCCACCCGTCCGATTGGCGGCATGCTTTCATATTGCACGCTATACGACAGCTTCGCCGCCAGCGGGCCGATCAGCTTCGCGTTCAGCGCGGTCGTGCCCGTCACCGTGCTGTTGTAATGCTGGACATAGGCGGAGGCGTTCTGCGTCAGCGACACCGCATTCGACAACTTCCAGTCGAAATCCAGCGAACCGCGTGCGGCAAGGCTGCGCTCGTGGGTCGCGTCGGTAAAGGACGTGTGGCGGAATGCCGGGCCGAGTTCCAGGTTCAGCGTCGCGCTTGGCGCCTTGATCGCCGTATAGCCGGCACCGACGGATGCCGAGATGCGGTCGTCATAGCCAAGGAACCGGTCGCTCTCATATTGTGCCGCGCCGTAGACGTAGCCGCGCGGCGAAAATTTGAAGTTCGGCTCGTACGACGCCTGATACCGCTCGCGGCTGACCAAGCCCAAGCTCTCCTGATAATCCGCCGAAACGCGAAGCTTGTGCCGCCAGAACAGGCTTTCGCGAGTCAGATCCAGCGCGCCGGTCACACCGATATTCTCGGTATTGCCGGTGGTCAGATACCCGCCGATCTGGGCGTTCCCCTTCCACAGATCGAACGGACCGGCGGCACGAATCTGCGCTGTGCGTGCCGCCTCGCGATCATGCCGCCACGTATCTGCAACCGCACTGATCGCCTTGGCGCTCTCGGGAACCGCACCGCGCGCATATTTCTCGACGATCGCCACTTCGGACGGGTTTCCGCTCGCGATCGCGGCGTCCAGCATCGCCCGGATCGGCGACGGGATTTCGGTTTCCTCGGCATTGCCGATCAGGCATGGCGCGATCAGAAAAGCGAGCAGGAAGCGGGGCTTGCGCATAACTATTTCGATAGCGTCATAACGACGGCAACGGAACCGGACGAGTCACGACGCGTCGCTCGAACCTCTCGCCTCACCGTTCGGCAAGTGATCCGCGAACGCTTCCAGCACCTGTTCGTACAAATGCCGTTTGAACGGCACGATCACATCCGGCAGCGTCGCGGGGTCGATCCAGCGCCATGTGCTGAACTCCGGATGCGCCGTCGCAATGTCGATGTCGTAATCGTCGCCCAGGAAACGGTAGAGAAACCATTTCTGCGTCTGGCCGCGATATTTGCCCTTCCACACCTTTCCGACCAGTTCCGGCGGAAGGTCGTATCTCAGCTCGCTCGGCGCAGCGGCGATCAGTTCGACTTTGTCAGGGGCGATACCCGTTTCCTCGCCCAGTTCGCGAATGGCGGCCGTTTCCGCATCCTCCCCCGGATCGATCCCGCCCTGCGGCATCTGCCACGCCTCCATCGTCGCATCCAGCCGCTGCCCGACGAACGCCTGTCCTTCGCGGTTGATTAACATGATGCCGGCGCACGGCCGGTAAGGCAGGGTATCGGGATCGGTCATGACGTCATTCCATCTTCCACGGTATCGCCACCGCGGCCCCGGCCATCAGGCCGCAGCCGCCTGTACCATCACCCGGTTGCCCTCGGCCTCCGCGACCACCGCCTTCAGCGCGGCGAGCGCGCCCGCCACGTCGCCCACCGAAGACGGTATCGCCTGGCGCAGCGTGATGAAGCCGTGGATGTTCCCCTTCGCCTCACGGAAAACGACCGGCACACCCGCCTCGGCCAGCGCTGCGGCATAAGCGCGTCCCTGATCGCGAATCGGATCCAGGCTGGACGTGACCACCACGGCGGGCGGCAGGCCGCTCAGATTACCTTTCAGCGGAGACGCGCGGATATGCTCGGCCTCCGCTGCATACGCCGCGTTGAACCATTCCATCCCCGGTCGGGTGAGCAGATACCCCTCGGCGAATTCGCTGTATGACGGATATTCCTGCGTCACGTCGGTGGCGGGATAGAAAGGCAGTTGCGCGATCACCGGCACCTGCGCGGGGTCGTCGCGCAGCGCCATCGCGGTAACGATCGCCAGATTGCCGCCGGCACTGTCGCCGCACACGATCAGGCTGGTCACCGCACGGCCGAGGTCCGCCGGGCTGGTCGCGATCCACCGTGCCGCCGCTTCGCAATCGTCCGGTGCCGCAGGCCACGGTGCTTCCGGTGCCAGCCGATAATCGACCGAGATTACAGGCATATCCATGACGCGCGCTACCTCGGCACAGAAGCTGGCATGCGTCTCGACATTGCCGATCACGAAACCGCCGCCGTGGAAGAAGGCGATGGCCGGCCCCGGCTGGCGGTTGGTGCGCGGGTCGAACAAGGTCGCCGGGATATCCCCGCCCGGCCCCGGTATCGTCAGCGAAAGCCGCGCGCCGAGTTCGCCGACCGGCGGATCTCCCAGATCCTTCATCGCGATATATTGCGCGCGCGCTGCCGGGGCATCCAACTCATGCATCTTCGGACCCGGAACGTTGTTAAGAAACGTCAGGAAGGCTTTGGTATCGGCGCGGACGAACGGCTCGGTCATGTCTATCCTCAATCCCGTTTGACTCGTCCGCCGATGGCGCGGACGTCACTCGATACCTAGGTTAGCAGGATGATCCCACTCGTCCACCACCCGGATTACGTTGCACCGGCGCCGGCCCGCAGCACCTATCAGTGGAACAAGAATGGCCTGATCCGCGATCTTTTGCAGGAGGAAGGGGGGCTGATCGACTGGCATCGGCCCGATCCCGTGCCGCTCCCCTGGCTGGAGGCGGTGCACGATCCCGACTATGTCGCGGAAGTGCTGGAAGCTCGCGTTCCCCGCGAAAAGGAGCGCCGGTTGGGATTTCCCGTCACGGCTGAGGTCGCCCGTCGTGCCCGCATGGTCCCGGGCGGCACTTATCTCGCCGCGCGCCTCGCGCTGTCGAACCGCTTTGCGGCAAACAGCGCGGGGGGCAGTCATCATGCCCTTGCGGATACCGGTGCAGGCTTCTGCGTGTTCAACGATCTCGCCATTGCTGCGGTCCAACTTGAAGCAGAGGGAATACGGACGCTCATCGTCGATTGCGACGTGCATCAGGGGGACGGTACCGCCGCCCTCACGGCAGGGCGTACCGGCATCGCTACCTATTCGATCCATGCCGCCAAGAACTTTCCAGTGCGCAAGGCACGATCGACGCTCGACGTGCCGTTGCCCGACGAGACCGGGGACGATGTCTATCTCGACACGCTACAGGCCACCCTCGCGCCGCTGCTCGACGAATTCGCGCCCGATCTCATTCTCTATCAGGCCGGCGTGGATCCGTTCGGGGGCGACCGGCTCGGGCGTCTATCGCTGACCCAGCATGGCCTCGACAGGCGCGAGGCGCTCATCGCCACGCTGGCGATGTCGCGCGGCCTGCCGCTGGCGAGCACCGTAGGCGGCGGCTACGGCCCTGATGCTCTGGAAATCGCTCGACGCCATGTCCGCGCCATCCTCGTCCTCGGCCGGACTTTCTCCGCGCTGCGAGGCCCTGATCGCAAAGCTTAAAAAGGTCATAATACTTACGCATTAGATGCTTAGCGACCTTTGCGGGCACGGAGAAACGTGCCGTCCGATAAGGTAAAGGGGTCCTATGACATATCTCTCGATCGCCGCTCGCGGCGTCACGGCGGCTGCAATGGTTTTCGCTGCTGCCCCGGCATTTGCCGACAATTATGGCTCGGGTTCGATCGCGCTCGGCGGCACCACCTACACGCAGAATTTCGACTCGCTGTCATCCGGTGTTGCAAGCAGCGGCCTGCCGCGGGGCTGGAGAGTTTCGGAAACCGGCCCGAACCAGAATTCAACGTATTCCGTTGGCACGGGCACCAGCAACACGGGCGACGTTTACAGTTTCGGGTCGGCAAACAGCGCGGACAGGGCCCTCGGTTCGCTGCGTAGCAACAATCTGTTCCCTTCCTTCGGCGCGGTGTTTTCGAACGCTACCGGCTCGACGATCACCGGCCTGAACATCGGCTATTTCGGTGAGCAGTGGCGCAATGGCAGCAATTCGCTCGACTCGCTGGTATTCCAATATTCGCTGACTTCGACGAGCATCTCGGACAACAGCGCGGTATGGATTTCGGTCGCCGCGCTGCAGTTCAGTTCGCTGATCACCAGCCCGAACGGCGCGCTTAACGGCAATCTCGGTGCGAACCGACAGGAACTAAGCACCTTGTTGTCGGGCCTGTCGATCGCCAATGGTTCCAACTTCGCGTTCCGCTGGCTGGACACCGATGTGGCCGGTAACGAAGACGGTCTCGCTGTCGACAACTTCTCGATCAGCGCGGTGACGGCCGCCGGCGCGGTTCCGGAAACCGCAACCTGGGGAATGATGATCGCGGGCTTCGGCCTGATCGGCTTCGCACTGCGCCGCCGCCCGAGCGTCCGCGTTTCGTACGCCGCCTGATTCTTTAACGGATCATGCCAACGGGAGGCCGTCGCCTAGTCGGGCGGCGGCCTCTTCCGTTGGTTACGACGCATCGGAGAGCCACGAAGAATCTTGCTGCAATGTTGGAATATAAGGGTCATCGTATCCCGCTCGTCGGCAATATGGGCAATGGAGCATTGGCGGGTCCAAACGGTGGTGCGTCGATCCCGATATCGAGTGACCTTCTGTGAACTTCGGACGCTTCCGCACGACCGAATGCTCGGTAAAGCGCTCACCGCCCATCTTCTGATCCGGTAGTAGGGGAACGAAGCGCCCCCCATTCGTTTCGAATGTCGTCGAACGACATTACACGACCCGGATGGAGCATGAATTTGAAGGCCGAACCGACCCTCTTGTGGCTCCGTCGCGATCTGCGCGTGGCCGATCAGGCTGCCTTGATCGCCGCCGTCCATGACGGTCCAGTCATCCCCGTCTACATCCTCGATGACGAAACGCCGAAGCATCGCCGAATGGGTGGCGCGTCACGCTGGTGGCTGCATCACAGCCTGATGTCCCTCGACAAGGATCTCCGCAAACTCGGGTCGCGGCTGATCCTCAGGCGGGGCAGGGCGGATACGGTCCTGACCGATCTCGCCGCCGAAACAGGGGCGAAGCGTGTGCATTGCTTGCATCACTACGAACCCTGGTGGCGCAATGCCGAGCACGCGGTGGCGAAAACGCTCGATCTGGTCTGTCATGACGGCAACTACCTCGCACCCCCTGGTACGGTGACGACGGGCTCCGGCGCGCCCTACAAGATCTACACCCCCTTCTGGCGAGCGCTCTCCGCCCACATGCCGCCGCCGCATCCCGTCGCCGCGCCGGATGCGATCCCGGCCCCGGCAAAATGGCCCGCAAGCGATACGCTCGCGGACTGGAACCTCCTCCCGACGAAACCCGACTGGGCGACGGGCTTCGTCAAGGAATGGACGCCGGGCGAGGGCGGTGCGAAGGAGCGGCTCGAAGATTTTCTCCCCCACGCCTCCGGCTACGACATCGGCCGGAATCTTCCATCCGACGAATTGACGTCGCGCCTCTCACCCCATCTGCATTTCGGCGAAATTTCGCCCGCAACCGTCTGGCACCACGTCATCGAGGCGAAGGGCGACGCGACGATCTACCTGAAGGAAATTGCCTGGCGCGATTATGCCCAGAACGTCATCCTGCAATATCCCGATTATGGCCGCGAAAGCGGCCGCCCCACGCTGGACGCGCTGGAATGGCGCACCGGTCCGGACGCAGCCTCCGATTTGAAGGCATGGCAACAGGGGCGCACCGGCTATCCGATCGTTGATGCCGGGATGCGTCAGCTCTGGACCACAGGCTGGATGCACAACCGCGTCCGAATGATCACTGCCTCCTTCCTGATCAAGCACCTCCTCATCGACTGGCGGAAGGGCGAGGAATGGTTCTGGGACTGCCTGGTCGATGCCGACTACGCGTCGAACAGCGTGAACTGGCAATGGACGTCGGGCACGGGGATCGATCCGAACATGTTCGTCCGCATCATGGCCCCGCTCACCCAGTCGGTGAAGTTCGACGCCGCCGGCTACATTCGCGAATGGGTGCCCGAACTCTCCGGCCTCGATGACGCCGCCATTCATGATCCCGACGAATCCGGACGCCGTCCGGAGAGCTACCCCGCTAAGATTATCGGCCACCGCGAAGGTCGTGAACGCGCGCTGGCCGCGGCACGGCGGACGAAATGATTACCCCTTTCGGCACGCTTGGCGTGATGCAATAAGCTGACGGCATGAACGCGGTAACACCGAATAGAGGGCGCCGCTTCGGCATGCCCAAGCGCCGCGGCGGTCCCGGGCGGGAGCGGCGCGCGTCCGTCGATTGGCTGTTGAACCGGTTCCACGGCACATTCCATCGCATCCTGGATCGTATCGATGCCGGACTGGAAGTCGGCGCGATCGAGGCGACCTTGCCGGACGGTACACGGCGCACGCTCGGCGGACGCAAGCCGGGGCCGGTCGCGATAGTAGACATGCCCAGCTGGCGTGCGATCGTGCGTCTCGTCACAGGAGGATCAGCCGGCTGGTACGTCGCTTGGGCGGCGGGCGACTGGTCCAGCCCCGACCCTGTGCCTCTGTTCGATCTGTTCATGCGGAACGCCGTGTCGCTCGGCGAAACTGCGCGGTCGGGCGGGCTGGTCCGGTTTCTCGGTCGCCTCGCGCACCGCCTGCGCCGCAACGACAAGCAGGGGTCGCGCCGCAACATCGAATTCCACTACGATCTCGGGAACGATTTTTACGGTCTCTGGCTCGATCCCGGCATGACCTATTCCAGCGCGATGTTCGACAGCGATGCGCAATCGCTCGAGGATGCGCAAGCGACCAAGCTGAACGCCATGCTGGAACGAACCGCCACCGCGCCGGGCGACACGATCCTCGAAATCGGCAGCGGCTGGGGGTCTTTCGCCGAGGTCGCCGCACGTGCCGGTCGCAAGGTTCACAGCATTACACTGTCGGCCGAGCAGAAGGCCGCGGTCGATCTGCGCATGGCGGAGGCCGGGCTGACCGCCGACGTCATGGTATCGATCACCGACTATCGCGACGTCGCGGGTCAATTCGACGCGATCGTCAGCATCGAAATGGTGGAGGCGGTCGGCCAGGAATATTGGCCGTCCTATTTGTCGGCAATCTCGAAGGCACTCAAACCCGGCGGTCGCGCCGCGATCCAGTACATCCTGATCGATGACGCGATCTTCGATTCTTATGCCCGCAACGTCGATTTCATCCAGCGGTACGTCTTTCCCGGCGGCATGCTCCTGTCCGAAAGCCGTTTCCGTGCACTCGCGGAAGGGCAGGGGCTGGAGTGGCACGACCGCTCAGCCTTCGGACTGGATTATACCGAAACGCTGAAACGCTGGCGCATCGCGTTCGACGCGGCCGTAGACGGTGGGTTCCTGCCGCCGGAGTTCGACCAGCATTTCGTGGATCTGTGGCGTTATTACCTGATGTACTGCGAGGGCGGCTTCAGAGGCGGCGGGATAGACGTAGCGCAAGTGACTTTGATAAAACGATAAAATTGATAATGTTAAGGGGGAGTATGAAGATGGCGAATGCACGTATGATCGTGGGTGTCCTCGCGGCGGTATCGCTTGGAGGATGCGCCACGATGCCGGACAGATCGGCATCCCGGGGGCCGATCCAGATCGCCTCCAATCCCGCCGATTCCGCCCGGCAGCAGCAGATCGGCGCCTCCATCCTCTTCTGGGATCAAGCCAAGCGCGACGCGACCTTCCCGGCGATGGAAACCGTCTTCCCCGGCGATATCGTCAAGCGCGGGTCACGCGTCTATCCGTTGCCGGCAGGCACGCCCTTGCCGATCGATCAAGCGACGGTCGACGGCTATATGGCCAAGTATAATACGGCGGGTTTGATCGTCCTGCAGGACGGGAAGGTCCGGCTCGAACGCTACGCACGAGGCTATTCCGCGCAAGGCCGCTACACCAGCTTCTCGGTCGCTAAATCCTTCACCTCCACGCTTGTCGGGGCGGCCATTCGCGACGGCTATATCAAGTCCGTCGAGGAACCGGTCACCAAATACATCCCCGAACTCGCCGGCAGCGGGTATGACGGCGTCAGCATTGCACAGCTCCTGACGATGACCTCGGGCGTGAAATGGAACGAGGATTACACCGATCCCAAGTCCGACGTCGCCGCAATGTATGCCCGTCCAGTGCCCGCCGGAGACGATCCGACCGTCGCCTATATGCGGACCTTGCCTCGCGCGACCGCGCCGGGGGAGAAGTGGGTCTACAAAACCGGGGAAACCAACCTGATCGGCGTGTTGGTGACCAAGGCGACGGGCAAGTCGCTCGCTTCGTATCTTAGCGAGAAGGTCTGGCGTCCGTTCGGAATGGAACGCGACGCCTTCTGGATGGTCGATCCGTCCGGGCAGGATGTCGGCGGCTGCTGCCTGTCCGTCTCGCTGCGCGATTATGCGCGGATGGGCGTTCTTGCGCTCAGCGGGGGCAAGAACATTGTCGCACCCGGCTGGTTTGCAGAGGCAACCGCGGCCAAGGCCGATGTCGGACGCCCGGGGTTCGGCTATGGATATCAGTGGTGGACCTATCCCGACGGCCGTTACGGCGCGCAGGGCATCTTCGGGCAAAGTATTCTGATTGATCCGAAGCGCCGTATCGTCATCGCGATGTCCAGCGCCTGGCCGCGCGCGACCGGCCCCGATTTGTCCGCGTCGCGGGCGGAATTCCAGCAGGCGCTGATCGACGCGGCGTCGAAATAGCAAATGGCCTGCCGGGTCGAAGTGATGCTTCGACCCGGCAGTTAATCAGCCGACCCGCTCGAAATGTCCGGTCTCGAAATCCTCGATCACCAAAGCCGCAATCCGGTCGCCGACGGTCTCGGGCGGCTTCACCGATGCAGGATCCTCACCAGGATAGGCCCGCTCGCGCATCTTGGTCCGCGTCGCGCCGGGATCGACGATGGCGGTCCGGATGCTGCTGATCCGCTCCATCTCCTCACCGTAAGACGTCAGCAAGATCTCGAACGCCGCCTTGGACGCGCCGTACAGTCCCCAATAAGCGCGCGCCTTGCGCCCGACGCTGGACGTCAGGCCGATCACCCGCGCCCGCTTCGACGCGCGCAGCATCGGATCGAACGCAGTTATCATCGCCGCCTGCGCGCTGATGTTCAGCGTCAGGACTTGCGCCAGTTCCTTCGCGTCGATGCTTGGCACCGGCGTCAGGCTGCCGAGCATCGCCGCATTCAGGACGAGAATATCGAGCTGCGGCCAGCGTTCGCCGATCGCGACCGCCAGACGGCCGATACTGTCCGTCGCCGCCAGATCCAGTGGCGCGATCGTCGCGCTGCCACCCGCATCGAAGATCGCCGTTTCGACCGCTTCCAGGTCCTTCGCGGTGCGCGCGGTCAGCACGACATGCGCGCCCGCGGCTGCAAGCGCCTTGGCGGTCGCCGCGCCGATGCCGCGGCTTGCCCCGGTAACGAGGGCGATCTGGTTCTGGAGGGGAGATCGGTCAAATTGAAATCCGTTCGGCCTGAGCGTATCGAAGCCCCGCCTTCTATCGCTGATTACGCGAAAGGGAAGGTCGGTGGTTCGACACGATCGGTACGAACGCGGCGGATGGTTAGACCATCCGCTCCGCCAGCAAGGCGAACTGATCGATCTGGACCACGTCGTCCTGATCGGTCAGCGTCGTCGGATAATCGCCCGTAAAGCATGCATCGCAGTGGCTCGGCCGGATCGCGTTGCGCTGTGGATCGCCCAGCGCCTTGTACAGCCCGTCGATCGACACGAACGCAAGACTGTCGGCTTGGATATACTTGTTCATCTCGTCGATGTTCATGTTCGCCGCCAGCAATTTGGCACGCTCGGGCGTGTCGACGCCGTAGAAGCAGGAATGCCGCGTCGGCGGCGATGCGATCCGCATATGGACTTCCGCCGCACCGGCATCGCGCATCATCTGCACGATCTTCAGGCTGGTCGTCCCGCGAACGATCGAATCGTCGATCAGGACGATCTTCTTGCCCGCAACGAGTGCTCGGTTCGCATTGTGCTTCAGCTTCACACCAAGGTGACGCACCTCGTTCGACGGCTGGATGAACGTGCGGCCGACATAATGCGACCGGATGATCCCCAACTCGAACGGGATGCCCGATTCCTGCGCATATCCCAGTGCCGCCGGCGTGCCGGAATCGGGAACGGGAATGACCAGATCGGCATCCACCGGACTTTCGATCGCCAATTGCGCGCCGATCGCCTTGCGGACGGTATAGACGCTGCGATCTTCCGAGATCGAATCAGGTCGCGAGAAATACACATATTCGAAGATGCAGGGGCGGGGGCGACTTGCCCGAACGGGCGATGCGACAGGATCTGGTCGCCCTTCACGATCACGAGTTCGCCCGGATCGATCGACCGGACGAATTCCGCGCCGCACACGTCAAGCGCGACGGTTTCCGAAGCGAAGATCACCGCGTCGCCAAGCTTGCCCATCACCAGCGGACGAATGCCGAGCGGATCGCGGCAGGCGATCATGCCTTCGGGCGTCATCACGATCAGCGAATAGGCACCCTCGACCTGCTTCAGCGCGTCGATGAACTTGTCGACGACGGTGCGATAGTTCGACGTCGCGACCAGATGGATGATCGTCTCGGTATCGCTGGTCGACTGGAAGATCGATCCACGCCGGACGAGATCGCGTCGCAGCCGCATCGCGTTGGATATGTTGCCGTTATGCGCGATCGCGAAGCCGCCGCTCGCCAGGTCGGCATACAGCGGCTGCACGTTGCGCAGCGCCGTCTCGCCGGTGGTCGAATAGCGGACATGCCCGCATGCGACGTTGCCGCGCAGCGCGTTGATGATGTCGTCGCGATCGAAGTTTCCGGCAACATGGCCCATCGCGCGGTGCGTATGGAATTCCGAGCCGTCGAAGCTCGTTATCCCGGCCGCTTCCTGGCCACGGTGTTGCAATGCGTGCAATCCAAGCGCGACGAGCGCAGCAGCGCCCTCGCTTCCGGACACGCCGAAAACCCCGCATTCTTCGCGCAGTTTATCCCCGTCTTCGGGGGTATCGAACGGATTGGTCGTCAGCATGGCGCCCTTCGGGGTGTTGCTTCGCCCGTCATATAGGGCCCCGATCCCGCTTTGTCGCGCTTTTGTAAAATTTGTCGGAGCGATCCGTCGCATTGCCCGTTTTCAACGCCTTGTAGAGGAGGATCGGCATGGCGAAGGATCACGGACCGGCGATCAAGGATGACAAGTTATACGAGGATCTGCGCCGCGACGGTGCATCGAAATCCAAGGCGGCGCGAATCGCCAATGCCAAGGCGGCCGGCACGCTGGATCATCGCGGATCGGAACTCGAGGATCGATCAAAGGACGATCTGATGAAGGAAGCCCGCAAGATCGGTATCGAAGGTCGATCGAAGATGAACAAGGACGATCTGGTGAAGGCCATCCGTAAGAGCTGATCGCTTCCCCGCCCGCCGCCGACACGCTAGACGGCGCACATGCACGATCATCGCGACACCGGGCTGTCACTCGACCCCAAATACGACTCGAACGGCCTCATCACGGCGGTGGTTTCCGATCGCACCACGGGCGAAATCCTGATGCTCGCGCACATGAATGCCGAGGCGCTTGCCGCGACGATATCGACCGGGCAGGCGCATTTCTGGTCTCGCAGTCGCGACAGGCTTTGGAAAAAGGGCGAGAGTTCGGGCAACGTCCTCACCGTCACGGAAATCCGGATCGACTGCGATCAGGACGCGATATGGATCATCGCCGACGCCGCCGGCCCCGCCTGCCATACCGGCCAACGCTCCTGCTTCTTCCGCCGCATCGATGGAGATGCTTTGAGTCCGGTCGAATGAAGACATGGTTGGTCCTTGCCGTGTCGCTGGCCGGCTGTTCCGGTGGCGGGACTGGCTCCGAACCGACGGCAAGGCCGACCAACAGCCTGGAAGCCGCCGCGATCGACGCCGGGATGATCGCGGATCCGGCAAGTGTAGACATAACAGGCTTTTATACCCGCGACACGGATCGCATCTGCGTCGTACCTGCACCGCAGGACTATAAGATCGGGATCCTCGTCAATTATGGCGACGATCTGGGTTGCTCGGGCTCCGGCACCGCAAAACGAACAGGGGGCAAGCTCGACGTCCTCTTTCCCGCGGCACCCGGCTGCGGCTTCGAGGCTCGGTTCGAGGGCGACCGCCTCATCTTCCCGGCCAAGGTACCGGCAGCCTGCGCAAAACTTTGCCAAGGCCGCGCATCGATCGCCGCGCTCGACGTAGAGCGAATAAGCGACTCCACATCCGAAGCCTCGTCATTACGCTCGCGGAGCGGACAATTTGCTGTGCGGAGATTGACGTTCACGTAAACGGAACCTATTTTACCGTCATGCCGAACGCCGCCTATGCGCCCGCTTATGTGATCGTCCCTCCCCGCGATGACCGGGAAACCTTTTCGATCTCCGATCTGTCGTCAGAGTTCGACGTGACTGCCCGCGCGCTGCGCTTCTACGAGGATGAGGGGCTGATCGCGCCCGAGCGTCGGGGCACCACGCGCGTCTACTCTCACCGCGATCGCGCACGCCTGGCCTGGATCCTGCGCGGCAAACGTGTGGGCTTCTCGCTCACCGAAATCCGCGAGATGATCGACCTCTATGACATCGGGGATGGCCGCAAGGCGCAGCGCGCGGTCACGATCGAACGCTGCCGGGAACGTGTCGCGCTGCTGGATGCGCAGAAGCGGGACATTGACGCTGCAATCGCGGAACTCAACGAATTCATCACCTTGATCGAACATTCTGAAAACGACTGAAAAGAAGGCCCAGATCCCATGCCGCAATTCACTCCGCCCGTCCGCGATACGCGCTTCATCCTCGACCATGTCGTCGGATTGCAGAATTACGCCAACCTGCCCGGCTTCCAGAATGCCACGCCTGACGTCGTCGACGCCGTGCTGGACGAAGGGGGCAAGTTCGTCGCCGAAGTGTTGTTTCCGATCAACGCCTCGGGCGACCAGGAAGGCTGCACACGCCACGATGACGGCAGCGTCACGACGCCGAAAGGCTTCAAGGAAGCATATGCCGCGTTCGTCGAGATCCGGTTGGGGCACGCTCAGCGCACCCGAGGAATTCGGTGGTCAGGGCATGCCACACGTCGTGTCGACCGCGTTCCAGGAATATATGATCTCCGCCAATATGGCGTTCGCCATGTATCCCGGCCTGACGCACGGCGCGATCGCCGCCCTGCTGGTCAAGGGCACGGACGAGCAGAAGGCGAAGTACGTACCGAAGATGGTCAGTGGCGAATGGGGCGGCACGATGAACCTGACCGAGCCGCAATGCGGCACCGACCTCGGCTTGATCCGCACGCGCGCAGTACCGAACGGCGACGGCTCCTATGCGATCACCGGCACGAAGATCTTCATCTCGTCGGGCGAGCATGATCTCACCTCGAACATCATCCACCTCGTCCTGGCCAAGACGCCGGGTGCACCGGAAAGCTCGAAGGGCATTTCGCTGTTCGTCGTGCCGAAGTTCATGGTCGGCGACGATGGCAGCATCGGCGCGCGCAACAGCCTTTCCTGCGGCTCCATCGAGCATAAGATGGGCATCCACGCCAACTCGACCTGCGTCATGAACTATGACGGCGCGACCGGCTGGCTCGTCGGCGAGGAAATGAAGGGTCTGGCCGCGATGTTCATCATGATGAACGCCGCACGCCTCGGCGTCGGGCTGCAAGGTCTGGGCGTCGCCGAAGTCGCCTACCAGAACGCGGTCCAGTACGCGCACGACCGCCGTCAGGGGCGCGCGTTGACCGGCCCGAAGGATCCGAACGAAAAGGCCGACACGCTTTTCGTACACCCCGACGTGCGCCGCATGCTGATGGAAGCGAAGGCGATGACCGAGGGTCTGCGCGCCTTGTGCCTGTGGGGCGCGGTGCAGGCGGATCTCGAACATGCCGCTCCGACGGAAGAGGAGCGGCAACTGGCGGGCGATTTGCTCGGCCTGCTCACCCCGGTTATCAAGGGCTATGGCACCGACAAGGGCTATGAGATCGCAACCAACGCGCAGCAGGTCTATGGCGGCCACGGCTATATCGCCGAATGGGGCATGGAACAGTATGTCCGCGATGCCCGGATCGCGATGATCTACGAAGGCACAAACGGCGTGCAGGCGATGGATCTGGTCGGCCGCAAGCTGGCGACGAACGGCGGTCGGGCGGTGCAGGCGCTGTTCCGCATCGTCGGCGAGGAGGTCGCCGCTGCCAAGACGAACCCGGAAACCGCCGCCTTCGCCACCGCGCTCGAAAAAGCCAATGGCGAGCTTCAGGCCGCGACGATGTGGTTCATGCAGAATGGCATGCAGAACCCGGAAAATATCGGTGCGGGCGCCTATAGCTACATGCAGATCATGGGCATCGTCGCGACCGGCCTGATGTGGCTGCGCATGACGGCGGCGGCATCTGCGCTCAAGGCAGCGGGCGAAGGCGACGCGGCGTTCCTTGACGCCAAACTGGTCACCGCACGCTTCTTCGCCGAACGGATCATGCCCGACGCCGGTGCGCTCCGCCGCAAGATCGAAGGTGGCGCGGAGTCGCTGATGACCTTGCCGGTCGAGATGTTCCTGGCGGCCTGATCATCGATCGCCGGAAGCTTCCTCCGTCCCTATGGCGGGGGAAGCTTTCGCTTGAAATGGCTCCCCCAAACTCCGCTCATTTCGAGCGAAGTCGAGAAACGGGCCGATCGCTTCCTCAAGACGGTTTCTCGACTTCGCTCGAAACGAACGGCGTGAGAGGAATTATCGGTCGCAACGCACCGTCATCCCAAGCCCTGACTTAAATCGCGCTCAGCGCCCGTCAGGCGTCTTCGTCGGCGTCGGCTTCGTGGAAGGCGCAGGTGACGCCGCGTCGGCACGCCGCCTGACCCCGGATAGCTCGTCCACGATTAACCGCGGCGCGCCCCCGACGGGTACGGGAACACGTGATCCCGGGAGTGTCTCGATCCGAAATGCCTCGGTCGTGGGCCGCGGGGCGGGGACGACTCCGATCACCTGCTGCTTCATGCACTGCGACCGGTCCGGACGGCTGAACTCGGTGCAATTCCACAACGACTTGTCGATATTGCGTGACCGGTCCCGCAGATAGCTGAACGACATTGCGGCCACCTGTGCCTGTTGCAATGGCAACGTGGTGGGCGTCTTCGCCTTGCTGCTCCAGCCCATGAACTTGCAGTGCAGGCGATCGGCACAGGCGGCTGCGGCAAGCGCGGCATAGCGTTCGGGCGGGATCGTCGGGTCCAGCGTTACGAGGAAGCTGTCGGCATCGCCGGGCGTCGGTAACGGCAGTTTGCCCGTCAACGCCGCCGCCTCGATCATCGCGTCCGCGGCTTCCGTCGCGGCGGCCCCGGTGCGGTGCGCGTCTGAATACAGCGCGAGCGCCGGGATCACCGGTTCGCTCGGCGTCAAGGCGCGGCGGAATGCGGGCGGAGTGCCCCACCAACCGGTCCAGCGGAAGAACAGGTGCGTGCGAACCTGCGCGACCTTGTCCAGGCTCGACTGCCAGTACGGCACGACCCAGTCGGTGTGGTAATGCGTGGAATAGCCGACCGGCTTGAACACGCGCCCGGTCAAGGCAAGCCTGGCGGTCTCGCGCGCACGCTGCCACGCGACGTCGGACCATTTGTGATTGATCAGCGCACCGTCGCACGTGAAGGTGAATTGGCACCCCGTCCGTCGTTCGGATCCCTGGAAGACCACGCCGCAGATCGTCTTCGGGAAGGCAGGATGTCGAACCCGGTTGATGACGACCTGCCCGACCGATCTCTGCCCGAGCGTATCGTCTCCCGCCTCGTACAGCATCGCCGTCGCCATACAGTCCAGCGCGCGCGCCTTGTCCTCCGAAGTGCCTGACAGGGCGAACGGCCGGGCGGCGGGGTTGGGATCGGTCGAGAACGGCACGGTCTTGTTGAACGCGCGCGCATCCTGCGGATCCAGATTTTGATAGGCCAGCGGCTCGACCGGCGGCAGTTCGGCTTGCGGGACGACCCGCTGCGGCACGGCCACTACGCGCGCACGCGGCTTGATTGGCGGCGCGACGGACACGACCAGCGCCGGGATGACGATCGCCGAAGCCGCGACACCCGCGAGCAATAGGCGAAGTATCGGAGCGACCGGCTTATGGATGGATTTCGACTGGGGGTTCGACATACGCGAAGGGTTCAGCGGCTATCGGGACGAAAGGGAAAGGGGGGCACATCGCCTCCTGGCAGGACGGGCGACGGCCTGTAGCCTATTCCGCGCGGAAGGGGAAACCGCCGTGATGCATCCGCACTCCGCCGAGTCGCGACAAGCGCCGGTCCGTTATTGCGGCCAGAACCCGGTCGCTTCGCACAGGTCGAAAGCATTCACCGTCTTGGTTTCGCACGCCTTGTCGCCCTTTGCGCAAGCGTTCAGCGTACGGCGATATTCCGCAAAGCAGGCGGGTGGATTGGAGGTTTCCCAGGCACTTGCCGTCCCACGGACTTGATCGACTGCGTTGCCGGCCGCGGCGTGTGCAAGCGGGACGGAGATGTCGGAGGCACTGCGCTGCCCGAAGACCGATGGCCAGACCTGAAGCAGCACCAGCACCGTCATGATGCCGATCATCGCCCTGCGCATTCGAAATTCCCCGAAAGGTGCCCGGCACCGTTTCACCGTTCATAATGGTTACCGCAGCGCAGCGATACCTGATTCTCAAGCTTTTCAGCCGGATTTCGAAGAATTTCTGGCGACATCGAACCCTCCCGGCTGGACCGGAAAGGTTCGATGACAGGCCCAAATTTAGCTCTCGGGAAGGAAGTCCGGTACGGACAGATACCGCTCACCCGTATCGTAATTGAAGCCCAGCACGCGCACGTTGTCCGGCAGGTCGGGCAGCTTCTGGAGGATCGCGGCCAGCGTCGCGCCGGACGAGATACCGACCAGCATGCCCTCTTCGGTCGCCGCACGCCGCGCCATGTCCTTCGCGACGACGGCATCGACCTGGATCGCGCCATCGATCGCCTGCGTGTGCAGGTTCGCGGGCACGAACCCCGCGCCGATGCCCTGGATCGGATGCGGCCCCGGCTGGCCGCCGGAAATGACCGGCGATGCGTGCGGCTCGACCGCATAGACCTTCAGGTTCGGCCACGACTTTTTCAGCGTCTCGGCGATTCCGGTGATGTGCCCGCCCGTGCCCACGCCGGTGATGATCACGTCGATCGGCGTGTCCCTGAAGTCGTTCAGGATCTCCAGCGCCGTCGTGCGCGTGTGCACGTCGATGTTCGCCGGATTCTCGAACTGCTGCGGCATCCACGCGCCCGGCGTCTGTTCGATCAGTTCCAGCGCACGCTCGATCGCGCCCTTCATGCCCTTTTCACGCGGTGTCAGGTCGAACGTCGCGCCATAAGCCAGCATGAGCCGCCGACGCTCGATCGACATGCTTTCCGGCATGACGAGAACCAGCTTGTACCCCTTTACCGCGGCTACCATCGCCAGCCCGACGCCGGTATTTCCACTCGTCGGTTCGATGATCGTCCCGCCGGGCTTCAGGTCGCCGGATGCTTCCGCCGCCTCGATCATGGCCAGCGCGATCCGGTCCTTGATCGATCCGCCGGGGTTCGAACGCTCGGACTTGATCCAGACTTCGGAATCCGGGAACAGCTTCGATACGCGGATGTGCGGCGTGTTGCCGATCGTCTCCAGGATCGTGTTGGCTTTCATAATACGGCCTCCATCTCTTTATCTGCGGCGTCCTGCCGCGTCGTTGGGGGATCGAACGTCTTCGCGCGGCGTATGCTCGGAAACAGATAGGTCCACAGGATCGTCACGACAATCGCACCGCCGCCGCCGACCAGAACCGCACCGACCGGTCCGAGCATCGATGCAAGGAAGCCGGATTCGGCCTCACCCAGTTCGTTGGAGGCGGAAATCGTCAGCTGCGACACCGCCCCGACACGCCCACGCATCTCGTCCGGCGTATACAGCTGGATCAACGACTGACGGATATAGACGGAGAACATGTCCGCCCCGCCGGCAACCGCCAGCGCGCCCACCGCCACTTCGAAGTCGTAGGCGGGGATGATGATATGCGCGACGCCGAAGATCACCGTCGCCGTCCCGTAGATCAGCACGGACACCAGCATTTTCGGGCCGACATTAGTCTTGAGCGGCCGGAACGAGAAGATCAGCGCGACCAAGGCGGCCCCGGCGGCCGGCGCGGCGGCGAGCCAGCTCAGCCCCTGCGCACCGACCTTGAAGATGTCGTTGGCGTAGATCGGCAGAAGGGCGTTGGTCCCCGCAAGGAAGACCGCGAAGAGGTCCAGCGTGATCGTCCCCAGCACCAGCTTGTTCTGGCCGACATATTTCAGACCGTCGACGATCTGCTTGATCGGGCGCGCGGTGGATCTCGGCGGCTGCGCGACCTTTCCGATCAGCATCAGGCACAGCAATGCCAATCCGAACAGGATGGTCGCCAGCCAATAGGCGCCAGAATGCGTCGCGGTGTGCGAATAGAAGAAGCCGCCCAGCGCCGGTCCGATGATCGTACCCACCTGCCACGAGATGGATGAAAGCGCGATCGCGGTCGGCAACACGTCGCGAGGCACAAGATCCGGCGCCAGCGCACCGAACGCAGGCCCGGCAAAGGCGCGAGCGATTCCCAGGAATACCGCTACCGAAAACAGGATCGGCAGCGACATCCACCCCTCATAGGTCGCCAAAGCGAGGATAAGCGCGCTCGCCAGTTGCAGCGTTACCGTGACCCGCGTGATCCACCGTCTGTCGAACCGGTCCGCGACATATCCGGTCACCGGCGTGCTCAGGAACAGGGGTAGGAATTGCAGCAGGCCGATCAGCCCCAGCTGCGCCGCCGCCTGCGGCATCGTCATGGTTTGGCGCGCGATCGTATACACTTGCCAGCCGATCACGATGATCATCGCATTCTGCGCGACCGTCATCGTGAAGCGCGCGACCCAATAGGCGCGGAAGTTGGCGATGCGTAACGGGTGGGGCGATGCGAGCGGCTGCGTATCCATCGCGCATGGCTTTAGTCACCCCCGATGGGCGCGGGCAATCACCGATTGGCTTGGTCGGAATAAACTTCTGTGATGGCGAGCGATTGAAGTTTCGCACAAGAAGGGCTTATACGCGCCCTTCCTCTCCCCCAGGAAACGAGGTTTCTAGCCTGTGGCCAAAGCACCCGCTGCCCGAAAGACCGAAGCGCCCCAATCCGATCCGGCGCCCAACCGCGCCCCCAATCGCGAGCGACCCGGCGAACCGCAATCCTATCGGGCGTCGAAGGACGAACTGCTCGAATTCTATAAGCAGATGCTGCTCATCCGGCGCTTCGAAGAGAAAGCGGGCCAGTTGTACGGCCTCGGACTGATCGGTGGTTTCTGTCACTTGTACATCGGCCAGGAAGCCGTCGCGGTCGGGCTGCAGTCCGCTTTGTCCGACAAGGACAGCGTGATCACCGGCTATCGCGATCACGGACACATGCTGCTCTGCGGGATCCCGCCCAAGGACGTCATGGCGGAATTGACCGGGCGTCAGGCCGGCATTTCCAAGGGCAAGGGCGGCTCGATGCATATGTTCAGCGTCGAGCATAAGTTCTACGGCGGCCACGGCATCGTCGGCGCCCAGGTGTCGCTCGGCACCGGTCTCGGCTTCGCGCACAAATATCGCCAGGATGGCGGCGTCTGCCTCGCCTATTTTGGCGACGGCGCGTCGAACCAGGGGCAGGTGTACGAAAGCTTCAACATGGCCGAGCTGTGGAAGCTGCCGGTCATCTACGTGATCGAAAACAACCAATATGCGATGGGCACCTCGGTCAACCGCGCCTCGTCCGAAGATCAGTTGTACCGTCGCGGTGAATCCTTCCGCATTCCCGGCATTCAGGTCGATGGCATGGACGTGCTCGCTTCGCGCGGTGCGGCCGAGGAAGCGCTCGCCTGGGTGCGCGCGGGCAAGGGCCCGATCATCCTCGAGATGAAGACCTATCGCTATCGCGGCCACTCCATGTCCGATCCCGCGAAATACCGCAGCCGCGAGGAGGTTCAGGCCGTCCGCGACAAGTCCGATCCGATCGAGCATTGCAAGAAACTGCTCGAGGATCAGGGTGTCGGCGAGGCCGAGCTGAAGACGATCGAGCAGGAAATCCGCAAGATCGTCGCCGAAGCGGCCGATTTCGCCGAAAGCGCGCCCGAGCCGGAGCCCGCCGAACTGTATACCGACGTGCTGGTGGAAAAATACTGATGCCCATCGAAATCAAGATGCCCGCCCTTTCCCCGACGATGGAGGAGGGCACGCTGGCCAAATGGCTGGTCAAGGAAGGCGATACCGTCAAGTCCGGCGACATCATGGCCGAGATCGAGACCGACAAGGCGACGATGGAATTCGAAGCCGTCGACGAAGGCACGATCGGCAAGATCATGATCGCCGAGGGTAGCGACAATGTGAAGGTCGGCACCGTCATCGCCACTCTGCTCGAAGAGGGCGAGAGCGCCGACACGGCGGCCGCCGCTCCGGCTGAACGCAGCGGCGAGGGCGCCAATGCGGCCCCGAAGGAAGAGCAGCCCGCCGACAAGGCGCCGAACGCGCCCGAATCCACCGTGCCGCACAAGGTCGAGACCGGCGCACGCCAGCTATACGACGCTGCGAAGCACGATGCCGAAGTTTCCGACCCCGCGATCCCCGAGGGCACGGAGATGGTCAAGATCACGCTGCGCGAGGCGCTGCGTGACGCGATGGCCGAGGAAATGCGCAAGGACGACCGCGTCTTCGTGATGGGCGAGGAAGTCGCCGAATATCAGGGCGCGTACAAGGTCACGCAGGGCCTGCTGGACGAATTCGGTCCGGCACGAGTCATCGACACGCCGATCACCGAATATGGGTTTGCCGGCGTCGGTACGGGCGCGGCGATGGGCGGCCTCCGCCCGATCGTCGAGTTCATGACGTTCAACTTCGCCATGCAGGCGATCGACCACATCATCAACTCGGCCGCGAAGACCAACTACATGTCCGGCGGCCAGATGCGCTGCCCGATCGTCTTTCGCGGTCCGAACGGCGCTGCGTCGCGCGTCGGTGCGCAGCATTCGCAGAACTACGGCCCGTGGTACGCCAGCGTTCCCGGCCTGATCGTGATCGCACCCTATGATGCGGCGGATGCCAAGGGCCTGATGAAGGCCGCGATCCGTACCGAGGATCCGGTCGTCTTCCTCGAAAACGAACTGCTCTACGGCCGTACGTTCGAAATCCCGGCGCTCGACGATTATGTCCTGCCAATCGGCAAGGCGCGCACGATGCGAGAGGGCAAGGACGTGACGATCGTCAGCTACTCGATCGGTGTCGGCCTCGCGCTGGAAGCCGCCGAGAAGCTGGCGGAAGAGGGGATCGACGCCGAAGTCATCGACCTCCGCACGCTGCGTCCGCTCGACAAGGCGGCCGTGCTCAAGAGCCTCAAGAAGACCAATCGTCTCGTCGTGGCGGAAGAGGGCTGGGCAACCTGCTCGATCGCATCGGAAATCGTCGCGATCTGCATGGAGGAAGGCTTTGACGATCTCGACGCCCCCGTCCTGCGCGTCGCGAACGAGGACGTGCCGCTGCCCTATGCCGCAAACCTCGAAAAACTGGCGCTGCTCAGCTCGGCGAAGATCGTCGATACGGTGAAGAAGATCGTTTGAGGCCATGCGACCGCCCTTTGCCCGCGCCGCGGGCAGGGGGTCAGGCCGAATAGACGTTACACTTCGACGGCGTGACGCTCGGCGAGGGGTTGTAGATCTGAGAGAAGAGGCGTCGATCGCGCACGATGAACGACGCGATGTAACGAATACGCGACGACCCCATCAGCCACGTACCGACAATCGGCTGATAATCGTAATTGACCTCGACGAACATCACGCCCGCGCCCTCCGGTGCATTTACCTTTGCGCCGGGATCCCCCATCCCGTTAGGCTGATCCTTCCCCGCATTGGCCGCGCTCCCGTCCGTTCCAGCGTTCGGCGACGTCGAGTCAACCGAGTCGTATTTAGGCCCTGATTTCAGGCCCAGGCACCGCTGCCAATGAATGCGCTGGACTGCGTCGGTGTCGTAGGATTGCTGGATATTTTCCAGGCTGGACACCGTGATCCGGCCATATGTCGTCAGTTTGATTGCCGTCCCTTGATACCGCGCCGCCTGCAGGACGTCGTTCATATCTACTTCGCGCAGTTGCTGCGTGGCAAGTGCGCTAGTGGTCCCGACGCGCGAAGCGTTGTCGGCCAGGTTGAGCGTGATCTGGCTGACCTTCAGGTTGATCAAGGCAAGGTTTGCGGTCTCCATGCCGTACAGGCCAAGCGTCAGGACGACCGGCATGGCGAAGGCGAATTCGAGCATCGCAAGGCCGCTGCGGTCACCGCCGAGGCGGCGCAGGAATTGCGGCAATGGCGCAGAAAGCAGGGAATTCAGGTGCATATCGTGGTCGCCGTAACCGTTTGCTGTGATGCATAAGGCTGGTTCTTCAGCAACGTCTGCGCCGAGATCGTCGCTGATGACGACCAGCCGAGCAGGCCGGCGACTGGGAACAGCCGGGGATAGGTCAGGCTCATCGTGTACAATGTCACGTCGTTTGCCCCGCCCTGGCCAGTCGCACCGGGATCGGCGTCCCACTGTTTGTTGCCGTTGACATCGGTGTAGCACTCGCCCGCGTTGCGCACGCCGTTGCCGTTATTGTCGATGAACGGTTCGGGCGCCACGGCGGCGAAACTGCCATAGCTTTTGCGGGTCGAGCACCATGTCCCGGCGGCAGGAGAGGCCGTGCAGGATTGGGTCGGTGTCTTGGCGACCATACTCGACATCGCGATGACCTGATTGTCGAGTGTCGAAACAAGCTGCGCGCCGCCCTGTATCGCGGAATCGCGCGCCGCTTTTTGGACTGCGCCATTCAGCACCGCCTTGGCATAAAGCTGGTACAGCAAGTCGCCGATGCCCATCATCATCACGATCATCACCGGGGTGATGATGGCGAATTCGATGATGGTTGCGCCTCGGCGATCGCCCGCCAGGCGAACGACGATCCGTTGCCAACGCGCCTTGGACATGGTCCGGACGCCCGTCACTGCGAAATCCGCAGCATCGCGACCTGCTTCGCAATCTTCTGGAACGCCGTGGTCAAGCTGGCATTGTCGCTCGCATAATAGGCTTGCCCGGGCGATGCGCAGGCCGTCAACTGGCTCGTCAGCGTCTGGCCGAAACCGACGACGAACACCGTAATGTTCCGCGACTTCGCGGCCTGACACTCCGCGACGAACCGGGCGTTGTGATAAGCAGTCAGGCTGGGATTCGTAGTGTTGTTGGCGATGCGGTCGTCATAATATTCGATGCCGTACATGCCGTAGATCTGCTCGTTGGGCGACATGTCGCCGTCCGTCATGAATACGATGTACCGGTTTGGCGCATTCCGGCCCGGCCATTCTGCCGTATCGTCCGCGAACACGCCCTTCGGCGCGATCATTCGGGTACCCCAGATCATCCCCGTATCGTGATACGTTCCGCCCTGCGGCTTGAAGTCGGTGGCGTTGACGTAGTTCGAGACCTCCGAACGGCTCATCGTCGTCAGCCGGGACACGGGCTTCCCGCACGAAACATAGCCATAGGCAATGTTATTGTAGTTGCCGAGCGCCGTATACTGTCCGAACTGGCTGGTACTGGTAGAGTCTCCATACGGATTCGCCGAATTGCCAGCATAATCAACCGACGTCGTGTTTCCGCGATAATAGACCACATCGGGCCACATCGGGCGCCACCGTGTTGCATTGGTGGTGGGAAGCCGGTCCGGGTCGAGATCGGCCGGCAAATTGTCTTGGTCGAACGTGCTCACGCCGGGCGTCGTATCCCGCTCTTCGATGCAACCCTGCCATTTGCTCGTCGCACCGGTGATCTTGCTCGGGTCTGTCACCGTCGCACCCGTGACATATTGGCTGACGTCGTAACTGACCTTCGTGTAGCGCCAGTTCGGCTTCAGCGGCTGCGTCGTGATCACGCAGGACGAATCGCTCGTTGCATAAGCCGTGGTTACCAATGTCGCTTGACCATTCGTCGTATACCCCGTCGCCGGGCTCCGGCCGGTGGCCGCCGCATCGCACGCGGCTTTGGTCACCGGTTTCTTGGTTTGCGCAGTCGCACCGCCGTTGTTCGCGTCGCCGATGATCCTGCGGCTATTATACGTCCAGTCGTTGACCATGCTGCCCGCGGGCAGGGCATATCCGGCATTCACCGTGGAGGTGTATGTCACGAACCCGTATCGCACATGCGTCGATGGATCGACGTTAGCCGCGATCGTGTCGTAGAAGTTCATCACGGCGGATCGCAGACCGGACAGCTTCGAACCGCTTACCTCTTGGTTGTAATATCCGGTCGTACCATCCGGGCGCGTATAAGAACCGATCGTCGCGCTGCAACCGGATGTCTGCGACGGCTGACAGGCCATCGAACCCGTCGTGTCGAGGACGAACATGACGTCCGTATCCGCAATGTCGTAGCGCGCTTCGCACGTCACTTTCAGCATGATCGTGGGGCTGCCGAACATCTTCATGATCGTCATCGGCACTGCGGTCGAGGCCGTCCCGGCGACCTGGTTATCCGACGTCTTCGTTGGAACGAAGGGGTAGGGATTCGTCGTGGCGGTGAACGTCGGCGTTCCCATGAATCCGCTGGTAAAGTTGTTCGCGAAGAACGTGCGCGCCTGCGTGATAGCGTTGGTGTCGAGCGCGGTGTCGTCGCTGTCTGCCATGAACTTGCGTCCCGCCAGCGCACCGGCATCGCACGCCTGTTGCAGCCGGACCTTTGTGACATAAAGTCGGCCCATATCGACCGCGGAGCCCGCAAGTCCACATAATGGGATGAGGAACGCGGCCATCATGGCAAGCGTGTTCCCCCGGACGTCGCGCCGCAGTCGCCCGAAAACGGTTCTTGGCTGATGGCTCGTCTGTCGCTGCATAATCCTCTATTTGCAGCCAGAATGGTTTCCAAATCGTGTGTCCGCAGCCATTAAAACGCTATGGAACTCAGCGACCCGACCGACATCGTCAATGCCGAACGCCTACTGGCGCTATCCTACGCCCCGGCAAAGGCGCAGCCCGGCGTCGCGGCGCTGTTTGCGCTCGACCGTACGCTCGCCCGCATCCTGCGAACGACGACCGAGCCGGTGATCGGCCAGATGCGGCTAACCTGGTGGTATGAGGCTCTGACGAAACTGGATCAGGGCAGCGCGCCGGCCGAACCCGTGCTGCGCGCATTGGCGGCGGAGGTCTTGCCGCATGGCGTCACCGGCGCACGGCTCGCCGGGCTGATCGATGCGTGGGAAGTGCTGCTCGATCCCGAAACGCCCGACGACGCCACGCTGGAACGCTATGCCACGCGCGGCACGATCCTGTTCGGCGCGGCGGCGACGCTGATCGGTGCGCAGCCGACGGACCCGATCGCGCCGGCGGGGCGGGGGTGGGCGCTGGCCGATCTCGCGCTCCATGTGCAGGAGGCCGACGTCGCCACGCGAGCGGCGGACTTGGCTCGCACCGGCCTCGACCTTGCAGCCGGCACACGGTGGAGCAGCACCGCTCGCAGTCTGGGGGCGATGGCGCATCTCGCGCGGCTCGATCTCGCGGTTCCACGCGGCCAGCCGATCCGGCGGGGCGCACCGGGTCGCGTATCGCGGCTCCTGTGGCACAGGATGACCGGACGCTAGCTTCCCCCGCGCACCGGTATCCGTTAGTTCCATGGGCGGAACGATCGAGGGGACGGGCATGTGGCGGTATCTGGTGGGTGGCATGGCGGCGTTGTTGCTGATCGCGGCCGGCGTCCTCGTCTTCAAAAGCCCCGCGCGTTCGGACTCTCCATTGCCGCCGGCGCCCGCCGCGATCGTCGGCGAGGCGGAGGAGGGGCTACCCGAAACCATTCCCGAGGCGACGGCCAAGACACGCGAGGAGAAGCGCTTCAATCGCTATGACAAGGACCGTAACGCCCAGATAAGTCGCGCGGAATATCTGGCCTCCCGCACCAAGGCTTTCGCCCGGCTGGACACGAACGGAGACGGAAGACTGTCGTTCGAGGAATGGGCGATCAAGACCAGCACGAAGTTCGCCGAGGCGGACCGGGATAAATCCGGCGCAATGACCCCCGCCGAATTCGCCACCACTGCGCCGAAGCGTCGCGCGCCACGCCCCAACACGCCGTGCCCGCCCGCGACGCCCAAAAGCAGAATCGGACGACGGCTGACCGACCCGCCCAACCGCCAGTAGGGCCTTAAGCCGCCAGCCATTCCCCCAACGCCTCGCGCGCGCGGTCGGTATACATCTTCTTGCGATCGGCCTTCTTGGTCCGGCCTGGGATCGGTGGGAACAGCCCGAAGTTCACGTTCATCGGCTGATACGTCTCTGCCTCCGCCGCGCCCGTAATGTGGTGCAGCAACGCGCCCAGCGCGGTCGCGACCGGGGGCGGGGCCAGCGTCTCGCCCTTCAACTCCGCAGCGGCGAAGCGACCCGCGATCAGCCCGATTGCCGCACTTTCGATATAGCCCTCGCACCCGGTAATCTGTCCCGCGAACCGCACGTTTGGCATGGATTTCAGCCGCAGCGTCGGGTCGAGCAGTTCGGGCGACCTGATGAACGTATTCCGGTGCAACCCGCCCAACCGCGCGAACTCGGCATTCTCCAGTCCGGGGATCGTCCGGAACAGCCGCACCTGCTCGGCATGCTTCAGCTTGGTCTGGAAGCCCACGATGTTCCACAACGTCCCGCTGGCATTGTCCTGCCGCAACTGCACGACGGCATAGGGCCAGCGCCCGGTCCGCGGATCGTCCAGTCCGACACCCTTCATCGGCCCGAAGCGCAATGTTTCGGGCCCACGTTCCGCCATCACCTCGATCGGCATACAGCCTTCGAAATAGGGCGTGTCTTTTTCCCACTCCCGGAACTCGGTCTTCTCGCCATCGACCAGCGCCTGGACGAACGTGTGATACGTCTCCTTGTCCATCGCGCAGTTGATGTAATCCTTGCCCTCGCCCTTGTTCCAGCGCGACTGGAACCATGCGGTGTCCATGTCGATGCTGTCGAAATGGACGATCGGCGCGATCGCGTCGAAGAAAGCGAGCGCGTCCGCCCCCGTCGCCGCGCCGATGCTCGCAGCAAGCGGCGCCGCGGTCAGCGGGCCGGTGGCGATGATCACGGGGCCGTCGGTCGGGATCACATCGACTCGTTCGCGGACGACGGTGATGTTGGGATGCGCCATTATGGCTGCAGTCACCCCTTCCGAGAACGCATCCCGGTCCACTGCCAGCGCGGATCCCGCCGGCACCTTGTGGATATCGCCCTCGCGCAGGATCAGCGACCCCAGCGTGCGCATCTCCTGATGGATCAGCCCGACCGCGTTGCTCGTCGCATCGTCCGACCGGAAACTGTTCGAACAGACCAGTTCCGCCAACCCGTCCGTATGATGCGCCGGCGTCTTCTCACCCGAACCACGCATCTCCGACAGCTTCACGCGGAAGCCAGCTTCCGCCAACTGCCAAGCCGCCTCCGATCCCGCCAGCCCGCCGCCGATAATCTGAATGTCATAAGTCATGCGGCGGCTCTAAGCGCGGCGCGCTATCCTAGCAACCGCATCGGGAATCCTGAAAGGTGGCAGGACCTGCTGCGCCTTCGACGCCAATTCCGGCTGTGCGGCTGCGATGCGCCGCGCCAGTATCCCAAGGCGCCGCACCGGCACTGCGGGGAACAGATGATGTTCGAGGTGCAAGAACATGTTGTAGGTCAGGAAATTGACAACCGCGGAAGACTGCGTGCGGGCAATCTCTTCGTCCGTGCATTCTCGATGCGTGATCCACACCGCGAATAGTGCCGTCAGGCACTGTGCCACGATCATCGCACCGACATGATAGAGCAGGGCCGGGGCCATCGTCGCCAAAGCGGCGCCGGTCAGCATAACATTGGAACTCAGATCGATCGTCATCCGCCGTCGCAGGCTCGCGCCGCCATGGCGCCAGGCTTCCATGTGCATGCGCAGCGGAAAGCACGGCCCTTCGAGAAGAACCTGCCATAGGGTCATTCGCCCGCACGCACCCTCGACATCCTCCGTTGTTCCCAAGTGCCGGTGGTGGCGCAGATGATTGAACGCGACCGCAGTATTCGATCCCAGCATCAGCGCACTCAGTCCGTGCAGGACAAGGCGATGTCCAGACTTGCGAAAGCCCAAATTGCCGTGGATCGCCTCATGGTTGAGCCGCAGTGCGGTAAGAAAGAACATGAAGGAAGCGATCGCCGCAAGCGGCCAGAGCCGTCGGTCGGCAAGGAGAAAACTCGCCGCCAGCCACGGCACCGGATGAAGGCATTCCACCAGTCCGTCGCGTGGTCGCATCCCGATCAGATCGCGCCATTTCACCTTCGCAAGCCGACGCCGATAGGTCGTCACAGTCTGCGGTCCCATGTCCCTTACCTCTTCGTTCCGATTGCATGTTCAAAGCAGCGGGCAGACCAAGGCTAAGGCTAAGGCGGCAGAACCATCTCGATGAACTCCTAGTCATTGGGGCTGGACTTACGTCCTGGGATCAGCCGGGCGACGCTGCCGCCCAGCTTCATCAGCGTGACCAGCGTCGACTTGGGCAGCACGCGGACCTGATCGTACCAAGTGCCGAGCGTCGACAGGAACTCATGCATCCGGCCGATCCGCTCGCGGACATGCGCCGGCGCCGTATCGTCCTTCGCCAGCCGACCGGCGAGTTCGTTCAGCAACGCGATCGTCGGATCGATCTCACGGCGTTTGCGCTCTGCGGCGATCCGCATCAGCATGTCCCACAGATCGGTTTCCGCGGTGAAATGATCGCGGCGGTCGCCCTCAACATGCACGCGCCGAACGATCGCATAATTCTGCAACTCCTTCAGCGCAGTCGAGACGTTCGACCGCGCGAGCCCGAGCGTCTCGACAATCTCCTCCGCATGGAGCGGCCGATCGCTGAGATACAACAGCGCATGAACCTGCGCGACCGATCGTGCGACGCCCCAATGCGTCCCCATCTCACCCCAGTGGAGGACGAAGGCTTTCACATCGGGATGGTCGTACAGTTTCATCGGTCTTCCAATTCTGTAATTACAGAAATGACAGTGTGCAGAGTTTCTGTCAATGGCAATCCGCGCTCGATCCGAACTTCGGTTCCGCCTAACGTGATACTATGAACCGCCTCATCCTTGCCGCCGCGCTGATTGCCGGTATCGGCTTCCAGCTCGTGAAGGATCTCCCGCCAGCCCCGATGATCGTCGCGTGGAAGGGCGCAGGCGTCGCACTTCTCGCGATCTGGGCGGGGTCGCAGGCGCGGGATCGAGACGGATGGCTGATCGCCGCCGCACTCGCGTTCGGCGCATTGGGCGACGTGTTGCTGGAAACCTCCGGCACGGTGCCGGGCGCGCTCGCATTCCTCGTCGGACATGTCGTCGCGATCACCCTCTACCTGCGCTGCCGCCGGGGTTCGATCCGCAAGTCGATCGGCACGGCCACCGGCATCGGACTAATCGTCGCGATCATGGGCTACCTCCTGACCCGCGATCTCGGCGTTGCGGTCTATGCCTTCGGGCTGGGCGCGATGGCCGGCGGCGCCCTGGCCAGCCGCTTCGTGCTCCCGCTCGTCGGCCCCGGCGTCGTCTTGTTCATTGGCTCCGACCTGCTGATCTTCGCGAAGGGCAGCGCGCTTGCCGGCTCCGCCCTGCCGGGTCTCATGATCTGGCCGACCTATTTCGCCGCGCAGGCCTTGATCGCGATCGGCGTCGTTCGCGGATTGCATGGCCATGCGCGCAGGCCCATCTCGGCACGATGAAGATATTCACGATCGGATACGAAGCCACAACAATGGCCGACTTCCTCGCCACGCTCAAAACCGCCGGCGTCCAGCGCGTGATCGACGTCCGCGCGCTGCCGCTCTCCCGCCGCCCCGGCTTCTCCAAATCCTCGCTCGCGGCGTCCCTGTTCGATGCCGGGATCGGCTATGTCCACCTCAAGGCGCTCGGGACGCCCAAGCCGGGCAGGGATGCGGCGAAGAAGGGCGACGTCGCGACGCTGAAGGCGGTCTATGCCGATCAGCTCGAATTGCCGGAGGCGCAGGTCCAGGCCGCGCAGATGCTGGAGCTCGCGCGCGAAATGCCGAGCGCCTTGTTATGCTTCGAGCGCGATCCCTGCCACTGCCACCGCACCTTGTTGCTGGAGGCCGTAGGCGAGGGGGCCGAGGTGGTCGATCTCTACACCTGAGGTTGATGCGATTTGGGACGAAAGTATCAGGGCGGGCTGCTGAAATAAGACGATCAATCCGACCAAGGTATCCATAAAGTAGCGTATAGGACGGTATAGCCCGCCGCCTAGGCCGAACGACGGGCGTCGAACAAAAACGATTGCGCTTGCCGTAAAGGCGCCGGTCCGGAAGCCCGCTGTCGCTCGCACCGCCCTCGATACGAACCGTTCGTGCTGAGCCTGTCGAAGCGCCTGTCCGCCACGACCCGCCCTTCGACAGGCTCAGGACGAACGGTTGGGGCGGGTCGCCTTATGTGTTCATGCTCCGGGCAAAGCAGCGAAGACGATCACGAAAGCTATCGCCGCATGAACCGCCGCGCCAAAACCGGACAGCCGTCGCGATCGATACTTTCGTCGTTTCGGCGCGGAAGAGTGCGCTAGCCCGCAACCGGCAACTTCACCTGCCCGTCGGCCAACCGTTCCAACGGTCCATAGGCGATCACCGTCTCCAGCAGAAGATCGCTGCCATAGATGTGCGGAAACAACTGTCCACCGCGCGATTCCTCCCATCGGATATCGCCGAACGCACCCAGATCGACCGCGGCAACGTGCAGATTATCCTGTCCTGAGAAGTGCTTGTCGATCGTCTCGGCCAGCTGGTCGCAAGTCGACAGATGGATGTACCCATCGGCCAGATCGACCGGCGCGCCCGCGAACCGGCCCGACGTCTCCAGTTCCGCCATCTGCTCGCCCGTCAGCACCTTGTACGCGGTCATCGGCAATTCGCTCATACGCCGTCCTCCGGACCGGCGGCGCTGTCGTCCGCCGTATTGGCATCGTCGTTCGGCGCGATCTCGGGCAGATCCTCGATCCCCCGCACGTCCTCCGCTTCGCCTTCGGTTTCCTCGATCCGCGCAGCCGACACGACATGCTCGTTCTTGCCGACGTCGAACAGCTTTACGCCCGCCGAATTGCGGCTGATGACGCGCAGGCTGCCCAGCGTCGTGCGGATCAACTTCGCCTGATCGGTCACCAGCATCAACTGATGCCCCTTGGCCGCCGCGAAGCTGGCCACGACCTGTCCGTTGCGCGCGATATTGTCGATGTTCGTAATGCCCTGACCACCGCGATTGGTGCGGCGATAGTCATAGGCGCTCGACAATTTGCCGTATCCGTTGGTGCACACCGTCAGGATGAACTGCTCGCTCTTCACCATTTCGTCGAACAACGCCTGATCGTCCGGCGCGCCTTCGCGTTCGGCCTTCCATGGTGCGTATTTCAGGTAATTCTCGCGCTGCTGCGGATCGGCATTCACGCGGTGCAGGATCGACAGCGAGATCACCTCGTCGCCGGCCTTCAACGTCATGCCGCGCACGCCGGTCGAATTGCGGCTCTGGAATTCGCGCACGTCGGTCGCGGCGAAACGGATCGCCTTGCCGCCGCGTGTGGCCAGCAGAACGTCGTCGCCTTCGTCCAGCACCGCCACGCCGATCAGCCGGTCGTCGGCATCCTCGCCTTCGAACTTCATCGCGATCTTGCCGTTCGACGGAACGTTGGTGAACGCGTCCATCGAATTGCGGCGCACGCTGCCCTTCGCGGTCGCGAACATGACGTGCAGCTTGCCCCAATCGTCCTCATTCTCGGGCAATGGCAGCACGGTCGTGATCTTCTCGTCCGCCGCCAGCGGCAACAGGTTGATCATCGGCCGTCCGCGCGTCGCGGCGCCGCCCTCGGGCAGGCGCCATACCTTCATGCGGTACACCTTGCCGTGGTTGGAGAAGAACAGCACCGGCGTGTGCGTGCTGGTAACGAACAGGTTGGTGACGGCGTCCTCGTCCTTCGTCGCCATGCCCGCGCGGCCCTTGCCGCCGCGCGCCTGCGCCCGGAACGTATCGAGCGTCGTCCGCTTGATATAGCCTTGCAGGGTGACGGTAACGACCATCTCCTCGCGCTCGATCAGATCCTCATCGTCGATCCCGTCGGCAGCGGCTGCGATCTCGGTCTTGCGCGGTGTAGCGAATTCGGCTCGTACCGCCGCGAGTTCCTCGCGCATTACCGCATACAGCTTCGCCCGGTTCGCCAGAATTTCGAGCAATTCGGTGATCGAGATCGGCCAGACCCTGCAACTCGTTGCCGATCTCGTCGCGGCCGAGCGCGGTCAGGCGGTGCAGACGCAGGTCCAGGATCGCGCGGACCTGAGCCTCGGACAGGCGATAGACGTCGCCTTCCTGCTTGTCCTCGACCGCCTCGACCAGCCGGATATACGGCGCGATTTCCGCGATCGGCCACGATTTCTCGAGCAGCTTCTGGCGCGCGGCGGCGGGGCTGGAGGATCCGCGGATCATCTTCACCACTTCGTCCAGATTGGTGACGGCGATCACCAGGCCGAGCAACAAATGCGCCCGCTCGCGTGCCTTGGCGAGTTCGAACTTCGACCGCCGCGTGATCACTTCCTCGCGGAACTTGACGAACGCTTCGATGATGTCGCGCAGGTTCAGCGTTTCGGGCCGGCCCCCGCGGATCGCCAGCATGTTGGCCGGGAAGGACCCCTGCGCCGGCGTGTGCCGCCACAATTGGTTCAACACGACGTCGGCCGTCGCGTCGCGCTTCAGGTCAATGACGATCCGCACGCCGAAGCGGTTCGATTCGTCGCGAATATCGCTGACGCCCTCGATGCGCTTGTCTTTCGCGGCCTCGGCGATCTTCTCCACCAAGGCATTCTTGCCGCTCTGGTACGGAATTTCGGTCAGCACGATCGACCGGCGGTCGCCCCGCGCTTCCTCGATCGTGTGGCGCGACCGCACGATGATCGATCCGCGACCCTCGGTATAAGCGGCCTTGCAGCCCGCCCGGCCCAGGATGATGCCGCCGGTCGGGAAATCCGGACCGGGCACGATCTCCATCAACTCGTCGATCGTCAGCGGTTCGCCGCCCTCCAGCGACCGGTCGACATAGGCCAGGCACGCATCGACCACTTCGCCAAGATTGTGCGGCGGAATGTTCGTCGCCATGCCGACCGCGATGCCGCCGGCGCCGTTGACCAGAATGTTCGGGAAGCGCGCGGGCAGGACGGTCGGCTCTTCGCGCGACCCGTCATAGTTCGGCGCGAAATCAACGGTATCCTTGTCGATGTCGCTCAGCAGCGCCATCGCAGCCTTGGTCAGCCGCGCCTCGGTATAGCGCATCGATGCCGGCATATCCGGATCCATCGATCCGAAATTCCCCTGGCCGTCCATCAACATGACGCGCATCGCCCAATCCTGCGCGAGGCGGGCGAGCGCCATGTAGATCGAGCTGTCGCCGTGCGGATGGTAATTGCCCATCACGTCGCCGACGATCTTCGCGCATTTGCGATACGGCCGGCCGGGGACGAAACCGCCCTCCTGGCTGGCGAACAGGATGCGTCGATGCACGGGCTTCAGGCCGTCGCGGACGTCGGGCAACGCGCGCGAAACGATCACGCTCATCGCATAGTCGAGATAGCTCGACCGCATCTCGTCCACGATCGAGATGGGGGAGATATCGGAAGGGTCGGCGAGGATGGTCTCGTCGGTCAAATTTCAGGGCTTTCGGGGTTGGTTTCAGTATCGTGACGGCTTTAGCCGAGCCGTCACCCTATGCCAACCCTGCGCGCCCGCCTGCACGCACCCGCGCGTGCGTACGCGAGAGGGGCGGCCGTCCCATCGCGGGAGCGGGCCGAACGGTACCGCGTCAGGCGGGGATCTCGGCCCCGTCCCAGGCGAAGATCCTGCCGCTGTCGGTGACCTTCAGCCCGTCGATCACGTCCAGCAACTGCACCGCCGCGCGCCCCGTCTCGAACAGCCGGCCGGGCTGCACATTGCCCTGAAACGGTTTGGACAGCGTCGTGTCGACCGTGCCCGGATGCAGCGCGACGACGATGCTGCGGTCGTTGCGCCGCTTCTCCTCGATCGCCAGCGACCGGATCATCATGTTCAGCGCCGCCTTCGATGCGCGATATCCGTACCAGCCGCCCATCTTGTTGTCGGATATGCTGCCCACGCGCGCGGACAGTGCGGCGAAGGTGGATTTCACGCCTTTCTGCCCGAGCGGCAGGAAATGCTTCGCGATCAATGCGGGACCGATCGTGTTGATTGCATAATTCCGCGCCAGCCATTCGGCATCCAGTTCGCGCATCGACTTTTCCGGGCCGCGATCGCCGTCGTGCAACAGCCCGGTTGCGATGATGACGAGGCTGGGGGGCGGGCCCTTCGCGACGGTTTCAGCCGCTGCGGCGATCGTCGTTTCGTCTTCCAGATCGATGTGCTGCGATCTGGACCTCGACCGCGCAAAGCCGTGGACGACGTCGAACGCCTCTTCCTCGATCAACGCCGCTTCCAGCGCCGCGCCGATCCCGCCCGATGCGCCGATGATGACGGCCGAGCCGCTCACGAGCGCATGAACCGCCAGCGATTCTCGCTGCTTTCGGCGGGATCGAAGGCATATCCGTCGCTGTCGAAGCCCTTCATCCCCTCGACATCGTCGATATGATGTTCGCACAGGAACCGAGCCATCATCCCGCGCGCGCGCTTCGCGTTGAAGCTCACGAAGCGCGGGCCTTTCGGGCCGGGCTCGCGGAAGTCCACCTCGATCACCCGGACGCCAGCGGGCAGCTTACCGTCCACCGCATGCCAATATTCCTGGCTCGCGAGATTCAGCACAACGCCCGATCCCTCCTCTTCCAGATCGTCCGCCAGCAGATCGGCGATTCGGCCGTCCCAATACTCGTACAGGCTCTTGCGTCGCGGTGCCCAGCGCGTGCCCATTTCCAGCCGGTATGGCCGCATCGCGTCCAGCGGACGCAGCAGCCCGTATAGGCCGGAAAGCATCCGCACATGCCCCTGCGCGAACGTCACCGCCGCATCGTCCAGCGTCTTCGCCTCCAGTCCGGTATAGACGTCGCCTGCAAAGGCATACAGCGCCGGCCGCTGCTCCTGCTCCATGAACCCCGCGAAACGATCGGCATTCAGTTTCGCCAGCGGCTTCGAAATGCTCATCAGTTCGGACAGCCGCTTTTGGCTGAGGTTCGCCGCCGACCGGGCGAGTTTCTCCGCATCGTCCGCGAAGCGCGGCGCGCTCGGCTTCACCTCCGGAACAGGCGTTTCATAGTCGAGCGTCTTGGCGGGGGAGAGCGTGGCGATCATGCGCGGCGCGTTAGCGATCCGCACCCCTGCGGTCAAAGCGCCGTCGCGACGGAGCCGCGCGCGCATTCAATCGTTGTTCAGGCGCCTTTCGTCATCTGCGGCCTCGCGTCGCTTGACCCGGCCCCGCCGGTGGCTACAGCGAAATCGTTCGGAAACGGCGCGTCGGCGCCGCCCCAGCAGGAGAGTTGCTTCGTGAACACCCGGAAAACATTGCCCCGCGCCGCTTTTGCCGCCGCATTGATCGCCACGACCAGCAGCATCGCCGTCGTGATGCCCGCCGAGGCGAAGAAGAAGGAAGAGGCGCCGGCAGGACCCAAGGTCAGCCCCGAAATCCGCAATTCGGTCGTCGCGGCGCAGGCCGCGCTGACGGCCAAGGACTTCGCCACCGCGGAAACGAACATCGCCGCTGTAGAGGCCGCCGCAAAGACCGATGACGAGCGCTATTTCGGCCAGGTCCTTCGTCTCCAGCTCGAAGCGAACAAGCTCGGACCGACGAGCACGGATGCGCCGCTCACTCCGATGATCGATGCGCTGATCGCCAACCCGTCGACGCCCAAGACCGAGCTCGGCCGCTTCACCTATATGCGCGCCAATATCTCGTACAATGCCAAGCAATATCCGGCGGCGCTCGCCGGCTATCAGCGCGCCAAGGAACTCGGCTACACGACGCCGAACCTGCCGCTGCAGCTTGCCCGCGCGAAGATCCTGAACGGGGATCCGTCGGGCGGAGCCGCCGATCTGGAAGCGATGGTCGCCGCCGAAAAGGCTGCGGGCCGGAAGCCGGACGAGGATCTCTACAAGTACACGATCACCGCGCTGCAGAAGACGACCGATGTCGCCGCGACGCAGCGTTGGACGCGTGACTGGCTGTATGCCTATCCCACGCAGAAGAACTGGCACACCGCGATCTTCGTGTTCGGTTTCCAGGGCGCCAATCAGAAGCTGATCACCAAGCGCGAACGCGTCGATCTGTTCCGCCTCTTGCGTGCTACGGGATCGCTCGCGGGTGAGCAGGAATATCTGGAATATGCCGATCTTGCCGTCGAAATCGGCGTCGCGACGGAAAGCCAGTCGGTGATCAAGGACGGCAAGGCCAGCGGCAAGCTCGCCGCGACCAACGCCAACGTCGCTCGCATCTCGGCAGACGCCGCGTCTCAGCTCGCGAAGGAAGGCTCGGCCGCCGCTCAGGAAAAGACTGCTGCGGCATCGCCGAACGGTCTCTCCGCCGCGGGTACCGGCGACTTCTACCTCGGCAACAACAATTATCCCAAGGCGATCGAGATGTATAAGCTCGCGCTCGCCAAGGGTGGCGACAAGGTGAACGTCGATGAGGTGAACACCCATCTCGGCATCGCCTATCTCCAGTCGGGCGACAAGGCGTCGGCCAAGGCCGCGTTCGCATTGGTCAAGAACGGCCTGCGCGCCCAGATCGCGCAGTTGTGGACGACGTGGGCGGACGCCCCCGGCGCTCCGACCGCCTGATCCGAGGCCAGAGAAACGAGAAGGGGGGCGGCAGCGATGTCGCCCCCTTTTTTAATCCATCCGCACCGGCCCGCTTTTTTATTCCATTCGCACCGGAATGCCGGGCAGTGCCTTCGCCGTCCGGATCGTCAGCGACGTCTTGACGCTCGCGACGTTGGGCGCAGGCGTCAGGTGGGTCGTCAATATGTCCTGGAAACTCTTCAGGTCCGCCGCGACGATCTTCAGGATGAAGTCGATCTCGCCATTCAGCATATGACATTCCCTGATCTCAGGAATCGCGGCGACATGATTCTCGAACGCTGCAAGATCGTGTTCCGCCTGGCTGCGCAGACTGACCATCGCGAATACGGTGATCGGATAGCCGAGCGCGGCGGGATCCAGTTCCGCATGATACCCGCGGATGGCGCCCGCATCTTCCAGCGCCCGTACGCGGCGCAGGCACGGCGGCGCGGTCAGGCCGACACGTTCCGCCAGATCGACATTGGTCATTCGACCATCTTCCTGAAGAAACGTCAGAATCTGTCTGTCGATCTGATCAAACGCCATTACGCAATGCTCCCCGACGGCGCGATTTTACGATCGGCCTTTCGCGATGCGCTATAATATAATTACGGGTGAACGCAATTGTCCCACATTGCAACGTCCCAAAATCTCCGGGTTTGCGCACTTGGCGGGTCAGGTTAAGGAATCGTTACGAAGGCGATCGGTGCTTTCGAACCAAGGAAAGTGATTTGCGCTTCGACGACAGCCTCGAGACGGTCCTATCGGCAGAAATGTCGTCGCCGTTCGGCGCGCAATCGACATGGCGGCAATTGGTGGATCTGATCGGACGGCGTCGGACCCCGGCCACGCCCGACGCGATTGCCCGGCTGCAGTCGATCCGGTCCGACGTGCCGGCGCTGGTCCGCGCCGCAAGTGCGCGCGCGCTGGCCGAAGCCGATCCGCCCGCCGCGCTGGTCAGACTGTTCTGCGACGAGGATATCTCGATCGCCGCCCCCGTGCTTCGCGCCGCGCGCCTGGAGACGGAGGAATGGATCGCTCTCTTGCCGGGCATGTCGTCGGCCGCTCGTTCCGTCCTGCGCCACCGGCGCGATCTTCCGGCGGACGTCGTCCGGGCGCTGGAAGTATTCGGCCCTCAGGATTTCCGCCTGCCGGCGATGATCGAGACCGGGGCCGAAACGCCGCTGATCCTGACCGACTCCCTGCCCGCGGTCGAGGCCGTGCCGGTCACGCCCCCTGAGACCGAGGCTGCTTCGGACACGGCCTTCGTCTCCGTCGGCGCGATTGCGCGTAACCTGCCGGTCTTTGCCGAGGCGCTTCGCCAAGCTGACACCGTCGAACCCGAGCAGCCGGCGCAACCCGTCGAGGAAACCGGCGACGGACCGTTCCAGATCGCGGACCTCGTTGCCCGGATCGACGCCTATAAGCGCAACCGCGACGATCATGCGCCGCATGCCGCGAACGAGGATCGGTCGGATCCGAACGACGCACTTTCGTCGCAATCGCTCGCCTTCCGGTTCGAGACCGACCCACAGGGTATCGTGCGCTGGATCGAAGGCGCGACCCGCGCCGCGTTAATCGGCACGTCGCTGGATTTCGCGACGCATCCCGGCGACTCGCGGGTCGATGGAGTGGCGGCAGGCGCTTTCCGCCGCCGGACGGGGTTTTCCGATGCCCGCCTGCTCGTCGAGGGGCGATCGGACGCCGCGGGCGAATGGCGTATCTCCGGCGTCCCCGTGTTCGAACCGGCGAGCGGGCGCTTCACCGGCTATCGTGGCACGGCACGCCGCCCGCGCATGGACGAAAGTGCGACACCGTCCCGCGCCGATCGGAAGCCGGCCGCTGAATCGCTTCGGCATCTGGTTCACGAACTGCGCACCCCGACCAACGCGATCGCGGGCTTTGCCGAGATGATCGAGACTCAATTGCTCGGCCCGGTCCCGCAGGGGTATCGCGATCAGGCCGCGACGATCCGCCGCCAGACCGCCGATCTGCTGACCGCGATCGAGGATATCGACATGGCGGCGCGGCTCGAATCGGATGCACTCGATCTTCGCGCCGATAGCGTCCCCGTTGGCGATCTCCTGCGACAGGTTGCATCGGATCTCGCGCCGCTCGCCACGCTCCGGGGCACCAGGCTGACGATCGATTGCGAACCGCACGATCTCGCCATCGCCGGGGACGAGCGCGCGGTCGAACGTCTCGTCGGCCGGGTCATGGCGACATTGGTCGCGTCGGGCGGTTCGGGCGAGACGATCGGGATCGCGGCACGCCTGATCGCGGATACGCACGCGATCCTGACCTTCGATCGGCCCAAGACGCTCGCTGCGTTCGGGAACGAGGCGTTGATGTCAATCGATGCCGAAGTCGTCGCCGAGGTCGAGGGCGCACCGCTTCTGGGCACCGGATTTGCCCTGCGCCTCGCTCGCAACCTCGCGATCGAACTGGGCGGAACGCTCTCGATCGACGCGCAGCGCTTGACTTTGCGTCTGCCCGCCGCCGTTATCACGCATGTGGAGCAGGCATCCTCTAGCTGACCGTGGACAGGTCGAGACCTCTCCGGGAGCAGGCGTACCGCGTTCCCCGCCATGTGCGCACGATATGGTGGATTGGCCGGAAGCGTTCGGCACGCGCTTCACCGTGATGGTCGACACGGAAGAGGAATTCGACTGGCGCGCGCCGCTGTCCAGCGCGAACCGTTCCGTCACGGCGATCGCCGCGCTGCCCGAGGCACATCGACGGTTCGCCGATAGCGGCATGCCGCTGACCTATCTGATCGATCACCCCGTCGCGACCGATCCCGCTGCGCTGGAGATTTTGCGCCACTTGATCGAGGACGGGCGATCCGCGGTCGGGACGCAACTTCATCCCTGGGTGAATCCCCCGCACGAAGAGGAGGTCGCACCGCACAACACCTTCGTCGGCAATCTGCCTGCGACGTTGGAAGCAGCCAAGCTCGATATCCTCACGGAGGCGATCGCCACCGGGGTCGGCGTGCGCCCCCGCATCTACCGCGCTGGGCGATACGGCATCGGCCCTGCGACGCTCCGATTGTTATCCGATCGTGGCTACCTGATCGATAGCTCGATGCGTTCGGCTTATGATTACAGCGCCGAAGCCGGGCCGGACTTTACCGCCATACCGAACCACGCGTTCTGGTGCGGCCCCGGCAACGCGATGATCGAACTGCCGTTGACGACGGTCTTCACGGGCGCCGTACGGTCGGGCGGCACGTCCTTGTATCGAACGCTCGGGCACATTCCACGCGGACGCGGCCTGTTCGCGCGAACACATCTGATGTCGCGTGTCGCGCTGACGCCGGAGGATATGCCCGTCGCCGATGCGCTGGAAGCGATCGCGGTCGCGCTGGGGCAGGGCGTTCGTCTGCTAAACTTCGCCTTCCATTCGCCATCGCTCGTTCCCGGACACACGCCGTACGTCCGGGACCAGGCCGACCTGAGACGCTTTCATCTATGGTGGGATATCGTCCTGACCGACCTGGCACGGCGGAATGTGCGTCCGGCATCGCTGGACGACCTGATACACGCCTCTTCAAAGGCCTGATCGACAGGCCTTGCGCCGAAGCGGGGCCTTCCGCTAACGCCCTTTTTGCGTGGGCCTGTAGCTCAACTGGTTAGAGCTGGCCGCTCATAACGGCTAGGTTGCGGGTTCAAGTCCTGCCGGGCCCACCATCACCCCTCGATAAAGTCGAGGTACCCCACAACGTCGTTGCTCGTTTGCAGGAACAGCCCGTCCTGCGTCTGCTCGTCCTGTTGGGCAGCCAGCGAGAGCGCTTCCGACAGCGTTCCGTACATCAGCGTCGCGGCGGTGCCGTCCTCGCCCAGATGATACAGGCGGACCGCGGCGTCCAGGGATGTGGTTCGCATCTGGCTTCTCGATTTTGGCTGGAACGGACACGCGACAGCATCGGTTCACGTGCGGAATGCTATAGCCGACGCCAATCGCCGGGTCACCCGGCCGACAGGAATACCATGATCGCAACACTCGCCTCGATGATCCTAGCTGCATCCGCGCCGCCGGGGCCGCACCGCGCGCGCAGGACGGGCAATGCCATGCCGGCGTCGCGAACGAGATCGCCGTCCGCATCACCGGGTTCCGCAGTCGTGCCGGGCAGGTGCGCGTGCGGTTGTTCGGTGGTTCGCCCTCGACCTATTTCGACAAACGGCAGGCGCTCGTGCGGATCGAGCGACCTGTGCCCAACACCGGCACGGTGACGATCTGCATCGTCGCGCCCAAGCCGGGCATCTATGCGGTGGACGTTCGCCACGACGAAAACGGCAATGGCAAGACCGATCGGTCGGATGGCGGCGGCGCGTCCGGCAACCCCCGGATCAGCTTGATGGACATGCTTTTTTCCCGCAAGCCGAAGCCTGGGGCCGTGCAGTTCACGGTGCGGACAGGGCAGACCGTCGTTCCGGTCACCGTAATGTATCTCAGCGGCGGTTCCTTCAGGCCCGCCGCGGCTGATTGACGGCGCGTTCGGGCGCGGGCAGGGGCAAAGCCGATGCTTGCTCCCCTCATCGCGATCGTCGGTTGTGACGGGTCCGGAAAATCGACGCTCGCCGCCGATCTTGCCGACGTGCTCGGTCGGGATCGTCCGCTGGAGCGGGCGTATCTGGGTCTCGGGTCCGGGGCGATCGGATTGCGGATCAAGCGTTTCCCCTTTATCGGTCCCGTGATCGAGGCAGCACTCGCCAGGCGCGGCACGAAGGCGCGGACCGAGGGGGAGAAAATCCCCGGCCTGCCCACCGCGCTCGTCATCTACGGCTTTTCGCTTTTGCGGCGTCGGCGCTTCCGTCGCGTCCTGGCGCTGCGCGAACGCGGCGTGACCGTGGTCACCGACCGGTATCCGCAGGTCGAGGTCCCCGGTTTCTACGATGGTCCCGGCCTGTCCGCCGCACGATCGGGCAGCCGCGCGGTCGGCTGGCTGGCGGCGCGCGAACGGCGGATGTACGACTGGATGGTGAGCCACCGTCCGACCCTCGTCCTGCGCCTCGCGATCGATGCGGAAACGGCGCATGCTCGCAAGCCCGATCACGATCTCGCCTTGCTCCGCCAGAAAGTCGCGGTGACGCCGTCGCTGCTGTTTTCGGGCGCGCCGATCGTCGAACTGGACGCCCGCGCGCCGTATGCGGAGGTGCGTCGCCGCGCATTGGCCAGCATCCTCCCGGTTCTCGGCTGAGGCGCGTCGATGGCTGAAGAAAGCCTTGCGCCGCTGATCGCGATCGTGGGCTCCGACGGGTCGGGCAAATCGACCGTCGGTGCCGAACTGCTCGCCTGGCTGCAGGAACGGCGCCCCACGGCGCTCCACCATCTCGGCAAGCAGACCGGCAATATCGGCCGCGCCATCGCCCGCTGGCCGATCGTGGGACAGCGGCTCGACAAGACGATAGCGCGCAAATCCGGCACCGCGCGCGATCCAAAGGGCCCGGGTCTGGCCACCGCGCTGCTGATCTACCTCTTCTCGATGCGCCGCGTCCGCCGTTTCAAGCACATGCTGGCGGACCGCCGCCGCGGTATCACGATTATTGCCGACCGCTTCCCTCAGACCGCAATTCCCGGTCCGATGGACGGGCTGGGGCTGGCCAGGGCGGGGGCGGGGGGCATCGTCGGCTTCCTCGCGCGGCGCGAACGCAAGCATTACGAGTGGATGGAAGCCTATCGGCCAACGCTCGTCATCCGCCTGAACGTCGATCTCGCCACCGCACTCGCCCGCAAACCCGACCATCGCCCCTCCTCGCTGAAGACGAAAGTCGAGGACGTTCCCCGGCTGACGTTCAACGGCGCGCCGATCGTGGATCTCGACTCCACCCGGCCGCTGGACGAGGTCATCGCAAGCGCAAAGGCGGCGATCGGGCGAGCATTGTCGCTGTGAAGGACTGGTTCGCCGACGGGGTCTTCCGCACCGTCTTGCGCAATGCCGGCCTTCTGGGATCAGGCAAGCTGGTCGGCGCCGCACTCGGACTGATAGCCTTGGCCTGCGCCGGGCGTGGATTGACGCCCGCCCTGTTCGGCGTGCTGATGATCATCCACACCTATGCGACCGGCGCCGGCGGGATCGTCAAGTTCCAGACGTGGCAATATATCGTCCGCCACGCGACCCCCGCGCTGCATCACGGCGACCGGGACCGGGCACGCGACGTGATCCGCTTCGCCTTCGGGCTGGACCTTGCCAGCGGCATCACCGGAATGGTCCTGGCCATGGCGCTGCTACCGTTCCTCGCGGGCTATTTCGGCATCGGCGCGGAATATCTTCCCTGGGCCATCGCCTATTGCCTGCTCGTCCCGACCATGACCGAGGCAACGGCCAGCGGTTCGCTCCGCGTGCTCGACCGGTTCGACCTGATCGCCGCGCAGCAGGTCGTCACGCCGTTCCTGCGTGGCGGCGGTGCAGCGATCGCCTATTTAGCCGATCTGGGGCTGGGCGGCTTCATCCTCGCCTGGTTCCTCGCCGATCTGGCGGGAGACCTCGTTTTGTGGGGGTTCGCGGTGCGCGAGTTGCGGCGCCGCGACATGCTGGATGCACTGAAACCCGGAATGTTCGGCGTCGCTCGACGCCTGCCCGAAGCATGGAGCTTCGTCTGGACGACCAACGCGGCGCACTCCGTCTATGCGGCGTGGGGGCCGCTCAGCAATCTGGTGGTCGCGACGATCCTCGGCCCGGTCGCGGCCGGTCTGTACAAGATCGCCAGCACGCTGCTCGATTCCGCTACCAAACCCGCCGATCTGCTTCGTCGCGGCTATTATCCGGAAATCATGCGGCTCGATCCCGCGACGACGCGGCCGTGGCTGCTCGGCGTCCGGGCGGGTCTGCTCGCGGGCGGCGTCGGGCTGATGGTCGTGCTGGTCGTGATCTTCGGCGGGAAACCCGTCATCTCCTTTGCTTTCGGTCAGAAATATCTCGCAGCCTATGATCTGCTCCGGCTGATGGTCTTCTCGCTCGCGATCCAGATGGCGACGTTCCCGCTCGAATCGCTCCTGTACATGGCCGGTCGCCAGCGCGCCGCCTTGATCGCTCAGGTCGCCGCGGTCCTCGTCTATTTCGCGCTTCTGGCGACGCTGACGCATCTCTACGGCCTGAACGGCGCCGGAATCGCCTTCCTGTTGGGGACGATCGCGGTATCGATCTGCATGCTGGTCCCGACCGTGATCGCCTATCGTCAGCGATCGACAATCGTCTGGCGCCCCGAGACACCGAAACCGTGAAACAGTTCCCCACGGATCGGTTGGACGCGTTGTTCCAGGCTATTCTCGTCAACGACGTCGTCGATGCGCGGGTCGACCTGCCTTCCGCCATCCGGACCGACTATCCCGCCGCTCACCTCGCTGATGGTTTCGCCATCTCGGCCCAATTGTGGCGCGAAGGGTTCGATCGCACCGAGTTGCTGGCCTTTATCGACCGCCTGCGCCGCGGGGCCGACATGGATCAGACGGACCAGTTGTGGTTCAAGCACGTCCGGGCCAAATTCAAGCATCTGCGCTTCGCCTTCGTCCTCTACGGCGCGGATCACAGCTGCCCGCGACTGTTCAAGTCGATCACCACCAGCATGGGCCTGCTTCAGGACGCATTCCGGAACGGACGACAGGACGCGATCGGGCGTCAGTCGTTCCTGCTGAAACTGATGCTGTCCCGCCCGATGCTCGCCTGGCTTAACCGTGAGGTCGATCGGATCAGGCTCGACACTGGCGCCGGGTTCCGGGACTTCACGACACGTCAGGTCGCCACGTTGCGCGAAACGCTGTCGCAGCCGACGCTCAACGGCCATCGTTTCCACGCCGCGCGGAAGATCGTCAGTCGTCAGGTGTCGTTTCACGACGATATGCGCACGATCCATCCCGCGCCCGAACATCTGATCATGTCCCGCTATCTCAGCGCCATCAACGGTCTGATGGGCAGATATCACGACGAACTGGTCCTGCGCCACGCGCTGGGCGAGCTGGACTATGCCCATGAACAGTTCGCGCTGCCCGCCGACATCAGGCATCGTTTGGAAAGGGTCGCCACGCTCTATCCTTGAGGTTTCGGCACCAGTAACTCGTTGCTGTTCGCAATGAAGACCGTGCGGTAATGCGCGCGGATCGTCGGGATGAGCAAATTCTCCTGCCAACCCGGATTTTCGCTGCGCATCTGGATCAAGGCAAAGTGGCTGCGCGCCAGCGTGGGCACCAGCGCTGCCGCTTCCTTTTGCAGCAGGCGCTGCTTGACCGAGAAGAAGTCGATGGCGCTCTGTCGTCCCGCCCAATAGCAGATCGCCTGATCGTCGCACGCCACCGGCCCGCGCGCTTTGGCGATCGCCGCGATGAACGGCCGCGCGTCTCGAACGGCTTCCTCCCGTCCGGTCAGATCGGCGACCGTCTTCGCAGCGGCGACGGGGACCAGACACAAAGCGGGGAGGGCGGCCAGACCGAGCCAGTGATACGGCACCCGCGACCGGAGAGCGCAACCGACCGGCACCGCGATCGACAATGCCACGATGGCCTCGAAAAAGGCGTTGACGTCCACGCCTGAGCCCGATCGCTGCACGATCCCCAGCGGCACCGATATCGCCAGCAGCAATATTGGCAACGCCAACCGTCCATCGCGCTTCCAAGCGGAGGCGATAGGCCGGATAGCCAGCACGACCGGCAGCATGAGGAGCAGCAGCGGACCGCCTTTCGCCGCCATTCGCGCGACCGAATAGCTCCGTGCCGGCGACAGCACGTCGGTGAAGATCGTCACGCCCCAGATCGCGAACACCGTAGCGATCGCGGCACCACCAATCACCAGACCCGTCACGATCCAGATCTGTAGCGCACGTCGGTCGTGGAACCAGAGCCAGACGGTGATAGCCGCGGGAAATGCGACCAGATTGTGTTTGACCAGCACCCCCGCCACGACCATCGCCGCTGCGGCAATAGTCGCCCCGACGGAGATGCGCTCGCCCCCATTCCGCGGCATCAGCATCACCACGGCCCAACTCATCGCAGCCTGTCCCAGCCACTGCGGATCGTTGATCGCGACGTAATTCCGCAGCAGCGTGACCGAATAGGCGGCGAAGATCATCGCGCCCAACATCGCCCAATTCCGATCGGAAAGGCGTCGGACGATCAAGAACACCGCCATGCCGTTGGCGATCTGCGCAAGTAACGCGACAATACGTCCCGCGATGATCATGTCGCCCGACAACCATCCGATCGCGCCGACGACGAAGAAAGACAGCGGCGGATAGTTGTTAGCGATCAACGCATTCGGATCGGGATAGAGCGGCCCCGCGCCCAATGCTCTTACTGCTTGCCCGGCGTTCCAGCCCTCGTTGACGTTCAACGCCGCTTGCGCGGGTATCCACCACAGATGCCCAAGCGACAGGAATGCGATCAGGACGGCAGCAAGCGCGACGAGCCACGGCCACAAGCGGGCCACAGGCAAGGGCGGACGTCGATCGTTCGAAGCTTCCATGTCACCGCCATAGCCCGAAAATTTGCCCATGAAATGCCTTGTAGCGGCCTTCCATGGTCATCGAATTGACTTATATCTTTCATCAATAAGCATAAATCGGGATCGGCTCCCGGCAACGTTGAGTTTCGGGAGCGTTACGCAACCAAAATGAGACGGAGCCGTTACGGTTCTGTGACATATTGAAAGATGCGTAATTGAAATTCGATCCACGTCCGTTCGGCGCATCCCGCCCAGCGGTCCGTCCGGTTTCTCCGGTCTCGGGAGATACGCTAAAGCGTGAGGTGGGTCGCCCCTGGCCCGCGCCGCTGCGTATCGCCACGCCTGCAGATGCGGAGACCCGCATCGGAATCATCCACAATGCGCGCGCGCGTCACAACTCACTGCGTGCGATGCCGACCGCGCTCGAAGGCTGCGAGCATGCCACGCCTAAGTCGTTCGACGAGCTGGACGCCGCGCTGGCTGCTTTCGCGGCGGCGGGCGTCAATGCGCTGATCATCGACGGCGGTGACGGAACGGTTCGCGATGTCATGTCGATTGCAACGCGTCACTATTCCGGCGTCTTCCCTCGCATCGCCATCGTGCCGTCGGGAAAGACGAACGCACTGGCCCTCGATCTCGGTATCCCGAAGCATTGGACGGCAAAGGATGCTGTCGAAGCGATCCGCTTCGGAGGGATCAAGGAACGCGCGCCGATCGAGGTCTGGCGCCCGAACGCCGCCCAGCCGGAAATGCGCGGCTTCATCTTCGGCGCCGGTGCCTTCGTCCGTGCGACCGCTCTGGCGCAGACGACACATCGTTTCGGTGCATTCAACGGTTTGGCCGTCGCGCTTTCGATCGCGGGCGCAGTCGCCCAGACGCTGTTTGGCGGACGCGACAATAGCTGGAAGCGCGGCGAGCCGATGCAACTCGCAATGGCCGGCGCTGCACCCATCGACGCCGCGCAATATATGCTGCTCGGGTCGACGCTCGTGCACATGCCACTGAAGGTGCGCCCCTTCGGGCAGCCACGCTCGGGCTTCAAGATGCTGCGGATCGAAGGCTCGCCGCGATGCATCCTGTCGGCATTGCCTGCTCTCCTGGGCGGCGGACAGCCGAAATGGCTGGGTCAGGCCGGCTATCATCGCTCCGACGCCGAACGGATCGACCTGTCCCTGAACGGTGATTTCATTCTCGACGGCGAAACGTTCGAGGGCGGTGATCTGACGCTTCGGCAGGGCGTTCCGATGCGGTTCGTCGTCCCGTGAGCGAACGTCTCGCGCGGTTCATCGACCGCGAACTCGCCGCACCAGTCGGACCGGAGATCCGCGCCGTCGCCGATGCCGTGAACGCCCGGCTTGGCGGCATCGCTGTGCTCTTTTACGGCTCGTCGCTGCGAACCGGCGATCTGGAAGGTGTGCTCGACTTCTACGTGCTGACGGAGAATGCCAAGGGAACGCTTCTCCGTCGCGCCGGTATGCGCTGGCTTTGGCCCGACGTGAGTTTCCACGAAGTCGAAGTTGGCGGAAAGATCCTGCGCGCAAAAGTCGCGACGATGCCGCTCGCTACGTTCGAACAGGCCACGCGCGGATCGTTTGTTGACACGACCATCTGGACTCGCTTCGTTCAACCATCCGCTTTGCTGTCGGCAAGCGACCCGCTGGTCGAACGTCGGGTCAAGCGCGCGATCGCTGATGCCGCGATCACGGCGGCAAGCTTTGCGGCCGTCCTCGGTCCCGAACGGGGACGCCCGGCCAACTATTGGCTCGCCTTGTTCCGGGAAACCTATCGCGCCGAGATGCGGGTCGAACCCCCCGGTCGCGAGAAGCAGATCCTCGTCTACGATCCGGCGAGATATGATGCGCTGTTGGGTATTGCCTGGGAAGCGGGTGGAATCGCATTTTCCGCTGATGCCGATTCGGTCGCGCCGTTCATCGCCTTCGCGCCCTATGAAGCGCTGACCGCCGCGTGGATCTCGCGCGTCCGGCTGGGCAAGGCGCTCAACATCGCTCGGCTGATCAAGGCGACCTTCACGTTCGAAGGCGCGGCGCGGTACGGTCTGTGGAAGGTCCAGCGTCATACCGGCGTCGACGTCGCGCTTACCCCGTGGCGCGAGCGGCATCCGGTGCTGGCCGCGCCCGGCGTGCTGTGGCGAGTGCTTCGTACGCAATCGTCTTGATCGAGCGTCCCGATCCGGCGGCCGGCTTCAACGCCCTGATCCTCGCGGGATCGCGTGGCGGCGTTGATCCCGTCGCCGAATATGCCGGCGTCACCGACAAGGCGATGATCGAAATCGAGGGTCAAACGATGCTCGCCCGCGTCGCCGACGCCCTTCGTACCGCCGGAGCGTCCCGCATCGTCGTCGTCGTCTCGTCGCCAACCGTGCGCACGCATGCCGAGGCGCTGGATCTGGAAGTCATCGATGCCGCGGCGGGGCCGAGCGCCAGCGCGGGAGCGGGCTTCGATCTTCTCGGCGCACCGTTGCTCGTCACCACGGCGGACCACGCCTTGCTTCAACCGGACTGGGTCACCCGCTTCGTCGCCGACGTTCCAGCCGGAGCGGATGTCGCCGTCCTGCTCGCCCGCCGGGACGTGATCGAACGCGACGTGCCTGATACCCGGCGCACCTATCTGAAGTTCGCCGATGGCGCCTGGTCCGGCTGCAATCTCTTCTATCTCGCCACGCCGCGCGCGCAGGCGGCGATCACCTTGTGGCAATCAGTCGAGGCGGACCGCAAACGCCCGTGGCGCATCGTACGAAAGCTTGGGCCATCGTTGCTGCTGCGCTACCTGCTGGGCAAGCTGACACTTGCCGCAGGTCTCGCGCAGATCGGCAAGCTCGCTGGGATAGAGGCGGCAATGGTCGCCAGCCCGTTCGGTCTGGCCGCGGTCGATGTCGACAAACCGTCCGATCTCGATCTCGTCAGGCGCCTGACCAGCCGACGCTGAGGCCGCGCCTCAGAAGAACGTCGTCAGCCCGTAGAACAACGCGCCGACCGCCGCCGATGCCGGGATCGTGATCACCCAAGCCGTCACGACGCTTCGCGCCACGCCCCAGCGCACCGCCGACGCGCGCCGTGCCGTGCCCGCACCGATGATCGCCCCCGTGATCGTATGCGTCGTCGATACCGGTATCCCCAGCGCGGATGCCGTGAACAGAATGATCGATCCGCTCAGCGACGCGCTGAACCCCTGATGCTGCGACAGGCGCGTGATCCGCGACCCCATCGTCTCGATGATCTTCCACCCGCCCGTCATCGTCCCCAGCGCGATCGCGATATAGCAGCTGATCGCCACCCAGTGCGGAACCTCGAAATCACCCGTCAGATAGCCGGTCGAATAGAGCAAGACCGTGATCAGCCCCATCGTCTTCTGCGCATCGTTCAACCCGTGACTCAGCGAATAGGCGGCCGACGAGATCAAGTGCAGGACGCGAAAGCTTTTCTCGGCGGTGCGCGCGGTGCTGCGATGGAACAGCCAGCTCGTGATCAGCATGATCAGCATCGCCAGGAACATGCCCAATGTCGGCGACAGCACGATCGCGATCAGCGTCTTGTTCAGCCCGGCCCATTTGATCCCGGTCAGCCCGGCATGCGCGACGCCGGATCCGATCAGGCCACCGACCAGCGCATGGCTGGACGATGACGGAATACCCTTTAGCCAGGTCACCACGTTCCAGAACATCGCCCCGACCAGCGCGCCGAAGATCACCGACGGCGTGACCAGATCCTTGTCGATCAGCCCCTTGCCGATCGTATCTGCTACTGCGTGCAAGGCCGGGAAGGTGAGGGTGAGGAAATAGGCGGCGAAGTTGAACACCGCAGCGAACACTACCGCCTGGACCGGACTCAGCAGTCGCGTAGCGACCACCGTCGCGATCGAATTCGCCGCGTCGTGCAGGCCGTTCAGGTAATCGAACGCCAGCGCCAGGGCGATCAGCGCGACGAGCAGCGGGAAAGCGAGTTGATGCATGTCGGATGTCGATCAGGAATGATCGATGACGATGCCGTCGATCTGGTTCGCGACATCCTCGAACGCATCGACGATCCGCTCCAGATGCTTGTAGATTTCGCGGTCGACGACGAATTTCAGCGTGTCGGTACCGCCATATTCCTTGAACGTCTTCTTCAGCCCCGCCGCGTGGATTTCGTCCGCATGCCCCTCCATCCGTACGAGCCGCTCGGTCAGTTCGTGCAGCCGCGCGCCGTTCGCTCCGACGTCGCGAAGCAAGGGCATCGCTTCGGACAGCACGCGGGCTGCGTCCACCACAATCCCGGCCATGTCCTTCATTTCCGGCTGGAACGTCTGCACCTCGTACAGGTTGATCGCGTTCACGGCGGCCTGCATCTCGTCGATCGCATCGTCCATCGATCCGATCAGATCGCTGATCGCCCCGCGATCGAACGGCGTCAGGAACGTCTTGCGGACGGTCTGCAGCACTTCGCGCGTTATCTCGTCCGCATCATTCTCGCGCTCCGTCACCTCGCGGATATGCTCCGCCGCCGCCGGGCCACCTTCCAGCAGGCGGGCGAGCGCATCCGCCGCCTTCGCGACCGTCGCGGCATGCGCTTCGAACATGCCGAAGAAGTTACCGGTGCGTGGCAAAAGTCGCTGAAACCAGGCGAACATCGATCCTACCTTTGATTGGGTTACTGCGGCGCTGAGGCCGGTACGCCGCGTTGCGGCGGTGAATTCGGAGGCGCCGAACGAGCGGATAAGCTCGCTCAGGTCCGGCTCCTCGACCGCACCCGCGGCTTCGGCCAGCGTGAACCAGCGCCGTTCGCGCTGATGCTGTTCTTTCCAGTTGGGAAATTCACGCGTCACCGCCAACGGGAACACGTCGACGTCGATCATCAGCGACGCGCCGCTGCCACGCTTCTTGCGGTACCGATAGGATCCGAGCGGGGTAGGGCAAACCGGCCCCGAAACGCCCGCTTCCTCCTCCGCCTCCTGCAACGCCGCGGCATGCGGTCCGATGCCGTTCATCGGATTGCCTTTGGGGATCACCCACCGCTTCGTCTCGCGCGACGTGACCAGAAGGATGCGGACGCTGGATTCGGCAGCGACCCCTTCGGTCCGATACGGCAAGGCGGCAATCTGGCGAATGAGCTAACCCCCTGGCAGAGCGACGCACCTTTAGCGCTCCCTTAGCGCCCCCTCAACGCCGATGCACGTCTGAAGACAGATCGGCGCGGAACACAAGCATCGAATGCAACGAAGAAAGGGATGGTCGGGGAGACAGGATGAAAATGCAATAGGGGGATTTCCCCTCGTGCGCCCTCAAACGATCGATTCCCCTTTGCACGAAAACGAAAGTTGCTACAGCACTTGCTACAGCAGTTGCCAAAACAACGGGGTCCCTATGAGCCTTTCAAACTACCTTGTCCAACGTGGAAAACGAGGAATTTGGCAGCTTCGCGTTCCTGTCCCGCGTCCCCTTCAAACCAGCTACGGCAAGCGCGAGCGCGTAAAGTCGATGGGAACCAGCGATAGAGCGTTAGCATCTCGTCTGGCACAACCGGTTCTTGCGGCGTGGCGAGCGGAGTGGGCGTCCTCCGGCCAACCGCAGACGGCAGGCGAGATCGCTTTGCAGCAACACCGGGCTATCTTGGACCAGATAGAGAGCCATCGGCGAAACAGCGGTGACGACGATGCGCAGGACGCGGCGATACGAGGCTGGCAGGGTGAAATGCGTAAGGTCGTTAGGAAACGCTTCGATGGCGACATGGAGAGCTGGTCTAAAATGGCTAACAGGATCATCGCGAACCAAGGCTTCGACATCCGGGCTGGAACGCCGGAATACGATGAACTGGTTGAAGCATTAGCCGACGCGACGGTTGACGCGTTGTCCGTATTCACTCGGCGCCATGAGGGGGAACCAGCCGCCGAACCGCAGAGCAAAACGTTACGCCTCGCCCTACAGCGAAAAGAGACAATAGCGCCACCAGGCGAGACGTTGCTGGAGCTATTTGACCGCTACGCAGAGCAGCGCGCCGCCGAAGGTGCAAAGCGTCCTGACGTTCTGAAACAGGACCGGAAGGTCATGGAGCAATTCGCTGATTTCGTGGGAAAAACACGACGGTTGGAGACAATCGCGCCGGAGGATGTAAGGGCGTTCAGAGACGCTCTGCGGAAGCTTCCCACGCGATGGAGAGAGCGGAAAGAGCTTGCCGGCCTTGGGATGCGTGAAGCCGCCGCGAAGGCCGAAACGCTAAGCCTTCCCCGCGTTACACTCACCACGGTGAACAAATATCTTTCCACTATCTCGCCGCTATTTACCTGGCTGATCAAAGAGCAATACAACATCACAAATCCGGTCGCTAACTTGCTGCACCAGCGGGTTAAAGGGAAGAACCCCCGCCCACCTTTCACAACCGAACAGCTGAACAAGATCCTCGCATCGCCGCTGTTCCGGGGCTTCGAAGCGGACGGGAAGGAACACAAGCCAGGGGGCGTCAAGTCGGACGACTGGCGGCGTTGGCTTCCCCTCCTAGCGATGTTTACCGGCGCCCGCGTCGGTGAGCTGGCACAGCTGCACGTTGGCGACATCGAGCAACATGAAACGGGTGTGTGGTTCGCCACGATCCGGCACGACGACGCGACGGGTCAAACGACCAAATCCGGCCACAGCCGCCCCGCTATCATTCACTCCCGCTTGATCGCCATCGGCTTCCTCGATTTCGTAGACCGCCAGAGGTCGCGTTCCGCGACGGACGGCAACCCGCAGCTCTTTCCGGAGCTGGAGGCAAACAAGCGAGACCAGATCGGTGCAAAGCCCTCCGAATTCTGGCGCGATTACCTCACCGCGATCGGTATCAAGTCCGGTCGCGACGGCTTCGGCGTGCATAGCTTCCGACATACGATGGCAGATCGCTTACGCGAGGAAGCCGGCCTCTTGGATGATCAGATCGAGGTGGCGTTGGGCCACAACCAAAAGACGGTCACCGGAGGATATGGACGCATCCGGCAGGGCACCGTGCCGCTGCTAGGAAGCATGATGGAAGGCGTGACCTTCAAAGGGGTGGATTTTACAGGGATTATCACCGGAGCGGTTTCAAAATCCTGTTGAAATCAGCTACTTACCGGAGATAATTTAGGATATAGGTCAGTATTCCTTACCTGGAACAAAAAATGGTCTCGCCATCATATTACGAAACGAAGTGAGTAATATACTGATTCTAAGATTCTTAGAGATCTCCAAAAGGATTCTTTAACGCGCGTGCGAGCGCGTGCGTGCGCCTAGCGCGCAACACGCGAACCCCTTCCGGTGATTGCGAGCATCGCGAGCATGCTCACGCGCACTCCGTGCGATCCCCGGAGGTCTCGAACACCGTCGTCTCTGAATAGGTCAGTAGTTCTTACCTGGAACAAAAAAGAACCTCGTTCCCATATTACGAAACGTAGTGAGTAATATGCTGATTCGAAGGTTCTTAGAGATCTTTAAAAGGATTCTTTAACGCGTGCGAGCGCGCGTGCGTGCGCCTACCGCGCGTCACGAACCCCTCCGGTAAGCGCGAGCATCGCGAGCCTGTTGCTTTCTAGCCTTACGTCCGGTATTATGTGCATCACCAGGCCATCCCGCTAACGGGGCAACCGCCCGCCATCCCGGCGATGAAAAAGGGACTCGACCCGACGAGTATAGTTGGGAGGTATGCGGCTCACTAAGAGGCTGCGCCCCTCCACGTCTCGGTGTTCCCCTGTCTTCGTCCCTCACTTCGTCCATCGCCTCTTGGCGTCACGGCTCCGCTGGTTTTTTCCAGTTCCTAGAGGATGTGGAGCCGCGCGTTAGGTCGTCCACCGGCGGGTTCATTCCCTACCGGGCCGGGCCTCGCGAGGCAGCAGAGATTGCCAAAGCGCTCGACGGACAGGATATCTCGGTCGCGGTGTTCTGCTGGCCGCGTCGGCACGGCAAATCGGTTACATCCGCCATGATTATCGTTTGGCGGTTCCTTACCCGCCGAACGGAGATGACAGCGGTTGTCGCGAACAGCGAAAAGCAGGTGGTTGATACCGCCTTCCGTTCTATCCGCGAGGCATTCGAACAAACGCCATTCCTCAAGAATTTGACTAAGAGCGGCACTGTCAACGTCCTGGCCGATCGTATCGAGCTGCCTTCGACGGGTTCGACCATCCAGGCGTTCAGCGCTAACCCTGCGGCACTTTGGGGCAAGAAACTGTCCTGCGCCCAGGTGTCAGAGCTTCACGCCGCCCCTCGCGGGGATGAAGTGTTTGCGGCGCTCGCTGGATCGCTTCTCGACACCGCCGGATCGCTGATGCTGATCGACAGCACCGTGTCTGCCAAGTCGTCCAAGCTCTACGAGCTTTACCAAGCGGCGACACACCAGACCGATCCGGACCACTCGATCTCATTCTCGCATATCGAGTATTCAAACCTGGACGATGCGTGTCGCAATGCGCCGCCCTGGATCAACGAAACGAAGCTTCGCAGCCTGGCGCGCCAGATGCTGCCGCATGAGTTCGCGCTGTATCACCTCAACCGCTGGGGCGACGCGGCAAGCACCCTGTTCCCTGCGGACATGCTCGCGGCCTGCACGCACGAATACCCTCTCGATCTCCCATCGCTCGCAGCAGGAAGCGCCTACGTCGTCGGGGCCGGCCTAGATCGTGCGTTCGGCGGGAGCCGGCATGGCGACCGCACGGTGACGGCCTGCGTCGTCAAGATCGTGGTGGACGATGACGAGCACCTTTATGTGCTCGATGCCAACAGCGTGTTCATGAGCCGGTTATCCGTCATTAAGGCCCGCTTCGAAGGGTATCACTGCAACCAGGACATGACCCGCGCTACCCTTGAAAGCTATGGGGCGCAGGATGTCGCTGACTGGTGCGCGTCACAACCCTACGGCTCCGGCGTCGAGACAATCCACCCGTCGCGCAAAAGCAAATACGGCGCGTTTATGGGCCTCTATCAGGCCGCCGCCGAACAGCGATTGCACATCCATCCGGTGTTCAAAGAGCTTCTAGCCGAGCTTGCCGTGTTCGAGGTTCACGCGGACGGCAAGGCAACGGATGGCGAGGCCGCTGTTCCAAAGTTCACCCATCCCAGGGGGGCGCACGACGACTACGTGCATGCGGTAGCTTGGGCGGCGCATTCCCTGCGGCACGTATCGCTGAACCCGTATGAGATCGAAGGCATCCACTGCAATGGTCGCGGACCAGATGTCGCCATGTGTGCGCTTAACGGCGGTGCGCACGTTCCATTGTGCGCTAGGTCGTGCCGGTCGATGCGCGAGGCTTCACGGCTGTTCGACGACTACGTCGATCGCCGTCCAGTGGACGCGCTCGCCTTCCCGGCGTTCCTTGCGAACAAGCTGAAAAATATCGGCGCTCATTCAATACCGCGATGAAATAACGTGTGACTCAAATGTCACATAGTGTTATTATAGGCACAGCAATCGATAGCGAGTTTGAAGTGTCTCTGTTCACCCCTGACGTTCTGCAACTGGTTCAAGGGTCGCGTCTCCGTAAGGATGAAGCGGCACGACGGCTGCGCTATTACTGGGACGAACAATCGCAGGAGACGTTGCAGCTCATCGCACGGAAATGGTCGCGCCCCGAAGATTTCCGTATCTTCTCTATCAACATGGTGCGGAAGATTGTCGATAAGCGTGCTTCGACATACCGCTTGAAACCGCGCCGTAACTTCGTCGGAATGGACCAAGCTACCGGCGATGCAATCTATCGCTCGCTCAATGCTGACGGTTTGCTGAAGAAGGCGAGCCGATATACCAAGCTCCTGAAGACGACCGTTCTGCAAGTCGGTTGGAATGAGGCTACAGGGAAACCAACGCTGAACGTGCTGACACCGAACGTCCTCGACGTTCAGCACACCGGCGATCCGGAAATGCTCACCCGGCTTATCGTCACACACGACGCAGGGAAGGCCGAAGACCGTTGGTATTCTGATTGGACCGCGACGACGTTCAACCGCCGCAACTATCGCGGTGCGCGCATCCGGACGGATGGCAATCAAGGCGGACAAAACCCCTACGGTATCATCCCGTTCGTGCCGCTGTTCGACCGCCTTCCCGACGACCAGTTCTTCCTGCCTGGCGGCGACGACCTGATCGAGGCGCAAACCGCCTTGAATGTCGCACTCGTCAATCTTTGGAGATCGGTTGAGACACAGGCACACGGCCAGCCTTGGGCGACCGGCATCAGCGCCAACGAGGTGCTACAGCTAGGCCCTAACCGCGTTATAACGCTGCCGAATGGCGGCGAGTTCGGCTTCGCCAGCCCGAATGCGCCGATCTCGGACATTCTCGCGGCGATAGAATTTCTGATGCGTCAGACCGCCGCCACGCATGATTGCGGCGCGGATGTTTTCGACCTGTCCACGTTGGCGGAAAGCGGTAGCGCGAAGCACGCGGAACGGATCGAGCTGAAAGAGGCGCGGCTGGACGATTTGGAGCTGTGGCGGCTCGCAGAGCAGCGCTTGTTCGAAGTCGTGAAGGTCGTCGTCAACACGCACGCGCCCGGCACTATCCCGCCTGGGGCAAGCCTGTCTGTCGATTTTGCCGAGCTGCAAGACCAGCTCACCGAAGCCGAAGCGCTGGATAACACGCGCACCAAGATTGAGCTTGGCCTGTGGTCTCCTGTGGACGCGCTCTTGGCGCTCAACCCGGATGGCTTCGCGGATCGAAACGCAGCGCATGCCGAGCTGTCACGCCGGCGCGATGAAAGCGCCGCCCTGGCGCTCCCCCTCTAGATCGAGATTGAACATGGAACCCGAAAACAACGCCGCCGAACTGGAAGCCGTCAAGGCACGGCTGGCGACAACCGAAGCAACCTTGAGCGAGACGGCGAAGGTGATCCTAGCAGATGTGCCGGATCATCTGAAAGGGTTGATCCCGGCCAGCCTGGCGCCTGCCGACCAGATTGCCTGGTTCAAAACCGCCAAAGCAACCGGCGTGTTCAGCAAGCCGATAGTGCCGGCAACGGACGCCGGCACCAAACCTACCATTACGCCGACGACTCCCGATGCATCGGCGCTCCCGACCTTCGCCCGCATGGCGTCGGGCTACCGCAAATAACAACCAAGAGAGGATACCTACGTGCTTACGATTTCCGAATGGGCCAAACTGAACCCCGACCCATTGACCTCCGGTGTTGTCGAAATTTTCGCGACCGAAAACCCGGTTCTGGCTGCGCTGCCTTTCATCAATATCGCCGGCAACGCCTTCACCTACAATCGCGAGGAATCGCTGCCTGGCGTCGCCTTCCGTGGCTTCAACGAGGCGTATCAGGAATCGACCGGCGTCATACTGCCACAGACCGAAACCCTGACGATCTTGGGTGGCGATAGCGACTTCGACGTTGCGCAGATCGCGATGCAGACCGGCGACAACGACACCCGCGCTATCCATGACGGGCTGAAGGCGAAGGCCGCCGCGTTGACCTGGCTGCGCACGTTCTTCGACGGTGACAGCAATGCGCGTCCGAAGGAATTCGACGGCTTGAACCGCCGCCTTACCGGTAGCCAGGTGCTAACCGCCGGCACGAACGGCGCCAGCCTCGAATTCAAGATGCTCGATGAACTGATCGACGCAGTTCGCGGTTCGCCCTCGATGCTGCTGATGAACAAGCCGCTGCGGCGCCAGGTGCGCCAGATGGCGCGGAGCCTTGGCGCGCTCACGATCACGACGGACCAGCTGGGCCGCGAACTGGAAGGCTATGCCGGCGTTCCGTTCGGATTGGTCGAGGAAGACGAAACCGGTGCGGAAATCCTCGGTTTCGATGAGACGCAGGGCACGTCCAACGTGACCAGCTCGATCTATGCGGTTCGCTTCGGCGCCGACTCCTTCCACGGCATTCAGACGAAGCCGATCGAGGCGCGCGACTTGGGCGAAGTGGACGACAAGCCGGCGTTGCGCACGCGCACCGAGTGGTATTCCGGCGTGGTGTTCAAGCACCCTCGCGCAGCCGCCCGCCTCAAAGGCATCAAAGCGGCCTAGTTTCCCCCCGCAGGCATAGGCTCGATCCCGTTGATAGGTGCGCTGGCTAGGGGCCTGCGGCGCGCACCTTAAGGGATACAGCACCGGGGCATCACGTCCCCGGCAACGGACAGTTCGGTGAGTGTCCGTGTCTCAAAACAACCCCGAAAGCCGGCGGCGCCGCACTCCTTGGTGCGTGGCCGGCACCCATTCTTACCAGGTGCTTCGATGCTTGCCGACCTTCTCCCTCTCATGACCGATCAAGTTCAGCACTGGAAGGATCCGTTGCGCGACGTGTTCGGCAAGGCGAGCGATGTTCGCGGCTTTACGGAGCATTCGGCCCGCATCGTCTTCACCCCCGGCGTCCGGCTAGGCGAGGCTTCCCGCCAGAACGTTCCGGACGCCGCTGCCACCATATGGCTGTTCGATCATCCGCGCCCGATCGCGATAGGCGATACCTTCATGCTGGTCAGCTCCGGCGACGTGCTGAAGGCCATCCGGATCGAGCGCCGCGCCATCGCTGGGGCAGCTCTCACCAAGGTATATCTGTCATGAGCGACAACACGACGCCGTTTGCCGTCCAGGCCGGTATCAACTCCTATATCGGGCTTGCCGACGCCAACACCATTGCGGCGGGGCGGCTTTTCGCGACCGGCTGGAACGCGTCAACCGATGAGACCCGCGCGAAGGCGCTTGCCACGGCTACGGCATCGTTGGACCAAATGCGATGGGCGGGGCGCCCGGTTGCCCCGACGCAGCCGCTTGCCTGGCCGCGCGTCCCGGAGCGTTGCCCGCCTGGCTATCCCCTGTCCGCGCCGACGCCGCCGGAGATCCTCACAGCCTGCGTCGAGCTGGCAATCCACCTTATCGCGAACGGGCAGCAATCGAGCGCCCCGGTGCAGATGCGCACGATAGGCGACACGTCAGTCATGTATTTTGCGACGATCGCGGATGAGCTGCCGAAGCATGTTCGCCGGTTGATCGAACCCCACCTGCGAGTTGCGTCGGCACACGTCGCAGAGGTGATGCTGTGACGGACAATATCGAACTAATCGAGGCAATCCACGTCGAGCAGCTTTACATGACGCTGCTGGCGACGATCGAGCGCTTGCGTGCTGAGATAGCATCGGACGCCATCCTAGCCGAGATCGAGCAGCCGACTGAAATCGGCGCGTTCAGCGTTGAAGCGTTGGAAGCGATCCTCGCGCCTCACCGCGAGCCAGATGCGGCCTATCTGGACGATGGCTTAGGCGGCTTCTTTGCTGCCGTGGTAGCACTCGCCGCCGCCGCTGTAGGGCATAGCGGTAGCAGCCGCGATAGCACGATGTTGGCCGAGCGAGATTTGCAGCTCGCGCTCATGCGCACCCGGTTCCTGGCGGATACAGCGCAGGCAGTTCGCGGGACGATCCAACGCATGCGCACCGGTGTAGGCGATATGGCGTCACGCGTGCGCCAGGTTCGCCGCTCGATAGGGCTTAGTCCTGGTCAAGCCGCGTCGTTAGATGCCGCGCGCCAGGCGCTGTTCGCCTATCTTGCGGATCCGGCGACCGCCGCGCCTCGTGCGATCCTATCCCGGCTATCGGCCCGCCTTTCGGGGCCGCAGCGCGCAATGCTGGAAAAGGCCATGAGGCCCGAACTGGACGCGGCGCGGGTTGAAAAGCTGCTGTCGAAGCATGCGAACAGCATGGCGACCTACCGCGCCCGCTCGACGGCGCAGCACCAGACGCACGCCTTTGCCGAACAAGGCAAGCTCACGGCCTGGCGCATTGCAGAGCGCTTCGGCATCCTTCCGCGCGGGCAACGCCGGTTCTGGCAAACCGCTGGCGACGAGCGCGTGCGCCACTCTCATGCCGCTGTGCAGGGCATGAACCGTGCCGGCGTCCCGCTTGATAAGCCGTTCGCAACACCTCTCGGTGAGTGCATGACGCCGCCGCTTGAGATCGGTTGCCGATGCAAGGCGATGTTGAGGCCATCCCTATGACCGTCCGGGTTGATCCGGCGTTTTACGAAGACCGCAGGCCAAGCGGCGAACGTCGATTGTTTCAAGCTGTCATCCTGAACGCGATACGGGAAGCGACAAACCAGTTTTACGCCGGCATCCATCCGATGCTGGAAAAGCGCATTCAGCGCCAAGCCTTGCTCTGGTTCGTTAAGGCCGGCGCAGATTTCCAAGAGGTGTGCCACCATGCCGGATTGGAACCGCAGGGCGTCCGTAAGGCGTCGCTGGCTTACATCACTCACTATAACGCAGACCCATCCAAGGCCGTCCGCCTCGCTAAACTGAACGCAAACGCCAAGCGCGTAAAAAGGCGGGCGTCTAATACCAACGCCGCGATAGTTGCGGGCCAATGCGAGATCCGACTTTGATTACCGAACCAGTTTCCTTCGATCTGGCCGTCGCTGGCCGCAATATTGACGGTCGCACTGTCGAAGCGCGCCGGTTCCGCTCGATCGGCACCGATCTTACGGAGCAATTAGGTCGAACCCCAACCGCGTCCGAACGCCTCATGCTGATGAACGCCGCGACGATCGCCATGCTGTGCGAGCAGACCGCCGCCGACCTTTTGGAAGGAAAGGAAATCGACCAGGCGAACTACCGCCGGAATGTCGACATGCTAGGCCAGCTCCTAATCAAGCTGGGGATGGCGCAGAAAAGCCGGGACATCACGAAGCGGGGGCAGGGGGCAAGCGACCCCTTTGGTGCAGCGCTGATTGAGGCAACCGCAGTTGAGCGCGAATAGCAAAAGGCCGCTATTCATCGTAGATTGCGATGAGGTGATCTTCATCATGCTGTGCCGCTGGCGACATGGCTGATCGAGCGTCACCAGATCGATTTCCCACTAATGCGGGGACGCGCTCGACGCCTAGATGACGGCTCTACCGTATCGCCGCGCCAGTTGAGCGACCTATGCGAGCTGTTCGCGCGCGACGAGCTATTAAGGCAAACTCGCGCGGATGGAGCGCGCGAGGCACTTGCGGCCTTCGCGGAGGCCGGCGACGTGGTGATCCTCACGAACATTCCAGACCGGCATCGAGATGCGCGCGTGCAGCAATTCGCCGCGCACGGCATGCATTACCCTATCCAGTGTAACCAAGGATTGAAGGGTGCCGCTGTGGCGCGCTTGGTAGGCGATCGTCCGGCGGTGTTCATTGATGAAAACGATGCGCACCACGCGGACGTATCGAAGGCCGCGCCACACGTTTCCCGGCTACAGCTTATTGCGGATCCCCGCATCGCTGATCTCACCCCGGCAAGTCACCATGCACACGCGCGCCATAACCGCTGGGACGCCGCAAACACCTATTCCGTTGAGGCTTTGGAGCTTGTTTCAAGATCAACCATGCAAGATTTGGCGAAGGCAAATCCCAACTGAGTTAAGTGCGCCAAATGCAAGCCATATGTCCCCGGTCCGAACGGGGATTGCGGAGCGAAGCTCAAAGAGTGGATGGCAATGGTAGGAGTCGTGAGGGCTATCAAACCTTCTTTGCGGAGCATATCGAAGGATACGTGCTGTTCAAGAAAGAGCGGCTCGTAAAAGTAATAACGGCCATTTTCCTGGTTCAGATAGCCACCTAAAATAGTTGGTCCAAGTTTTGGATGATCTTCAAATACCCTTAGCGTTTCCGCCCAAATTTCATTTGGCAGGGTATATTTGCCAGACGGAACAAGCCAGTGCGGGAATTCATTGGTTTCCGCCGCTTGGGGAACACTCACTGAGCGCATATTCAAATCGCCCGCCCGGTCGATGACAGCTTTCAGGCATCGTGCCTCATCGGGTCCAAACCTCCGCAAAACTTCAATGAATGCGTTTAGATGTGACTTATAATCGGAGAGGCCGGATAGCAGGAGGTTCTCCCACAGTCTGTTCAAGGTCGAACCATCGGCCTCAAGTGATGCAGAATCTGACCAGCTTGCAACGAATTTGACCGGCGCAGGCTTCAGCGGAAGCTGCAGATCCTCCGCCCGTTTCATTGCGGCCTGTATGCGCTTGGTGGTCGCCGCCTCCCGATGACCTCGGATACTATCTCCTAGCATACCGGCGGCTTCGGTGATCGGGCTGACAAGGTCGGCGATGCTTTCCCCTAATCTACGAACAGTTGGTTCGGGGATCGTGCCACTGATGCTTATTGGGAATTGGCTACCTTCGGACATCCGACCGTTGTGCCGTGCGCGCAGCGTTAACGCAATGCACACCTTAACGGCTATCGACAGCGCTTTCGGTTGAGCTAAGCCAAAATGATGTCCACCTCTGACCTCATCGCCTCCGGTGTGCTTGTTACCGGCGCACTGGCCCTTCTTTTAACCCTAGCCGGCGTCATCGTTGCCAAGACCGCGAACGCCATCAATCGCAGTTCCAGCGCGCAACAAATCGCAGTAGCCGAAAGGGAGCTGTATCTAAGCCTGGTCGAAAAGCGGTGGACGTGGATGTCCGGCTATGTCGAGGCATTCATGGAACGCCAGGGTGAATGGCAATCCGAAGCCTTTAGCAAGGCCAACAACGAACCATTCGATACGAAGTGGGAGCGTCGATTGAACGCCCTGCACCTCCAGGCCGAATGGATGTTCGACGGCGAGATAGCTCGTAGGGTCAACCTGATAAAGATGCACCAAGCGAGGGCGGCTAATGACTATTGGATGTGGGTATTCGAGGGAGACGAAACCCTGTTCGATATCAACTTGCCGGCGGACGCGAGAGGGATTGAGCTGGCGCACGAGGAGCTTGCGGAAATGATCGATGATATGAGCCGCTATCTCTATGTAGGGGATATCGAGCGTGCGAGTGCATCCGTAGCTGTATAGGGCGCGCGGTATAAACGGGACCACACGCGCCCGGCAACTTCGCTCCCTACCGTCCGGTCGTCTCCGATCCCTGCCGTCAGAACGTCAATCGTAACACTTGCCAAAGCCCGCCCACCTGTTACAACAGCTGCAACGACGGATGTAGCTAATGGAACGACTCGAATGGCGACCGGAAAGCACGTTGCATACTACCGGGTTAGCACGGCGAAACAGGGTAGAAGCGGCCTAGGTCTTGAGGCGCAGCAAGCGGCGGTGCGAACCTTCCTGAACGGCGGAAGCTGGGAGCTGATAGGGGAGGTCGTCGAGGTTGAGTCCGGTAAGCGAGACGACAATCGACCGCAGCTTCTAGAGGCATTGCGCCTGTGCCGCACGACTGGCGCTACCCTGATCGTTGCCAAGCTCGATCGCCTGTCGCGTGACGCCGCCTTCCTTATGAGCCTACAAAACTCCGGTGCGCAGTTCGTTGCCGCCGACATGCCAGGCGCGAACACCTTTACGGTTGGTGTGATGGCGCTGGTGGCACAGCAAGAGCGAGAGGCCATCTCGTCGCGGACGAAGGCTGCGTTGGCAGCGGCAAAGGCGCGCGGTGTTCGTTTAGGCGGCAATCGCGGACATGAGCTGCCATCTCATCGTGCAGCCGCCGCCAGTGCAGCGGCGCGCACAGCCAAGGCACGCGCCAGTGCCGCTGATATATTGGTGTCGATTGAGCATGCGCGAGCGAATGGAGCAACGTCGCTACGTGAGATAGCCGCAGCCCTGAATGCAGCCGGCACCACCACCCCGCGCGGGGGCAAGTGGCAAGCTTCACAAGTTAAAAGAGTTGTCGATCGTGATCAAGTTTAAGTGTTTGGTTCTATCATATAGCACATGATCAGTGAGTAGATGCACCTGATCGTCGCGCTGACGAAACGCTACATCACCTAGACCTCAAATTTTATTCTTTGTAATTATCGCTCCCCGACGGTTTCGGAGCGGATGACGCTCCAATACAGTAGAAGGCTTTGGATATGCAAAGGGAGCGTCGGAGCAGAGTTCGAGCATTCGGGCTGCTCTGGCAAGATTTCAGTCAATTTTGCTGATCATATGAATAGATTACTCCCAATAGCGCCAAGTCTCCCCAACCAGCTGCTGTCATCACCGTGGCAATGCTACAAAAAAATATCAATAGCTGGATTGAGTCGATCGCCGCTCTTATTCTAAGTTCAAATTCGATTGACTACGTTGCTTAGCAGTTGCCTAATCGAGGATGCAATTCGGTTTAGGAGCAGTTTCTACCTGCTCACTTACGCCGTCCAGGATCGATCTAACCATCCGCCCTCTCAGTTCCCGCTGAGGTTTCCGGCTGACTGCCTCACGAGCAGCCAAGATATAATCATCAGGAAAGTTTGTTGCGAAGTCCATTAAAGCATAACCCGACTGCACTGGGTCTTTTTGCCTTAATGATGGCTGCCGAGCAAGTTCCGAGATAACGGTGAAAAAGTTGGCTTTGTTCCACCAGGGTGATGCAGGCGGAAGCATCATCGAAAAAATGAACTGCGCGGTTTCATCAAGCGTGGAAAGCACCTCATCTCTCTCCGGAAAGGACGTAGAACGTTCATCAAGCATCTTCCTGACTCTATCGTTCCGTTCGTAATAGCCGAGCAAAAATGTGCACATCACATTCAATGTGAACATGAGAGGCACTTTTCTATCAAACTCAAAGGACGTAAAAACTTCGCTTTGTCGAATTAAATTAGAAAAAGGACCTTCCGCGCGCTCAGTCAACCAACGCCAATTGCTATCATCAATTCCAGGATCACGGCTAAAGACGTTAAGAGCAGCAGACTTGGAACTTTCCGAAACTTCTACACCAACCGTGTCTTCATCAGCGATATCAAAATACTCATCGTCTGGTTCACGTCGAAGAATCTCACCGCTCAACAGCCTTGCTAGAAGCATGAAATCCGAGGCCGAGTATTCAGAGGCAAGCTTCTCGATTGAGGAAAGTGAATAATAAGTTCTATTAAGACGATGAAAAACCTCCTTGAGTCTCGGATCCCCTACATCCAAATCAAAGTCTATGACTGGAACCTCATACTTTAGAAATTCCTCGCGCTTTTTGGGCGATAGATCGCTGAAGAAACTACCATTCAAGTCGATTTTGTTTCCCACAAAGTCAAGGATGGTATTTAATCGCTGCTGACCATCCACGACGGCCTGACTGGCTGTCATCGAGTCTAAATCGATGGGCCCTCGAGCTAAGAAGATCTGGGGGAATGGGTAGCCGTTTAAGATCGTGTCGATAAAGTCTTTTTATGGGCGTCTCGCCAAACCAAATTGCGCTGAAAATACGGAGACAATGTGATGCTCGAATTTCGCATCGCCGATATGAGATCCACTATTTCGCGCGAACGCACAGTATATTTTAGTTCGTTTATCATGAGATCACCTGAGTAACGTGCTAAGAGCGCTGTCTTGCTTCCAGCAAAATGCAAACTCGTTCATGTAAATCGCGATGCTTACGTTTTTAAATAGGTCGGCGTTCGCGCGACTAAGGGACCCTTGGAAAGCCGCCCAACTTCGGCTTTTGTCGGACAGGGGCATTGCGTCGATACGTATCATGCCCCTTCTCAATATCTGATCTTTGAAAAGATCAATTTCACTTTTTTCGAATGGCCGAATGGCGTTAAATCCGTGAAAGAGCGCGTGGCTTTGACTACATCCATCCATGCAGACTGGAACAAGTCTGGACTTATGCAAGCGGCATCCAAATCCGAGATTCCGGGCTCGAAAAGCCGGTCCTTGTGGACGCTGAAACCCAATTGTGCCGAGCCAGTGAATGCGACAGCCGAATAAGGAACTGCAAAATGCTCGGATATGGCCGTTCGTATCGCAAATTCTCGTTCACGATGAAAATGCAGTGAAGCCGCCCGCTCCTCGATGAACAAGCGACGAGATCGCTGTTCACGATCTTTGTAATTTCTACTGATCGCTCGCACAGAGCGTTTGAGGAGCTCGACGCTCACCCGCGCACTCTTTCACGTTTCGAGGAAAGCAGCTGCGAGTCTCGTTGATGCATCTTGGTGCGTTAGACTGCTCGCGAATCCGTTGCAATCTTCGGGTCGGCGGGCTGCGCTTTGTGGCGCACTGAGATCGAAAGCGTATGATGTCGGGAACGGTTGGACACCGTTTCGCAGCATGCTGCCGCATGCTGCCGCAGGCTGCCGCCTTAACATCGCATGCAGACCGGCTGTAACGGCCGCTGGAGACGCTGTCCGGCCATTTGGTGCCGTCACCCCATCAAAGTCTGCTCATCTCCTGTCGGGCTTTCAGGGTGAGAACGGGTGGGGGGGCAAAACCGATCCTCGACATGACGAATCACTCGGCTCTCACCACACCACTCTTAATTACTCAGCAAAACTTACGGGTTGATACAGCGCACGATACAGCAGTTGCTACAACACATCGCTGAAACGACGAGCTAACTTGCTGAAACAAAACAATATTAGATAAATGGTCGGGGAGACAGGATTCGAACCTGCGACATCCTGCTCCCAAAGCAGGCGCGCTACCGGGCTGCGCCACTCCCCGACGCGAGGGAGCGCTTAGGCGGGACTGGCCGGGGGCGCAAGGCATATAGCACGTTGCGTGACAGTTTAACGGCAGACTGGCTTATCCGGCTGCGCATCGATCACCACGGCGACCGTCCCGCACAAAGAAAAAGGGCGCCCCCTTGCGGAAGCGCCCTTCGTCCAAAATAAATCCATCGGGCCATGAAGGCCCGACAGAACTTACTTCATGTTGTCTGCCTTCTCTTCCGCTGCGTCGCGGACGTTGTCGGCAGCTGCTTCCATGTTGTCGGCAGCGTTCGTCAGAACGTCTGCAGCAACGGCGTTCGACGAGTTGTCGGCCATTGCTTCCATGTTGTCAGCGGTCATTTCCATGTTGTCTGCGACCACGTCGGCGTTGTTCACGACGGCTTCGGCCTCAGGGGACTTCGTGCAAGCAGCCACGGACATCAGGCCGGCGGCGGCGAGAACAAATGCGATCTTCTTCATGCGGTTGCTCCCAAGCATAGCAAAACTCGCGGCCAGCTCGATTGCCCCCCGCGAAGCCCTGCAAATAACGTCGTTTAACGAACCGTCAATCGCAAACTCCGATCAAGACGGTCGGGATTCAGCTTTCAGCAAGGCGCACGAGAGAATCGGTTCGTCTCATTTGCCCGAAACGGGTCCGATATCCTCCGGCGCATTGGCGACGACGGCCAGCATCGCGGTCCATGCGGCGACGTTCTGCGCCAGCTGCGCGGGATCGATGCGGTCCAGCGTATCCTCGGGCGTGTGGTGATAATCGAAATAGCGCTCGCCGGACTGGTTGAGGTCGATGCCGGCCACGCCCGTCGCCAGGATCGGCTCGACATCGGCACCACCCCGCGCCTTGTCGCGCCCCTTCACGATGCCGAGCGGGGCGAGCGCCGCGCCGACGCGGTCGCCGACTGCTTTCGCCTGGTCGGGCAAATTGGTCGTGAAACGCCAGACCTTGTCCGCGCCGAAATCCGATTCCGCCGCCAGTACGTGGCGGTCGCCCTTATGCGCTGCTGCATAGGCGTCGCCACCGAAGCCGCCGACTTCTTCCGATCCCCACCAGACGACGCGGATCGTGCGCTTGGGACGCGGCCCGTCGAGCAATCGTTTCGCCGCCGCCGCGGTGATCGCCACGCCCGCCGCGTCGTCGATCGCGCCGGTGCCGAGGTCCCAACTGTCCAGATGCCCGCCGATCAGCACGATGCCCGCCTTGGCATCCGTACCGGGTACTTCCGCGATGACGTTGCCTGATTCGTGCGTCCCAGTCTGCTGCGGGGTCAGGACGATCTTCAGCGTGACGGGTTTGCCGCGTGCGACCATGCGCGACAGATTGTCCGCATCGGCCGTCGACAAGGCAGCCGCCGGGATCGGCGCGACACCCGCAGCGAAGGTCGTCAGGCCGGCATGCGGCCCGCGGCCATGATCCGATCCGATCGACCGGATGACGATCGCGGCAGCACCCTTCGACGCGGCGACATTGGGGCCGGTGAAGCGCGCCGCGCCGAACTGGCCATAGGTCGAACCGTCCTGCGTGGCGGTCATCGCATTGGAAACGAACGCGATCTTGCCTTTCAAACTTCCGTCGGGAGCAGCCTGCAGATCGGCAAAGCTCGGGAAATAGACGATCGGGGCAGTCAGGCCCTCCGGCGGCGTCGCTGCGGAGTTACCAAGCGCAGTCAGCTTCAGTTTCTGCGGAAAAGGCGACACGATTTCCGCCGTTTCGGTACCGCGCACCCAGACGGGCATCCGGTACGTTTCGATCCGCACGTTCTTGAAACCCAGCGACTTCAGTTTCGCCACCGACCAGGTCCGCGCCCGCGCTTCCGCCTCGGTCCCGGCGAGCCGCTGGCCGACCTCCGTCGTCATCCCCTCGACGATATCGTACGCGACCTCGTCCTTCAGCGCCGCATCGCGCAGCTTCGCGACCGCCGGATCGACGGGCGTCGGCGCGGGCAGGCTGGTGCGCTCCTACGGGCGCGGCGTTGCGGACGACTGCGCTACGGCCGGAGCGGAAAGCGCGGTCCCGGCCAGGGCTACGATCATCATGGTGCGGTTCATACAAGGATTCCCTTTTGCAGCGGACCGGCCGGCGCCGGTGTTCGCAGTCAGGCTTAAGCGAACCGACGCGGCATGGCATCCCAAAAACCGGCCGGTTCACCCGCCTCGGGAAAATACGATCCTGTCCTACAGACGCGTCCTGGGGCACGGACGGATCATGTCGTTCCGGGCTCTCTTTCCAGTAATTCCGTCGTTCTTTTCCCCGCTCTGTCCGGCGTTGCGGATACCCCCATAGCGTGTGACTTTGTGTGAACTTCGGCTGCGGGCCGGCGCTGCGTGCGAACCTCCCGCGCGGGTTTGCCAATCCGCCTCGCGGCCATTACATCGCGCCCAGCTTTCCCGCACATTATCTCGACAAGAACGGAGCAATTCCCGTGGCCGCTCAATACGCCTTCGTGATGAAGGACATGACCAAGACCTTCCCCGGCGCGCCGAAGCCGGTGCTCAGCAACATCAACCTGCAATTCTATCAGGGCGCGAAGATCGGTATCGTCGGCCCGAACGGCGCCGGCAAGTCGACGCTGATGAAGATCATGGCCGGCGTCGACAAGGATTATACCGGCGAGGCGTGGCCCGGTGAGAACATCACCGTCGGCTATCTCGAGCAGGAGCCCGAACTCGATCCGACCAAGACCGTCCTCGAAAACGTCAAGGACGGCGCCCGCGCGACCGCGGACATGGTCGATCGCTTCAACGCGATCTCCGCCGAAATGGGCGATCCGCAGGACGATACCGATTTTGACGCGCTGATGGAGGAGATGGGCGAACTCCAGGGCAAGATCGATGCGGTCGATGGCTGGAGCCTCGACAGCCAGCTCGAACTCGCGATGGAAGCGCTGCGCTGCCCGCCGTCCGATTCGTCCGTCACCAGCCTGTCGGGCGGTGAAAAGCGTCGCGTAGCGCTGACCCGCCTGCTGATCCAGAAGCCGTCGATCCTGCTGCTCGACGAACCGACCAACCATCTCGATGCCGAAAGTGTCGAATGGCTGGAAAACCATTTGAAGGAATATGCCGGGGCGGTCCTGATGATCACCCACGATCGCTACTTCCTCGACAATGTCGTCAACTGGATCCTCGAAATCGATCGCGGCAAGTATTTCCCCTATGAGGGCAATTATTCGACCTATCTCGAAAAGAAGTCGAAGCGCCTCGAGCAGGAAGAGCGTGAGGAAAGCGGCCGTCAGACCGCGATCCGCAACGAGCTGGAATGGATTCGTCAGGGTGCCAAGGCGCGCCAGACCAAGTCGAAGGCGCGTATCGCCAACTTCGATCGCCTCGTCGAGCAGCAGCAGAACCGCACGCCGGGCAAGGCGCAGATCGTCATCCAGGTGCCGGAACGTCTCGGCGGCAAGGTGATCGAGGTCGAGAACGTCTCCAAGGCGTATGGCGACAAATTGTTGTTCGAGGATCTGTCCTTCACGCTGCCGGCGGGCGGCATCGTCGGCGTCATCGGCCCGAACGGCGCGGGCAAGTCGACCCTCTTCAAGCTGATCATCGGCAACGAAACGCCCGACACCGGCACGATCGACAAGGGCAGCACCGTCCGCCTCGGCTATGTCGACCAGAGCCGCGACCATCTCGACCCAAGCAAGAACGTCTGGGAAGAGATTTCCGACGGCCTCGATTACATGAAGGTCAATGGCCACGACCAGTCGACCCGCGCCTATGTCGGCGCGTTCAACTTCAAGGGTGCGGACCAGCAGAAGAACGTCGGCAAACTGTCCGGCGGTGAGCGCAACCGCGTCAACATCGCCAAGATGCTGAAGCGCGGCGGCAACGTCCTGCTGCTCGACGAGCCGACCAACGACCTCGACGTCGAGACTTTGGGCGCGCTGGAGGAAGCGATCGAGAACTTCGCCGGTTGCGCGGTGGTGATCAGCCACGACCGCTTCTTCCTCGATCGTCTCGCCACGCATATCCTTGCGTTCGAAGGCAATTCGCACGTCGAATGGTTCGAAGGCAACTTCGCGGCGTATGAGGAGGACAAGCGCCGCCGCCTCGGCGATGCGGCCGACCGGCCTACCGCGCTCGCCTACAAGAAACTGACCCGCTGACCGGGCAGGGGCCGTCGGAGCGATCCGGCGGCCCTTTTCCGCTCAGGCGCCGAGCCGCTTGGTGAAGCCCTTCAGCTTCGCATCGTTCGCCGCCTGTATCTCGACATTGTCCACCCGCGCCAGGGCAGGGCCCTCGTGCAGCAGCTCGATCATCTTCTCGACCGCCTCGTCCTCTCCCGAAACGACGACCTCGACCGCCTTGCCGCTGTTGCGGACATAGCCCGTGATGCCGAGGACGCGGGCCCGCGTCACCGTCCAGTTGCGATATCCGACCCCCTGCACCTTGCCCGTCACTAAGATTCGATGCGCCGCCATGTCCTGAATGCCTATGATGTGTCCGTCCGTGCGACCCCCGCCCGGCTCTTCCGCAACGGCTATCAGGTGCGATCGGGGGCGGAAGCCGCGGCTATCCTTTCCGTCCCGATTTCAGCAGCTTCCAGCGCAAGATGAGATCAGGCCGCGACGGGGCGTTACCGCGTGTCATCTTCGCGAAGCTTTGGTCGTCGATCGGACGCCCTGGAATTCCGATCCGGCGCTCCATTCCGGCCAGACGCCGGCCTTCGCCAGTCGCGCCCCCATGACGTGGAACAGGCCGACATCCTCGGCCGCCCCGCGCAGATCCCAGCTTGCGGACCATTCGTCGCACGTCTTGTGATAGCAGGCCATATACCCGTCCAGCCACTTCTGGCCCGCCACCCGGCCACCGGCCTTCAGATCCGGCGCACCGCCAAGCGCCATCAGCAACAGCGACGGCACGCCCTTGCGGACGACGGAGAAATGGTCGGCGCGGTAGAACAAGCCGCGCTCGCTGAACGTCTCCGGTGTGATCGTCCGCCCCTGCGCCGTCGCCGCTTCGGCCAGCAGCGTATCCAGCGTCGAATTACCTGCACCGACGAGGATGACGTCCTTCGCCGGGCCGGCGGTCTGCAGGATATCCAGCGTCAGGTTCGCCACCGTCGTCGCCAGCGGATAGACCGGATGCGTCGCATAATATTCCGAACCCAGAAGCCCGCGCTCTTCCCCCGTCCACAGCGCGAAGACCATCGACCGGTCGGGTTGCGCCCCCGCCTTGAACAATCGCGCCAGTTCCAACACGCCCGCGACGCCAAGCGCATCGTCATTGGCACCGGGGCGGATCGTCTTGCCACCCGCCTCGGGCTGGCCCTTGCCGTACGCATCCCAATGCGCGCCGAACATGACGCTCTCGTTCGGCCGCGTCCGACCGGGCAGCTTCGCCAGCACGTTGGCACTCTCGATGCGGTCGATCTGCACCGGCAGCGACGCCGCAAAGCGCATCGGCAGTTCGACCGGTTTGAAACTCGCGGAACGGGCCGCCACGCGAAGCGCGTTCAGATCCAGCCCGGCGCCCGCGAACAGCCGGTCCGCGACGTCATGCGCGATCCATCCTTGCAACGGCACGCGCCGGTCGTCCGGACCGCGAACGATGTCGTAATTCTCGCCCTGATTGGCGGACACCGTGCTCCAGCCATACCCCGCGCCGCCCGTATCGTGGACGATCAGCGCAGCGACTGCACCCCGCCGCGCCGCCTCGTCGAACTTGTAAGTCCCGCGCCCGTAATAGGTCATCCGCTTGCCGCCGAACCGGCCGGACGCATCATCGCCCGCCGCCGCTTCGAAATCGGGATCGTTGACCAGGAACACGGCGACCTTGCCCTTCAGGTCCACGCCCTTGAAATCGTCCCACTTCGCCTCCGGTGCGTTCACGCCGTACCCTACGAACACCATCGGCGCGCCGGAGATATCGATCTTCGGCGCAGCACCGACCGTCGTCAGGTTGATATCCGCCGGGCGGGCAAGCGGGACGCGCTTCCCGTCGGCACCGATCACCGCGATCGGACCGTCGCCCAACCGCGTGTGGATCATCGGGACGGTCTGCACCCACTTCCCGTCCGGCCCACCGGGTTGCAGCCCGAGCGCCTTGAAGCGCGCGACGAGATACTCGACCGTCTTCGTCTCGCCGGCCGTTCCCGGGTTGCGCCCCTCGAACGCGTCCGACGCCAGCACCTTCACCGTTTCGGACAGGCGGGAAGGGTCCGGCGAGACCGGAGCCTTCGCAGCCCCCAGCAGCGCGATCGCACTCACAGCGAGCAGAACCTTGCGCGTCATCATCGTACCCTCTTCACATACGTCCTGCCCTCGCGCGTCTCGCTGCGGAACTCGGGCAGCGTCGCGATCAGGTCGCCCAGCTTGGCGAACCCATAACTGCGCACGTCGAAACTCGACCGGTTGCCCGCGATGCGTCCCACTTCTGACACGCTGGCAAACCCCTCCGCATCGCGCTTCGCCGCTTTCCACGCATCGCCGAGCAGTTTCACCAGATCCTCTCCGACCGGCAGCGCGACATCCTTGGCCGGCGCAGTTTCCGGCTTGGCTTTCGGCTTTGCGGCCGTCGATGGCGCCGCGCCAGCCGCGCCGGCAGCCTTGGGCAATATGGCGGGCGGAAGCGGCATTTCCTCCTGCACGGCCAGTCCGGTCACGTCGATGAAGCGCGTGCAGGCCTGCCGGAACCCTTCCGGCGTTCGCGAGGATCCGAACCCATAGACCGGCAATCCTTCCTGCCGAATACGCATGACCAGCGGCATGAAATCGCTGTCCGACGACATGATGCCGAACCCTGTCACGCGTCCGCGATACAGCAGGTCCATCGCATCGACCGTCATCTTCATGTCGGTCGCGTTCTTGCCCTTGGTGATGTCGAACTGTTGCTGCGGCTCGATCCCATGCTTCAGCGTCAGCGCGGCCCAGGTCTTGAGTCCGGGTTTGGACCAGTTGCCGTAAGCCCGCCGGACGTTCACCGCGCCCAGATCGGCGAGCACCGTCAGGACGGGGTCGAGCGACGCCGGTTGGGCATTATCGGCGTCGATCAACAAGGCGACGTTGCGTGAAGTATCGTCGCTCATAGCCAACTCCCTGATCTGTCATCGGGAGCGGTATAAGGCGGGCAGGGGGCATGTCACCCCCTCCAGCGTGGCGGTTATCGCCGGCCGCGACCGTCCACGCTCCAGGCGCCGGCCCCGGCGGCAGCGAGATACAGGAAGATGAAGCAATACAGCATCACCGGTTCGCCGCCATTGACCGACGGAAAGATCGACTTCGGCGCGTGGACCATGAAATAGGCGACGGCGGACATTCCCGCGAGAACGAACGCGACCGGCCGGGTCATGAAACCGATCACGATCAGCGCCCCGCCGACCAGTTCCAGCACGCCCGCCACGGTCATCAGTCCGTTCAGCGTCATCGGAAAGGGCGGTATGCCGAAGAACTTCGACGTACCGTGGTGCAGGAAACCCAGCCCCGCGACGATCCGCAACACGGCGAGCAATTTCGGTGACCAACTGGCAGGGATCGGCATGACATCATCCTTATCGTTCAAGGAAGGATCGTTCCATGTCCGTATCGTCGGGTCAATCGTCGGCCCGGAAATCCTCCGGTGACGGATAGGCGATTGCCATCACCTCATACTCCCGTTCGCCGCCGGGCAGTTCGACGCGCCGGACGTCGCCGATCGTCGCGCCGCGCAGTGCGCGGGCCAGTGGTGCGTTCCACCCGATCCGCCCCTCGCCGGCGTCGGTCTCGTCGTCTCCCACGATCGTCAACGTGCGATGATTGTCATCTTCGTCGGCGATGGTGACGGCCGCACCGAAATAGACTTTCGACCGATCGGGCTGCTGCGCCGGATCGACGACCTTCGCAGCCTTCATTCGCCGCGCGAGGAATGCGGCGCGACGGTCGATCTCGCGCAGCCGCTTGCGACCATAGATATAGTCGCCATTCTCGCTGCGATCGCCATTGCCCGCCGCCCAGGAAATGACATCGACCAGCTTCGGCCGCTCTTCGCCCAGCAATTGACGATATTCCGCGCTGAGCACGGCATAGCCCGCAGGCGTGATATAATTGGGGCGATCCATCGCAGGCGATCTCAGCCCGGACGCGCCTTGCCCAGATACCAGCTCAGTTTGTTCGTCGCGCCCGCCGACCGTGCCTGAGCCGGGTTCATCAGATCGTAGACCACCGCATTCTCCAGCACCCGCTGTACGTAGTTGCGGGTTTCCTGCAACGGGATCATCTCGATCCAGTCGACGATATCGACCGTGCCCATCCGCGGGTCGCCGTTTGCGCGGAGCCATTTGTTCACGTTGCCCGGCCCGGCATTATACGCCGCGACCGCCAGCGGATAGCTCGCGAAACTGCCATAGACGCGCTGGAAATAACTCGATCCCAGCTGGATGTTATAGTCGGTGTTGTTGGTCAGCGCTCCGGCATCATAGGACAGGCCCAGCTTGCCGGATTGCTCGCGCGCCGTGCCAGGCATCAACTGCATCAGCCCGCGCGCGCCGACGCGACTGATCGCCGCGCGGTCGAACTGGCTTTCCTGCCGCGCGATCGCGTGAATCATCGACCAGTTCGCGGCTTGATCCGCCGGCACCTTCACGCTCGGAAACGCGACCGTCGTGTAATCCGTCAGGCCGTTCTGCGATGCGCTGCGCCCGACCATGACGCCCAGATCGGGCCGGCCGATGACCTTGGAGAATTCACTCGCCAGCGCATGGTCCGTATCGGATTTCGCATCGATCGCGATCTGGCGGACGAACAGGCTCTGGTCTTCCCACCGACCGGTGGTGCCCAGATACTGCGCTGCGCGCACCACGTCGCGATTGTAGAACGCCTTTCGTGCCGTCGCGTCGATCGGACGGGTCAGCGGGGCGGAGGGCGCGGTCAGCAACAGGCCGAGACGCTCCGTCGCCAATTGGCCGTAGAAAAGGTCTCGGTAACCGGACGCGCGGCTGAAGAACGCCTGCGCGTCGCTCTTGCGACCCGCCGCCTCGGCAGCGCGTCCGGCCCAGTAATAGCCCTTCGATTGCGACTGCGGCGTCTGCGACCCGCGGGCGTAGCGATCGTACATGCCGATCGCATCCGCCGGCCGGCCCGACTTCATCGCCGTCTGCCCGGCGAGCCAGACTAGGCTGGTATAGTCATCGCGTTCCGACAGCGGCGCCTTCGACACGTCGGTGCCAGCGGGATAGGCATCGTCGACCTTGCTCGCGATATCGTAGGCGAGCGTCGACTGGCCGTCATTCGCCGCCTCGCGGGCGATCGTCAGCAGCAGGTCGTACCAGCGGCCGACATCGCCGGGGCGGGACGTCAGCATGCGGGGACGGGCGAGCAGGGCGCGGGCGGCGGCGGGGGCGTTGCCGTTGCGGAACCACGTCGCGCGATCGGCGATGAAGCCGGGATCGTTGCCGGCGAGGAGTTCGACGGACGTTGCCAAAGTTGCCGCAGAGGGCGCGTTGCTGCGTAAGGCAAGGCGCGCCTCGAAAACCGGGCGTTTCAGCGGGCTTACGAAGAAAATCTGGCGTTGCGCCGATTGAAGTGAGTTTTGCCAGAGCAATGCGTCCATCCGCGCGTCATGGTCCAGCGGGCCGAAGGCGGAGGAAAAGTCCGCCTGCAATTTTGCCTCGTCCGTCGCGGCGAGCGGGCCCGAGACCCACGCCTTGCGCGCCGCGGCATTCGCATCGTCGCGATATCCGCCGACCGCGAGTGCGCTGGCGAAGGCGGTGCCGCCTGCGCCCGAACGCGGCGGAAACCGGCGGAAGAACGCGACCACGGTCGATGGCGACCAGCCGCCCTTGGCCAGGGAACGCTCCGCCGTGTCGCGCAGACCGGTCTCGCCCGGCCAGCCGGGATGGGCGAGCAGGAAACGGGCATAATTTTCGAACGGATAACCCGGCGTCTGGCGCAACGATTTCCACTCGACGATCGCGGCGGCAAGCGTCGCGTCCTGCGTCGGGGATTGCCCATCGATCATCTGCTGCACGCGGCCCCAGCCGAGTTGCTCCTGTCCGGCGGTCATCAGGCCGGCGGCGGTGGCGAACATCAGGGCGGTCTTGAACAGCGGTATCATGTGGACAGGATAGGTCATCGCTTCGTATCTGTCGCCCATCAAAAGCGCCGGAGCCGGCGGAATATCGCACCACAGGAGCAGATTAGCCATGTTTTCCGGATCGATACCGGCGCTCGTCACCCCGTTCGAATCCGACGGGTCGTTCGCGGAAAAAGCGTATCGCGAATTCATCGAATGGCAGATCGCCGAAGGGTCGAATGGATTGGTCCCGTGCGGGACGACCGGAGAGGCCGCGACGCTGAGCGCGGAAGAACATTTCCACGCCGTCCGCGTCTGCGTCGATCAGGCGAAGGGTCGCGTGCCGGTGATCGCCGGGGCCGGATCGAACGATACGCGCGTCGCCATCGCCAACATCCGGGCGGCGAAAGACGCCGGCGCCGACGCGGCGCTAATGGTCCCGCCTTATTACAACCGCCCCAATCAGGAGGGCATTTTCCGCCATTTCGAAGCGGTGGCGAACAGCTGCGATCTCCCGATCGTTCTTTACAACGTGCCGGGCCGGACCGTGACGGATATCGCGGTCGAGACGGTCGGCCGGATCGCCAAAGCGTTTCCCAGCGTCGTCGGGATCAAGGATGCGACCGGGATCATCCAGCGCGCCTCGGCACAGCGGATCGCCGCGGGGGCGGATTTCTGCCAATTGTCCGGCAATGACGACATGGCCCTGGCGTTCAACGCGTCCGGCGGGGTCGGATGCATCTCCGTCACCGCGAACGTCGCGCCGCGCCTGTGCGCCGAATTCCAGGCGGCGTGCGCCGACGAGGATTATACGCTCGCGCTGGATTTACAGGATCGCCTTTTCGCGCTGCACGTCGCGATGTTCACCGACGCGTCGCCGGGGCCGGTCAAATATGCGCTCGGACGGGTGAAGCCCGGATGGCCGCTGCATCTCCGCCTGCCGATGACCGAGCCGAACGAGGCGAGCCGCGCCGCAGTGGACGACGCCCTGGTAGCGGCCGGCCTGCTTTGACCCAGGCGGCCTGAGACGGCGCCGATACAGGCAGGAGAACATATATTAGACGGCGTTCGCGACCGGACGCCGTCCATCCACTCTACAAAGAAACGATTGGCATTTTTAGGAATGGGGCTGGTGCCCTGACCCCATTTGCCATCGCATCATCGCAAGGGCTGCGCACCACGTGCCGCCCCCGATGCGGGTGTTCGGAGTAGCTGAAGCGATGAATCTGCGTAATCGGTCGATAACCACCAAACTCATCGCGGCCTTTGCCGTCAACATCGCGATCGTTGGTACGATGATGATGGTCGTGTGGAACACCTCCACCACGGTGAACGAGGCCGCGACCAATTCGTCGCGGGCGCAGGAGATCCACGGGCTGACCCTGGCGTACGAGATGGCGGCGCAGCGGATGAACGCGCAGGTGCGCGGCTATGTCATCACCACTGATGATTATTATGCGGGCATCTACAAGGAGGCGAACGGCCAGATGGCCGAGGCGCTGGCCAAGATGGACGACCTCGTGACCGACCCGGCGGATCGGGCGAAGCTCGTCGAGGTGCGGGAACTGAAAAAGGCATGGGAGCCGTTATGGGCGACCCGGCTGATGACGCTGGCCCGCCAAGGCCGAAACGCCGAGGCCATGTCGATCATCCGCGCCAACAACAAGATCCAGTTGCTGGCCCCGGTTCTCAAACCCTTGCGCGCCATCCGGGCCGAGCAGCTCGATCTGATCGCCGCCTATACCGCTGAACACAATGAAGCGGTCGCCGGCAGCCGCCAGGCCATGCTGATCGGCGGGATTTTGCTGATGATTTCCGTCATCGGCCTGTGCGTATTGCTGACCCGGTCGATCGGCCATCCGATCAAGCGGTTGACCGCCGTGATGAATATGCTCGCGGTCGGCCGTTATTCGGTCGAGGTTCCCGGACAGGACCGCGGCGACGAGGTCGGCCAGATGGCGAAGGCGGTCGAGGTGTTTCGCGGGAACGGCATCGCCAAGGAAGCGGCGGATGCTGCCAAGGCAAAAGCCGATAACGACCAGAAGCTGGTCGTCGAGACAGTCTCGGAGCATCTGTCCGATCTGTCGAAGGGCGACCTTACCGCAGCGATCGTAAGCGAGTTCCCGCCGGAATATGTTGGTCTGAAAAGCAATTTCAATGAAGCGCTGGTCAAACTGCGCGACCTGATCGGTGCGGTGTCGGAAAGCGCGCGGGCGATCCGCACGGGATCCGGGGAGATCGCACAGGCATCGGAGGATCTGGCCCGACGGACGGAGAGCAACGCCGCGGGCCTGGAGGAAACCGCCGCCGCGGTGACCCAGATGGACACTCGCCTGCGCACGTCGGCGGACGCGGCGGCCCGCACCGTGGAACGCGCGGACCAGGCGATCGCGACGGTCGACGGCGGCCGGGTCGTGGCGGAGGAAGCGGTGCAGGCGATGGGCCGGGTGTCCGAAAGCGCCAAGGGAATCGATTCCGTCATCGAAGGCCTCGACAAGATCGCGTTCCAGACGCGCGTGCTGGCGATGAACGCCGCGGTCGAGGCGGGGCGGGCGGGTGACGCCGGTCGCGGCTTCGCGGTGGTGGCCGATCTGGTCTCCGCACTCGCCATGCGCGCCGAGGAGGAGGCCAAGCGCGCGCGCGATCAGTTGACCGTGACGCAGACCGATATCGGCACCGCCGTGCTGGCGGTGACGAAGGTGGACGGCGCACTGTCCGACATTTCGGGCGATGTTTCGCAAGTGCACGAACTGCTCGCCACGATGGCGACGGACAATCAGGCGCAGTCGGCGGCGATCACCCAGATCTCGTCGGCGATCGGAACGATGGACCAGTCGACGCAGCAGAATGCGGCGATGGTCGAGGAAACGTCGGCCGCGGCGCGCAATCTGGCGACGGAGGTCGGTCATCTCGCGGAACAGGCGGGGCGGTTCACGATCGGCCAGGGCGCTGGCCCTGTCTCCGCCCGCAGCAAACCGGACTATGTCACCCCCGGGGCGTATACCTCGCCGATCAAGCCGCTTCCCGCCGCCGCCATCCCGGCGCTGGTCCGCAGCGACGACGACTGGAATTCGTTTTGAAGTTCGGCCTCTTACCGGTGATTGAAGTCCCCTTCGGAAGCCCCGTCACCCCCGGATGAGCCCGGGGTGACGGGTCCTCCGAGCCCGGACCAATCAGCACGGCGCGCACCCGAAATCGTCTCGCCCCCGGTAACGTCACGGACCGACACGATATCTCGGATGCCCGCTTCCCTTCCTTCACGGGCGCGCCTACATCGCGGCTCTCTATGGCCAGACCCAAACCCGCTACATTCGAAAAGACCAAGGTCGTCGCCGAGAACCGGCGCGCGAAGTTCGATTACTTTATCGAGCAGGTGTTCGAGGCGGGGATCGCCTTGATGGGCACCGAAGTGAAGAGCCTTCGCTTCGGCCAGGGTTCGATCGTCGAAAGCTATGCCGAGGTCGCGGACGGCCAGGTCGTCCTGATCAATTCGAACATTCCCGAATTCAGCCACGGCAACCGCTTCAACCACGAACCGAAGCGCCCGCGCAAACTGCTGCTGCACGAACGCGAGATCAAGAAGATGCACGGCGCGGTCGCACGCGACGGCATGACGCTGGTGCCGCTGTCGATCTACTTCAACCCGTCGGGCAAGGCGAAGGTCGAACTCGCGCTCGCCAAGGGCAAGAAGGCGCACGACAAGCGCGATACGATCAAGGAACGCGACTGGAAACGCGAGCAGGGGAGGATCATGCGTGATCGCGGGTGAAACGCCCAAGGTCGCGGTCCAACCGAAACTGTCCACGCGTCTGGCCGCCTGGTGGCGTCGATCGATGCCGACGCGCGAAAGCCTGGAGGGCAATCGCTATCTGAAGCCGGTCGCACACCGCGTACTGGCGCCCGAATTGTGGCGCTTCACCCGCCGTTCCGTTCCACGCGGCGTGGCGCTGGGCATGGTGACCGGCATCCTGTTCCCGGTCGCGCAGATCGTGCTGTCGGCGATCTTCGCGCTACCGTTCCGCGCCAACATCCCGACCGCCGCGGCGACGACCTTCATCACCAATCCGCTGACGACGCCGCCTTTGTGGGTCGCCGCCTACTGGATCGGCAAGACCGTGCTGCGCGTCGATCAGGCGGTGCCGGGCGACCCGATCGCGAAGACGGTCGAGGCGAATACCGACTGGCTGCACTGGCTGTGGGCCGGCGCATTGCCCGCCACGATCGTCGGCCTGATCGTGGTGACGGTGGTGTTCTCCGTCCTTGGCTATGCGCTGACCGCATTCGGATGGCGGCTGTGGATCGCGCACAAATGGCGCAACCGTCACAGCCGGGCCGAGCCGCAGGGCTGATCGGCCCGGGGCGGCTCGCGCTTCGACCCGTTAGAACAGCCCTTCGATCTCACCGTCCGCTCCGAACCGGATCGCCTCCGCCGCGGGTACGCGTGGCAATCCGGGCATCGTCATGATCTCGCCGCAGATCGCGACGACGAAGCCGGCGCCAGCGGACAGCCGCACCTCGCGCACCGGCACGACATGCCCGGTCGGCGCGCCCAGCTTCGCCGGATCGGTCGAAAAGCTGTACTGCGTCTTCGCCATGCAGACGGGCAGGGCGCCATAACCCGCATCCTCCCACCGCTTTAGTTGCGCATGCACGCCCGGATCGGCGATCGCTTCCTCCGCGCGATAGATGCGCGTCGCGACCGTGTTGATCTTCTCGAACAGCGACAGGCCGTCATCATAGATCGGCGCGAATTGCGGCGTCGCGTGGTCGCACAAGTCGGCCACCTTCTCCGCCAGCGCGACGGCACCCGCGCCACCGTCCGCCCAGTGCGTGCACAACACCGCTTCGGAGCCAAGGGCCATCGCAATCTCGCCAATGGCGGCAATTTCGGCCGCGCTATCGCCGTCGAAACGGTTGATCGCAACGATGACCGGCACGCCGAACATCCGCACATTCTCGATATGCCGCGCCAGGTTGACGCCACCGCGCCGCACCGCCGCCACATCCTCCGCGCCCAAATCGGCCTTGGCCACTCCGCCATTCATCTTCAGTGCGCGAACCGTCGCGACGATCACCGCCGCGGACGGCTTCAAGCCCGACTGGCGGCATTTGATGTCGAAAAACTTCTCCGCGCCCAGATCCGCCCCGAACCCCGCTTCGGTCACGACATAGTCGCCCAGCGCCAGCGCGGTGCGCGTCGCGATCACCGAATTGCAGCCATGCGCGATATTGGCGAACGGCCCGCCATGCACGAACGCCGGATTGCCCTCCAATGTCTGTACGAGGTTCGGCTTGATCGCCTGCGCCAGCAGCACCGCCATCGCTCCATCCGCCTTCAGGTCGCGTGCGGTGACCGGGCGGCGGTCCCGCGTATAGGCGACGACGATCCGGCCCAGCCGTGCCTCCAGATCGTGCAGGTCGGTGGCCAGGCACAGGATCGCCATCACTTCCGACGCGACGGTGATGTCGAACCCGCTCTCGCGCGGATAGCCGTTCGCCGGGCCGCCCAGCGACTGAGCGATGTCCCGCAGCGCGCGGTCGTTCATGTCGAGCACGCGCCGCCACACGATCCGCCGTACGTCGATGTCCAGCGCATTGCCCCAATGGACGTGATTGTCGATCATCGCCGCAAGCAGGTTGTGCGCCGATGTGGTCGCGTGGAAATCGCCGGTGAAGTGCAGGTTGATGTCTTCCATCGGCGCGACCTGCGCATATCCGCCGCCCGCCGCGCCGCCCTTCGTCCCGAAACATGGGCCGAGCGAGGGCTCGCGCAGGCACAGCACGGTCTGCCGTCCGATCCGGTTCAGCGCGTCGGACAGCCCGACCGACGTGGTCGACTTGCCTTCGCCGGCGGGGGTCGGGTTGATCGCGGTGACCAGGATCAGCTTGCCCTGCTTGCCGGTCGCCGGCACGCGCGACAGATCGATCTTCGCCTTGAAATGCCCGTACGGCTCGACCGCTGCATCGGGGATGCTGAGCGCCGCCGCGATTTGGCCGATCGGCCGCAACGTGGCGGCGCGTGATATTTCGATGTCTGACTGCATGGCGCCATCCGTAAGCCCGACGGACGCGACCGCAAGCCGAAGCGGTGAATTATCGCTGTCCTACTCGTGACGTTCGTTCTATGTTCCCGGCATGCACTGCCATGTCCTTTTCCGCTCCGCCCTTCATCGTTTTTTCCATCAGGCGGGGGGCCAAAGAGCCGACCGTAGTGTCAACTTCGTCAATTTGTTCGAGTCGAAGTGATGGAGATTTTGCTCGCCGCGATCATCGCGCTGATCCTCGGTCTGGCGGTCGGCTGGCTGTTCGGAAACCGCAATATCGTCCATGCTCGAGCGGAGCGGGATGCGCGGACGGACGAACTGAAACGTGCGATCGTCGATCTCGCTTCGGCGGAGGAACGCGCGCGGGGCGTCGCCGATCTGCGCGAGGAACTGGAGGCGATCCGCGAGGAACGCGACATGGCACGCACGCGGCTCGCGACGCTGACGGCGCAGGCCGAGGCGTTCGAGGCGCGGATGATCGAACAGCGCGACGTTCACAATGCGCGGATGATCGAATTGCGCGAGGCGAAGGACATGATGACGTCGCAGTTCAGCGAGCTCGCCGGCAAGATCCTGACCGACGCGCAGACCAATTTCCTGAAACGCGCGGACGAACGCTTCAAACAGTCCGAGGAAACCGCCGGGCAGAATTTGAAATCGATGCTCCAGCCGGTCAGCGATCGCTTGCTGAAATATGAGGAAGCGGTCTCGAAGGTCGAGAACGAGCGCAAGGGCGCCTTCAGCGAATTGAAGGGCCAGATCGAACAGATGCGGATCGGCCAGGAAAAGGTTTCGAGCGAGGCGGCCAAGCTGGTCAACTCGCTGCGCAACGCCCCGAAATCGCGCGGACGTTGGGGCGAGCAGCAGTTGAAGAACGTGCTCGAAAGCTGCGGCCTGTCCGAACATACGGATTTCCAGACCGAGGTCAGCGTCTCGGGCGGGGACGAGGGCGGGCGGCTACGGCCCGACGCGATCGTCACAGTGCCGGGCGGCCGCAGCCTCGTGATCGACGCCAAGGTGTCGCTCAACGCCTATCAGGACGCGTTCGGCGCGGTCGACGAAGCGGAACGCGCCAAGGGCCTGACGCTGCACGCCGCATCAATGAAGGCGCATATCAATGGCTTGGGCAACAAGGCGTATTGGAGCCAGTTCGCCGATGCGCCGGATTACGTCATCATGTTCGTCCCCGGCGAACATTTCCTGTCGGCGGCATTGGAGCAGGAACCCGGCCTGTGGGACTTCGCGTTCGAAAAGCGAGTCCTGCTGGCGACCCCGACCAATCTCATCGCGATCGCGCGCACCGTCTCGGCCGTCTGGCGTCAGGAACGGCTCGCGAAGGAAGCGCGGCAGATCGGCGAACTGGGCAAGGAATTGTACGACCGCTTGGCGAAGGCGGCGGGCGATCTGCGCAAGGTCGGCGGTGGGCTGACCAGCGCGGTCAACAATTACAACGCCTTCGTCTCCAGCTTCGAAAGCCGCACGCTCGTCACCGCGCGCAAGCTGAAGGACCTCAACATAGAACCCGGCGCGCGGGAGATCGAGACGATGCAGCCGGTCGAGGCACTCGCCCGCTACGGCGATGCGCCCGCCTTGTCGGATGACCGTCCGGAGGCTGGCGGCAAGAGCGACGCCGAGCCGGCAACGGCGTAGCCCGGATGGCCCGCCCGCGTCGGCTGCGTCTCTCGCCACCATACCTCAAGCGGGTCTGGCTGGAGGCCGGTCCGGACTTCGACGCGTCGCAATATCCCTTTTGCCTGCCCATGTTCCGGGACGGCTATTTCGAGCTGAAGTTCGAAGCGCCGATCACGATCATCGTCGGCGAGAATGGTATCGGGAAATCGACCCTGTTGGAGGGACTGGCGGTATTGGCCGGATTCGACGAAGGCGGCGGTGGACCGGGCTACCGCGCCGTGGACCATTCGCGTGCCGTGGAGACCGGCGGCGGGGTGCTGGCGAACGCGTTGAAGGCGAGCTGGCTCCCCCGGATCGCGCAAGGCTGGTTCTTCCGGGCGGAAAGCTTCTTCTCGGTGGCGCGGTATCTGGATGAGATGCAAAGCGATTGCGCCAATTTCCTGTCGCACTCGCACGGCGAAGGATTCATGCGGTTCTTCGAGGAGCGCTGCGAGAGACCGGGCATATTCATTTTCGACGAACCTGAATCCGCGCTGTCGCCAAATCGACAGTTCGATTTCCTCCGCATGTTATCGCGTATCCGGGCGCAGGATCGCAGCCAGGTCATCATCGCCACGCATTCGCCCATCCTGATGGCGATGCCGGGCGCGGTGCTGCTCAGGATGCGCCCTCACGGCCTCGAACAGGTCGCGCTGGAAGATACCGAACACTTTCAGATCACGAGGGAATTCATGCGATCGCCGCACGAATTCGTATCGATGATGCTGGATGCCTGACGAGCCCGTCACCCCCGGCGCTGGGCCAGCACCTCATACGCCATCACTGCCGTCGCCACCGCGGCATTCAGGCTGTCCGCCTTGCCCAGCATCGGGATCTTGACCAGCAGATCGCATTCCGCGGCCATCTCGGCGGGCATCCCCTGCGCCTCGTTCCCCGTCAGCAGAAATGTCGGGGCATCGTATTTGGCGGCGCGATAGTCGTTCTCGGTGTCGAGGCTCAGCCCGACCAGCTGGCCCGGACCGGACCGCAGCCACGGCAGGAACTCGCTCCACTCGGCCATGACGACCGGCACCGTGAACAACGCCCCCATGCTCGCCCGCACCGCCTCGACCGAGAACGGATCGACGCATTCACCGATCAGGATCAGCCCACCCGCGCCGACCGCGTCACCCGTGCGCAGGATCGTGCCCAGATTACCCGGATCGCGCAGCCGTTCCGCCACCAGCCAGATGTCGGCGGACGTTCGGTCCAGCACGCCCAGCGCCCCGGCAAACTCCGCGAACACGCCGACCACCGCCTGCGGATTGTCCTTGCCCGACAGTTTGGACAGGATATCCGGCACCGTCTCGATCGCCTGCCCACCGCTATCCTCGACATCGAAGATCAACGTGCGGACCAACGGATGCCCGGCGCCTTCACGCGAATAGAACAGATATTCGGGAATGCGCCCGTTCTCGCGCGCCTCGGTCAGGATGCGCAGCCCTTCGGCCAGGAACAGCCCTTCCTCGCGACGGTGTTTCTTCTCGCGCAGCGATCGGATGCGCTTGATCAGCGGGTTGGAATAAGCGGTGATTTCGCGGGGCATGGTCGGGCCGATTGCTGTGGGGCGGATTGCCCCCTTATCGGCTGGCGTCGTCCGAAGTCGAGCCGCCTGTGGCTCGCCGCCCGATCAATCTTCCCCGAACTTCGCCTCGACCAGTTCGCACAGCGCGCCGACCGCTGCTTCCGCGCCGTCTCCGTCGGCGGAGATGACGATCGAGTCCCCCATCGCCGCGCCGAGCATCATCAGGCCCATGATCGACGTGCCGGTCACCGATCCCGCGCCGTCCTTCTCGACCGTCACTTCGGTCGGCTGGGTCGATGCGAGCGTGACGAACTTCGCGCTCGCACGGGCGTGAAGTCCGCGCTTGTTAGTGATCAGGACAGTGCGCTGAATGGCCATCAGGCGGCCGCCTCGCCGAGCACTTCGGACGCGACGGTGATGTATTTCCGCCCCGCCTCGCGCGCTGCGGCGACCGCGTCCACGACCTTCATCTTGGAGCGTGCCGAACCGAGCCGGATCAGCATCGGCAGGTTGATTCCCGCGATCACCTCGAACCTGCCCTTTTCCATCAGCGAGATCGCGAGATTCGACGGGGTGCCGCCGAACAGGTCGGTCAGCAGGATCACGCCTTGCCCCGAATCCACGTCGTGGATCGCGTCGGCGATATCCTTGCGGCGCGCTTCCATGTCGTCTTCGGGGCCGATCGCGATCGTCGCGATCCGCTCCTGCTTGCCCACGACATGCTCCATCGCGGTCACGAACTCCTCGGCAAGGCGTCCATGCGTCACCAGAACCAGGCCGATCATTCCAACTTCGTTCCACTGCCAGTGCTGTCTGCCGGTGCGCCCTCCAGACTATCCTGGGGCGCGGCGGCCAGATCACGATGTGCAACCGTGGGGGAAAATGCCGCGTCGCGCAACCGCCGCGCGACCCGTTCGGCGACGTGAACCGACCGGTGTCTCCCTCCGGTACATCCGAATGCGATCGTGACGTAAGATTTTCCCTCCGCTTTGTAGCGCGGGAGCAACAGCAGCAGGAGCGACTCGATCTGCTCCATCGCGGCAGGATAGGCGGTATCCTCCTCGATATAGGCACTGACATCGGCATCCAGCCCGGTTCCGGGGCGCAGGTCGGCAACCCAGTGCGGATTACGCAGGAAGCGCATGTCGAACACCAGATCGGCGTTCCGGGGCAGGCCGCGCGCAAAGCCGAACGAGGTGATCGACAGGGTCGGCGATCCCAGCCGCTCGCCGGAAAACGTCTCGCGGACCTGTTGCGCCAACTGGTTCGCGGTGAGATCGGTCGTGTCGATCAACCGATTGGCCCATCCGCGCAACGGCGCCAGCAATTCGCGTTCGCGCGCGATCCCGTCGCTTGCCGGTCGATCCAGGGCGAGCGGATGCCGCCGCCGTGTCTCGGAATATCGCCGCTCGAGTTCCGATCCCGAGCAATCGAGGAACAACGTGCCGATATCGTGCCCGTGCTGCTCGCGCAGCGTCTTGATCCGCTGCACGATGCGATCGGGATCGAAGTCTCGCGTCCGGGCGCCGATACCGATGGCGAGCGGTTGATCGTCACCGTCAGATCCTTCCGGCAGGGCTGCGCTCAGCAACCGGTCGAGCAGCAGAAGCGGGAGGTTGTCGACCACTTCCCACCCCAGATCCTCCAGGGTCCGCAACACGGTGGATTTGCCGGCACCGGACAGGCCGGTCACCAGCAGGATATCCTTCGGTTCGGCCATCAGAACAATTCCTGTGCAAGCGCCAGTTCCACCTTGATCGGGGCGGAGGGGTGATGTGGGTCGATAGCGATTTCGTGTATCTCACATCCGGCGATCGAACGCACGGACGGGGCCATCGGCATACGTTCGATCCGATCCGTCAGCCGCACGATCATCCCAACCGGAATATCGGCCATGAACGGCACCGTCAGGATTCCCAAACCGCGCACTTCGATCTTGCCCGCGATCGTATCGGGCGCACGAGCGACAAGCGCAGCGCCTTGCCGCGTCAGGATCGTGTAATCATCGCTGACCAGTATAGCGCCGCGATCGATGAGCCGCAGCGCCAGATCGGATTTTCCGGAACCCGATTGCCCCTCGATCAGCACGGCGTGGCCACGGATGGCAACCGTCGATACGTGCAGGACCTCTTGCAACGGCACGTCGGTCACCGGCGATCCGCCAGCGGCAAACGAACGACGAACCGCGCGCCGTTGACCCGATCCTCGCGCGATCTCGATCGTGATATCGCCCTGGTGCGCTTCCACGATGGTCCTCGCGATCGCGAGACCAAGACCGGAATGCTTGCCGAACTCCTCGGATGCGGGGCGCAGCGACTGGAAGCGGTTGAACACCTGTTCGCGCGCATCCTCCGGTACGCCGGGTCCTTCGTCCTCGACCGTAATTCGCAAAAGATCGTTTTCGCGGACGGCGGCGATTGAGATCACGCCGCCGTCGGGCGAGAAGGAGACGGCATTGTCGAGCAGGTTTTCGAACACACGCTCCAATCGAGCGCCTTCGCCCATCACGATCATCCGGTCGCCGTCGCTGTGATCGTAGCGCAACCGGATACCGCGCTCGACGCCACGCGCCTGGCGTTGCGCCAGTAGTCCGGCGATCATCGCGTCCATGTTCAACTGCTCGAACTTCGCGCGACTGAGCTGGCCGTCCAGCCGCGATGCCTCGGATATGTCGGTGATCAGGCGATCGAGCCGATGCACATCGTCGCGAACGATCGCCAACAATTGCGCCTGCAGGGTCGAATCCTTGACCAGCGACAGGCTCTCCACTGCGGATCGCAGCGATGCCAGCGGGTTCTTCATTTCGTGCGTGACATCCGCCGCGAAAGCCTCGGTCGCGTCGATCCGGGCGCGCAAGCCCAGGCTCATGTCGGAGAGTGCGCGCGCCAGCATGCCGATCTCGTCGCGGCGGGAGGGCAGGCGGGGCACCACCACTTCGCGCGCGCGCCCCAATCGTACGCGAACCGCCGCGCGGGCCAGCCGGCGCAGCGGGCGGACGATCGTTCGCGCAAGGAATAGTGACAACAATATGGAGACCAGGGATACGATCAGCAGGACGACGCTCAGCCTGAAGCGCTCGACGCGTACCGTCTGCGTGATATCGGTCGCATTCGCGGTCGTCATGACGATCCCGTGTCCGGCAACGAGCGCGGCGGCCGTCAGCACGGGGGTTCGATCCGGCGCCCGCCAGACGGTCGCGGAGACCACATTGCCGCTGCTTGCCGCCCGGACGTCCGGCCACGAAAACCCGTCGGCGCGTTCGCGGTACAACGGAGGACGCGGTGCGCCGACGACGGTATCGATCATCGCATCGAGGAAGCGTGCGGCCGCTTTGCCGCGCCCCTGCTTGTCGGGGTATCGCAGCACCATGTTCCGAAGCCCGAGGGCTCTCGTATCGACGGAAAGCTTCCCCGTCTGGTCGTATAGCCGCAACCGCGCACCCGTATCCTTGGAGAGCCGGAGCATGAGCGCGTCGCGGCTTTCCGGCTCGACCGACCGCAGCGCTTCGGCAATCAGTCGCGCTTCGCGACCAGCCTGCGCCAGCCGGCTGTCGAGGATCCGGCTGCGATAGGAATCGAGATAGAAGAAACCGCCTGCCAAAAGGGCCAGCGCGAAGATGTTGACCGCTAGAATGCGCGGCGTCAGCGAAACGCGCCCGGACCAGCGCAGGCTCAGTTCGTTGTCATCGTTCATCGTCGCGGGCGTCATTCCTCGGAAAATCGATATCCCGCGCCGTACAGCGTTTCGATCGCGTCGAATTCCGGATCGATCTGCCTGAACTTCCGTCGCACGCGCTTGATATGGCTATCGATCGTGCGGTCGTCGACATAGATGTCGTCCTGATAGGCAGCGTCCATCAACTGGTTGCGCGTCTTGACGATGCCGGGGCGCTGCGCAAGCGTTTCCAGGATCAGGAATTCGGTGACGGTCAGCGTGACGTTCACGCCGCCCCAAGTGACCCGATGTCGCGCCGTGTCCATCGCCAGACGCCCGCGCGCGAGTTCGCCCGCGGCAACCTCCGCGTCACCGGCCGACCCCGATTGTGCCAGTTCGGTACGACGCAGGATCGCACGGATGCGCGCGACGAGCAGGCGCTGGCTGAAAGGTTTGGCGATATAATCGTCCGCGCCCATTGCGAGGCCAAGCGCTTCGTCCAGTTCGTCATCCTTGGATGTCAGGAAGATGACTGGGGTGGACTGCTTCTCACGCAGCCGACGGAGCAGTTCCAGCCCGTCCATACGCGGCATCTTGATATCGAAAATGGCGAGATCCGGCGGGTTTTCGATCAGCGCTTTCAACGCCGTCTCGCCATCGGAATAAACCCGCGTGACGAACCCCTCGGCCTGCAGGCCTATGGATACCGAGGTCAGGATGTTGCGATCGTCGTCGACGAGCGCGATCGTTGCCGTCATCAAATTGGTCCTGCAAACTCGGGATGGCCCAACTAGTCCAAACCCCCGGACGGCTCAACACTTAGCACCTTTGGCGATGTGTTCTGGACACGCGGGCGATCGTGACGATAAGCGCAGATCAACGACTTTAAACGCACACGGACATAACCGTGGCGAAATTTTAGGAGACTTCCGTTGAGCGACCGCATTCCCACTGCCGGACTGGAATCCCAGGGCATTGAAACCCGGGCAAATCTTCACTGGAACCTGGTGACGGCGCGATTGATCGAAACTGCGGTCGCAAAGGGCGAGGGGAAGCTGTCCGCCGATGGTCCGCTGGTCGTTGAAACGGGCGCTCACACGGGCCGCAGCGCGCAAGACAAGTTCATTGTGCGCGATGCCGAGACCGAATCGGTCGTATGGTGGGGCAAAAGCAACAAGGGCATGACCCCGGAGCATTTCGCCGCGCTGAAGGCCGACTTCATGGCCGAGCTGAAGGATAAGGAGGACCTGTACATACAGGACCTGTTCGGCGGGTCGCAGCCCGAGAACCGCGTTCGTGTCCGTGTCGTCACCGAACTAGCCTGGCACAACCTGTTCATCCGCACGATGCTGGTTCGCCCGAAGGAGTCCGAACTGCGCGGCTTCGAGGCCGAATATACGATCATCGATCTGCCGAGCTTCCGCGCGGACCCCGAGAAGCACGGATGCCGCAGCGAGACGGTCATCGCAGTCAACTTCACGGAAAAGCTGATACTGATCGGCGGGACGAAATATGCCGGCGAGATGAAAAAGAGCGTCTTCGGCCTGCTCAACTATCTGCTGCCGGTCGATGGCGTTATGCCGATGCACTGTTCCGCCAATATCGGCCCGAACGGAGATACTGCAGTATTCTTCGGCCTGTCGGGCACGGGCAAGACGACGCTCAGCGCCGATGCCAGTCGCACGCTGATCGGTGACGACGAACATGGCTGGTCCGACACCGCCGTTTTCAACTTTGAAGGCGGTTGCTACGCCAAGATGATCCGCCTGTCCGCCGACGCCGAACCTGAGATCTTCGCCACCACGAAGCGCTTCGGCACCGTGCTGGAAAACGTCGTGATGGACCCGGTCACTCGCGCTCTCGACCTCGAGGATAACAGTTTGGCGGAGAACAGCCGGGGTGCCTATCCGATCGACTTCATTCCGAATGCGTCCGACGACAATATGGGGCCGGTGCCGCGTAACATCGTCATGCTGACGGCCGACGCCTACGGCATCCTGCCCCCGATCTCGAAACTGACGCCCGACCAGGCGATGTACCACTTCCTGTCGGGCTATACCGCGCGCGTCGCGGGGACGGAGATCGGCGTGACCGAACCGGATGCGACCTTTTCTACCTGCTTCGGCGCGCCGTTCATGCCGCGTCACCCATCGATCTACGGCAATCTGCTGAAAAGCCGGATCGCCAAGGGCGGTGTCGATTGCTGGCTGGTCAATACCGGTTGGACCGGCGGGAAGTACGGCGTCGGCAGCCGCATGCCAATCAAGGCCACCCGCGCCTTGCTGAATGCCGCGCTCGACGGGTCGCTCAACGACGCCGAATTCCGCACGGATCCGAACTTCGGGTTCAAGGTGCCGGTCAGCGTCCCGGGCGTCGATAGCGCCATCCTGGATCCGCGTGAAACCTGGGCGAACAAGGCGGAATATGATGCGACCGCGGCAAAGCTTGTCGATCTGTTCGTAGAGAATTTCGCGCAGTTCGCCGACCATGTCGACGAAGGCGTCCGGCAGGCTGCCCCCGGCTCCAAAGCCGCGCAACCGGCGTAATGGCGAGGCCACCGATGGGGGCCATTGCGGCGTTCCATCGGTGGCCTGCCCCGCTACCCACTACGCTTCCGAACTCCGTCGGGCCGCCGCGCCGCGCACCCTAGCGCCGGACGCCCCCTTTGGTTACATGGCACGCCACGATTCCCTTCCCCCGCACTGGAACTGGCTCTTCATGGACATCCGCCTCGGTCTCACCTTCGACGACGTGCTGCTGTATCCGGCGGAGTCCGATATCGTGCCGAGTATGGCGGACACCCGCACGCAACTGACGCGCGGGATAAAGCTGGACATCCCGATCCTGTCCTCGGCGATGGACACGGTGACCGAAGCCGACATGGCGATCGTGATGGCGCAATTGGGCGGGATTGGCGTGCTCCACCGCAACATGGACATCGACGAACAGGTCGCCGCGGTTCGCCAGGTCAAGCGCTTCGAAAGCGGGATGGTCGTCAATCCGATCACCATCGCACCGACTGCGACACTCGCCGAGGCGCAGGCGCTGATGACGCGCAACCGGATCAGCGGCATCCCGGTCGTGGAGCAGGACGGCAAGCTTGTCGGCATTCTTACCAATCGCGACGTGCGCTTCGCGGGCAATCCGTTGCAGCCGGTGGCGGAACTGATGACGCATGAGAACCTCGCGACGGTATCCACCGGCGTCGGTCAGGACGAGGCGCGGCGATTGCTGCATCAGCGCCGGATCGAGAAGCTGCTGGTGGTCGACGAAAGCTACCGCTGCGTCGGACTTATCACCGTCAAGGACATGGAAAAGGCGGTCAATTATCCGAACGCGACGAAGGATGCGGCCGGCCGCCTGCGCGTCGCGGCGGCGACCACCGTCGGCGACAAGGGGTTCGAACGGACCGAGGCCCTGGTCGACGCCGATCTCGACTTGGTCGTGATCGACACCGCACACGGCCACAATCGCGACGTTGCGCGCGCGGTCGAGCGCGTCAAGAAGTTGAGCAATTCCGTGCAGGTGATCGCCGGAAACGTCGCGACGGCAGAGGCGGCGCGCGCGCTGATCGATGCGGGAGCGGACGGGATCAAGGTCGGGATCGGGCCGGGATCGATCTGCACCACGCGCGTCGTTGCGGGTGTTGGCGTGCCTCAACTGACCGCAGTCATGGATTGTGCGGAAGAAGGCCACAAGCACGGCGTACCGGTGATCGCGGATGGCGGCATCCGCACGTCGGGCGATATCGCCAAGGCGCTGGCCGGCGGGGCATCCAGCGTGATGATCGGATCCTTGCTGGCGGGCACCGAGGAAGCGCCTGGCGAGACATTCCTGTATCAGGGCCGCGCGTATAAATCGTATCGCGGCATGGGCTCGGTTGGTGCAATGGGCCGCGGCTCGGCCGATCGCTATTTCCAGGGCGATATCAAGGATCAGTTGAAGCTTGTTCCAGAAGGGATCGAGGGACAGGTGGCGTTCAAGGGGCCGGCCAAGGACGTCATTCACCAGCTGGTCGGCGGCGTGAAGGCCGCGATGGGCTATACCGGTGCGGCGACGATCCCCGATTTGCAACAGCGCGCGCGCTTCGTGCAGATCACCGGCGCCGGGCTGATGGAAAGCCATGTGCACGACGTCACGATCACGCGCGAGGCGCCGAACTACCCGACGCGGTGAGGGTTTCTCCCCTCCCTGAAAGGGAGGGACTACTACAAGATAATTCCCCCTCCCGCTTGCGAGTTCCAGGTCGGTCATGCCCCCGGCATGACCTGAACGACACGGGGTGTCGTTCACCTGGAACTGGGCTAGGGGAGGGCCATGAACACACCTTCCGATATAGCGAGCCCTCCCCGACCCCTCCCGCAAGCGGGAGGGGGGAAGAATGACACCCTCCGCCCGTATCCAGGCCGCGATCGACTTGCTCGACGCGATCACCGCCGCCGCGCGGGACTCCGGAGCAGCGGCAGATACGATCATCGCGAAATATTTCGGCCAGCGCCGCTATGCCGGCAGCAAGGATCGGCGCGCGGTGCGCGAACTTGTCTACGCCGCGATCCGAATGCTCGGCGAGCGGCCCGAGAGCGGCCGGGCGGCGATGCTCGCACTCGCGGAAGGCGATGCGGAGATGCGCGCTCTGTTCGACGGTTCGGCGCACGCACCGGCGGCGATCGGGGCGGATGAAAAAGCCGCCGTGCGCGGCGTCGCCCCTGCGTGGATCGTGAAAAAGCTGCTCGCATCCGGGATCGCGGCGGAAGAATTGCCCGCCCTGATCGACCGGGCGCCGTTGGATATCCGCATCAACCGGCTGAAGCCCGCACCGGCTCCGATCGAGGGCGCGCAGGAAATTACGGCTGTCGATGGCGCATGGCGTTTGCCATCGGGCACGAATGTCGAGGCGCTCGAAGCCTTTCGCGAGGGCGCGTTGGAAGTTCAGGACGCGGGCAGCCAGATCGTCGCGACCGCGGCGGAGGCGTCGGCAGGCCAGCGCGTCGTCGATCTGTGTGCCGGCGCGGGTGGCAAGACGCTGGCGCTCGCCGCGGCGATGGGAAACCAGGGCGTGCTGCTGGCGACCGACACCGATCGCGCGCGGCTGTCGCGGCTCACGCCGCGCGCAGAACGAGCCGGCGCAACGATCATCGAGACCCGGTTGCTCAATCCCGGTCGCGAGATGGAAGCGCTGGAGGATTGGGCCGACAGCGCGGATTGCGTGCTGGTCGATGCGCCCTGCTCAGGAACGGGCACGTGGCGGCGCAACCCGGAAGCACGCTGGAGACTGACGCCGGACCGGATCGCACGTTTGGTACGGGTCCAGTCCGAGGTGATGACCGTAGCCGCCGCGCTGGTGAAGCCGGGCGGAACACTGGTCTATATCGTCTGCTCGCTGCTGGACGAGGAAGGGGCGGGTCAGGTCTCTGCGTTCCTTGCAGCCAATGCCGGTTGGACCATCGACACGCTGGCATTGCCCGCCGGCCGGCCGCATGGCCCGGGCGTGCGATTGACTCCCGCACATGACGCGACCGACGGATTTTTTGTCGCACGCCTTCGGCGCGCGTGCTAGCCCGGCGCCATCGTGGGTAAACTCGGAATATCTGGGCTGGAGAGCATCATGCGTTATTCTTCCGTCGCCGCTGCCGTCGGGCTTACGTTGCTGACGATGTCGACATCATTGCACGGTCAGCGCGCGGACGAGCAGATCGATCCGCGGTCGCTGGCGCTGCTGGCGCAGGGGCGTGCAGCGCAGGCCGCCGGTAATCTGGACGGCGCGACCGACCTGATCGAAACCGCGCTCGCGGTCGATCCGCGCAATCGGGCCGGCTTCGTGACGTTGGGCGACGTGGCGCAGGCGCGCGGCCTGCCGGGCAAGGCGATCCGCCTGTACCGTGAGGCATTGCTGCTGGAACCGAACGACCGGCTTGCGCTGAAAGGTCAGGGCGAGGCACTGGTGATGAAGGGCGCGGTCATGCAGGCCAAGGCCAATCTCGGCAAGATCCGGACGCTGTGCGGCAAGGCGGCATGTCCCGAGGGCACCGCGCTGGCTGCCGCTATAACCAAGGGCCCGCCGGTGCAGACGGCGGCCACAACCGTCGTGCCGGGGAAGATCCCGGATAAGCCGGTGACCGGAAAGCCCTGATGCCGGGCGGGCGGTGCCGGTTTTGCACAGCGTGACTTCGGGCGTAAGCGCGCGACACGCACCGGCGCGCTTCTTTGGCATCTTACCCCGATCCCCCGTTCGTCCTGAGCAACTGTGTTCACGCGGTGCGATATTCGGTATTGTTTTTGACCATCGCGTTGAGGGTTACGAGCAGTTTTCGCATTGTGGCGACGATGGCAAGCTTGAAGGGTTTGCCGGCCTCTCGCAGGCGGTTGGTGGTAGCGGCGAGTTGCCCCTTGCCCGAGCGCGCGATGCTGAGCGCGGCCAGATAGAGACAACGCCTGATGCTGGGCCTGCCGCCCGAGCATCGCCCCGGCCGGCTGGTCTTGCCGCTTTGGCGATCGAAGGGGGCGAGGCCAGCAAGCGCTGCGACCTGTCGACTGGAGAGGCGTCCGAGTTCTGGCATGCGTGCCAGCAGGCATGCGGCAACGACCGGCCCGACGCCGGGTGCTGTGCGGAGCAGGGCTTCGCGAGCGGCCAGATCGGGCGAGGCGGCGATGACGCTGGCAATGGCTTTTTCGATGCGCAGAACCAGGGCCTTGAGCCGTGCGACCTGCGCGACGACGAGGCGGCGCATGGCGGGATCGGCGATGCTCTCCAACTGATTGCCGAACTGGACCGCCTGGGCGACGGCAAGATCGCGCATGCGGACATGCTCGGCCAGCCTCACGGCCTCGGGATCATGGACATAGGGCGTCAGTTCGGGATGCAGTGCTGCCAGACACCGCGCGATGACGGCCGCATCGAGTGGGTCGGTTTTCGCGAGTTGTCGCTCGGCACGGGCGAAACTGCGCACGCGTGCCGGATCGAGGAGATAGGCTGTAACGTCCATCCGATCGAGCAGGATGGCGAGCTTGCGCTCGTAACCGCCCGATGCCTCGAAGCCGATCCGCAGGCACGCCGTACCGGCAAGCCGGACAAGCTTGCGGCCGAGTGCGGCAATGCCGGTCTTGGTATTGGGTACCCGCCAGAGCATTCCTGCCGGATGAGCGTGGATAACGAGTTCGTCCTTGGCAACATCGATGCCGACAAAGAGGTCGGAGTGTGACATGATCCGGTCTCCCAAGCTTGTCATGCGGGGTCCGTAAGCACGGCCCCAGGCAACTGTCCGGGGTTTGGGAAGACGGATGTGGCCCTGCTCAGGAACGGTCTTTGTCGACCGGCTTGTCGAACGGCCTCACATCCGCCGCCTGAGCCGGGTGGCCACCCGGCTCAGGCACCTTGCCGATTACACCATTCCAGACAGACAAGCTTGTCGAAGAGCGTGCCCCGGGGACAGTTGCTTCGATAAGCTCAGCACGAACATATTATCCCGCGCGCGCTATTTGAGCGCGTCCCTACCGGCTCATCACTCGCGCAACCTCGACGAACTCCGCGACGCTGACCGTCTCCGCACGTCGCGTCGCCTCGATCCCTACGGCTTCCAACGCCTCCAGCGCACCGGGCAGGCCCTTCACGCTCTGGCGAAGCATCTTGCGGCGCTGACCGAATGCCGCCGCCGTCAATCGTTCCAGAACCGCGAACTTCACACCCTCGGGTGCTCCATCCGGCGTGATGTGCACGACCGCCGACATGACCTTGGGCGGCGGGGTGAAGGCCGAACGGTGAACCGGCATGGCGAGCTTCGCGGTCGATCGCCACTGCGCCAGCACCGCGAGGCGCCCATAGGCATCGTCGCCGGTATTCGCCACGATCCGATCGGCGACCTCCTTCTGGAACATTAGCGTCAGGCTCTGCCACCAAGGCGACCAGTCTGTGGACAGCCAGCGGACGAGTAGGGCGGTGCCGATATTATACGGCAGGTTTGAAGCGATGTGCGGTTTGCCCACAAACAGGGCGGGCGCGTCGATCTCCATCGCGTCGTCCTCGATCACGCGAAGCTTCCCGGGAAAGGCGTCACTAAGTTCGACAAGCGCCGGGATGCAGCGGCGATCGCGCTCGACCGCGGTGACACGGGCGCCGGCCTGAAGCAGCGCGCGGGTAAGGCCGCCGGGGCCGGGGCCGACCTCGAACACGTCTGCATCCTTCAGGTCGCCGGGGATGCGCGCGATCCGCGCGAGCAACTGCCCATCGAGCAGGAAGTTCTGCCCCAGCGCCTTGCTGGCGTTGAGGCCGTGACGCGCGATGACGTCCCGCAACGCCGGCAACTGGGGCAGGGGGGCGGTGTCGCTCACAATAGTCGCGCGGCGCGGCGCTCGGTGGCGTCCCCGGCCATGCGGATCGCGGCGATCATCGCGCCGGGATGCGCAACGTTCTTGCCCGCAATACCGAATGCGGTGCCGTGATCGGGCGATGTGCGGACGATCGGCAAGCCCAGGGTGAAGTTGACGCCTTCGTCGAAATGCAGCGTCTTCAACGGGATCAGCGCCTGATCGTGATAGCAGCAAACGGCCGCATCATATTGGCTGCGAGCGCGGGCATGGAACATCGTGTCGGCGGCAAACGGGCCGGATGCGTCTATGCCTTCGTCCCGCAATTGCGCGATCGCGGGGATGATGCAGTCGATCTCCTCGCGTCCGATCGCGCCGCCTTCGCCGGCGTGCGGGTTGAACCCGGCAAAAGCGAGACGGGGGCGCTCGATACCGAAGTTCTTCTGCAACCCACGGGCCGTGGCACGGCCCTTTGCCACGATCAGGTCGATCGACAGCATGGACGAGACCAGATCGAGCGCGACATGCGTCGTGATCGGCACGACCCGCAGCGACGGACCGGCCAGCATCATTACCGCATTCTCTCGCGATACGCCGCAGCGTTCGGCGACGAATTCGGTCTGGCCGGGATAGGAGAAGCCGATTTGGTAGAGTTGCGCCTTGGACACCGGCCCGGTGACGAGCGCGCTTGCCGCGTCGGACCGCGCGAGACCGGCGGCGACCTCAAGCGAATGCAGCGCGCATCGGGCGCCGTCTACGTCCGGATAGCCGGGCGAAATATGTCCGCCGTCATCGACGCCCAGCACGGGAAGGCCGCGCGCAAATGCGTCGTTCGCCTCGGCAGGGTCGAGGATCGGGACGACCGGGCCGTCCCATACCGCCGCGACAGCGCGCGCGTCCCCGACCGCGAAGAACGGTGGCAGGTCGTTCGCGCCGCGCTCGGCCCAGGCCTTGGCGATGATTTCCGGCCCGATGCCAGCCGGATCGCCCATCGAGACGGCCAGCGGCGCGACGAAGCGTGCAGCCATTTCGGGCCGGTCCTCAGCGATATTCGACGATCGCATCGCGGCGCAGATCGCGCAGCAATTGCTGGGCGCGCAAGTTTACGCGCTGCTGCTCCATCTGCCCCTGCAAGCGGCTTGCGTCCGGAAGGTCCCCACCGCGCGGTTCTTCCTTGCCGCATAGCACCAGCGCGCGAACGCCGTCCTGCGCAGACCCGAACGGCGGCGTCGACTGGCCGACCGCGAGCTTCAGCATGATCTCCTGCAACGCCGGCGGAAGATCGCGGATCGTCGCACTGTCGCTATCCACCACGTCGCCGCCGATCGTCGACGCGACCTGCGCCACGTCGCCGCACCCACGGAGCGACTTGGTCGCCTCGGCAAAGGCGGCAACGCGCTGGGTCGCCTGCGCCTGCGTCGTGCCGGCGGGGAAACGAACGGTGATCTGCTTCAGCGCCAGGCGAGCGTCGCGCGGGTCCGCGGTCAGCACCTGACGTTTGTCGACCATGTAAATGACCGAGAAGCCTCCGGCGACCGGGATCGGCCCGGCAATCTGGCCCACCTGCATCGTCTCGGCGGCGCGGGCGAGTTCATCGGGCAATTGCGATGCGCGAACCCAGCCAAGATCGCCGTCCACGCTCTTCGTCGTCGCTTCCGAGAAGGTGCGCGCGAAATAGCCGAACGGCGCCTCGCCCTTCTGGATCTTTTCGATCATCTGCCGGATGCTTTCCGCGACCTGTTGCGCACGGTCGGGGGCGGCGCTGATGTAGATTTCGTTGACGTGATACTCGTCGGTGCCTTTGGATTCCTGAAGCCGCTTCAGGATGCCCTTCACCTCTTCTTCGCTGACATTCACGGTCGGTTCGACCTTGCGGCGCAAATACCGCTGCCACGCGAGTTCGCCCTCGATCTGCTTCTTCAGCGAGCGTTCGGAAGAACCGACCTGTCGAAGGTACGTCCGCATCTTGTCCGGCGTCATCTTGAAGTTCTTCGCCACGCCCGTGAAGCTCTGGTTCAGTTCTTCGGGCTTGATCGTGACGTCGCTCGCCTTCGCTTCCTGGATCTGCAGCGTTTCGTCGATGATCTGGTTCAGCGTCTGCGTGCGCAACCGCGCGGTGTCTTCGGCATTCAGTTTCCAGCCGTTGATCGCAACGGCCAAAGCCAGCCGCTGGTCGACATCGGTGCCCGTAATGACGGTTTCGTTCACGATCGCGGTCGGCTTGCGGATGTTGGGATCCAGCTTGCCGTAAACCTGCAGGTTGTCGGGGATGTTCAGTCCGACGTCCGGCACCGACGCATCGGGCACCGTCTGGGAAATGCCGGCGACCGGCGTGCAGGTCACCGAAATCGCCGCGAGCATAGCCACCGCACGGCCGGACTTCACCGCCTTCGTCACAGAAATCATCACGTGTTCAAAAATCCCATATCGTGCGGCCGAACCCAATCAGCGGCGTCACCGGCGGTATTCACATCGGACAGTTCAGGTGAACCCAAGCTTAGCGTCCAAGATTCTTGAACGCCAGCGACAAGAGGAAGCCATTACCGGCGCGCGCGTCGCCGGTCGTCTGGTAATCATGCTTCCACGTCATGCCCAGACGGAGGCAGTCGTCTTCATAAGCGACACCCAGCCGGTGACGGAGCGGCGTGAAACCATCGGAGACAGAGAGCGGATCCTCCTCCCGATCCGTGAGATCGATCAGCGAGGAGCCGAACACCGACCAGAAGCGGGCGAACTGCACACGTCCAGCGACGCGGACTTCTTCACGATCCTGCAGATCCTCGGTCAGGCTGATGTTTCGGTTGAGGCGGATATATCCGAGCAGAAGATAGGTGCTGCGCGATCCGATCGTCGCATCCAGCTCGTTGCGGCGCACCGCGAAATTGTCCTTGTCCAGCCGGTAGCGATGCGTGACGGAGACGAGGTCGCGAAACCGGACTTCGGTGCGGCCGACATAATCGGAGAAGCGATCGTCCAGCCCGGTACCATTCGGGAAGATGTCGCTACGCGTACCCAGCCGGTAGCTCTGGCCGATATTCGTGCTGATCGCGACGCCCGGCAGGTCGAGCGCATAATCCAGGCCGTACGTGAACCGCGTCCCGTCGTCGATCCGGTCGTACCCGGGAAAGCGATTGAGCGCGAACAGGTTGGAATCCTCGAGATCGACCGCGCGCGCATCCTCGTTCGGGATGTCGAAGTTCTTCAGGTGCGGCGATGCCACCATCTGCACGCGCGGCGTGATGCGCTGCATGCCGCCGAGGAACTGCCCGATCAGCGGCCATTTGACGTCGACCGCCACCGCCCCGATCGCACGGCTCTGCCAGCCTTCCTTGCCGCGATACGGTATCACCGCCGTCGCGAGCGTATCGCTGGCATGATAGACGTCGCCGCGACCGAATGCGGTGAACGTGACCTCCTGCCCCCAGCGTGTCAGCTTGCGCAGATCCCAGCGAGCGCTGACGAAGCCGCGCTGCGTATCCTGCCCGTCGCTGCGGGTCAGCGCCAGCGTATTGGCCTGTAGCGACAGCGTCCCGCCCAGCAGGCCGTCGTTCATCCGGCGGCGATAGTCGATCTCCGGAAACGCAACCGGCTGCAAACCTTGGCGATCGTTGACGCGCACCGTCTGCACGGCCCAGCCGGTAATCCCAAAATAGCTTTTGGCATCGATCCGCTCCAGCCGCGCGGTCGATCGCAAACGATCGTCGTACGAAATGTCATAGCGGCGCAGGAACGTGCGGTCGCTGGCGAGGCGAATCGACGCGCTCGCGCTCCAGTTCGGATCGAACTGATAGCGCGCGACGCCGTCGAGATAACCGCGAAACGCGACAGTGGTGTCGGTCGGGTTGAACGTATCGAGATCGTCGCTGCGGCGGCTATAGGTGCCGTAGCCGATCACCCGGAACGCACCCTTCGTATCCAGTGCGGCATAATCCGCCTTCAACAGCGGCAGGGCGTTGGTGAACACGCGCGGCGTCAGCGTCAGCCCGCGATTGGGTGCCAGACGGAAATAGTAAGGCTGGGCATATTCCAGACCATTGGTGCGGCTGTACCGGAAATCGGGCGATAACAGCCCACTATCGCTGTTCCCGCCGACCGGGTGAGAAAAAGCCGGGAGCGGTATCGTCGGCAGGCCGAACAGGTTGATCTGTGCGCCCTTGTAGTAGATCCGCTCCTTGTCGGGACGATACGTCACGCGAACGGCGGTGATCTTCCACGACGGTTCCTTCGGGCATCCCTTGGACGTGGTGACGGCACACGGCGTATAGGCCGCATCCTCCAGTTCGATCTTCTCGTCCGGAAACCGCGTGCCCTTGCGCGCGGCAAGGCGACCGCCGCGTTCCAGCACGACGAGCATGTTGTCGACCATCCCGTCCTTCAGCGAATCGGTCAGTTCGATCGAGATCGCCATAGGCGATGTCGCCGCCGGGATTGGTAATCGCGATGCTTCCGGTCGCGACGACCTTCCCGGTCGTACGGTTCCACACCACCTTGTCGGCACGAAGCTTGTCGCCGCTCCGCGCCATACGGACGTCGCCGGTCGCCGTCACGACCTCGGAGTTGGTATCGTATTCCAGCGCAGCCGCACTGAACGCGACCTGATCCTCGGTCGCGGCAGGAAGGTCCACGGCAGAGGGTGGAGGCGTCGCAGGCGTTTGCAGATCCTGCGCATGCGCCTCCGCGGACAGCAGCAGCAAGGCGGACAGGGCAAGCGTCTGGGCGCAGGTCGAGAGCAGGAAGGAACGCTTCACGTCGGGAAAACACACCCCCAGACGCGCCGGAATGACGCGCGATTGCCCGCCCTATCGCACCAGCGGCCCCGCGCCGCAATCGCCGCTTTCTTTGCCAGCGCCGGGATGCGGGTCTAGAGGATGCGACTCAACGACGATTTACCAAAGCCCGAGGATCTCTATGCATATCGTTCTTTCCAACGCGCCTACCGATTCCGGTACCGCGCTCGCGCTGCCGATCGAGAAGGATGCGCTGGACCGCGCGATGTTCGGCGATCTGGATACCGCGGCAAAGCAGGTGCTCACCGGGGCGGCGAAGGGCAGTCGGTTCGAAGGAGAAGCCGGCGCTGTGGTCGAGGCGTTCGTCGCATCGGGCGACGGGGTGCGTCGCGTCCTGCTGCTCGGTGTAGGTGCGGGCGGCGATGCGGATTACGAGCGGGCGGGCGGCGCGCTGACGGCCAAGCTGCTGACCTCGGGCGCAGACGCGGTAACGGTCGATTTCGGCGGGACCGGTGCCAGCGCGAAGGCGGCGGCACGCTTCGCCGGCGCAGCCGCGCAGCGTGGCTGGCGGCATGACGTGTATCGCACGAAGCTGTCCGAAAAGGCGAAGCCGACTCTGACCACGATCACGTTGGCGGGCGTTCCTGACGGAACCGACGCGGCATGGGCCGAGCAGAAAGCGATCACGGAGGGCATGGAATTGACCCGCACGTTGGTGGCCGAGCCGCCAAACGTCATCTATCCGGAAAGCTTCGTCGCTAAGGTTCTGAAGGAAGTCGAAGGCCTCGGCCTCGAGGTCACCGTATTGGGCGAGCCCGAAATGCTCGAACTCGGCATGGGCGCGCTGATGGGTGTCAGCCAGGGTTCGGTGAAGAACGCGCAATTGCTCGCGCTGAAATGGAGCGGGAAGGGTGCGGGCGATCCCGACCTGGCTTTCGTCGGCAAGGGCGTGACGTTCGACACTGGCGGCATCTCGATCAAGCCCGGCGCGGGTATGGAAGACATGAAGTGGGATATGGGCGGCGCGGGTGCGGTCGTCGGCGCGATGAAGGCGCTGGCTGGACGCAAGGCGAAGGCGAACGTGATCGGCGTGTGCGGCCTCGTGGAAAACATGCCTGACGGGAACGCGATCCGGCCGGGCGACGTGCTGACCAGCATGTCGGGGCAGACGATCGAAGTGCTCAACACCGATGCCGAAGGGCGGCTGGTATTGTGCGACTGTGTCACCTGGGTGCAGCGGACGCATCGCCCGAAGACGATCGTCGATCTGGCGACGCTGACGGGCGCGATGATCGTCGCGTTGGGCAACGAAAATGGTGGGCTGTTCGCGAACGACGATGCGTTGGCCGATCAATTGCTCAAGGCGGGCCTCGCTACTGGCGACAAATTGTGGCGCTTCCCGCTGTCGCCGACCTACGACAAGTTGATCGACAGCCCGATCGCCGACATGAAGAATGTCGGCCCGCGCGGCGCGGGGTCGATCACCGCGGCGCAGTTCATCCAGCGCTTCGTGGATGCAGGCGTGAAGTGGGCGCATCTCGATATCGCCGGCATGGTCTGGTCGGACAAGCCGGGCCCGAACTACGACAAGGGCGCAACTGGCTACGGCGTGCGTTTGCTCGACCGGTTCGTGGGGGACAATTTCCAGGGCTGAGCGGGGTCGGATATCGTCACTGCGCCGTCATCCCCGCGAAGGCGAGAATCCATAGTGGCTGCCGGCCGTGATCAGCGGATGCGTTGGTGATTATGGATCGCCGCCTATGCGGGGATGACGACCGAAAGGGGGGCAGAAACACATGCAGGTCGATTTCTACCACCTCACCGCGACGCCGATCGACCGCGCCTTGCCACAGATTGCCGAGAAGGTTCTGGCAAACGGAGGACGCCTGCTGATCGTCGCGGAGAGCGCGACGCAGCGGCAGGCGATCGACCGACTGTTATGGAGCTACAGCCCCGAAAGCTTCCTGCCGCACGCCGAAGCCGGCGCGGAAACGGACGCGAATCAGCCCATCCTGTTGAGCGGGACGACGATCGCGACGAACGAGGCGCGCAACGTTGCGCTGGTGGACGGCGTCTGGCGCGATGAGGCTTTGGCGTTCGACCGCGCGTTTCATTTCTTCGACGCGGACCGGATTTCGGAGGCGCGCGCCGCGTGGAAGGCGCTGGCCGATCGCAACGGCGTGACACGCAACTATTGGAAACAGAATGAAGCAGGCCGCTGGGAGAAGGCGGCCTGATCGTGCGCCGCCACCGTCCTTCGCTTGCATCGCCAGCGTGGCCCGACTAGGGAACCGCCACTTTCCGCTATTCCAGATTTGAGGAGCTTCACGGTCATGGCCGCGAACCGCACGTTTTCGATTATCAAGCCGGACGCCACGCGTCGCAACATCACCGGCGCCGTCACCAAGATGCTGGAAGAGGCCGGTCTGCGCGTCATCGCCAGCAAGCGCATCCACATGACCCGCGAACAGGCCGAAGGCTTTTACGCGGTGCACAAGGAGCGTCCGTTCTTCGGTGAGCTGGTAGAGTTCATGATCTCCGGTCCGGTCGTCGTCCAGGTTCTGGAAGGCGAGAATGCGATGCAGCGCAACCGCGACATCATGGGTGCGACCAACCCCGCCAATGCGGAGCCGGGCACGATCCGCAAGGAACTGGCCGAATCGATCGAAGCGAACACGGTCCACGGTTCGGACTCGGATGAGAATGCCGAGATCGAGATCGCCTACTTCTTCAAGCCGGAAGAAATTGTCGGCTGATCTGAAATGGCGCGTGCGACGGGCGGGGGCGGATGACGCTGCCCTCCTGTCGCTCGTCGCCAATGCCGCGTTCCTCGATACCTATGCGTCGGCGCTGGATGGCGGCGACCTTCTGGCGCATTGCCTGAAGAACAATTCGGTCGCGACCTTCGACCGCTGGCTGGTTGACGACACTTCCGTGGTGACGCTCGCTCTGGTCGATCCGGGTGGCGCGCCGCTCGGCTATTCCGTGCTGACGGCCCCCGATTTTCCCATCGACATACAGCCGGGCGACGTCGAGTTGCGCCGGATCTACACGCTGCGCCAGACGCATGGCAGCGGCATCGGGCCCGCCTTGCTGGAGCAGGCGCGGATCGACGCGACCCGGTTGGGCGCCGTACGCATGTTGCTCGGGGTCTGGGAACACAACCACCGCGCCCGCGCCTTTTACGAGCGGCAGGGTTTCAGCATCATCGGAACACGCGAGTTCGTCGTGGGCAACGAGATGCACACCGATCCGGTTTACGGGCTGGAGCTTTGAAGTCAGGTTCCTCTACTTCCTCGCGCTAAACTGCGTCGAGGTGACCAGATATCCGAAGCTGCTGGCGGTTTCTGCCAATACACCAAAACCCTACTTACTAGGATTCGGCTTCTCCGTCGCCCAGATCGTGTCGAGCCGCGCAGTCGATTTCGTCCGTTCGCGCAGTTTCAAACCGGTCAGCTTCAACGCGCGACCCTGCAGGAAACGGCCCTCGGTCTTCCACGTAACGTCGTAGATCGCGCTGTCGTGACGCTCGATTTCGGCGTCCCAATAGCTCGAGACGATCAGAACCGGCACGCGGCCTTCGACCGTGTCGGGGCCATTGTCCGTCAGTTTCAGGATCGGTTCGGCAAACCAGTTGGCTTCGATCTTCGGGTCGATCTGCTTCTGCGCTACGACGCCGAGCGACTTGGGAAAGGTCACGTCGATCGATTGCACGTCGTGCGCAGCGTCCGACAGGGTCAGGCGATCGCCGCTGCCCGTCGCCTTCAGCATCACCAGCGTTCGGACCTTTGCCTCGGTCGCCTGCTCGGCCTGTTTCGCGGTTTCGTCGGCGCGGCGGTCCGAATAGGACAGCCACAGCCCGAGCGCCGCGATGACGAGGCCGGCGACCCCGACGAGTTCGGCAAGGCTTACCCAACGACGACGCGTGGCGGCAGCCTCCGCGCGCTCCGCCGCAACCCGCGTGGCAGTCTCCGCCGTGGGCGGAGGCGGAACGATTGCATCCGCCGGCCCTTGCGGCAATTCCGGTGGTGGCCGAGGTCCTGACGGTTCCGGCGGGGTCGGCTCCGTCACCGGCCGCCAGCCTCGAGCAATCGACGCGGCGCGGCGAGTTCCCCACTGATCGCAATCCGGTCCGCGACGCGGTCCCAGTCCATATCCTCGCCGTCCAGACGCATCGCGACCCAGCCGGACGGACCGAGATAGGGTGGGGCGTAATAGAAGGCGGGATCGCCCTCGATCAGCATCTGCTGTTCGTCCAGCCCGGTCGTCTTGACGATCGCTACCGTCTCCCCGTCGCCGTGATGATCGTGCCAGAAATAGGCGAACGCCGCGCCGCCCTCGACGAAGAAGCCGGGCGAACCGTGCGACGGCTTTTCAGTGGTCGAGGGGAGGGCGAGAGCGGCATCGCGCACCTTCGCCAGCGGAATTTCGGGATCTGGGCTCATGATAGCGCGAACTGTGCCAGAACCCGCGGATAAAGGCGATGCTCCTCCGCAAGCACGCGATCGGCCAGCGTGTCCACCGTATCGCCAGGCAGTATCGGAACCTCCGCGTGACCGAGGATCTCGCCCCCGTCCAATTCCTCGGTCACGATATGGACCGAGCATCCTGCCACGGCATCGCCCGCAGCCATCGCGCGCGCGTGCGTGTCGAGGCCCTTATACTTGGGCAGCAACGACGGATGGATGTTGACGATCCGCCCGCGCCATCGCGCGACGAAATCGTCCGACAACAGCCGCATATACCCCGCAAGTGCGATAATTTCGACCCCGGCGTCACGCAGGGCCGCATCGATCCGCGCCTCATACTCGCTCTTCGGCATGCCCTTCGGCGAGTGCGAGAAGGTCGCGACGCCGTTCGCGGCGGCCCAGGCCAGCCCCGCCGCGGCCGGCTTGTCCGATGCGACCAAGGCTATTTCGTATGAGGAACTCTCCGCACGAGACGCCTCGACCAGCGACATCATATTCGAACCGCGGCCCGAAATGAGGATGCCGACCCTCTTCTTAACTCCCCTCCCGCTTGCGGGAGGGGTTGGGGGAGGGGGTCTGCCATCAGCCGTGAACGGTCCCGTTGGCGGTCCGACCCTCCCCCGACCCCTTCCGCCATCGGGAGGGGAGAAGACCCGGCTCAAGCATTATGCGTCGCAGTCCAATCAGCGCGGGCACCCCAGGTTTCGAGGCTCCCGGTGACGGTACAGCCAACCGCGCCCGCATCGATCTGCCCAATCCGGAACACCGTCTCGCCAGCATCTTCGAGCGCCGTCGTCACCGCATCGGCCTCGTCCGCCGATACGATCGCGACCATTCCGATGCCGCAGTTGAACGTCCGCGCCATCTCTTCCGGCTCGATCGCGCCTTGCGCTTGCAGGAACGCCATCAGGCGCGGCTGCGGCCAGGCGTCCGCGTCGATCATCGCATGCGCCCCCTCAGGCAGGACGCGCGGGACGTTTTCCAGCAGACCGCCGCCAGTAATGTGCGCCAGCCCCTTGATCCGCCCCTGCTTCAACACCGGCAACAGGCTCTTCACATAGATGCGGGTCGGCGCCATCAGCGCGTCGATCAGCAAGGTTTCCTGGTCGAAAAGGGCCGGACGATCCAGTTTCCAGCCTCGGTCGGCGGCAAGGCGCCGGACCAGCGAGAAGCCATTGGAATGCACGCCCGAAGACGCCAGCCCGAGCACCACGTCGCCCGGAGCGATATCGCGCCCCGTCAGCACCTCAGTTCGCTCCACCGCGCCGACGCAGAAGCCCGCGAGATCATAGTCGCCCGGGGCGTACATGCCCGGCATTTCCGCCGTCTCGCCGCCGATCAATGCGCATCCCGCCTGCAAACACCCCTCTGCAATCGACGCGATGACCCTTTCGGCGACTGCCGGCTCCAGCTTCGCCGTCGCGTAATAATCGAGGAAGAACAGCGGCTCGGCACCCTGAACGATCAGATCGTTTACGCACATCGCGACCAGATCGACGCCGACGCCGTCATGCGCATCATGATCGATCGCCAGCTTCAGTTTTGTGCCGACCCCGTCGTTTGCTGCGACCAGCAGCGGATCGGTGAAGCCCGCCGCCTTGAGATCGAAGAAACCGCCGAACCCGCCCAGATCGGCATCCGCCCCGGAGCGCCGCGTCGCCTTGGCAAGCGGCCCGATCGCGCGGACCAGCGCGTTGCCCGCGGCGATCGAGACGCCCGCATCGGCGTAGGTATAGGGAGAGTTGCGTCGTGGATCTTCGGCCATCTGCACCGCCTAGCCATATCCTGCTTGGATTTCCACGCCTGCTTCGCCAAAAGGACGGCAATGTCGGTTTCCCATACATCGCGCGGTTTGGCGCTCGCCGTGATCCTCGCGTTGGCCGCGACGGGTGGCGTCGTGCTGGCGCAAGGGGACGACGCGGCGAGCGGCACGGCCCCGATGGCAGCGGCGGATGCGTCGGGCAGCTACGAAGTCGGCGGGATAGAGGTCGACGTCACCGGCAAGACGGCCGAGGCGGCGCGAATGGCCGGCTGGCGTCTGGCGCAACGCAAGGGTTGGACGATGTTGTCTCAACGGCTTGGCGGCAGCGGCGCGGGGCTTTCGGACGGTGCGCTCGACGGAATGGTGTCCGGCATCGTGGTGGAAAACGAACAGATCGGGCCCAACCGGTATGTCGCGAAACTGGGCGTCCTTTTCAGCCGTGCGCGTGCCGGCTCCATTCTGGGCGTCGCCGGTCTCGGGCAGCGTTCTTCGCCGATGCTGGTCGTCCCGCTGCAATATTCGGGCGGCGTGGGGCAGGTGTTCGAACGCCGCAGCGACTGGCTGGACGCGTGGACCCGGTTCCGCAGCGGCAATAGCAGCGTCGATTATGTCCGTCCGGCGGGCACCGGTCCCGATTCGCTGCTGGTCAATCTCGGCCAGATCGGGCGTCCCGGGCGCCTGTGGTGGCGAACGATCCTCGATCAATATGGCGCGATCGACATCCTCGTACCGACCGTCCGGCTGTATCGCCAATGGCCCGGTGGCCCCGTGATCGGCGTGTTCGAGGCGCGGCACGGACCCGACAATCGGATGATCGCGAGGTTCACCTTGCGAGTCAGCAATAACGATGGCCTGCCGGCATTGCTGGACGCCGGCGTGAAGCGGCTGGACGAGGCGTATCAGGGCGCCCTGAAAGATGGTCGCCTGATGACCGACGCCGGCCTGTCCTACACTCCGCCGGATGCGGAACTGCCGGCCGACGATAGCGCGCTGGACGAGGCCGCGGCGGCGGCGGCCGCAGCAGCCGCCACAACCGATCCGGGAAGCACCGCGGTGACGACCAGCGTCATCAGCGTGCAGTTCGACACGCCGGGCGCAAGCGCGGTGTCCAGTGCCGAGGCGGCCTTGCGCGGCATTCCAGGCGTCCGCACCGCGCTGACCAGCAGCCTGGCGCTTGGCGGCGTGTCCGTCATGCGCGTCGGCTTCGATGGCGATCCGGCGGGGTTGGTCGCGGCACTGGAAGCGCGCGGCTGGCAGGTGCAGGGCAGTGGAACCACCCTGCGCATCCGCCGCCCGCTGCTGCCGCCGCCAAGCGTCGGCACGTCGGACAACAGCACGGGATGATGGAAAGCCGATGACTGGCAGTCAGATCGCCCTGCCGTTCGAATGGCCCGCCGATCCGCGCGACGACGAATTCCTGGTGAGCGATTCGAACGCCCGCGCGGTAAAGGTGCTGGAACACTGGGCGTCGTGGCCCGTCATGACGGTGGTTCTGGTCGGACCGCGCAAGTCCGGGCGCAGCCTGCTCGCCCGCATCTTCGCGGCGAAGAGCAACGGCACGATCATCGACGATGCCGAACGCCAGCCGGAAACCACGCTGTTCCACGCCTGGAACAAGGCTCAGGAGGAACGTCACCCGCTCGTCATCGTTGCGGACGCGGCACCCCCGGAATGGGCGATCAAGCTGCCGGATCTCCGGTCGCGGCTCGCGGCCAGCCCGGTCGCGCGGATCGGCGCGCCGGACGATGCACTGATGGCCGCCTTGTTCGAAAGACAATTTCTCCGGCGCGGGCTGGATGCACGCCCCGACCTGATCCAATGGCTTTTGACGCGCGTGGAAAGGAGTCACATTTCGCTGCTACGCGCCGTCGACGTGCTCGATCAGGCGGTGCTGGAACGGCGGAAGCGCTTGTCGATTCCGCTGGCCCGCGCCACACTGACGGAGGCGAGTTTGATGATCGATCCTGCACCGACTTTGCCATTCGAGGTTCAATGACCCGCCCAGCCCATATCGCGCGTATCGCCGAGGATGACGACGAACAATTCGCTACCAACGCCAATGGCGCGGGCGGTGGCGAACGCTACTTCAACCGCGAATTGTCCTGGCTCGCGTTCAATCGCCGCGTTCTGGAGGAGGCGTGCAACCCAGCGCATCCATTGCTGGAACGCGTGCGCTTCCTGTCCATTTCCGGCTCCAACCTCGATGAATTCTTTATGGTCCGCGTCGCGGGATTGAAGGGGCAACTCGTTCAGTCGGTCGATCGGCGGTCCGCGGACGGGCTGACGTCCGGGCAACAACTGACCGCGATCGTCGCGGAGGCGGACGAGCTCATCGAAAGCCAGCGCAACGTCTGGCGCGAGCTTCGCCTGCAATTGAGCGATGCCGGCATCGACGTGCTGGGATCGCGCACGATCGACGAGATCCTCACGATCGACGAAGTCGCGTGGCTGGAAAAACAGTTCCGCGAACAGATATTCCCGATCCTGACGCCGCAAGCGCTGGACCCGGCGCATCCCTTCCCGTTCATGTCGAACAAGGGATTGGCGGTGATGTTCGACCTGGTCCGCGTGTCGGACAATCAACCGATCCGCGAACTGATCATGCTGCCCAGCCAGATGCCGCGCTTCCTGCGCGTGCCGGGCGAACGCGCACGATACGTGGCGGTGGAATCGCTGGTGAAGCGGTTCGCCGCCCTGATTTTCCCGGGCTACACGGTGACGGGCGGGGCGGAATTCCGGGTGCTTCGCGACAGCGATCTCGAAATCGACGACGAAGCTGAGGATCTGGTGCGCTACTTCGCCAATGCGATCAAACGGCGGCGGCGCGGGCGGGTTATACGTCTGGAGCTGGAAAGCGGCATGCCGCACGCGCTGGGTGAGGCGCTGCGCGAGGAACTTGGCGCGGGCCATGCCTTCGTTACCGAAAGTGGCGCGTTCCTCGGCGTAGGCGATCTGGAATCGATCGTCGATGAAGATCGCCCGGATCTCAAATTCCCGCCATATTCGCCACGGTTTCCGGAACGCATCCGCGAATTCGGTGGCGATTGCTTCGCCGCGATCCAGGCGAAGGACATCGTCGTCCATCACCCGTACGAAACGTTCGAAGTGGTACTCGCCTTTCTGAAACAGGCGGCCGCCGACCCTGACGTGGTCGCGATCAAGCAGACCCTGTACCGCGCCGGCAAGCAGCCGGCGGTGATCAACGCGCTGATCGCGGCGGCCGAGGCCGGCAAGTCCGTGACCGCCGTAGTAGAGTTGAAGGCGCGGTTCGACGAGGAGCAGAATATCGTCTGGGCCTCCGCGCTGGAGCGCGCCGGGGTGCAGGTCGTCTACGGCTTCATGGAATGGAAGACGCACGCCAAGATTTCGATGGTCGTGCGACGCGAAGGCGCTGTCTATCGCACCTACTGCCATTTCGGGACCGGTAACTATCATCCTATCACGGCAAAAATCTACACCGATCTCAGCTTCTTCACCGCCGACCCTCGCATCGGGGCCGATGCCGCGCAGATGTTCAATTACATCACCGGCTATGTCGAGCCGGAGGGGATGAGCCTCGTCAGCCTGTCGCCGCGCGATCTCCGGCCCAAGCTGGTGGATTTGATCGATGCCGAGATCGAGAATATTAGATCGGGAAAGCCCGGCGCGATCTGGGCGAAGATGAACTCGCTGGTCGATCCGGCAGTGATCGAGAAATTGTACGAAGCGAGCAATGCCGGTGTCGAGATCGACCTGATTATTCGCGGCATCTGCTGCCTGCGCCCCGGCGTGGACGGCATGTCTGCGAACATTCGCGTCAAGTCGGTGATCGGGCGCTTTCTGGAACACAGCCGGATCTGGGCGTTCGGAAACGGCAAGATGCTGCCCAATGACGACGCGAAACTGTTCATCTCGTCCGCCGACTGGATGCCGCGCAATTTCGATCGGCGCGTCGAATATATGCTGCCGATACTGAACCCGACGGTGCACGACCAGATCCTGGATCAGGTGATGGTCGCCAACCTGATCGACAACGAACAAAGCTGGGATCTGAAGGCGGATGGGAGCTATGTTCGCGAAGAACCGGGTGACCGTCCGTTCAATTTGCACCGATACTTTATGACCAATCCGTCGCTTTCCGGTCGCGGCGCTGCGCTCAAGGGCAAATCCGTTCCGAAGCTGTCGCTGCGACGCGGGCATTGAGCGTGGCATCGCTGTTCCGGAAGGTCCCGGGCGGTGCGGCCAATGGGCTAGTCACCGATTGCGCGGACGAACCGCGCACCGGAATTATCGATATTGGTTCCAACTCGATCCGTCTCGTCGTCTATCAGGGCCCGGAACGCCTTCCTGCGATCCTGTTCAATGAAAAGGTGATGGCGGGGCTGGGGCGTGGGCTGGCGGAGACGGGCGCGATCTCCGCGGATGGTCTGAAAATGGCGAGTGCCGCGCTGGCACGGTTCGCGGCCGTCGCCCGCGAGATGGAGGTCCAGCGGTTGCGCACGGTGGCGACCGCAGCGGTTCGGGATGCCTCGAACGGCGCGACTCTGCTCAAGACGGCACGGGACCTTGGGCTGGACGTCGAACTGTTGTCGGGCGAGCAGGAGGCGATCGCTGCCGGTCAGGGTGTCATGTCGGCTATACCGGATGCCGACGGGATCGTCGGCGATCTCGGTGGGGGCAGTCTTGAACTCGTCCGCGTGCGCAACGGGCAGGTCAGCGATCGTATCTCCTTCCCACTGGGCGTCCTGCGTATTGCCGCAATTCGCGACAAGGGGCCGGGCACGTTGGAGCGGCAGGTTCACCGCATGCTGAAAGCGGGCGGTTGGCTTGGACGCGGTGACGGGTTGCCGCTGTATCTCGTCGGGGGATCGTGGCGCGCGCTCGGGCGGCTGGACATGCATGTCGGCCAGTACCCATTGCCGGTCATCCACCAATATACGATGGAGCCCGCGGCGATCGCGCGACTGGGCCGCACGATCAGCCACGTCAACAAACAGTGGTTGCGCGGCGTGCCAGGCCTGTCTTCGGCGCGTGTCACGACCCTCGGCGACGGCGCGGCCCTGCTGTCCGCGTTGCTTAAGCATCTCGGGAGTTCGACGACGATCGTCTCGGCCTTCGGGCTGCGCGAGGGGCTCCTTTACGGCGCGCTTGGGGCGGAATGCCGTGCGCTCGATCCGTTGATCGTGGCGACGCGTGAGGAAGGGCAACGGCATGGGCGCTTCCCGGAACATGGCGACCTGCTCGACCGCTGGATCGCACCGTTGTTCGATCGCGATACGCCGGCGATGGCGCGGTTGCGGCACGCGGCCTGCCACCTGTCCGACGTCGGCTGGCGCGCCAATCCGGAATTCCGCGCCGAACGCGGGGTCGAGATCGCGCTGCACGGCAATTGGGTCGCGATCGACGCGCGCGGGCGCGCGTTGATGGCGCAGGCCTTGTTCACCTCGCTTGGCGGCGGGACCAATGCGCCGGCACCGCTCGCCGTGCTTGCCCCGGCCGCGGACCTGAAGCGCGCGGTCGCCTGGGGATTGGCGATGCGGCTGGGCCAGCGGCTCAGCGGCGGATTGGCCGGCCCGCTGCAACGATCGCGATTGAGCGAGGATGGCATGCTCGTCGCGCTGCACCTGTCCGATGGCGACCGCGCGCTGTACGGCGACGCGGTCGAGCGGCGCCATATCGCGCTCGCCAATGCGGTTCAGCGGAAGGCGGCAGTGCTGGGATAACGTCAGCGCCGTACGAAGCACTCAGCCGCAGGTGATGCGTTCCGCCGTGCCGTTCGTACTTACCCAGACGTTCACGCGATCGGCACGGAAATCCATCGTCACGCGCATCTCGGGTGTGATCCGGCGTGCCAGCGCCGAACCGGATTGACGGCGGACTTTCTCGACGAAAGACGGACCTGCTGGCTTCCCTATCAACGCCTGGACAGGTGCTGCATCGCAAGCACCTGCTGGTGCCGGCATTGGGGCAGGGCGGCTCTCCATGCACGCGGTCAATGCCAGTGCGCCGAGCGCGATCACAACGATCTTCACGCCTCATCCTCCGTCAGCGTCATCTTAAGCTTGCCGTTGACCACCGCAAAAGCCAGCCGCCCCTCGACCAGATCCAGCGCATCGCGACCGAACTGTTCGAACCGCCAGCCGTCCAGGATCGAAAGCCCAGCACGCGTACCTGCCGCAAGCGCCTCAAGGTCGTCGCTGCGGGCCAGCAGGCGCGGCGCAACGTCGATCTCCTTCGCACGTATCTTCAGCAACAACTTCAGTAAGTCAGCAACCAGCGCGCCGTCCTTGCCGAGTCCTGGCTTGCGATCGTCGCGCTGCGGCATCTCGTCGGCGCTCATCGGCACGGCGGTGTCGAGCGCCGCCATCAGCCGCGCACCGATGTCGTTCGTCGCCCAGGTCGCAGAAAGACCACGAACCTTTGCCAGATCGGCCTGTTTCCGCGGTGGGTGTCCGGCGATATCGGCGATCGTCTCGTCCTTGACGATCCGGCCGCGGGGAAGATCCTTCTGACGCGCCTCCATCTCGCGCCACCGCGCCAGAGCCTTAAGCCGACCCAGCAAATCGGGCTTCCGGCCGGGAACGCGAATGCGCTTCCATGCCTCGTCAGGGTCGTTGGCGTAATTGGCGGGATCGCCGATCCGCTCCATTTCTTGGTCGAGCCACGCGCCGCGCCCGGTTTTCCTCAGGCGCTGGAGCATCTTGGGGAAGATTGCTGCAAGGTGCGTGACGTCGCCGATGGCATATTCGATCTGCCGCGCGTCGAGCGGACGGCGGCTCCAGTCCGTGAACCGCGCGCCCTTGTCGACGACGATGCCGAGATAGGCGTCGACCAGATTGGAGTATCCGATCTGTTCGCCCTGGCCCAGCGCCATCGCGGCCACCTGCGTGTCGAACAGCGGATAGGGCGTCTTGCCGGTGAGATTGTAGATGATCTCAAGATCCTGACCGCCGGCATGGAAGACCTTCAGGACCTCTTGATTCTCGGTCATAAGGTCGAGCAGGGGCTTCATGTCGAGGCCCGGCGCCATCGGATCGATCGCCGCGGCCTCATTCTCGTCGGCGATCTGGATCAGGCACAATTCCGGCCAGAACGTATTCTCGCGCATGAATTCGGTATCGACGCAAACGAAGTCGGCGGTGGACAGGCGAGCGCACAAATTGGCGAGGGTCGCGCTGTCGGTGATGAGGGGGTGGATATGCATCTTGCGTCCATAGCGACAGGTGAGCGGGTTGACAAAGGCGGCATGGGAAGGGAAGCGCACACCCCTTATCCGTGATCCTCCACGGGCGGATCGACGGCAGTTTGGGAATAGATAATGCACGCTTATCGCACGCACACTTGCGCACAGCTTCGCGCCGCCGATGTCGGAAGTTCGGTCAAGCTTTCGGGCTGGGTCCACCGCAAGCGCGATCACGGCAACCTGCTGTTCGTCGATCTTCGCGACCATTACGGCATCACGCAGATCGTGACCGACAGCGACAGCCCGACTCATGCGGTGCTGGACAAATTGCGCGCTGAATCGGTCGTCACGATTACCGGCGACGTGGTCGCGCGATCGGCGGAGACGGTTAACAAGAACCTGCCATCGGGCGAGATCGAAGTGCGTGCGCGTGACGTGGTCGTGCAGTCCTCCGCGCAGGAACTGCCGATGCCGGTGTTCGGCGAGAACGAATATCCCGAGGATATCCGGTTGCGCTACCGTTTCCTCGACCTGCGTCGCGAACGGTTGCACGCGAACGTCATGTTGCGGTCGAACGTCATTTCGTCGCTGCGCCAGCGGATGATCGGGCAGGGCTTCACCGAATTCCAGACCCCGATCCTGACAGCATCGTCGCCCGAGGGCGCGCGCGACTATCTGGTGCCCAGCCGGGTGCATCCGGGCAAGTTCTACGCGCTGCCGCAAGCCCCGCAGATGTTCAAGCAGCTGCTAATGGTCGCCGGGTTCGACCGCTATTTCCAGATTGCACCCTGCTTCCGCGACGAGGATGCTCGCGCGGATCGCTCGCCGGGCGAATTCTACCAGCTCGATTTCGAGATGAGCTACGTCACGCAGGAAGACGTGTTCGCGGCGATCGAACCGGTGCTGCACGGTGTGTTCGAGGAATTCGCCGACTGGCAGGGTAAGGGCCGGAAGGTTTCGCCGCTGCCGTTCAAGCGCATCCCGTACCGCGAATCGATGCTGAAGTACGGCAACGACAAGCCCGATCTCCGCAATCCGCTGATCATCACCGACGTGTCCGAACTGTTCCGCGGATCGGGCTTCGGGCGCTTTGCCTCGATGGTCGAGGGCGGTGATGTCGTTCGTGCCGTCGCCGCGCCTAACACGCATGAGAAGAGCCGCAAATTCTTCGACGAGATGAATTCGTGGGCACAATCGGAAGGCTTTCCGGGCCTCGGCTATGCCACCCAGAAGGACGGCGTGTTCGGTGGCCCGATCGCGAACAATCACGGTCAGGAGGGCATGAAGGCGATCGCCGAAGCGCTGGGCCTCGGCCCCAACGACGGCATCTTCTTCTCGGCCGGCAAGGAAGCGCAGGCTGCAAAGCTGGCGGGCCTGGCGCGGACACGCGTCGCCGACCAATTGGGCTTGATCGACGACAAGACGTTCGAATTCTGCTGGATCGTCGATTTCCCGATGTTCGAATATGACGAGGACGCGAAGAAGGTCGATTTCAGCCACAACCCCTTCTCCATGCCGCAAGGCGAGATGGAAGCGCTGGAAACGATGAACCCGCTCGATATCCTGGCGTACCAATACGATATCGTCTGCAACGGGATCGAACTGTCGTCGGGTGCGATCCGGAACCACAAGCCCGAGATTATGTACAAGGCGTTCGAGATCGCCGGCTACACGCAGGCCGACGTGGATTTGAACTTTGCCGGGATGATCAACGCGTTCAAATGCGGCGCCCCGCCGCACGGTGGCTCCGCGCCGGGCGTCGATCGCATCGTCATGCTGCTCGCCGACGAGCCGAACATCCGCGAGGTCATCACCTTCCCGATGACCCAGAAGGCGGAAGACCTGATGATGGGCGCGCCCAACTTCGCCACCGAGAAGCAGTTGAAGGAACTCAACCTGAAGACGGTGACGCCGATCGGCGTGAAGCCGGTGACCGAAGCGGTTCGGCCGGAATGATATCGAAGCGGCGGTTCGGCGCGATCTGAACTGCCGCGATCTTCGGACGTTCGACTTCCAGAGGCCGCAATCGGGAACCTGCATGACGATCAACCTGTCCGACTTCGAAGACGGCAAGAAATATGACGGCGACTATAGCGACGATCTGATCGCGTTGCAGACCCGGCTGGCGCACATCCAGGTGGCGCATATCGTCCATAAGAAACGCGCGTTGATCGTGTTCGAGGGCTGGGACTCGGCGGGAAAGGGCGGGATTATCCAGCGGCTCACCGCCGAATGGGATCCGCGTAATTTCGAGGTATGGCCGATCAAGGCGCCGTCCGAAGACGAACTGGCGCGACATTTCCTGTGGCGCTTCTGGCAGCGCCTCCCCGCGAACGGCAATATCGGCGTGTTCGATCGCAGCTGGTATGGCCGCGTACTGGTCGAGCGCGTCGAAAAATACTCGACGGAGGCACAGTGGCGCCGCGGCTATGACGAGATCAACGAATTCGAGGGGCAGCAGGTCGATTCCGGAACGACGATCGTCAAGCTGTTCGTGCACATCACGCAGGACGAACAGGACAAGCGGCTGAAGGCCCGGCTGGAGCATCCGTGGAAGCGGTGGAAAACAGGCGCTGACGACTATCGCAACCGGGACAAGCGCGACGATTATCTGGATGCGATGGCGGAAATGTTCCGTCGCACGGATACGCGTTGGGCACCGTGGCATGCGATCGATGGAAACAACAAGAAGGCGGCGCGGATTGCGGCGCTGACGATCATCGCCGATCGGCTTGAGGCAGCGGTAGACATGAAGCCGCCTGAACTTGATCCGGAAATCGAAAAGATCGCGCGCAAAGCGCTGGGGCTTTGACGATAATCGTCTTTCGGCGTGGGTAGTTAACGACAAGACCTGCTTTGCATTTTGAAGTCGTCACCCCGGTAATGGGCCGAGGTGACGATCTTCCAGCGAGACTGGTTCGCTCCGCTTACGCGGCCGGGGCGAATTCTCCGTCATCATCCATGACATGGAGCACACCATCGGCGATCGCGAAATAGGCGCCCCGCAGCCGTAGCTTGCCGGCAGCCTCACGTTCCGGAACGAAGGGGAAAGTGCGCAGATTCGCGATCGAGACGCGAACGGTTTCGAGTTCGAGCGCCCTGACCGCTTCCGGCCCGGTACCGTGCTCCTCGACGATCCTGTCGCGCGCAGCGTCCAGCATATCGACCCAATGCGCGATGAAGCCGCCTTCGCCAGGGGGCTGATCGGCAAACTTGCGCGACAATGCCGCCGACACGCCGCCGCAGGATCCGTGGCCCATCACGAGGATATCAGTCACTTCCAATTGGGTGACGGCAAATTCCAGCGCTGCGGACACGCCGTGGCGACCGTTCGTATCCTCGAACGGCGGCACCAGATTGGCGACGTTGCGTACGACGAACATCTCGCCGGGGGATGCGTCGAAGATCTGCGTCGGATCGACGCGGCTGTCCGAACAGGCGATCACCATCACCTTCGGGCTCTGGCCTTCGCGCAACTGTTCCCAGCGTTCACGTTCCTGCTCGTAATCGTCCGCGCGGAAGCGTTGGTAGCCGGACAGGAGATCGGTAAATTCGGTCATCATTGATCCTCGTTAAAAACTGAGCGGCGAACAGCAGAAAACGCGGTTCGCCGAAAAGGTCCATCGGGCGGCGTGTTGTGTCGGTCGCTCTCCGTCGCTATCTGCACCCCATGAACGAGATGACCCCGCTCGCCGTCCCTGTCGACCCCGTTGCGCCGCGCCAGCGCAAGCCGGACTGGATCCGCGTCAAGGCGCCGACCAGCACGGGCTTCGGCGAAACCAAGGCGATGATGCGTCGTCTCGGCTTGAATACGGTGTGCGAGGAAGCGGCCTGCCCCAATATCGGGGAATGCTGGACCAAGAAGCACGCTACGGTAATGATCCTGGGCGATACGTGCACCCGCGCCTGCGCCTTCTGCAACGTTAAGACGGGTATGCCGCGCAAGGTCGACGTGCTGGAGCCGCAGCACACTGCCGACGCCGCTGCCGAACTGGGGCTGAGCCACATCGTCATTACATCGGTCGATCGCGACGATCTCCCGGATGGCGGCGCTTCGCAGTTCGTGAAGGTCATTCAGGCGCTGCGCCGTACGACGCCCGACACCACGATCGAAATCCTGACACCGGATTTCCGGAACAAGGCGCAGGCCGCGGTCGAGTCGATCGTCGAGGCGGGGCCGGACGTGTACAACCACAATCTGGAAACCGTGCCGCGGCTATACCCAACGATCCGGCCGGGCGCGCGCTATTACGCCTCGCTTCGTCTGCTGGAGAGCGTGAAGCGGCACGATCCGTCGATCTTCACCAAGTCCGGCATGATGATGGGCTTGGGGGAGGAGCGTATGGAAGTGCATCAGGTGATGGACGACATGCGCAGCGCCGACATCGATTTCCTGACGCTCGGCCAGTATCTGCAGCCGACGCCGCGACATGCGAAAGTGATCGATTTCGTCACACCCAAGGCGTTCGATGCTTATGCCGCGATCGCCCGCGCGAAGGGCTTCCTGTTGGTCGCATCCTCGCCACTCACCCGTTCGAGCTATCACGCCGGGGACGATTTCATGCGCCTGCGCGCCGCGCGTGAGGCGAAGCTCGCCAAAGCCTGATGCCGCGTCATTCCGAAACCCGGCGGCTTCCCTATAGCTGCGAACAGATGTTCGACATGGTGGCGGACGTCCGGCGCTACGCCGAATTCCTGCCCTGGGTCACAGCGATCCGTGTCCGGTCGAACAGCGAGACTGAGATGGTCGCCGACATGATCGTCGGCTTCAAGGGGCTGCGCGAGACCTTCACGTCGAAGGTGAAGAAGGAGCGGCCCGGCCATATCGAGGTCGATTACCTCGATGGGCCGTTGAAGTACCTTCGCAACGACTGGACGTTCCGACCCGATGGCGACAGTGCGTGCTTCGTCGACTTCACGGTAGATTTCGCGTTCAAGAACCGCGTGTTCGAAATGCTCGCGGGGCAGGTGTTCGGAACCGCGCTGCGCAAGATGATCGGCGCGTTCGAGGAACGGGCGGCGGTGCTTTACGGGCCTTCCTCGGCGTCGGGCGGCAACAGCAATTCGAGCGCGCATAGCGCAGCCTGAAGGCGGACCCCGCCGCGGCCGAGATCACCGAACTGCTTGCGGTCGGCGACGATATTGGCCGGGTCCGCACCCTTTTCGGCACGCGCGAAGACGACGGTGCCGACCGGCTTCTTGTCTGACCCGCCGTCTGGCCCGGCGATTCCCGTGATCGCGACAGCCACATCCGCGCCGCTTCGTTCCAGCGCCCCTTGCGCCATGCTCCAGGCGACCGCGATCGATACCGCTCCGAACGTTTCGAGCACGTCCGAGCTGACACGCAGCAGATCGAGCTTCGCCTCGTTGGAATAGGTCACGAAACTGCATCCGAGCACTTCGGACGATCCCGGAATTTCGGTGATCGCAGCGGCGACCAGACCGCCCGTGCAGCTTTCGGCGATACTGACACGACGACCGATTGCGAGATTGCGCTCGACCACCTTCCGGGCGGCTTCGACCAGTTCGACCGGCAGCAACGTGTCTATCGTCATCGCTTTGGCTCCGCACAGATCGGCAGTTCGGGAACGTCCTTCACCGCCTTCGCACCGGAGGCCTTACGCGCCTTCAGGTATTGAAGCGAGGTGACGATCAGGCCTGCGGTGTTACGCGGCGGCAAAGGCTGGAGCAATGACGCCAGCCGGTCGATCGTATTGCAATCCGCAACGTCGATCCGTCCGACAATCTGTGAAACGGCAAGAGCGGTCAGCATTTGGCGTGCGATCTGCGTGTTGAGCAGGGGTTCGATCATCGGATCGCTGAGCTTGAGCAGCGCGCGTTGCGCGGCGGGCCAGGCGCGGTCCGCCTCGACCTGATACTTGGCGATCAACGGCGCAGAATTCGCCCGGACGAAAGACGATGCCGGCAAGGTGGTTGCGCAGGTGCGCACGGTCTCGCGCAGGATATCGGGCAACGCCACGAGCGCGAGCGACTCCGCTTCCTGGGGTTGCAGGCAGCGAAGCGGCTGTGCGGCCGCCGGGGACGCGATCAAACTGATGCCAAGCAGTAGGGCCAGAATGGGTTTCATGCCGGGATCCGTATGGTCGCAACGGCCTGTGCCGCAATGCCTTCGCCGCGACCGGTGAACCCCAGGCGTTCGGTCGTCGTGGCTTTCACGCTCACCTGGCGCGGCGTCAGTTCGAGTAAACCTGCGATCCGAGTGCGCATCGCCTCCCGGTGCGGACCGATCTTCGGCGCCTCGCACATCAGGGTCAGGTCGACAAAATCTATCACCCCGCCCTCGGTGCGGACGAGAGTGGCGGCATGCTGCAAGAATTGCGCGGAGTCTGCGCCTTTCCACTGCGGATCGCTCGGCGGGAAATGCGTCCCGATATCGCCCGCCGCAATCGTGCCCAGCAGCGCGTCGGTGATTGCATGAAGCGCGACGTCGGCATCGCTATGACCCGACAGGCCCTTGTCATGCGGAATCAGTATGCCACCGAGCCAAAGCTCCTCGCCCACCTCAAGCCGGTGGACATCGAAGCCGCTCGCACTGCGCGAAATAAGCGGTGGCGGGGCGATGCGCGCCTCGGCGGCGGCGAAGTCGGATGGATAGGTGATTTTTTCGAGCATGGTATCTCCTTCCACCATTGCGACGGTGCCGCCAAGCCGTCGCACCATCTGCGCATCGTCCGTCGGTTCGTCGAACGCCCAATCACGGTGAGCGGCGAGGATGGTCTCGAACCGGAACGCCTGTGGGGTCTGCACCCGCCACAAGCCTTCACGATCGACAGTTTCTCCGAGGACCGTGTCCCCCCGCGCCAGCGTGTCCGCGACCGGCAAAGCGGGGAGGGCGCCGTCCGACGTGTCGAGCGCGGCGACCAGGCGGTCGATGACCGCAGCCGATAGAAAGGGGCGGGCCGCGTCGTGGATCAGGACGGCGCGTGGCGCGTCGGCCGCCAACGCCTCCAACCCCGCCCGAACCGAAAGCCGCCGGGTTGCGCCGCCGGCTACGCCGGTCGCATCGGGGATCGTAGCGGCGAGCATCGCGCCCTGATCGTCACCGATGACAACCACGACCTGACCTATAGCTGGGTGGTCCCGCAACGCACGGTAGCTGTGTGCGATCATTGGCAGGCCCGCGAGTATCGTGAACTGCTTGGGAATCTCGCTGCCGCTTCGTGATCCAGACCCGGCAGCAACAATGATCGCAGCGATACGGGGACCGGCATGTTGGTTTGGCGACGTCATGGCGGCAGGCCTAGACGAAGCGCGAACCGCTCGCCAGCCTTGCCATTTCTACCGATTTCAACTACTGCCCGTTTTTCAGGCATATATGAAAACACTCAGCCCCATCCAGGTCGGACCTGTCCGGATAGATCGCCCCGTCGTGCTTGCGCCGATGACCGGGGTGACGGATCTGCCGTTTCGCACGCTCGTGCGTCGCTATGGCTCCGGCCTCAACGTGACCGAAATGGTCGCGAGCCAGGCAGCGATCCGCGAAACGCGCCAGTCGCTGCAAAAGGCGGCGTGGCACGCGAGCGAGGATCCGGTGTCGATGCAGCTCGTCGGTTGCACGCCGCATGAAATGGGCGAGGCGGCGAAGCTGAGCGAGGATCGCGGGGCAGCGATCATCGACATCAACATGGGGTGTCCGGTTCGAAAGGTGACGAACGGCGATGCCGGATCGGCATTGATGCGCGATCTGGACAATGCCGCTGCGATCATTCGGGGCGTCGTCGATGCGGTCACCGTGCCAGTCACGCTGAAGATGCGAATGGGCTGGTGCCACGACAGCTTGAATGCCCCTGAACTCGCGAAGGTCGCGCAGGATCTGGGCGTAAAGTTGATCGCCGTGCACGGGCGGACGCGCAACCAGATGTACAAGGGCAGTGCCGATTGGGCCTTTATCCGGAAGGTCAAGGACGCCGTCGATGTGCCGGTGATCGCGAACGGCGACATCAACACGATCGAGGATGCGGAAGCGGCGTTGGAGCAATCCGGCGCGGACGGCGTGATGATCGGCCGTGGCGCCTATGGCCGCCCATGGTTCCTGGCGCAGGTGATGGAGTGGTTCTCGACCGGCCGGCGGATCGAGGATCCCAGCCTCGAAGAACAATATGACGTTATTTCCGAACATTACGATGCAATGCTCAGCCATTATGGCAATGAGGTCGGCGTCAACATGGCCCGCAAGCATATCGGCTGGTACACGCGCGGCATTCACGGATCGGCCGAATTCCGCAATCGGGTAAACCAGATACCGGACCCGAAAGTCGTGCAGGCGATGCTCGCTGAATTCTACGCGCCGTACCGCAGCCGCGCCGCGGCGTGATCCACGCCGCATGACCGATCCGGGGGCCGGGGTTCGCCGAATTGTTCGCCGCGCTTCCTGTCGCGGTCATGGTCGTCGATCCTCTCGGCCGGATCGCCCATGCGAATGCCGATTGCGAGACGCTGCTGAACCTGTCCGAACGCGCCATGCTGGGCCAACCCCTCGCATCGATTTTGCGGTCGCCACGCGATCCCGCCAGTCGCGACGATCATGGCTTTGCCGCGTTCGATACGGAGATCGAGCTTGCCCGGGGCGGACGCGTACGCGCGGACTTCATCGAAGCGGCGGTGGCGGATCATCCGGGCTGGCGTACGATCACCTTGCATCATGCCGCCACGTCGCGCCGGATGGGCCACAGCGCCGACCGGGCATCCGCTGCACGCGCCGCTGTCGGCGCGGCCGCAATGCTCGCACATGAAATCAAGAACCCGCTGTCGGGCATTCGCGGAGCTGCACAATTGTTGGGGCGCAGTGGCAGCGCGGAAGGCGAGGAGCTGACGACGCTCATCGTCACGGAAGTCGATCGGATCGCGGCTTTGATCGATCGTATGCAGGACTTCACCGATACACGCCCCCTGAAGCTGGTGCCGGAGAACATCTATCCGCTGCTGGACCATGCCCGCCGCGTGGCACTGGCCGGGTTTGCCGCCAACATGACGATCGAAGAACGGTTCGATCCGTCCCTGCCCCCGGTTCTCGGCGATCGTGATGCGATCCTGCAGGTGATCCTGAACCTTCTAAAGAATGCGTGCGAAGCGATGGCTGGGCAGCCGGACGCACGCGTGACGCTGGCGACTGCCTATCGCCACGGCATGGCGGTCAGCGCCGGGCCGGGCCGGCCGCGCCGCCCGCTGCCGATCGAGATCTGCGTGATCGACAACGGGCCGGGCGCGCCGCCGGATATCGCGGAGCATCTGTTCGACCCGTTCATCAGCGGAAAGCCGGAGGGGCAGGGGCTTGGCCTCGCCCTGGTCGACAAACTAGTGCGCGATATGGGCGGGATCATCCAATATACGCGTGAGGGTTCGCCGGAGGCGACCGTCTTCCGTATCCTGCTGCCGAGAGGGCAATGAGAATGAGGCTGGGATGAGCAAGACGGGCAATATCCTGGTCGTGGACGACGACGCCGCGATCCGTACCGTCGTCGCGCAATCGCTGCGACGCGAAGGGCATAAGGTCACGTCGGTCGCGACCCTGGCCGAGATGGAAGTGCAACTCGCGATCGCGATGCCGGACGTGCTGATATCCGACGTCATCCTGCCCGACGGCAACGGGCTGGACCGGATCGCCCGGCTGACGGTGGACCATCCCAGCCTGCCGGTGATCGTATTGTCGGCACAAAATACGCTCAGTACGGCAGTGCGCGCCACGGAGGTCGGCGCGTACGACTATCTGCCCAAGCCGTTCGATCTCGATGCCTTGTCCCGCGCGGTGCAGGGGGGATTGGCGCGCGATCGCGGCGGGCCGATCGATCCGGTGGGCGAGGACGATGCGACGCTGCCGCTGATCGGGCGCTCGGCGGCGATGCAGGACGTGTACCGGATCATCGCGCGCGTCGTATCGAACGACCTGACCGTATTGATCTCGGGCGAATCCGGCACGGGCAAGGAACTGGTGGCGCGGGCGATCCACGATCTGGGGCCGCGCAAACGCTTCCCATTCGTCGCGATCAACATGGCCGCTATTCCGCGCGAACTGATCGAGGCGGAACTGTTTGGGCACGAACGCGGCGCGTTCACTGGCGCACAGGCGCGAACCGCGGGACGGTTCGAACAGGCGGCAGGCGGCACGTTGTTCCTCGATGAAATCGGTGACATGCCGATCGAGGCGCAGACGAGGCTGTTGCGCGTCCTACAGTCGGGCGAGTTCACGACGGTGGGCGGCGCACGGACGATCCGCGCCGACGTCCGGATCGTCGCCGCGACGAACAAGGACCTGTCGGGACTGGTCTCGAGCGGACAGTTTCGCGAGGACCTGTTCTATCGTCTGAACGTCGTGCCCGTCGCGCTGCCGGCGCTGCGCGCGCGGCGGCAGGACATCGCGCTGCTGGCACGGCACTTTCTCGACCGCGCAGCCGAAAGCGGTCTGCCGCGCAAGCAGTTAGAGCCGCAGGCGATCGTTGCGCTGGAGCATTACGACTGGCCCGGAAACGTGCGCGAGCTGGAGAATATCATGCGCCGTATGGCGGTGCTAGCGCGCGACGAGCGGATCGATGCGGAGGAAGTGCGATCGATGCTGGGGGCCACGATCTCCCGGCCGCTTTTCGACGGCGATCCGGGGATCGAGGCGGCGGTGCAGGCGCGGATCGAGCGGCTGGCGCGCGAGGAGCCCGGTGTGCTTGATGATGGCACGCTGTACGACCGGATCATCGGCGAAGTCGAACGCCCCCTGATTGAAGCGATGCTGGCACGGCACGGCCAGAACCAGCTCCGGGCGGCGCGTGCGATGGGGATCAATCGCAATACGCTGCGGAAAAGGCTGGATACGCTGGGCATCGATCCTGCGTCCGGACGGTCGAGTGAGGCAGTAACGGGGTAGATCGACGTTAAACTGTGTTCTAATTGCCACAATTGCGTTGTAGTACGGCCACGATGAAGGCCGATGCCTCTATAATGGATGCCCCGATAGCGACGAACCGCCGGTTCAGCGTGACGCCCTTCGTCGAACTGCTCGTGCTCGGCGTCGCGCTGGCGATCGCCGTCGGCAGTTACTTCCTGCTGCGATCCAGCGGCCCGTCGCAAAATATCCTGACTCCGCCGCTGGTCGCGTTCCTCCTCGTCGCGAACTTGCTGCCCGACATCGCCTTGCTGGTCTTGCTAGGTCGCCGGATCGCGGTACGGCGGGCAGCACGGTCGCCGATCGGGGGCGCGCGCGATTGCACGTCCAGCTCGTCGCTATGTTCTCGCTGATCGCCGCCGTACCCACGCTGCTGGTCGTGATCTTCGCGTCGCTGCTGTTCCAGTACGGCGTCGAATTCTGGTCGTCGCAGCGGACGGCCGCGTTGGTTGGCAATGCGCGGTCCTTGGTGCAGGAAAACTTCCAGCGCGAGGTCGAACGTGTCGAGGGCAACGCCGTCGCGATGGGGCCGGATCTGGTCGGCTATCTGCAATCGACCCCGATCGAATCCAAGCGTTTCCAGGAATTGCTCTTCCTGCAAACCTATAATCGCGAACTGTCCGAGGCGATGATCGTCCGCAAGGGCGAGGCCAATCCGCTGATCGTGCTGAATCCGTACGGACGATCGACCGAAAACATCATCAGCCGCGACGTCATGGACCGGCTGGATCGTGGCGAGCAGGTCGTTCCCATCGCGGACAGCAAGCGCGTCGGGGCAGCGGTCAAGCTGGCGTACGGCAAGGATACGTACCTCTACACGTCCCGGCTGGTGGAGGATCGGCTTGCCGTCCAGTTGAAGCGCGGCGATGCGATCATCGCCGATTACAGCGCATTGCAGACACGTTCGCGCGCACTGCAACTGCGCTTCAACGCGGCACTGATGGTCGTGTCGCTGCTGATCGTCGGGATCGCGGTGTGGATCGCGCTCGTCGTCGCGGATCGGCTTGTGCGGCCGGTGGGCGAGCTGGTCGCGGCGGCGCATAAGGTCGCGTCGGGCGACCTGACCGCGCGCGTACCGTTGCCGAAGACGAACGACGAGGTCGGCACGCTGGCCAATGCGTTCAACGCGATGACCGATCAGTTGCAGGCGCAGACGGGCGCGCTGGAAAGCCGGCGCGCACTGATCGAAGCGGTCATGTCCGGCGTCAGCGCGGGCGTCGTCTCGATCGCCAAGGACGGCACGATCCGCCTGATCAATCGATCCGCGACCGAATTGCTCAACACCGGCGCGGACAGCCCGGTCGGCCGGCAGCTGGCGGATATCGCCCCGGAACTGGCGGCGTTGATCGATACCGACCAACGCGACGCGATCGTCGAGGTCGATGCGCGCGGCGATGCGCGGACGCTCGCCGTTCGGATAGCGCGCGCGGATGCCGGCCCGATCCTGACCTTCGACGATATCACGCAGCAATTGCTCGATCAGCGTCGCGCAGCCTGGTCCGACGTCGCGCGCCGGATCGCGCATGAGATCAAGAACCCGCTGACCCCGATCCAGCTTGCCGCCGAACGACTCCAGCGGCGGTACGGCAAGCAACTGCCCAATGACGATGGCACGTTCGCCCGTCTGACGGAAACGATCGTGCGGCAGGTGGGTGATCTGCGGCGGATGGTGGACGAATTCTCGTCCTTCGCCCGGATGCCGAAGCCGCTGTTCCAGCGCGAGTCGATCGTGGACATTGCGAGGCAGTCGCTGTTTCTGCACGAAGTCGCGCATCCCGGCGTCCGCTTCGCGCTGGAGCAGGAGGCGGATGCGCTGGACCTCGTCTGCGATCGACGCCAGATCGGGCAAGCGCTGACGAACATCGTCAAAAACGCGGTCGAGGCGATCGAGGCACGCGATGCTGAGGATGGTGAGATCATCATGACGCTATCCGGGGATCCGGCGCGGCAGGTGACGGTGCAGATCGCCGATAACGGGGTCGGCCTGCCGGCAGCGCGCGACCGGATCGTAGAACCTTATATGACGACGCGGGCGCGGGGCACCGGATTGGGGCTCGCGATCGTCAACAAGATCGTGGAGGAGCATTGCGGGACGATGACCTTCGGCGACCGCGAGGGCGGGGGGACCCTCGTGACGATGCGCTTCGACGCCGCGGCGCTCGCGCGGCTCGATACCGGCACCGACAAGGATGCCGACAGCGACGACGACGATAACCGCCGACCGGCGGACCTCAACAGAATACGGACATAAAACATGGCGCTCGACATCCTCATCGTAGACGACGAACGCGACATTCGGGAACTCGTCTCCGGCGTTCTCGAAGACGAAGGCTATCAGGCGCGCACCGCGGCCGACAGCGATGCCGCGCTCGAGGCGATTGCCACACGCCGGCCCTCGCTGGTGCTGTTGGACGTGTGGCTTAAGGATTCGAAGCTCGACGGCCTCGATCTGCTGGACGAGATGAAGCGGCGCGATCCCTCCATCCCGGTGCTGGTCATATCCGGCCACGGCAACCTCGACACGGCGGTCGCGGCGATCAGGCGCGGTGCGGTGGATTTCATCGAAAAGCCGTTCGAGGCCGAACGGCTGCTGTTGATGGTCGAACGCGCGACGGAGACTGAGCGGTTGCGCCGCGAGGTCGCGACGCTGCGCGCCAGCGCCGGCCGTGACGACGATCTGACGGGCAGTTCGACCGCGATCAACGGCGTTCGTGCGACGTTGAAACGGGTCGCCGCCACGGGCAGCCGGGTGCTGGTGATGGGCGGGGCAGGGGTCGGCAAGGAGGTTGCCGCGCGCCTGCTTCATGGCTGGAGCGGGCGGGTCAACGCGCCCTTCGTCATCGTCAGCGCGGCGCGGATGACGCCGGAGCGGGTCGAGGAGGAATTGTTCGGGATCGAGGATCATGGCGGTTTGGTGCGCCCCGGTCTGCTCGAACAGGCGCACGGCGGCACGCTGTTCCTGGACGAGATCGCCGACATGCCGGTGACGACGCAGGCGCGGATCCTGCGCGTCCTGACCGACCAGAGTTTCACGCGTGTCGGCGGCCAGCGCGTGGTCAAGGTCGATGTCCGCGTCGTATCGGCCACCGCACGCGATCTGATGCAGGAAATTGCCGAGGGTCGTTTCCGCGAGGATCTCTATTACCGCTTGAACGTCGTGCCGGTATTGATCCCCGGCCTGGCGGAGCGGCGCGAGGATATTCCCGCGCTCGTGCATCACTTCATGGCGCATTACGCCTCCGAACGCCGCGTTCCGACACCGGAAATCGCGCCCGATGCGATGGTGGCGCTGCAAAGCTACGAATGGCCGGGCAACGTCCGCCAGTTGCGCAACGTCGTCGAGCGGACGATCATTATGGCGCCGGGCGACCGGATCGGGCGGATCGACCTGGACCTGCTGCCGGCCGAAGTGCTTGGCGATCCGGGCGAAATCGGCGGCAGTGGCAATGCGATCATGGGATCGCCGCTGCGCGAGGCACGCGAGACGTTCGAGCGCGAATATCTTCGCGTCCAGATCCGGCGCTTTTCCGGGAACATATCCCGGACGGCGCACTTCATCGGCATGGAGCGTTCCGCGCTGCACCGTAAGCTGAAGTTGCTGGGCATCACGGAAACGCGGGAGGACTGATCGTCCGCGGTCGGGTCGAATAAAGTCTCGTCCGGATACGATCCTTTATCCCATGCTTATGGACGGACAGGGGTTGGCACCCTAGATTGGGTCCGCACGGCAACGCACCTGTGCAATCCGACGCCGGGAAACGGCGCTCAAGCGGGCAATCTCCCGCCAATAACAAAGGATCGACCGATGGCCGACAAGCAAACCTCCCTTCAGGACCTGTTCCTTAACGCGCTGCGCCGTTCGAAGACGCCGGTGACGATGTTCCTCGTCAAGGGCGTGAAACTGCAGGGGATCGTGACGTGGTTCGATAACTTCTCGGTACTGTTGCGCCGCGATGGCCAGAGCCAGCTGATCTACAAGCATGCCATCTCCACGATCATGCCGTCGGGTAGCGTCGATGTCGCCGCGATCGTCAACGCGATCGGAGAGGCGCAGAAGCGCGCGCCGTTGCTGCAGGAGATTTTCCTGAACGCCGTGCGCAAGTCCGAGGACAATGTGACGATGTTCCTGGTCAACGGCGTGATGCTGCAGGGCCAGATCGCCGCGTTCGACCTGTTCTGCATGCTGCTCCAGCGCGATGGCATGTCGCAGCTTGTCTACAAGCACGCCGTCTCGACCATCCAGCCGGCGCACCCCCTTAATCTGGCCGATGAACAGGCCGACGGCGAGGACGATTGAGCATAACGACCGACAATGGCGGCGGTTTCGACCGCGACAAGGACGAATTCGCACGCGGCGCCCGGTGCGTCGTCGTCTTTCCGGAGCATGGCATATCCTCGCGGGACGTCGCCGCGCGTCTGGAGGAAACCGCCGGGCTGGCGATGGCGATCGGTGTGGTCGTGGTCGAGAAGGTCTCGTTCCGCGTCCGCCAGCCGCGTCCCTCGACACTGATCGGCAGCGGCCAGGTCGAGATGCTCGCCGCGACCGTAAGAATGGAAGAGGCGGACCTCGTCGTCTTCGATGCGGCGCTGACACCGGTGCAGCAACGCAATCTCGAAAAGGAACTCGGGGCGAAGGTGATCGATCGCACCGGGCTGATCCTCGAGATATTCGGCGAACGGGCGGCGACGGCGGAAGGTCGTTTGCAGGTAGAACTCGCCCATCTGGACTATCAGGCCGGCCGCCTCGTACGCAGCTGGACCCATCTTGAGCGCCAGCGCGGCGGCTTCGGGTTTCTCGGTGGTCCAGGCGAAACGCAGATCGAGGCCGATCGGCGCTTGATCCGCGATCGCATGGCGCGGTTGAAAAAGGAACTGGAGCAGGTCAGCCGCACACGCGGACTGCACCGCGATCGCCGCCAGCGTGCGCCGTGGCCAGTCATCGCTTTGGTCGGGTATACCAACGCCGGCAAATCCACGCTGTTCAACCGTTTGACGGGCGCGCACGTCGTGGCGGAGGATCTGCTGTTCGCAACTTTGGACCCGACATTGCGCCAGATCAGCCTGCCGGGTATCGACAAAGCGATCCTGTCGGACACGGTCGGCTTCGTGTCCGAACTGCCCACCCAGTTGGTCGCGGCGTTCAAGGCGACGCTGGAAGAGGTGATCTCCGCGGATCTGCTCGTCCATGTCCGTGACATCGCGCACCCCGATACGATGGCGCAGCGCGACGATGTCGAGGCGGTGTTGCGCGACATCGGCGTCGACGAGACCACGCCGCGGATCGAGGCATGGAACAAACTCGACCTGTTGAGCGACGAGGACCGCACCGAACTGGTCGGTGAGGCTGCACGGCGTGAGGACGTCGTGGCGATCTCGGCGCTGGACGGGGAAGGGGTCTCCGATCTGCTCGACACGATCGCGACCTTGCTGACCGCCGGACATCGGCGTTACGTCATCACGCTGGATGCAGGCGACGGGGCGGGGGCCGCATGGCTGCACGCCCATGGCGAAGTACTGGGACAGGAAGTCGAGGGCGACAGTGCGGCCTATGACGTCCGCATGGCACCGCGCGACTACGAACGGTTCCTGCAACGCAGCGCGTGATGGCGGGGGGTGATCGGCGTTACTTTGCCGGGTCGATCTTCGCGCACTGCCACAATCGCTCCATTCCCTCAAGATCGAGGGATTGAAACCCGGCACCAGCTTCTGTTTCCATCGCCTTGAATCGACGCTCAAATTTCGCGTTGGCCTGGCGCAGGGCTGCCTCGGGATCGATCCCGAGGTGACGCGCCCAGTTTACGACCGAAAACAGCAAATCGCCGACTTCCTCCTCGCGCTCGGCCTCGGACGCAGCATCGATTTCGGCAATTTCCTCGATGACCTTCCCACGCGGCCCGTCCGCGTCCGGCCAGTCGAAACCCGTGCGCGCCGCGCGTTTCTGGAGCTTTTCTGCGCGGAGCAGCGCGGGCAGGCCTATAGCGACGCCGTCCAGCGCTCCGACAGGGCCACTGCTCGTGCTTTTGGACGCTCGTTCCGCCGCCTTGATCTCTTCCCACCGGTGATGCCCGCCGGCGGCGTCGTCACCGAAGATGTGCGGATGGCGGCGTTCCATCTTGTCGGAGATGCTCGCGGCAACGTCCTCCAGCGCAAACAGACCGGCTTCCTCGGCCATACGACTATGGAAGACCACCTGAAGCAGCAGGTCGCCAAGTTCGTCTCTCAGATCATCATAGTCGTCGCGCGCGATCGCGTCGGCGACTTCATACGCTTCCTCTATCGTGTACGGCGCGATCGAGGCAAAGTCCTGGGAGCGATCCCATTCGCAGCCGGAAACCGGATCGCGAAGCCGCGCCATGATCGCAACCAGCCGTCCGATGGCCGGATAGACGCGTCGATCCGATGGGGGGGGCTTCCTCACGCTGCATATCAAAGTCCGATAATATACATTATGTTAAATTCAGATCGGCGAAAGATGGGTGGGGTCATTGCCCCGTGGGCTCCATAACCAGCATGTCGTTCTCGACGCGCCACGATTTGAGCCGCGACAGAAAGTTCATGCCAAGCACGTCCGTGTCCCCGAACGCCGGTGATACGACCGCAGGCAGATCCTTTGCCTGGATGCTCCCGATATTCAGCGTCCCGATCGTCGCACGTTGCGCGCTGACCGACCCGTTGGCCGTATTGAGCATCGTCGGCACGATACTTTCATTGAGATCGAGCGCCGCAGCCTCGGCGGTATCCGTCGAAAGCGCCGTAGTCGTCGCGCCGCTGTCGACGAGCATACGCCGCTGGACTCCGTTGACGCTGACGTTCGCCCAGAAATGACCATCCTCCGCCATCCGGATCCGTACCGTCGAACCGGACACCGACTGATCGCTGATCCCCAGCGTATCGGCGATCGGCTGTAGCGCGGGCGCGACGCGGCCCCAATTTCCCACGACGATCATCAGCACGACGAAGATCGCGATCCACGCGAGCGCCATCTTCAGGGTGCTCGCGATCGGCAATCGGCGAGCCGCCAGCGCGGACAAGGGCAGGATGAGCATCAGCGCGAAGTAGAATATATCGAACCCGGTGCCCGTCACGCGACCATCTCCAGACCGTCATATCCGGGCTCGACCCCGACCGGCAGCTCGGCCAGCAGCGCCCTATAATCCATTGAATTGTCCATATGGATCAATGCGGAACGCGCCGGACCCAATTGCTCGATCCAACCGAGAACGGCCGACAACTCGGGATGCGACGGGTGCGGAAAACGCCGAAGCGCATCGACGATCCAGATATCGAGACCCTGATACAGGCTTCGCATATCGTCCGTTAGCGCATGGAAATCCGTCGCATATCCGATCGATGTGCCATCGGCGTCGAACCGTAGCCCCGCCGAGAGGATGTTGCCATGAGGCTGATCGACCGCGCGCACGCGGATATCGCCGATCTTGATATCGTCTGCCAGAGTTTCTGCCGCGACGGTCGAGGGATATCCGGCGCGGCCACTGAAAACATAGGCGAAACGCGTCATCAGCGGCGCCAGGGTCTCCCGTCGCGCCAGCCCGCGAACCGGCGCACCCCGCGCGTGAAATACCTGCCGCAGATCATCGATCCCGTGGCAATGATCCGCATGATCGTGGGTCCAGATGACGGCATCCAGATCGGATATACCGGCCGACAGCAACTGCTCGCGCATGTCGGGACTGGTATCGACCAAAATGCGCGTCGTCTTGGTTTCGACGACGATCGATGCGCGCGTCCGGCGGTTGCGCGGCTCGGCGGGATCGCAGGCACCCCAGTCATTGCCGATCCTCGGCACCCCGGACGATGTTCCCGAACCGAGGATACGAACCTTCATTTGCGGGCCTTCATTCGCGGGCGCTCACGATCGCGTCTTGGCAAAAAGGCTGTGGAAATTGTGGGCCGTCGCCTCGGTCAGATCCTCCAGCCGCTCGCCACGAAGGTCCGCCAGGAACCTCGCCGTGTCCGCGACGAAGGCGGGCTCACCCGTCTTCCCGCGATGTGGAACGGGTGCGAGAAACGGCGCATCCGTCTCGATCAGCAGCCGGTCGAGCGGCAGCCGCGCCGCGGTTTCCTGCAAATCCTTCGCGTTCTTGAACGTCACGATACCGGAAATGGAGATATAGCAGCCGAGATCGAGCGCGATATCGGCGAACGCCCCGCTCGCGGTGAAGCAGTGGATGACGCAAGGGTAAGCCCCCTTCCCCATCTCCTCGCGCAGGATCGACGCGGTATCCTCTTCGGCATCGCGCGTATGGACGACGATAGGCAATTGCGTCTCGCGCGCCGCGGCGATGTGCGCGCGGAAGCTGACCTGCTGCCGTTCCCGGTCGCTATGGTCGTAGAAATAGTCGAGACCGCTCTCGCCGATACCGACGACGCGGGGATGCTGCGCACGTGCGACCAGCTTGGCGGTATCGATGTGCGCGTGCTTGTCGGCCTCGTGCGGATGGATACCGACGGTCGCCCAGACATCGCTCTCCCGCTCGGCGGTGGCGAGTACGTCGTCCCATTCGCTTTCACGTGTCGCGATATTCAGCATCGCCGTGACGCCACGGGCCCGCGCCCGTTCCAGCACCGCTTGCTGATCCTCCGCCAACCCTTTGTAATTCAGGTGGCAATGGCTGTCGGCCAGCATCAGGCAGGTTCCGCCGGAACTTCGAGACGAGGGAATACGCCTTGCGGGGCGACGATGCGGAAGTCGGACGCGGCCAGCATGTCGTACCAACCACTATCGTCCAACGCCGCGTGATCGCGCCCGATTGCGCCGATCTGGTCCAGCACCTTGCCGGCGGACGCCGGAACCGCCGGCAGGATCGTGATCGCCAGATCGCGGATCGCGCGAACGAGCGTGCCGAGTACGGCGTGCATGCGATCGGGATCGGTCTTGCGAAGCGCCCAGGGTGCCTGGACATCGATATACTGGTTGCAGGCGAAGACGCCGCGCATCCATGCCTCGATCGCCTGACTGAGGGCCAGGTCGCTGAATTCATTGCGGAAGATCGTCGTAGCGTCACGAACCGTGGCCAGCAATTCCGCATCCGCCGGGTCCGATCGACCGGGCTGCGGCAAGGCGCCCTCCAGATTCTTGGCGATGAATGACAACGTCCTCTGCGCCAGATTGCCGAAGCTGTTCGCCAGTTCGGCGTTGACTCGCGTGACGATCGCTTCGGCGGAATAGCTGCCATCCTGTCCGAAGCTCACCTCGCGCAACAGGAAGTACCGCAAAGCATCGACCCCGAACGCGTTGGAAAGCTCGATCGGATCGACCACGTTGCCGATCGACTTCGACATCTTCTCCCCGCGATGCAGCAGAAAGCCGTGGCCGAACACCGTCTTCGGCAGCGCCAGCTTCACAGACAGCAGGAAAGCCGGCCAATAGACCGCATGAAAACGCACGATATCCTTGCCGATCAGATGCAGATCGGCCGGCCACCATTTCGTGACCCCATCCATATCGTCGGGATAGCCCGCGCCAGTCAAATAGTTGGTCAATGCATCGACCCACACATACATGACATGGCCGTCGCTGCCCGGAACCTTGACGCCCCAATCGAAGCTCGTTCGCGACACGGAAAGGTCGCTCAGCCCGCCTTCGATGAACTTGACCACCTCGTTCCGGCGGCTTTCCGGGCGGATGAAATCGGGATTGGCCGCGATATGATCCAGCAGCGGCTGCTGATATCTGGAAAGGCGAAAGAACCAGCTTTCCTCCGCGGTCCAGTCGACCGGCGTTCCTTGCGGTGAGAGCTTTGCCCCCCCTTCCCCGTCGATCAGTTCCTTTTCGTCGTAAAAGGCTTCGTCGCGGACGGAGTACCAGCCCTCGTACCGACTGAGATAGAGGTCGTCATTCGCTTCCATCGCTTGCCAGATCGCCTGGCTCGCGCGGTGGTGATCCGGTTCAGTGGTCCGGATGAAACGATCATAGCTGATATTCAAGGCGTCATCCATTGCCTTGAAATGTCCGGACATTTCTGCGGCCAAATCGGCCACCTCGACTCCCCGGTCGCGGGCCGTCTGGACCATTTTCAGGCCATGCTCGTCCGTTCCGGTCTGGAAGCGGACGTCGCGCCCCGCCTGACGGTGGAACCGCGCGATCGCGTCCGCCGCGATCGCTTCATAAGCATGCCCGATATGCGGGCGTCCGTTGGGATAACTGATCGCGGTGGTGATGTAATAGGGTTCGGCCATGCGCGATCCCTAAAGCAAGGCCGGGCGCAATTGAAGCCTCAGCGCGACGTCTCGACCGGCGGCGCGAGCGCGGCGACAAGACCGGCCATCTCGAAGACGGTCGCCTGCGCATCCAGCGACAATCCCCGCGCGCTGGCGGCGAGGGTTCGCGCGGCATCGTAGCTGTCGAGCGCCGTGCGCAATGCCTGACCGTGGCGTCCGGGCGCAGCGGCTGCAATGAAGGCGGGGACGCGGTCCAGGAACGCCTCGTAGCGGGGTTGCGCCGCCTTCAACGCGAGCGATTTGGCGAGTTTCGAGCGTCGGGCGTTGCTCGGATCGCCGTCTGCTGCGATCGACCGCATCGCCGTATCGATCGCGGCCAGATCGAGTCCCGCAAAGCCCAGCGCACGCCCTGGCGAGCCCTGACCGGCCGCGACCAGCGCGTCTATCTCGGCATCCGGTGGCGATGGCTGATGGGTGCGCAACACCGCCTCCATCGTCGGCTCGTCAAGCGACTCGAAACGCAGCAAGCGACACCGCGAGCGGATCGTCGGGAGCAACCGCCCGGGTGCGTGGCTGATCAACAGGAAGATCGTGCCCTGCGGGGGTTCTTCCAAATTCTTCAGCAACGCGTTGGCCCCTGCGCGCTCGAGATCGTCGATCGCATCGATCACGATCACCCGCCGCGACGACATGCTCGGCGTGACCGCAAATAGCGGCTGGAGACTGCGGACCTGCGCGATCGGGATCGATCGGGCCAGATCCTGCCCCGGCTTGTCGGCATCTTTCGGCGCACGGGCCAGCTCGCGATAATCGGGATGCGATCCCGCGGCGATCAGGCTGCGCGTATAATTGTCGGCGGGTACGTCGAAACCCGGCGGAAGCGGGGCCTTCGCGGCGCCTTCCGCCAACAGACGCAGCGCCGCGATCCGCGCGAACGTGCCCTTCCCCACGCCTTCGGGTCCGGCGAACAGCCAGGCGTGGTGCAACGCGCCGTTACGCATCGCCGCCGCAAATGCGGCATGCGCATCGTCATTCCCCAACGGTAGGGTCATGGCAGCATATCGGCGAGACCGGTAATCAACGCCTCGGTCACCGCGTCCGCGCTGGCCGATGCGTCGATCAGCCTGACGCGGTCCGGCTCGTGCTCCGCATAAGTCCGGAAAGCCGCCGCTACGGCCCGATGGAAATCGTCGCCGCGCGCTGCAAACCGGTCCGCCGCCGCGCCGTCGCGTCCTTCGGCACGGGCGCGCCCCTGTTCGACCGGCACTTCCAGCACGAAAGTGCGATCGGGCAAAAGCCCGCGTGAGCCAAAGCCGTGCAGCGCAAGCACGGCTGCATCGTCGATCCCGCCGGCCACGCCCTGATAAGCGCGGCTACTGTCGATGAACCGGTCGCAGATCACCCAGACGCCCGCGCTCAAGGCGGGCTGGATCCGTGTCTCGACATGATCGGCCCGCGCGGCGGCGAACAGCAGCGCCTCGCTATGCGGACTCCACCGGCCGACATCGCCCGACATCAACAGGCCGCGGATCGCCTCGGCGCCATCGCTGCCGCCCGGCTCCCGCGTGACCAGTGTCTCGATCCCGCGCGAGGCCAATGCCTCGGCGAGCCTGCGCACCTGCGTGGATTTGCCCGCTCCCTCTCCGCCTTCCAGCGAGATGAAGCGACCCCTCACCCGCCGAACAGACCCATGAGGCCGGCCCAGGCGCGACCGAAGAACCCGGCTTCCTGGACATCGTTCTCGGCGACCAAAGGAACGCTCTGCGACGGCAGGCCGGGAGACGTCACGACCAGATCGGCGATATGCTGACCGGCCTTGATCGGCGCCTTGATCGGCCCGTCATACACGACGCGCGCCTGCAATTCAGGCGATGCGCCCGACGGCAGCGTAATCGCCAGATCGGTCGGCGCGACGAGCCCGACCGTCGCCGCGTCACCAAGCTGGACGTCCGCCGTCTCGACCTTCTTGCCCTTCTTGACGATCGGCTTGGCCTGCCATGCGCGGAACCCCCAATCCATGAAGCGGACCGACTCCTCGATCCGCTGGTTGGAACTGGTCAGCCCGGCCATCACCATCACGAGGCGACGGCCATTCTGGATCGCGGAGCCGGTAAAGCCGTACCCCGCCTCGTCCGTATGCCCCGTCTTCAAGCCATCCGCACCGGCAACGCGGCCGAGCAGCGGATCGCGGTTCGCCTGTGTGATGTCCGCGCCAGCGCCCAGCGTCTTACCCCAGGTGAAGTTCGGCAGCGAATAGAACTTCTTATACAGCGTGGGATGATCCTGGATCGTCGCCGCCGCCAGCTTCGCGAGATCGCGCGCGGTGACATAGGTCACGCCGTTGTCTGGCCAGCCATTCGACGTTCCGAAATGGCTGTTCGACAGCCCCAGCCGCTTGGCGGCTTCGTTCATCCGATCGGTAAATGCGGCTTCGGTCCCCGAAATCCCCTCCGCGATCACGACGCACGCGTCGTTGCCCGACAGCGTGACGATGCCCTTCAGCAGATTCTCGACGCTGACATTCTCGCCGGTCGACAGGAACATGGTCGATCCCGCCGCGGGCCCATGCCAGCGCTGCCACGTTTCCGGACGGACCGGGAACGTCTGGTTCAGCTTCAACTCGCCCTTTTTCAGCATGTCGAACACGACATAGACGGTCATCATCTTGGCCATCGATGCCGGCGGCATGCGGCGGTCCGCATCCTTCGAGAACAGCACGGCGCCGGTCGACAGGTCGGTCAGATAGGCGACCGGGGCCGGCGTCGGGAAATCGGGCGCGGCCGCAATCCCCGGATTGGCGAGCACCAAAGCAGGCGTAAGGATGGTGGCAGCGAGCAGTTTCTTGATCGGCAGGTTCTTCATCGAAAATCCGTGACGCTTGGGGTGATTCAGTTCGTTTGTACGATCCGAGCATCCCCATAGCCCCGCCTTGCGACGTCGTCACGCGCGGCTTTCGCCAAAGCGCCATTTGCGTACGGCCCCATCTGCACGCGAAAGATCGTACCGACCCTGTGCACGCGCCCGTGAAGCATGGTCGCTAGCGCCTTCGCCCTGCCCTCATGCGACAACGCCGCGACCTGTACGAACGCGCCCGGGGCGGAGCTGGCCTGGTTCGATCCAGCGTTCGGTGCGACCGTGGCGGCTGGCGTTCCAGCGTTCTGTCCAATGCGGTCTTCGCGAGAAGGCGGCGATACCGGAAGTGCGGGAGCATCGAACCGCCCCTTCGATGCAATGGCGACCCCCGCCCGTACCGGCAACTTCCGACGCAATGCCACAAGCAGCGCTTGCGGCGCATCGATCCGCCGTGATGCCGCCTGCCCGCCCCGCAGCGCCATGATGTCGGGAGAATTGGCGGTGACCCGCCGGATCCGAACCGGCGCGACACCGGTAACGCCAAGTGATTGCGCCGCGCCGCGCGACAGGTCGATCTCCAGATCCGGCCGTCCGGGCCCGCGATCGTTGACCAGCGCCAGGATCGTCCGCCCCGTATCCAGCGCAGTGACTTCGACGATCGATCCGAGCGGTAGCGTGCGATGTGCGGCCGTGATGCCAGCCGGATCGAAGGGTTGACCGGACGCCGTGTCTGACCCCTGCATTTCCTCGCCATACCAGGTCGCATAGCCGACCGTGTCATAACGCTGCGACTGCCCCGATGTCCCGCGCGGTCCTTCGACGGAGGCAATATCCGGTGGCAAGTCGGAGTTTTGTACGCGTGCTTCTGGAGGAGTGGACGGCAGCGCATAACTCGCGCCGACTGGATTCGGTGCCGCAGCCTGCGCGTCCCGTGGCGCGCGCGGCGCGACCTTCGAACCGGCGGCAGGTTGTCCAATGCCAGTGGCCAGCCCCGACATCGACGGAGTATCCGCGAAGTTCAATGCGCCGGCATACCCCGCCCCACCAACGCACGCGGCGGCGATCACAATGCAGCCATAACCAATTCTACTGTTCGACAGCATCCGCGAGTAGCCCGACCGACAAAGCGTAAAAGTTCGAGCAATTGTAATCGAGGATAACCCGATAATTTCCGGTTAGCAGATAAGCGGTTTTTCCGGGGCCATCGGGTTCCATCAACGTCGCCATCACGCGGTCGTCGGGCCAGACCCGCGTTTCCGGGCTGATACCAAGCGCGCGCCACTCGGCGATCGTCTTCCACCCGCTATGCCGCGCGAAGACACGCTCGCATCGCGGCGAAACCAGTCGATTGGTGATCCCCGACCGATCGAACCCCGCGGGCACCGTAACTGCCAGACCCCAGGGCTGGCCGGCGCGCCACCCGGCACTGGTGAAATAGTTGCCGATCGAGGCGAGCGTGTCCGCCGGGCTGGTCCAGATATCGGAACGCCCGTCGCCATCTCCGTCCTTCGCCAGACGCAGATAGACCGATGGCAGGAACTGTGGCCCGCCTGTCGCGCCCGCCCAGCTTCCTTTCAGTTGCGAGACGGGGACGCCACGATCGACCATCTGCATCGCCGCGATGAACTCGTCCGCAAACAATTGCCGCCGCCGGCCCTCATACGCAAGCGAAGCCAGCGCGCGCGGCAGGTCGAATCCGCCCATAACCACGCCGTAGCTCGTTTCATGTCCCCAGATCGCGACCATGACCGATTCCGGAACGCCCGTCTGGTCCTCGATCTTTTGCAACCGCCAACGTTGCGACTGATACGCGCTGCGCCCGCGCGCGATGATCGCCGCGCCGACATGTTGCGCTTTATACGGCGCGAAAGCCGGAATGCTCGCATTCGGGTTTGCCGGGCTTCCGCCGGGCTGCGCGCGATCCAGTTCGATGACGCGGGTGTTCAACGTCAATGTCGGCAGCACCATATCGAGCGTCCGGGCGCTGACGCCCTTCGCGATCGCCTGCGCGCGAAGCTGGATCAGATAGGCCTGGAATCCCGCTTCCTCCTGCGCCACCGCCCGTCCGCTGCCGAACCCGCAAACCATTGCGGCCGCCACGACGCCGATCCAACGCTTCATCTTCAATGTCATCTGCATCCGGGGACCCTGCCACACCGCTCGACCCGCATGAACCCCCGGCGGTCGCACCGCTTGCACAAAGCGGCGCAACCGGATTAAGCGATCGACGCGCCGGAAGGGTGGCAGAGTGGTCGATTGCAGCGGTCTTGAAAACCGCCGATGCGCAAGTATCCGTGGGTTCGAATCCCACCCCTTCCGCCAAATTGGCGCGTCGGCCGATGAGTTCGAAGCGCAGGATCTTTTCTGGCCACCGGTGCGGATCTTCCGCAATTCGCCTTGATGCACCTATGGACCAGCGACATTGATCGCGTTCCCGCACAGTCGGTTACGGTCCGCTCTGCACGCCCCGTGGTTTCACCGCCTGGCCAGACTGCACGGGCCGAATAAAATTGTATAAAATCAACTCGTCGTACTGGTCCGTCGATACGACGCACCGCCTTTGCGCTGCATCGCAACATCGACCAAAGCAGGTTAATCGTCATTCGGCGATATGCTCCCAGAAAGGACGCCCATGAGGGTATATATTGCGGCTGGCGCATTGGTGTGCGTCGCTGTTTTCGTGCAGGCGCAGACGGCTTCCGGCTGCGGAACGATCACGTCGTCTTTAAGACTCACCAGCCAGAAGAAGTGCGTGAGCAATGACCAGGCGGCGAATCAATTGACGGTCGTAAACCAGGGTTCGGTGCCGACACCGGCGGCTAAGGGAACGATCATTTCCGGAACGCCAAGTCCTAGCAAGGGTTCGCTTCCCGGGCAGATCGGCGTCAGCGCGGTGCCGGTAAGCTATTACGGAACGGAGCGGATCTGGGCGAACCTCGCCTACCGGGCCAGCGAATGGATGAACGTCGTCGGCGGCCTCAACCAGTATGGCAACCCGAAGACCGCCGGGCGTATCTTCCTCCAGGCGCCGAACGACGTGCTTCTCGGCAAGGCGACCAGGATCACCTGTACGTGGCAAGGCAAGGGCGCGGCCTTCGTGAACGGAAATGTGCCCAACTGGGTCAGGAGCGATACGCGCACGATCAGCTTCGTATGGAAACCTGCGGGACCTCCGGGCAAGCATGGCGGCGTCTGGTTCGATCTGTCGGGAAGCGACGGCACGTTCCGCGATCTCGACTGTCGCGAGCCCGGCGTCGTCGCGAACGGCCGGCTCGACCAGCGCTATGTCGACGACATGAAACTCTACAGCGTCGTCCGCTTCCTCGACTGGTCGACAGCGAACAGCAACGCGCCGATCAGCTGGGCAACACGCTCGCTGCCCAATCGCCAGCGCTCGGGCACCTTTACCGGCGATCAGCCGCTGGAGGACCAGATCGAGATCGCCAATGCGATCGGCGGCGATGCGTGGTTCACGATTCCGTGGAACGCCGATGACGATTACATCCGGCGCATGGCGACGCTTATTCGCGATACGCTGAAGGGCAAGGCCTATTTCGAGACCGGAAACGAGGTCTGGAACTGGATGTTCAAGGTCACGACGCAGGCGCTGAACGAAGGTATCGCGAAGAACCTGTCCCCGAACAAATGGGACAACACGATGCTGCGCTATGCCGAGAAGACGGTCGAGCAAAACAAGATCCTGACCGACGTCTTCAAGGCCCAGCCCGCCCGGCTCGTGCGCGTCGCCTCGTTCCAGTCCGGCAATGTCCGCGGCATCGACCAATTCCTGGACTTCCGTGATACCGCGCAATGGGTCGATGCGATCGCCGATGCGCCCTATTTCGGGGTGGCCGAACTGAACAAACCGGCACGTATCGGTGAAACGCAGTCGCAACTATTCGCCCGGCTGGAAAAGGCACGGCTGGCGGCGATCCAGACGACTACGTTCGTGGCCCAGGCCGCAAAGCGCCACGGCAAGCTGTCGATGATCTACGAGGGCGGCCAAAGCAACATCTCGACCGATGCCAACGCGGCTGTAAATGAGCAGATGCAGCGCAGCCCGCTGATGGAAGCCGCCTACAACCGCTATCTGGCCGACCTGCGCGCCGTCCATACCGGTCCGATCATGCTGTACAATACGACTGGGCCAACCGGCCGGTTCGGCAGTTGGGGACAGCATGAGTTCACCGGCCAGCCGGACGCGGTGGCGCCGAAGCGGCGTGCTATCAGGGCTGCGCTCAGTAAATAGGCTGGTAGTGCTGGATTGGTCTAAGCGGACGGTGGCAAGCCGATTGGCGGAAAATCGATTGCGCCAGCCGTTTGGAATGGTGCGCCCGCGGTCATCCGCCGTCCGCGGGCACGCTATACGATGGTCACGTGCCCAAGTCAGGCTGGATGATTAAACAGCGGCACTCGGCACTCGTCGAAGAAGCTTTCGACGCGTCCATTCATTTGCCGGCGCTTCGACGAGAGAATAACTTATATAGGCCACGATGATCACCACGGCCAGCATTCCCAAAGTAAACGCGTCCCCCATCAAGGGTGTGGCACCGACTGTCTGTTTTCCGTGAACTTTCTGGAGAATATCTTTATCACCGGTGCGATTTTGTATCGCAGCGAACATATTATATGCCCGATAAACAATAAACATGTGAACCATGTAAATAGAATATGAAATCTTGCCTAAGAATTGCGGGAACGACAGCAGCATAAAATTACTAACGAGTCCGGACTGCTGCGCAAATATTATAATGACGATCGCAAACAACGGAGGAACTAACAGAGAGAATGGCCCGGCGCCGGCAAAGGCGATCATCGTAGCTGTGCCTACCACGGCCGCTATTTCAAGCACGGTCGCGGTTGAACGTCTCGGATCGAACGGAAACCGCCGATAGGCGTAGAACATCACAACCCCAAGCGAAAACCCTATCAGGCATCGCGCGAACGCACCGTGGTGAAAGACGTTCAAATACCGGTCGGTGACGAATGGAAGGTAAATGGTGCAAGAAATCGCCAAAACGATGGCGAAAGGAACAATCCATTTCCCCAAAAATCGAAACCCGAAAGCAAAAATAAGATACGCCCAGAGCTCGACCGCAATGCTCCAAGCAAGACCGTTCCACGATACCAAATCTTCTCCAAAGAATGGCTGGACAAGAAACAGGTGAGCGACAAGCGCCTTCACTTGGTAATTTCCGGTAAACGCAATTTCACCCGAAGGCCGTGGCACCCAAAGCACGAATATCTCGAAAGCAACCCAAACTAATAATACCACGAAATGGAGCGGATAGATACGGCCGAGACGAAGTAGCATAAATCGCTTGATCGAAAATGCGTTCGCAAGTTTATCGCCATAACTGGCTGCAATCACAAAGCCACTCAGAACAAAAAAGAAATCAACGAACAGGAACGAGTTCTGGATCAACGCAGTGTTGCTAACGTATCCACTCGTTTGAAAGTGGTAGATTACGACCATACATGCGCATACACCGCGCAGGCTATCGAGAACGCCGAAGCGATGTCTTGTCTTTTCGGCCATATCGCTTTCCGAATCCGTTATCGTCCCGCGCGCTAAACGTCGAGGATTACTAAACCGTCATTACTGGCCGACCAAAACCGAACCGATGCTGGTCGGCCGTCTGTCATTGATATCGATCAAACGTCAAGATCCAGCGGCCAATCCCGGCTGATAGGGCCTCCGCCTCGTCTCCCTGCCTCGCGCAGCCCTCTCAGTCCTTTCCGTTCTGCTCATGTCGCTTCTCCCACAGCGGGAGCAGCGGACGTATTTGACAGCGGTGACAGTCGATCAGATCGGCGGCGCGATAAGCCATTCGCCGATGGTTACTTTCTTGCGCTCTTACGTGCGGGATCGGCGATGACCGTCAGGTCGTCCCGCCGTTGGCGGCGGCGCCCAGCGCGTTCACCGCGGATCATGTGAAGAACCATCGCTTTTGCGAAGATAAGCCCCACAATGGCGATAATCGTGAGCCAGAAGCAGATAACCACCCCGTCCACATGCAATCTCCTCGACGGTTGTTTACGAAAAAAGCCGCCAGTCTATCGACTGACGGCTTCTCGTTCGCATGTAGAAACCGATGTTAGGCGAACTTGACGTTCGTCTTCACCTTGCGGCCGCGTGCAGCGGCGCCGATCATGCCGAAGCCGAGGACCATAAGGCCCCAGGTTGCCGGCTCGGGAACAGCAGCCGCGTTGAAGGCGATGTTGCCGCCATAGGCGCCATTCGTGCCGCGCAAGGTGCCGGTCGTGGTCAACGTGTAAGAACCAATGCCGACGAAAATGTCATCGAACGAGCGAGTCTCGTTGATGTCAGAGTTGCTGGTCGGGGTCAGAACGTACGTCACGTTGCCGGGGCCTGTGATGAAGACGCTCGTGAAATCGACGTCGTTCCTCGAATTTGATCCGCCACCCGTGGTGGAGACGATCGCGCTCAGAAAGCCGCTGGTCGTGGTCGAGAACGTGAACGACTCCGTGAAGGACGGCCGCGCAACGTTCGCGCCGCTGAAACCGATCGAGAAGGAACCGTCCGAATCGGCAGATGAAGGGGTTACCGTGACGGTTGCCGAGGCTGGCACGGAAAGCGCGAGGGCAGCAACTGCGATGGCGGCGCGATAGACATTACGCATTGGGATGAACCTCCGATAAATATATGGCGACAGCGCCCTCACCGGAAGCTTTGCATGATCTGTGCCAACCGCGGTTTTCCGGCATTTCTTCCTAGATGCCGACTTGGTGTGTAAGCAGGAGCGACGGATTTTATCCACCGACCGGCTTGCCCCCGGAGCATGGCTATACCGGTACGTGCCGATGGTTTGGCCAGGCTCCCCGCTCCGACATGGCGCTTGGAACTGTCAGTGGAGATAAGGTCTGGTCGAGGCGTCCGGATCTGGCGTGATAGTTTGTTTGCCGGGAAATGGTCCAACCACATAGGGCCATCACGCGGGCCTTTGCGCCGGCTACGGGCTGCCTGAGTGCCGCTATCGATCGATCCCAGCAAAAAGCCGCCGGCCTTTCGGCCAGCGGCTCAATGTCCCCCGTGGGAGAAGGCTGTTAGGCGAACTTGACGCTCGTCTTGACCTTGCGGCTGCGCGACGCCGCACCGATCATGCCGAAGCCCAGGATCATCATGCCCCAGGTTGCGGTTTCCGGAACGGCTGCCACCTGCGTCGCGAAAGACAGGTTGCCCGTAAACGAAGCGTTAGCGGGCGTAGGCGAACCGGCCTGACCAACGGTACCGGAAACGAACAGCGTGTTCGTGCCGCCAGCAACGATCGTCTGGTTGAGCAGGTTGCGGAACTCTTGCACACCGGACAAGACGGTGTTGAAGTCCTTACCGTTCAACGTCACGGTCGTCAGATCGAGATTCGTTGCCTGGTTATTGCCCGTCAACAGCGACGTGATGTCCGAGCTCGCCAGGTTGAAGCCAGTCGGCGTGGTGAACGTGAAGGTACGTTCGAACGAACAGAAAACCCCACCACCAGCGCACGTCACGTTATCGTCGCCATAGGTGCCGCTGGGCCCCGTCAGGGTCAGGAACTGCGCTGCCTGGGCTGCAGGCGCAGCTGCGAAGGCAACAGTTGCAGCAACGGCTGCGGCGAAAATTTTTTCATGGAAATTCTCCCTCGATCACTACTCGTCGTCGTAGACACTTCAGCTACGACGCGGAAAATTAAGCATGTTTTGTGCCAACGGTAGAATTGCGGGGCTGCAAACCGATCGATTTCCGACCTGTAAGCGGTAGCGACACCCTCCGAGGAATGGAATTTCGCAACGCGAAATTCGACCTCTGTGAAATGCAGGGAGGCGAATTTCGTTCCAACGCGAATTGCACGGAAAGGACGTTGGAAGGGGGGCTCCGATCCTTTGGATAACCGACGAACCGATCTGAAGCAGTGGCGGAAGAATGCGCCGTCAACGACAGGCCAGCGACAAATCGGGGGTCGAACGTCAGGATCAGGGGATGCGCCGTGAAATAACGGCGCGATGCATTTCGAACGCTTGTCACAGTGCCGACCGGCGTCAGCGCCGCTCCGACCACGTTGCGCCGAAATCCCGTACGTTCATCATTCCAGTCCTAAGCGCGCAGCCTGCCTAAGCCTCACACCCATCTCGATCGATGATGGGGGCTTCAAATGTAGCATTATGGCGATGACGCCTGCCGCGCACGTAGCTTCCGTATTCAATAGGCGTCGCAGTGATTACATCGCAGGATGTGTAACGCCACACGCAGCGCCGACCGGTTCTGACATGACCAACGGCGGGCCGTATCGGACGAGACAGCTCGAAAACGCCATGAACGGCGTCAACTGTTCGGCGTCGCCAGCGCAGCCAGTGTTTCATAGGCATCCGCATCCAGCGGATGGCCGAAGCGACAACCGGCTTCATAATCGTCGGCCCACATGACCGTTGCGGCGATTTGACCGATCAAGGGCAGCGTCAGCCAGATCGTGTCGCCCTTCCGCATGGCGGAATAGGTTTGTAGCCGCGCGCCGTGCATCGACAGGTCGGTGACCTTGCACAACGTGCGATAAAATCCGCCGCGGCCCACGCGCGCATTGATCGAGACCGCCGCCCGTGACGTACTCCGGTGGCCGGTTACCTCGGCGGGTTCGAACTCGGCGGCGAACATGGCTTCCCTTTCGTGAACCTCACGAAGGGAAGCCTATGCCCGGATTGCCTAATGCGTCGTTAAGGACGACGCGAAAAAGTCGATTTACTTCTTACCGAACGAAAGGCCGCCAAAACGCTTGTTGAAGCGTGCGACCTGACCACCGGTGTCGAGCATCTGGCCGCGGCCGCCGGTCCATGCCGGATGCGCCAGCGGATCGATTTCCAGAGTCATCGTGTCGCCTTCCTTGCCCCAGGTGGAGCGGGTTTCGTACACGGTGCCATCGGTCATCTGCACCTTGATGGTGTGATAATCGGGGTGAATGTTCTTCTTCATGTTCAATCTCCGTCAGTGGCTGGTTTCCGACCAGCCGGGACAAGCGCGGCGCACTACACGGCGAACCACGTTTCAGCAAGTTTTGTTTCGGCCTGTCAGGCCGCCTTCGGCGGATCGGCGATCATCGCCATGAACTTCGCCTCGGCCGCCAGCTTGCCATCGATCAAGGCGCGACCCGCAAACTTCGTGCTTCGCGAGCTTTTCTGCACGATCTCGACTTCCAGACGAAGCAGCACACCGGGCTCGACCGGCTTGCGGAACTTCACCTCGTCGATCGACATGAAATAAACGAGCTTCCCCGTACCGGCCAGCCCGAGCGATTCCAGCGCGAGAATCCCCGCCGCCTGCGCCATCGCCTCGACGATCAGCACGCCCGGCATGATCGGGCGCCCGGGGAAATGCCCCTGGAAAAACTGCTCGTTGATCGTCACCGCCTTGATGGCGACGATCGACCGGTCGAGGATGACTTCCTCGACCCGGTCGACCAGCAGCATCGGATAGCGATGCGGCAGTGCCGCCATGATCCGCCCGATATCGAGCGGACCAAGCGTCACGGCTTCCGCGGCCGGGGCTGCGTCTTCACTCACCGGGTGGTCGGCTTCTTGGCAGGAGCGGCAGGTGCTGCCTGCTGGGCCGCTGCACCGGCTTGGCCGGGCTGCCAGTTGGCCGGCGGCGTGATGCTGACCGTCGGCACGAGCGTGTCGAGTTCGGTCGTGATCGCAGGCGTCAGGTCCGACGCCGGCTGGGCGAAGACGACCGCATCGGGACGGACGATCAACTGCACGCCACGCTTCGACACGACCGACTGCAACGCGCCTTCATACTTCAGCGCGATCTGTTCGGCGGCATATTGCTGCGCACGGGCAGCCGGTGCCTCCAGGCGGCCGACTTCCTGCTGCACGGCGGTCTGCTTCTGCTGGATCGCAGCAATTTCGGGACGCTTGGCAGCCTGTGCGGCTTCCAGTTCCTGCTGGCTGACCTGACCGTTCTTGTCGGTGTCGAGCGCCAGTGCGAGCGCCTCGATTTCCTTTTGCACGGCGGCACGGCGTGCGGTCGACTGGTCGAGCTGCGCCTTATATTGCGTGCGGATCTGCGTGACGGCGGTGGTGAACGCCTTGGTATTGCCGATCGCGCCCTGCGGATCCGCGACGGCGACGGCCTGTGCATTCGCCTGGGTCGCACCCATGATGGCGGCGGGAGCAACCAGAACGGCTGCGAGCAGCAACTTCTTGTACGTGTTCATCAGAAACTAGTCCCTACGTTGAATGTTACGAGTTTGGTGTCGTCGCCTTTGTCCTTCAGCAGGGCATAGGCCACGTCGATGCGGAGCGGCCCGAACGGCGACGTCCAGTTGACGCCCGCGCCGACGGAAATACGCGGCTTTGCGGAGTCGCCGACAAAGCGTTCGAGGAACGGATCGATCGCCTGGCCGAGCCGGGTATTCGGCACGATCCCGTTGCAGGCCCCCGTGCTGTCGGGAATGCCGACCGGGCACGTCGTCGTGATCTGGCCACCGTCCGCCCGCGTGAACGAATATAATTGCGCACCGGAAGCGTCGAGCGTTGGGATGAACGCCTGCCCGATTGCGCCGTTCGCCAGCGTCGGGAAGCAGCTCGTCGTCGCACCGTTGGCGCAATTGGCGATCGTCGGCAGCGGGCGCGTCACGCCGAACAGAGCACCGGCCTGAACGTAGATGGACGGACGCAGGCCCAGTTCGCGCGCACCCGAACCCAGCGGGATTTCCAGTTCGAGACGGCCGGAATAATAGGCACGACCACCCAAGGCATCATCGACGATATTGTCGCGATTGGTGGTCAGCGTCTGCACGCCGTTCGCGTCCGTGACGTACGGAACGCGCTGCACGCGCGGACCGACGCCGCGAATGTCGAAACCGCGGAAGTCCGGTTCGCCCAGATAGAAGCGATCGGTGATGCGGATTTTGTCGATCCCCACCCCGCGGCTCTTTTCCAGCGACTTGATGTATCCGCCCTCGGCACGGGCCGATGCGATGAAGCCGCCACCGATGCCCCAGAACTTCGAGGCGTTGAACTTCGTGCGGATATACTTCACGTCACCGCCCAGCCCGGCGAAATCCTGGCTGAAGATGAAGTTGTGGCCGGCACTCGGCCGCAAGCGGCTGTTGAGGCTGTCATACACCAGCGAGTAGCCGACCGATGACGTCGCACGGTTGCCGATCGAATCGCACAGGTACCGCCCGGCGCGGATCGGGTCGCAGACGCCGTTCGTATAATAGGTCGACTTGTCGAGCGTCACATTGTCGAAGCTCAAGCCATAACGGCCGGACAGCGACCAGTATTCGGTCAACGGCACGCCGGTACGCAGCTGGAAGCCGGTCGAGACCTGCTGGTATGTCGTGTTGCGATCGCCGCTCGCCGTCAGGTTGAACGAATTGTAATCGCGCCGGAAGATGTCGCCGCCGATCGCGATGTTCTTGTCGAACAGATACGGCTCGGTGAAGCCCAGTTCGATCGACTTGGAATAGCTCGAATAGTTGACGCTGGCGCGCAGTTCCTGGCCCTTGCCGCGGAAATTGCGCTGGCGGATCGATGCTTGGATGATGAAGCTTTCGAGGCTGGAGAAGCCTGCCGACAGCTGCAATTCACCGGTCGACTTTTCTTCGATATCCGCGGTCAGGATCACGCGGTCGGGCGCCGACCCCGGATTCTGCTTAAGCTCGAACTTGTCCTGGAAATAGCCCAGCGAGTTGATGCGATCCGTCGAACGCTTCACCTGGAAGCTGTTGAACGCATCGCCCTCCGCCAGGCGGATCTCGCGGCGGATCACCTTGTCCTGCGTATTCGTGTTGCCGTTGATCTCGACGCGTTCGACATACGACCGTTTCGCCTCGGCGATGTTGAAGTTCATCGACATCGTCAGCGTTTCGCGGTCGCGGTTGAACTCCGGGTTCACCTCCGTGAAGGCATAGCCGAACAGACCGGCCGTCTCGTTCAGCTGATCGACCGAATTCTCGACCTTCTTCGCGTCGTACCAGTCACCCTTCTTGATCGTCAGGCCTTCGGCGAGCTTCTTGTTGTCGAAATCGCGGATCGAACTGTCGACCGTCACGTCGCCGAACTTATAGCGCGGGCCCTCTTCCACCACGTACGTGATGATGAAGTCCTTCTTGTCCGGCGTCAGCTCGGCCACCGCCGATGTCACGCGGAAATCGGCATAACCTTCGGTCAGGTAGAACTGGCGCAGCTTCTGCTGGTCATACGCCATCCGGTCTTGGTCGTAGCTGGTGTTCGAGCTGAGCAGCGTCGTCAGGCGCGCCTGCTTCGTCGCCATCTGTTCGCGCAGCTTGCTGTCCTTGAACACCTCGTTGCCGATGATGTTGATCGCGCGGACCTTCGACTTCGATCCTTCGCTGATCTCGAACACCACGTCGACGCGGTTCTGGTCCAGCGCGACCATCTTCGGCTGGATCGAGGCGGCGAAACGACCCTGGCGGCGATACAGTTCGACGATGCGCGCGATATCCTGCCGCACCGCGGTGCGCGTGAAGATCTGGCGCGGCGCCAGCTTGATCTCTTTCCGGATCTTGTCTTCCTTCAGGCGCTTATTGCCTTCCAGAATGACGCGGTTGATCACCGGGTTCTCACGGATCCGCAGCACGATATTGCCGCTCTCGGCCCCCGCGATCGACACGTCGGCGAAGAAGTCGCTCGAGTACAGATCCTTGATCGCCTGATCCAGCGTCTCGTTGGTGAACGGCTGGCCGACGCGCAGCTTGGTATAGGACAGCACCGTATCCTGCTCGATACGTTGCGATCCCTCCACGCGCAGCGACAGGATCGTGCGCGTCACCGGCGCCGCGACGGGCGCAGGCGTCGCCAGCTGCGGCGCAGGAGCGGCCTGCCCCTGTGCGTGGGCGGCGAGCGGCAGGCTGGACAGCATCGTGCCGGCCAGCAAGACCCTCGTGGCGCGCGCGCCGTATTTAGAAACCAAATTCGCTGTCACTATCCCACCCCAAAACGGAGAAATTACGCAGGCCGATCAAATTGCGCGCCCGCCCTGCCTTACCTGCGTCAACCGATCAACCCGGCGAGGCTCTTCCATATTCCGAACGAACCAAGATCGTTGAACGTCACCATCAGCATCAGCGTCAATATTGCGATCAATCCGCCCCGAAACGCCCACTCCTGCACGGCCGGCGGGACCGGACGCCGCCTGATCCCCTCCAGCGCATAGAAGAACAGGTGGCCACCATCCAGCATCGGAACTGGCAAGATATTGATGAACCCCAAGTTAATCGAAACCAGTGCGATCAACCCGATCAGGTCCGGAATGCCCAGCGCCAGTTGCTCGCCCGATACCTTGGCGATGCGCAATGGTCCGCCCAACTCGCTGACCGGACGCTTCCCGGTGATGATCTGGCCGATACTGTCGACCATCATCGTCAGGATCGAACCCATCCGCTTGACCGCGACGATCGGAGCCTCCGCCACGCCGACCGGAACCCAGACCGGCTTCACCGGGGCGATGCCGAGCAGTCCAAGCTTGAATTCGTTGCCGAACCGGTCGCGCAACATCTGCGATCCGACCGCGGCGTCCGCGCTCACCGCTCGGCCCGACCGCTCGTAATCCACCCGAACCGTTTCGTCGGCCCGCAGCTGGATATATTTCGCGACGTCGTCGAACGTATCGACGCTGCGCCCACCGAGAGCGACGATCCGGTCGCCCGGTTGCATACCGATCTTCGCCGCCGCGCTGCCCGCCACGATCTCGCGCGCGATCGGCGGCGTCCGCCCGTCGCCATAGACCAAAGCGAACCCCATCAGGATCAGGAAGGCGAGTACGAAATTCACGAACGGACCAGCCGCGACGATGATCGCGCGCTGCCACAACGGCTTCGCCTGGAACGTCTGTGCGCGTTCGGCGGCGGGCAGCAGGTACCAGTCCGGATCGGGCTGACTGGCCGGGTTCATGTCGCCCGCGAACTTCACGTATCCACCCAGCGGCAGCCACGCGAACTTCCACCGCGTCCCGCGCTTGTCGGTGATTCCGAACACTTCCTTGCCGAAGCCGATCGAGAAGGCCTCGGCCTTCACGCCGAACCAGCGCCCGGCGAGATAGTGCCCCATTTCGTGCACGAACACGAGCGGCCCGATGACCAGCACGAACGCCAGGATCGTCAGCAATAGGCCGGGGCTTTGGATCAACTCGCGTATTCCTTCACACGTTCAGACGCGATCGCACGCGCCCCCGCGTCGACTGCCAGGACCTCATCCAGCTTCTTCGGCGCAGGCGGATCGTAGCGATCCAACGTATGTTCGACGATTGCGGCAATTTCGAGGAAGCCGATCGATTTCGCGAGAAAAGCTGCCACGGCGATCTCGTTCGCCGCATTCAGGATGGCGGGTCGCGCGCCACCCGCATCCAGAGCCTGTCGTGCCAGCCGCAACGCGGGGAAGCGCATTTCGTCCGGCGCAGCGAATTCCAGCCGCCCGATCGCAATCAGGTCCAGCGGCTCCATCGGGGTCGCCATACGGTCGGGCCAGGCCAGGCAATGCGCGATCGGCGTGCGCATGTCGGGCGGCCCCAACTGCGCCAGCACCGAACCGTCGATATAGTCGACCAGCGAATGGATCACCGATTGCGGGTGGATCACGATCTCGATCGCGTCGTGCGGCACGGGGAACAGCCGCGCTGCCTCGATCAGTTCAAGCCCCTTGTTCATGCACGTCGCGGAATCGACCGATATCTTGGCGCCCATCGACCAGTTGGGATGCGCGACCGCCTGTTCCGGCGTCACGTCGCGCATTCGCTCGCTCGACCAGTCGCGGAACGGCCCGCCGCTGCACGTCAGGATGATCCGCCGCACGTTGCCCGGCCGGCTCGCGTCGAAGCACTGGAAAATCGCATTATGTTCGGAATCCGCGGGCAACAATGTCGCACCGCTATGTTTGGCTGCGTCCAGGATGACGTCGCCGGCCGAAACCAGAGGCTCCTTGTTGGCGAGGACGACGACGCCGCCCTGCTCCACCGCCGCCATCACCGGTTCCAGCCCGGCGCACCCGACAATGGCGCCCATCGTCCAGTCCGCGCCCATTGCCGCCGTTTCCATCAACGCCGATGCGCCGCCCGCCGCCTCGATCCCGCTGCCCGCCAACCGGTCGCGCAGGTCGCCCAGACACGCCTCGTCCGCGACGACCGCGCGCTTCGCCCGCGTCCGGATCGCCGCCGCCGCAAGCTTCTCCGTGTCGCAATTCGCCGTCAGCGCGAGGATCTCGAAACCGTCGGGATCGCGTTCGATCAGGTCCAGCGTGGAACTGCCGACCGATCCGGTCGCGCCAAGAATCGTCACGGTCTTCATGCGTAAAATCTCGGCAGGATCAGGAGGATGGCGGCGATCGGCGCGACCGGCACCAGACCGTCCAGCCGGTCCAGCACGCCGCCATGACCGGGCAGGATCGATCCGCTATCCTTCACCCCTGCCCTGCGCTTCAGCCAGCTTTCGAACAGGTCGCCGCCCTGTGCGATCGCCGCCAGCACCGGGGTCGCCAGCGTCATCCGCCACGGCAGCCCGTATTGGTAATGCATGACGGCCGCGAACAGGCTCGCGGCGATCGTGCCGCCGATCAATCCGGCCCATGTCTTGTTGGGGCTGATCCGGGGTGCCAGCTTCGGCCCGCCGAACGTCCGTCCCGAGAAATATGCGCCGATGTCACACGCCCAGACAAGCGCCAGTGCCCAGAGCGTGAAGACGATGCCGTAATCCTGCCGCCGCAGGAACACGAGCGCCAGCACCGGAAGGCCGCAATACAGGATGCCGGCCGCCAGTTCGCGTTTCCGCGTGACGATCACCGCGAAGAATGCGGCGCCGAACAGCAGGCCCAGCGTGAAGAAATAGTGCACTTCGATGATCAGGGATGCTGGTGCCATCGTCGCCAGCGGAACCGACAGGCTGAACTGCGCAATCCTTTTGTGCGCGGCGGTCGTCCCGACCAGGTCGGCCCATTCGCCCAGCATCACGATCGCCCCGACCACGCACAGCAGCCAGAACCAGATACCGCCGACCCACAGCGCGCTCGCCGCGACCGCGATCATCGCGGCGCCGGTCGCGGCCCTCACCGGCAGGTCGGACCTGCGTCTTCGGCCGGTGTCGGCCGGCGTCACAGGCCGCCGAAGCGCCGTTGACGCTGGCCGAACGTCGCGACGGCCTGTTCCAGGCAGTTGCCGTCGAAATCGGGCCACAGCGTGTCGACGAAGAGCAGTTCGGCATAGGCCGCCTGCCACAGCAGGAAGTTCGACAGGCGGACCTCGCCGGACGTGCGGATCATCAGGTCCAGCGGTGGCAGGTCGCGCGTGTCGAGCGCCGCATCGATCGCCGCCTCGTCGATCGCGTCGGCGCGCATTTCCCCCGGCGGCGACTTTTTCGGCCAGTGTCCGCGCGGCCGCGGCGATTTCTGCCTGCGCGCCGTAATTCAGCGCGATCACCAGGATCGGACCGTCATTGGTCGAGGTGCGTGCGACCGCATCGTCCACCAGCTTGACCAGATCGGGCGAAAACCGCCGGTAATCGCCGATGATCCGCAGGCGCACATTCTCGCGCGACAATTCGTCCAGATCGCTGCGGATGAATACCCGCAACAGCCCCATCAGATCGCTGACTTCCTGTTCCGGGCGTCGCCAGTTCTCCGATGAGAAGGCGTACAGCGTCAGCGCCTCGATCCCCAGCGCGCGCGCGGCACGCGTGACCTTGCGCACTGCCTCGACACCCGCCTTGTGCCCGGCAATCCGGGGTAGAAAGCGCTTTTTCGCCCAGCGCCCGTTGCCATCCATGATGATGGCGACGTGGCGCGGCAGATGTGTCGGTCCGCCCGACGCCTCTCCGACCGCAGCGGGAATCGTGGCCGGCGCCGAACTCACTTGCCGAGGATTTCCTTTTCCTTGGCACTTGCCGCCGCGTCGATTTCGGCGATCGTCTTGTCGGTCAGCTTCTGAACCTCGGTCTCAAGCTTCTTGCGGTCATCCTCGCCGAAAAGACCCTTTTTCTCGTCCGTCTTGAGCGAATCCATTCCGTCGCGGCGTACGTTACGCGCGGCGATGCGTGCATCTTCCGCATATTTGCCGGCCAACTTGGCGAGTTCCTTGCGGCGTTCTTCCGTCAGATCCGGGATCGGCAGGCGCAGCGTCGTGCCGTCGACGATCGGGTTCAGGCCCAGGCCGGCCGAACGGATCGCCTTGTCGCACGGTCCGACGTTCATTTTGTCCCACACCTGCACCGACAGCATCCGCGGCTCCGGCACCGAAACCGTTGCCAACTGGTTCAGCGGCATGTGCGCGCCGTACACCTCGACCGTCACAGGATCGAGCAAAGACGTCGAGGCGCGGCCGGTGCGCAGGCCCACCAGATCGCTCTTCAACGCTTCGACGGCGCCGGTCATGCGGCGTTCGAGATCGGTCTTGTCATATGCGGCCATGTCAGCCCTCCTTCTTGACGGTCGTCGAAATGCCCTCGCCCGCCAGAACCGCGGCAAGATTGCCGTGGTCGCGGATGTTGAACACGACGATCGGAATGTCGTTGTCGCGGCACAAGGCGATGGCGCTTGCGTCCATAACCTTGAGATTGTCAGCAAGCACCGTGTCGTAGCTTACTGTTTCATAACGTTTTGCGGTCGGAACCGTCTTGGGATCGGCATCATACACCCCGTCCACCGACGTCCCCTTGAACAGCGCATCGCATTTCATTTCAGCCGCGCGCAATGCCGCGCCGCTATCGGTCGTGAAGAACGGGCTGCCCGTGCCTGCGGCAAAGATCACGACGCGGCCCTTTTCCAGATGACGCATCGCACGGCGGCGAATGAACGGTTCGCAGACGCTGGCCATCGGAATGGCCGATTGCACGCGCGTCTGCACGTTGATCTGTTCCAGAGCGTTCTGGACGGCCAGCGCATTCATCACCGTCGCGAGCATGCCCATATAATCGCCGGTCGCCCGGTCCATGCCGCGCGCCGCACCGGCCATGCCGCGGAAGATGTTACCGCCGCCGACCACCACGCACAGCTCGAACCCCTGCTCCTTCGCATCGGCAATCTCCTGCGCGACGCGCGCCGTCACCGCAGGATCGATCGCCAGACCACCCTCTCCCATCAGGACTTCGCCCGACAATTTGAGCAGGATGCGTTTGTACGAAGGTGCTGTCACGGGAATCCAATAAATTGATGTCGGGGGCGGCGCGGACCTTAGTGGTGCGGGCGCGGGATTGGAAGCGGGAAGGCTATGCTTTCGCGGCCGGCTGGGAGCAAGTCGGCGCGTTCCCCCGAAACTTCATAACGCGATATCTGATTTGGGGCCGATCGACATTCAGAAGATGACGTGCCGAAAACGGTGGTTTTGCGTGACCCGGAGCGCAGCATACTCTCGGTACGTGAGCACCGGAAGCGCGCGAAACCGCCGTTTGCAGGCCGTCAGGGCTGAATGTCGATCGGCCCGAGGTAAGCTTTTGGATGGGCCAGATGCAGCAAAGGGGCCGCGTCCTGCGACACGGCCCCTTCTGTTCGATCAGGCAGTGCGGCTTATGCCGGCTGCTTGACACCCGATGCGGCGGCCACTTCGGCTGCGAAATCCGAAGCTTCCTTCTCGATGCCTTCACCGAGCTGGAACCGGACATAATCGACCAGCTTGATCGGCGTGCCGGCGGCCTTCGCCGCATTGGCGACGACGTCGGAGATCTTGGTCTTGCCGTCCATGACCAGCAACTGGCTGACCAGAGCGTTTTCCTTGCGGTACTTCGCGATGCCGCCCTCGACCATCTTGGCGATGATGTCGGCCGGCTTGCCGCTCTCGGCTGCCTTTTCGGTGGCAATCGCACGCTCGCGCTCGATCACTTCCGGATCCAGATCTTCCTCGTTCAGCGCCAGCGGGAAAGCGGCCGCGATGTGCATCGCGATCTGCTTGCCGAGCGGCTCCAGAACGTCGGCACCGGCCTCGCTCTCCAGCGCGACCAGAACGCCGATCTTGCCCAGGCCGGTCGCGGCGGCGTTGTGGACGTACGGAACGACCGCACCCGACGTCACTTCCAGACGCTTGGCGCGACGGATGTTCTGGTTCTCGCCGATCGTGGCGATGTTGTTCGTCAGGACTTCCTCGACGGTCTTGCCGGCCATAGGAGCGGACTTGATCGCGTCGATCGAGTCACCCTTTTCGAGCGCGACCGACGTGACGTCGCGGACGAACGACTGGAACTGCTCATTCTTCGCCACGAAATCGGTCTCGGAATTGACTTCGACCGCTGCACCCTTGGTGCCCGAAACCTCGACGCCGACCAGACCTTCGGCCGCGGTGCGGCTGGACTTCTTCGCGGCCGACGCCAGGCCCTTGGCCCGCAGCCAATCGATCGCCGCCGTCATGTCGCCGCCCGATTCTGGTCAACGCCTTCTTGCAATCCATCATGCCTGCGCCGCTCTTCTCGCGCAGGTCCTTCACTGCTGCTGCCGTAATCTCGGCCATGTCTCTCATCCTTCCTTGTGCGACCCGAACGGGCCTTAAATGAACCGTCCGCCCTGAGCTTGTCGAAGGGCTGCCCTGCTCTTGTTGCAAGAGAAAGACAGCGCTCCGACAGGCTCAGCACGGACGGGTATGAGGCTTGTCGAAGCCCTGGAGTTACGCGTCGATCTGGCGCTCGCCCTCGACAGCCGTTTCCGGCTCGCTCGATGCCGCCCGAGATTCCGGATCTGCTGCCGCAAAGTCCGCTTCCCCAACCACCGTATCCGCCGCGACCGAGGGGGGATGCCTCGACCGGTGCAACCGTCAGCGCTTCCTCGACCGGAGGACGCTCCATCGCGCCGACATCGACGCCACGACGCTGCTGCTGCTCCTGTCCGCCACGCGTCGCTGCGATCGCGATCGCTTCGCAATACAGGCGGATAGCGCGGCTGGCGTCGTCGTTCGCCGGAACCGGGAACGCGATACCGTCAGGCGAAACGTTCGAGATCGAGGATCGCGACAACCGGGATACCCAGCGTGTTCGCTTCCTTGATCGCCAACTCTTCCTTGTTGGCGTCGATCACGAACATAACGTCCGGGATGCCGCCCATGTCGCGGATGCCGCCGAGCGAAAGCTCCAGCTTGTCCTTTTCACGGGTCAACTGCAGGACTTCCTTCTTGGTCAGGCCGTGCGTATCGCCCGTAAGCTGCTCTTCGAGCGTCTTGAGACGCTTGATCGAATTGCTGATCGTCTTCCAGTTGGTGAGCATGCCGCCCAACCAGCGATGGTTGACGAAATGCTGGCCCGAACGACGGGCGGCCTCTGCGACCGGCTCCTGCGCCTGACGCTTCGTGCCGACGAACAGCACCTTACCACCAGCGGCGGTCGAGGCTGCAACGAACTCGAGCGCGCGGGCGAAGAGAGGAACGGTCTGCGACAGATCGAGGATGTGGACGCCATTGCGGTCGCCAAAGATGTAAGGCTTCATCTTCGGGTTCCAGCGGTGCGTCTGGTGTCCGAAGTGCGCGCCAGTTTCGAGCAATTGCTGCATCGAGACGACAGGTGCCGCCATAATAATATCCTTTCCGGTTGTTCCTCTGGGAAGCGAGTGATCCATCGGGCGAAGCCCAGGACACCGGCTATGTATGCTTCCCATGCGGTATGAAGGCGCGCCCATTACCGCGGGCCTGTCCAGAAATCAAGCGTTGACAGCAGGAACATGAGTAGAACATAACGGGTTCACAAGGCGGACATGGAACGGAACACGCCGAAGCGAGTTTCTTGTTCCATACTCTAGCCCATGTTCAGGGAGTTTGGGCAATGATGACGGTTGTAGCTTTTTTGGTTTTTGGATCGGCGCTGGCTGTTTCGCTGACGGTGATCGTTCACACGATGGCGCCCGCTATGCCGCGGATCATATCGCTGCTATCTGGACGCGATGATGTCGCTACGATGCGGGCGCTCGTTCTCAGGGACCGACGTCATGCCCTGCGCTCGCGATCGGCGCACTTCCCGGCACCGCAGGCGCAGCGCGCAGCCGCTTGATCCGTGCGTAACTGGCGATGCTGAACGGTATCGATATTAAATAGGCGACACACAGCGCTGAGACCGTGTGCCACGGCGCTGAGATGACGGCGGCTCCGAGCAAAACGACGATCGCAAGCGCTTCGAACCGGATATTACGGCGAAGCTTCATCGATCCCCACGAGAAGGTTGCGACGCTGGATATCATCAGCGTCGCCATCGCCGCCACCCACGGCGCGACGAGGTACGGCGATCGGAACGGTTCTTCCCCGGTCCAAACCCAGAAGAACAACGGCAGCATCGCGAGGGCGGCACCCGCCGGGGCCGGAACGCCGGTAAGAAAGCCGGCAGATTTGTGAGGTTGTTCCTCGAGATCAATCTGCGCATTGAACCGTGCCAGCCGGAGCGCGCAAAATACCGCAAGAACGAGAGCGCAAAGCCAGCCGATTCTCGGCAAGTCTTTCAACGACCATAAGTACAGGATCAGCGCGGGGGAAACGCCGAAGGATATCGCGTCGGCGAGCGAGTCCAGTTCGGCACCGAACCGACTCTCACCGTGCAGCATCCGGGCAATTCGGCCATCCAGTCCGTCCAAGACACCAGCCAGCATGATCATCGTCACGGCGATCTCGAAATCGCCCGAGATACCGAAGCGGATTCCGGTAAGGCCGCAACACAGTGCGAGCGCGGTGATCGCGTTTGGCGCAACCGCACGCAGTGGAAGACCGCGCCGCACGCGCGGCAGTGATCGCTTCATCGCCATGCCGTCATCGTCCCGATCCTGTGGGTGGCCGTCACTGCGAAATACCGCTCGGCACGACGCCGCCGACACGCCCGAGGATCGTTTCCCCCGCCACGGCCCGCTGGCCGAGGCACACCTGGCACTTGAAGTCGTCCGGAAGGAAGACGTCGACACGACTGCCGAAGCGGATTAATCCGACACGCTGTCCCGTCGCGACCGTGTCCCCGGGCTTTACGAATCCCAGGATACGGCGAGCGACGAGACCGGCGATCTGCGTGAAGCCCACGCGACGTCCGTCCTTGCCTTCGACGACGATGTGCTGACGCTCATTCTCTTCGGACGCCTTATCGAGATCGGCGTTTACGAACTTGCCGGAAATATAGACGACCTGACGGATCGTACCTGCGATCGGGGTACGGTTGATGTGCACGTCGAACACCGACATGAAGATCGACACACGGACCAAAGGTGCGGCGCCGAGACCATTCTCGCCCGCCAGTTCAAGCGGCACGGGCATGCGCTGGATCATCGTGATCAGGCCATCGGCCGGCGCGATGATCAAACCATCGCCCTGGGGTGTCACCCGCACCGGATCGCGAAAGAACGCGACGACCCAGGCGGTCACTGCCAAGAGCGGCCAGAATAGCACGTTCGAGATCATCCACGTGCACAGCAATGTGACGGTCAGCGCGATCAGGACGTATTTGCGGCCTTCGGGATGCATTTCGGGGAAACGCCATTTGATCGTGGAGGTTACCACCGGCGGTTTTTCTAGGGATGCCATGCGCCCGTTCTACCGGTCGGGTCGCATGCTGACAACGCTCGTTGGCGCCGCCGCAGCCGATCCGTGCCGGCCAGACGCGCCCAAGAGGTTGATCCGGTCCGCCCTTGCTCCTAGACGCTTCCCCAAACCTCCCCAGAATGGACAAGAGCAACATGGCGAAGATCAAGGTAAAGACGCCTGTCGTGGAGATCGACGGCGACGAGATGACGCGGATCATCTGGCAGTGGATTCGCGAGCGCCTGATCCTCCCCTACCTCGATATCGACTTGGAATATTACGATCTGAGCGTGCAGAAGCGCGACGAGACGGACGACAAGATCACGGTCGATTCCGCCAAGGCGATCCAGAAATACGGCGTGGGCGTGAAGTGCGCTACGATCACCCCGGACGAGCAGCGGGTCGAGGAATTCGCCCTTAAGAAGATGTGGAAGTCGCCGAACGGCACGATCCGCAACATCCTGGGTGGCGTGGTCTTCCGCGAACCGATCGTCATCAAGAACGTACCCCGGTTGATCCCCAGCTGGACGCACCCGATCGTCGTCGGTCGCCACGCGTTCGGCGACCAGTATCGCGCGACCGACTATAAGGTGCCCGGTCCCGGCAAGCTGCGCCTCGTATTCGAAGGCGATGACGGCACGATTATCGATGAGGAAGTGTTCCAGTTCCCGAGCGCCGGCGTGGCGATGGCGATGTACAATCTGGACGATTCGATCCGCGACTTCGCTCGCGCCTCGATGCACTATGGCCTGAACCTGAAATGGCCGGTCTATCTGTCGACCAAGAACACGATCCTCAAGGCCTATGATGGCCGCTTCAAAGACATCTTCCAGGAAGTGTTCGAGAGCGAGTTCAAGGATAAGTTCAAGGAAGCGGGCATCGTCTACGAGCATCGCCTGATCGATGACATGGTCGCATCGGCGCTGAAGTGGAACGGCGAGTTCGTCTGGGCGTGCAAGAACTATGACGGCGACGTGCAGTCGGATCAGGTCGCACAGGGCTTCGGCTCGCTGGGCCTGATGACCTCCGTTCTGCTGACCCCGGACGGCAAGACCGTTGAGGCCGAGGCAGCGCATGGCACCGTCACGCGTCACTTCCGCATGCACGAACAGGGCAAGGCGACCTCGACCAACCCGATCGCCTCGATCTTCGCCTGGACCGGCGGTCTGAAGTATCGCGGCAAGTTCGACGGCACCCCGGAAGTCACGGAATTCGCCGAATTGCTGGAACGGATCTGCGTCCAGACGGTCGAGAACGGCCATATGACGAAGGATCTGGCGATCCTGATCGGCCCGGAACAGCCGTGGATGACGACGGAGCAATTCTTCGAGCAGGTCCGCGTCAATCTCGAAAACGCCATGGGCGCACGCGGTTAAGTCGAACACCCGCCCGCCGGTATCCGGCGGGCGGCACCTCCCGGCGCGAATAAGCGCGTCCGCACGGCGATCAGAGGGCTGACAACGGCTTTCTTTCGCGGTTAGATGACCGCCATGGCCTCCCCCCTCGACAATAGCGGCTTCAGCGACGCCCTCGTCATTCTCGGTGCGGCTGGCATCGTCATCCCCGCATTCGCCCGCTTTCGGATCAGCCCGGTCATCGGGTTCATCCTGGTCGGTCTGCTCGTCGGGCCTTCGGGACTCGGCAATTGGGTGCAGGAATATCCCTGGCTCTATTACCTGACGATTTCCGACGCGCATTCGATCGAACCGTTTGCCGAATTCGGCATCATCCTCCTGCTCTTCTCGATCGGCCTGGAGCTTTCGCTCAAACGCTTGTGGTCGATGCGCTCGCTGGTCTTCGGAACCGGCGCGGCGCAGTTGCTCGCGTCCGGCATGCTGATCGGGATCGGCCTGTACGTTGCGGGACAGGCATCGACCGGGGCCGCGGCGCTCGGCATCGCTCTGGCTTTGTCCTCGACCGCTCTGGTGCTGCCGATCGCGGGAACGAGCAGCATCGTGGGGCGCACCGCGTTCGCGATGCTACTTTTCGAGGATCTGGCGCTCGTCCCGATCATCTTCGTCCTGGGCGCGCTGGCTCCGAGCGCGTCGGGCGACGGGCTGACCAACATCATCGGCGTGCTGGGGCGCGGCGCGATCACGGTTGCGGTGATCTTTCTGGCCGGCCGGATGCTGCTGCCGAAATTGTTCGCGCAGGCCGCCCGGACGAAGAGTCCCGAACTGTTCCTTGCCGCGTCCCTGCTGGTGGTGATCGCCGCCAGCCTTGCCACCACCGCGGCTGGCCTGTCGCCGATCGTCGGGGCGCTGCTGGCCGGCCTGCTGATCGCCGAGACCGATTACCACAGCGAGGTCGAGGTGATTACCGCGCCGTTCAAGGGGCTTGCGCTGGGTGTCTTCCTGATCACGGTGGGCATGAGCCTCAACGTCGAATTGATCGCGGAGCATTGGGTCAGCCTGCTGCTCGCGATCGTCGGGGTCGTCGCGGTGAAGACGGCGGTGACGTTCGGCCTGTTGAAGCTGGCGCGGATCCGCAATGGCGTGGCGGCGGAAGTCGGCGTGATGATGGCCAGCCCGTCCGAGACGACGCTGATCGTGCTCGGCACCGCGGCGCAGGCGCAGTTGATCCAGGCGTCCACGGCGAACTTCTGGCAGACGGTGACTGCGATCGGCCTGACGATCACGCCGTTGCTCGCCCAGCTCGGCAAGCGTGCCGCCAAGCGGATCGAGAAACGCAGCAGCGGTGACGGCAGCGAACTGGAGATTCCGCCCGAAGGCCCCGGCACGGTCGTGATCGGCTTTGGACGCGTCGGCCGGATGGTCGCCGATATGTTGAAGGTTCATAATCAGCCGTTTGTCGCGGTCGAGGCTGATATCGATGCGGTCGCCGCCGCCCGGCTGGAAGGTTATCCCGTGATCTTCGGCGATGTCGCGCGCAGCGAACTGGTCGACCGGCTCAATCTCGGCCGGGCGAAGGCGTTGATCCTGACGATGGATGATCCTGTTCTGTCCGTACACCTGACCCGGCGCGTGCGCGGCTGGGTGCCCGACCTGACCATCGTCGCACGTGCCCGCGACACCGCCCACGCCGCGCAACTGTACAAGGCGGGTGCGACCGATGCGGTGCCGGAAACGCTGGAAAGCTCTTTGCAATTGTCGGAGGCTGTGCTGGTCGACCTGGGGGTCGCCGTGGGGCCGGTGATTGCTTCGATCCATGAAAAGCGTGACGAACTTCGTAAGGAAATACGCGCGGTAGCCGAAATGGACCGCGATCCTAGACTAAAGCGCCTGCGTCGCCAGACGCCGGGGCCGAGTACGCTGGGCGAGAACGTCGCCTGATTCTGGCCGCCATTGCGGTCGGTGTGATCCGGCGGAAGTGTACACTAGAATGCGATGACTTTAAAAAACCCGTTCGTGCTGAGCCTGTCGAAGCACCTGTCCCGGGCCCGCCCTTCGACAAGCTCAGGACGAACGGTAGAGGTAGACCGACCTTATGTCATCATGCACTAAGGTCACACCGGGGTCACACTGTCGGACCCTTTCCACGACCGTTTGCGCCGACCATGTCGAAGCGATGTTCCGGTGGCAGTCGTTAGGTAAGCTAAGTGCGATCCCGACATGGAAAGCGTTGCCAGCACGGGCCGCGGTGAGATCTCGATGATCCGCGCGACCATCGGCCGAAGTTCACAGAAAGTCACACGGTACGGACCGTCTGTCGAGCGCGGCGCGCCCAACCCGATCAGACTTAAACAGCAGCAATGTCAAAGAACCGCAGCGGCATAGCCTGCCGCCGCGGTGTAGGACAGGACGCCGCGGCCGATCAGTTTGCGAGTGCCGCCCGGATTGCGGCGATTGCGTCGTCGCCCTTCGTGCCGTCCGGTCCGCCACCCTGCGCCATGTCGGGACGCCCGCCCCCGCCCTGCCCGCCGAGCACCGCCACGGCGATCCGCAACAGGTCGACGGCATTGTGGCTGCCAGCGAGATCCGGCGTGATGCCGACCGCGATCGAGGCGCGGCCGTCATTGACCGCGACGATCGCGGCGATGCCCGATCCGATGCGCTGCTTGGCCTCGTCCACCGCGCCGCGCAGGCCCTTCGCGTCGAAATCCTGCAACACCTGACCGACGAAGTTGACGCCGCCGACCTGTTCCGGACCAGTGGGCGCGGCCCCTGCCCCGCCGCCCAGCGCCAGCGCCTTCTTCGCTTCGGCCAGTTCGCGTTCCAACCGGCGGCGATCCTCGACCAGGGCCGCAACGCGCGCAGGGACCTCGTCGGGCGTCGATTTGAGTGTCGCGGCGGCCTCGCGCAGCTTTTCGTCGCGCGACGCCAGATATTGGCGCGCCGCTTCACCGGTCAGTGCCTCGATACGACGCACGCCGGACGATACCGCGCTTTCGCCGACGACCTTGAACAGGCCGATATCGCCCAAAGCGGCCACATGCGTGCCACCGCACAGTTCGAGCGAATAGACCTTGCCGTCCGCCTCATCGCCCATCGACACGACGCGGACCTCGTCGCCATATTTCTCACCGAACAACGCCATCGCGCCTTCCTCGATCGCCTCTTCGGGCGTCATCAGGCGCGTCGAGACGGCGCTATTGCCGCGGATCTGGTGGTTGACGTCGGCCTCGACCTCACCGATCCGGGCAGGATCGATCGCGGACGGTTGCGAGAAGTCGAAGCGCAGACGGTCCGGCGCGACGAGGCTGCCCTTCTGCGCGACATGCAGGCCGAGCCGCTGGCGTAGCGCCTCGTGCAACAGATGCGTAGCGGAATGGTTGGCGCGGATCTGGTCGCGACGTGCGGTGTCGATCTGAAGCTTGACCGTGTCGCCGACCTTGACGCTGCCTTGGCTTATATCAGCGTGATGAACGAAAACCCGACCAAGTTGCTTGGACGTTTCAACAACATGCGCATGCAGGTCGTTTTCGTCGGTTATGTAGCCGGTATCGCCAACCTGCCCGCCACTCTCCCCGTAGAAGGGGGTTTGATTAACTATGATCGAAACACTGTCGCCAGCATCAGCTTGTTCAACACGAACACCGTCCTTGACGAGCGCGACTACCTGTCCCTCGCTAGCCGTGTCCCGATAACCGAGGAATTCGGTGCCGCCGGACTGTTCAGCAATGTCGAACCACACTTCGTCCGACGCCTTTGCGCCCGATCCCTTCCACGCCGCACGCGCTGCCTGTTTCTGGCGCGCCATCGCGGCGTCGAATCCTTCGCGGTCGATGCCGAACCCCTGTGAGCGCAGCGCGTCTTCGGTCAGATCGTAGGGGAAGCCGAACGTGTCGTAGAGCTTAAACGCGGTTTCACCCGGCAGGGTGGCGCCCGGCGTCATCCCCGCCGTCGCCTCGTCCAGCAGGCGCAGGCCGTTGGTCAGCGTACGGCGGAACTGCGTTTCCTCCTGCACAAGGGTCGATTCGATCGACGCCTGCGCACGCAACAACTCCGGATAGGCCGCGCCCATTTCCGCGATCAGCGCGGGGACCAGCCGGTGCATCAACGGCTCCTTCGCACCCAGCAGATGCGCGTGGCGCATCGCGCGACGCATGATCCGGCGCAACACATAGCCGCGCCCTTCGTTCGCCGGCAGCACGCCGTCTGCGACGAGGAAGCCGCTGGTGCGCAGATGGTCCGCGATGATCCGGTGGCTCGCCTGATTGTCGCCGGTCGTCGGCGTACCGGTCAGCGCGCCGCTTGCCGCGATCAGCGCCTTGAACGTGTCGGTATCGTAATTGTCGTGCACCCCCTGCAGCACGGCGGCGATCCGCTCCAGCCCCATGCCGGTGTCGATCGAAGGCTTGGGCAGGTCGGCAACGATGACGTTGTCGGCCTGCTCATATTGCATGAAGACGAGGTTCCAGATCTCGACGAACCGGTCGCCATCCTCGTCCGGGCTGCCGGGCGGGCCACCGGGAATGTGATCGCCGTGATCGTAGAAGATTTCGGAGCATGGGCCGCACGGGCCGTTATCGCCCATCGTCCAGAAATTGTCGCTCGTCGGGATGCGGATGATCCGCTCCTCCGGCAGGCCGGCGATCTTGCGCCACAGGTCGAACGCCTCGTCGTCGGTATGATAGACGGTGACGGTCAGCCGGTCAGCGGGCAGGCCCCAGACCTTGGTCAGCAGCGTCCAGGCATGGGTGATCGCCTGATCCTTGAAATACTGGCCAAACGAGAAATTGCCGAGCATTTCGAAGAAGGTGTGATGGCGCGCGGTGTAGCCGACATTGTCCAGATCATTGTGCTTCCCGCCTGCGCGCACGCACTTCTGGCTTGACGTCGCCTTATTGTAGGGGCGGCTTTCCAGCCCGGTGAAGACGTTCTTGAACGGCACCATCCCGGCATTGACGAACATCAGCGTCGGATCGTTCTGCGGCACCAAAGGTGCGGACTGGACGCGGGCGTGGCCGGCATTCTCGAAATAATCGAGGAAGGAGCGGCGGATGTCGTTCGTGGACATGAAGGGTGCGGTCATGGGCAAGCGATCTAGGCGAGCGCGCGGCGACACTCAAGCGACACGGTCGTGCAATATCGGGAAAGGTCGGAGCCGGTGTCAGGCTTGGGGGGCCAGCGGCGGCGCGATGACGGTGAGCGCACCAGGATCGACGCGGAATTCGAGTGGCAGGGTGAGCGTCCGCACCTCGCCGTCCAGCGCGATATCCACGTCGTCCGATCGCCCTGTGACGGTCAGTTCGGGCACGTCGCCGATAGCTGCGAAATCCTCCTGCCGCTTCACCTTGCCGATCGCGGCGCGCAGGGCGAACCCGATCAACGCTGCGCGACCGCGCGATGCGAGCGCGAAGACCGACAGGCGGCCGTCGTTCAAGGCATCGCGCTTGCCGATGCGCCCCGCCTCCAGCGAATAGTGATTGTTGCCGACGAACAGCATCGGCGTCCGGACCTCGCGAGTGGCGGCCGGTGTCCGCAACCGCAAGCTATGATGCCGCAGCCTTTTCAGCGCGGTCCACGATGCGGGGATTGCAGCGATCCATTTTGGCAGGCCGTGCGCCTCCTGCTCCTCCTCACGCTCGCGGACCATCGCGGGATACAGGCCGATCGATGCGTTGTTGATGAAAAAATGATCGTTGACACGCGCGACGTCGATCTGCCGCTTGTCGCCCTTTGCGATCACCCGCGCCGCCTCGTCCAGATCCAGCGGGATATCCAGTTCGCGGGCCAGATGATTGCGCGTGCCGAGCGGAAGAATACCGAGCGCTGCCTTGCCGTTCCGCACCTCGCCCGCCGCGCATCCGATCGTGCCGTCGCCGCCGCCCACGACCACCACCGGCAGGTGCGCGCGTTTCGCTACCGCCTCCTGCATGTCGCAGCCGTCGATCAGATGCAGGTCGATCGTCACCCCGGCGCGATCGAACGCCGCACGGACGGACGGTTCGAGCGTGTCGCCCATCCGTGCCGCCGTGCCTCCGCCGGCATTTATCAGGACCGGCACCGGGCCGGACGCGGGAGCGCTCACCCGAACGGCGCGTCGATCGAGGATGGCGGGCGCGAGAACCATTGCGGTCCGGCGTCGGTCATGTGGAAGCAATCCTCCAGCCGCACGCCGAACCCGCCGGGAATGTACAGGCCCGGTTCGTTCGAAAAGCACATGCCCGCCGCCAGCCGGGTCGTCTCGCCGCGCACCAGATTGACGGGTTCGTGTCCGTCCATCCCGATGCCGTGCCCGGTCCGGTGCGACAGACCGGGAAGCTTGTAGTCGGGGCCGTAGCCGATCGACGCATAATATCGACGGACCGCATCATCGACGCTGCCCGCGGTCGCGCCGATCCTGGCCGCGGCGAACGCGACCTGTTGGCCGCGCGCGACCTGATCCCAGACGATGCGCTGCCGTGCCGTCGCCGAACCGAAGACGAAGGTGCGGGATACGTCGGATTGATAGCCCTGCACGGTGCAGCCGCAGTCCATCAGCACGATCTGGCCGTCCGCCACGACCTGCGGTTTCTTGCTGCCGTGCGGATAGGCGGCGGCCTCGCCGATCAGGACCAAAGCGAATTCCGGACTGCCGCCCAGCTGGCGCGTCGCGGCGTTCATCAGCGCGCCGACATTGCCGTTGGTCATCCCCTTCTCGATCCGGGGATACGTCCAGCGATAGGCGGCGATCGTGACGTCGGTCGCGAGCTGCATCAGCGCGATCTCGGCCGCGGTCTTGATGCCACGGCAGCCGCGCACGACCGGGTTTGCAGAGACGATGCGCGCGCCCGGCAATGCGCGCGCCAGCCCGTTGACGGCGAAGTAGCGGACGGTTTCCTCGATGCCGATCGGCTGCGCTGACAGCTTGCGATCGCGCAGGAAGCCCGCGACGAGGGCGAGCGGATCCTCGTCTTCCTGCCAGACGCGTACGTCCGCTGTGATGCCCAGCGTTTCGCGGACCGATGGCTCCTCGAAAAAGGGCGTGACGATGCACGGCGTTCCCTCGACCGGGATGACGACGCAGGTCAGCCGCTCGCTCCGGCCCCAGCGGACGCCGGTGAAATAGGTCAGCGACGATCCCGCCTCGACCAGCACGGCGCCGATCCCCTGCGCCTTCATCAGCGATTGCGCGCGCGCGATCCGCTGGTTCCGCTCCGCCTGACCGGTCGGTGCCATGCCCTTGGTCATGTCGGATAAACCCGACAGGTCGGGTTCCGCGGCCCGGACGATCCGGGGTATCGTGAGCATCGGCAGTACGGCGGCGGCGGCGATCAGCTGGCGGCGATTGGGCTTGGCATCGGGCATGGCCCAGCGATACGGCGCTTGACCGCGCGCCCGCAATCCCCTTCCTTGGCCGCCACGTACGAACACCGGAGCATTCATGGGCAAGCGCCTTACCTATTTTATCCTGATCGGCCTTGTCGCCGGCATGATCGTGGGCCTCGCGGTCAACGGCTATTATGACGACAATGGCGGCGCGGGCACTAAGTTCGCGGGCGAGATCGCCGGGTATTTCTCGATCGTCACTGCCCTGTTCCTGCGCCTGATCAAGATGATCATCGCGCCTCTGGTCTTCTCCACCCTGGTCGTCGGCATCGCGCATATGGGCGATACGCAGGCGCTGGGGCGCATCGGGTTCCGCGCGGTCGGTTGGTTCCTGTGCGCGAGCCTCGTCTCGCTGCTGCTCGGGCTGGTGCTGGTCAACTTCTTCCAGCCGGGCGTCGGACTGGCGATCCCGATCCCGCCCGCGGAGGCGGCAAGCGGTATCGATCGCGCCGCGTTCAACCTGAAGGACTTCATCACCCATATCGTACCCGCATCGATGGTCGATGCGATGGCCAAGAACGAGATCCTGCAGATCGTCGTATTCTCGCTGTTCGTCGGCGTCGCGATCACCGCGGTGGGCGAGAAGGCCGCGCCCCTGGTCCGCGGGATCGACGCGCTGGCGCAGGTAATGCTGCAGGTGACGAACTATGTCATGCGGTTCGCGCCGTTTGCGGTGTTCGCCGCGGTGGCGGGGACGCTCGCCGAACGCGGACCGTCGATCATCGCCAGCCTCGCCTATTTTATGGGGACCTTCTACATCGGCATGGGCATCCTGTGGTGCCTGTTGATCGGGGTTTGCTTCCTGATCGTCGGGCCGCGGACGACACAGTTGGTGCGGTATATTCGCGAGCCGCTGCTGCTCGCTTTCTCGACCGCATCGTCGGAAGCCGCCTATCCGCGTACGCTGGAGGCGCTGGACCGGTTCGGCGTCCCGCCGCGCATCGCCAGCTTCGTGCTGCCGCTGGGCTATTCGTTCAACCTGGACGGGTCGATGATCTACATGACCTTCGCGACGATGTTCATCGCGCAGGCGTATGGCATTCCGCTGACGCTCGGGCACCAGATCCTGATGCTACTCGTCCTGATGGTCACGTCGAAGGGCGTGGCGGGCGTGCCGCGCGCCAGCCTGGTCGTCATCGCGGCGACGCTCGCCTTCTTCGATATTCCGGAGGCCGGGCTGCTGCTGATCGTCGCCGTCGATCACTTCCTCGACATGGGCCGATCCGCCACCAACGTGGTCGGCAACGCCGTCGCGAGCGCGGTGATCGCGAAGTGGGAGGGGCAGCTCGACCCGCTGGAATCGCCAGTCATCGAACCGCTCCCCGCCCCTGCGGGTACAGGCCCGAAGGTCGATCGCGACAGCTTTCAGGGTTGAGCGAAGGTACGGCCCTTACGCATAGGCGTAGGGGCCGCCCTTCTTGAGCGCGGTCTGGTAGGCTGGGCGCGCGTGGATCTTGTTCAACCATGCGATCGTCGCTGGCCTCGAGCCATCCAGCCCGGCGCGACCGCGTGCCGCCTCCAGCGGGAAACTCATCATGATGTCGGCGGCGGTCAGTTCCTCGCCGGCGAGCCACGGGCGCTTGGCAAGTTCGCTTTCGACGAAATCGAGATGGACGGCGGCCATCGGCTGGACCCGCTTGATCGCGCGCTTGCCGAAGAACGGGATTCGACCGAGGACCAGCAGCAGAAGCAGCGGCGGCATCATCGAGCCTTCGGCATAATGCAGGAACTGCCGGTACAATAATGCCGAATCGCGATGCGCAGGTGCGCCGAGCTTGCCGTCGGCCTTCTCGACCAGATATTCGCAGATCGCCCCCGTTTCGATGATCACGCGACCGCCAGCGGATTCGGTGTCTTCGAGCACCGGCGATTTGCCCAGCGGATGCACGGCGCGCAATTCGGGCGGGGCAAGCATCGTCACCTTGTCGCGTTCGTATCGCTTGATCTCGTAAGGCAGGCCGAGTTCCTCGAGCATCCACAGGATGCGTTGCGAGCGCGAATTTTCGAGGTGATGAACGATCAAGGTCATGGCGCGCTCCGGTCTGTCTGTTCCGGATCGACCCTAATCACGCTGCGGCCGGTAAATCCACTGCAATGCCACGGACATGGCGTGGGTCAGCCCGACGGCGACCGCAAACGCCAACGCGAAAGGCTCGCCAGCGCGGGCGAGCCTTTCCATGTGTGTGCGACGCGCGATACGGGCACGCCGCCGTGTAATTTCCGTCGCGATACCCAGCGACCGATATTCGCTTTATCGCCTTTCGAGGTCACGGAGCCTCGGTCGGCGCGACAGCCGGGGCATCCCGCCGCCCCGTCGGCCGGGCGGCGCTGGACCTCAGACCTCGTCGGTGTCGTCCTCTGGCTCTGGGCCGGCCATCATCTCTTCGGCGACCTTGTCCGTCCGCGTGCGGATCGCCTGTTCCAGACGATCGCACATTTCCGGATTGTTCTTCAGGAACGTCTTCGAATTCTCGCGCCCCTGGCCGATGCGGACGCTGTCATAGCTGAACCATGCGCCGGATTTCTCGACCAGCCCCGCCTTGACGCCCAGATCGAGGATCTCACCAATCTTGGACACACCCTGACCGTACATGATGTCGAATTCGACCTGCTTGAACGGAGGCGCGACCTTGTTCTTCACGACCTTCACCCGCGTGGTGTTGCCGATGATTTCCTCACGATCCTTGATCTGTCCGGTCCGGCGGATGTCGAGACGCACGCTGGCATAGAATTTGAGCGCATTGCCGCCCGTCGTGGTTTCCGGATTACCGTACATCACGCCGATCTTCATGCGCAGCTGGTTGATGAAGATCACCATGCAGCGCGAGCGGCTGATCGATCCGGTCAGCTTGCGCAGCGACTGCGACATGAGACGGGCCTGAAGGCCGACATGGCTATCGCCCATCTCACCCTCGATTTCCGCGCGTGGAACGAGTGCCGCGACAGAATCGACGACCAGAACGTCGATCGCGTTCGACCGGACGAGCGTGTCGACGATCTCCAGCGCCTGCTCGCCCGTATCCGGCTGCGACACGATCAGTTCGTCGATGTTGACGCCCAGCTTCTTCGCATAGACCGGATCGAGCGCATGTTCCGCGTCGACGAACGCGGCAGTACCGCCGGTCTTCTGCGCTTCGGCGATGACGTGCAGCGCAAGCGTCGTCTTGCCCGACGATTCAGGACCATAAATCTCGATCACGCGACCGCGCGGCAAACCACCGACGCCAAGCGCGATATCCAGACCGAGCGACCCGGTCGAGATCGCCTCGACCTGCATCGCTTCCTTCGAGCCCAGCTTCATTGCCGAACCCTTGCCGAACGCACGATCGATCTGCGCGAGTGCGGCTTCGAGAGCCTTGGCACGCTCGTTTGCGGCCTTGTCGTTAGCTGCTGCCATTTTGCTGTCTATGACCTTCAAAGATACCGCCACCAGAAGCCTCCGTCGCTAGACCGAACACCAAATGCATTCAATTGCTGTTGGAGATGTATTGCATTTGTTCCGCCAGAACAAGTGCGGAACAGATGAATTTTTCAGAGGTCGGGAGGCGTTGGAATCGGGGCACAATTCTTGCCGCTAACCGGGTATGCGAAAATTACGGGTGCCGTCGGGCGTTGGATACCCTTATCTTTGCGGCTCGCGTCTCGTCGGCAGCGACGCGATGGCCAAGTGCTTCGACACGCTAAGCACAAACCGTCCGGATAGTGTTCCGAAAGGTAAAGCAGTCAGCGCCCGGGAAACCCCGGCCGTTCAGGCCAGTGCGTCGAGCGCCTTGGAAACGCCGTCCATCGTGAAGGGCTTGGCCAAGGTCGGGCGGTCGCGATGTTCCTCAATCAGGCCGTCCTGCGTTCCGCCGGTCGCGAAGACGAACGGTACGCCGCGTTCCGCGAGCGCGTCGGCGATCGCCCAGCTCTTTTCACCGCCGCGCAGGTTAACGTCGAGGATCGCGGCATCGATCCCGCCGCCATCGACGAGCGCCAGCGCGTCGCCGACATTATCGGCCTGACCCGCCATGTCCTTACCCAGAACTTCGAGGAAATCCTCCAGCATCATCGCGATCAAGGGTTCGTCCTCGACGACGAGGATGCGCTGTGGAGACGTCATGCGACGGCCTTAGCCAAAGCCCCTGCGCGCGCCAACCTATTTCGAAGCCAGAACGGTGCGAGCCGCTTCGGCAAGTTGCTGCACTGAAAAGGGTTTGGCGAGGAACTGGACATTGTCCAGATCGATCGACTTGCGCAGCGTTTCCTCCGCATAGCCGGACATGAACAGGATCGGGAGATCGGGGTACCGCTCGCGCGCCTTCCGCACCATCGTCGGGCCGTCCATGATCGGCATCATCACGTCCGAAATGAGCAGGTCCGGCCGGTCGTTGCGTGCCAGCACTTCCAGCGCGGCCTCGCCATGTTCCGCGGTCAGAACGGTATAGCCCTGGCGCACCAGCGCACGCTCGGCGATCGCGCGCACCATGTCCTCGTCCTCGACCAGCAGGATCGTGCCCGTGCCCCACAGATCGGACGCCTTCTCCTTCACCACCACGGGCGGGCGCACGGGTTCTGGCGCGGCGGTGGCGGTGTGGACCGGCAGGAAGATCGTGAAGGTCGTCCCCGCCCCGCCCTTGTTATTGTCCGCAAAGATATAGCCGCCGGATTGCTTGACGATGCCGTACACGGTGGACAGGCCCAGGCCGGTGCCCTTGCCGACTTCCTTGGTCGTAAAGAACGGCTCGAAGATCTTCGGCAGGATTTCGGGCGGGATACCGGTGCCGGTGTCCGCGATCTCCAGCGCGACATAGTCGGCGATCGGTAGGATATCGTTGCCCATGTGGCGAACCTGCGCCGCGGAAACGCCCTTGGTCTGGATCGACAGGATGCCGCCGCCGCCTTTGGCCATCATGGCATCGCGCGCATTGACCGCGAGGTTGACGACGACCTGTTCGAGCTGCCCCGGATCCGCGCGCACGGCGCCAAGACTGCGCCCGTGCTTGACCGTCAACGTCACCGTTTCACCCAGCAAGCGCTTGAGCAGGTTCGACACTTCGGAGATCACGTCCGGCAATTGCAGCACTTGCGGGCGCAGGGTCTGCTGACGCGAGAACGCCAGCAACTGGCGTGTCAGGCTTGCCGCGCGGTTCGAATTGGCGCGGATCTGCTGGATGTCGTCATAATCACTGTCGCCCGGCGTGTGGCGCATCAGCATGAGATCGCAATGTCCGATGATCGCGGTCAGGATGTTGTTGAAATCGTGCGCGACGCCGCCCGCCAATTGGCCAACGGCCTGCATCTTGGTCGCCTGCGCGACTTCACGCTTTAGCCGCGTTTCCTCGCCATTGTCCTTCAGGCTGAGCAGCACCGCCGCCTCGCCAAGCCCGCGCGCGCCGGCGATCGACAGCGCGACCGGCTCGTCCGGATGATCCTTCAGCCGTACCGCGAGGTCGGTGGAATGCGTCGCGCCGTTGGCGAAGCGACGGATCGCATCCGCCACCACGCCCTTGTCCTCACGCACCAGCAGATCGCCGGGATAGAGCGGCGGCGCGTGCGGATCGACCTGCGCGGCGCGCGCGAACGCGTCGTTCATCTGGATGAAGCGTCCGTCGCGGTCGACCAGCGCCATGCCGAAGGGCATCAGGCTGACGAGACTGCGGACATGCGCCGTCGCATTGCCGCCGATCGCCGGTGTGGCGACATTGGCTTCCTCGTCGAGCAGGGCGACCAGCATCGGCGCGTCGTCCCCTTCGAGGAACGGGATCTGCAGCACGCGTAACGGCACGCCGTTCAGCCCTTCGCGTTCGAACCGCACCTGTCCGTGATCGTCGGTGATCAGGAAACGGGCAAAGTCGCGGCCCGAGGCCGCTCCGTCGTCCTGCCCCATAGCGCGGGCGCGGAACACGCGGTTCGCGCTGCGGATGCGCCCTTCCGGACCGATCAATACGGTCATTATGCCGGCGGAACCGAGCCGGTCGCCGGTCGGTCCGACGATCAGCCCCTCCACCGAGGCGGCCATGTCGAGCCCTTCGGCACCGCGGAAGCGCCAGACGAGCAGATCCTCCGCCTGGCCAGCGCGTTCGACGAATGCGGCGAGCGGCGTGCCGCGGGCCAGCAGCCGCTCGACCTGCGCTGTGCCGTCTCGCCATGCGGCCCGCCCTGCCCCGCTCAGCCGGTCGACACCGTTGTCGTCGATCGGTAGGCCGGGCGGTGTCGGAAAGCCCGCGAACAGTTCCTCGTAGCGATCGTTGGCGCAGATCAACCGGCCGGCCCGGTCGGTGATCGCGACCGCATCCGGGCTGGCGCTGGCCAAAGCGCGCGCGACGCTCCAGTCCGGCTCCGCCGGCTTGCCGCGCGTGGCCGGAAACAGCCGGCGGATTGCGACCAGCGTTCCCGCGACCACGAGCCCCGTCGCGAGGAAAGCCCCGGCGACGACGGGGTTGCCGATCAACCCCAGCACGACCAACGCCGCCGCGACACCGCCGCCCCCGGCGATCAGGGCGGCGCTTCGGGCGGTGTGGTGATCGGAAACTGCGGGGGGGCTGGCCATCACCGGGGTTCTTGGGGGGGCGTGGCGGGGGCGTCAAGGGATTACCGATTCGAAACCGGCCGTTCCGTGCCAAAAGCGGAACCTGCCCCTGAATACCCCCGACAATCCCCCGCGGACGACGGTTGAAAACCCGCTTACCAGACCTTCAACCGGTCGGCGGGCGCCAGGTATAGCTTCTCGCCCGGCTTTGGCTGGAACGCACCGTACCACGGGTCCATGTTGCGGACGATCGACGTACGCTGTTCCGATGGGCTGTGCGGATCGGTCAGCAGGCGCTGGCGCAACGTCGCCTCGCGGTAGCTGCGACGCCAGACCTGCGCCCAGCCGAGATAGAAGCGCTGATCGCCGGTAAAGCCGTCGATCACCGGTGCCTCGGCGCCGTTCAGCGACTTGCGATACGCGTCATACGCCACGGTCAGCCCGGCGAGATCCGCCATGTTCTCGCCCAGCGTCAGCGCACCCTTCACATGCATGCCCGGCAGAGGTTCATAGGCGTCATACTGCGCCACGACCTTGCCTGTCAGTGCGTTGAAGTTCTTGACGTCGGCCGGGGTCCACCAATCGGACAGGGTGCCGGACGCGTCGTACTTCGCACCCTGATCGTCGAAGTGATGGCTTAGCTCGTGACCGATTACCGCGCCGATGCCGCCGTAATTGACCGCCGGATCGGCGGCCGGATCGAAGAACGGAGGCTGCAGGATCGCCGCCGGGAAGACGATCTCGACCATGCCGAAATTGGCATAGGCGTTCACCGTCATCGGGGTCATGCCCCACTCCCAACGCTCGACCGGCTTGCCCAGCTTGCTCGTCTGGTAATCGTGCTGGAACCGGTTCGCGCGAACGTTGTTGCCGAACGCGTCGCCGGCGACGATCTGCAGGCCGGAATAATCCTTCCACCGGTCCGGATAGCCGATCTTGGGGACGAACGCGGCCAGCTTGGCATGCGCCTTCACCTTGGTTTCGGGCGCCATCCATTCCAGCTGGTCAATGCGCGTATCCATTGCGGAGATGATGTTCTTGACGAGGGTATCCGCCGCAGCCTTTGTTTCGGGCGGGAAATACTTCGCGACGTACAGCTTGCTGACCTCGTCATCCAGCGAACCGCTGGTGAACTGCACGGCCCGCTTCCAGCGCTCCTCCTGCTGCGGCGTACCGCCAAGCGTCGTGCCGTAGAAAGCGAAACGCTCGTCATCCAGCGGCTTGGGCAGCACGTCGGCGAAATTGCCCAGCGCCTTGAAAATCAACTGGTCGCGCAGCACGCCGATCGGCGCGGCCGCGACAAGCTTCGAGATCGCGGCGATCGCGGTCGGCTGCGCCACCACGACGTCGGTCACGCCCTGCGCGCCGCCCGCATTGAACATCGCGGCGAAGTCGAACCCGGGCGCCAGCTTCTGCAATTGCGCGACGGTCATCTTGTTATACGTCTTGGTCGCGTCGCGGCTGTCGATCCGGGTCCAGCTGACACGGGCGATTTCCGTTTCGAAATCTACGATCGCCTTGGCGCGGGCCGCCGCATTCGGTTCGCCCGCCAGCGTGAACATCTTCGCGATATGCGACTGATACGCCGTCTTCGCCGCCGCCAGCTTGGCGTCCTTGCTGAGATAGTAATCGCGATCGGGCAAGCCGAGGCCGGACTGATAGATGCCGAAGACATAGGCATTCGGGTTCTTGTCGTCCTGACCCACGCCGCCAGCGATCGGCGCGCCGACGCCGTCGCGCGACAATTCACCGATCAATGCCGAATAGCTCTTCTTGGTCGCGCCCTTGATCCTGGTCATCATCGGCTGGATCGGGGCCATGCCCTTCGCATCGATCGCCGCGCGGTCGAGATAGGTCGCATAGGCGATACCGATCTTGGACGACGGATCCTTCGCCTGCTCGTCGAGAATGCCGCGCGTGCGGGATTCAGACAGGTCGGACAGGATGTTGAACGCGCCGTAATTGGACTTGTCCGCCGGGATCGGCGTGGTCTTCGTCCAGGTGCCGCTGGCATAATTGTAGAAGCTGTCCCCCGGCTGCACGGCGCGGTCCATGCCCGCGGTGTCGAAGCCGAACGTGCCATATGCCGGCTTTGCCGCCGGCGCGGCTGGAGTCGAAGCAGGTGTGTCAGCGATCGGAGCGGCATCGGGCGTTTGAGTCGTCGCGCATCCGGCGAGCGCGGTGGCAGAGAGCAGAATGAAGACGAGCGAACGATTCATAGAAAACGACTCCGGAACGATGGATGCCGTGTGGTCTACCCCGCCAATACGCTTGTCAATTTGTAGTAACCAAATTTACCAGTCTGCGCCCCGCCCCAGGTCGCGGGTATCAAAGCGTCACGGGTCAGGCCGCCTTTCGGGCCTTTGCCAGCTTTTTCATGATCATGTCGCGCTTCAGTTTCGAGATGTGATCGGTGAACAGGACGCCGTTCAGATGGTCGATCTCGTGCTGAATCGCGGTCGCCATCAGCCCGTCAAACTCGCCCTGATGCAAGGCGCCCTTATCGTCCAGCCAGCTGATCGTGCAGCGTGCGGGACGCTGGACCTCGGCATATTGTTCGGGGATCGACAGGCAGCCCTCGTTATAGCTGCCGAGTTCGTCGCTAACGGCGGTCAGTTCGGGATTGATGAAGACGTGTGGATTGCGGACGGGCTTGGCGTCCTCTTCGTCGCTATCGGGTTCCTGCAGGTCGATCACGACGATGCGTTGTTCGATGCCGACCTGCGTCGCGGCGAGGCCGATGCCGCGCGCGTCGTACATCGTGTCGAACATGTCGGACACGATCGCGCGGACCGCATCGGTCACCTCGGGCACGGGCTTCGCGACGGCGCGCAGGCCGGGGTGGGGAACTTCGAGAATGTCTAGGATTGCCATGCGTGCGAGCTAGGAAAGCGATGGCGAGGCGTCAAGTTGACTTGTGGCTTCATAGAGGGTGGCAGGAGAAGATGTGTTCGCGCGGAGGCGCGGAGACGTGGCGAAGAAAAATCGAGGCGCTTCGCGGTATCGCGGCGATAGTGGCTCAGGCGACGGGGCGTCTGGCCCGTAACGCCTGGGCGAGTGTGCCTTCGTCGAGGTAATCCAGTTCTCCGCCGACCGGCAGGCCGTGCGCGAGCTGGGTGACCCGGACGGGGAAGCGCTCGATGCGTTCCGCGACGTAATGCGCAGTTGTCTGGCCTTCCAGCGTGGCGTTCATGGCAAGGACGACTTCGTCCACGCCGCCGGATTCCACCCGGCGAACGAGCGAATCGATCGCCAGATCTTCGGGGCGGATGCCTTCGAGGGCGGACAGCCGGCCACCCAGAACGTGGAAGCGGCCCGGGAAAAGCCGCGAGCGTTCGAGCGCCCAGAGATCGGCGACCTCCTCGACCACGCAAAGCGCACGGGCGTCGCGGCGATGGTCCGCGCAAATCCCGCACGGATTGGTCGTGTCGATATTTCCGCAGTTAGAACAGGTTGCCAGATTATCCTTCACCGCACTCAGAGCAGTGAGCAACGGCGCCAGCGCAGTCTCCCGCTTCTTGAGCAGGTGAAGTACCGCCCGGCGCGCCGACCTGGGGCCGAGACCCGGCAACCGGGCAAGCGCCAGAGTCAGGGCATCGATTTCGGGAGAGGCCATGCAGAACAGATAGGGGGTTGCGCGAGCGAATGCCATGCGGCCAGAGCGTCGGGCATGCGCATAATCTTCATGGGTACGCCCGAATTCTCCGTGCCGGTGCTTCAGGCGCTGGTCGATGCCGGTCACGACGTCGTTGCGTCGTACAGCCAACCCGCGCGGCGTAGCGGCCGGGGCAAGGCGGTGACCCCCTCCCCGGTTCAGGCGCGCGCCGAGGCGCTGGGTATCACTGTGCGGACGCCGTTGTCCCTGCGCGATCCGGAGGCACAGGCGGAGTTCGCTGCCTTCGACGCGGATGTCGCGGTCGTCGCGGCTTACGGTCTGATCCTGCCACGCGCCGTACTGGATGCGCCGCGTCTCGGGTGCCTTAACGTCCACGCGTCGCTGCTGCCGCGCTGGCGGGGCGCGGCACCGATCCAGCGCGCGATCCTTGCCGGTGACATCGAAACCGGCGTGGGAATCATGCAGATGGAGGCGGGACTCGATACCGGACCGGTGCGGCTGGAGGGACGGACGCCGATCGACGGCAAGACGGCCGGAATGCTGACGGACGAGCTCAGCGTGATGGGTGCGGCGTTGATGGTGCGAGTGCTGTCCGACATCGACGCCCACCCCGCAATGGATCAGCCGGACGACGGCGTCACCTATGCGCCGAAGATCGACAAGGCGGAGACGCGGCTGGATTTCATGGCCGATGCGGTGACGGTCGAACGGCAGGTGCGCGGTTTCAATCCGCCGGGGGCGTGGTTCGAATTTGCCGGCGAACGTGTGCGGGTGCTGGCGGCGGAGGTGACGGAAGGTGCCGACGGAACGCCAGGCAGCGTTCTGGACGATCGGCTGACGATACGATGTGGAGACAACTGTATTCGCCCGACTTCACTCCAGCGCGCGGCACGTGGCGTCATGTCGGCGGGTGAATTGCTACGCGGCTTTCCGATCCCGGCAGGGTCGCAGCTTTGACGCGGTTCGCGCTGACCGTCGAGTATGACGGGCGCCCCTTCGCCGGATGGCAGCGCCAGAGCGTGTCGCCAAGCGTCCAGGCGGCGATCGAGGCGGCAATCCTTGCGGCCACCGGCGAAGAGGTTGCGGTGCATTCGGCCGGCCGGACCGATGCGGGCGTTCATGCGACGGCGATGCGGGCGCATGTCGATATCGCGCGCGACATCGCGCCGTTCCGCTTGTCGGAGGCGATCAACGCGAAGCTGCGGCCCGCCCCCGTCGCGATCCTGGAGTGCATGATCGTGCCGGACGATTGGCATGCGCGCTTTTCCTGCATCGGACGGAGTTACGAATATCGCATCGTGCTTCGCCGGGCGCCGCTGACATGGGAGCGCGGGCTGGCATGGCGCGTGCCCAAGGGTCTTGATGCCGAGGCGATGGCGGAGGGCGCCGCGCGGTTGATCGGGCGGCATGACTTCACGACCTTCCGATCGGCGCATTGTCAGGCGAACAGTCCGTTGCGGACGCTGGACCGGCTGGACGTGGTCCGGACGGGTGATAGGTTGAGCGTGTTCGCCTCCGCCCGCTCCTTCCTGCATCATCAGGTGCGCTCGATGGTGGGATGTCTGGCACTGGTCGGGCAACGCAAATGGTCGGCGGACGATCTTGCCGATGCACTGGCCGCGAAAAACCGCACACGGCTAGGGCTGAATGCGCCGCCGGATGGGTTGTTCTTTATCGGGGCGACCTATCCCGACTGACGCGAATCACCGGGAAAATTTTGCAGCGAGTTCAACGTGCGTTGACCAGCGGAACTGGCCGACCGGCTGGATCCATTCCAGCGCAAAGCCACCTTCGCACAAAATTTGGGCATCGCGGGCGAAGCTGCTGGGATTGCAGGATACATAGACGATGACTGGCACCTTCGACGGTGCTGCGAGCAACGCCTGTTCGCGCGCGCCGGCGCGGGGCGGATCGAGCACCAGCGCCTCGAAGCGATCCAGTTCGGCGGTTGTCAGGGCGCGCCGATAAAGGTCGCGGTGATCGGCGAAGATCGTGCGACCTGTCCGCGCCGCAGCCGACTTCAGCGCCAGGATCGCCTCGCGCGCGGCCTCGCCGGCATAGACCTTCCCCGACAGCGCGAAGGTGAACGTGCCGAGACCGGCGAACAGATCGGCGACGGTCGTGGCGCCCCCTACGCCCTCCAGCACAGCCTCGATCAAGGCCGCTTCGCCTTCGCGGGTCGCCTGCAGGAACGATGCGGTCGGCAGAGCGACGGGTACGCCGCTCAGTGAAATGGTGACGGGTTCGGGCTCCCAGCGGATTTCGGCACCATAGCCGCTGTCGATCGCAAAGCGCGCCACGCCATGTTTCTGGCAGAATGCGCTGATCGCCTCGGCGGCGTCGAGCCCTTCGGCCTCGATCCCTTCGACCAGCAGGTCGATGCCCTGATCCGCCTGGGTCAGATGCAAGCGCGCGCGGCGGTTCTTCTTGAGAAAATTTGCGAGCAATGTCCTCAATGGTGCGCTCACCGCAAACAATTCCGGCGTGAGGATCCAGCATTCCTGAATGTCCACCAGCGTATGGCTGGCATTCTCGCTGAACCCTATCTGGACGCGGCCGTTCTTCATTTCCGCCTGCAACGCGGCACGTCGGCGCGTCTTCGGGGGCGACAGCTTCGGCGTGCGGATCTCAGCGGTCAGGTCATGCGCCGCGAGCGCGCCTGCGATGCGATCGACGATGAAGGCGGAATAGCTTTGGTCATCGAGATGCTGGAGCTGGCACCCCCCACAGGTCGGGAAGTGACGGCATGGCGGCGTCTGGTGATGCGGGCCGGGAATGACCTCGAATGCCGCGGTCAGCGTGTCGCCGGGCGCGGCCAGGGGAGCGTGTCGGCCATCGGCGGTGACGCCTTCGCCACGCGCGGCGACGCGGAGGATCGTATCGGTCATAGCGACGCCCTAGCCGCGGTCAGCGCCCGCGCCAAATCATCCGCGACGAACGCCGGGCCAAGGCGGCGAGCGGCGTCGCCATGCAGCCACACACCGGCCGAGGCCGCATCGTACGGTTCGATTCCGGTGGAGAGCACCGCGGCGATCGTGCCGGCCAGCACGTCGCCCGTCCCGGCGGTCGAAAGCCAGACGCTCGCGGATCGGGACACGGTTGCCCGCTTATCCGGCGCAGCGATCACCGTGTCCGCCCCCTTGAAGACGACGATCGCACCCGACCGGACGGCGGCTTGCCGCGCGGCGTCGATCTTGTTGGCGTCGGATCGCCCGAACATCCCGGTAAATTCACCCCCGTGCGGGGTGAGGATCACCGGGGCCGACCGGCGCTTGATCGCATCCGGATCGATCAGGTGGAGCGCGTCGCCATCGATGACGAGGGGACGATCGGTCGCCAACGCCGCGTCCAGCTTCGCCTGTGCCTCCGCATCGCGCCCCAAACCGGGGCCGACGAGCAGCGCCCCGATCCGTACGTCGGACAGCGCTTCTGGGTAGAACGGCTTGTGCACTATTGCGTCCGGCGCGCCTTGCGCATCGCCGAGCAGCAGGACGTATCCGGCACCGGCATGCATCGCGGCGAGGCTGGCGAGGCGAGCGGCCCCCGGCATCGCGCCGCCGATCACCGCGACCATCCCGCGCGTGAATTTATGCGCTTCCGGGCCGGGCGGGGTCAGCGCCGGGCGGTCCAGCACGCGCGCCCTGGAGCGGGTCGGCACGCCGATATCGAGGATGCGGACCTTGCCGCACAGGTTCGCCGCGGGTTGCAGCAGGTGGGACGGCTTGACTGCGCCCAGCGCCAGCGTGACATCGAAGCTCGGTACTTCGGCTAGGATGCATCCGTCGTCGGACGATATCCCGCTCGGCAGATCGATCGCGATCGACAGCGTGGCCGTTTCGACCAGCTCAGCAAATTTCGTTGCCGCGCCCGTTTCGAGCGGGCGCGACAGGCCGATACCGAACAGCGCGTCCACAATGATGGGTGCGGGGGCCGCTTCGGCGAACGGCTCGACCGCTGCGCTCCACCGATGCCGTGCAGCCCTAGAGGCTTCGGTTCGCGGTTCGGAAAGCGCCGCAACGCGCACGTCCAGTCCGGCCTCCTTCAGGAGGCGCGCCGCGACATAGCCATCCCCGCCATTATTCCCCGGCCCGCAGAGGATCAGGATCGGGGAAGCACCGGCCAGACGGCGAACCGCCGTGGCGATTTCACGGCCGGCGCGATCCATCAGGCTTTCCACGGTCGCGCCGCCCGCGATTGCGACGTCTTCGGCGGCGCGCATCTCATCGGCCGTCACTATGGACCGCCCGTCGACCGGCATCATGGCGTCGTGTCTTCGACGGTTGCGGGAAGGCGATAGCGGTCGCCGGCCAACGTGATTTCGGTCTCACCGCCATCGACAATGCGGGCGCTCGCCTGCTGCGCGCCATCCGCGGCCGTGACTGCGCGACCGTCGCCGCCGACCAGCAATCGGCGAAACGCGCCGTCCGGGTGGCGGATCGTGAGGATCACGCCTCCCTCCCCTCGGCTGCGCTCCACCGTACAATCGCGCGTGAGCGGAGCGCCAGGGTGTGCGCATACGATGCGCTCTGCCGGCTGGTCATCCCGACGATCCGGCGTACCTTCACCCCGTTCGCCGCACGCGCCCAGCGCAAGGATGGCGAGACATGCCAATCGTGCGCGACCGCCGATCCTCATGGATGCGCCAGCCGGATCGGTGAAGGCCTCTCCGTCCTAGATATCCGCGTAGACATGGGTTTCGGCAGCGGCTCCGGGATGCGTGACGGCGCCTTTATAAGCGGGGCCGACCGTCTTCGAATAGCGCCACAGTGCGCCCGATTGGTAATCGTTGCTGCGCGGTTGCCATTTCGACCGACGCTCGGCCAGCACGTCCTCCGGCACGTCGAGATCGATCGTCCCGGCTTCCGCATCGATGCGGATGATGTCGCCATCCTCGACCAATGCGATCGGCCCGCCGTCCGCCGCTTCCGGCCCGACATGACCGATGCAGAAACCGCGCGTGCCGCCGGAGAAGCGGCCATCCGTGATCAGGGCGACCTTTTCGCCGAGCCCGAGTCCGTAGAGCGCGGCGGTGGTCGAGAGCATCTCACGCATGCCGGGGCCGCCCTTGGGGCCTTCGTAGCGGATGACGATCACCTGCCCTTCCACGATCTCGCGATTCTCGACCGCGGTGAACGTATCCTCCTCGCATTCGAAAACGCGCGCGGGGCCTTCGAACTGGAGGCGGTGCATCCCCGCGACCTTCACGATCGCCCCGTCCGGTGCGAGCGTACCGCGCAAACCGACGACGCCGCCAGTCGGGGTGATCGGCGTCTTGACGTCGTAGATGACCTTCTGGTCGGGATTCCACGTCACCTGATCGATATTCTCACCCAGCGTCTTGCCGGTGACCGTCAGGCAATTGCCGTCGAGCAGGTCGTTGGCGAGCATCGTCTTCATCAGCATGTAGACGCCGCCGGCCTCGTACATGTCCTTCGCCACATACTTCCCGCCGGGCTTGAGGTCGGCGATGTAAGGCGTTGATTTGAATGCCTCCGCGACGTCGAACAGGTCGAAGTCGATTCCGGCTTCGTGCGCCATCGCAGGAAGATGCAACGCGCCGTTGGTGGAGCCGCCCGTCGCGGCGACGACGCGGGCGGCGTTGATGAACGCTTCCCGCGTGCAGAGGTCGCGCGGGCGGATATTCCTGGCGAGCAACTCCATCACCTGCGCGCCTGCCGCGACTGCGATCTGTTCACGCGTACTATAAGGTGCTGGTGTCATGTTGCTGTTCGGCAACGACAATCCGATTGCCTCGGCGACGCAGGCCATCGTGTTCGCCGTATACTGTCCACCGCACGCGCCGTGGCCTGGGCATGCCGCTTTCTCGAGCGCATGCACTTCCTCGATCGGACAGTTTCCGGCAGCATATCGGCCGACGATCTCGAATACGTCGACGACGGTGACATCCTTGTCGTTGAAGCGCCCGGGAAGGATCGACCCACCGTAAACGAAGATGGAAGGGACGTTCAGCCGCAACATCGCCATCATCATGCCCGGGAGCGATTTGTCACAGCCAGCGAACGTGACGAGCGCATCGTAACAATGCCCGCGCACGCTGAGCTCGACCGGATCGGCGATGACTTCACGGCTGACGAGCGAGGACTTCATCCCCTGATGCCCCATCGCGATTCCGTCGGTTACGGTGATCGTGTTGAAACGCCGTGGCATTCCGCCGCCCTGCATGACGCCGGCGCGCGCCGCGTCTGCCTGAGCATCGAGCCGCGTGTTACATGGCGCGCTGTCGTTACCTGCGCTCGCCAACCCCACGAAAGGACGGGCAATTTCCTCCTCGCTCAACCCCATCGCATAGTAATAGCTGCGATGCGGGGCGCGCTCAGGACCGACGGAAACGTGGCGGCTGGGCAGTGTGGATTTGTCGAAACGGTTGGTCATAGGGCGGGCGTATGTCGCCAGAAGGGCGGTTTGCGCAAGTGTGTTGCGCGCGTTCGCAAAAAAGGGCGACGAACTTGCGCTCGTCGCCCCTGGTTTCGATGACGCACGAAGCCGCCGTGGATCATCAGCGGGCGCGGCGCTCCGAGGCGGCGGACCCGTTCGCCCAAAGGTTCAGCAAGGACGGGGCCAATCGCGGATTCGCTGCGACACGAGGGTTAACGGTGCGCGTAACGTCCCATGACGGGGCGATCGACCGTTACGCGAGTGTCGATTCGAGACACCACCAACCCGGTTCCTCACGCCGGATTTCCATAGCGGCTTCGGCGCGGGCACCCTCGTCGGCATAGAGCGCGAAACAGGTGGCGCCCGATCCGGACATGCGGACGAGCACGGATGACGTGCGGGCAAGACGGTCGAGCACAGAGCCGATCACGGGCGCGATCATGCGCGCGGGCAACTCCAGGTCGTTCCGGCCGGTCCGCGCGATATCCAGCGGCGTCCCGGTGCCGATCGGCCCCGCATCGTGGCCGCTCCACGCCTTGAAGACCGCAGCGGTGGACACCGCTACGCCGGAATTGACCAACAGCACCGGGACGCCCGTCAGGCCGTCGACAGGCGTGAGGTGTTCGCCCCTGCCCCGGCCGATCGCGCTGCGGCCGAAAAGGCAGGCGGGCACGTCGGAGCCGAGCGCATCGGCGCAACCGAACAATCGCGGATCCTCAAGCGGGATGTCGTGAAGTCTGGCCAGCGCGCGGAGGGTTGCGGCTGCGTCGGCGGACCCCCTCCGATACCGGAGGCAATGGGAAGGTTTTTGGTCAGTTTGACGGAATATTGCTCAGCGATTGCAAATGCTTCGGAAAACATCTTGATCGCGCGTGTTACGAGGTTGTCGCCTTCCGTTTCCAGGCCGTTCGCGAACGGGCCATCGATGGTGAAAGAACCGGCGCCGCGTTCGAGAGCGATTTCGTCGCCGTCGCGGAGGAAGGCGAACAGCGTCTCCAACTCATGATAGCCGTCCGGCCGCCGCAAACGGACGTGTAGCGCGAGGTTTATCTTGGCGGGCGCGCGTTCGGTGATGATGTGACTGATCCTCGATTTCGGGCCGAACGGTAGGTCGATAGTCGCTGTCGCCGACCACCGACCGTTCGTGCCGAGCCTGTCGAAGCACCGCTCCGGTGGGCCCGCCCTTCGACAAGCTCAGGACGAACGGGGATGGCAAGCCGGGCCGGTCGGACCGCGGCAAGTAGCGCGCCGCAACAAAGCCGAGTCGTCGGACCGCGCTTCGGCGCCGCCGGCCGGACGCGCCTTAAGGCTTGGCGTAGCTTGCGCTACGCCGTTGCCCGGCGCGTCACATATTCGGATAGTTCGGCCCGCCGCCGCCCTCCGGCACCACCCAGTTGATGTTCTGCGTCGGGTCCTTGATGTCGCAGGTCTTGCAGTGGACGCAATTCTGCGCGTTGATCACGAACTTCGGATCGCCGGTTTCCTCGCCGACGATCTCGTACACGCCTGCCGGGCAATATCGCTGCGCCGGTTCGTCATACATCGGCAGGTCGTATTCCACCGGGATGTTCGGGTCCTTCAGCGTAAGGTGAACCGGCTGATCCTCCTCGTGATTGGTGTTCGACTGGAACACCGAAGACAGGCGATCGAAGGTCAACACGCCGTCGGGCTTGGGATAATCGATCTTGCGGACCAGATCCTTGCGCCACAGCGTCTTGTGGTCCGGGTGATGCTTCATCGTGAAGGGCATCTTGATCCCGAAGCTTTCCAGCCACATCGTCACGCCCGCCAGGCCGGAGCCCATCAGGTCGCCGAACTTTTCGACCAGCGGCAGGACGTTGCGGACGATCGACAGCTCCTTGCGGACCCAGCTGGCGTCGAAAGCCTCCGGATAGGCGGTGAGCTCGTCATGCTCGCGGCCTGCAGTGACGGCTTCGAACGCCGCTTCGGCCGCCATCATGCCGCTCTTCATCGCGGTATGCGTGCCCTTGATGCGGGGAACGTTGAGGAAGCCGGCGCTGTCGCCGATGAGCGCACCCCCGGGGAAGACCAGTTTCGGGATCGACTGCAGGCCGCCGTCGCTGATCGCGCGCGCGCCGTACGACACGCGCTTGGCGCCCTTCAAAATCTCGGCGATCGCGGGGTGGGTCTTCCACCGCTGCATCTCCTGGAACGGCGACAGATAGGGATTGGAATAATTGAGCCACGTGACGAAGCCCAGGGCGACCTGACCGTTCGCCTGATGATACAGGAAGCCACCGCCGTTCGATCCCGTCTCGCTGAGCGGCCAGCCCTGCGTGTGGATCACGCGACCCGGCGCATGCCGTTCCGGGTCCACATCCCACAGTTCCTTGATGCCGAGGCCGTAAACCTGCGGTTCCGCATCGCGCGCGAGATCGAACGTGCGGATCAGTTCCTTGGACAGGTGACCGCGCACGCCTTCGCTGAGGAAGGTGTACTTGGCGTGCAGTTCGAGCCCCGGCGTGTAATCGGGCTTGTGCGTGCCATCGCGCGCGACGCCCATGTCGCCGGTCGCGACGCCCTTCACCGATCCATCCTCGTTGAACAGCACTTCCGCCGCCGCGAAGCCGGGGAAAATCTCGACGCCGAGTTCCTCCGCCTGACCCGCGAGCCAGCGGCACAGATTGCCGAGACTGCCAGTATAGGTATTCTTGTTGTGCATCAGGCCGGGGGTGAAGAGGTGCGGCATGCCGAACTTCTTCTTCTTGGTCATGATCCAGTGCTGGTTGTCGTTGACCAGCACTTCGGCCATCGGGCAATTGCGGTCGCGCCAGTCGGGGATCAGCTCGTCCAGCGAGCGCGGATCGACGACCGCGCCGGACAGGATGTGCGCGCCGACCTCCGATCCTTTTTCCAGCACGCAGACGGCAAGTTCCGCGCCCTTGTCGTTGGCCAGTTGTTTCAGCCGGATCGCCGCCGAAAGACCTGCCGGCCCGGCGCCGACGATCACGACGTCATAAGGCATGGATTCGCGTTCGCTCACATCTCGTCTCCGTCGCGGACGGACGCGGGCGCGCTCGTCGCGCGACAGCACCGTCCTGTCCAAGATGCGGTGCCAGCGAATTGACCTTCGCGTCAACATGCTAGTCTAAGGACCGCATGGGGGCTGACCAAAATTTCGACTGGAAACAGGCCGCCGCGAGCGCGCTGGAGTGGTGGCGCGACGCTGGCGTGGATGCGACGATCGACGAGACGCCGCGCAATTGGCTCGTCCGTCCCGCACCCGCTCCGGCGATCGATCCCGGCGTAACGATCGGCGAGGCCGTAGCGGCATCGGGTGCCCTGCCCGATACGCTCGCGGCGTTCGAGGCGTGGCGCGTCGGGGCCGATGCGCCCGAGGCCGGCTGGCATGGCCGACCGTTCATGGCCGCGGGAAATGCCGCCGCGGAAATTTTGGTCGTCATCGACATGCCGGAACGCGAGGATGCGGAATCGGGGCAATTGTTGAGCGGGGCGGCGGGTCGCCTCTTCGACCGAATGCTTGCCGCGATCGGGCGGGATCGGTCCTCGGTGTACCTCGTGCCCTTATGCGCGGCGCGGCCGGCCGCTGCGCGGATCGCGCCCGAAATCGAGGCGCGCTTAAGCGAATTGCTGTTGCATCACGTTGCGCTTGCCGCGCCGAAACGGGTGCTGTTGATGGGCAACGCGCCGAGCCGTGCGATGCTCGGGTTGGATTTTCTGCGCGCCCGGGGTAGTTTACGCCCGGTTAACCACGAAGCGGGCACTATCCGGGGCAGTTTCGAGGCGGTCGCGACGTTCCATCCGCGCTTCCTGATCGAACAACCGGCAAAGAAGGCCGAAGCGTGGAAAGATTTGCAGATGCTGATCGGGGGATTGCAACAGTGAAGGCAGTTCTGGCTCTGGCCTGTATCGCGGCGGTATCTCCCGTCGCAGCGCACGCGGCGGAACCCGGCGAACCCGCCGCGTCGCCGATCAATACCCAGACCGCGACCTCCGCGTCGCGCACCAAGGATGGTATTCCCGACCAGTTGGATACGACGCAGCGCGAAGAATATCGCAGCGTCTTCGGGATGATCCGCGATCAACGGTGGCAGGACGCACAACTGCTGCTGGCGTCGATGAAGCCCGGTCCGCTCCACGCGATCGCGCGGGCCGAGCTGTTGACGGCAAAGGGATCGCCCAAGGCGGAACTCGATCCGCTGATGCAATTGCTCGCCGAAGCGCCCGAACTGCCCCAGGCGCAGCAAATCTATACGATGGCGAAATCCCGCGGTGCGATCGACCTTCCCGCGCTGCCGGAGGCCAATCGCCTCACCTGGCTGGGGAGCGCGCCGGTGCGTGCCCGCGCGAAAAGCATCAAGAGCGACATGTCCGCTGCGGAACTGGCGATCCGCATGCAGCCCTTTATCAAGGCGGATGATGGCGTCTCGGCACAGGCTTTGCTGGACTCGACGCAAGGCCTGTCACCGGAAGCCTTGACCGAATGGCAGCAGAAGGTCGCGTGGATCTATTATCTGCAGGGCGACGACAACAACGCCCGCACGATGGCCGCGAAAGCCGCAATGGGCGTCGGCGACTGGGCGGTGCAGGCGGAATGGGTCGGCGCGCTGGCCGCATGGCGTCAAAAGGATTGCGCGACCGCGGGCAGCGCGTTCGAACGCGTGTCCGGACGAGCGGGCGATGTCGATTTGCGCGCGGCCGGTCTGTATTGGGCGGCGCGCGCGGACATGGTCTGCGTCCGCCCCGACCGGATCGAAGGCCGGTTGAAAAGCGCGGCGCAGTATAAGGAAACGTTCTACGGCCTGCTCGCGCGCCAGGCTTTGGGCATCAAGGACGTTGCGCCCAAGCCCGACCGGTATGTCGCGGCCGATTGGCAAGTGCTGGGCAACCGCCCCAACGTTCGCGTCGCGGCCGCTCTGGTCGAAATCGGCGAGACGTCGCTGGCGGATGAAGTGATCCGGCAGGAAGCGAAGGTCGGCAATCCAACCGGTTTTGCGTCGTTGGTCCGGCTGGCGGCCACCTTCAATTTGCCGGGAACGCAGGTATGGCTGTCGCAGAACGGCCCGGTCGGCGCTCAACCGTCGCTGGCAGCGCGCTATCCCGCGCCCAACTGGACGCCGGACGGCGGCTGGCGTGTCGATAAGGCGCTGGTCTACGCCCACACGTTGCAGGAATCGCGGTTCCGCACCGACGTCATCAGCAAGGCGGGCGCTTACGGCCTGATGCAGGTGATGCCCGCCGCCGCGACCGATATCGCGCGCAAGCATGGGCGGACGTACGATCGTACGGCTTTGTCGCGGCCTTCGGTCAACATGGAAGTCGGGCAATCCTATCTGGAGCAGCTGCGCGACCTGCCGCTGACGGGCGGTCTGCTGCCGAAGGTCATCGCCGCCTACAATGCGGGGCCGGCGCCGGTGCAACTTTGGAATGCTCTGTCGCGGGACGGTGGCGATCCGTTGCTGTACATTGAATCGATCCCGTTCTGGGAGACGCGCGGTTATGTCGCGACCGTCCTGCGCAACTACTGGATGTACGAGGCGCAGGGCGGGAAGACTGCCTCGCCCAGCCGCATGGCGCTGACGCAGGGCATGTGGCCACGCTTCCCGGGCATGGCCGGTGCCGCAGCCGTCCGCCTGACGAACAGCGCAAGCCGCGTCATCGCCAGCATCGCCCGCTAATGCCGATCGACGAGGGCAAGACGTTCCTGCCCGTCAGGATCGCGGTCCTGACCATATCCGACAGCCGCAGGATGGCCGACGACCGGTCCGGCCAGACGCTGGTGGATCGCCTGAGCGCGGCGGGACATGTGCTAGCCGACCGCAGCATCGTGACCGACGATGTGCCTGCGATCGTCGCCAAGCTGGAACGCTGGGTCACGGACGACCAGGTCGATTGCATCATCACCACGGGCGGCACCGGCGTGACTGGCCGGGACGTTACGCCCGAGGCGATCGAGCGGGTCGCGGACAAGATGATCCCCGGTTTCGGGGAACTGTTCCGCTGGCTCAGCTTCCAGACGATCGGCACCTCCACGATCCAGTCCCGCGCCTGCGCCTGCGTGACGCGCGGGACCTATATCTTCGCGCTGCCTGGTTCGACCGGCGCGGTGAAGGATGGGTGGGACGGCATCCTCGTCCACCAGCTCGACAGCCGCTTCACCCCCTGCAATTTCGTGGAACTGATGCCGCGTCTGATGGAGCGCTGAGGCCGCGACACCCTATTTAGTCGCCGTGGTTCCGGACGTCGTCTTCGCCGCCTCTTCTTTCTCGCGAAGGAAGGTAGCAAGCGACCCGTCCGTCTGCGTGAACCAGTCGACGTAATCGGCGAAGTTCTTGTACGTCGATCGCCCGATCGCGCTGACATAGACATATTCGACCAGATCGCCGTCGCCATCCACCGCGATCTTCAGGAACCGCTTTTTGGCGTTCCATTCGTTCGCCAGCTCCGCCGAGAAATATGGCTGCTTCTTGTACCAGGAGGAGAACTCGAACGAGTCGCAGCCCGTATCGTTCTTGCAGTTATAGAAGTTGAGGGTGAATTCGTTGCCGTTCGCCGCGCTGGCGATGTACGTGCTGCCGGTCTTGCCCTTCTTTATCTCGGCCTTGTAGCCGGCCTGAAGTAGAAGCCCCGCAACCGTCTTGATATCGCCGAGATCGACGGTGCGTTCCTGTGCCGTTGCAGGTCCCGCCGCCGCACCGGCGACAAGCATCGCGATCAATCCAGTCTTCAGCATAAAACGACCCCCGTCCTGTTTCCAAGGATGGTATAGAGCGGAAGCGAGACGGGACAATGCCGCATTCGTTCTTGCTTCGTTCTCGCGTGATCGATACGGTTCGGCATGGCCGCGAAGCGTGCAGTACGGGGTGCGACCCTGAACACCGGGAGCGCGCGGTTCAATCTGCCCACGCGCGAAGAGGACGGTGACTGGCTGGACGATCGCGAGACGCTCGACGGCGCCCCGCCCCGCCTGCGCACCACCGTCACGGTAGAAACCCCGCGGACGATCATCACCCGCAACCAGTCGCCCGACATCGGTTTTGACCGCTCGATCAACCCGTATCGCGGCTGCGAACATGGATGCATCTATTGCTTCGCGCGACCGACGCATGCCTTTCACGATCTGTCGCCCGGGCTGGATTTCGAAAGCAAGCTGTTCGCCAAGCCGATCGCGGCGGATCTGTTGCGCGCGGAACTGTCGAAGCCCGGCTATATCCCGCTGCCGATCGCTTTCGGTACGAACACCGATCCCTATCAGCCGATCGAGAGCGACTGGCGGATCACGCGCGCCTGTATCGAAGTGCTGGCGGAAACCGACCATCCGTTGACGATCACCACCAAATCCGACCGCGTTACACGCGATCTGGACCTGCTAGCGCCGATGGCGGCGAAGGGGTTGGTGGCGGTCGCGATGTCGATCACCACGCTCGATCCCGCGATCGCCATGACCCTGGAGCCCCGCGCGCCTGCCCCCGCCCGGCCACTTGCGGCGGTGAAGCGGTTGAGCGAGGCGGGTATCCCCACCTATGTATCGATCGCACCGGTCATCCCCGCCATCACGGATCACGAGATCGAGCACATCCTGGAAAAGGCGGCAGACGGCGGGGCGCGGGCGGCATTTTTCATGCCGGTCCGCCTTCCCCACGAAGTTGCACCCCTGTTCCGCGCGTGGCTGGACGAGCATTTCCCGGATCGTGCGGGCAAGGTAATGGCGACGATACGGTCCATGCGCGGCGGGCGGGACAACGACCCGGAGTTTCACAGCAGGTTCCGCGGTCAAGGCGCGTTCGGCGATCTTCTACGCACCCGCTTCACGATCGCATGCCGGAAATACGGGCTGAACATCGAACGGATATCGGTGCGGCGCGACCTGTTCAGGCCACCCCGCGGTCCGCAGGGCGACCTGTTCGGTTGAGCCGGATTATGCCGCCCATTCAGGCCGCCAGACGATAATCCTTATAGCGCGCGCGAAGTTCGGTCTTCAGGATCTTGCCAGTGGCGGTGTGCGGCAGGTCCTCGACGAACACGATCTCGTCCGGCAGCCACCATTTCGCAACATGGTTCGACAGGTGCGCGGCGATGTCGGCTTCGGTTACGGCGCTGTCCGCCTTGCGCACCACCAGCAGCAACGGGCGCTCATCCCATTTCGGATGATAGATGCCGATCGCGGCGGCCTCCGCCACGCCGGGACAACCGACCGCGGCATTTTCCAGATCGACTGAGCTGATCCACTCGCCGCCGGATTTAATCACGTCCTTCGCACGATCCGTGATCTGCATCGTGCCGTCGGAATGCAATACCGCGACGTCGCCGGTATCGAACCAGTTGTCCGCATCCACCGCATCCTCGGGCGCGCCGAAATAGCGCTGGACCACCCACGGGCCACGCACCTGCAACCGCCCCGACGATATCCCGTCGCGAGGCTGTTCAACATCGTCGTCGTCCAGCACGCGCAGTTCGACGCCGAACGGGATGCTGCCCTGCTTCTGCAACATGTCGAGTTGCGCATCGCGGCTGAAATCCTCCCAGCCCGGCGGCGGACAGGCGGCCGTAGCGACCGGCGACGTCTCGGTCATGCCCCACAAGTGGATGACCTTGATATTCATGTCGAGGAACCGCGAAATCATCGCGCGCGGTGCGGCCGAGCCGCCGACGGTGATCTGCTCGACCGTGCCGGGCGTCTCGCCGGTCGTATCGATATGCTGGAACAAAGCGAGCCAGACGGTCGGCACGCCGCTGGCCAGGGTCACGCGCTCGCTGTTCATCAGACGGCACAGCACCGCAGCGTCGTTGACCTGGCTGAACACCATCTTCGATCCGGCAAGCGGTGCGGCGAAGCACAGGCCCCACGCCGCCGCGTGGAACAGCGGCACGATCGGCAGGATCGACGTGCGTGCGCTGAGCGTCATGACGGAGGGCGACCCGGCATGCATCGCGTGCAACAGGGTCGATCGGTGCGTGTAGAGCACGCCCTTCGGGTTGCCCGTCGTCCCGCTGGTATAGCAGAGCATGCACGGCTCGCGCTCGCCGCCTTCGTACCAGCTATAATCGCCGGTCTCGGAATCGAGCAGGGCGTCGAAACTCCCCGCGCCTTCGGAATCGAAGCAGATGTAGTGCTCGATGCTGCTCCATTCGGACTTCAGGCGGTCGACGATCGGCTGGAACTGCTTGTCGTAGATCAGCACGCGGTCTTCGGCATGGTTCGCGATATAGACGAGTTGCTCGTCGAACAGGCGCGGATTGATCGTGTGCACGACGCCGCCCATCCCGATCGTACCGTACCATGCGACCAGATGGCTGCCGTGGTTCATGGCCAGCGTTGCGACACGATCGCCGGGCTTCAGGCCGAGCCGTTCAAGCGCCTGCGCCAGCCGTTTGGAATCATGCGCGACGCCGGCCCAGCTGGACCGGGTTTCATGTCCGTCCGCCCAGCGGGTTATAATCTCGCGATGCCCGTGTTCGCGCGCGGCGTGATCCAGCAAACGCGGCACGCGCAATTCGAAATCCTGCATTCCACCGAGCATCTGTCTCTCCTACCGCTTGCCGGCGCGTATGACGCCGATGCGGATCTTTATGGAAGCAGCATAATCATGACGCGCGCGGGGGCAATCCCGCCAGTGTAACGAATTGGTTCTGGCGGGATTCGTTCGATCAGCCGACCAGTGCGAGCCGCGTTTCGGACGTCTTCAACTCAACGTTGGTGATGTCCGCGATCCCTTCGATCCGGCCGGCGAGTTCGCCGTCGAGCAGGAAGTCGCGTCCGAGCAGGATGCGCGCCGCGCCGCCGTCCGGCAAGGCGGCATTGATCCAGACTTCACCGCGCGCACCGCGATGTTCCGAGATGATTTCCCACAATTGCCGCATCGCATGTTCCGATCCGACATCCGCGACGATGTTGAACCGGGCGGTGCTGGCCAGTTGTTCGAACGGCTGGATTCGCTTGATCGACACGCGCGGCGTATCCTCGCCCGGACGGCGATCGAGTTCCACCGTGATGACGCCGCACCCGCCGACACGGGCTGCCTCTTCCAGATCGCCGGCGACGACATCGTCGAAACACGTCGCGAAGAACTGGCCCGAGGGATCAGACAGGGTCGCCATCATGTACCTCTTGCCGCGTGCGGAAGTACGCCAGCGGGCATCCTCGACCAACGCCGCCATCGTAGCACCGGCGCGCGTGCCGTCATCGGGGATCTGCAGCTCGGCGAGCGCGGCATATTGGCGCACGCCATGTGCCTTGGCGAGATGCGCGTGGCGATCGACCGGATGCGCGGAGAAATAGAAGCCGAACGCCTCCTTCTCCTGCTCCATGCGCTGCGCCAGCGTCCAGCGCGCCGAGAGCGGCAGCTTGATCGCGGGTTCCTTGGCATCCTCGCCCCCGAACAGCCCCCCCTGCCCGCTGACCTTCGCCTCCTGCGTTCGCGCGGCGGTGGCGAGCAGGGTTTCGGCCACCGCGAAGATCCCTGCGCGGTTGGCGTTCATGCCGTCGAATGCGCCGGCACCCGCCAATCCTTCCAGCTGGCGCTTGTTGAGCAGGCGCGGATCGACGCGGTGCGCGAAATCGTCGATGCTGGCGAACGGTCCGTTCTGATCGCGCTCCACGACCAGCTTTTCCATCGCGCCCTCACCGACACCCTTCAGCGCCGCGAGTGCGTAGCGGACGACGAGACCGTCATCGGTTTCCTCGACCGAGAATTCCGCCTCGCTGGCATTCACGCAAGGGGCGACGCAGGTGACGCCCATCCGACGCATGTCGTCAGCGAAGATCGCCAGCTTGTCCGTCAGGTGCAGATCGTAGCACATCGATGCCGCGAAGAATTCGTGCGGATAATGCGCCTTCAGATACGCGGTCTGATACGTCAGCAATGCATAGGCGGCCGAGTGGCTTTTGTTGAAGCCGTATCCGGCGAACTTGTCGATCAAGTCGAACAGTTCGTTGGCCTTTGCCGGCGTGATGCCGTGCGCATTGGCGCAGCCCTCGACGAAGGTCGCGCGCTGGGCGTCCATCTCCGCCTTGATCTTCTTGCCCATCGCGCGCCGCAGAAGATCGGCACCGCCCAGGCTGTAGCCGGCGAGGATCTGCGCCGCCTGCATGACCTGTTCCTGATAGACGAAGATCCCGTAAGTCTCCTTCAGGATGCCTTCCAGCAACGGATGCGGATATTCGATCGTTTCGTTGCCGTTCTTGCGCCGGCCGAACATCGGGATGTTGTCCATCGGGCCCGGCCGATACAGCGCGTTGAGCGCGATGATGTCCTCGAAGACGGTCGGTCGGACGGCAGTCAGCGTGCGGCGCATGCCTTCCGATTCGATTTGGAACACGCCGACGGTGTTGCCGCTCTGGATAAGCTTGAACGTCGCTTCGTCGGTCCATTCGAGCGAATCGAGATCCAGCGTGATGCCGCGCTTCGCCAGCAACTGAACGGCCTTCTTCAACACCGACAGCGTCTTCAGGCCGAGAAAGTCGAACTTCACCAGTCCGGCGCCCTCGACATATTTCATATCGAACTGCGTGACGGGCATGTCCGACCGCGGATCGCGGTAGAGCGGGACCAGCTGCGCCAGCGGTCGATCGCCGATCACGACGCCCGCCGCGTGCGTCGATGAATGGCGCGGCAGGCCCTCCAGCTTCATCGCCAGATCGACCAGATGCCTGACGTTGCTGTCGGCCTTATATTCGTTCGCGAACTCGCCGACGCCGTTCATCGTCCGCTCGAGCGTCCAGGGGTCGGTCGGGTGGTTCGGGATCAGCTTGGCCAGGCGATCGACCTGGCCATAGCTCATCTGCAGCACGCGGCCGGTGTCCTTCAACACCGCACGTGCCTTCAGGCGACCGAAGGTGATGATCTGCGCGACGTGATCGCTGCCATATTTCTGCTGGACGTAGCGGATCACTTCCTCGCGCCGCGTTTCGCAGAAATCGATGTCGAAATCCGGCATCGACACGCGTTCGGGGTTGAGGAAGCGTTCGAACAGCAGCCCCAGTTTCATGGGGTCGAGATCGGTGATCGTCAGCGACCAGGCGACGACCGAGCCCGCGCCCGAACCACGGCCCGGACCGACCGGAATGTCGTGATCCTTCGCCCATTTGATGAAGTCCGCGACGATCAGGAAGTAGCCGGGGAATCCCATCGAGACGATGACGTCGAGTTCGAAATCGAGCCGCTTGCGGTAATCGTCCTCGGTCGTGTCGGGGGCGAGCCCCTTCTTCAGCCGCTCGGTCAGTCCGGCATGCGCATCGCGCCGCAAGGCTGCCGCTTCGGCATCGCGATCGCCCGCAAGGCTCGGCAGGATCGGCTTGCGATACGGCGCGGACACGGCGCAGCGTTGCGCGACGACGAGCGTGTTGGCGATCGCTTCCGGCAGATCGGCGAACAGCGCGCGCATTTCCTTTGCGGGCTTCATCCACGCATCAGGCGAGGAACGCGGGCGATCCTCCGTCGCAATATAGGTGGAATTGGCGATGCACAGCATGGCGTCGTGGGCCGCGCTGAAATCCTCATCGGCGAAGCAGCACGGGTTGGTCGCGACCAGCGGCAGGCCGCGGGCATAGGCCATGTCGAGCAACGGCCCCTCGGCCCGCCCCTCGATCTCGTCCAGCCGGCGGGTGAGTTCGATATACAGGCGATCGGGGAACAGCGCCTGCAATCGGTCGGCATAGAGCGATGCGCGGTCCGCCTGCCCTTCCGCGAGCAGACGGGTCAGCCCGCCCTCCCGTCCGGCGGTCAGCGCGATCAGCCCGTCCGCATGCTTTGCCAGCGCCTCGAAATCGACATGCGGAGATTGTTCGACCGGACGACCGAGATGCGCGTGGCTGACCAGTGCGCAGAGGTTTTCATAGCCCGTCTCGTCCTGCGCATAGAGCGCGATCCAGTCGAGCGGCGGCTCCATCCCCTCGGGCATGTCGGGCCGGGCGATTCCCAGCATCGTTCCGATGATCGGCTGCACGCCTGCGCCCTTGCAACCATCCGAATAGGCCATTGCCGCATACAGGCCGTTGCGATCCGTCAGCGCGGCGGCGGGGAAACCTAGTTCCTGCGCGCGCTTGGCGATCGCCTTCGGTTCCATCGCGCCGTCGAGCATCGTGTAGGAGGAGAAGATACGAAGCGGAACGAAGGCGGAATGCGACATGCGTGTGACTATGGGGGCGTAGGGTTGATTCGGGAAGCGCGCTTCGTCGAATGCTCGGCGTGATGAGGCGGGCGGTTCAGATTACATTGGTTCACGCGGAGACGCGGAGGCGCGGAGAAGAAGCGCGCCGTGGCGCCGCCGGCATAATATGCAAGCGCTCCTTGAAGGGGCCGCTGCCTGCGGCGCAACACTCCGCGTCTCCGCGTCTCCGCGTGAACCAAATTCGCTAGGTATGACGCCTAGAGCAGCTTTTCGATATCCCTGCGGATGTCCTCGGGCTTGGTCGTCGGGGAATAGCGTTCGACGACCTTTCCGTCGCGGTCGACCAGGAACTTGGTGAAGTTCCATTTGATCCCCGACGTGCCGAGAAAGCCCGGCGCCTGCTTCTTCAGTTCCACGAAGAGCGGATCGGCGTTCGGACCGTTGACGTCGACCTTGGCGAAGACCGGGAAGGTGACATCGTAGGTGAGCGAACAGAAGTTCGCGATCTCGGCCGCGTCGCCCGGTTCCTGCGCGCCGAATTGATTGCACGGGAAACCGAGCACCTCCAAGCCCTTGTCGGCATAGTCGCGGTGGAGCGCTTCCAGCCCTTCATATTGCGGCGTAAAACCGCATTTGGACGCGGTGTTAACGATCAACAGCACCTTGCCGGCATAGTCCGACAGAGCGGCGGCGGTGCCGTCCGGTGCCGTGACACTCAGATCCGTGATCGCCGTCATGCTATCGCTCCCATCAGGCCAGATGCCCTTCGTGTAGCCGAACCACGCGATCCATCTTCGCCGCCAGCCGTTCGTTGTGCGTCGCGACCAATGCCGCCGATCCCTCGCCGCGGACAAGGCGCAGAAATTCGGTCAGCACGACGTCCGCCGTGGCTTCGTCCAGATTGCCGGTCGGTTCGTCCGCCAGCACCAAAGCCGGGCGATTGGCGAGCGCGCGCGCCACCGCCACGCGCTGTTGTTCGCCGCCCGACAATTGGCTCGGTCGATGCGTCAGCCGGTGCCCGAGACCGAGAGCGGTCAACAGGCTGATCGCGCGCTCGTCCGCCTGCGCCCGCGGCGCGTCGCGGACGAGTTGCGGGAGGACGACGTTCTCGGTTGCGTTGAAGTCGGGAAGAAGATGGTGAAACTGGTATACGAAGCCGAGCTGGTCGCGGCGCACCAGGGTGCGGCCGTGCGCGTCCAGTTTGGCGGCCTCTTCGCCAGCGATCATGATCGATCCGGCGAACCCACCCTCCAACAGGCCAACCGCCTGAAGCATGGTAGATTTTCCCGAGCCGGAGGGCCCCAGCAACGCGACGATCTCGCCCCGCCCGACGGTCAGATCGACGCCGCGGAGAACGTCGATCGTGACGCCCCCCTTGCGAGAAACTCCGGGTCAGTCCGGTGACGTGGAGAATGGCGTCATTCATAGCGCAAAACCTGAACCGGATCGGTGCTTGCCGCCTTATATGCGGGATACAGGGTCGCGAGGAAGCTGAACACCAGCGCCATCAGCGCGATCACGACGATCTCGACCGGATCGGTCTTGGACGGCAATTCGGTGAGATAGCGGATCGAGGGATCCCACAGATTCTGCCCCGTCACGAACTGCACGAAGTTCACCACACCCTGTCGGTAGAACAGGAAGATGAAGCCGAGCACCAGCCCCGCGACCACGCCCAGCGCGCCGATCGTCGTGCCGACGACCATGAAGATGCGCATCAGACCGCCGCGCGTCGCGCCCATCGTGCGCAGGATCGCGATGTCGCGAGTCTTGGCCCGGACCAGCATGATCAGCGACGAAAGGATGTTGAACACGGCAACCAGGATGATGATCGACAGAACGGTGAACATCGCCACCCGCTCCACCGCCAGCGCCTCGAACAGTTGCGCGTTCATCTGACGCCAGTCGGCGATCACCGCCTGCCGCCCGACTTTTTCCTGAAGTGGTGCGAGGATCGTCGCGACGCGGTCGGCATCCTCCGTCTGCACCTCGACCATTCCGACGCTGTCACCCATCAGCAACAGCGTCTGCGCATCCTCCATCGGCATGATGACGTACGCCTTGTCGTAATCGTACACGCCGATCTCGAAGATCGCGCCAACCGTGTAGGACACGATCCGCGGTACGGTGCCGAACGGCGTCGTCTGCCCCTGCGGACTGATCAAAGATATCTCGCTGCCGACCGTCGCGCCGAGCGCATCGGCGAGCCGCGACCCGATCGCGATCTTGTTGCTGCCGACCGTCAGCGTGGCGAGCGATCCCAGCACCACTTTCCCGTTGATCGTCGCATTGTTGCGGATGTCGGCGACGCGCATCCCGCGCACCAGAACCGCCTCGACCCGGCCGTTATAGCTGGTCATCAAAGGCTGTTCGATCAGCGGCGTAGCGGAGGTCACGCCCGGCGTGGCACGCGCGGTCGCCACGATATCGCGCCAGTCGGGCAAGCGCCCGCCGATACCCTGGACCACGGCATGGCCGTTCAGGCCGACGATCTTGTCGAACAGTTCGGCGCGGAAGCCGTTCATGACGCTCATCACGATAACGAGCGCGGCGACTCCGAGCATCACGGCGACTAGGCTGATGGAGGCGACGAGGAAGATGAACGCCTCGCCCTTGCCGGGCAGCAGATAGCGCCGGGCGATCATGCGTTCGTAACGGGAGAGGATCATGGTGGCTGCTCTAGGCGTGCCCCTTGCCGCTGGCAACCGAAACACCCTGTTGCGGAATCGTCACAGGGCCGCCGCAATCCGACCATGCAAGCCACATAGCCGGTGACAAACCGCGCCGCGCTGCCTAGCAACACTGTCACTGACACACAGGCAATGGCCGTGGTTCGGGGAATGCTTTCAGAGCCGCCTTAGGGTGTGGCGCGATAGCGGGACAAAGGGGGCTGACGAGCGATCGTCACGCAGGACGCCCGGGTCGGAAACGGCCCGGGCGTTTGCATGTCCGGCGACGTGCACGGACGATTATTCCGTGACCGGTCTGATTTCGGTTCGCCTTTTCCGCCGTTCGTGAGTTGCTGCCCCGATGCGTCTTACACCTCCCTTATGCCTGATCGCCTGCTGTCTGACGGTCCCGGCGTTCGCGCAAAGCGCACCGGATGACGAGGGCGAGATCGTCGTCCTGGGATCCGGGTTGAAGCTGCCGCCGGGAACGCCAGCCTACGGATCCTCGATCATCGATCGCGCGCGCCTGAACAACGAGGCATCCGATCGCGTCGAGAATGTGTTGAAGGACGTTGCCGGTTTCCAGCAGTTCCGCCGCTCGGACAGCCGGTCCGCCAACCCGTCCGCGCAGGGCGTGACGTTGCGCGCGCTTGGCGGCAATGCGTCGAGCCGCGCGCTCGTGCTGTTGGACGGCGTACCGCTGGCCGATCCGTTCTTCGGCTATATTCCGTTCACGGCCTTGTCCGCCGATCGTCTGTCGGGTGTGCGGATCACGCGCGGCGGCGGATCGGGGCCGTTCGGGGCGGGCGCGGTGGCCGGTACCGTCGAACTGGTCAGTGCGACCCGCGCCGATCTGCCGACCTACTCCGGCAGCGGCTTCTACGGCAGCAACGACGCGATGAGCGTTACCGGCAGCATCTCGCCCGATCTGGGCGGTGGCTATGCCACGGTGTCAGGACGGTTCGAGCGCGGCGACGGTTTCTTCACGACACCGGACAATCAGCGCGTCCCGGCGACGGTCCGCGCCCGCTATCGCGACTGGTCGGCCGGCGTGCGCGCCGTCGCACCGATCGACGTCGATACCGAGCTTCAATTCCGCGGGCTGCTGTTCCGCGACGACCGCACGTTGCGGTTCAGCGGGGCAGACAGCGCATCGGAGGGCCAGGACGCCAGCATCCGATTGGTCCGGCGCGGACGGTGGCAGGTCGATGCGCTCACGTATGTCCAGGTGCGCAACTTCGCCAACAAGGTGATCAGCAGCACCAACTTCCGCCTGACGCTGGACCAGCGCAACACGCCGTCCATGGGCATCGGCGGCAAGATCGAAATCCGCCCGCCGGTCGGCGCGGATCATGTCCTGCGCATCGGCGTGGACACGCGACTTGCGGACGGCGAACTGTTCGAGGACGCGTACAGTACCGTCACCGGCCTCGTCACCACGCGGCGCAATGCCGGAGGGAAGACGAGCACCACCGGGCTGTTCGTCGAGGATGACTGGAGCATCGGCCGGCTGGTGCTGACCGGCGGCATTCGCGCGGATCGCTGGACGATCACCAGCGGCTTCTTCCGGGAGGCGAATGCGCTCGGATCGGTGATGAGCGACCAGAGATATGACGATCGTGCAGGGACCGCGGTGACCGGCAGGGCCGGCGCGCTGTACCGCGCAAGTGACGCGGTCGCGGTGCGCGTCGCCGGCTATACCGGCTTCCGCCTGCCGACGCTGAACGAACTCTACCGCCCGTTCGTCGTCTTCCCCGTGACAACACAGGCCAATGCGCGATTGGGGCTGGAGAAACTGCGCGGCGTGGAAGCCGGGATCGACGTGCGACCGGCGGATGGGGTCCGGATCGGTCTGACCGCCTTCTACAACCGGTTGGAGGACGCGATCGCCAACGTCACGATCGGCACCAATCTGCGCCAGCGTCGCAACGTGGATGCGGTGGTGGCAAAGGGATTGGAATTCACCGCCGGCATGACGCGCGGCTCGCTCTCCTTGGATGCATCCTATGCGTTCAGCGACAGCGGCGTGCGGGCGACCGGGGTGTCGGCGGGTCTCGACGGCTTCATTCCCGCGCAAAGCCCGCGTCACGCCGCCAGCGCGACCCTGGGCTGGGTGCCGGCGCGGGACTGGTCGCTGTCCGGCACATTGCGTTATGTCGGCAAGCAATATGAGAATGATCTACAAACCGATATCCTGCCCGGCGCGGTGACGGTGGACGCAGTGGTACGCGTTCCCGTCGCCAAGCATGTATCGCTGGTCGGACGCGCGGAGAATCTGTTCGACGAGACCGTCGTCACGCGCAATCAAGGCGGCTCGATCGATCTGGGCACGCCGCGTACGGTGTGGATCGGCATAAGAGTGAATTGAGGCCGTTCGATCCAGGAATGGCCGAACCAAGGAAGGATAAGCGGTGAGCGACGACATCTATCCGGTGCCGGAAACCTGGGCGAAGACCGCACGTATCGACGCGGCAACCTATGCCAAGGACTATGCCCGATCGCTGTCCGATCCGACCGGATACTGGCTGGAGCAGGCACAGCGGCTCGACTGGATGACCGCGCCGACACTGGCGGACGAAAGCGACTTCACCGAGGAAAAGTTCGCGGTGCGCTGGTTCGCGGACGGGGTGCTGAACGTCTCCGCCAACTGCCTCGACCGGCATCTGGAGGCGCGTGGGGATCAGGTCGCGATCATCTGGGAGCCGGACGCCCCCACCGCCAGCCCGCGCCACATCACGTACCGCGAGCTTCACGCCGAAGTCTGCAAGTTCGCCAATGCGTTGAAGGCGAAGGGTGTGCGCAAGGGCGACCGCGTCACCCTGTACCTGCCGATGATCCCCGAGGCAGCGGTTGCGATGCTTGCCTGTACGCGGATCGGCGCGGTACATTCGATCGTGTTCGGCGGCTTCTCGCCCGATGCGCTTGCGGGCCGCATCACCGATTGCGACTCGCGCATCGTCATCACCGCCGACGAAGGCTGCCGGGGCGGGAAGAGCGTCGCGCTGAAGACCAATGTGGATGCCGCCGCAAAATTGAGCAGCAGCGTCGAGACAATCATCGTCATCAAAGCAACCGGCGCGGACGTGCCGATGACCGAAGGGCGCGATTTTTGGTATGGCGACCTGATCGCCGAAGCGGATGCGGATTGCGCGCCCGAACCGATGAATGCGGAGGACCCGCTGTTCATCCTCTACACGTCCGGATCGACCGGAAAACCGAAGGGCGTGCTGCATTCGACCGGCGGGTATCTGCTATGGGCCAGCCTGACTCACGAACTGGTGTTCGATTACCGCGACGGCGACGTCTATTGGTGCGCGGCCGATGTCGGCTGGGTCACCGGGCATACCTATATCGTCTACGGCCCGTTGGCGAACGGCGCGACGACGTTGATGTACGAAGGCGTGCCGAACTGGCCGAGCCCGTCGCGCATCTGGCAAGTGGTCGATCGCCACAAGGTCAACCAGCTGTACACCGCGCCGACCGCCCTTCGCGCGCTGATGAAGGAAGGCGATAGCTACGTGACGGCGACGGACCGGTCGTCGCTCCGCTTGCTGGGGACGGTCGGCGAGCCGATCAATCCCGAGGCGTGGCGCTGGTATCATCAGGTCGTCGGCGAGGGACGCTGCCCGATCGTCGATACGTGGTGGCAGACCGAGACGGGCGGACAGATGATCACTCCCCTGCCCGGCGCGACCGCGCTGAAGCCGGGCAGCGCGACCTTCCCGTTCTTCGGCGTCGAACCGAAGCTGGTCGATGCGGAGGGCAAGGTGCTGGAGGGCGCGGCGGAGGGCAATCTGGTCATCACGCGCAGCTGGCCGGGCCAGATGCGCACCGTGTGGGGCGATCACGACCGCTTCTTCCAGACATATTTCAGCACCTATCCCGGCACCTATTTCACCGGGGACGGATGTCGTCGCGATGCGGACGGCTATTACTGGATCACCGGGCGGGTGGACGACGTCATCAACGTCAGCGGGCACCGGATGGGCACCGCCGAGGTCGAAAGCGCCCTGGTGCTGCACAAGACGGTGGCGGAAGCCGCGGTCGTCGGCTTCCCGCACGATATCAAGGGCCAGGGCATCTACGCCTATGTCACGTTGAATTCGGGCGAGACGCCGAGCGACGAGCTGCGCAAATCGCTGGTCGCATGGGTGCGGCAGGAGATCGGGCCGATCGCGACGCCCGATGCGATCCAGTTCACGCCCGGTCTGCCCAAGACCCGGTCGGGCAAGATCATGCGGCGCATCCTGCGCAAGATCGCCGAGGGCGACATTTCGAGCCTCGGCGATACCAGCACGCTGGCGGATCCGTCGGTGGTGGACGACCTTGTCGCCAACCGCGTCGGCAAGCCAGCGGACGCCTGAAACGAAACAACCGGCAGATGAGAAGGCCTCATCTGCCGGTTGCCGGAAACTTTGGTGCACCCAGAGCGATTCGAACGCCCGACCCTCAGATTCGTAGTCTGATGCTCTATCCAGCTGAGCTATGGGTGCGTGGAGGCGGTGCAATACGAGCGGGTTTGCGAGGACGCAACCCTGTATCTTGCCTGTTCGGACATTGCGCGTCGCTTTTTCCACGCATAAGCAGTTTCACGATGACATTTTCCCCCGCCCCCGCCCGTCTTTTCCTGTTGGGCGGCGTGCTTTTCGCCGCCGGCGGCTGCGTCGAGCAGCGCAATGCGACCTATCCGTCGCTGCTTCCCCGTCCGATCGAGACTCGCAGCGATGCCGAACCCGTCGTCGTGGTGCCGGTGGCGGAGCCGGATCCGGCAACGGACAAAATCGTCGCGGCCAGCCTGACTGCGGTCCAGACGAGCAAGCGTGACTTCGCGATCGCGGCGCAGCGGGCCAAATCGCTTGCCCGGGTGGCGAAGGGCGATCCGGTCGGCGGGAATCGCTGGATCGAGGCGCAGACCGCGCTTGCCGAACTCGATATCTTCCACGCGCAAAGCCTGACCGTCGTCACCGACCTTGAGCAGGCGGAACTCGCGCGTGCCGCGGAGGGCAAGCCGGCGTATCCGGCGTTGGAGAGCGCACACGCTGTGGCGCAGGCGGAGTTGGAGGCGCAGAAGGCGACGGTCGCGCGGCTGCAGGCGCTGCTGCCGCAAGCCTGACGTGCGTCGGGTCTACCGGAACGCCTTCACCAGCGGCAGGATGGTCGAATAATCGTCCGTCCACGGCGTGAAGCCCGGATAATTTCCCAGCGTCTGCCAGCGATCGTCGCGCGCCTTCAGCGTCGCGATGACCGACGGGTCCCGCGACAAAGCGATCCATGCCGATCCGGTCACCGCGACGCCCGCATTCGCGGGACGATCGAACGTCAGGGATGCCGCCTGCCACCCACCCGACCGTGCGGCGGCCGAGACGACCGGCTCTAGATCGAGGAAACGGTTGGAGATATGCACGAGCAACACGCCGCGCGGCGACAGGACGCGGCCGTACGCGGCGAACGCCTCGCGCGTCATCAGGTGCATGGGAACGGAATCGGACGAGAAGGCGTCCATCGCCAGCATGTCCAATGTCGCGGGGGCGGTCGCCTGCAATCGCAACCGCGCGTCGCCTATCTCGATCTTACCGCCGGGCAGGCAGCGCGAGAGGAACGTAAACTGTTCGCGGGCGATCCGCGCGACCGCCGGGTCGATCTCGTAGAAGCGCCAATCCTGTCCCGGGCGTGCATAGCAGGCGAGCGTGCCCGCCCCCAGCCCGACCACGCCGACCCGCGCATTCGGGCCGTATAGCGTCGGCAGTGCGAGCATCGCCTGCCCGACACCCGATTGCGGGACGTAATAGGCCGTCGGCGTCCGTTCCCGCGCGACGCTGCCGAGCAATTGCGTGCCGTGAATCGTCGTGCCGTGCGCCAATTGGCGGACCGTGGCGTCATGCGTCACGGTGTAGACCCCGAAATAGCTGCGCACCCGCGCATCGGGTTCCATCGATATCATGATCGATCGGTATCCGCCGAACGCCACCAGCGCTCCCGCCAGCACAATCACGAACGCAACGCGCGCACCGATGACGGCGAGCCCCAGGACCGCGATCGTCAGGAACACCAGCCCCGGCGCGGGCATTGCCTCGTCCGTGGCGTGCGAGGCGTGGTTCATGACCACCAGCACTACGGCCGCCATGATGGCCGCGATGGCAAGCGTGAGCAGCCGGGATCGCGTGGGCGATCCGTTCCACAGACGGCGCACCGGCGCGATCAGGAAGCCTTGTGGCGCCAGCGCCCCCGCCGTGAGGATCAGCAGCGGATATTCGTACGTCCAGTCGAACACGATCGGCGCGATCAACGCCGCGAACACGCCACCCAGCGCCCCGCCGACCGACATGGCGAGGTAGAAACCGGTCAGCCGGTCCGGTGCCGGACGCAGGCGGTACATCGCGGTGTGCAGGGCAACCGACGCCATGAACAGCAGGATCAGCGCAAGCCCGGCGTTCAGATACGGCTTTTCCTGATACCCGCCGACCATCACGCCGCCGAAGAGCAGAATAGTGATCGGCGCGATCCGCGTCAGCATGTCCGCCAGATCGCGATTGGCGGCGAAGGCGATCGTGAAGCTCAACAGGTACAGACCGAGTGGCAATACCCACAGGAGCGGCATGGCGACGACATCGGTGGTGATGTAGGTCGACGTGGCGAGCATCAGCCCGGACGGCACGAACGCGAGCGCGATCCACAAGGCGATGCGTACGGGGCGTGGCGCAGGAGTGGCTGCCACACCGTGCGCCTCACCGGTTTCCGCCGTCCGCGGCAACCTCCATGCGCAGGCGGCGACCAGCAGCACGACGAGCAGATATCCGCCCGTCCACAGCCAGCTCTGCGACCGGATCGCGAGCATGGGTTCGACCAGCAGGGGATAGGCGATCAAGCCGCCGAAACTGCCGAAATTGGACGCGGCATATAACGCGTATGGATCCGCGCCGTGGCTCGAAACGCTGAACCAGCGTTGTAGCAGCGGAGCCTGTGCCGAGATCGCGAAGAAGAGCGGCCCGATCGACACCGCGAGCAGCCACGGCACCCAGAAGGTCGGGGCCGCATCGGCCGGCAATTCCATCGTGCTGAGATGCAGCGGCAACCACAGCATCGCCACCACCAGCACCGCCAGATGCACCAAGGCTTGCCGCCGCGCTGCGAAACGGCCGAGCCAATGCGCATAGGCATATCCGCCGAGCAACAACGCCTGATAGACGAGCATCGCCGAGTTCCACACAGCCGGCGCGCCGCCGAGCCGGGGCAATGCCATGCGCGCGACCATCGGCTGGACGAGAAACAGCAGGAACGATCCGCTCAGGATCGCCACGACGAACAGCAGCCGAATGGGCGTGGACGTGTCCTTGGCGGCTATGCTCATCCGGCGCGGTCGATATGATAAAGAATGTGACGTTTGAGCGGACTGCCATCCGGCACTGCGGGATGATCGAAATCTCCACCGACGATACGCGTCATGCCGAGCCGTTCCATCAGGCCCCAGCTTGCCGCATTCTCCGGCACCGTGATCGCGACCACCCGTTCGCATTCCAGAGTGTCCCACGCCCAGTCGAGGCTCGCCTGCGCCGCCTCTCTGGCATAGCCCTGCCCCCAATATTCGCGCGCGAACCGCCAGCCGATCTCTAGCGCCCCGGCAATCGGGGTGTCGGGCGAACCCGGCTTCAACCCGCAGACTCCCAGGATCGCGCCGTCGGCGCGTCGCTCGACGGTCCAGAAAGTGTATCCGAAGTCGGCCAGATACCCCTCCATGCGCACGATCATCGCGTCGTGCGCGGCGTCGTCCGGCACCGGCAGCAGATAGAGCATGACGTCCGGATCGGAGCACATCGCGCGCATCGCGGCACGGTCCCGCACCTCGTCATAGGGCCGCAGGATAAGGCGTTCGGTTTCGATCATGAAGCGTCCGGTCGGTCTATCGCAAATACGACGGTCTCACGCAGCGCAGGATTGCGCGCGTGCGCCGGATGGATGAAATCAAGGTCGTGCAACCGCTGCATGCCGAGTTCCGACATCAGCGCCTGGCTCGGCAGGTTGCGCGCGGCGGTGATCGCCACGACGCGCGGCGCATCGGTATTCGCCCAAGCCCAGTCAAGGGTCGCCGCCGAAGCCTCCCGCGCGAAACCCTGCCGCCAATGATCGCGCGCGATCAGCCAGCCGATCTCCACCTCGCCCGCGATCGGCGTGTCCTCCGCCCCCGGCTTCAGTCCGCAGAAACCGATCGCTTCCCCTGTATCGCGACGCTCGACGACCCAGAAGCCCAGCCCGACGCGACCATAGCCGCGATGTCGCTCTATCGTCGCATCGCTGTCCGCCGCGGACTTGACCGGGCCGAGCGTCGCCATGACCTGCGGGTCGGCCCACATTGCGTGTAACACCGGACGGTCGGCCGCCACAGGGGCGCGCAGGATCAGCCGCTCCGTCTCGACCGCCACCCCTTGCGTCATCCGGCGAGCAATCTCGCCGCGTGCAGCGCGTGATAGGTGAGGACGCCGGAACATCCGGCGCGCTTGAACGCCATCAGCGTTTCGAGAACGACCGCGTCGCGTTCCGCCGCGCCGACTGCGACCGCCGCCTCGATCATCGCATATTCCCCCGACACTTGGTACGCGAATACAGGCACCTGAAACTCGGACTTCACACGCAATATTATGTCCAGATACGGCAAGCCCGGCTTGACCATCACGCTGTCCGCACCCTCGGCGAGATCGAGCGCGACTTCGCGCAGCGCTTCCTCGGCATTGGCCGAATCCATCTGGTACGTCTTCTTGTCGCCTTTCAGCAGCCCGCGCGATCCGACCGCGTCGCGGAAGGGGCCGTAGAAGCCGCTGGCATATTTCGCCGCATAGGACATGATCTGGACGTTGTGGCGCCCGCCGCCTTCCAGCGCATCGCGGATCAGTCCAACGCGACCGTCCATCATGTCGCTCGGCGCGATGATGTCCGCACCCGCCGCCGCCTGATTAAGCGCCTGCCCGACCAGCACTTCTGCGGTCTGGTCGTTCAGCACATAGCCGCCTTCGTCCAGCAAGCCGTCATGGCCGTGCGCGGTATAGGGATCGAGTGCGACGTCGGTCAGCACGCCGACCTCCGGCACCGCATCCTTCAGCGCACGGATCGCGCGGCACATCAGGTTGTCCGGATTGAGCGCTTCCTCTCCGCGATCGGTACGCAGATGCGCGGGCGTATTGGGGAACAGAGCGATGCAGGCGATCCCGAGATCGCGCGCTTCCTTCGCCCGCGCCACGATATTGTCGACCGACCAGCGCGACACGCCGGGCAGCGATGCAATCGGATCCTCGATCCCCTGCCCTTCCGAAATGAACAGCGGCCAGATCAGATCGGCCGGCGTCAGCACGGTTTCGGCATGCAGGCGGCGGCTCCACACGCTGGCGCGGGTGCGGCGAAGACGGAGAGCGGGATAGGCAGCGGACATGCCACGGCTTTTGAAGCCTGCGTTCCGGCGACGCAAGGGTAAGGCACGAAGCTTGCCAAATCAGGCGGGGTGACGTTGTATCATTCGGGCTCGAGGGGCCAGCCAAAGGGGATGTCGGATGATTCGCATGAACACGATAGCGGTAGTGCTCGCGATTGTGCCGGGGGCGGCGATCGCACAGGATGTCCCCTCCCCCAATACGATCCGCGTCATCGCCACCGGCAAGGCCAGCACGCCTCCGGATGTCGCCACGATCGACATGACCATCCGCGGCGAAGGCAGGACGCCGGACGCGGCGACGAAGTCCTTGGCGGATCGTCAGAAGGCGATCTTCGGCGCGCTACAAAAGCTCGATCCGAAATTGACCGTCAACACCGGTTCGATCGGGTTCCGGGAGGTCCGCATCGGCCGGTGCGACGCTAACGGCGGGATGCTCGGCCTTGATCTGGCCGATGCAGCGGAGAGGATGGAAGCGATGACGGACGATCTGTCGACCGGTGCAAATTCCGGCGTCCCGGCGCAGCCCAAGGGCCCCTGCCGCCTGTCCGGCCATATCGCGCAGAGCGAAACCGAAATCGTCATGGCGTCGGTCAAGGATGCCGGCACGGCGGTGGGTCTCGCCGGTCGGCTGGGCGCGGCCAATGCGCGCATCGGTTCGTTCGGCCTGCGCGACACGGCCGCCGCCATCCGGTCCGCCAGCGCCGACGCGATGCGGAATGCCCGGATCAGGGCAGAGCTGTTGGCGACCGCCAGCGGATCGAGGCTCGGGGCGCTGATCTCGGTAATGGACAATGATGTGGGCGGGCGAGACGCATTCTACCGTCCCTTGGGGATTGCCCCGCGGATAGTCATGACGTCGGTTCAGGCATCACCGCCGGTCGAGGTCGCCGTCAGCCCGAAGCCGGTCGAAACCAATGCGCAGTTGATCGTGACGTTCGCGATCGTAAAATGATCGCACGGGCGGGATTGTGACGCCCCCGAAACCGATTGATGTGCGTTAGGGCGCCATGAGCAGAACGATCACATCCGCCGCGATGATCATCAACACCAAATCCCGCACCGGGCAGGCGCAGTTCGATGCCGCGTGCGAGGCGATGGAATCGCTCGATTTCCCGGTCGACGCGCGCGCGGTGCCCGATCCCGAGCGGCTGGAGGACGAGTTGCGCGCCGCGCTCGCCAAGAAGCCGGACCTCGTCATCCTGGGCGGCGGCGACGGAACGATCAGCGGGCTGGTCGATCTGCTCGTCGGGCAGGATGTGATCCTCGGCGTGCTCCCGCTCGGCACCGCGAACAGCTTCGCACGGACGCTCGGTATTCCGCTGGATATTCCCGGCGCGGTCGAGGTGTTGCGCACCGGCGCGCCGCGCCGGATCGACCTGGGCATGATAGACAACGATTATTTCGCCAACTGCGCCGCGCTCGGCATGTCGCCGCAGATCGCGAAGACGGTTCCGCATGGCCTGAAGAAGGTATTCGGGCGGGTCGGTTATCTTGCCTGGGCGACGTATCAGTTCGCCAAGTTTCGGCCGTTTACCTTGATCGTCGGGGAAGGCCCGACCGCGGTGCGGTTGCGCGTCGTGGAGGTTCGCATCTCGAATGGTCCCTATCACGGCGGCACCGAACTGGTGGATGCAGCCGAGGTCGATTCGGGGGAGATCGTCGTTCAGGCCGTAGTCGGCCATGTTAAGCGCCGGTTGGTCAAGAACTGGGCGGCGAGCTTCTTCCGCCATAAGGCCCGTCACGAGGACACGCGCGACTTCCACGGCAAGGCGCTGCGGATCGACACGATCCCGAAGCTGCCGATCTCGATCGACGGTGAGGTTCTCGCGACCACGCCAGTCATGGCGAAGGTCGCGGCGGGGATCATCGAGGTGATGGCGCCCCGCTGACGCCGAGGAAGCGGGTCAGCCGGTCGGGTGCGTGCGGCCGGCCGGCTCGGTCGCGGCGTGCGCCTGTTCCGGGCCATCCTCCGATTCTGACGGCACGACCAAAGTGTCCTTCCGCCACGTCCCGCGCAGATAGAACGAGATCGCAAGCGCCAGCGAAACGGCCGAACCTAGCGGAAACGCCCACCACAAGGCGTCCGCACCCAGATAGGGCCGCGCCAAAATCGCGAAGCCGATCCGCACCGGATAGAGCGAGACCGCGAGGATGATCAGGGGCGCCAGCGTCGCGCCGTTCGCACGCACGGTTGAAAACAACACCATCGTCGCTCCGAACATCACGAACGTCCAGCTGCTGATCAACTGGATATGCCGTGCGATCGGGATCGCCGCGCTTTCCGGGCTGATGAACAACGCCATCACCGGGCGGTCGAACAGGATGATCGCGGTGATCACGGCGAGCGTGATGATCGTGTTGTACAGGATACCGGACCGCGTGATCGCATTCACCCGGTCCCACCTGCCCGCACCGATATTCTGCGCCGCCATGCTGCTGACCGCGACGCCGATCGCCATCGCGGGCATCTGGATATAAGTCCATAATTGCTGCGATACGGCATAGGCGGCGACGGTATCGACACCCAGCCGGTTGACCAGCCCGACCATCGTCAGCCCCGCCGTCGACATGACCAGCATCTGCGCGCCCATCGGCAGGCCCTTCGCGACGATCGTGCGGACGAGCGCCCGGTCTGGCAGCAGGTAGCGCAATTCCGCACCGCGCAACCGGATCGGCAGGTCGCGCGCATAGACGTAGCCGATCAGCCCGAAGGTCGATGCCAGCGCGGCGACCAAAGTGGCGGTCGCGGAACCTGCGATGCCCATTTCGGGGAACGGGCCGATGCCTTTGATCAGCAAGGGGTTGAGCGTCGGATCGACGACCACGCTCAGGACCATGAACCAGAGCGGCGTCACGCTGTCGCCCGTCCCGCGCAGGCCCATCTGGACGAGCACGCCGAGCATCGACAATGGCAGCCCGAGGAAGATCACGCGCAGATAGGACAAAGCCAGCGGCTGCGCCTCGGCCGGTGTCGCCAACAGTTCGAGAATGTGGGGCGCGAATATCCAGCCGAGCGTCGCGATGATCACCGCCCCGCCGACGACCAGCCCTACGGCGGACCCGAATGCCCGCCGCGCGCCCTCGATATCGCCGCGCCCGACCGACTGGCCGACCAGGATCGTCGCCGCCATGCCGAACCCGAAAACGGCGGAGAACATGAGGAACATGATGATGTTGGCGTTGCTCGTCGCCGCCAGCGCACCTTCGCCAAGGAACTGGCCGACCCAGATCGAATTGATCGATCCGTTGAGCGATTGCAGGACGTTGGACGCAAGCGTCGGCAGCGCGAAGGCAAGCAACGTCGCGCCGATCGGCCCGACGGTCAGGTCGCGTTGGCGGCGGGTGGTGGAGCGAACGGCCATTCTCTTCCTTCTCCCCTCCCGGGAAGGGAGGGGCCGGGGGTGGGTGGGCCGATGGGTCGGGCATGGCACGCCCCAAACCAACCCACCCCTGACCCCTCCCTTTCAGGGAGGGGAATCGAATTAGCCCAGCCGCGACAACGCCGCGCCGAGCCTTTCAGCCTCCGCTGCCTTGTCCGCATGATCGGCCCGCGCCTTCTCGACCGCCTCCGGCTTCGCGCGTTCGACGAAACTGGCATTGCCGAGCCGCCCGGCCAGCGCATCCCGCTCCTTCTCCGCCGCCGCGATCGCCTTGGTCAGGCGCGCGCGTTCGGCGTCGAGATCGATCACCCCTTCCAGTGGCAGGACGAAGGTCGCTTCATCCACGACCACCTGAACCGCACCGCCCGCCGGGCCATCGCCTTCGGTCAGATCGACGCGGGCGAGCCGGGCAATCGCCGCGCTCTGCCGCGCCAGCCTTCCCTGCGTATCCGGACCGGCATCGCGCACGTGCACCGGCATGCGGACGCCCGGCGACACGCCCAGTTCGTTGCGCGCGGCGCGAACCTCGCTGACCAGACGGATAAGCCAGTCGACTTCCTTCGCCGCCTCAGGATCGATCGCGCGGGCATCTGCCATCGGCCATTTGGCGACGATCAGGTCGTGGTCGCGCGGGCCCATCTTGGACCACAATTCCTCGGTGATGAACGGCATGAACGGGTGTAGCAGGACCAGCAACTGATCCAGCACCCAGCCCGCGACCGCACGCGTCTCATCCGCCTCTGGGCCGGTCGCGGGGGCGTCCATCTGGCCGAGCACGGGCTTGATCAGTTCGATGTACCAGTCGCAGAACCGGCTCCAGCCAAACTGGTAGATCGCGTTCGCCGCGCCGTCGAAACGGTAATCCGCCAGCGCCAGATCGACCGCCTGCACCGCCTGGATCGTCTCGGCAATGATCCAGCGATTGACCGCCAGATCGGCCTTCGGCGCCTCCAGCGTCGTGCTCGCGACGATGCCGTTCGACTGGCAGAACCGCGCGGCATTCCACAGCTTCGTCGCGAAGTTGCGATAGCCCTCGACGCGCTTCTCATCCATCTTGATGTCGCGGCCCTGGCTTTCCATCGCCGCCATGAAGAAGCGCAGCGCATCCGCGCCATACTGGTCGATCAGTCCGAGCGGATCGACCGTATTGCCCTTCGATTTCGACATCTTGGACCCATCCGCCGCGCGGACCAGACCGTGCAGGTACAGCGTGCGGAACGGCACGTCCTTCATGAAATGCAGCCCTTGCATCATCATCCGCGCGTCCCAGAAGAACAGGATGTCGAAGCCGGAAATGAGCACATCGTTGGGGTAGCGGCCGTGGAGATTGTTCTTGAGCCCCTCCCCTTCAGAGGAGGGGTTGGGGTGGGGCAGTCCGGGAAGCTGGCTTCTCTGCGAGGCATCCCCCACCCCTTGCCCCTCCCCCTGAAGGGGAGGGGTTAGAGGAAACGTCATCAGGCCAGCCCAGCGTCGCGAACGGCCAGAGCGCGGAAGAGAACCATGTGTCGAGAACGTCGGGGTCTCGGATTAGCGTGACCGAAGAATAGGATTTACCACTATTAACCGAATGCTCTTCTAAATAGGCAAAGAGTGGCGCCCAAGCCTGATCAGCCACCTGAAACTTGCAGTCAGACCCGTAGTAATCTTCGATTTGCTTTTTAAGCTCGCACTCATCTTCGGCAACGAAGCATTTTGTCGGAAACACTCCAGTGCCGTCCATTATGCGATCGTCTGTCTTCAAAGGCCCGAACCACGCCGGAATCCGGTGCCCCCACCAAAGCTGGCGGGATACGCACCAAGGTTGGATCCCCTCCATCCAGTTGAAGAACGTCTTTTCCCACGTCTTCGGCACGATCTTGATCGCGCCCGAACGCACCGCCTCGATCGCCGGCTGGGCAAGCGTCGCCGCATCGACATACCATTGGTCGGTCAGCCACGGCTCGATCACGACGCCCGAGCGATCGCCGAACGGCGTCTGGATCGTGCGTGGTTCGCTGTCGTGTTCGACGCCCTCCTTGTCGACGTGCGGGACAAGGAACCCCTCGTCCTTCAGCCGCGCGACGACCGCCTTGCGTGCCTCCGCGGTGGACAGGCCGATCAACTCGGCCGGGATCAGGCCGTCCGCGACCTGCGTCACGTTCGCCTTCGCATCCAGCATGTTGAGCATCTCGCCCGCTTTCATGCCCGCGCGCTTGCCGACCTCGAAGTCGTTGAAATCATGCCCCGGCGTAATCTTGACCGCGCCCGACCCCAGTTCGGGATCGGCATGGTCGTCGGTGATGATCGGGATCAGCCGCCCGGTGATCGGCAGGCGCACCTTCTTGCCGACGAGGTGCGCATGCCGCTCATCCTTCTCGTTCACCGCGACAGCCATGTCGGCGAGCATCGTCTCCGGCCGCGTCGTCGCGACCTCGATGAAGCCGGACCCGTCCTCTAGCGGATAGCGCAGGTGCCAGAACTGCCCCTTGATCTCGCGCGTCTCGACTTCAAGATCGCTGATCGCAGTGCCGAGGCCAGGATCCCAGTTCACCAGTCGCTTGTCGCGGTACAACAAACGAGTGCCGTCTGGTTTCACGGTGTTGTAAAGCTCGACGAACACCTTGAGGACGGCCTTCGAAAAGCCCGGATCCATCGTAAAGCGTTCGTTCTTCCAGTCCATCGAACAGCCGAGCCGACGCAACTGCTGCGTGATCGTGCCGCCGCTTTCCTCTTTCCATTCCCACACCTTGGCGACGAATTCGTCACGGGTGAAATCCGTCCGCTTCTGCTGCTTCAGCGCCATGTTGCGCTCGACCACCATCTGCGTGGCGATACCGGCATGATCGGTGCCGACGACCCACAATGCGTCCTTGCCCTTCAACCGGGCATGCCGCGTCAGGATGTCCTGCAACGTATTGTCCAGCGCGTGGCCGATATGCAGGTTGCCCGTCACGTTCGGCGGCGGATTGACGATCGTCCACGGCTCGGCGCCGGGACGATCGGGGCGGAACTGGCCCTCCTTTTCCCAATGCGCATACCAGCGCGATTCGATTTCGGCGGGGTCGAAGGTTTTGGGAAGTTCGGTCATGCGGGAGGCTTTAGCCAAGCCTCCCGCATTCGTCACCCCGCCGAGTTACTTCGCCGCGGTACCGGTATATTTGTCCATCCAGCCGAGCACTTCGCCATACCATTGGCGGGAATTCTTCGGCTTCAGCACCCAGTGGTTCTCGTTCGGATTGACCAGCAGGCGCGACGGAATGCCGCGGCGCTGCAAGGCGGTGAAGGTCGCCAGACCCTGCGTATAGGGGATGCGGAAATCCTTCTCGCCGGTGATCACCAGCATCGGCGTCTTCCAGGCGGTGACGTAATTGACCGGATTCCATTTTTCGAACGCGGCGGGGTCCTCGAAATAGGCCTTCCCGCCATGCTCCCATTCGTCGAACCACAATTCCTCGGTCTCGTACGCCATCGCACGCGCGTCGAACACGCCGTCATGCTGCACGATGCACTTGAAGCGATCGGGCCACTGCCCCTCGATCCAGTTCATCATGTATCCGCCATAGGACGCGCCGAGGGCACAGGCATTGCCCTCGTCCAGCCAGCCGAACTTCGCCGTCGCCGCCTTCAGCCCCTTTTGCAGATCCTCCAGCGGCCAGCCGCCCCAATTGTTGCGGATCGCATCGGTAAATGCCTGGCCGTATCCGGTGGAGCCGTGGAAATCGACCGCGACCAGCCCGTATCCTGCGCCCGCGAACACCGCCGGGTTCCAGCGATAGGACCAGCTGTTGTTGCTCGATCCCTGCGGTCCGCCATGCACCATATACGCGATCGGCACCTTGCCCGTGCTGCCATACGGCTTCACCGCATAGCCCCAGACGGTGTCGTCGTTCGCGCCCTTGAAGCTGAAACGCGTGACGGTCGGCATGTCGATACCGGCCAGCTTGTCCGCGTTGATCGAGGTCAGCCGCGTCATCCGCTTGCCGTCCAGGCGATAGAAATCGTCCGGCGCAGTCAGGCTGTTCATCGCGAAGACGATCCCCTTCGCGGTCGGCACCACGCCCGAAACGTGCCCGGCCTGCGTCAGCCGCGTGACCTTGCCGGTCGCCGCATCGACCGCGAACGCGGGGTTTCCTGCGTATCGTCGGCGGTAACGTAGATCGTTCTGCCATTGCCGCTCCACGCGATCGACCCGACCGATCGATCCCAGTCCTGAGTCATTGCGCGCACCTGCCCGCTGGCGAGATCGCGGACCATCAGCACCTGACGATCGGCTTCATATCCCGCCCGCGCCATCGCGAAATAGGCGAGCGACCGGCCATCGGGCGAAACCGTCGGCAGATTGTCCGTCCCCTTGTTCGCCGCGGTCAGGTTCACGGGCGCAGTGGACCCGTCCGCCGGGACCGCGAAGATATCGAGGTTGGTCGACAGTGGCTCGATCCGTCCCGCCTCGCGCAGGGCGAAATAGACGGTCTTGCCATCCGGGCTCCACGAGACTTCCTCGCCACCGCCATACGGTTTGGACGGCGCATCGCCTAGCAACGTCTTGGCGATCGCGACGCCGTCCCCCGGCGCGCCATCGGGACCCAGCGGCAGGACGAACAATTGCGATCGCGTGCCATCGGCCCACGTATCCCAGTGCCGCACGAACAACTGGTCGTAGGTGCGACCCTGCCCAGCATTGGGGTCCTTCTTGATCATCGCGGGGGCGAGGCTCGGCGCGCCCGGCAGTCGATCCGCCCAGACGAGGATCCTGTTCCCCGCCGGCGCGACCTTGAACCCTCCAAAGCCGCCCTGAAAACCGGTCAGCTTCTTCGCCGCCGATCCATCGATACCGATCGCCCAGATCGCATCATCGCCGCCCTTGTCCGACTGGAAGTAAATCGTGCGGCCGTCGGCGGAGAATTGCGGCGCGGTTTCGTTGACGTCCGCTTCGGCGGTAAGCCGTTCGGGCTTCGCGCCGCGCCGCGTCAGGTCCAGACGCCACAGGTCGAAACGCCCGCGATCGGCCGCCAGATCGGTTTCGCGCTGTTGCCACACCAGCCAGCGCCCGTCGCGCGACACGTCGGGCGAGGACGCGCGGGACAGCATGGTCACGTCATCGATGGTGATCTGGCGGGCAGCGGCAGGCGTGGCGGCTACGGCGATGGCGAGCAGGCTCGCGGACAGGAACGTCTTCATGGCCGGATGATAGGCCGAATATCCGTGCGGTAGCAACGCCCCCGCACGGCCCGTCAGCGGATCATTGCTGACCGGTAATCCGCGCGATTTCCTTTGCCACCATCTGCTCGACCAAAGTCGGCAATTTGGCGTCCAGCCAGTCGCGCAACATCGGCCGCAACATTTCGCGGACCAGGCCCTCCAGCGTGTCGGATGCACCGCTTTCCGGCTTCACGACCATCCGGGACAGCGCCTCCAGCGGACCGCGCGTCGCCTGCGTCGCTTGCGGCGACAGGATCGAACCGGTGGGCGCGGCTGCGGGTTCGGCGGCTGGTGCTGATGGGGCGGGGGCTTCGGCCGCCAAGGCAGCGGCGCGGACCTGCTCCGCGGGCGTGAGCGATTCGACGCGCGGCGGCTCTACGGCGACAGGTTCCGCGCGGGCAACCGGCGGCGCCGGAGGAATTGGCGGCGTCGGTTCCGGGGCAGCGGACCGCACCGGATCGCTCAGTTCCAGCACCTCGTCCCGTGCGAAATCATGCGCGTCGGCGCGCGGGATCGGCAGCGGCTGGCGCGGGGCGGCGGCGGCACGGCGCGCATTGCGTCCGGCGACCGCGGCGTCGCCCTCTTCCGCGATGATGCGTTTGATCGAGGAAAGGATATCCTCCATCGACGGCTCGGCGCTGATATCACCCATCGACACGACCCTTGAATGCCCGGCTGACGTCAGCAGCGCTCACTTCGGCTTAGTTGCGGGATTTTCCGGGGCTCTGTCAACTGTCGCTCGATCCGCCGGTCCTCTGTCCACCGGCGTGTCGAGGATCGGATCCAGCGGCCGCGTGACTTCGGCGCCCTGCGGCCGGGTCGTCGTGGTGCGCGTCGCGACGGGTGCCGGCTCGCCATCCGATCCGAAGTCGGAGAAGCGGCCCTGCACGCGATCGTAATTCGCGATCGGATCGTAGAGCGGTCCACCGTCCAGGCCCAGATCGCGCGCCTCGGCCCGACCCATCGCCGCCTGCAATGCAAAACGCGCGACATAAGAATCGCGCTTCGCCGTCACCAAGGTCACCTGCGAGTTGAGCAGCTCCTGCTCCGCGTTCAGGATGTCGAGGATCGTGCGGTTGCCGACGCTGTTCTCGGCGCGGACGCCTTCGAGCGACAGGCGGTTGGCGTTCACCGCGATCTCGGACGATGCGATCACCTGCTCCGACGATCGCCACACGGCATAGGCCGCGCGTGTATTCGCGATCACCGCGCGTTCGGCTTCCGTGACCCGCTCGATCGCCTGGCCGCGGAGCGCCTCGGCCTGGCGGACCTGCGCGGCAGGACGGCCGCCCTGAAACAAGGGCAGGCTCAGCGACAGTCCGGCACCGGCGCTCGTTCCGTTCTGGCTGCCCACGGGAAGGTTGGTCCCCTGCCCCAGCGTTCCCAGATAGTTGAAGTAGTTGCCCGTCACGCCGATCCCGACCTGCGGCAGACGCGCAGCGCGTGCGACCTTGATGTCGTACGCCGTCGCATCGCGCGTCTTCTGTGCCGCGAGGAAGGAGGGGTTGTTCTGCAACGCGACTTCGACCGCCGCATCCGGGCTCGGCGGGGTACCCGGGATGGCCGGCGGCGTTTCCAGCGACCCCGGCTCCTCGCCGACCAGACGGATATAGTTTTCGCGGCTGGAGATCAGACGGGCTTGTGCGCTCTGCAACTGCCCGCGGGCCAGCGCCAGTCGTGCCTGCGACTGCGCGACGTCGGTCCGCGTCAGGTCGCCGACCTGGAACCGGTCGCTGCTCGCCTGCAAATTGACGTCCAGCACGCGGACGTTCTGCTGGTTCAGCCCGACGATCGCCTCGTCGCGAATGACGTCCATATACGCGCCCACCACGGCGGTGAAGAGATCGGATTCGGTGCCGCGAAGCCCGAAGCGGCCAGCATCCACCCGCGTCTCGGCGGCCAGGACCGAATTGTGCACCGCGCCGCCCGAATAGATCGGCACCTGCAACGCAGTCTGCGCCGTGGCCGATCGTTCCGGCGAATTGATGCTGGTGCTGCCCGGGCCGCGCAGGACCTGCTGGTTGAACCCGCCCGTCAAATTGACGCCGGGACGCCCCGCCGCCTTGGCGATCGGCACGTTCTCGTCGATCGCGCGGACGTTGGCGCGCTGCGCAGTCAGTGTCGGATTGGTCTTGTACGCCTTGGCCAGCGCATCCTTCAGCGTTTCGGCGCAGGCGGGTGCGGCAACCAATGCGTACGCAGTGCCGAGAAGCAGGGAAGTGCGACGCATTACGGCTAAAACTTTCAGAAGGTGAAGGATTTCGCGACCGCGAAGCCAGGCAACGGTACGCAGTCGATATCCGCAAACGGCAGCAATGCGAAGCCGCCTTCGGTCCGGCGTCCGGCCGCCAGACGCGTGACGCCGCGATCCGACAGGCCACCGACCACCCGGCCTTCGGTCGCCACCTGCGCGACCAGCGCGTCGGGCATGTGCTCGATCGCGCCATCGATGAACAGCAGGTCGTACGGCGCGCCATCGGCATGCCCGGCCTCCAGCGGTCCTTCGACCACCGTCACCTTCGCATTGCCCGCCAGCGCATTCCGCGCGAGTTCGGCAAACGCGGGATCGCTTTCGACGGCGGTCACCGATGCGACGATCTCGGCCAGTACCGCAGCGGTATAGCCGCCCGCGGCACCGATCAGCAGGACGCGGTCCGTATGCTGCAACAACGCCTCGGTCAGAAGCCGTCCGGTCGCGATCGGAACGTTCTGGAAACGTCCCCGGCCCAGCGGCACCGCCGTGTCGCGATAGGCCATCTCTCGCGCGTCTTCCGGCAGGAAGTTCTCGCGGGGAACGCGGTCCATCGCCGCGACGACGCGGGAGTCGCTGACGGCATTGGTCCGCAACTGGCTTGCCACCATTGCATGGCGCATTGCGACGTATCCGTCCGAATCAATCGAGTTGAGCTTCATCTTGCCACCCTTGTCGCATAGCTGTTTTAGCCGTGCAATACACTTGTTCTATCCCGGCGCTTGTATCGCGCCACATCGCACACGCCAAGCGACCCCTTGTCGAAATAGAATAGAAGTGTTGACACAAGCCCCTCCCCGACGCATTTCGCCGCCTCGCTCGTCGAGGCCCGATGGCGGAGTGGTGACGTAGAGGACTGCAAATCCTCGCACCCGGGTTCGATTCCCGGTCGGGCCTCCAGCGAACGAGATGCATCCGCATATCCCGTCCGTCGGGGCCAGGCACATCCGTACTATGCAGCCGACGACCATCGCGCCCTCCGCGGATAATCCTGCATCCTCGGGCTATCGTTCGGCATCGGACCGGCGACGGTTTGCGGGTCTGGCGATGGCGATCGTCGCGCATCTAATCGTGCTGCTCATCATGCTGCGCATCGCGCCTACCCTGCCGACGAAGGAGCAGGAACCGCCAACCACCTTCACGCTGAACCCGGTCCCCAATCCCGCGCCGACCCCCGGTCCGGCGACGCCCAAGGTCGACAAGGCGCGTGAGACCGACAAGGGCTCGCCGCCAAAGACCCCGCCCGTGGCGCCAAAGCCGCTCGCGCCGACCGTGACCCCGACCAAGCCGATCGAACTGCCGCAACTGATCGGCGGCAAGGATATGTTCGACGCGGTCGGGGTGGCGACGTCGAAGCCCGGTCGCGACGGCTCGGGCGACGGACAAAGCGTCGCGGGGGCGGACAGCGGCTCGGCTTACGGTCCGGGGTCGGGTCCCGGCGGCCAGCGACTCTACAATGCCGAATGGTACCGCGAACCGACCGATGCGGAACTCGGCGGCTACCTTCCGCCCCGCGCGCAGCCCGGCTGGGGCCTGATCGCGTGCAAGACGATCGAGAACTATCATGTCGAGAATTGCCGCGCGCTCGGCGAATCGCCGCTCGGCTCGGGACTGGCACGCGCATTCCGGCAGGCGGCATGGCAGTTCCGGGTACGTCCCCCGCGCATCGGCGGGAAAGAACAGGTCGGCGCCTGGGTAAGCATCCGCATCACGCTGTCCGATGGCGGGCAGGTCAGCGCGCGCTAGATCATCCGTTCCAGCGCGGCGATAAACGGCGCGTCGGCCGGCGGCATGTCGAGCGTCCGCATCTCCGCCAATGTGACCCATCTCACCGCGACCGCATCCAGCGCGACCGGATCGCCCGACCAGGACCGGCAGAGATAGAGCAGCAGCAGGAGGCTCCGATCGCCCAGCAATTCGCTCGCGAACGTCGCGGGGCGCAGGGCGGCGGGATCTACGACGATGCCCAGTTCCTCGTCCAGCTCGCGGACCAGCGCCGCCTCCGGCGTCTCGCCTGGCTCAAGCTTGCCACCGGGGAATTCCCAAAGCCCCGCCATCTGCTTGCCCGGTGGACGCTGCTGGACGAGAACGCGTCCCGCATCGTCGATCAGCGCCGCCGCCACCACGGGAAACAGCGCGACGGCCTGAATTTCGACGGAAATCTTTGTCATTCGTTAACGCTCTCCATCTAGATTCCGCCGGCAGCATAAGCGCTTTCCGGGACACGCAGGCGAATGATCATACGCTTCATCACGCGGCTGGCCCGCGACAGCAAGGGCGCCACCGCGATAGAATATGGCCTGATCCTCTCGTTAATCGTCATCACGATGATCGGTGCCTTTGTCGAGGTCGCTAACACCACCGTCGGCATGTGGGGCAACGTGAACACCAAGATGGAGCGCGCGCGCACCAACAGCTAAGTTCCCGGCCGCCGCTAATTTATTTCGACGCTTTAAGTTTTCCTCAACCCTGCCCGCCTAGTTTCGCAAATGTCGATACCGGTTCTCCGGTTCGGCCGGGTGACTGAAGATTGAAACTGGAGACCGGAAATGCAGAAGATTCGTAACTTCATCAAGAATTCCAAGGGCGCGACCGCAATCGAGTACGGCCTGATCGCCGCGCTGATCGCCGTTGCTGCAATCGCTGCCATGCAGGGTCTGGGCAACCAGCTGAAGACCACCTTCGGCAACGTTTCGTCGAACATGAAGGCTTCGTAAGCCGCAACGCTTCACGAAGTTCGGGGGCGGCGAGACGATGTCTCGCCGCCCTTTTCTTGTTCGATCGCGAAGGACGGGTCGAGGTCTGCCGACTTGGCCCGATGTCGGCGTTTTACAGCCGGCCCATCGCCAGGAACTTCTCACGCCGGTCGCGACGCAGCGCGGCGGCGTCCAGCGCAACCAGCCCATTCAGCGCCGCGCCGATCGCGTCGCCCAGCGCGGCGATCGCGCCCGCCGGATCGCGGTGCGCGCCACCGAGCGGCTCCGGCACGATCGTGTCGATGATGCCCAGCCCCTTCAGATCCTGTGCGGTGACCTTCATCGCCTCCGCTGCATCCGGCGCGCGGTCGGCCGTGCGCCATAAAATCGATGCGCACCCCTCGGGCGAGATCACCGAATAGACGGCGTGCTCGAACATCAGAACGCGGTTGCCCGCGGCAAGCGCGATCGCGCCGCCGGAACCGCCCTCGCCCACGACCGCCGCGACCATCGGCACGCCCAGCGACAGGCAGGTCTCGGTCGAGCGGGCAATCGCCTCCGCCTGACCGCGTTCCTCCGCCTGCACGCCGGGAAACGCGCCAGACGTGTCGACCAAAGTCACGACGGGAAGTCCGAGATCGGTCGGCCAGTTCCATCAGGCGGATCGCCTTGCGATACCCCTCCGGCTTGCCCATGCCGAAATTATGCCGCAGCCGGCTGGCCGTATCGTCGCCCTTTTCATGGCCGATCACCATGACGCGCTGACCGCGGAACATCGCGAAGCCGCCCAGGATCGCCTGATCGTCGCCGAACGCGCGATCACCCGCCAGCGTCGTGAAATCGTCGAACAGGCCGGCGACGTAATCCTTGAAATGCGGCCGTTCGCCGTGACGCGCCACCTGCGTCTTCTGCCACGGCGTCAGGCGCGCATAGGTGTCGCGCAGTGCCTTGTCGGACTTCGCCTGCAACTTCGCGACTTCCGCGCCGATATCCACCGTGCCGTCGGCGGCGGTCTCGCGCAGTTCGTCGATCCGACCTTGCAGTTCGGCGATGGGTTTTTCGAAATCGAGGAAGCTTGCCATAGCGCCGGGCGGTTAAGCCCCCGCTGGCGTCCGTCAACGTGAGCCGTTGCGCGTCGCGTCGGTCAGGGGATGACGTTCGTTGACCAAGGCAACCAGCCGCGCGCTGTCGATATGCGTATAGATCTCCGTCGTGGCGATATCGGCATGGCCCAGCATCGACTGCAAGGCCCGCAGATCCGCCCCGCCTTCCAGCAGGTGCGTTGCGAAGGCATGCCGCAAGACGTGCGGGCTCACCCGGTCGGGAGGGATGCCCGCCTCTGCCGCCAACGCCTTCAGCAACTGATACAGGCGGATGCGCGACAGATGCGACTTGCCCGAGGGGAACAGCCACATCCGGTCCGTGGCGACATGCGCGCGCCACACCGCCACCGCAGCGCGCGCGCGATCGGAGATCGGCACCAGCCGCTCCCGACCACCCTTGCCGCGCAGGATGATGAAAGGACGATCAGGCGCGATCGCGTTGCGCGGGAGGGATACGAGTTCGGTCGCGCGCAGACCGGATCCGTAAAGCAATTCGACCAGGGCGGAGAGCCGCAGGTCGTTCGGGTCCGGCGGATCACGATCGATCCGCGCGGTGATCGCGGCGAAAAGGCGATCGACGTCTTTGTGATCCAGCGTCTTGGGCAAAGCACGCTGCGCACCGGGGCGTGGCAAAGCGGCACCCGGATCGTCTGCACGCACCCCTCGTCCTGCAGGAAAGCAAAGAAGCGCCGCAACGCCGCCGATTTTCGCGCGACGCTGGAGCGTGAAAGATCCCGCCACTCCGCGCCCAACCGGGTCAAATCAGCTTCGTTTGCCATCGCCAGCCCCCGGCCGAGGAATTCGGACGCCAGCGCCAGATCGCTGCGATAGGCCGCAATCGTGTTGCGCGCGGCCCCCGCCTCCGCCGCCATCATCTCCAGAAACCGATCGATTGCCGCCCGATCGCTCATCAATAGCCCCTCCCCTTCAGGGGAGGGTTGGGGTGGGGACGATCCGCAAGGTGCTTGCGTGGGGCTCGCGCATCGTCCCCACCCCAACCCCTCCCCTAAACAGGAGGGGCTCGAGAAAACTCGGTCGTCACGACCGCGCGATCGCCTCCGCGGCGATCATCCGCGCCTGACCGCCAAGCCCGACCGCGCGCATCGCGCCCAGCGAGCGATACAGCACTTCCGGCGGGACACCGCGCCACTGCGTCGTCTGCATGCCGATCGCCGCGAGCAGGATCACGAGACCCGGCTGGTTCATCCGCGCCGCGCGGTCGATCGCGCGCGTCCAGCTATTCTCCGCACCGATCCGGACGCCGAACGATTCGGCACCGCTCGATATGTCCTCGGGCGACAGCCGACCCAAACCGGCGAGACCCGCGAACAGCATGCGACGCCGCGTGCCGTCCGTATCGTCCGCGCCCGAATATCCGCCGATATCGCCCGCCGAATAGCGCCGGCCGGCATCGGGGTCGGCCAGCGCCAGCATCGCCCAGGCGTCACTGCCCTTCTCGGCCTTGTCGCGCCAGCGGAGCGCCGATCGGTCCAGCCCGGCCGACAGCATCGAGCGGACGAGCCGATCGACATCCGCGCCCTCCGTATCGACCGGCAGGCGCGCTGCCGCCCGCGCGGTCAGGATCAGGCGAGCATAGCGCCCGTCCGCAGTCTTCGGTTCGTCCCACAGACCTTTCAGCGCGGTCATGCGCTCGGTCCGCGTGCCCGCCGTATAGGCAGTGCGCAGGTCGCGTGCGATGCCAAGTTCCGCGCTCGCCTGATCGTCGTCATTGTCCAGCGAACCGTACAGATCGACCAGCGCGGCATTCGATAGCACGCCGCGCGCGGCGGCATAATCTGCGGGGGCGATCCGGCCGCGCACGTCGATCATCGGCGACAGTGCGCGCCATGCCTGAACGCGGGGATTGACCGTCGCGATCAGCGTTTCGGGGATTTCGGTACCGCTGGCGAGTGCCATGCCGAACCGCCATGCGGTCAGTTGATCGACCGAATTCCATTCGATCGTCACCGCCTGACGTCCCCGCGCCCCCATTCCGGCGACCTTGCGGGCGAGCAGGATGTCGATCCCGCGCGCGGCACCGGACCGTTCGTTCGCCGTCAGTAATTTGCTGGCAGGCTGCCCGGCAAGCCCCGCGCAGATGCTTTTCGCGACCACCCAGCCGCGTTCGCGCGCGGACGGCGCGGCCTTGTCGGCGACCGGGCAGAACGCCCCTGGATCGCCGGTCGCCAGCCCCGCCTGCATCAGCGCATTGTAAAGCTTCGGGGTGTAGTTCTCCGGATCGACGCTCTGCGCGATCGCCCGGCCGGCGACCGATTCGCCCATTCGCACCAGCAGCCAGGACCGTTCGGCGGCGAAATCCGCGCCACTGACCCGCGCCGGCGTGTCGAGCCGCGATACCAACGCCTTGCGCAGCGCCATCGACAGCCAGCGCGATGCGATCGGCGCCCCCAGACGCCGCATCAATTCCTCGACATAGACGCCGTCCGCCCCGCGGAACGCATCCGGCGCCAGCCCACCGTCCTGCGGCCCGGCCACGCCGACGCGGTCCAGCGACCGGTGCGCCGACAGCGCGCGGGCATAGGCCTCGGCTGCACGCACCGCCGCTGCCGCCTGCGCATCGGCCAGCACGGCGGCGACGACCGGATCGACCACCTCTTCGCCAGCCTCCAGAGTCGCGCCCGGCACCGGCGGGGCCGGCGGGGTGGCCGGACGGCCGAGCGTCGCGGGGTTCAGCGTAAGCCCGCCCTGCGACGGCGCGCGCGGGCGCGGCGTGGCGCCCGGTGCGGGGCTTCCCGCCGGATCGTTGAACCCGGGCGGCAGCAGCGATTCGGGACTGTCCTGACCCAGCGCGGGCAACCCCACGCCGATCAGGCAGACGGCAATGGCGAGACGCGCGGTGTTAGTTCGAAAGATTCGCAAGCGGCACCACTTTCTCGACACGCACGGGGGACTTTTCCTGTGCCATGCCGGACAGCACGAACAGTCCGCCCACCACCACGACCAGAATGACGACGAGCGTAACCACCAAGCGAGACATGACAAAACCCTGTACGAACAAAGGAAGGAGCGGCGCGCCATAGTCTTTTGCCGCAGACGCGGGCTCGCTGTATAGCCCCGGCGCGATGTTGCAAAGCCATCCCCCCGAACCACCGGCATCCGATCCCGGTCAGACGCCCTATGCGGGGCGGCCAATCGTGCTCGTCGGGTTGATGGGGGCGGGCAAGTCGACCGTCGGGCGGCGCCTCGCCAGCCGCCTGCGACTGCCGTTCGTCGATGCCGATACGGAGATCGAGACCGCCGCCGGCATGTCGGTCAGCGATATCTTCGAACGTTTCGGCGAGGCGCATTTCCGCGACGGCGAACGCCGCGTGATCGCGCGGCTGATCGACGGCACGCAAAAGGTGATCGCGACGGGCGGCGGCGCCTTCATCCACGACGACACGCGCGCGCTGATCCTGGATCAGGCGGTCGCGATCTGGCTGGACGCGGATGCCGCCGTGCTGGCCGATCGCGTGCGCCGCCGCGACACCCGCCCGCTGCTGCGCGGCAAGGACCCGCGCACGGTGTTGATGGAACTCGCAAAGGTCCGGAATCCCTTCTACGCGCTCGCCCCGATCCGCGTCGCCAGCAACCACGCCCCGCACGAACATACCGTGTCGGCGATCCTGAAAGCGCTTGGACTATGACCGTAATCCCCGTCTCGCTGGATGATCGCAGCTATGACGTCATCGTCGAGAACGGGCTGCTCGCACGGGCGGCTGGGCATCTCGCCCCGCTGTCGCGCGGACGGACGATGGCGATCGTCACCGACGAGAATCTGCACCCGCATCTCGCCACGCTGCAGGCGTCGCTGTCCGCCGCGGGGGTCGCGAGCGAAAGCATCGTCCTGCCACCGGGCGAGGGCACGAAGAGCTGGGCGATGCTGGAACGGCTGACTGATCGGCTGCTCGATCTCGGTGTGGAGCGCGGCGATCACGTCATCGCGCTCGGCGGCGGAGTGATCGGCGATCTGGTCGGGTTCGCCTGCGCGATCCTGAAACGCGGCTGTGGCTTCGTGCAGATACCGACGACGTTGCTGGCGCAGGTCGATTCGTCGGTCGGCGGCAAGACCGCGATCAATTCGCGCGCGGGCAAGAATTTGATTGGCGCATTCCACCAGCCCGCGATGGTGCTGGTCGATCCGACCACTCTGGACACCCTGCCCAACCGTCAGGTGCGCGCCGGTTATGCCGAAGTCGTAAAATACGGCCTGATCGACGATGCCGATTTCTTCGACTGGTGCGAGGCGAATGCAGGCGCGTTGCTGGCGGGCGACGCGGCGGCGCGCAGCCATGCGATCGGGCACAGCATCGCCGCCAAGGCACGCATCGTCGGGGAGGACGAATTCGAGACCAAGGGCCGTCGGGCGTTGCTCAATCTCGGCCATACGTTCGGCCATGCGCTGGAGGCGGAAGCGGGCTTTTCCGACCGGTTGCTGCACGGCGAGGGCGTCGCCGCCGGCATGGCGCTGGCCTATGGTTTCTCGGCTGCGCAGGGCATCGCGCCGGTCGGCGATGCGGCACGCGTGTCCGCGCATCTGCGCTCGGTCGGCCTTCCCGATGGCCTGGCCGCCGCAGGCAGCACGGATGACGGCGCGACATTGGTGGCGCACATGATGCACGACAAGAAGATGTCGGCGGGCACCCTGCCCTTCCTACTCGCGCGCGGAATCGGCCAGACCTATGTCGACAAGACTGTCGATCTCGCTGCCGTCGCGGCGTTCCTCGATAGTCAGCCGCGCTGAATGCCGCGCGGCGTCGCCAAGGCGGACCTGCCCGAAAAGACCTGCCCGGTGTGCCAGCGGCCATTCGCCTGGCGCAAGAAGTGGGAACGCGACTGGGACGAGGTGGTCTATTGCTCCGAACGCTGCCGTCGCACGGGCAAGGCGGGGTGAGCTAATGGCTTCATACCAGCCCCGCGTAATCTCCCACCCGTTCGTCTTGAGCTTGTCGAAGGGCGGGTTTAGCAGGACTGGTGCTTCGACAGGCTCAGCACGAACGGGTGGGAGATGAAATAGGACGGTCAGCCCCGCGCGGCCTGCCACGCGAGCCACAGCCAGCCAGCGATCAGCAACGTACCGCCGATCGGCGTCACCGCCCCTAGCCAGCGCGGCAGGCCGAGCGCCATCAGATATAGCGAGACGGCAAAGATCGCCCCACCGGCGAGAAACAGGATGGCCGGCCCCCGCGCGCCCAATTGCATCGCGACCAGCGCCGCGATCGCGTGGATCAACTGATACTGGCCGCCGGTCTTCAGCCACTCGATCGCATCACCGCTTGCGCCGTGCGCACCGAACGCGCCCGCCCCCACGGCCAGCGCACCGGACAGGCCGGCCAGAATGACGATCCAGTTCATAGCGCGAGTTTCCCCATCACGACGTGCCAATGTGCGTAGATCAACGCCGCAGCCACGACGATCGCGGCGAGCGTGACGGCAAGGACCGCACCCGACACCATGTCCTTCACTGCCTTTATCTCCGGATGGATGCCGGGATGCAGCATGTCGCACAAAGCCTCGATCGCGGAATTGACCAGCTCGATCGCCACCACAAGCGCGCAGATCAGCGCGACGATCGCCCACCAGATCGGTTCGGGCCGCACGATGAGCAGCAGGACAGCGCCGAAGATGACGATGCCGACATGCGCGCGAAAGCTGCGCTCGCGCTGGAACGCGGTGCGCCAGCCGGCAAACGCGAAGCCGGTCCGCGCGATCAGCGACCGGTTCTTCACTTCACCACCGCGCCGCCGGGGGCAACGTCCGGGCGCTTGTCCTGCGTGATGATCCGGTCGCGCGCCGCGCTCAGGTCCCCGGTCTCATACTGCGCCTTCAGCCGTTCCTTGTCGCGCGAGCGGTAATGATCCTCGCTGCGATCGATTTCGGCATTGTCGATGCCGATGCTCTTCATCGCCAGCCGCGCCATCTTGACGGCCGATTCCATCACCTCGCGGACGACGCCCTCGACATGCGAGATCCTTCAGCTTGAGCAGCGACCGCCGGTCGAACGCGCGAACGAAGATCGCGGCCTTGGGAAATGCCTCATGCACGCCGTCGACCAGTTCGGGAGTCATCTGGTCGCCGTCGATGCAGAACATGATCAATTCCGCCTCGCCCGCGCCCGCCTGTCGCAGCAGGTCCAGCCGCGTACCGTCCCCGTAATAGACCTTCGCGCCGAACCCGCCGGCGATGTCGATCATCTCGATATCGGTGTCGATCAACGTCACGGGGATGCCTTGCGCGATCAGCATCTGTGCGACCGTCTGCCCGAACCGGCCATAGCCCACGATCAACGCATTCGCCCCGTCCGCCATTGGGCCATCGCGTTCGCCGCTGTTCACCGGCTCGGCGCAGATCCGCCGGGTGATCATCATCAGGAACGGCGTGGTCGCCATGGACAGCGTGACGATCGCACCGAACAGGCTGGCGGCTTCGGGCGCGATCAGTAGCGCCTTCTGCGCCTGCGCGAACAGCACGAAGCCGAATTCTCCGCCCTGGCTTAGCAACAGCCCGAGCGCGAGCGCCGCGCGCCACCGCATCCGGAACAGCATGCCGATGCCGAAGATGATCAGCCCCTTCGTCGCGATCAGCGCCAGCGCCATGGCGGCGACGAACAGCGGCCGGTCGGCGATCGCGTGCAGATCCAGCATCATGCCCACGGCCAGAAAGAACAGGCCGAGCAGGATCGAGCGGAACGGCTCGACATCCGCCTCCAGCTCGTGCCGGTACGGGCTGTCCGCCAGCATCACGCCCGCGACGAAGGCGCCCAATGCCGTCGACAGGCCCAGCGCCTCCATCACCGCCGCGCTGGCGATGACCGTGAACAGCCCGGCGAACACGAACATCTCGCGCTCGCCCATATTGCCGATGATCCGGAACAGCGGGCGCAGGATGAAGCGTCCGGCGATGATCAGTCCCGCGATCGCCAGCACGGTATAGACGAACAGCAGCCACCCCGGCGGGCCGTTCGCATCGGCCGGATTACGCGACATAACCGCGACGATCGTGATCAGCGGGACGATCGACAGGTCCTGGAACAGCAAAATGGAAAAGGCCCGCTCCCCGAACGGCGTCCGCATGCGGCCCGCGGATTGCAGCATCGGCAGCACCTGGGCGGTCGAGGACAAGGCCAGCGGCAGGCCGAGCGCGAGCGCGGCCGCGATCGACGAATGCGTCGCGATCCACACGACCAGCGACACCGCGACGCCGCACAAGACGACCTGCATCAGCCCCAGTCCGAATATCTCCTGCTTCATCCGCCACAACCGGCTGGGGTTCAGCTCCAGCCCGACGATGAACAGCAGCAGCGTGATGCCCAGTTCCGCGACGCCGATCTTCGATTCGGCATCTCCGACCAGCCCCAGAACGTGCGGTCCCACGACCGCCCCCGCCACGAGATAGCCCAAGGTCGCACCCAGCCCTAGCCGGCGGAACAACAATACGAACACCAGTCCGAACCCGAGCAGTACGACTCCGTCCTGCAACAGCGAAACCGCCTCCCCCGTATCGTGCATCAGCGCGTTCCGCCCTTGGCCGCTGCGATATCGGCAGCCTCGGCCGCCGCTTCGAACGCCAGGCGGATCGACGCATGCCGCGCGCTGTGCGGCAAGGCGGGCGTGAACAGGTCGATCCCGGTCCATCCGGGCAACGGCCCCCTCGCCCGCCAGCCACGCCGTCAACCCATCGCGCGCGGCGGCAAGCTCTTCCGGCGTCTTGCCGATGATGTCCGCCGACAGAAGCGAGGAAGACGCCTGCCCCAGCGCGCAGGCACGCACCAGCATCCCGACCGCACCGACGCGCCCTTCCTCGTCAAGATTTACGTCAACGGTCACCCGGCTGCCGCAGATCGGCGATCTCTTCTCCGACGTACCCATCGGGTCCGCCAGCCGCTCCTGATACGGAATGGTCGCGGCGAGACGCAGGATTTCGGTATTATAAAGAGGCGCGTTCATCCCCGCGATGTAGGACAGGACGCCGCCAAGCACACCCCCTGTTCGAATGACGGGGTACCGGTTGCTTGGCCGCGTCGGTGGCATGCCGGTACTTCGTCAGGGAATACACTCACGCCCCGCTCCAACCGTTCGTCCTGAGCTCGTCATAGGGCGGATTTCGCAGGAAAGGTGCTTCGACAGGCTCAGCACGAACGGATTGCACTGGATCGGCGCGTTCCATCGGCACCCCGTCCCCTCCCGTCCCACCCGTTCGTTTCGAGCGAAGTCGAGAAACCGGCCGCACAACTCGGAACAAGTTTCTCGACTACGCTCGAAACGAACGGCGTTGAGTGAACTCAGCCGTCGCTTCGCTTCCCCCAGGCGCATGATCAACGGTGTTAGCGGGATAAATGCGCAACCAGGCTAACAGGCAGATCTGCCATCCCCCCACCGTTCGTTTCGAGCGAAGTCGAGAAACAGGCCGCCGAACTCGGACCATGTCTCTCGACGATGCCCAAAACGAACGGACGGTGCGGGAGCGAGCCGCGATCCGCAAAGCCCGCCGGAACTCGTCACAACCGGCAAAGGCGCACCCTAAGAAGCAGGCCCGGCCCCATCCCTCGGTCCGAACACCGGCTGCCCCTTGCGACGCCGATCGACGAAATCGGCGATGCTCGCGCTCGTTGCGTTGAGCAGCGGATAGGTTTGCGATCTCACCAGCCAGGTCGGGCGCCTCGAGGGCCCGCCGCTCATCGTGTCGGTGACCAGCACCACCAGCAGGAAGACGAGGCTGGACAGGATCAGTCCCTTGATCGCCCCGAACCCGAAACCAAGCGCCCGATCGAGCGGGCCAAGCACGGACGTGCGCGTGCGCGAACCGAGTGCGTTCGCCACCATCCGGCCACCGAAATAGGTCACCCCCGCAAGGATCGCGAACGCCAGCACCGCTGCGCCGGACACCGTCCCGACCACGCCCGACAAGGCCGCCGCCATCGGCGTGTGGAACAGCTTGATCACGAACACGATCGCGACCCAGGCGAACAGCGACAGCACTTCCGCCACGAAGCCGCGCATCAATCCCATCACCGCCGACCCGAGCACGGCGATCAGGACGAGGATGTCGAGTGCGGAAAGTCCCATAAGCGGCGTCGGATCCCAATATCGTCCCGCCGAAGCGTAGAGCGGATGAAGTCCGCCCGCTAGCCACGCCCGAGCATATGGTCAACGAACCCGCCGAGCGTCCGGAAACCGGTCAGGCTGAGCGGAGTCTTTTCCGACGTCAGCGCGGACGGCACCAACGCGCGTTCGAAGCCCAGCTTGCCCGCCTCCTTCAGGCGCAGCGCACCGTGCGCCACCGGCCGCAATTCGCCCGACAAGGCGATTTCGCCGAACGCCACCGCATCGACCGGCACCGGGCGTTCCGACAGGGCGGAAACCAGTGCCGCCGCCACCGCGAGGTCCGCCGCCGGGTCCTGCACGCGGTATCCGCCCGCAATGTTCAGATAGACTTCGCACGCCGAGAAACTCAGCCCGCACCGCGCCTCCAGCACCGCCAGCACCATCGCCAGCCGTCCCGAATCCCATCCGACCACCGCGCGCCGCGGCGTCGCGCCGCTCGCCAGCCGGACGACAAGAGCCTGTATTTCCACCAGCACCGGTCGCGTCCCCTCCAGCGCGGGGAAGACCGTGGTCCCCGTCACGCTTTCGTCGCGCTGCGTCAGGAACAAGGCAGAGGGGTTGGATATCTCCGCCAGTCCTTCGGCGACCATCGCGAAGACGCCGATCTCGTCCGTGCCGCCAAACCGGTTCTTGATCGCGCGCAGGATGCGATACTGGTGGCTGCGCTCGCCCTCGAAGCTCAACACCGTGTCGACCATATGTTCCAGCACGCGCGGCCCGGCGATGCTGCCATCCTTCGTCACGTGCCCGACCAGCACGACCGCCGTCCCGCGTTCCTTGGCGAAGCGGATTAGTTCCTGCGCCGACGCCCGCACCTGGCTGACCGTGCCCGGCGCACCTTCGATCAAGTCGGAATGCATCGTCTGGATGGAATCGATCACCAGCAGGTCGGGCGGCTGTCCGTTGCCAAGCGTCGTCAGGATATCGCGCGTCGATGTCGCCGCCGCCAGTTGCACCGGCGCGTTGCCGAGACCGAGCCGCCGCGCGCGCAACCGCACCTGATCCGCCGCTTCCTCACCCGAGACATAGGCGACCGATCGCCCCGCCAGCGCCATCTTCGCCGCCGCCTGCAACAGCAAGGTGGACTTGCCGATCCCGGGATCGCCGCCGATCAGCGTTGCGGACCCTTCGACAAACCCGCCGCCTAGCGCGCGATCGAGTTCCGCGATCCCGCTCTGCATCCGGTCCGGCAACGCGACCTCGGCATCCAGCGAGACCAGCTGGAACGACCGCCCGCCCGACTGGAGGTTATGCTTGGCCTGAAACGGCGTGACGGTCGCGCCGGCTTCCTCGACCAACGTATTCCATTCCGAACAATCGGCGCACTGCCCCGCCCAGCGATGCGACACAGACCCGCACGACTGGCAGACATAACGTTTCTGAGGCTTGGCCAATGGCTTTCACGCGTCCCGGTTGATCGGATATTCCCAACATAGCAGCGGAACGAATGCGGAACAAGATCATCCGCGCGCCGGTATCTTCAACCCCCGCTGCACTGCCGGTCGAGCAAGCCCCCGTTCCAGCCACGCCGCCACGTTGGGATAATCGTCGAAGCCTACGATCTCGCGCGCTTCGTAGAAGGTGATCAGGTTGTTCACCCATCCGATCATCGAGACGTCCGCGATCGAATAGGCCTCGCCAAGGAACCACGTCTTTCCGCCAAGCACGCCATCCATGACGCCAAGCAGCCGCTTCGCCTCCGCGACGTAGCGATCGCGCGGGCGCTTGTCCTCCCAGTCCTTACCGGCGAACTTGTTGAAGAAACCAAGCTGCCCGAACATCGGCCCGACCCCGCCCATCTGGAACATCACCCACTGGATCGCACGCCAGCGATCCATTGAACCCTCGCCCAGAAACCGCCCGGTCTTCTCCGCCAGGTACAGCAGGATCGCGCCGCTTTCGAACAGGCCGATCGGCGCGCCGCCGGGGCCGTCCGGATCGATCATCGCCGGAATCTTGCCGTTCGGGTTGAGCGAGACGAACGCGTCGGATTTCTGGTCGTCCTGCGCGAAATCGACCAGATGGACCTCGTATGGCAGCCCCGTTTCCTCCAGCATGATCGATGCCTTCACCCCGTTCGGCGTCGGCAGCGAATAGAGCTGAATCCGGTCGGGATGCGCGGCGGGCCAGCGCGCGGTTATCGGGAAGGCGGACAGGTCGGTCATGCGGATGCTCCTTCGATCGTGCCGGAAAGATAGTCATGGCCCCCGCGCTTCGCTATGCCGCCGCCACCATGCAGCCGACGGACCTCCGCGTCGCCCTTTTCAGCGGCAACTATAACTACACGCGAGACGGCGCCAATCAGGCGCTCAACCTGCTCGTTGGCTACCTCCTGTCGAAGGGCGTTGCGGTGCGCGTCTATTCGCCGACCAGCAGCAAACCGGCCTTCGCACCGACGGGGGATCTGGTGAAGGTGCCCGCCTTCAAACTGCCGGGCGGGCGCGACGAATACAAGCTTGCGCGCGGCCTTCCCGCCGCAACCCGCGCCGATCTGGCGGAATTCGCGCCGAACATGATCCACGTCTCGGCACCGGAATTTCTCGGCCACCGGGCGGTCAGCTATGCCCGCCGCAACAACATCGCGTCGCTCGCGTCGCTGCACACGCGGTTCGAGACCTATGGCAGCTATTACCGGATCGGCTGGCTGGCGCCCGCGGCGATCCGGCTGCTGACGCGCTTCTACAACCGGGTCGATCGCGTGGTGACGCCGGGCCAGTCGATGGCCGATTTGATCCGCGACTGGGGCGTGACGACGCCGATCTCGATCTGGTCGCGAGGCGTCGATCACGACCGCTTCTCGCCCAAGGTGCGCGATCTCGCGTGGCGGCGGTCGCTCGGCATTGCGGACGACGAAGTAGCGATCGGCTTTCTCGGGCGGCTCGTGCTGGAAAAGGGGCTGGATATCTTCGCGGACGTGGTCGCCACGTTGAAGGCGCGCGGCGTGCGGCACCGCGTGCTGGTGATCGGTGACGGCCCGGCACGAGACTGGTTCGCCGAACGCGTGCCCGATGCCGCCTTTGCCGGCTTTCAGCGCGGCGCGGATCTGGGCCGCGCGGTCGCGTCGATGGACGTCCTGTTCAACCCGTCCGTCACCGAAACGTTCGGCAACGTTACGCTGGAGGCGATGGCGGCGTCCGTGCCCGTCGTCGCCGCCCGCGCGACCGGCGCGGTCGACCTGATCGAGGACGGCGTCAACGGCTTCCTCGTCCCGCCGCGCGATGTGGAGGCTTATGCGGACGCGATCCAGCGGCTCGTCGAAAATGACGAAGCCCGCCACGCACAAGGCGCAGCGGGCCATGCCAAGGCGGCGACCTATCAGTGGGACAGCGTCAACCAATCGGTGCTCGACGCGTATCTGGAAGTCCTCGCCGCCCGCGCCTGAACGCCGGCGCTAGCGCCAGTCGTATGTGAGGGGCGCCTCGCGAAAGGCGAAGCGGTCGACATGCCGCGCGACGGCATCCTTCAACGCCTCCAGCTGCCCCTCGGCCGACGCCTCGATCTTCACTGTCAACGCATCCGCCCCGGCGTCGAACGTGACCAGGGCATCGCCCGGCCAATCCGCCCCGCGCGCATCCTTCGGAAACGCGACGGTGCCGTGATCGGCGGTGAATTCCACCGACAAATTATGCTCCCAGTGCTTGCACACCTGTTGCAGGTATTTGCTCGCACTGGCCGTCGGGACGATTGCGGTCGATGTGGTTTTTTCCATATCCTCGCTCATTTCAAACGCTCGATCTTCTGTGCGACCTCGTCCAGCAACGCGGCGACTTCATGCAGCCGGTCGGCGTCCATATCGTCTTCGTTCAGCCGCTGGTGCAAGACCTGGCGGAGATTGCCCATCGCGCGCCGGATCGGCCCGCCATCGGTCCGCTGCCGTTCCGCACCCACCTCCGCAAGCCGCGCGAACAATGCCGCGACCTCGTCCGCGCGCTCGGCCAGCAACGCTTCGCCAGCGCTGGTGACCGCGAACTGCTTCTTCGCGCCCTCGGCCTTGCGCTCCTCGATCATGCCCATGTCGTCCAGCATCGTGATCGTCGGATAGACGACCCCGGGGCTCGGCGCATAGGCGCCGCCGGTACGGGCCTCGATCTCGCGGATCAGGTCGTAGCCGTGGCGGGGTTGCTCCGCGATCAGCCCGAGCAGGACGAGCCGCAACTCGCCACCGTCGAACATGCGACGCCCGCGGCCGGGACCACGTCCACCGGGGCGATCCTCGTCACCGCCGCCCCACCGGAAGGAGAGACCACCCCGTCCGCCAAAGCCACCGCCACCACCACCACCGCGATGCATGCCGTGCCTTTTGTGGCCACCGCGGTCACCTCTTTCGAAAACTATCATTCCAATGTCCTTATATCTTCTAGATGGGTCTAAGATATATCTCAGATTGTTTTCCGCAAGGGGTCGATCGAATGAAATCCCGATGGACGGTGGATGTCAGCGTGGCGGAGGCGGACAGCCAAGCACTGGTCGTGCCAGCCTCCACCGCCTATCTTGCGCGACAATGGCCGACCTGTTCGCATCTTTCGATCCGCCCGCCCGCGAGGCTGCTCCGGAAAACGCGCCCCTTGCCGACCGGCTGCGGCCGCGCACGCTTTCCGAGGTGGTCGGGCAGGATCACATTACCGGACCGGAAGGCGCGATCGGCCGGATGGTCGCCGCGGGGCGACTATCCTCGATGATCCTGTGGGGCCCGCCCGGCACCGGCAAGACGACGATCGCGCGGCTGCTCGCCGATGCGGTCGACCTGCGCTTCGTCGCGATCTCGGCGGTGTTCTCGGGCGTGGCGGACCTGAAAAAGGCGTTTGCCGAGGCGCGCGATCATGCCCGGATCGGCAAGCGGACCCTGTTGTTCGTGGACGAAATCCACCGCTTCAACCGCGCGCAGCAGGACGGCTTCCTGCCCTATGTCGAGGATGGCACCGTCACGCTTGTCGGCGCGACGACGGAGAATCCCAGCTTCGAACTGAACGCCGCCGTGCTCAGCCGCGCACAGGTGCTGATCCTGCACCGCCTCGATGCCGCCGCGCTCACCAAATTGCTCGATCGTGCGGAGGATACGGAGGGTCGCCCCCTGCCCCTGACCCCGGAAGCCCGCGACGCGATGGTCGCACAGGCCGACGGCGACGGCCGGTTCCTGCTCAACCAGGCGGAAACCCTGTTCTCCGTCGACCTGCCCGAACCGCTCGATCCCGCCGGCCTGTCCGCGTTCCTGCAACGCCGCGTCGCGGTGTATGACAAGGATCGCGAGGGTCATTACAATTTGATCAGCGCGCTGCACAAATCGATCCGCGGCAGCGATCCGCAGGCCGCGCTTTATTATCTCGCGCGAATGCTGACCGCGGGCGAGGAACCCTTGTTCGTCCTGCGGCGGCTGACGCGCGCGGCGGTCGAGGATATCGGCCTCGCCGACCCCAACGCGCTGGTGCAGTGTATCGCGGCGAAGGACACGTACGACTTTCTGGGCTCGCCGGAGGGGAACTCGCGATCGCGCAGGCATGCCTGTATCTCGCCACGGCACCCAAATCGAATGCCGGGTACAAGGCGCAGAAGGCGGCATGGCGGTCGGCGAAGGAAACCGGATCGCTGAGCCCCCCGGACAACATCCTGAATGCCCCGACCAAGCTGATGAAGGACATCGGCTATGGCAAAGGCTATGGCTACGACCACGATATGGCGGATGGCTTTTCAGGGCACGATTACTGGCCCGAGGGGATGGAGCCGCAGACCTTCTACGAACCGGTCGAGCGCGGTTTCGAACGCGAGATCGGGAAGCGACTGGATTACTGGCAGAAGCTAAGGGACGAGATGCGCCGCTGAGCGATACCGACGAAAAAGCCTCCCCGGCGCGAACCGGGGAGGCGATGGTATTTCGGTGACCGGCGGCTCGCGCCACCGGCCGCCAGGTTTCAGAAGTCGAAGCGCAACGATGCCGAGATAGTTCGGCCGTTGAGCGCCTGTGCCTCGGTGATGCCGCTCGCCGGAACGGTGGGGGCAGAAACCGAGATGAGCGCGATCTTGTCGAGCACGTTGAACGCGTTCAGCGACAAACGCGTGCGGGCGTCGATGCGATACTGAACGTACGGACTGACGATGACATAGCCGGGCTGCTTGAGCATGTTGCCGTCCTGCGCGAAGCTGCTCGTCGTGCCGTTCACCAGCGTCCCAATCGTCACCGCCCCGGATTCGAGCTGCGGCCGCGCGGCGAAGAAGAAGTTCGCCTGGTGCCGTGGCCGGTTTCCGTTCAGCGTCGCATCCAGCACGTCCTTGTCGATCTTCGCGCGCGTGTAGGTGCCGTTGAGCGTCAGGCTGAACGGCCCGTTGTGCCACGCGCCCTCCAACTCGACGCCCTTTGCAGTGTACGAGCGGTCGATCGGCACGACGATCGACGCGCCGTTGGCGTCAGTCGAGATCTGGAAATTCCGATCGCTGGTCGATGCCCAGAAGCCGGTCGCATAGGCCGAGAAGTCGCTGGAGCGGATCTTGACGCCCGCTTCGGCTTGCTTGACGTAACCGAAAGCGGTTTTCGGATCGGTCAGACCGCCCCCGATCGGATCGTGCGAGGGCGAGAAGAACAGGCGATCCGCGCCCGCACGCGCGCCACGGCTGTACCGGACGAACGTCGATAGCGAGTCCGCGAAGCGGTAATTGGCGCTGAGCGAGTAGGACAGATAGTCATAGTCGTAATTGACGTTGCCCGGCTGGCTCAGCGGTAGCGTCGCGACCTGTCGTTCGGTCGGCTGGATCACGCCGTCGCCGTTCATATCGACCACTGCATAGCCGTTACGGCCGCCGCCGAGATCGGCCCCATAGAGGCGCCCCGTCACCTTGCCGGTATCGAGACGGAGGCTGCCGCCGATCGCCAGTTTGCCGAGCTTGTAATTCAATGACGCATAAGGCGCGATGACCCGGTAATTGACGTCGAACCGCTCGTGATAATTCTGTGGCGCCTGAAGCGTGTAGGCCAGGACGCCGTTCTGCGTGATCGCGCCATCCGGCGTCGCGATATTGACGAATGAAGACGCGCCATTCGCGGCGACATCCTGTACCGTGGTCGTGAAGCTCCAGAACATGTCGATGTCCTGCGAGGAATAATACACGCCCCCGCTCGTGGTCAGCGTCCCAGAACCGACGTCCCAGCCCCGGCTTGCGCGCACGTCGTTGGTCACTGTTCCCAGATCGTTGAGTTTCGCATTAATCGACAGCCCCAGGATCATCAACGTGTCTGCGCTGACGGCCTGACCGGTCTTCGGACCGTTGGCATAGGTTAGGTTGCCGGTGCCTCGAAAGACGTTTGCCGGCGCGATCGCCATGGTAGCAACCTGATTGAACTCACCCGAGTTCGCCGAGAACCGAAACCGCTCGGTCACCGACCATTCGTCGACCTCGAACTGCGCTTCAAGTCCCACTGCGCTGGACACCGCGCGGATGCCGTTACGCCCGCTGGCGGTCGTCACCCGATTATCCTGGTCGAGCATCGGAAAGGACGTGTTGAATTGCGACATCGTGGAGTCACGCCGGACATCCAACCCGGGCAGATTGGCATAATTCGGCGAACCGTTCGTACCGGTCACTCCGATCGGAAACATCGCATAGGTGGGCTGGCGGTCGTTCAGATACTTGCCGTACAGGCGGATATACCCCCCGCCGGCGAATTCGCGCGTTAGGTTCGCTTTGATCTGTCCGCCCTTGAAGGCGTTGAACCCGACCGCGCGCGGGCCTTCGCCCTCGCGGTAGAAGCCACCGACGTTGAAGCGCCAGTCCGCGGCGATGCGACCGCCATAGTTGAAGTCCATGCGATACCGGTCGTGGTCCAGGCCGGCGCTGGCCATGATCGAGCCGCCCTCGACCTCGCCTGTCTTGGACAGGAAGTTGACCACGCCACCCGGCGCGTTGGATGCGAAGGTCGACGCCGATCCGCCGCGGATCGTCTGGATCTGCGACAGACTCAGGTCCGGGCGCAGGAACGCGTCCGACGACGCGAAATGAATATCGCCAAATTCGAGGACCGGCAGGCCGTCTTCCTGCAGCTGCAGGAATTTCGCCCCATCCGCCGCGAGCGGCAGGCCGCGGATCGAAATGGCGGAAAAGCCGTCCGTGCCGGACCCTTCGGACCGGATGCCCGGAATGTTGCCGATGATCTCTGCCACCGATACCGCGGAAATCTTCTGGATGTCGGTGTCGTCCAGCGTGCTGGCCGAGATCGCCGTGTCGAACATGTCGCGACCCTTCGCCACTCCGGTCGTGAACGCCTTGGGTTTCGCGTTGGCGGACTGCTCGTCCGACTGCGCGACGTTCGCCGGCTCGTCGGCCGAAACCGCCTTCGCCAGTGCCGGCGCAGAGAGGGCGAGGTACGAGATCGAGACGATTAGGGAGAAGCGCTTCATGATGAACTCCAGTGCGGGAATGTCACCATCTAGATATCAATGGTAAAAATGTGGTAAATTATCAGTATATCGGCAAATCTTTGGAAAAATCATATTGACATCAAACAATATTGTGCCACTTAATCAATGGACGCATATCAGAATTTGCAGGTTTGGACTAAGACTTATCTATCTTGAAAAAGCCTGATCTAATTTGAAAACATCATTAAACTTATCATCGTTATCTTAATTCTTCAGCGCATGTGTCGGAAAATTGCCATCGAACGTGATCGGGCCAAGCCGGATTGGTGGCGGCCGATCCTATTATAAGAGAGATTAGACCCGGACGATCCGCCGATGGTAGATACGCGCTCAAACCGACCGCATGCTCCGGAGTCCGACGTCCTTTGCCACATTCCGCCCGATGATCGGCATCGCATTGCCCCCGGTCGTTCGGATCCAACCCAGCCGGCTGCAACGTCATGGTTGGTCGCGGAAGCGGCAACGGCCGGCCGGCAGAACGCGATGACCCGTTTCAGGCAATTCGCCGCGATCGACTGGTCCGGCGCGGTGGGCGCGCGGCAGAAGGGGATTGCGGTCGCGATATGCGATACCGGCGTCGACGCACCCACGCTTATCCTGCCGACGGAAGGCTGGGCGCGACACGCCGCGCTCGACTGGCTGCTCCACGACATGCCGGCCGATACGCTCGTCGGCCTGGATCTCGGCCCGTCCCTGCCGTTCGCCGACACAGGCGCCTTCTTTCCGGGCTGGGCCGACAGTCCGCCCGACGCCCGCGCACTCTGGGCACTGGTCGATCGGATCTGCGCCGACGACGCGCATCTGTCGGCAACCTCGTTCGTCGACCATGTCGAGGCATCGCGCCACTTCCGGCATCATGGCGGGCGCAAGGGCGAGTTCTTCGAACGCCACGGGCGGCTGCGCGCCACCGAACAGGCGCAGCGTGCTCAGGGCCTCAACCCCTATAGCAGCTTCAACCTGGTCGGCGCGGCGCAGGTCGGCAAGTCGAGCCTGACGGGCATGCGTGTGCTCCACCAGCTTGCCGGCCGCGTCCCGATCTGGCCGTTCGATCGCCCGACCGGGGGATCGCTGATCGTGGAAATCTACACCAGCATCGCTGCGCTGGGCGCCGGTCGGTCGAAGGGCCGCACCAAGATGCGGACCATCGCCGATCTAAACGCCGCGCTCACCACGATCGGCAGCCTGCCCGTGCCCGGCAATGGCCCGATCGACGATCACAGCAGCGACGCGATCCTGACCGCCGCATGGCTCCGCGCCAATGCCGATCGTGCGGACTTGTGGCATCCCCCCGCCATGACGGATGAAATTGCCCGCACCGAGGGCTGGACCTTCGGCGTAACCTGACGCAAAAGAGCGCCGCACCCGGGCCGGTTTAGCTCAGTTGGTAGAGCGCCAGTTTTGTAAACTGGATGTCGCGGGTTCGATTCCTGCAACCGGCACCACTTCTTTCGTCTCCGCGAAACCGCCACCGCCGCGGGATTCGGTTCCGCCCCCGGCACAATCTCCCTCGATCGGCGTTACCGCTCCCGATGATCGCACACCAGATAAAGGTCGCCAGCTACAACATCCACAAGGGTATCGGGCTCGATCGCCGTCGCGATCCGATGCGTATTCTGGAAGTCCTGCGCGAAATCGACGCCGACGTGGTCGCGCTTCAGGAGGCCGACCGACGCTTCGGGGCGAAGGCCTGCGTCATTCCCGTCCATACGCTGGAGGAGCATTCCCCGTGGAAGGCGATCCCGTTCGGCGTCAATGCCGGGTCGATGGGCTGGCACGGCAACGTCCTGCTCGTCCGCAAGGACGCGGTGGTGATGGACAGCGAGGCGATCCACCTGCCCGCGCTGGAACCACGCGGCGCGGTGATGGCGGATGTCCGCGCGAACGGCGTTCCGGTGCGTATCGTCGGCATGCATCTCGACCTGTCCGGCCTATGGCGGCGACGTCAGGCACAAGCGATCACCACGCATGTCGACGCCTGCGCGACACGGCATCCGACCGTGATGATGGGCGACCTCAACGAATGGAGCGCGGGCAGCGGATGCCTGCGCGATTTCGGCAAGGACTATGATTTCGCCACCACTGGCCCGAGCTTCCACGTCCGCCGCCCGGTCGCGCGGCTCGACCGGATCATGGTCTCGCGTGACTTCAAGGTGCTGGACGCGGGCGCGCATCAAAGCGCCGCATCGCGCAAGGCGTCCGATCACTTGCCGATCTGGGCGGTGCTGGAGGCGGCGTGAACGGATCGGGACGGACTGTCGGCCAATCCTCCTATACTGGAGAAGAGGGACCCCCGAAGCGGGGCGCAACCGGGACGGGTAGAGGCTGCTGACAATGCGGGAAAAGGAACTCCGTCTCGCTCTGGTCTGCTATGGCGGCATCAGCCTCGCCGTCTACATGCACGGTATCTCCAAGGAGATCTGGCGTCTCGCCCGCGCAAGCGAGGCCTTCCTGTCCGATACCCCGCCCGCCAGCGGCAGCCAGGCGGTCTATCGCGCCCTGTTGCAGGAAATACAGGACGATACCGGCCTGCGCCTGCGCGTGCTGGTCGATATCATCGCGGGGGCGAGCGCGGGCGGGCTGAACGGCGTGTTCCTGGCGCAGGCGATCGCGACCGGGCAGAGCCTCGAACCCCTGACGCAGCTCTGGCTCGATTCTGCCGATGTCGAGGCGTTGATCGACAAGGACGCCGCGCCGCAATCGCGCATGTCCAAGGCATGGGCGATCCCGATCGCGTGGATGGCGGCGGGGCGCGAGGGCGGCAAGGTCGACGAGACGGTCGATCCCGAAACGCGCGAGGAAGTGCGGCGGAAACTGTCCCACTTCGTCCGCTCGCGCTGGTTCGAACCCCCGTTCGGCGGAGAACGCTTCACCGGCCTGATCCTCGATGCGCTGGAGGCGATGGCGACGGGTCCGAAAGGCCCGCGCCTGCTCCCCTCGGGCCAGCCGCTCGATCTGTTCGTCACCGTCACCGATTTCCGCGGCCATCCCGAACGGCTGCAACTCCACTCGCCTGCCGAGGTGATGGAGACCGAACATCGCATCGTCGTGCCGTTCACCGATCACGGCACGCCGTGCGAGACGCTCGCCGACCATGCCGAACTGACCTTCGCCGGGCGGGCGACAAGCAGTTTCCCCGGCGCCTTCCCGCCCTTCACGGTCGGCGAACTCGACACCGTGCTGGAGACGCGGGACGCGGAATGGCCCGGCCGCGCGGCGTTCCTGAAACGCATCCTGCCGCGCCAGTTCGCCGCCAATGTCGCCGACAAGGCGGTGCTGATCGACGGATCGGTCCTTGCCAACGCGCCTTTCCGCCCGGCGATCGATGCCTTGCGCGAACGCCCGGCCCGGCGCGAGATCGACCGCCGCTTCATCTATATCGATCCGTCGCCGGGGATGAAGATCCACTTCGGCAACGCCGCGCTCGACAAGCCGAGTTTCTTCCAGACGATCCTGGGCGCGGTCAGCGAATTGCCGCGCCAGCAGCCGATCCGCGACAATCTGGAAGCGATCGCCGAACGCTCAGCACGGATCGAACGCATGCGCGGCATCACCACCGCGATCCGCGGCGAGGTCGAGGCTCAGGTCGGATCCCTGTTCGGCTACACCCTGTTCCTCGATTCGCCGACGACAGCGCGGCTGGCGGGATGGCGTCGTCGCGCGCAGAACGCCGCCGCGACCAAGGCGGGCTATGGCTATGCCGCCTACGGCCATTTGAAGGTCGCCGGCGTGATCGAGAACATCACCGCCCTGCTCTACCATGCCGGGGGCGAGCCGGGTCCGGGCCGCTGGTACCGCATCCGCGATCATATCGCCGCCGCCGTCGCCGCGCGCGGGGTCGGACGCGATCGGCTCCGGCTTCACCGGCGGGGCGAGCAAGGAGACGATCGACTTCCTGCGCGCCTACGACCTCGCCTTCCGCATCCGCCGCCTGCGCCTGCTGGGCAGGCATCTGACCGAATTGGAGGCGGAGGAAGGGCATGGCGATCTCGGCGGGATGCGCGACGCGATCTACGAATCGCTCGCGGCCTATCTGGAAGTCAAGCGGACCGAAGCGCATGCCCATCTGCAACGCGACGTGCGCGAATTGCGCGGCGATGCCGGGCCGTTGCTGGATCGGCTGGGAGAATCACTCGATCTGACCCGGCTCGACGCCGAGACCGACGCCCGCCTCGCGACTGCTTTCGCCGGCCTGCCGCGCGAAACGCGACGGCCGATCCTCCTGACCTATCTCGGCTTCCCGTTCTTCGACGTCGCGACCCTGCCGCTGCTGCAAGGCGAAGGCACCGACGAATTCGACCCGATCAAGGTCGACCGCATCGCCCCCGACGACGCCCGCTCGATCCGCCCCGGCGGCGCGGAGGCGACGTTGAAGGGCATCCGCTTCAACAAGTTCGGTGCATTCTTCAGCCGCGCCTACCGCGAGAACGACTATCTGTGGGGCCGGCTGCACGGCGCGGAACGGATGATCGACATCATCGTCTCCACCCTGCCCGCCAAGATGCGTCTGAAACCGGGCCGCGTCGCCGTGGTGAAACACGCCGCATTCAAGGCGATCCTGGACGAGGAAGAACCCAAGCTCACCGCCGTCCCGGGGCTGATCGAGGCGCTCCGCCGCGAGATCGGGTGACCGCCCCTCCCACACCGCCCACCGTCATCCCCGCGCAGGCGGGGATGTGGATTCACGTTTGAAGTGCACCGTTTGAGAGAGCGATGAATGCCTCGGCGGGTGTCTGGAAGTCGAGGCATTTTCTGGGGGTATTGTTGAGGCGTTCGGCATAGGCACAAAGTTGGCGGTGGGTGATCGTATTGAGATCGGTCTTGCGGGGCAGGACGCGGCGCAGCCGTCCGATGGTATTTTCGACCCCGCCTTTTTGCCAGGGGCTGCGGACATCGCAGAAGAAGGTGGCGACGCCGAGACGATCGCGCAGGCGATGATGCTCGGCGAATTCGGTGCCATTATCGAAGCTGATGGTGCGCCGCATGTCGCGGGGGATGGCGCCGAGCCGCGCTGCGATACGGCTGGCGGTCAAGGCGGCTTTGCGGTGCGGTGGCTTGTCGAGGATGGTGAAGCGGGTCTGTCGTTCGTGCATGACGAGGATGTTGTGGCCGTATCGGGCGAACAGCATGTAGTCGGCCTCCCAGTGGCCCGGCTGGTCGCGCCGGTCGGCCTCTGCGGGCCGTTCGGACAGGGGTATACGGTGCTGGATGAAGCTGGCCGGACTGCCGCCGCGGCGTGCATATCGCCCGCGCCTGAACTTCGCGCGGGGCAGCAGGCGGTGCCAATGGTCTTTCTGCGCCGAGCGGTGATAGACGTAGCGATAGATTGACTCATGGCTGATCACGGTGCGACCAGCATCACGCGCCAGCCGGCCGGCGATCTGTTCGGGGGAATGTCCCATCGCAAGGCCTTTCCTCACGATCTCTCGCAGGTCCGGCTGGCGTACCAGCTTGAAGCGGCCGTCCCAGCGCCGCCGCCGTGCCGCCAGCGCATGCGCCCGCGCCGGGGCATAGCCACCGTCCCAGACCTTCGTCCGCTGGCTATTGCGCCGCCGCTCGCGACCGATCGTCGTATGATCCCGGCCGATCGCCGCCGCTATCGCACGATCCGACAGCCCGGCGGCATGCAGCCGCGCGATCTCGATCCGCTCGTCTAGGCTGAGCTGCCTGTATCTTCGCCCCATCGCACTACCACCCTAGCAGCGGTGCACTTCTTTCGTGAGTCCAGGGGATCCATAATCACCGACCTCCGACGCAAGACCCGTCGCCCGCCCCCTCTGAACCGTCGTAAAAAGAACCGCACCGTCCCCCCGGTATGGTTTCCCGCCTGCGCGGGACTGACGACCGCAAACACAGGCCCCACCCCAAACCCCGCCCCACTAGTCAACCGCGCTGACCCACGTTAGCCTGCACGCATGCAATTCCTGAAAATCCTGTTCTGGTGCCTGCTCGCCTTTCTCGCTGCGATCTTCACCATCGGCAATTGGACCAACGTGCAGATCAAGCTGTGGGGCGGGCTGATCGCGGAAGTGAACCTGCCGCTGCTGCTGTTCGTCGTCTTCCTGCTCGGGCTGCTGCCGACGATGGCCTATTATCAGGCGGTGCGCTGGCGGCTCCGTCAACGCCTGACCACCGCGCAGAATGCCGTGGAGACGCTGCGCGCCACCGCCGCCGTCCCCGCGCCCCGTCTTGCCGCCGATCCCGAACCCTTGCCCGTCGCCGCCCACGCGATCCCGCCGGCCTCCATCCCCACCGCCGTACCGCCGGGTGGCGCGTAATGAGCAACCGCATCTTCGTCGCACTCGACACGCCCGATCTCGCCAGGGCGAAGGCGCTGGCGCAGCGCGTCCATCACCATGTCGGCGGCCTCAAACTCGGGCTCGAATTCTTCATGGCGAACGGCCGGTCGGGCGTTCGCGAGATGGCCGAACTAGGCCTGCCGATCTTCCTCGACCTCAAGTTCCACGACATTCCCAATACCGTCGCCAAGGCGATCCAGGCGCTGCGTCCGCTCGAACCCGCCATCCTGACCGTTCATGCCTCGGGCGGTCGCGCGATGCTGGAGGATGCCAAGGCCGCCGCGCCGACCGGCACGAAGGTCGTCGCGGTGACGATGCTCACCAGCCTGGACGATACCGATCTGGCCAGCACCGGCGTCCGCGGCAGCGCGCACGATCAGGTCCTGCGCCTGACCGAACTGGCGATGGAAGCGCAGATCGACGGCATCGTCTGTTCGGGCGAGGAAGTCGGCGCGGCGAAGAAGGCGTGGCCGAAGGGGTTCTTCGTCGTCCCCGGCGTCCGCCCGTCGAACGGCACGATCGGTGACCAGAAACGCGTCGTCACGCCCCGCGCCGCGCTCGATTCCGGCGCGTCGATCCTCGTCATCGGCCGTCCGATCACACAGGCCGAAAATCCGGACCTCGCCGCGCGCGAGATCGAAGCGACGCTGTAAGACCGCACCGACGCCATATCGTTAGGCTCTCTTTCACCCGATACCGTGTACAGCCGCGCCATGACACTCAACGCCAAGATCTGCGGTCTCTCGACTCCCGAAACGCTGGACACCGCGATACGCGGCGGGGCCAGCCATGTCGGCTTCGTCTTCTTCGCCCCCTCGCCGCGCAACCTGTCGCGGGAACGCGCGCAGCAACTGGCGGCGCGCGTGCCGAATCATGTCACGCGCGTCGGCGTATTCGTCGATCCCGACGACGCCTTGCTCGACTCCGCGATTTCCGCCGGCAGCCTGCAAGCCTTGCAACTTCACACCACCTCGCCCGAACGCGCCGCCGCGATCCGCGCGAAGACGAAGCTTCCGGTCTGGGCCGCAGTTGCGGTGAAACAGAACGTCGATCTTGCCGCCGCCGCCCGCTACCAGGGCATCGCCGACCGCATCCTGTACGATGCCAAGACGCCTGCCGGCGCGACCTTGCCCGGCGGCATGGGTGTCCGCTTCGACTGGACTTTGTTGCAGGGTTTCCGCCATCCGCTGCCCTGGGCGCTGTCCGGCGGGCTCGACCCCGTCAACATGGCGGAGGCGGTCCGCATCACCGGCGCCGAACTGGTCGACGTCTCGTCCGGCGTCGGATCCTCGGCGGGGATCAAGGATCCGGGCAAGATCGCTGCCTTCCTGAAGGCCGCGTCCGCACTCTAACGGGCTTGGCTCGGCGGGCGGACCCGCTTAAAGCCGCCCGATGAACGCCCCACAAACGCCAGATCAAGCAACGCTTAACCCGGCACCGTCCACCCCGAATTCCTTCCGCGCCCAACCCGACGACCGGGGGCATTTCGGGGATTTCGGCGGTCGCTACGTCGCCGAGACGCTGATGCCGCTCGTGCTGGATCTCGACAAGGCGTACCGCGCCGCCAAGGCCGATCCCGCCTTCACTGCGCAGTTCGAGGATCTGCTCGAACATTATGTCGGCCGTCCCAGCCCGCTTTATTATGCCGAACGCCTGACCGAAGCGCTGCGCGGATCCGCGCCCGAGGGCAAGGGAGCGCAGGTCTGGTTCAAGCGCGACGAACTGAATCACACCGGCGCGCACAAGATCAACAATTGCATTGGGCAGATCCTGCTCGCGATCCGCATGGGCAAGACGCGCATCATCGCCGAGACGGGCGCGGGCCAGCACGGGGTCGCCACCGCGACCGTCTGCGCGCGGTTCGGCCTGCCCTGCGTCATCTATATGGGCGCGAAGGACGTCGAGCGTCAGGCACCGAACGTATTCCGCATGAAGCTGCTCGGCGCGGAAGTTCGCCCGGTGAAGAGCGGCGCGCACACGCTGAAGGATGCGATGAACGAGGCGATGCGCGACTGGGTCGCGAACGTCCACGACACGTTCTACATCATCGGCACCGCAGCCGGCCCGCACCCCTATCCCGAACTCGTCCGCGACTTTCAAAGCGTCATCGGCCGCGAGGCGCGCGAACAGATGCTGTCGCGCATCGATCGCCTGCCCGACCTGCTCGTCGCGGCGATCGGCGGCGGATCGAACGCGATCGGCCTGTTCCACCCGTTCCTCGACGATACCGACGTCAAGATGCTGGGCGTCGAAGCGGCCGGCCACGGCCTCGACAAGGAACATGCCGCGTCGCTCGCGGGCGGATCGCCCGGCATCCTGCACGGCAACAAGACGTACCTGTTGCAGGACGAGGACGGCCAGATCACCGAGGCACACTCGATCTCCGCCGGTCTCGATTATCCCGGCATCGGCCCCGAACATTCCTGGCTGCATTCGATCGGCCGCGTCGAATATACTTCGGCGACCGACGTCGAGGCGCTGGACGCGTTCCAGTTCCTCTGCCGCACCGAAGGCATCATCCCCGCGCTGGAACCCTCCCACGCCATCGCCGTCGTCGCGAAACGTGCGCGCGAGATGGACCGCGACCAGATCATCCTCGCCAACCTCTGCGGCCGCGGCGACAAGGACATCTTCACCGTCGCCGAAGCGCTGGGAGTGGAGATGTGAGAGCCGTTTCTCGAGCGGCTTTGTTGGTGACCGCAGCGGTATTGGCAGGTTCAGCGGTCGGCTACCTTGCCGCGATGGCAGGGTTGTCGAGCAATCTCCGTTCGTTTTTGGCAACTTTCGTCGGTGTGATTTTCGGCGTGTATGGCCCAAAATGGCTCAAACGTTCGTCGCCAAAGTCGGGAATGAAATGGTCCAAATGACCCGCCTCTCTACCGCCTTCGCCAAGGCCCACCCCGCGCTCGTCACCTTCGTCACCGCGGGCGACCCGACTCCGCACGCCACCGCCGCCGTGCTCGACGCGCTGGTCGCGGGCGGCGCGGACGTGATCGAACTCGGCATGCCCTTCACCGATCCGATGGCTGACGGCCCCGCGATCCAGGCGGCGAACCTGCGCAGCCTCGCCGCGGGTACGAAAACCGCCGATATCCTGAACATCGCCAAGGCCTTCCGCGCGCGCCATCCGGATACCCCGCTCGTCCTGATGGGCTATGCCAACCCGATGACGATCCGCGGCGCCGACTGGTTCGCCGCCGCCGCGCGCGACGCGGGCGTCGACGGCGTGATCTGCGTCGATATCCCGCCCGAGGAGGATGAGGAACTCGGCCCCGCATTGCGCTCCGCCGGAATCGACCTGATCCGACTCGCCACCCCGACGACCGACGCCGCGCGCCTGCCGACCGTGCTGAACGGCGCCAGCGGCTTCGTCTATTATGTCAGCGTCGCCGGCATCACCGGCCTGCAACAGGCGGCACAATCCTCGATCGAGGACGCCGTCGCCAAGCTGAAGGCCGCCACCATCGTCCCCGTCGCGGTCGGCTTCGGCATCCGCACGCCGGAACAGGCCGCTGCCGTCGCGAAGGTCGCGGACGGCGTCGTCGTCGGCTCGGCGATCGTCGATCTGGTCGCACAGCACGGCGCAGCGGCAGCAGAGCCGGTCCGCGCCTATATCCAGTCCCTCTCGTCGGCGATCCGCGCCGCCCGAATGGAAGTAACCGCATGAGTTGGCTCAACAACGTCCGCAACGCGCTGTCGTTCGTCGTCCCCCGCAAGGAGACGCCCGAAAACCTCTGGCACAAGTGCAAGGGCTGCGGCCAGATGGTGTTCCTGAAGGAACTGGAGGACAATCTCCACGTCTGCCCGCATTGCGAGCATCACGATCGCATCGGCCCCGTCACGCGCTTCGCCTATACGTTCGACGCGGGCAGCTACACGATCATCCCGCTACCCAAGGTGCCGGACGATCCGCTCAAGTTCCGCGATACGAAGAAATATGCCGACCGCATCAAGGCCGCCCGCGCCGCGACGTCCGAAGGCGACGCGCTGATCAACGCGCGCGGCACGATCGACGGGCACAAGGTCGTCGTCGGCGTGCAGGACTTCGCCTTCATGGGCGGATCGATGGGCCTCGCGGTCGGCGAGGCGTTCATCCGCGGCGTCGAAAATGCGATCCTGGACGATTGCCCGTACATCATCTTCACCGCCGCCGGCGGCGCGCGCATGCAGGAAGGCATCCTCAGCCTGATGCAGATGCCCCGCGCGACCGTCGCGATCGCGATGCTGCACGATGCGGGCCTGCCCTATATCGTCGTGCTGACCGATCCGACGACCGGCGGCGTGACCGCAAGCTATGCGATGCTCGGCGACGTGCAGATCGCGGAGCCCGGCGCCCTCATCGGTTTCGCCGGCCAGCGCGTGATCGAACAGACGATCCGCGAAAAGCTGCCCGAGGGCTTCCAGCGCGCGGAATATCTGCTCGATCACGGCATGCTGGACATGGTCACGCACCGCAAGGAGCTGCGTGCGACGCTGGCGAAGGTGGTGGATTACCTGTCGGTAAAGCGCGCGGCGTAACCTTCTTCTCCCCTCCCGCTTGCGGGAGGGGCCGGGGAGGGAAGTCAACGAAAGCGAGGGAATGGAACAGAGAACCCGATCCCGCGAACTTCGTCAAAACGCAACGGAGGCCGAACGCCTGCTGTGGCGCGCCATCAGCGCGCGCAAGATCGCAGGCGCCCGCTTCAACCGGCAAGTCCCCGTCGGGCCATTCATCTGTGACTTCGTAGCGCGATCGTCGAAGCTGGTCATCGAGGTGGACGGCGGCCAACACACGCCGGAGGCCGATGCAAGCCGGACCGCTTATCTTAAAAGCCACGGATATGAGGTCATCCGCTTCTGGAACACGGATGTTCTGCAAAACCTCAACGGCGTAGTTGCAGCGATAACGTCGAAGCTTGCGGCACGCCCCTCCCCCAACCCCTCCCGCGAGCGGGAGGGGAGCAAGAAGGCCGCTCCTCTGGCGGATTGCGCAGCATCGGAGGGTAGCCTCTAAGATGCCCGACCACGCCACCTCCACCAACCCTGCCGTCCAGCACCAGCTCGACCGCCTCTGGGCGCTCTCCCCCGGCGCCGACATCCTCGGCCTCGAACGCATCACCGCGCTCCTCGCCCGGCTCGGCAATCCGCAGGACCGGCTGCCCCCCGTCTTCCACGTCGCTGGCACCAACGGCAAGGGATCGACCTGCGCCTTCCTGCGCGCGGCGATCGAGGCGGCGGGCTATACCGCGCACGTCTATACCAGCCCGCATCTCGTCCGCTTCAACGAACGCATCCGCATCGCCGGCACGCTGATCGACGACGACGCGCTCGCCGCCTTGCTCGACGAGGTGCTGAACGTCGCCGACGGCATCGGCGCGAGCTTCTTCGAGGTCACCACCGCCGTCGCCTTCCTCGCGTTCAGCCGCACGCACGCGGATGCCTGCATCATCGAGGTCGGGCTTGGCGGGCGGCTCGATGCGACCAACGTCATCGCCCGCCCCGCGGTCACCGGCATCGCGCAGCTCGGCATCGACCACCAGAGTTTCCTCGGCGACACGCTCTTGCAGATCGCGGGCGAGAAAGCGGGCATCGCCAAGCCCGGCGTGCCGCTCGTCACGATGGATTATCCCAAAGCGCTGCGCGACCGGATCGCCGAAATCGCCGCCGCCGCCGGTGCGCCGGTCCTCGCGCGTGGCACCGCGTGGCACAGCGACAGCGCACGGACGACGATGCGCTACAGCGATCCCGGCTTCACGATCGCCACGAACCGCCCGCGGCTCGTCGGCACGCACCAGTCGCGCAACCTCGCGCTCGCCATCGCGATGCTCCGCCATCAGGGCGTGTTGAACATTCCGGAGGCGGCGTTGCGCGCGGCGGCGGACTGGGCGCATTGGCCCGCCCGGATGCAACGCCTCGGCAACGGCCCGCTTACCGCGCGCCTGCCCGAAGGAAGCGAAGTCTGGCTGGACGGCGCGCACAATCCCGCCGCCGCGAAACCGCTCGCCAAGGCGCTGCGCCGCATCGCGCGCGGCCGCCCAGTCACGTTGATCACAGGCATGCTCGCCAACAAGGACGCGCCCGGCGTGTTACGCGAACTGTCGCCGCAACTCACCCACGTCATCGCCGTCCCGGTGCCCGGCCACGCGCATCACACCCCTGAAAAACTTGCCGAAATCGCCGCGAGCCTCGGTCCCACCGCATCCACCGCGGACAGCTTCAATGCCGCGATCGACCTGCTCGACGACAGTCCCCGCCTCGTGCTGATCGCCGGAACGCTCTACCTCGCCGGTGAAGTGCTCGCCGCCAACGACGAGCAGCCAACCTGATCTCTTATTGATATTGACTTGCAATAACGAACAGGCGACCTTGCGCTCAAGCCAAGCGGAGTCGCCTATCATGAGCACTGCCAACTCGATCGCCCAGAACACCGCCGCCGCATTGCCGCACGCAATGCCCCCCTGCGCCAACGCCCGGCTGGCGCTGTTCGCGGTGCGCCGGATGGGCGCGAACGGCCTGTCCGACGCGCATGTCGCGCACACCTTCATCAATGGGTTCGGGGAAAATTTCCGTCGGCCGCTTGTACTGATGCGCGCGCTGATGGCCGATCTCGCGGCAAATTCCAGCTGCCCGATCGCCATCGCACCGTGCTGCTGCGGGCGCATCACCTCGGCCGAAAGCGCGCTGCTGACGATCCTCGCCCGCGCGGAAACCGCTCCGGACAGTGCGCGCCTCCTCCTGTCCGATCTGCTCGGCATCCGCCGCATCGACGGCGTCCTGGCCAGCGCCACTGCCGTCGCGCAATCCTTCGCCGATGCGGGGCGCCCGATCGCGGCGTGATCGCCGAAGGGCTGTCTTATTTCGTTCACCAAGGCTAACCTCCCCCGCAATGAACGTGGGGGAGCAAAAACGGATGAACGGCACGACGGACGGGCCCGGCAGCACCTGGATGGACGGTCTGCGCCCCTATGTCGAAAAGGCGCCACTCGCTTCCTTCTTCCTCGGCATATCCTCGGGCTTTCCCTACGCGATGATCGGCGCGACGCTGACCAGCCGTCTGGCGCAGGACGGTATCGACAAGAAGACGATCACCGCCTTCACGCTGGGTTTCCTCGTCTACAATCTGAAGCCCTTATGGGCATGGGCGGTCGATGGCGTGCATATCCCCGTGCTCGGCCGGCTGGGACAGCGCGTGTCATGGCTGCTCTTCGCGGGCATCCTCGTCATGGCGGCTGTGGTCAATCTCGCCCTGGTCGATCCGAAAGCGGATATGGGCGCGACGGTGCTCGCAGCGGTGCTGGTCGGCTTGGCCGGCGCGACGTTCGACATCGTCATCGACGCGTACCGGATCGAACAGTTGAAGCCGTATCAGCTCGGCGTCGGCTCGGGCATGACGCAATATGGCTGGCGGATCGGCTCCGTCGCCGCGGGTGCATTGGCGCTGGTACTGGCCAGCCGGATCGGTTGGTCGGGCGCATACATGGTCTGCGCGCTGTTCGCGCTTCCGGCGATCCTCACCGGCCTGTTGATGGGCGAACCGGAACGCCGCCGCGAACCGGCCGCCCGTCGCGGACTACCCGAAATCTGGGCGTCGATCATCGGCCCGTTCCTCGAATTCTTCCGACGCCGCGGCGCGATCGTCGTCCTGGTCTTCATCCTCATCCACAAGATCGGCGACACGCTCGGTCAGATCGTCCTGCGCCTGCTGCTCAACGATCTCGGCTTCGATAATGACGAGATCGCGATCTACGATATCGGCGTCGGCTTCTGGGCATATCTGATCGGCATCTTCATCGGCGGCGTGCTGTATGCGCGGCTCGGCTTGAAACGATCGGTGCTGATCTCGCTGATCCTGATGGCGATCTCCAATGCCAGCTTCGCAATACTTGCGGGCGCGGGACACAGCGTCTGGGGGCTGGCCGGCACGATCGGGTTCGAAAACATCGCCAGCGGCATCGGCGGCGTGACGGTGATCGCCTATTTCGCCGCGCTCTGCGACCTGCGCTTCACCGCCGCTCAATATGCCTTGATCTCGGCCGGCGCGAGCATCGTCGGCCGCCTGCTCACCGCGACCACGGCAGGCGCATTGGTCGGATCGTTCGGCTATGTGTCGTTCTACTGGATGACCTTCTTCGTCGCGCTGCCCGGCGTGCTGCTGTTCTGGTGGATGAGCAGGTCCGGCCTGATCGACAGCTCGATCGGCGATGCAGGAACCGCAGGCGAAGGCGATGCGCGGGCGGGGGAAACGGCGTGACGCGCGTCTGAACTCCCAACCGTTCGTGCTGAGCCTGTCGAAGCACCTGCTTCAACCACGACGCCAACTCCCCCCCCGTTCGTTTCGAGCGAAGTCGAGAAACAATCACGCAGGACCGTCCAAGGTTACCCGACTTCCCTAGAACCGAACGGTGCAAGAACCCTAGAGCCCCGGACTAACCCGCCGCGAACAACCGAAACCCGCTCGGCAACCTTTTCGGCGCCTTGCCATCCAGCAACTGCTCGATCGCATCGATCGCCGACAACAAACTCCGCTGCGCATAGGGCTTGGACAAACACCCGACCGCCACTTCGCTCGCGCCGACGGGGCAGGATCCGGTGACGAACATCACTGGTATCCCCGCGCCATGCGCCACGCGCGCGACGTCGATTCCGCTGCCATCGGCCAGGCTGACATCCACCAGCATGAGGTCGATCCCTCCGACGCCGTCCCCAGAACGCCGAATCACTTCCATAGCGTCCGCCACCCGGTCCACCGTGGCGACGATCTCGAACTCCTCGTCGCGCAGGAAATGCTCCGTGTCGAACGCAACCAACGGTTCGTCCTCCACGATCAGAAGCCTGCAAATACGCCGTTTCTTCTTGCCGAACAGCATGGTCCGGGAACCGCCTTTGTCCTCGTGCCCAGGTCAAAGCCCCCTGCAGCATCGTTACGCCTGTGTCTCTAACGCGCGCGTTTGAAGTTCGTCGCAACTTTTTTCGTAACTGCGCGCATTTAGGCTGTATCAGCGGGGTCGTGACCAACGCATCAAAATCCGCCGCCGATCCGAAGGACGGTCAACGCATCGCAAAGCTGCTCGCGCGCGCCGGCATCGCCTCCCGCCGTGAGATCGAGCGGATGATCGCCGATGGCCGCGTCGCGCTGAACGAGACGATCATCGATACGCCCGCGACGATCCTTGCCTCGCTCGACGGCGTCACGGTCGACGGCGTGCCCGTCGACGCGCCCACCGCCGCGCGTCTGTTCCTGTATCACAAGCCCTCCGGCCTGCTGGTGACGGAGCGCGACCCCGGCGGCCGCCCGACGATATACGACAAATTACCCAAGGACTTGCCCCGCTTGGTCCCGGTCGGCCGGCTCGATCTGAATACCGAGGGGCTGTTGCTCCTCACGACCGACGGCGAACTGAAGCGCCAGCTCGAACTCCCCTCCACCGGCGTCGAGCGCGCCTATCGCGCCCGCGCCTACGGCAACGTCACGCAGGCGCAGCTGGAGGAATTGATCCACGGCGTAGAGATCGAAGGCGTGCGCTACGGATCGATCAACGCGAATCTCGAACGCCGCACCGGCGCGAACGTCTGGATCGAAATGATCCTGACCGAGGGCAAGAATCGCGAAGTCCGCCGCGTACTGGAATTCCTCGGGCTGAAGGTCAGCCGCCTGATCCGCACGCGCTACGGCCCGTTCCTGCTCGCCGACCTGCCCGTCGGTGGCGTGGGCGAGGTGAAGGGACACGACGTCGCAGCCTTCCGCAAGAACCCGACCAAGAACCCGCCCCCCGAACGCCTGCGCCGCGACGAGAAATTCAGTCAGCGTCCCAAGCCCGAACCGGTCAAGGTCGGCACCGCACGTCCGCGCCCCGACGGCCCCCCGCCCCGCCCCCGGCGCACCCAGCCGCCGCCCCAGCCCGGTTCAGGCCGGCAAGCCCGCGACGCGCATCACCCGCGAAGTCGCCTCCGCCGCCGACCGCGCGACCTTCGTCGACAACCCCAATCGCGGAAAACGCGCCAGTGGCCGCCCCGCCCGCCCCGATCCGAAGGCGACCGGCTGGCAACCTTCGCTCGACCAGGCCCCGCGCGACGCGGCACCCACCGCGACAACCCCCGGTGCCCGCCCGAAACGCTTCTACGACGCAAAGCCGCCCCGCGATGCAAGCGCCGGCGACCGCCCAGCGCGCGTGTTCAATCCCGAACTCGGCCGCAACGTCCGCGCCAAGCCCGCGCGCCCGCCGCGCGAGGCCGGCACCGGCGCACGCAGCGAAACCCGCCCCTCGACCCGCCCCACCCCACGTGGCGGCGGCAAGCCTACGGGTGCCAAGCGCCCCCGACCAACCGGAAATAAGTCATGCGCATCATCTCGGGCCAATGGCGCGGTCGTCAGATCGTCGCTCCAAAGGGTGACGCTACCCGCCCGACCGCGGATCGCACGCGCGAGACGTTGTTCTCGATGCTCACCAGCCGCCTCGGCAGTTTCGAAGGGCTCGCCGTCGCGGACCTGTTCGCAGGCTCCGGCGCGCTCGGGCTTGAGGCATTGTCGCGCGGCGCCGCCTCCTGTGTCTTTGTCGAACAGGACAAGCCCGCGCTCGATGCGCTGCGCCTCAACATCGAAAAACTCGGCGCGCAGGCCGATGTGCGCCCCGGATCGGTCATGGCGCTCGGCCACGTCGTCAAGCCGCTAGACGTGATCCTGATGGACCCGCCCTACGCCTCGGGCGCGGGCGCTGTCGCGCTCGACAAGCTCGGCCGCTCGGGCTGGGTCGGACCCGCGACGTGGATCAGCATCGAGACCGGCCGCGACGAAAAGATCGCTGTCGACGGCTTCGAGATCGATGTCGAACGCGTCTCCGGCAAGGCCAAGCTCACCATCCTGCGCCCCTCCTGATCACCGCCGCAACAGCATCAACCCACCAAGGCTGACGACGCCCGCCACGATCAGATACACCCCGACCAGCGCCAGCCCGCCCCGCGCGGCCAGTGCGGTCGCGGCGATCGGGGCCAGCGCGCCGCCAAAAATTCCGCCCAGATTGAACGCGATCGACACGCCGGTATAGCGCACCCCCGGCTCGAACAGCGACGGCAGCCATCCGCCCAGCGGCCCGTACGCGAACCCCATCACGAACAGCCCGAACGCCAGCCACGCGAACACCACCCACAGGCTCGCCGCGCCCAGCATCGGCCCCATCAGCAACCCAGTGACGATGCACCCGACGAACCCCAGCCGCAGCATCGCCTGCGCGCCCGTCTGGTCCGCCCAAATGCACGACACGACCACGCCCAAAGCAAGGAACAGGATCGCGCCGATCTCAACGCCCAGAAACGCCTGCCGCCCATGCCCCAGCACCGTCGTCCCGTAACTCAGCGCGAACGCCGTCGTCAGATAGAAGAGCGCAAAACACGCGATCACGCCCACCGTCCCCGCGATCGTCGGGCGCAGGTGCGACCGGAACAGCTCGGCGATCGGCACCTTGGGCAAGGTATGATGCGCTGCCGCTTCGCGGAACGCCGGGGTCTCGGTCAGCTTCAGCCGTACCCACAGCCCCAGCCCGACCAGCGCCGCACTCGCCAGAAACGGCACGCGCCAGCCCCAGTCGCGGAATTGCTGATCGTCCAGCATCGTGCCGAGCAGCAGGAAGAATCCGTTCGCCGCGATGAACCCGATCGGCGCACCGAGCGGCGGGAACATGCCGTAGCGATTCTCATATCCGGGTGGAGCGTTCTCCACCGCCAGCAAACTCGCCCCGCCCCATTCGCCGCCAAGCCCGAACCCCTGCGCGAACCGCAGCACGCACAGCAGGAACGGCGCGATCCAGCCGACCTGCGCATAGGTCGGCAGAAACGCGATCGCCACCGTCGCGCCGCCCATCAGCATCAGCGATCCGACCAGGGTCGACTTGCGCCCCAGCCGATCCCCGAAATGCCCGAACACCGCCGCCCCCAGCGGCCGCGCGAAAAAGGCCAGGCCGAAGCTGGCATAGGACAACATCGTCTGCGCCGACGCGCTTTCTGCGGGGAAAAATAGCGGCCCGAACACCAAAGCCGCCGCAGTTGCGTAGATGTAGAAATCGTAGAATTCGACCGACGTCCCGATCAGGCTCGCGGTCAGGATGCGGCGATGTCCGGGCGTCGGGGCGTGGCTGAATGATGCACTCATCCCGCCTCCATACCGCTCCCGCCGCGATTGTCGAAAGCCGCGCGTTGTTCAGGAGCGTGACGCGTTGGGGCTCGGACGGTCCGGTGGTCGATAGGATCCACGCGCTGCTAAGCCGACACGACCGATGCTCAGGAGTCTTTACCCCCCACCCCGTTCGTGCTGAGCCTGTCGAAGCACCTGCCCCAACCACCGGCTCGCCGGATGGCTTACCGCCAGCCTCAAACCACGGTCATCCCCGGATGACCCACCGCCAGCCTCAAAACCACCGTCATCCCCGCGAAGGCGGGGATCCATAACGGCTGCCGGTTCGAAAGGCGCCGTAACCTCGGTGACTATGGATTCCCGCCTGCGCGGGAATGACGATTGTCTGGGCTTATCCAAAGCAGGAACCACAGACCGCTCCGTCAAGCCGCTAGCGCCCTCCCCAACCCACCGTTCGTTTCGAGCGAAGTCGAGAAACCGCCCCACACGACCGTCCCCAAGTTTCTCAACTTCGCTCGAAACGAACGGTGGGGGTTATGCAGATAGAATTGAGGCCTCGTTCAAGTGCCGCTGCGAGAGAGCCTAGCCCCCGCGAGCCCCCGCACCCCCGGCTCGCAACCAACCCTACCAGCCGAACACCCGAACCGCCGTCAGCAACCCCCAATACAACCCGCCCGACAGCAGCATCGCCGCCGGCAGCGTCATCACCCAGGCCAGCGCCATGTTGCGGATCGTCCGCCCCTGCAGTCCCTGCCCGTTGGCGACCGACGAACCGGCCACGGCGGAGGTCAGGATATGCGTCGTGGACACTGGCAGGCCGAACCGCTCCGCCGCCAGGATCACGGAGGCCGCGACGATTTCCGCCGATGCGCCCATGCCGTAGGTCATGTGGCTCTTGCCGATCTTCTCGCCGACCGTGACCACGATCCGCTTCCAGCCGACCATCGTGCCCAACCCCAGTGCGAGCGCGACGCTGATTTTCACCCAGAGAGGAATGAACCGCGTGCCGCTTTCCAGCATCGTCTGATACGCCTCGATCCCCTTCAGTTCGGGCTCGGAAAAGTGCGCGCTGGCGGTCTTCGCCTTGGTCATCAGCCGCGTCGTATCCAGCACCAGATACATGTCGTTCCGCACGTTCGATGCGACGCCTGCGGGCACATTGCTCAGCGCGCCATAGCTGCCGACCCGCGCCGCCAGATCGCGCGACACCGTTTCCACCGCGCCATAGACGCGCGGATCGTCGACCGTCTTCGCCTGCAACGCCGTCGTCAGCACGCCGCGCGCCTCGGCCGGCGCGACATCCAGCCCGCCGGATTTGGCATCGAACGTCGCCGCCGCGCCGTTCGCCGCCTGAATGAAGGCCGGCGTCGCCGCGCTCGGCAGCGTGCGATTCAACGCATAGGCGGTCGGCGCGCACCCAATCAGGATCAGCATGATCAGCCCCATGCCCTTCTGCCCGTCATTCCCGCCATGCGCGAAGCTGACCGCGGTGCAGGTAAAGATCAGCAATGCGCGAATGCCCCTGGGCGGCGGCTCGCCCTCGACCGGCGGCGCATACAAAGCGGGCTTGCGCACCACGCGCTTCATCACAAAGAGGAAGATCAAAGCGGCGACGAAGCCGATCAGCGGCGCCATCCACAGCCCGGTCATCACCTTCTGCACCTGCGCCCAATCCAGCCCGGTTGTTCCCCCGGCCCCGCCGCCCGACAGCAACTGGTTCGCCACGCCCACGCCCAGGATCGATCCGATCAGCGTGTGGCTCGAACTGTTCGGCAGACCGACATACCAGGTCGCCAGATTCCACAGCACCGCGGCCAGCAGCAGCGAGAAGATCATCGCGAACCCGGCCGCGCTCCCCACGTTCAGGATCAGCGCCACCGGCAACAACGTGATGATCGAATAGGCCACCGCGCCCGACGACAGCATCACACCGAGAAAGTTGAAGAAGCCCGACCAGATCACCGCCAGATGCGCCGGCATCGCATTGGTGTAGATCACCGTCGCGACGGCGTTGGCGGTGTCGTGGAATCCGTTGACGAATTCGAACCCCAACGCGATCAGCAGCGCGAGGCCGAGAAAGGCGAACACGCCCAGCGCCAGGCTTTCGCCCACCTGCCGCGTGTCCACGAACACGCTGAACCCGGCATAGGCGAAGCCGCCGACCAAAGCGATCATGAACAGGATCCGCGCGGTCGGGGAGATCGGTCGATCGAACCCGCCATGCGCGGGGACTGTCGCCAACCCCGTCGGCGTGATTGGCACGGACGCAAACGCAGCGGGGGCCGGCTCTTCAGCCGCTATAACGTGTGTTGGCATGATGGCCCCGCCTTTGCCGGGCTACGTTACACGTTGATGACGGTTCCGTGACGATCGCGTGGCCGTCCCGCGCCGGTGCGTTTCACCCGTTGGTCAGGCGCGACGCCATCAGCGGCAGGATCGTGTTCAATGCCTTTAACGGCCGCATCATCACCTTGAACTCGGTGATCCGCCCATCCGCATCCCAACTGATCATGTCGATCCCGTCGATCTGGATCCCGTCGATCGACAGCATGAACTCCAGCACAGCCGATCGCTCCGCGCGCCATTCGCCCACATATCTGAAATCGGGTCGTTTCAGCACCAGCATCGCCGCGGTCAGATACCGCACTGTCAGCACGCGACCGATCTGCGGCGTATGCACGGCGGGCGAATGGAACACGCAATCCTCACCGATCAGCGCCTCCAGCGCCGCCGGGTCGCCGCTCTTCACATAGGCATGCCATCGATCCACTACGTCCATCCGCATCCTCCAGCCGATCCGATTTTGTGCCGGACCGTTAGCGCGCCTCGATGCAGAAAAATACCGCAGGAATTCCGGAAACCCGTCTGTCGGCCCGACTTCGCTACAGATACGGCTTCGCTACAGATACGGCGCCAGGGCGACTCGCACGGTCGCGGGCGTCCCGCCGCGGTCGATCTGCAAGCTGATCTCCGTCCCCGGCGGTCCGGACAGCGTGCGCAACAGCGCGGGAAACGGCGCGCCCGTGATGTGATCTCCGATCTTCAGCCCCGCCGCCGCCGCCGGACTGCCCGTCCCGACATCGGCGATCGTCACCTGGTCGCGCTCGCCGCTCAGCCACAGCCCCGACAGGCCGTAACGGTCCCTCAGCGGTTCCGGACTGGCATGTCTCTGCACCCACAACGCCCTGGCCTTCACTTCGGTCGACAGGTTGAACTGCCGCAGCACGCTCAGCCCGATGATCCCGTCCACGCCGTCGCGCGTCGTTCCGTTGCGCACCATGACCAGCGGGCGTTCGAACCGCGCGCCGCCGAATTCCACCACGTCGCTCCGAACCAGCCGCGCCAGATTGTCCTGTCCGCCGATCCCGCTGGGTCGCACCGGCGCATAAGGCCGCGTGTCGTTCCACAGATCCAGCTCGCGCGCCGATCGCCGGTTGATCGAAAAGCCCCCCGGCGCGCCGGTATCCAGCAGAAAGCGAAAACGCCGCCCATTGATCGTCGCGTCGCCGAACAGTTGCGACGATCCCGTCACGTCGGTCTTGATCGCGTCGCCGATGCGGAAGAACCCCGTCCGGTCCGGCCGCCCGCCCGGATAGGTCCGCCACTCGCCCTTCTCGATATCCAGGTCGCTGTCCGCGCCGGTCAGCATCCCCGCCGCCAATGCCCCGCGTATGTCCGGGCCGAACCCGCTGTCGCGACCGGCAAAGGCCACGCCACGCTGCCGGGCGCCGCCGCCGAACACCACGTCGCGCGCCAGATAGAGCGGCATCGTCACGGGCCCGCCGACTCCCGAGGCGACGAGTGACCGGCGCTGGTCCAGCTTCAACGATTTCGCCAGCACATCGTCGATGATGCTCACAACCGCGCCCGTATCCAGCATGAAGAGATAGGGTCCGGCACCCTGGATGGTCAGCGCCATCACCACCCGCCCGTCCATCAGCGCGACCCGGCTGACGATCGGGCGCGAGTCCTGCACCGCGCTCTCCGCCACCGCGGCGCGCGCCATACCGGTCGCCAGTGCCGCGCCACCCAGGCCGAGCGCTCGAACTACGTCACGGCGGTCCATCCACGATCTCCCCGGAACTAAGCACGGTCTTGTAATGGCCGATCCGCCGCGCACAACGCTCCGTCACGCGCATCCCTGCCCGGCCGAGCCGCGCCCGGGACGAAACCCGTTAGCTCGGATAGCGTGCGAACTTCGGCAGCGCCTCGAACTCGTCCATCCATTTCGCCGCATCCGCCGTCTGGATGCGCGCCTGCGGGGGCAGCGCCTCGATATCGTCCAGGCTCGCCGTCTGGATGTCGATCTTTCCCGGGAAAACCGTGTCGCTAAGGAAGAACAGACCCGTCCCGCACGTCGCGCAGAATTGCCGCTGCACGTCGCCCGACGAATTGTGGCTCGCCGGCGTTCCGGTGATCCTGACCGCCTCGATCGGGAACAAGGCCCAGCCCGTCAGGAACGCCCCCGACGACTGGCGGCATTCGTTGCATTCGCACAGCGCGCTATAATCGGGCGTCCCGTCCGCCTCGTATCGCACCGCGCCGCATCGGCATCCACCCGTCACCATTACCGGCCTCCTTAGCGTTGCCGCTTTGTTCCACACCCGGTTCGACTCCGCAATCCCCAATCCGCTTGCCCCCCGCGCCCGCGTTCCCTACCTGTTCACGAATGTCGCTCAGCCCAGTATCGCAGCAAGAACCGCCCTACATCAACGGGCTGAACCCGCCCCAGCGGGAGGCCGTGCTGACCACCGAAGGCCCGGTCCTCGTTCTCGCCGGCGCGGGCACGGGCAAGACCGCCGCGCTCACCGCCCGGCTCGCGCACCTGCTCTGGACGAAGCGCGTCTGGCCGTCCGAGATCCTCAGCGTCACCTTCACCAACAAGGCCGCGCGCGAGATGAAGCACCGCGTCCGCAACATCGTCGGCGACGTGGTGGAGGGCATGCCCTGGCTCGGCACGTTCCACGCGATCGGTGCGAAGATGCTCCGCCGCCACGCAGAACTCGTCGGCCTGCAATCCAACTTCACCATCCTCGACACAGACGATCAGATGCGGCTGCTGAAACAGCTCATCGTCGCTGCCGATATCGACGAGAAACGCTGGCCCGCGCGCCAGCTCGCCGGGGTGATCGACGGCTGGAAGAATAAGGGCCTCACGCCCGCCGACATCGATGCGGGCGAAAGCGAACTCTACGCCAACGGCCGCGGCGGCGAGATGTATGCCGACTACCAAACGCGCCTGATCGCGCTAAACGCCTGCGATTTCGGCGACCTGCTGCTCCACATGCTCGTCATCCTGAAGCGCGACCGCGAAGTGCTGGCCGAATATCAGCGCCGCTTCAAATACATCATGGTCGACGAATATCAGGACACGAACAGCGTCCAGTATCTCTGGCTCCGCCTGCTCGCACAGGAGCGCAAGAACATCTGCTGCGTCGGCGACGACGACCAGTCGATCTATTCCTGGCGTGGCGCACAGGTGGAGAACATCCTGAAATTCGAGAAGGACTTCCCCGGCGCGAAGGTCATCCGGCTCGAACAGAATTACCGCTCCACCCCGCATATCCTGGGCGCAGCCTCCGGCGTCATCGCCAACAATAGCGGGCGCCTCGGCAAGCAGCTCTGGACCGATCTCGACGTCGGCGACAAGGTCAAGGTCCTCGGCGTATGGGACGGGCCGGAGGAGGCGCGCCGCGTCGGTGACGAGATCGAGGGGACGCAGCGCGACGGCAAGTCGCTGGACGAGGTCGCGATCCTCGTCCGCGCGCAGCACCAGACCCGCGAGTTCGAGGACCGCTTCATCGCGATCGGCATGCCGTACCGCATCGTCGGCGGCTTCCGCTTCTACGAACGCGCCGAAATCCGCGACGCGCTCGCCTATCTCCGCGTCGTCGCGCAGCCGGCGGACGACCTCGCCTTCGAACGCATCGTCAACGTCCCCAAACGCGGCCTTGGCGACAAGGCGGTGCAGAAGGTCCACCAGCTCGCCCGCGCCGAGGGCATTCCGCTCACCACCGCCGCCGCGCGCATCCTCGACACCGACGAACTGACCGGCGCCGCCCGCCGCTCGCTCGGCAACCTCGTCGGCGACATGGCCAGATGGCGCAGCATGGCGGGCGAGATGCCGCACCCCGATCTCGCGCGCCAGATCCTCGACGAAAGCGGCTATACCGCCATGTACCAGGCGGAGAAATCCGCCGAAGCCGCCGGTCGCCTCGAAAACCTCACCGAACTCGTCCGCGCGATGGAGGAATATGAAAACCTCGGCGCGTTCCTCGAACATGTCAGCCTCGTCATGGATAACGAGAGCAATGCCGAGGACCCCAAGGTCACGATCATGACGATCCACGCCGCGAAGGGGCTGGAATATGACACCGTCTTCCTCGTCGGCTGGGAAGAAGGGCTGTTCCCCTCGCAACGCTCGCTGGACGAAGGCGGCCTCGCCAGCCTGGAGGAGGAGCGCCGCCTCGCCTACGTCGCGATCACCCGCGCCCGCCGCCGCGCGACGATCATCCACGCCGCTAACCGCCGCATCTACGGCCAGTGGACCAGCTCGATCCCCAGCCGCTTCGTCGGCGAACTCCCGCCCGAACATACCGATAGCGAGACGACCATGTCCGGCGGCGAAAGCCTGTGGCGCGCCAACTGGTCCGAACGCGCCGACCCCTTCGCCGATGTCGCGCGCGGCACCGGCCGAGGCCCCGGCTGGCAACGCGCCGCGGGCCTGTCCCCCGGCATAGACCCGGCCAAACCCGGCGGCGCCTTCACCAGCCGAACCTTCTCCCGCGAACCCTCGCGCGTCGTGGAGGCCCGAGCCAGCGCCGTCAGCCTCGGCAACAAGGGCCGCGACGACGTGAGCATCGGCATGCGCGTCTTCCACCAGAAGTTCGGCTACGGCGCGATCGCCGAAATCGAGGGAAACAAGCTGGAGATCGACTTCGAGACCGCAGGGCGGAAGCGGGTTATGGACAGCTTTGTTACGGTGGGGTGAGGGATTGAAGACGACGCGCTATTTCGAGGAACAGGTTCTCCGCAAGCGACCCTACATCAAGGTCGAATAGATCGAAACCGTCATGGCCGCCCCGCTGACCAGGATCGTTCAGGAAGACGGGCGCATCAGACTTTGGGCCGGTGTGGTAGACGACACCGGCAAAACCTATATCTTGCGTGTCGTGACGCTGGAAGACGGCGAGACGGTGCACAACGCCTTCTTCGACCGCAATTACCGCGAGGCCGAGTGATGAAGCTGCATTATTATCCCGAAACCGACAGTATCTACATCGAGCTGCGGACGGTGCCCGGTGCCGAAACACGAGAGGTCGCGGACGGCGTCAACATCGATCTCGACGCCGGCGGCAATATCGTCGGCATCGACATCGACCACGCCTCGACCAAACTGGACCTCGCGACGTTGGAAACCACGGCGTTGCCGCTGCGGGATTCGAAGGCGGCGTAAACGCAGCGCCTTCAAACTGGCACTAAGCCGCCACCCGCTCCACCTCGATCCCCGCCTCCCGCGCACGCACTTCCGCGAGGTCATGCGCCGCCTGCATCCGCATCAGCGTATCCGCGCTCAGACCGAACGCCTTCTCGAACCGGATCGCCATTTCAGCGGACCAACCCGCCCGCCCGCCGAGCAAATTGCTCATCGCCTGACGCGTCACGTGCAGTTTGGCGGCGGCGTCCGTCACCGAAAGGCAATGCCGCTCGACGATCTCCGCGCGCAGCCACGCCCCCGGATGCACTGCGAAACTTGAATGAAGCTTGATTCCCATAAAAATCCCAAGCCTACGCCTTACGCGGTCATAAAATTTTTGATATAGTCACAAACCTAGTCAGGAGCGCGCCAGTGGACAGTATCAACCTCGCCGACGCCAAATCGCATCTCAGCGAGATTATCGATCGGGTCGAAGCCGGCGAAAGCATCGAGATCACCCGCCGAGGCAAACCCGCCGCCGAACTTCGCCCGCTCAAGACGCCTCGGCAGAAGATCGACGTCGCGGCTCTGCGCAAGCTGCACGACGGACAACAGATGCAAACCGTCCCTGCCGGAGACTTCATCCGGCAGATGCGCGACGCCGACCGGTATTGATGGTCTATCTGGACACGTCCGCCATCGTCGCAGCGCTCACGCTGGAACCCCATAGCGAGCGCATCATATCGTGGATGGCGGAGCAGCCGGAAGGGACGCTTCATGTCAGCGACTGGTGCGATACCGAGGTGTCGAGCGCCCTTGGTCTCAAACTTCGCACCGGTGCGCTGTCCGTCGAGAAGCGCGCCGAGGCGCTGGCGATGTGGCACGGCTGGCGCGATCGGGTGCTTATGACGTCCCCCATTGCGGCGAGCCATTTCATCACCGCCGCCGCCTATCTCGACCAACACAAACTGGGCCTTCGCGCCGGGGATGCGCTTCATCTCGCCGTCGCGGCCGCCGCCGGACTTCGTATCGTCACGCTCGATCGCATGATGGCGAGCGCCGCGCTGGAACTCGGCATACCGGTCGAGCCGATCTGACCCGTCCCAAACCTGTACCTCACCCTACAACCACATTCAGCAACGATAACCGCAGCCACGCGTATCCCCGTCATATCGGCCCAGTTCGGGCCCCATGAGAGGATATGCCATGAAGATCACACACTTGATCGCCGCTGCTTTGATGGTCGCCGGTATCGGCGCGGCGCCCGAGGCGTCGGCGCAGCGTTATGATGGCGGCGCTTATGCGCAGGACATCCGCTACGACCGGCATGATCGCGACGACCGTCGCTGGGATCGCCGCGACGACCGCCGTTGGGACCGCCGCGACAATCGTCGCTGGGATCGTCGTGGCAATCGCGGCTGGTCGCAGCGGGACAATGGCCGTCATCTCGGCTGGCGCAACGGCCGCGGCGGGCGGGACAATTGCCGCCTCGTCTATCGCAACGGCAACCGCTACACCGTCTGCCGCTGATCCGGCCTGACGAACGGGAGGGGCCAGCGCCCCTCCCGCCCGTCGGCTCACCACCCCCGACCATCGGGCGGACTTCGATACTGCCAAAACTCGATCGTCATCCCCGCGCAGGCGGGGATCCATACTCCCCGCCCAACCCGTTGCAGCGCCCCGACAGCGAAAATCGTCCATCACCCTCACCCGTCGCGCCACATTGTCCGCCGAGCCCCCGGCAAACAAACCCCTGTCCTACACATAAGCCATCACCGCATAGACTGGCGATGACAGATCCCCTCGCCTTCACCCCCCGTCCCCGGCTGCACCCGTCACGACGGCTGGACCCCGCAACGCCAGATTGCCTTTATCGACGCGCTCGGCACGATCGGCATCGTGTCGACCGCCGCGAAATCGATCGGCATGTCGCGCAAATCCGCTTATTCGCTGCGCAAACGCCCCGGCGCGGAAAGCTTCGCCGCCGCGTGGGACGCCGCGCTGGAACAGGGCCGCGCCAACGCGCTCTCCACCGCCATCGCGCGCGTCATGACCGGCGTCGCGAAGCCGGTCTTCTATCGCGGTCGTCAGATCGGGGAGCGGCGCACCTTCAATGATGGCCTGCTGATCGCCGCGTTGGTGGCGACGGCGAAGGACAATGATCCGGCGCTGCGCGAGGCGATGAAACCGTTCGACTGGAGGGAATGATCCCGGTGCGCATTTTGGCCGACACCACCCGTTTCGTCGCGCCGACCACGCGCTTCACCGACGTGCGGCGCGAAAACGCCGGGACTTCGTCACCTTTGCCGGGCGAGCCTCAGCCCGCTTCGACCGCCATCAACGTCGTGTCGGCATATTTGAAGCTGCCCTGGTCGAACAGCGAACTGACCGTGAAGGCGCGCGGCGTGATGCGCACGCCGGTCAGGCCGACCAGCTTGAACGTACCGATCTTCGGTTCCTTGGGCGGCTTGCCGTCGCGCGCCAGAACCTCGGCATCGATGAACAGCTCGTCATGCTTGGTGTAGATGACGTGTGGCGCCAGCGTCATCTCGACCTTGTTGTAGGTCGCGGCGATGCACATCTTGCGCACGATCGCCTCGAAGATGATCGGGGTCGTGGTCGGCACGGCTGCGGCGGGGCGCTCGGCGGTCAAGGTCGTCATCCCTCCCATTTAAACGTTGCGCTGCAGTGCAGCAACCCGCATTCACGGTAAACGTTGTCACCGATAACGGAAACACAGGATTTCGCGTTCGTGTCCGATCCCGCCGCCCTGATCGCCAGTCTGGACCTGTCGCCTCATCCCGAAGGCGGCTGGTATCGCGAGACGTTTCGCCAGCCGGCGCCCGATGGCGGTCGCGGCCTCTCAACCGCGATCCTGTTCCTGCTGGAGGATGCCCAGCGGTCGCACTGGCACACGGTCGATGCCGCCGAACTGTGGTTCTGGCATGCCGGCCACCCTTTGACGCTGCTGATCCACGATGGCGCACCGGCCACGCATCTGCTCGGCCCGGACGTACTTGCCGGCCAGGTCCCGCAGGCGATCGTCCCGACCGGCGCGTGGCAGGCGGCGGAGGCGCGCGACGGTTGGGCTTTGGTCAGCTGCGTCGTCACTCCAGCCTTTGAATTTACGGGATTTAATCTCGCACCACCGGGCTGGTCGCCGGGTTGCGATCGCGCGCCAGAAGCGTAATCGGGTGGCCATGACCGATGGCCTCCCCATGCCCCGCCGCCTGCTCGCGATCGGCGCCCTGTGCTGCGGTACCGCGCTGATCATCATCGACGGCGCGGTCGCCACCGTCGCCTTGCCGACGATCGCGCGCGACCTGCATGTCGATCAAAGCGCGGTCGTCGCGGTCGTCACCGTCTACCAGTTGACGCTGGTCATGCTGCTGCTGCCCTTTGCCGGGCTGGGCGACCGGATCGGGCTGAAGCGGATGTACCAGATCGGGCAGCTCGTCTTCACCGTCGCGACGATCCTGTGCTTCTTCGCCAAGAGCCTCCCCTTCCTGCTCGTCGTCCGCGTCATGCAGGCGGGCGGCGCGGCGGCGGCGCTCAGCGTTTCGTCCGCCTTGATCCGGCAAGTCTATCCGTCGCAGCAACTGGGCCGTGGGCTCGGCATCAACTCGGTGATCGTCTCCAGCAGTGCCGCCGCCGCGCCGACGATCGGTGGCCTCGTCCTCGCGGTCGCGCCCTGGCCCTGGGTCTTCGCCAGCGCGGTGCCCTTCGCCATCCTGTCGCTGTTTCTCGGCCGCGCGCTGCCCGTGTCCAAACCGCGCGACACGCGCTTCGACGTGCTCGGCGCAATCATGTGCGCGGCGATGTTCGGGCTGGTGATCGGCGGCCTCGAAAGCGCAGTACACGGCGACTCTCCCGTCGTCTCCGCCGCGATCGTGCTCACCGGCGCGCTGATCGGTGTGTTCTTCGTCCGCCGCGAACGGCATGAAGCGGACCCGATCCTGCCGATCGATCTGCTCGCCCGCCCCGTCCTCGCGCTGTCGGTGGTCGGCGCCTACACCGCCTTCATCGCATCGATGACGCTATTGCTCTCGACCCCCTTCCGCCTCGCCCAGGCCGGCTTCACTCCGGCGCAGATCGGTGCGGCCATCGCGCCCTGGCCGCTGACCAACATGATCGTCGCGCCGCTTGCCGGCTGGCTGTCGGATCGCATTCCGGCGGGCATACTCGGCGGGATCGGCATGGCGATCTCGATCACGGCCCTGCTGCTGCTCGCCTTCATGCCGCCGGACCCCGGCTGGTTCGACGTCGCGTGGCGAATGGCATTGTGCGGATCGGGCTTCGGCACGTTCCTGCCCCCCAACGCCCGCCTGATCATCGGCAGCGCCCCGCGTGAGCGCGCGGCCGCGGCGGGCGGGCTCGTCTCCACCGTCCGCCTCGTCGGGCAGACGACCGGCGCCACTTTGGTCGCGGCCTTGCTCGCAGCCGGGATCGGCGCGGGCCGCATCCCCGCCTTCGTCGCCGCGACGCTGGCGCTCGTCGCCGGCCTGTGCAGCCTCGCCCGCCTCCGCCCATCGATCCGCAACCCGCAAAAGGAGGAAGTCGCCGAACAGGTCTCGACGCTCAAACAGGCGCGGTAATGGCGCGTTAGCGACACGGCCCGGAACGTGTCCCGCCAAGGCTCGTTCACTCGCCGACATCCAACGAAGCGGAGCGACCACATGCCCTATATCAAGACGCGCGACGGCACGGACCTGTACGTCAAGGATTGGGGCAGCGGCCGTCCCGTCGTCCTGATCCACGGCTGGCCACTGTCGGCCGACAGCTGGGATGCGCAGGCAATGGCGCTGGCCGAGGCGGGCTTCCGCGCGATAGCGTACGACCGGCGCGGCTTCGGCCGGTCGGGGCAACCCTGGACCGGCTACGACTATGATACGCTGTCGGACGATCTGGCGGACGTGCTGGAACAGACCGGCGCCACCAGCGACGCGACTTTGGTCGGCTTCTCGATGGGCGGCGGCGAGGTCGCCCGCTACATGAGCCGCCACGAAGGCAAGGGCGTCGTCGCGGCTGGCCTGATCGCCTCCGTCGTCCCCTATATGTTGAAGACGGAGGACAACCCGCACGGCGTGCCGGAAGAGACGCTGCAGAGCATCGGCGACGGCATCCGCAAGGATCGGTTCGGGTTCTGGACCAGCTTCTTCAAGGACTTTTTCGGCGTCGGCATGATCTCGTCCCCGGTCAGCGACGAGACGATCGACTGGGCCCGCCACACCACGATGCTCGCCGGTCTGAAGCCGATCCTGGAATGCGCCAAGTCGTTCGGCCACACCGATTTCCGCGGCGACCTCCCCGCCTTCCGCGTCCCCACTTTGGTGGTGCACGGCACCGCCGACAAAACCGTCCCGATCGACGCCACCGGACGCGCCGCGGCCAAGGGCATCGCCGGCGCGCAACTGGTCGAATATGACGGCGCACCGCACGGCCTGACCGTAACGGAAAGCGACCGGTTCACCAACGATCTGCTCACCTTCCTAGGCCGCGGTCGCGACGGCGCGGTCAGCAACGGACGCGAGGACGCTGTTCGCTAAGGGATCCGGGCCGACCGTCGGATTGATCGCGGCGGTCGGCCGATCACAGCGCCCACCATCGTCATCCCGGACTAGTTCCGGGATCCACCCAACCGCGAGCAACTCGCCAGGAGATCCGAACGGGTTGCACGCCGCGCGGTGTACCCCCGAACGGGTCCGGGGTTACAGCAATGTTCGAAACCAACCGGTACCAACGTCGACCGATGCCGCCTCAGTTCAGCGGAACGATCATCTCGTCCGGATGCACGACGTTCAGCTTCTTGCGCGTCAGTTCGTCCACCATGTCGGGGTCGGCCTTGCGCGGGTCGAGCAAAGCGACCTTGTTCTGCCATTCCGCCCGCTTGGCGTTCAGCACCACCAACCGCCGTTCGCTCACCGCCAGCTTGCGCTTCACGTCGCCATACGCGCGCGCCCCGTTCGGCCCGAACATCGTATACGCACCCAGCCCGGCGATGACGATTACCGCCACCGCGGGCACGATCGCGCGGCGGAGCATGACGTTGAAGGTGGAACGCTTGGCCATCCGCGATTCCTGTCAGCCCCGGCGCGCGCAATCAAGCGTTTTTTAACCACATTCCGGTTCGACTCCTCACCGCCCGCGCAGCACGCTCCGCCCGGCATAGATCGCCGCATCGCCTAGTTCTTCCTCGATCCGGATCAGCTGGTTGTACTTCGCCAACCGGTCGCTGCGCGCGAGCGAGCCCGTCTTGATCTGTCCGCAATTCGTCGCGACCGCCAGATCGGCAATCGTCAGATCCTCGGTCTCGCCCGACCGGTGCGACATCACCGCGGTATAGCTTGCGCGATTGGCCATCGACACCGCTTCCAGCGTCTCGGTCAGGCTGCCGATCTGGTTGACCTTGACCAGGATCGAGTTCGCGATCTTCTCGTCGATGCCGCGCTTCAACCGCTTCGGGTTGGTCACGAACAGATCGTCTCCGACTAGCTGAACGTTGTCGCCTACCAGATCGGTCAGCGCCTTCCAGCCGGCCCAGTCGTCCTCCGCCATGCCGTCCTCGATCGAGAAGATCGGATAACGCCGCGTCAGATCCGCCAGATACTCCGCCATCTCGCCGCTCGACAGGATCTTGCCCTCGCCCGAGATATTGTACTTTCCGTCCTTGAAGAACTCGGTGGCCGCGCAATCCAGTGCGACCATCACGTCGTCGCCCGGCGTGTACCCCGCCTTCTCGATCGACGACATGATGAAGTCGAGTGCATCCGCCGTGCTGGCGATGTTCGGCGCGAAGCCGCCCTCGTCGCCGACCGACGTCGCCAGACCCTTGTCGTGCAGCCCCTTCTTCAGCGTGTGGAAAATCTCCGATCCGCAGCGCACCGCGTCGAACAGCGTGTCGGCACCGACCGGCACGATCATGAATTCCTGGAAATCGATCGGGTTGTCGGCATGCTCGCCACCGTTGATGATGTTCATCATCGGCACTGGCAGCACATGCGCCGACACGCCGCCGACATAGCGATACAGCGGCAGCCCACGCGCATCCGCCGCCGCCTTCGCGACCGCCAGGCTGACGCCCAGGATCGCATTCGCGCCCAACCGGCCTTTATTCTCGGTGCCGTCCAGCTCGATCATCGCGCGATCGATATCGCTCTGGTCCTCGGCGTCCATGTCGACGACCTCTTCGGCGATCTCGCCATTGACCGCATCGACCGCGCCCTGCACGCCCTTGCCGCCCCATTTCGACGCGTCGCCGTCGCGACGCTCGACCGCTTCATGCGCGCCGGTCGACGCACCCGACGGAACCGCCGCGCGGCCGAAGCTCCCGTCCTCCAGCATCACGTCCACTTCTACGGTCGGGTTGCCGCGGCTGTCGATGATCTGGCGGGCATGCAGGTCGATGATTGCGGTCACGGAACGATCCTTCTAATCACGGAAGAGCGAATGATGGGGCGAGCCTCTATCGCCTAATCTACGATGCGGCAATTCGCCGTCCTGTCGATGGAACCGTAAAGGTCGCTGACCGGTTACGGTCGAGCATTTGAAAAGGTTCGCAATGGCCGAAGACGCCGTGATTTCTCCCGACGCCGCATCCGAAACGGATCGGCCAGCGTCCACACCGGAAACGAACATAAAGAAAGGCCCTGCCATGGAAACCGATACGACTGAAAACACCGAAATCCCGTCGGCGAACCCCACGGCGGCCGAATCCCCCGCACCGGAAAAGCCCAGCGGCCCGGCGCAGATGCTGAAGGACGGCGCATCGCAGCTAACCAAGGAAGCCGGCAACAAGGCGCGAACCTATGTCGAGGACGGCAAGGCCCGCGCGGGCGGCGCGCTGGATGAGCTCGCCAAGCTGATGACCGATGCCGCCGGTACGGTGGATGAGAAGGTCGGCGAGCAATACGGCCAATACGCGCGCAACGCGGCGGATGCGGTCACTGGCTTTTCGGAATCGCTCAAGGCCAAGAATGTCGACGAGCTGATCGGCGACGCGACGGACTTCGTGAAGAAGAGCCCGGCGATCGCGATCGGAACCGCTGCAGCCGTCGGCTTCGTGTTGGTCCGCCTGCTGCAGTCGGGCCTGACCGCCGATACGACCGCCCCGCAGAACGACACGAACGCCTGAGCGTGCGATACGGGGGGTATAGACGTGGACCAACCTCCGTCTGAGAGAATCGGCGAGCTGCTCGGGCGGCTCGTCGAAGACGCCCGCGAAACCGCCAAGGCGGAAGTCGGGTTGTACAAGGCGCAGGCGCTGAACTTCGTCGGCGAGGCAAAGCTTGTCGGCGTTTATGGCGTCGTCGCGCTTCTGCTCGTCAATGCCGCCGTGATTTCGCTGTTCGTCGGCCTGCTGCTGATCGTCCAGCAGCAGCTTGGCCCGATCTGGGCGACGATCATCGTCGTTTTCGGAACCCTGGCCGTCGCCGGCCTGTTCGGCTGGCTAGCGCTCCGGCACGTCCGGCGTCTGTCCGCTAAGGGTCCGGTCAAATGAGCGACATCGCCGCCACCCCGCTTGCGATTGCGCAGGCTCGCTCGACGGCGGCCCGCGCGCGCCTGTCGGATACAATGTCCCAGCTTCAGGCCCGCCTAAACCCACGCATGCTCGCGCAGGACGCCGCCACCGGCCTGGTGGAAAAGGGCAAGAGCGTCGCCGCCGAAGGCATGGAGACGGCCCGGCAGAACCCTGCCGCCGTCGCCGGCGGTGCCGCCGCACTCGGCCTCGTCCTCGCCCGCCGGCCGCTGACCCGTCTGCTGCAGCGACTGTTGCAGTCGGGCGATGATGCAACCGCCGACACACTGACGAGTTTGAAACCCGAACGGCGTCCCACCGCCGAAGAAAGGACCGAACAATGAACGATACCGCCGCTCCGAAGTCGCCCGCCCACGGCGCCCAGTCCGCGCAGACGCAGACGCAGACCAGCGCCAAGCCTAAGTCGACCGTCGACAAGACCCGCGCTGCCGCCAACAAGGCGCTCGACAAGACCTTGGATAGCGCCCGCGACGCGGCCGATCGCACCGCCAAGGCGATCGACGCCAACCCCCTGCCCGCTTTGTTCGGCGGTCTCGCGATCGGCGCGGTTGCCGGCGCGTTGCTGCCCCGCAGCCAGCGCGAGGTTCAGTTGCTCGCCCCCGTTGGCAAGCGGATCAAGGAAACCACGGGTGGCGCTGTGCAGGCCGCGCGCGACACCGGGCTTCAGGAATTGGGCGCGATCGGCCTGTCGCGCACGGCGTTGCATGGATCGGCCGGTAAGCTCGCTGGCGATATCCTGAAGGCACTTGCCACCGCAGGCACTGCGGCGATCCTAGCATCCAAGGAAAACGGCAAAACTGCTGCACCTGCGAACAAGGCGGACTAGCCCCCGGCCCCCGGTGACGCTAAGGCGTACGCGACTTCTGCTTCCCCGGGGGATACACTATCATGAGCAAACTCCATCTCGTCTTCGGTGGCCGCGTCAGCGATCCTCAGACGCTCGACTTCGACGATCTGGGCTCGATCGACGTCGTGGGCATGTTCCCCGATTATAAAAGCGCGGAGAAAGCCTGGCGCGCCGCCGCGCAGCGCACCGTGGACGATGCGGAAATGAAGTACGTCGTCGTCCATCTCCACCGCCTCGTTCAGCCCGACTTGATGGCGAAGCCCGACTAAGAATAGTTGGCAGGTTTTCCCCTGCGCGACGGCTCAAGTCAGTTAGCCCTGCTCCTGTCGAGATCTCTGCGGCGTGTCACACGCCATTAGACAAGCGCGGGGCCGACCACTTAAAGGCGTCGTGCAGGCGCAATCGCGAGACGATCCCCCCGCCCCCCACGTTACACCCCGTTCGTCCTGAGACTGTCGAAGGGCACACCCCAAGGCGCGACCATCTATTTCGACCGAATTGCGCTAAACGAGCCCCGGCCGCCCAACGCCACCTGCCTAGACCGCGGCATATCGCGAACCCGGCAGGGCCCGGTCAAGCCCGGCGGTATTGCCACCGCAACAATGGCTGGGCCAGCAGCGTACCCGCGAGCAAAGCCCCGATCGGCTCTACGAACGTCACCGACAGTTCGAAACTCTGCATGATCAGCGCGAACACCGCCTGTATCGCAAACCAGATGCCGGCAAGCATCGCGATCCGCACCGCGCGGCTCTGGCCCGCCCCGATCGGCAGCGCCGCCGGCAGACCGTACAGCATGAAATACGCGCCGATCAGCGCGAACACCGCCGGATCGAGGCCGGCACCCGGCATCACCGATCCCGGCGTCAGGATCAGTCGGGCCAGCGCGCTGCCGTAGATTCCGGCAAGGATCAGCACGATTAGGCCCGCCGGGCGCAGCGCCTTCTCCACGAAACGGCCGGTGATCAAGAACAGGACAAGGTTGAACGCCGCCGACAATACGTCACGCGGTATGAACGCCGACGCCAGCGGCGAAAGCCACGCGCGCAGCGGATCGCCGTCCCATCCGCCGCCGAGGAAATCCTGTGGGATGAAACCGAAGCGGATCGCGGCCATGTCGGCACCGATCACCGCCATGATCATAACGCCGGCGAATACCGCAAAGGCGACGATCGCGTCGGTGACGCGACCGCGCGGAAGATCGATGCCGCCCAATATCCCGGCCCGGCTTAGATGAATTCGATCTTGGACACCGAATACCAGCGATCGCCCGCGGGAACCGTGACCTCGACTTCCTCGTCCACCTTCCGACCGATCAGCGCACGGCCAAGCAGGGAATTGTACGAGATGCGGCCACCCTTGGCATCCGCCTCGGTCTGGCCAACGATCTGGTAAGTCGCGGGCTTGTCGTCCTCGTCGAGCAACGTCACCGTGGCACCGAACACCACCTTGTCGCCGGACAGTTCCTTGGGATCGATCACCTGCGCACGGGACAATTTGTCCTCGATATCGCTGATCGACGCTTCGATCTGGCCCTGACGCTCCTTGGCGGCATGATATTCCGCGTTTTCCGAAAGGTCGCCGTGCGCGCGAGCCTCCTCGATCGCGTCGACGATGGTCGGGCGCTCCGCTTTCAGCCGTTTCAGATCCGCATTGAGCTTTTCATAGCCCTCTTGCAGCATCGGCATCTTTTCGACGGTCGCCATCCCTTTTCGTCCTTCGTCAATTTCCCCCTGTTGGCCGGCCCGATCGGACCCGCCCGCACGATTATCGAGATAGGGGGATTAAGTGTGCGAGTGCGAATAATAGGATTGCAAAGGCATTACTTCAAGCGCGTGGTTCGCCAGAGCGGTAATAGCCTGCGCCGCCTCGACGCTTGCCGCCGCCGTGGTGAAGTGCGGAATCTTCTGCACCAGCGCCGCCGCACGGATCGGTTGCGAGATCCTTCAGGCTCTGCCAACCCTCCGTCGTGTTGAAGACGAGGTCGATATTCCCATCCTTCATCCGGTCGACGATATGCGGACGACCCTGCGCGACCTTGTTGATCCGCTCGACCGCAACGCCGTTCGCGATCAGGAACGCAGCCGTCCCATCGGTCGCGACGATGTCGAACCCGCAGTCCGCCAGCAACTGTACCGCGGGCAGGATCACCGGCTTGTCGCTCGGCTTGACCGACACGAACACCGTGCCCGATTGCGGCAGAACCGTCCCCGCCCCCAGTTCCGCCTTGTAGAAGGCCACTGGGAAAGATCGATCGATCCCCATCACTTCGCCGGTCGACTTCATTTCCGGTGAGAGGACCGGATCGACGCCGGGGAAGCGGTTGAACGGGAACACCGCTTCCTTCACCGCATAATAATCGATGTGCCGGTCGATCTTTGGCAGGTCGGCTAGCTTCTCGCCCGCCATCACGCGCGCCGCGATCTTGGCGATCGGCGCACCGATCGCCTTGGCGACGAACGGCACCGTCCGGCTGGCGCGCGGATTGACCTCGATGAGATAGACCAGCCCGTCCTTCACAGCGAACTGGATGTTCATCAGCCCGACGACCGACAGCGCATGCGCCAGCGCCACCGTCTGCCGCTCGATCTCGGCGATGATCTCCGGCGACAGCGAATAGGGAGGGATCGAACAGGCGGAATCACCCGAATGCACGCCCGCTTCCTCGATATGCTGCAATACGCCCGCCACGGTCACGTCGGTGCCGTCGCAGATCGCGTCCACATCCACCTCGATCGCATCGCGCAGATATTGGTCGATTAGCACGGGGGAATCCCCGACACCTGCACCGCGGTCTGGATATAGTCATCCAGCTGCTGGAGCGAATCCACGACCTCCATCGCGCGACCGCCCAGCACGTAGCTCGGCCGCATCAGCACCGGATATCCGATCCGATCCGCCGCCGCGACCGCCTCGTCCCGGCTCCGCGCCAGCCCGTTCGCCGGCTGCAACAGCTTAAGCTTCGTCACCAATGCGGAGAAACGCTCGCGATCTTCCGCCAGATCGATCGCATCCGGGCTCGTCCCCAGGATCGGGATCCCCGCCGCCTCCAGCGCCCGCGCGAGGTTCAGCGGAGTCTGCCCGCCGAACTGCACGATCACCCCGGCCAGCGTGCCGTTCGACTGTTCGACATGCAGGATCTCCAGCACGTCCTCCGCGGTCAACGGCTCGAAATACAGCCGGTCCGACGTGTCGTAATCGGTCGACACCGTCTCCGGATTGCAATTGACCATGATCGTCTCATACCCGGCGTCACCCAAAGCGAAGCAGGCGTGGCAGCAGCAATAATCGAACTCGATTCCCTGCCCGATCCGGTTCGGCCCGCCACCCAGGATGACGACCTTGCGCGCCGATGTCGGCTGGCTCTCGTCTTCGGGCTCGCCGAAACTGGGCGCCTCGTAGGTCGAATACATATACGGCGTCTTCGCATCGAATTCCGCCGCGCACGTATCGATCCGCTTGAATACGGGGCGCACGTTCAGGCGATGCCGCAGCGCGCGCACCTCATCTTCGGTAACGCCCCCGGTCATCGCGACGACCGCTTCGTGGATCAGCCCGGATCCGCGCGCGATCCCGCGCTCCATACCACGCAAATTCGCTGACTTTAAAGCAAGATAGGCCAGCTTCTTGTCGCTGAATCCCATCGCCTTCAACCGCCGCATGCCGACCGCCTCGATCGGCAATCCGTGCCTCGAGACTTCATTCTCGGCCGCGATGATCTCTTCGATCCGCTCCAGGAACCACGGATCGAACTTGGCGATCGCGTGGATCTGCGCGACCGTCATCCCCTCTCGCAGCGCCTGCGCGGCGACCAACAGCCGGTCCGGCGTGGCACGGGCCAGCGCCGCCTCGATCTCGGCGCGCGGAGCCCTTCGAGTGCCGCGACCACGTCGAAGCCGCTCAAACCGGTCTCCAGACCACGCAGCGCCTTCTGCATCGATTCGTGGATATTGCGCCCGATCGCCATGACTTCGCCGACGCTCTTCATCGCGGTCGACAGGATCGGTTCGGCGCCCTTGAACTTCTCGAACGCGAAACGCGGGATCTTCGTCACCACATAATCGATCGTCGGTTCGAACGATGCGGGCGTCGCACCGGTAATGTCGTTGGTGATCTCGTCCAGGGTATATCCGACCGCCAGCTTCGCCGCGACCTTCGCGATCGGGAAGCCCGTCGCCTTGGATGCGAGCGCGGACGAACGCGACACGCGCGGATTCATCTCGATCACGATCAGCCGACCGTCCTTCGGATTGACCGCGAACTGGACGTTGGAACCCCCTGTTTCCACGCCAATTTCACGCAACACCGCGATACTCGCGTTGCGCATGATCTGATATTCCTTGTCGGTCAGCGTCAGCGCCGGCGCGACGGTGATGGAATCGCCCGTATGGACGCCCATCGGATCGACATTCTCGATCGAACAGATGATGATGCAATTGTCGTTGCGGTCGCGCACGACCTCCATCTCATATTCTTTCCAGCCGAGCAGCGATTCCTCGATCAGCACCTCGGTGGTCGGCGACGCGTCCAGCCCGGACTTCACGATCGCCTCGAATTCCTCGCGATTATACGCGATGCCGCCGCCCGATCCGCCCATCGTGAAGCTCGGCCGGATGATCGCCGGCAGCCCGGTATGCGCCAGCCCCGCCATTGCCTCGTCCAGCGTGTGCGCGACCATCGACCGCGCGCTTTCCAGCCCGATCCGGTCCATCGCATCGCGGAACTTCTGCCGGTCCTCCGCCTTGTCGATCGCCTCGGCATCCGCGCCGATCATCTGCACGCCGTATTTCTCCAGCGTCCCGTCGTTGAACAAGGCGAGCGCGGTGTTCAGCGCGGTCTGTCCGCCCATCGTCGGCAGCACCGCGTCGGGGCGTTCCTTGGCGATGATCTTGGCGACGATCTCGGGCGTGATCGGTTCGACATAGGTCGCATCGGCCAGTTCGGGATCAGTCATGATCGTGGCCGGGTTCGAATTGACCAATACGATCCGGTACCCTTCCTCGCGCAGCGCCTTGATCGCCTGCGTGCCGGAATAATCGAACTCGCACGCTTGGCCGATGACGATCGGCCCCGCGCCGATGACGAGGATCGAGGAAATGTCGGTACGTTTTGGCATCAATTCCGTCCGTCTTCGCCAGAGCCATCTTCGGCCGAGCCATCCTCGGCAGTGCAGCCCCAGCCGTCATATTCAACGTCGTACAGCAGCTCGATCTGCAGGCACCGAACCGTCAGCGCCTTGATCGACGCATCGTCCGTCGCCTGTTCGCAGCCGAGGAACAGCGACATCTCATTATCTTCATCCGCTTCGCGCTCGATCACCTCGAAGCCGAGCTCGCCGGCGCTTTCCTCCAGCCGGTCCAGCGCCTCGTCCGACCCGCGAAAACTCACATCCACCGCACGCACGATCTCCCGCACGTCGCCATTCTCGCGCAGGCTGGCGAGCACATCCTTGTCCGCCGCCCATTCCTCGGCGAGCCGCTCGGGCGAAACTTCGGGAAGGGTCATGATGCCACCTTCAGGCTGCCGACGAATTTCTCGAACAGATACAGACTGTCCTGCGGCCCCGGGCTCGCCTCGGGGTGATATTGCACCGAAAACGCCGGGCGATCGGTCAGTTCGGATCCGGCGTTCGACCCATCGAACAGCGACACGTGCGTCTCGCGCGCGGTTTCGGGCAGCGTCTCGCTCAGAACCGCGAAACCGTGGTTCATGCTCGTGATCTCGACCACCCCGTCGCTCAGCCGCTTGACCGGATGGTTGGCGCCGCGATGCCCCTGGAACATCTTGCTCGTCTTCGCCCCCACCGCGAGCGCCAGCAACTGGTGGCCAAGGCAGATCCCGAACAAAGGAATGCGCGTTTCGAGCAAAGCACGGATCACCGGCACGGCATAGTCCCCCGTCGCGGCGGGATCGCCCGGGCCGTTGGACAGGAAGATACCGTCGGGCTTCAGCGCCATTACCTGATCGAACGTCGCGGTCGCCGGCAACACGCTGACCTTCGCCCCCCGCCGCGGCTAGGTTGCGATAGATGTTGCGCTTGGCGCCGTAATCGATCGCCACGACATGGGGTTTCGCTTCAGCAGGTTTCTCGACTTCGCTCGAAACGAACGGGGTGTCAGGCATATCGCCCCCGCTCCCAAGTCCGTTCGCTTCGAGCGAAGTCGAGAAGCTGTTCCCGCCATACCCGAACCCCAGCCGCCAGACGCCGCCTTCCCAGCCATAATGCGTCTGCGTCGTCACATCGATCGCCAGGTCCATGCCCTCCAGCCCGGGCCAGGCGCGCGCCTTCGCCAGCAGGTCCGGAATGTCGAACACCCCGTCCGCCGCATACGCGATCACCGCATTGGGCGCGCCGCCGGCACGGATCCGCCGCGTCAGCGCGCGCGTATCGATCCCCGACAGGCCGATCCGCCCGTGCCGCGCCATCCACGCGTCCAGATGCTCGACCGACCGGAAATTGCTCGGCGCGGTCACGTCCTCACGCACGATGATGCCCAGCGCGTGCGGATCGTTCGCCTCGATATCGTCCGGATTGGCGCCGACATTGCCGATATGCGGGAACGTGAAGGTCACCATCTGCCCGGCAAAGGACGGATCGGTCATCACTTCCTGATACCCGGTCATCGCGGTGTGGAAGCAGACCTCGCCCACCGCCTCGCCCGTCGCGCCGAACCCGCGCCCCCACGCCATCTCGCCATTCGCAAGCACCAGCACGCCGGTGGCGCCTTCGGGAGCCTTTACGGGCGCGGCAATGGGTTTGGCGTCGGCCATGCTGGCGGGCACTCCTGATTGGGTAACGATGTCGCTAAGTGGCGGGGGCTAGTCGCGCTTGGCCCTAACGTCAATCTGATAAACCGGGCACCGATCGCTTAAACCCGCTAAGGCACCAGCCGCTTTCAAAAAGGACGATCGATGATTCGGGACGACATCAAGGCAGCACAGATCACCGCGATGAAGGCGGGCGACAAGGAAGCCCGCGCCGCCATCAGCCTGATGCAATCCGCGATCAAGAATCGCGACATCGAGGCACGCACCGGAAAGGCCCCCGACAGCGACGACGCGCTGATCGTCGAGGTGCTGCAGAAGATGATCAAGCAGCGCCGCGAGTCGATCGACATGTTCGTCAAGGGCGGCCGCCAGGAACTCGCCGACAAGGAAGCCGCCGAAGTCGCCGTCATCGAACGGTTCTTGCCCCAACAGATGGACGAAGCCCAGACCCGCGCCGCTATCGACGCGATCAAGGCCGAGATCGGCGCGGAAGGCATGAAGGACATGGGCCGCCTGATGGCCGAACTGAAGGCGCGTCATGCCAGCGAGCTGGACATGAGCAAGGCGAGCGGCCTGGTTAAGGCTGCTCTGAATTAAAAAGGGTTAGCTGACGGTATCTTGGGCATGTCCTTCGACAAGCTCAGGACGAACGGGGGGTATCGGGCAAACCCCGGCCAGTGTTCAGGACCGCCGGTTCCTGCCGCCAATTGACGGACGTCACCGTACATCGGGCAGTTGGACCAGCAGCCTCCCTCCGTTCGTCCTGAGCCTGTCGAAGGACATGCCCCGCGCGAGCTGACCGTGAAAGTACCGCACCACCGTTCGTCCTGAGCTTGTCGAAGGACATGCCCAAAGCACCGCCCCCGCCAAAAGCCCGCCCACGCCCCCTCGACCGAATCGCCACGATCTGTCATCGCGACGACATGACGTTCTGGGCGTACCTTCTGCGCTGCGGCGACGGCAGCTATTATGCGGGGCATTGCGAGGATCTGGGCTACCGGATCGATGCCCATCAATCCGGTCGCGGCTGCGATTATACTGCGCGCCGTCAGCCCATCACGCCGCTATGGTCCCAAGAATTCGAAAGCAGGATTGAAGCGCTGGAAGCAGAACGCCGTATCAAGGGTTGGTCGCGGGCGAAGAAGGAAGCGTTAATAGCGGGCGACTGGATATGCCTTTCGCAATTGGCGGCGTCGCGTGTTGCACGTCCTTCGACAAGCTCAGGACGAACGGAGAAAGGTGGGGGCGTCGGTATCGAGGACGAAAATATAAAATGCGAGGATATCGAAGGCCACGATATCAAACCAACCGTTTGTGCTGAGCCGGTCGAAGCACCAAGACCGACACTTGCCCAACCCCCCGGCCCCATCCCATGACCCTATCCCCCCAATTCCTCGACGAACTCCGCGCCCGCACGCTCCTGTCCGCGCTCATCGGGCAGACCACCAAGCTGCAAAAGGCCGGCCGCGAATATCGTGCCTGTTGCCCGTTCCATAACGAGAAGAGCCCCAGCTTCTACGTCAATGACGACAAGGGCTTCTACCACTGCTTCGGCTGCTCCGCGCATGGCGACGCGATCCGGTGGATGACCGACCAGCGCGGTTTGCCGTTCATGGATGCGGTGAAGGACCTCGCCCAGTCCGCCGGGATGGAGATGCCCGCGATGGACCCGCGCGCCGCCGAAAAGGCGGAGGCGGCGAAGGGCCTGCACGAGGCGTGTGCCGATGCCGCGACATGGTTCACCGATCAGCTGAACGGCATCGCCGGCGCCGACGCCCGCGCGATCCTGGAGAAACGCGGCATCATGCCCGAAACCGCGCGCACGTTCGCGCTCGGCTACGCGCCGGATTCGCGCTCCAAACTCAAGGACGCGCTCAAGACGTACGGGGACCCGCTGCTGATCGAGGCGGGGCTGCTCATCTCGGTCGAGGAAAAGACGCCCTACGATCGCTTCCGCGGCCGGTTGATGATCCCGATCCGCGATCCGCGCGGGCGCACCGTCGCCTTCGGCGGGCGCATCATCGGAGACGGCGAACCAAAATACCTGAACTCGCCCGAAACCCCGCTCTTCGACAAGGGCCGCACGCTCTACAATCTCGATCGCGCAGCTCCCGCCGCGCGCAAATCGGGCCGCGTGCTGGTGGTCGAAGGCTATATGGACGTCATCGCGCTGGCGCAGGCGGGGTTCGAGGAAGCCGTCGCCCCGCTCGGCACCGCGCTGACCGAGGCGCAGCTGGAACGCCTGTGGCGGATGAGCGACGTGCCGATCCTGTGCCTCGACGGCGACAGCGCGGGCCAGAAAGCCGCGATCCGCGCCGCCCACCGCGCGCTGCCGATGCTCGCGCCCGGCCGCAGCCTCGCCTTCGTCACGCTGCCGCAGGGTCAGGATCCCGACGATCTCGTCCGCACCAAGGGCGCGGCGGCGTTCGATGCGCTGTTGAAATCCCCCGATCCGCTCGTCGACAAGCTCTGGGCGCACGAACTCGCGCTCGAACCGCTCGACACGCCGGAACAGAAGGCCGGGTTCAAGCATCGCCTCAACGAACTCGCCGGGTTGATCGCCGACCAGAACGTGAAGCACGAATATATCGCCGAATTCCGCCGCCGCTTCGACGATCTCTACGCCCGCAAGCGCGAACCGTTCCGCCCGTTCCAGCCGCAGCAGCGCACGCAGCGCAAGCCCGGCCAGCCGTGGAAGGCGCCGCCCGGCCCCGTCGGCGAAGGCGCGAAGGGCGTGCGCGCGGGCGGCATCGACCGCATCCTTGCCAAGGCGGTGCTTGCCGGGCTGATCCGCCATCCGGCTGAGATTGCCCGCCATATGGAGGTGCTGGGATCGCTCAAACTGGCCGATGGCGCACTCGGCCGGCTGTTCGAGGCGGTAGTCGATTTGGCACTCGAAGATGCGGATCGCGGCGAGACGCTTGATAGTGATCGCCTTCTCACCATATTGGCGACATCTGGATTTGATATAATCGCGCACGAACTGCTTCGGCCGGACCAGTTGTCGCTATCCTTCACCTTGAGGGATGCGGAGCCGCAAAGGGCGCGCGAGGACCTCGACGAGGCCATCGCGATCCTGGTGTCCCGCCCCGAAGTGGATGCGGCGCTGGCCGATGCGACGGCGGAAATGCAGGCGCGTTACTCGGAAGCCGCGTTCGATTGGGACAAGGCGTACGAGCGACAGGTGGCGCTGGTGAAGGAACAACAGGCGCTCGACGCTCGACTTGCAAATCTGGTGCAGGCGAACGAAGACGCCAGGGCTTTTGGTGCTGAGGGCAATTAATGGCGAAAACGGACATGGCGGAAGCGACCGACATCACTGAAAACGGCGATGCTCCGCTGATCGATCTCAACGATGCGTCGATCAAGAAGGTGATCGCCCGCGCCAAGAAGCGCGGCTACATCACCTACGAACAGCTGAACGAAGCGCTGCCGCAGGGCGAGATGTCGTCCGATCAGATCGAGGATATCTCCTCGGCGCTGAGCGAGATGGGCATAAACATCGTCGAGAATGACGAAGCCGGCGAGGAAGGCGACGAGAAGCCTGCGGACGAGGATGAGGTCGGATCGGTCGACGCATCCGACGACGGATCGCAACAGATCGACGTCAAGAAGAAGGAAGTTGTCGATCGCACCGACGATCCCGTCCGCATGTACCTGCGTGAGATGGGCGCCGTCGAATTGCTCAGCCGCGAGGGCGAGATCGCCATCGCCAAGCGGATCGAGGCCGGTCGCGACACGATGATCCTCGGCCTGTGCGGATCGCCGATCACCTTCAACGCGATCATCGACTGGTCGACCGCGCTCAACGAAGGCACGATGCAGCTGCGCGAGATCATGGATCTCGACGCGATGCTGTCAAAGGATCCCGCCCCCGAATCGCTCACCGACGACGAGGAAGGATCGGGCGAGATCAGCGAGAAGACCGCCGGCCCGTCCTTCAAGGAAGAGGAAGAACCGGAAGAGGCTCCCGCCGACGAGGACGAGGATTCGATGCAGGAGCGGCGCACGCCGCGTCCGTCCGATGACGAGGAGGAGGACAACACCCTCTCGCTCGCGCAGATGGAAGAACAGTTGAAGCCGATCGCGCTCGAACGCTTCGCCAGCATCACCGCGCTCTACAAGAAGTTCAGCAAGATGCAGGGCCAGCGCCTCGACGCGATGGGCGCGGGCGGCGAACTGTCGGCAGCGGACGAACGCAAGTATCAGAAGCTGCGCGAGGAACTCACCGCAGAGGTCGAGAGCGTCCAGTTCCACAATGCGAAGATCGAATATCTCGTCGATCAGCTCTATGCCTATAACCGTCGTCTGACCGCGCTTGGCGGCCAGATGCTGCGCCTTGCCGAGCGCCACAAGGTGCCGCGCAAGGACTTCCTCGATCGCTATATCGGCCACGAACTGGACGAGCAGTGGATCCCGAACCTCGGCAAGCTCGACAAGAAATGGGCGGCATTCGTCGCGGCGGAAACCGATTCCGTCGACCGCATCCGCATGGAGATTTCCGAAATCTCCCAGCAGACCGGCATGGCGCTCCCGGAATTCCGCCGCATCGTCAACATGGTCCAGAAGGGCGAGCGCGAGGCGCGTATCGCCAAGAAGGAAATGGTCGAGGCGAACCTCCGTCTCGTCATCTCGATTGCCAAGAAATACACCAATCGCGGGCTGCAGTTCCTGGATCTCATTCAGGAGGGCAATATCGGCCTGATGAAGGCGGTCGATAAGTTCGAATATCGCCGCGGCTACAAGTTCAGTACCTATGCGACATGGTGGATCCGTCAGGCGATCACGCGCTCGATCGCGGATCAGGCGCGCACGATCCGTATCCCGGTCCATATGATCGAGACGATCAACAAGCTCGTCCGCACCAGCCGCCAGTTCCTGCACGAACAGGGCCGCGAACCGACTCCGGAGGAAATGGCAGAGCGCCTGTCCATGCCGCTGGAAAAGGTCCGCAAGGTGATGAAGATCGCCAAGGAGCCGATCAGCCTCGAAACGCCGATCGGCGACGAGGAAGACAGCCATCTGGGCGACTTCATCGAGGACAAGAACGCGATCATCCCGGTCGATGCCGCGATCCAGGCGAACCTCAAGGAAACCGTCACGCGCGTGCTGGCGTCGCTCACCCCGCGTGAGGAACGCGTGCTGCGCATGCGCTTCGGCATCGGCATGAACACCGATCACACGCTGGAGGAAGTCGGCCAGCAGTTCAGCGTGACCCGCGAACGCATCCGCCAGATCGAGGCAAAAGCGCTCCGCAAGCTCAAGCATCCGAGCCGCTCGCGCAAGATGCGCAGCTTCCTCGACCAGTAAGCCTACCGACCCCCCGCCCCGAAAAGGCGGGGGTTTCGGTATCCGGCGACCTCGCGCCCCCGTCATCCCCGCGCAGGCGGCGATCCATAACCGCGCCGGTCAACGGCTCGCACCCAACCGCGCCGCACGCCAGGCCAGCCACCATCCAGACGAAATTATCACCGCTACGGACCAGCCTCATTGCGCGACGCTTCCAACCGCGCTTCCATCCGGTCATGACAGCGCCCCCCGCCCACACCCCGCGCCCTGCTCGCGAAACGCCCACCGGCATCACGCCCGCTGGCGCGCATCCGGTCGTCGGACGGCACGACGTAGCCCGCGCGGATATCGTCACCGCATCCGATCTCGTCCGGCATTTCGGCCTGTGGCAGGAACGCGCCGCCCGCACCCCCGTCTACGTCATGTTCCGCGGCCGCCCCCGCCTGGTCCTGACCTCGATCGAGGTGATGGAAACGCTCGTCGCGCCGCACGTGCCCGACCGGGGCGTCCAGGCGCTGGATTCAACGGCGTTGCTCGATCTCGTCCGCGACATGATCGTGATCGCGGGGCCGGATCTGCGCATCACCGCGTCGAGCCGCACGGCGCGCGCCTATTTCGGCGAGGCGGTCGCCCCCGGCCTGTCGCTCGATACTCTGGTGCCGATTCCGTCGCGCGAGGCGCTGATCAATACGCTCCACCACGTCGTCGCGGCGGGGGTAAGCCAGACGATCGACCTGCCCTCGCCCCGGCGGGCCGGCGGCATCCTGACGCTGCAACTCGATCCCCATCGCCGCGGCGTCGCCGCGCGGATCGAGGATATCACCGCCCCCGCGCCCCCAGCAGCGGCGACCGGCACGGCGATAACGTTGAAAGATACTTAACCCCGGATACACCACGTCTTTACGCCGTTCGGTATAACACTGGCCCCCAACACGGTTGCAGGCACGCACAGCAGCGCGCCGGTATTTCCCCGGGGGTCTATAGTGTTCGGATCGACGAATCTGGCGCGCGCCGCGGGCAGTTGGGGCATCATCGCCGCCCTCGCCGCAAGCGACGGCGGTGCGACGCATCCGATGGTGCGCCGTCTGTCCACGCGCACCGCGTCGATGCGCGACCTCGCCGACGCGGTCCATGCCTGGTGCATGCTCCACGGCCGCCTTCCCGGCGTGATCGAACATGCCGCGACCCGCAACGCGCAACCGCTCGCACAGACCTGGCTGCACGCCGCCTCGACCGCCTTTACCGAGGAACGCACCTATCTCGCCCGGCTCACCGCCGCCGCCGGTCACGCCCCCTCCACCCCGGGCCAGGCGGAGTCCGAGGCCGCGATCCTGGGCCAGCGGCACGCGCTCGATATGCTCGCACAATCCGATCGCGCGGGCTGCGCGACCGGCGCCGCGACCGCGCTATTGCTCGACTGGACGTCGATCCGCGTCGTTTTGGATGTCGCCGCGCACCGCTTCGGCATCACCCCGCCCGACCGCGTCCTGCCGATCGACGACGAGATCGAAACGGTCGTCGCCACGCTCGGCGAGACGCCCGGCGTCGAACGCGCGATGGCCTTCGGCGCGCAGCAATTGCTCGCCCAGCATCGCGGCCTGTGGGATCTGCTCGAGGCCCGCGCCAGCGCCCGCGATCATCAGTAGTTTTCCTATCGCGCGCTTGCGCTTGGCCGTGACTTCCCTCTATCGCCATACCCGATAGTCGAAACGGGATTGGACGACGGATATGAAGCGCTTCGAAGGCACGCAAAGCTATGTCGCCACCGACGATCTGAAAGTCGCGGTCAACGCCGCCGTCACGCTCCGCCGCCCGTTGCTGGTCAAGGGCGAACCCGGCACCGGCAAGACCGTCCTCGCCTATGAGATCGCCAAGGCCGTCGATGCAGAACTCATCGAGTGGAACGTCAAATCCACCACTAAGGCGCAGCAGGGCCTGTACGAATATGACGCCGTCGCCCGCCTGCGCGATGGCCAATTGGGCGACGAACGCGTCCATGACATCGGCAATTACATCCGCAAGGGTAAGCTGTGGGAGGCGTTCACCCGCCCCAAGCCCCCCCGTCCTGCTGATCGACGAGATCGACAAGGCGGACATCGAATTCCCCAACGATCTGTTGCAGGAACTCGATCGCATGGAATTCCACGTCTACGAAACGAAGGAAACCGTCCGCGCGGTCGAACGCCCGATCGTCGTCATCACCAGCAACAATGAAAAGGAACTGCCCGACGCATTCCTGCGCCGCTGCTTCTTCCACTATATCAAGTTCCCCGATCGCGACACGATGCAGGCGATCGTCGACGTGCACTTTCCCGGCATCCAGAAGATCCTCGTCAGCAAGGCGATGGACATCTTCTACGACGTCCGCGACGTGCCCGGATTGAAGAAGAAGCCCAGCACGAGCGAACTGCTCGATTGGCTCAAGCTGTTGTTGCATGAGGATATGCCGCTGGAAATCCTCCAGAATCGAGATCCGACCAAGGCAATCCCCCGCTGCACGGCGCGTTGCTGAAGAACGAACAGGACGTGATGCTGTTCGAACGCCTCGCCTTCATGGCCAAGCGTCAGCAGAACAAGGGATGATCGCGCCGATCATTTAACCCTGCAACATTCCCGCGCAGGCGGGAATTCGTAATCTCTCGTCTCCGCAACGACTTGGCTGTCAATAGCCAGGCCGCCCCACCGCTCGCGCGTACCGACGCGACGTTTTCGTCCAATTCCGCCACTGATCCATGCGCTACCTTCGCCTCAGATCTCGAGCGTGAAGACGTGCCGCAATGCCGACCCCATTGTTCGCCCCGCGGTTGTCCACGGGCCTGCACAAGGGACTTGTGCTTCGACCCGCCCGGGATCGCACTATGGATCCGGGGGAGATCATGACGAAACTTTGGACATTGATGACGACCGTTGCGGTGCTCGGCTTGTGCCAGCCAGCCAGCGCGGAAACGATACCGGCGGCGGGGCAGACGATCACCACCGCCGACGCGCGCTTCGCCGCCCCCGCGGACTGGACGCTGGAACGCGCCGACAAGATCGTCCGACTGATCGCGCCGGAAGGCGATCTGCGCATGACGTTGGTCGATGTCGGCCCGGCGAAGGACGCCGCCGCTGCGGTCGCCGCCGCTCATGCGCTCGCGGAACCCGGCTTCGCGCGCAAGCTCCGCCTCTCCACCCCGATGCCCGCGCGCGAAGGCTGGGACGAGATCGTGAATTTCGATTACGAAACCTCGCCCAACGAAAAGCGCTCGATCGTCGCCACGCCCTATCGAGCAGGTGCATCGTGGCTCGTCCTGCTCGGTGACGGCGGTTGGGCGACCTTCAACAAGCGCTCGGGCGCTATTAACACGTTCTTCGACAGTATCCGGCCCGCAAAATACGTGAAGGAAAGCTTCGCCGGACGCGTTCCGCACAAGCTCGATCCTGCCCGCATCGCCCTGATCAGGGAATTCGTCGCGGACGGCATGCGGCAACTCGGCATTCCCGGCGCAGGTGTTGCGTTCATCCAGGACGGCAGGATCGTCGACGAAGGCGGCATCGGCGTCCGCGAACTCGGCAAGCCGGAGAAGGTCGACGCGAATACCCGCTTCATGATCGCCAGCAATACGAAAGGGATGACGACGCTGCTGCTCGCGAAGCTGGTCGATCAGGGCAAGTTGCGCTGGGACCAGCCGGTGGCGGACGCCTATCCCGCCTTTCGCCTCGGCAGCGACGACGTGACGAAGGCGATCCGTATCCGCCACCTCGTCTGCGCCTGTACCGGCATGCCACGTCAGGATCTGGAATGGATTATGACCGGCGACCTGAAGACCCCGGCGTCGCGCGTCTTCGACATCATGAAAACGATGCAGCCGACGAGCAAGTTCGGCGAAGTGTATCAATACAGCAACATCCTCGCCGCGGCGGCGGGTATGTCGCCGCGCATATCGCCTATCCCACGATGGAAATGGGTGCCGGCTACGATCGCGCGATGCGGGAGATGATCTGGCAGCCGCTCGGCATGACCGCGACGACCTTCGACTTCGGCGAAGCGCTGCGCGGCAACGTCGCCTCGCCGCACGCCGACGATGTCGATGGCAAGCCGAGCGCGGGCGCGTGGTCGCTCAACGACAGCATCTATTTCGCGCGTCCCGCCGGCGGCGCCTGGTCCACCACACACGATATGGCGCTCTACGCGCTGAACGAGTTGAACGAGGGCAAGCTCGCGTCCGGCAAACAGCTCGTCGCGCCTGCTAACCTGCTCGAACGACGCTTCCGCGGCGTGCCTTATGCCGAGGGCACGACCTACGGCATGGGGCTCGAGAATAACGAGCGCTACGGCGTCCGCGTGGTCCATCACGGCGGGTCGATGGCCGGCTATAAAAGCGACTGGCTGGTCATTCCAGAGGCGGGGATCGGCGCGGTCCTGCTCACCAATTCGGACAATGGCCGCCCGCTTCTTGCCAGCTTCCTGCGCCGCATCCTCGAGGTCGTGTATGACGGCAAGCCGGAAGCTGTGGGCGATATCGCCGGCGTGGTCAAAAGCCTCCGCGCCGACGAGGCGGAAGAACGCAGCCATCTCCAGGTTCCGGCCGACCCCGCCGCGACCGCCCGGCTCGCACCCCGTTATACCAGCCCCGATCTCGGCACGATCACCGTGCGACCCGGAAAGGCAGGCCCCGTATTCGACTTCGGCAGCTTCTCCTCCCGCATGGTCACGCGCAAGAATCCCGACGGCTCGACCAGCTTCGTGATGGCCGATCCTGGGCTGGTCGGCTGGCCATTGATCGTGAAGCCGGGCGACAGGTTCGACGCGCTGGTGATGCGCGATGCCCAGCACGAATATGTCTACACGCCACAACCGTAGCAGCGCGGTCATTGCCGGGATTGTCGCGGTCGCCTGATCGGCGCATCAGCGGCTCATGACTGATGTGCAAGACGTTCGGCGGATGGACGCCCAGGACACGCTGGCGCCGTTTCGCGACCGGTTCGCGCTGCCCGAAGGCGTGATCTATCTAGACGGAAACTCGCTGGGCGCGCTGCCCCGTGCCACCGCCGCGCGCGTCGCGGATACGGTGACCAGCGAATGGGGCCGCGGGCTGATCGGCAGTTGGAACGACGCCGACTGGATCGGCGCGCCGCAACGCATCGGCGGAAAGATCGCCGGCCTGCTCGGCGCCGAACCGCATGAAATCGTCGTGGCGGATTCGACCTCGGTCAATCTGTTCAAGCTGCTGCATGCCGCGATCGGCGCGCGTCCCGGCCGGACCGTCATCCTCACCGAGCCCGGCAATTTCCCCACCGACCTGTACGTCGCGCAGGGCGTCGCGGCGATGATCCCGGGCGCAAGCGTGCGGACCGTAGCGCGCGAGGACATCGTCGCGGCGATCGACGACCACGTCGCGGTCGTGATGCTGACGCACGTCCATTACAAGACCGGCGCGATGTTCGACATGCCGGCGATGACCCGCGCCGCGCAGGCGGAGGGCGCGCTGATGCTGTGGGACTTGAGCCATAGCGCGGGCGCTGTGCCGATCGACCTGAACGCGGCGGGCGCGGATCTGGCGATCGGATGCGGGTATAAATATCTGAACGGCGGGCCGGGCGCGCCCGCATTCCTGTACGTCGCGGACCGGCATCAGGCGGAATTGCGATCCCCGCTGACCGGCTGGATGGGCCATGCCGCGCCGTTCGATTTCGGCGATGATTATGCCGCGGGTGCGGGCGTGAACCGGTTCCTGTGCGGCACGCCGCCGGTGATCGGCATGGCCGCGCTGGAGGTCGGCGTGGACCTGATGCTGGAGGCGGATCGGACCGCGCTCTTCGCCAAGTCGCGGGCGCTCTGCGACCTGTTCGTGGACCTGGTGGAAAGCCAGTGCGCCGGCCTTGGCCTGACCCTCGCATCGCCGCGCGATGCCCGCGTGCGGGGCAGCCACGTGTCCTTCGCCCACGACCACGGATATCCGGTGATGCAGGCGCTGATCGCGCGCGGCGTCGTCGGCGATTTCCGCGCGCCGGATATCCTGCGGTTCGGCTTCACGCCGCTATATGTCGGCTATGAAGATGTCTGGCGTGCGGTGGAGGTACTGCGCGACGTGCTGGCGAGCGAGTCCTGGGATGCGCCGGAATTCCATGCACGGTCCGCGGTAACTTGAGGACACTGCGACCCGTGTGAGGCCCGCGGCACTGTTCCCTCCCACCCCGTTCGCGCTGAGCCCGTCGAAGCACTTGTCCCTTGGGCAGGACCTTGGACAGGCTCAGGGCGAACGGCGATTTGGGGTGTGGACGGTCTAGACGCGTTCTGTCCTGCCAATTGGCCTACCCACCCCCGGCCCCTCCCTTTCAGAAAGGGGGGAAGAAGGGCGGGGTTAGCTGGCGAGCAAAGTCGCATTCCCCCCGCCGCCGTCGTATCCACGCACACCGTACGCTCCGTCGCGAACCGCGCGAGATAGTGCGGCCCGCCCGCCTTGGGGCCGGTGCCCGACAGGCCCTCCCCGCCGAACGGCTGGCTGCCGACGACCGCGCCGATCTGGTTGCGATTGACGTAGATGTTGCCGACGCGGGCGCGCGCGGTGACGCGTTCGATCACCGTGTCGATGCGGCTGTGCACGCCCAGGGTCAGGCCGAAACCGGTGGCGTTGATCGCGTCGATCACGCCGTCCAGCCCATCGGCGGACCAGCGTACGACGTGCAGCAGCGGCCCGAAATTCTCCTTGTCGAGCGCACCGATCGCCAGGATCGAGAAGATCGCAGGAGCGACGAAATCGCCCTGTGTCGCCGGCACCGGCAGCTTGCACAGCGTGGAGGCCGCCAGCGCGGCGCTGTGATCCTGCAGGGATTTGCGCGCATCGGCATCGATCACCGGGCCGATATCGGTCGACAGCAGGCGCGGATCACCGACCGTCAGCGCGCGCATCGCGCCGGAGATCATCTCCAGCGTCGCATCGGCGATATCGTCCTGCAGATACAGCACCCGCAACGCCGAACACCTTTGCCCCGCGCTCTGGAAGGCGGACTGCACGACGTCGCGCGTGACCTGTTCGGGCAATGCGGAGCTGTCCACGATCATCGCATTCTGCCCGCCCGTCTCCGCGATCAGCGGGACGATCGGGCCGTTCCGCTGCGCCAGCATAAGGTTGATCGCGCGCGCAGTCCTGGTCGATCCGGTGAAGACGACGCCGGAAATTCCCTCATGCGCGACCAGCGCCGCACCGACGTCCCCGCCGCCCGGCAGCAGGTGCAGGATGTCGGCCGGGACGCCCGCTTGGCGCAGCAACTCGACCGCGCGCGCGGCGATCAGCGGCGTCTGGCCGGCGGGCTTGGCGATCACCGCATTGCCCGCGGCGAGCGCGGCGGCGACCTGACCCGTGAAGATCGCAAGCGGGAAATTCCACGGGCTGATCGCCGCGATCACGCCGCGGCCATGCAGGCTGAGGATGTTCGATTCACCGGTCGGCCCGGGCAAGGGATCGGCGGGGGTGAACTGCCGACGCGCCTCGGCCGCATAATAGCGCAGGAAATCGACCGCCTCGCGCAGTTCCAGGATCGCATCGCCCAGCGTCTTGCCCGCCTCGCGCACGCACAATGATAGCAATTCGTCGGAATGCGCCTCGTACAGGTCTGCGGCTTTATCCAGCGCGGCGGCACGGCGATCGACCCCGGCGGCGTCCCAGTCGGGCTGCAGCGCCTGCGCCAGCCGCACGGCCTGATCGACAGCACCGGCATCGGCCTCGATCACCGTTCCGACGACGATATTGCGATCGAACGGCGCGGTGACGGGTTTGGCCTTCCCCTTGCCCGACGTCTTGCCGATCATCGGCGCGGCCTTCGGCGTGTTCGCTTCCAGCGCCGCGAGCCGCGCCATCAGCGGACCACGAACCAGCGGATCGGACAGCTCGATCCCCGCCGAATTCACGCGCGACGGTGCGAACAAATCCTTCGGCAACGGAATACGCGGGTTGCGGCGCGGCGACAGTGCGGCGGTCGTCTCGACCGGATGATCGATCAGCGAGTCGACCGGCAAGTCGGCATCCGCCAGCCGGTTGACGAACGAGGCATTCGCGCCGTTTTCCAGCAGCCGGCGGACGAGATAGGCGAGCAATTCCTTATGCCCGCCGACCGGCGCGTAGATCCGCACCGCGGTCGGCGCATTGCCCTCGCGGACGCGCAGCACGTCGTACAATTCCTCGCCCATGCCGTGCAGGCGCTGGAATTCGAATGGAATGTCGCCGGCCGCCGTCTTCGACATCGCTTTGATCGCGGCGACGCTGGCGGCATTGTGCGTGGCGAACCCGGAATAGATCACGTCGTTCGCAGCGAGCAGGCGGCGCGCGCCCGCCAGATAGGAGACGTCGGTCGAGGATTTGCGGGTGAACACCGGATAATCGACGAAACCGCCGACCTGGCTCGCCTTGATCTCGCTGTCCCAATAGGCGCCCTTGACCAGCCGGACCATGATGCGGCGATCATGCTTGCGGGCCAGCGCGACGGTCCAGTCGATCATCGGCAACGCGCGCTTCTGATACGCCTGGATGACGATGCCGAACCCGCGCCATCCATTCGCGAAGAGCGCGTCGTCGGAAACCAAAGCCTCGATCAGGTCCATCGACAGGTCCAACCGGTCCGCTTCCTCGGCATCGATCGCAAGGCAGATGTCCGCCGCCGACGCCGCCAGCGCCAGTTCGCGCAGCCGGGGCAGCATCTCGGCCATGATCCGGTCGCGCTGCGACCATTCGTAGCGCGGGTGCAGCGCGGACAACTTAACCGATACGCCATCGACGCTCTCGACCTCGCCCGGGCCGCGCGCCTTGCCGACCGCCTCGATCGCGCCCTTATACGCGTCGAAATAGAAGTCGGCATCGGCTTGCGTCCGCGCCGCTTCGCCCAACATGTCGAACGAATGCGTCTCGCGCCCCTGCCCGCCACGCTTCAACGCCTCGCCGATCGTCCGGCCGAACACGAAATGATGGCCCAGGATCCGCATCCCCTCGAACAAGGCACGGCGGATGACGGGTTTGCCCAGCCGCGTGACCGCCTTGCGCGCGATCGCGGCCCAGTCGTCCACCTCGCCCAGCGTCACGACGCTGCCGGTCAGCATCAGCCCGAACGTCGATGCGTTGACGAACAGAGACTGCGAGCGGCCGAGATTGGCGCTCCATTCCTTACCGCCGATCTTGTCCGCGATCAGCCGGTCGCGCGTCGCCGCATCGGGAATGCGCAGCAACGCTTCCGCCAGGCACATCAAGGCAATGCCCTCCTCGGTGGACAAGGCGTAGCTTTGCAGCAGGCTGTCGACCGCATTGCCTTCGCCGCGCGATCGCACGCCCTCGACCAGATCGCGCGCCAGCGCGTGCGTCGCGGTGAGTTCCTCCGCGGGCGCGCGCGCCTGTTCCAGCCGTTCGGAGACGCACACCTCCTCGTCCATCCGGTAGGCCGCATGAACTGCGGAGCGATCGAGCGAGGCAATGGAGGGCGTGGTCATGCGGGCGCGTCCTGTTGAGTAGAGATCGTCCTTTATCCTCTCCCCCGCCAGCGAATAAAGTGGACATATCGCGCCGCGAACAGGCAAATATCCTGCGCTCGACGCAGAATGCAGGAATTCCGCCATGTCATCATCCCACCGCCTCGACGCCCTCGATCGTCGCATCCTCCGCGCGCTGCAAGAGGACGGTAGGATGTCGAACCTGGCACTGGCCCGCGCGGTCGGGCTGACGCCGACCCCGTGCCAGGAACGCGTGCGGCGGCTCGAACGTGACGGCTTTATCACCGGCTATGCCGCGCGGCTCGATCCGACACGGCTGGATCTCGGGCTGACAGTGTTCGTGCAGGTCACGCTGGACCGCACGACGACGGATGTGTTCGGCAGCTTCGCGACGTCGATCCAGTCCTTCGCATCGATTACCGAATGCCACATGGTCGCGGGCGGGTTCGATTATCTGCTCAAGATCCGCTGCCGCGACATGGCAGATTACCGCCGCATTCTGGGAGAGGAACTGGGATCGATCGCCGGCATCGCGCAGACTCACACCTATGCTGTAATGGAGGAAATCAAGACGGAGACGGCTTTGCCGGTCTGATGCGGCTCGGGAAACAGCGACCGGCAGGCAGGCGGTTTCAAACGTCGGCGCCAAAAATTAACTTCTTGTTAACCATTTCCCGCCACGCTCCCCGCGACCGGGACGCAATAGGGGATCGCAAGCAGTGCATCGGGCCGTCGTATGGGCAATGAGCGTCGTCGCGGCAGCGTGCGTCGCCGTCGCGCCCGCACGCGCGTCCTCGCTGCTCGGTTATGTCGGCGAATGCGTCCCCTTCGCCCGCGCCGCCTCCGGTATCCAGATATTCGGCGACGCATGGACATGGTGGGGCCAGGCCGATGGCCGTTACAAGCGCGGTGCCGTGCCGCAGGTCGGCGCCGTCGTCGTGTTCGAAAAAATCCAGCCGCCTCCGCTTCGGCCATGTCGCCGTCGTCAGCCGCGTCGTCACGCGCCGCGTCGTCATGGTCACGCACGCCAACTGGTCGCGCCAGAACGGCAAGCGCGGCCATGCCGAACAGGATGTCACGCTGACCGACGTCTCGCCCCGCAACGACTGGACCGAGGTGAAGGTCTGGTATCGCGACATGGACGGCCTCGGCGGCGGGACCTACCCCGTTTACGGCTTCGTCTACGGCGCACCCGACGGCGATCGCACCGCCGCCACCCGCGCCCGAACCGCCCCCGAACTCACCGGCCGCGACCCCGACTATGTCGCCGCGCTGATCGACGCATACTGATCCTCAGGCTTCGATACCCGCTTTCCGAAACCGCACCATCCGGGGCTGTCCTACCGCGTCCAACTCTGGCATCACTCGTCGTCACCGCGTGGCGTGACCGTGATCGCCCACGCGATCCTCTCACGGGCATGCGGAGTGTGTGACTTTGTGTGAACTTACGGGCGTGCAGCAATGTTTCTGAATTTCCTCGACGAGCTTCGCGCAGCCGGCATCCCTGCCAGCCTGAAAGAACATCTCATCCTGCTGGAGGCGCTCGACGCCGATGTGATCGATCGCACGCCGGAGCAATTCTACTACCTCTCCCGCTCGGTCTACGTGAAGGACGAGGGGCTGCTCGACAAGTTCGACCAGGTCTTCGCCAAGGTGTTTCGCGGCATCGCCACCAGCTTCGGCACGCAGAATGCGGAGATTCCCGCCGACTGGCTGAAGGCCGTCGCCGAGAAATATCTCACGCCCGAGGAAATGGAGGCGATCAAGTCGCTCGGCTCCTGGGACGAGATCATGGAAACGCTCAAGAAGCGGCTGGAGGAACAGCAGGGCAAGCATCAGGGCGGCAACAAATGGGTCGGCACCGGCGGTACCAGCCCCTACGGCAATAGCGGCTACAATCCCGAAGGCGTCCGTATCGGCGGCGAAAGCAAGCACAAGCGCGCGCTGAAGGTGTGGGACCAGCGCGAGTTCAAGAATCTCGACAACACCAAGGAACTCGGCACCCGCAACATCAAGATCGCGCTCCGCCGCCTGCGCAAGTTCGCACGCGAGGGCGCGGCCGACGAGCTGGATATCGACGCGACGATCGACGGCACCGCGCGACAGGGCTGGCTCGACGTCGTGATGCGCGCCGAACGCCGCAACGCCGTCAAACTGCTCCTGTTTCTAGACGTCGGCGGCTCGATGGATCCGTGGGTCAAGCTGTGCGAGGAACTCTTCTCCGCCGCGACCACCGAATTCAAGAACCTCGAATTCTTCTACTTCCACAATTGCCCGTATGAAGGCGTGTGGAAGGACAATAAGCGCCGCTTCGCCGAGCGCACGCCGATGTGGGACGTGCTGCATAAATTCGGCCACGACTATAAGCTCGTCTTCGTCGGCGATGCATCGATGAGCCCGTACGAGATCACGCATCCCGGCGGCTCGGTCGAACATTTCAACGAAGAATCGGGCGCGGTGTGGATGCATCGCATGACCACGACCTATCCGGCGGCGATTTGGCTCAACCCAGTCCCGAAGGAGCAATGGGGCTATTCCCAGAGCGTGAAGATCATTCGCGAGTTGATGACGGATCGCATGTTCCCGCTGACGCTTGCGGGACTGGATGACGGGATGCGCGAATTGACCCGGAAACGGTAGTCACACTTCGCAGCCGCCCGCATTACCGGGCGGCAACCTCCTGATTTCAGGCGTTAAGTGCCGCCAGCTTCTCACGGAACATCTGCGCCAGCGCCAGTCGCCGCTCGCGCGCTTCGTCGGTCAGCGCGTTACGCGCTGCGACCTGTTCCTGCATTGCACGCCGTTGGTAATAAAGATGATCCGATACCATCGAAGTCGTCCCCGCAAACGAATTCCCCTGCCCCGCCGGGCGATGCTGCATAAATGCGACATATCCCAATGCTTTGTGGCGGGTTGAAGCTACTGTGCGGCAAAGCGATGTTTTACGCCGAAACCGCGTCGATTCCTGTTTCCCGGCCCGCGAATCACCTTTGATACGCGTCGTTGATACCGGCCAGCCAGCCGGCGCGCGGCTCCGGTACGGCCTCCACCGGGGCCTCCTGCGGAATCGCACCGTCGAACGTGATCCCGGCGCTCTTTCCCGTCGACCATACCACCGTCGCGTCCACCGCCGGCGCCTTGCCGATCGCGATCCGCAATTTCATACCGGTCGACAGGACGTTATCGTGCGATACGCCCGCACCCGTGTCGCTCACGTTGCGGACGCGGCATGTGATTTCGGCGTTCGATCCGGCCATCGTGATGATCGCGTTCCGAAAAACGCTCTCACGTTTCGCCCGCGCATCAGTCACCATGTCGCACCACCTTTCGATCTCGCCACCGGTCCTACGACGAAGTGGTTACCGAAAGTTTAAAGCACTGGATCAATACAACAAATGCTGCTGCACAGCCTCGGCCCACGCCGCCTCGTCCGGCCGGGTGATCGCATCCAGATCCGCCGCGACCGCCGCCCGATCGTCCACCCATTCGCGCAGCCCCGGGCCACCGTTGATCACGTCTATCGCCAGCTTGCCGAATTCATATTCGTACGGGAAATCCCGCCACAGATCATAGTCCGGATATAGCGCCCGGATCGCCTTGAACCCCGCCGCCTGCACGCGCCACGGCCGGAACCGTCGGTGGTCGTATCCCGGCCCCTCGGCATGGATGAACACGCCGTTGCACAACGTATCGACATGCTTGTGGAACGTCGGCTGGAACCAGAAATCACGCAGGCTGCATCCCTCCAGCCACTTCGGCGCGATCCGGCGCATCTCGGCAATGACCGCCTTCGCGTCGATATCGGGCGCACCGAACAGTTCCAGCGGCCGCGTCGTCCCGCGCCCCTCGGACAGGTTCGCGCCTTCCAGCATCACCGTCCCGGCATAGGCCCGCGCCATGTTGACGTTCGCGGCGTTCGGGCTGGGATTGATCCAAACGCGGTCCACCGGCCAACCGTAGCCCGGCGCATCGTCCGGCGCCCAGCCCTCCATCCCGATCACGCGGTACTCCACGTCGATCCCGTACTGCGCGATGAACCAGTGCCCCAGTTCGCCCAGCGTCATGCCGTGCCGCATCGGCATCGGCCCGGCACCCACGAAGCTTTCCCAACCGGGCAGCAGCGTCAGACCCTCGATCGGCCGCCCGGCGGGATTGGGCCGGTCCAGCACCCAGACGGATTTGCCGTGCGCTTCCGCCGCCTGCAGCACGTACAACAGGGTCGTCACGAACGTGTAGATGCGGCACCCGACATCCTGCAAATCGACCAGCATCACGTCGAACGTCGCCATCGGATCCGCGGTCGGGCGCCGCACTTCGCCATACAGGCTGAACACCGGCATGCCGTAGGTCGGATCGGTGAAGTCCGGCGACTCCATCATATTGTCCTGCAGATCGCCGCGCACGCCGTGCTGCGGCCCGAACACCGCCGACACGTTCACCCCCGCCGCGATCAGCGCATCCAGCGAATGCGTCAGGTCCTCCGTGACGGAGGCGGGGTGCGCCAGCAGCGCAACGCGCTTTCCCTCAAGCGGCTGGCGCAGGACCGGGTCGGACAGCAGGCGATCGATACCGAATTTCATGACGCTTCAGGTGCCGCCAGCCGCGCCGTAAAGCAATCCCGGTTATGGAAATCGGGCGCGCCCGCGGCATGATCCAGCGCCCAGAAAGACTTCGCACCGGCTTCCTCGATCACCGCACTCAGCCCGATACGAGCAGCATCGGGGGCCAGCCCGTCCGCCGCCAAAGCGACCTCAAGACGAAAGCAATCACCCTCGCTCGAACCCCGAACGTCCGGCGACCCCGCCAGCACGAGGTCCCGCATCCCCTCGCGATACAAGTCGAAACAATACGCCGCCCAGTCACCGGATGGCGAGAAGTTGAACTCGGAATACCCCGCCCCTTCCTCCGCCCGAACGAACAACTCGAAACAGGTCGTCTTCCACAACCCGTCCGTCCGCTCCCCCGCCGCGCGCTCGGGCAGCAGCACGCCCCCGGCCCCCTCGACCCGATAGTCCAGCCGCCACCCGTCCGCCGTCACCGCAACGTCCACCCGAACCGACCGCGCCGCAACCGGCGGATAATCGGGATGCGGCACCAGCGTCCACGATCCCGCCAGACCCACGCCATCCACGCCCGTCACCCCATCTGCCGCTTCACGCTCGCCATCGTCTTCTTGCCGTAGGGCGGCTTCAGCCCGGCCAGCTTCGCGACATCGAACTTCGCCTGTTTGAACACCGCCTTGGCATGGCTGAACGTCATGAAGCCGTCGCGCCCGTGATACGATCCCATCCCCGAAGGCCCGACCCCGCCGAACGGCAGATCCTCCATGCTGACATGGAAGATCACGTCGTCCACCGTCACCCCGCCCGAGATCGTCCGATCCAGCACGCGCCGCCGCTCGCCGCCATCACCGCCGAAATAATACAGGCCCAGCGGACGATCGCGACCGTTCACTTGCCGGATCGCATCGTCGATCCCCGAATAGCGCCGCACCGGCAGCAACGGCCCGAATATCTCCTCCTGCATGATCGCCATGTCGTCATTGACGTCGGTAACGATATGCAAAGGCATCTTGCGCGCATTGGACGCGCCGAAATCCTCGCCGCCCGGATTGACCACCTCCACCGTCGCCCCCTTGGCGCGCGCGTCGTCGATCAGGTCGGTCAGCCGCTGGAAATGCCGGTCGTTGACCACCGACGTGTAATCCGGGTTGGACAATAACGTCGGATACATCGCCGACGCCGCCGCGCGCAGCCCGTCTACCACCGCCGCTTCCTGCGATTCCTCGACCAGCACATAATCCGGCGCGAGGCAGATCTGCCCGGCGTTCAGCATCTTGCCCAAGGCGACCCGCTCCGTCGCCTGCGCGATGTCCGCGCCCTTGCCGACGATCACCGGGGATTTACCACCAAGCTCCAGCGTCACCGGCACCAGATTGTCCGCCGCCGCATGCAGGATATGCTTGCCGACGGAGGTCGCCCCGGTGAAGATCAGATGATCGAACGGCAGCGACGCGAACGCCTTGCCGACCTTCGGCCCACCGGACACGAACGCCAGTTCCTCCGGCGCGAAATATTTGGCGACGACCTGCTCGAACAAAGCGGCGACGGAGGGCGTGAACTCGCTGGTCTTCACCATCGCCCGGTTGCCCGCCGCGAACACCCCGGCCAACGGTGCCATCACCAGTTGCACCGGGAAATTCCACGGCGCGATCACCCCGATGACGCCCTTCGGCTGATACTCGACCCAAGCCCGCGCCCCCAGCAGCCCCAGCGGAAACTGCACCGGTCGCTTGTCGCGCTTCGCCCATCCATCGACCGCCTTGATCGCATGCCTGATCGGCGCGACCGACGCCGCAATGTCGGTCAGCATCGACTGCTCCCGGCTGCGATGCCCGAAATCCTCAGACAAGGCGTCGCAGAACGCCGCCGCATTCTCCGAAACCATCGCCGCCGCCCGCTTCAACCGGTCCTTCCGAACCGCGATCGACACCGGCAACTCCGCCATGAACGCCTCACGCTGGGCCGCCAGAATAGCGTGCAGATCGGTCATGCTCGTCTCTCCCGAAAATGCGGACTCATCCGCTTGCCGGCGACGATACGCGTTTCGCCGGAAATACAGCAGGGGGATTGTGGGTGGTCGTTCGCCGCGTCGATCAAAACAAGCGATGTCATTAGACTTTACGGACAGCATAATTCCTGACAGACAAAACCCCTTTATAGATTACCGCACCTTTTTGGCAACAAGATCAACGGAACCACGCCTGTGTATTATATCTACACCGACGAAGCAGGCACCTCCCGTCCAGAGCCAGTGTGTGTTGTCGCGGCAGTTTTGATTCAGGCCGATCGACATTGGCAGAAAGCTGCCTCTATGCTTGAAGAGGTGCTGGATTTGATGGTTCCTGAAAAGCTCAGACCGGGATTTATATTTCATGCAAAGACCGTTTTAAATGGCTACCGGGAATTTGACGCAGTTTGGCCGAAGGATGAGCGGGTAGGCTTGATCGGAATGGTCGCCTCAATCCCTCAAGCGCTGAAAACTGCGATTGTTATAGGCAAAGTAAGGCGAGACTCCCCGGTACCTCAACAATTCTCAAGTAAGCCTGAAGATTATCACCACTTGCTTGCATTTCACTTGTGCATGGCAAGAGCAAACAAATATATTAAAGATCACGGACAAATTGACGAGATCGCCACTATTGTTGCTGAAGACATACCGAAGAAAAAGAACTTACTGCGTGAAATTATCAAAGTCTCATTAAACGAGATTGATATTAACGAGCACAATGTTATAGTAACAAAAAAAGATAGAATTGCTGGTAGAATATTACAAACGAACGCTACAGTTATCGATCGGGTTATAGATACTATCCATTTTTGTGAAAAGAATCAAGCTCCACTGTTACAGATTGCTGATGCTTGCGCTTATTCTTTTCGCCGTTACCTCGCCCAACAATCGGATGGAGATCTTTTAGTACATAGTATACTTAAATCAGATTTGATATGGAGCGAGTGGCAGGGCCCAGCCTCCTCTTGGGTGTTTAGTTTCGACCCGAAGCATTACGCGCCATGACCAGGAAATTTTGTTCACAGCAAAGAAGATACGTTATCAGAATTGGTAAGAATTCGTTTTTCATTATCGACTAAATTTCTGCCTCGGCTATAACTCGGACGCTTTGCTCGTCCTGATCTTTGCTGGGCCATGAGCCGGCATAGCTCAGGCCTTGCAATAAGCTTACGGCATCGCGGACCCTAGAATTGGTCCGAGCCGAGGACGTAAGGCGTGATGGTCGCCCAGGTTAAAGATGGGTTGTCAATGCAACCGGCCATAAACGGTAAGCCGCCTTTGGAAGTTGGGACGAAGCCTTGACCCACTCCGCCCTCAAACCGCGCATCCGACGATCCCCGCCACCGCCACCACGACGCTGTCCTGCCCCGCCCGGTCGACACGCAACGTCGCATCGCGCACCGCCGCGCCGTCCTTGATGTCGCCGCGCTTCTCGATCTTCATGTCCAGCACCGCGGTGACGTTCGCGCCCGCATATTCTGTGACGCCGGCGAACCCGTAGCTCCCGCCCCCGGTATCCGCCTGCCCCGATTGCCCGGTGCGCGCCACGTCGATCACCGCGCCGCCGATCGACAGCCGCAACTGCGCCGGATCGGCACTCGCCATCGCGACGAATTCCGGCTTGTCGCCCTTGGCGAACAGATAGGCGGCGCACCCGCGCACGGGCATCGCCTGCGGCTTCAGCACGTCGATCGGCAGGCCATCGGCCATCATTGCGAGCAGGAGGGTGATCGTCATCATGCCGGAAATCCTAGCAGGAACAGCCAGGCCGGGTAAGCCGCGATCGCCAGCAGCGCGCCGAACGGCACCCGGTCCGCAAGCGTCGCCGTGCGCCCCATGACCATGCCGACCGCGACCAGCGCCAGCCCCGTCATCGCCGCCAGCAGCAGCACCGCCGGCAGCATCGCCCAGCCCAGCCACAACCCGATCGCGCCCAGCAGTTTCGGATCGCCGCCACCCAGTCCTTCCCGGCCGCGCAGCAGTTTATACCCCGCCCCGATCGCCCATAACGCGCCGAACCCCGCGGCCCCGCCGATCAACCGGTCGCGCAGCATCGGCTCGATCCCCGCCAGCCCGCTCGCAAGACCCGCCAGCGCCAGCGTGCCCGTCAACCGGTCGGGCAACCAGAATTCCGTTACATCCAAAGCCGCCAGCGCGAGCAGCAGCCAGCCGAACACCGCCCCCGCCAGCCCCACCGGCCCCGGCACCGCGATCCCGGCAAGGCATCCGATCCCCGCCGCGGCCAGCTCGATCTGCCAGTGCCGCGCATCGATCCGCGCGCCGCACGTCCTGCACCGCCCCCGCGCAAGCGCCGCGCTCAGCAGCGGCACCAGATCGCGCGGGGTCAGCGCCACGTCGCACGCATCGCAATGCGACCGCCCCGTCATCACCGATCGACCCTGCGGCCAGCGGATCACCAACGTCGCGATGAAACTTCCCAGGATCGCGCCGAGCAAGGCCAGCCCGACCGGCCAGAACAGCATGTCCCAGAACTGCATATCTGAAAGCGGGTCGTCCATCCGCCCCGCCTAGCCGCCCCCCGCGCGGTGTGAAAGCGCACACTCAAACACCGCCCCGGCATCGCCGCATATTTGTAATGCGCCGCCACCACGCCTAAATCCTGCGCAACACATTCTGAACAGGAACGCCTTTCATGACCGAAGCCGCCGATCCCGTCGTCATCCTGTCCTATGCCCGCACCCCGATGGGCAGCTTCCAGGGTGCTTTGGCGGGCGCGACCGCGGTCGATCTGGGCGCGGCGGCGGTCAAGGCGGCGGTCGAGCGCGCCGGGGTCGAGGGCGCGAGCGTGGACCGCATCTATATGGGCTGCGTCCTCCCGGCCGGTCTGGGGCAGGCGCCCGCCCGTCAGGCGGCGCTGAAGGCGGGCCTGCCGATCTCGGTCGAGGCGACCACCGTCAACAAGATGTGCGGTTCGGGCATGCAGGCGACGATCATGGGCGCGGACGCACTCGCCGCCGGGTCGGTCGACCTGCTCGTCGCGGGCGGCATGGAAAGCATGACCAACGCGCCATATCTGCTCGCCAAGCATCGCGGCGGCGCGCGCATGGGGCATGACCGGATCATGGATTCGATGTTCCTAGACGGGCTGGAGGACGCCTACGAACCCGGCCGCGCGATGGGCACCTTCGCCGAGGAAACCGCCGGCGAATACCAGTTCACCCGCGCCGCGCAGGACGATTACGCCATCGCCTCGCTCACCCGCGCGCAGGCCGCGCAGGCGTCCGGCGCCTTCGATCGCGAGATCACGCCCGTAGAGATTACCGGCCGCAAGGGCACCGACACGGTCGTCCAGGACGAACAGCCGCCCAAGGGCAATGCCGACAAGATCCCGACGCTGAAGCCCGCCTTCGCCAAGGACGGCACGATCACCGCCGCCAACGCCTCGTCCATCTCGGACGGCGCCGCCGCGCTCGTGATGACCCGCCAGTCGGTCGCCGACGCGCAGGGGCTGAAGCCCGTCGCGCGCATCGTCGCCCACGCCGCGCACGCGCACGAACCGTCGAAGTTCACCACCGCCCCGGTCAGCGCGATCAACAAGCTGTTCGCCAAGACCGGCTGGTCGGTCGCGGACGTCGACCTGTTCGAGATCAACGAAGCCTTCGCCGTCGTCTCGATGATCGCGATGCGCGACCTCGGCATCCCGCACGACAAGGTCAACGTGAATGGCGGCGCCACCGCGCTCGGCCATCCGATCGGCGCGAGCGGAGCCCGCATCCTCGCCACGCTTATCGCCGCGCTCCAGAACCGTGGCGGGAAGAAGGGCGTCGCCGCACTCTGCATCGGCGGCGGCGAAGCCACGGCGGTGGCTGTCGAACTGATCGACTGAGGCACGACGCGCGGGGGGCGGAGAAAACGCCCCCCGCGTGCCTCTAAAACTGCTCCGTCGCGTCGATCCCCCCATAGGCGCGATATCTCGACGAAGCCGCCGCGCCCCTTCACGTCCAGATGGCACCAGCCGCGTGCGCATTTCGACAGCCGCCCGACCACGCCCGGCGCCGCGCGCCATACGACTTTTGACCCCGGCTCCGGCGATTGCTGCAGCTCCGCCACCTGCCCCACGACGATCGCGGTCCGCGTATCGCTGATCAGTGGCCCGGCGATCCAGCCCTGCACGCCAGCCGGATCCTCTACCTTCAACCAGCCGCCGCGCTCATACACCGCCACCACCTTCACCGGCAGGTCGGCGCGCTGGTACATCCAGCTTGCGGGATAGTTGCGCGCCGGCCCGCTCCGCATCCGCGCCTTCCCGGCGGAAATCGATGCATAATACGGCACTTTCTTTGCCGCCGCCGCCGCCAGCGCACCCGTGGAAACCACCGCCAATGCGACGACTCCCACTCCGGCCCCCATTCTGGCGCCCAATCTGGCGCCCAATCTGGCGAGCGCGATACCCGCAGCCCTACGCATACAAACCCCTTCGAAAACCGGCATCCTCCCTAACGCCTTCGGGCCACGATCATCAACTGGATTGACGCCGCAAGACACGTCCGCCAAGCCGGAACCATGCCCGATACGACACAGCCGAGCAGCCCCGACGCCCCCCGGTCCAAAGCGGCACCGAAGGTGTTCGTCACGCGCGAACTGACCGATGCGGTGATGGACCGGATGGAGATGCTGTTCGACACGACGAACAATCGCACCGACGCGGTGCTCCCGCCGGACGAGATGCGCGCCGCCGTGCAGGATTGCGACGTGCTGGTCCCCACCGTCACCGACGATATCGACGCCGCGTTGATCGAGGCCGCCGGCCCACGCCTGAAACTGATCGCCAATTACGGCGCCGGCGTGAACCATATCGACCTGAAGGCCGCCCGCGCGCGCGGCATCATCGTCACCAACACCCCCGGCGTCCTCACCGAAGACACGGCCGACATGACGATGGCGCTGATCCTGTCCGTCCCGCGTCGCCTGGCGGAGGGCGAGAAGCTCGTCCGCTCGGGCCAGTGGACCGGCTGGAGCCCCGGCGGCATGCTCGGCCACCGCATCGGCGGCAAGGCGCTCGGCATCATCGGCATGGGGCGGATCGGCCAGGCCGTCGCCCTGCGCGCCCGCGCCTTCGGCCTGTCGGTCCATTACCACAACCGCCACCGCCTGCCCGCGGTGCTGGAGGGGCAGCTCGCAGCGACCTGGCATGCCGATCTGGACGAGATGCTCGCCGCGATCGACATCCTGACGATCCACACCCCGCTCAATGCCGACAGCCGCGGCCTGATCGACGCGCGCCGCATCGGCCTGCTCCGCCCGCACGTCTATCTCATCAACGCGGCGCGCGGCGGCATCGTCGACGAAGACGCGATGACCGCGGCGCTGGAAGAGGGCAAGCTTGCCGGCGCCGGGCTGGACGTGTGGAAGCACGAACCGCGGATCGACCCCCGCCTGCTCGCGCTCCCCAACGTCGTCATGCTGCCGCACATGGGATCGGCCACGTTCGAAGGCCGCATGGCGACCGGCGACCGCGTGATCCAGAACATCCGCATGTGGGCGGACGGCCATCGCCCGCAGGATCAGGTGCTGGAAGGCTGGGCCTGACCGCGGCGCCCCCCCAACCCAATTCCGCCCGCCGCCTCACTCCTCGTCCCAAAACTTCTTCGCTTCCTCCACCGTCATCTCGGGCGAATAGCCGCCGCCCTCCAGCCACACCTTGCCGCACTGCTCCACCTTGCTGCGGCGATGCGTCGCAAGATCGTCCAGCCGCTTCATCAGCGCCGCATCGACCTCCGCCTGGCTCATTCCATGTCCCTTTTCCAGGAACGTGCCGCCGGCATGCCTCGCGGCCTTTTCGGCAAAGGCGTTCAACGTCTCGATACTCGCGGTGGCAAGATCCGGCATCGTCATGCCGGCCGCCTCGGCGCGCGTCCGCGCCTGCATCAGCATCCGCAACGACGCATCGGAATAGCGCCGCTTCACGCCCACCTGCACCCCGCCCTGAAAGATCGGCTCGTCCCATCCTTCCACGCCGCGTTCGAACGCCGCCTGTTCCAGGATCGGCGCGACCATCGCCACCGCCTTGTCCCACGCCTCGGCAAATTCCGCCGACCGGTTGCGCAACCGCTGCGCCGACGTCCGCGACAGCCCGACGCGCTTGCACGCATCGGTCACCGATCCCAGTTCCGACAGATAGCGCAGGAACGCCCGCTGCCGGATCGGCGTCCACCCGTCGCTGCGCGGCCGCAACGACACGACGACGTCCGGCACGGCGTCCACCACAATCTCCTCGGACGCCTTCGCAACCGGCTTCCGCCCCGCGCCCGCCCGCGCAGCGCCTGCCTTCCCGTCCACCGCCCGCGGCGCCTTCACCCCGCGCCCACGCTTTGCCCCCCGACTTGCCACCTTCGTCCATCACGCCCTCCTCCGCATCGAGTCGAGCGCACCAGATATTGCAGATGACCACCTGTAGGACAGAGCATTTTAGGAACAAACCCGTGCCAGCCGGGCGACCGCCCCCGCCTCGCAGCTTGCGCCAACAAAAAAGCCGCCGGTCCTTCGACCGGCGGCTCATGCGCTTCACCGAAGCGGATCGCGATCAGGCGATGGCGACCTTGCTGCTGCGACGGCGATAGCGCGAGGATGCGCCGACCATGCCGAAACCCAGGATCATCATGCCCCATGTTGCCGGCTCCGGCACGGCGCTGAAGGTACGATATATACTCGCCGTCGAGAGCCGGTAGTTCGAGTTTGCGAGAACGTTCATATTGACGTCCCATCCGATGGCATCGATCGCCGCCAGATCGAGCGCAGTGATATCCTGCATCTGACCACGGGCCGACGTCGGATCGAGAACGCCGAGCTGTGGCCCACGGCCCGCCGTATCTTTCCAGTGCGACGCCTGACGGCCATCACCGTTATACGCGCCCGTGGCGAAGCGCGAGTCGCCAAACAGCTGCGATACGCCGCCATCAAGCGAAAAATACGGCGTATTCTGTGTCGACCAGTCGAGATTACCGGCCGAACCGTAGCGGAACAGATCGAGTTGGCTCATGTTGATGCTGTTTTCCACATCGTTCAGCCACCACCATTCGGTCTGCCCCGGCGAGGTGCGAAGATCGACGTCATCGACGCCGCTGACAAAGCCCAGCGCGTGGCCGATTTCATGTATCGCCACGCCGATAAAGTCGAATGAGCGCGGTGGGATGCCATCGGTGGAGTTGAAATCGAAAGGATAACCGCTGTTGAAGACGATGGTGCCATCGGAGCCAAAATTGATCTCGTTACCGTCGAAATGTGTGGTTATACCGAGCGCCTTGGCCGATGCCGTGGTGATCTTCAGCGAGGAATTGTTGCGGCTGCCGTCATTGTCCAGTCGCGTCGAGAGATCGGTATAGCCGTTCCACCCGTTAGCGCCGTTGGCGAAGTTGTTGGCAACCGCCTCGATCGCGCCGTTGCTTCCCAGCGGACGAAGGCTGCCGACGGCCTGCGTGTCGAGCGTACTCGTCCGGTCTGCGGTCAAAGCCGCATAGCCTTGGTTCATCGAGATATAGGCGTAGCTGCTTGAGGCTTCGGCCAAAGCTCCGGAATCGAGCTCGTAAAAGCCTACGTTCAAATTGACGGTGACGTCGTCCGTCAAAAGCGAAGACCAGTAACGCGCAGCGGTTTCATAACCCGCGCGCGCCCGGGTTCCGGCGCCGACACCGCCAATGTCGTTCAGCACGAATGTAACAGCCTGAGCCTGACTCGCAGCGACGGCACAGATCGCGATAGCCGAATTTACAAGAAACATAGGAAACTTCATGAATATCCCCCTTGATTACCCTGAAGAAACTGCACCATCTCAATTCGCCGACATCCAAACGAACGTTACCGAATTATTAACAATTTGCTGCATGTGCTAACATGAGTCAACACTTGTCGCTCGGAATAAAATACCGGTCATTTTAGATTTAGACTTTGGCGTTATTCAGGTTGTTTAAGTTATGCCCCGGCATATCGGTTATGTGTCACAAAACGCGGCCAAATGATTTGTCTAGATTGATTTTTTATTACTGGCGGTTGCGTAGCAGGCATACTGGTGTCGCCATTGGCCCAGCCGGAACCGCACCGCGCGCCCTCGCCGTCGATAGTGCAGCCCGCAAAACAAAAAGCCGCCGGTCTTTCGACCGGCGGCTCATGCCCTCCACCAAAGCGGATCGTGTTTAGACGACAGCGACCTCGCCGCTGCGGCGGCGATAGCGCGAGGATGCGCCGACCATACCGAAGCCCAGGATCATCATGCCCCAGGTTGCGGGCTCGGGCACCGCGGTCGCGAACGCGCGATAGGCATCCGCCGTCGTGTATTTATAGCCCGAATTGGCCAGCACGTCGAAGTTCACGTTCCAGCCGATCGCGTCATAGGCGGCCAGGTCGGTTGCGGTGACTTCCTGCAACTGGCCGCGGCCGGACGTCGGATCGAGTATACCGATCTGTGGCGCGCCGGATGCGGCATCCTTCCAGTGCGATGCCTGGCGGCGATCGCCATTCAGCACGCCGGTCGAAAAGCGCGAGTCACCGAAAACCTGCGAAACGCCGCCGTCGAGAGAGAAATACGGCGTGTTCTGGGTCGACCAGTCGAGATTGCCGGCCGAGCTGTACCGGAACAGGTCGAGCGGGCTCATCACGATCGAATTTTCGAGAGATGTCAGGCTGCCCGCCGCCGTCTGGCCTGGCGACGTACGACGATCGACCGAATCCACGCCACTGACGAAACCCAGCGCATGGCCGATCTCGTGTATGGCGACGCCGATGAAATCGAACGAATTAGATCCGATGCCGTCGGTCGGGTTGAAATCGAAATCGAAAAGATTGCTGAACGTGATCGATGCATCGGCCAAGGCATAGTCGATCGTCGCGCCGTTGAACGCCCTGGTCACGCCCAGCGCCTTCGCCGACGCCGTGTTGATCGCAAGCGTCGAATTGTTGGCGCTGCGGTCGTTATCCAGCCGCGTCGATACATCGGTGTAGCCGTTCAAGCCCGTGGTGCCATTGGCGAAATTGTTGGCGATCGCCTCGACAGCCCCGAAACCGGCCAGGTTGCTGGTGCCGAGCGGGCGAAGATTGGCGACCGCCTGTGCGTCCAGCGCGCTCGTACGGTCGGCAATCAGCGCCCCATACCCCTGCGCCATCGTTATTCCCGCGCGCGTGCTGCCTGCCGAGCCCAGGACATTGGCATCGAGCGCCGAGAAGCCGATATTCAGGTTGACCGTTACGTTGTCCGTAAAAACCGAGGACCAATAGGCGGCGGCGATCTCGAACCCTCGGCGTGCCTGCGTGCCGGCCGCCGTTCCGCCCGCATCGTTCAGAACGAAGGTAAGGGCGTGCGACTGGCTCGCGGTCATGACGCAAAATGCGGCTGCCGAACCGAGCAAAAACTTCGATAACTTCATAACGACCCCTCAATTGAAACGGGGCCAATCGCCCCATTCCACCCGCCGCGATTTTTATCATCGTTAACGAATGGGTTACCAACGTGCTGGCGCGATTAATATGTGTCAAGCGATCATGCCGGGGGCTTTCGAACACTTTGGCGGCGGTTTTTTCCATTCCATGCCGCTCGTCTTAAGGCCCGACCAATCCAGCCGATCGAACCCGAAGTGTTTGTCTGGCCCAGTGCCCTTCCCCCTCGCCGCCACGCTTGCTAAGGCGCACCCGACTCTAGCCATTTGGCCCGGCCGGAGGCGCGCCCGTGCGCGGGGTTTCGACCCCCGCCTCCCCGCCGCTTCTTCGTCCGGGCACCCTCAGGGAAGGACCCGCCGCTCATGACCGCCATCGGCCAGGATACACTCGGAACCCGCGCCACGCTCGACGTGAACGGCAAATCGTACGACTATTATTCCCTGGCCACCGCGGCACAGAAACTCGGCGATATCAGCCGCCTGCCTTTCTCGATGAAGGTGCTGCTCGAAAACCTGCTGCGCTTCGAAGACGGCAAGACCGTCACCACCGAAGACGTGCAGGCGATCGTCGACTGGCAGCAGGACTGCAAGTCGAACCGCGAGATCCAGTACCGCCCGGCGCGCGTGCTGATGCAGGATTTCACCGGCGTGCCCTGCGTCGTCGATCTCGCTGCGATGCGCGATGCGATCACGAAGCTCGGCGGCGACGCGGCGAAGATCAATCCGCTCGTCCCCGTCCACCTCGTCATCGATCACTCGGTGATGGTGGACGAATTCGGCACGCCGCAGGCGTTCACCGATAACGTCGATCTCGAATATTCGCGCAATTTCGAGCGCTACGAATTCCTGAAATGGGGCAGCAAGGCGCTCGACAACTTCCAGGTCGTGCCCCCCGGCACCGGCATCTGCCATCAGGTGAACCTCGAATATATCGGCCAGGGCGTCTGGTCGTCGGCGAGCTGGGGCGAACACGGCAACGGCAACATGGTCGCCTATCCCGACACGCTCGTCGGCACCGACAGCCACACCACGATGGTCAACGGCATGGGCGTGCTCGGCTGGGGCGTCGGCGGGATCGAGGCCGAGGCCGCGATGCTCGGCCAGCCCGTTTCGATGCTCATCCCCGAAGTCGTCGGTTTCAAGCTGACCGGCCAGATGGCCGAGGGCATCACCGCGACCGATCTCGTCCTCACCGTCACGCAGATGCTGCGCGCCAAGGGCGTCGTCGGCCGCTTCGTCGAATTCTACGGCCCGGGCCTCGACACGATGACGCTCGCCGATCGTGCGACGATCGCCAACATGGCGCCGGAATATGGCGCGACCTGCGGCTTCTTCCCGATCGATGCCAAGACGATCGACTATCTCCGCCTCACCGCGCGGTCGGACGAGAATGTCGATTTGGTCGAGGCGTACTGCAAGGCGCAGGGCCTGTGGCATGACGCGGAAAGCGTCGATCCGGTCTTCACCGACACGCTCGAACTCGACATGGGCACCGTCGTCCCGTCGCTCGCCGGCCCGAAGCGGCCGCAGGACAAGGTCTCGCTCTCCAAGGTCGACGAAGTGTTCAACGGCGACCTGTTCAAGGTCTATAAAAAGGACCGCCCGGTCCGCGCCGTTGTCGAGGGCAAGGATCATGGCATCGGCGACGGCGACGTCGTGATCGCCGCGATCACCAGCTGCACCAACACGTCGAACCCGTCGGTGCTGGTCGCCGCCGGTCTCGTCGCCCGCAAGGCCAACGCGCTCGGCCTGAAGTCCAAGCCGTGGGTCAAGACCTCGCTCGCACCGGGGTCGCAGGTCGTCACCGATTATCTCGACAAGGCCGGCCTCACGTCGGACCTGAACGCGATGGGCTTCAACCTGGTCGGCTATGGCTGCACCACCTGCATCGGCAATTCCGGCCCGCTCGCCGAACCGATCAGCGCGGCGATCAACGGCAACGACATCGTCGCCGCCTCGGTCCTGTCGGGCAACCGCAACTTCGAAGGCCGCGTCTCGCCGGACGTGCGCGCCAACTTCCTCGCCTCGCCGCCGCTCGTCGTCGCCTATGCGATCAAGGGCAGCGTGACGACCGACATGGTCGAAACCCCGCTCGGTCAGGGCACCGATGGCCAGGACGTCTATCTGAAGGACATCTGGCCCTCGAATGCCGAGATTGCGGAGGTCATGAACGCGAACATCGACGACAGCATGTTCCGCTCGCGGTACGGAAACGTCTATGCCGGCGACGCAAAGTGGCAGGAAATCCAGGTCGAGGGGTCGGACACCTATACGTGGCGCGCAGGCTCCACCTATGTCGCTAACCCCCCGTATTTCGACGGAATGACGATGACGCCCGCCCCCGTGCAGGACATTATCGACGCGCGTCCGCTGGCCATTCTGGGCGATTCCATCACCACCGACCACATCTCGCCCGCGGGCTCGATCAAGGCGGACTCGCCGGCCGGATCTTTCCTGCAGGAACATCAGGTTAGCCGCGCCGACTTCAACTCCTACGGCGCCCGCCGCGGCAACCACGACGTGATGATGCGCGGCACCTTCGCCAACATCCGCATCAAAAACGAAATGGTCCCCGGCGTAGAAGGCGGCATGTCCAAGTATAACGGCGAAATTATGCCGATCTACGACGCCGCGATGCGCTTCAAGGCGGACGGCGTTCCGCTCGTCGTCGTCGCGGGCAAAGAATATGGCACGGGCTCCTCGCGCGACTGGGCGGCAAAGGGAACCAACCTGCTCGGCGTCCGCGCGGTTATCACCGAAAGCTTCGAACGCATTCACCGCTCGAACCTCGTCGGCATGGGCGTCCTTCCGCTCCAGTTCGCCGAGGGCGTCACGCGCCAGACGCTCGGCCTCGACGGTTCGGAAAGCTTCACGATCCACGACGTCGCCGCGATCCGCCCGCGTCAGGACGTCACGGTGACGCTCACGCGCGCCGACGGTTCGACCGAGACGTTCGAAACCAAGTGCCGCATCGATACCGTCAACGAACTGGAATACTTCCTCAACGGCGGCATCCTGCAATACGTCCTGCGCAAGCTCGCCGCTTGAGGATCGCCGCAACGCTGATCGCCGGGGCTGCCATCATGGCAACCCCGGCGACCGCCGCCGCGCCGTCCGTCTCGGGCAACTGGCTGACGGAAGGCGGCAAGGCGATCGTTCAGGTCGCGCCCTGCGGCGCTGCCTTGTGCGGTCGCATCGTTCGGATCGTGAAGCCGGATCCGGGCAAACCGCTCAATGACGCGAACAATCCGGACAAGGCGCTCCGTAGCCGTCCGATCCTCGGCATCGCGATCCTGTCCGGCTTCACACCCGGCAGCGACCGTTGGAAGGGACAGATCTACGATCCGCAATCCGGTCGCACCTATCGCTCCGAACTCTCTCGCGAAGGCAATATGCTGAAGGTGAAGGGCTGTTTCGGTCCATTCTGCCGCACGCAGGAATGGTCGAAGGCCAACTAGCTCTGCTGGTATAAAGTAGATCCACTCGCACCGTTCGTCCCGAACGTGTCGCGGGACACGGTGCAAGCTGTATGTGCATCGGCATTCTCGGCATGGACGGGCGGGGCGTACAGGCCCTTCGCTCCGTCTGTTAGCCACTTCGGCCTCTACCAACCTCGTCATTCCCGCGAACGCGGGAATTAATACTCAAAGACGTATTATCATCGCAGATGCAAGCCATCGCAGATGCCGCCTATGCAGCAACCACGTTGGCTGGCGCCGATGTGTGAATCCGGACGCGCCGCCGCTCGATCCGCCCAACCGCTACCCGCGCCTCTAAGGCCCAGGGTCAGCGCGCAGAAGCCGGGCTATTCCCCCGCCACCGCCCGCGACCGTGCGTACAGGAAATATACCGCCAGCCCCGCCAGGTTCCAGCAGGCGAACCATATCTGCGTCTTCGCGGGCAGGCTGAACAACAGATAGCAGCACCCGGCAATGCCCACCGGACCGACCACCCACGGCAATGGCGTGCGGAACGTACGCGGGGCCTCCGGCGCGCGATGACGCAGCACCAACATGCACACGCACACCGCGATGAACGCCGCCAGCGTCCCGGCATTGGCCAAGGCGGCGATCTCCTTCAACGGCAATATGCCCGCGATAATCGCGACGATCGTGGCTGTCACCAGCGTGATCCGCACCGGCGTACCCCGCGCCGAAACCTTCGCCAGACTTTCCGGCAACATGCCATCGCGCGCCATGACGAAGAATATGCGGCTCTGTCCGTACAAAAAGGCAAGCAGCACGGTCGGCAAGGCGATCACCGCCGATCCCGCCAAGAACGTCGCCGCTCCACCCTGTCCGATTTCGCGCAGGATCAAGGCCAGCGGCTCGGCGCTGTCGGCGAACTTGGTATAGGATAAGGCGCCGACCGCAGCGACGGCGACGAGCATGTAGATCGCCACGCACGCCACCATCGATCCGACGATCCCGATCGCAAGATCGCGGCCTGGATTCTTCGTTTCTTCCGCAGCGGTCGAAATCGCATCGAAGCCATAGAAGGCGAAAAAGATGATCGCCGCGGCCGCCATGATCCCGCGCTCGGCGCCATCCGCGGCCAACGCCTTGGGAAAACCGAACGGCATGAACGGATGCAGATTGGCGCCATCGAAATGCGGCAACGAGACAGCGACGAATACCGCCAGCGCGATCATCTTCACGATCACCAGCAACGCGTTCAGCGTCGCGCTTTCCTTCGTTCCGATCATCAGCAACCCGGCCACGACGGCGATGATGAATATCGCCGGCAAATTCACGATGCCTTGGAGTTCCGGTCCCTTCGTCAGTTCAAGCGGAAAGCCGAAACTGGCATGCAGCAGCGGCGCGGCATATCCGGACCACCCGACCGCGACCGTCGATACGACCAGCGAATATTCGAGGATCAAACTCCACCCGATGATCCACGCGATCACTTCGCCAAGGACCGCGTAGCTATAGGTATAGGCGCTGCCGCTGGCCGGCATCATCGTCGCCATCTCGGCATAGGCCAGGGCAGCGCACGCACAGATTCCGCCTGCAATGGCAAACGACAGGATGACTCCCGGACCCGCCAGCCCTGCCCCGACGCCGATCAACGTCAGGATCCCCGTCCCCACGATCGCGCCCACGCCCAGTGCGACCAGATGCGGCCACGACAAGGTCCGCGCGAGGCGATATCGCTCCGGCTGGTCCTCACCCCGGACGATCGTCTTCAGTCGAAACAGGCTGTTCGCCACCCGCGCTCTCCCTTTGGTCAGCGACTAACCTAGAGAAGAACTGCGCGAGGGCAAACAGGCGGATCGATCATAGCGCGATGCGAAACGCCACCTCTGCGCGGCGATCACTTAAAGACCCTGCGCCGGCTCCGAAATCCGCCTGATAGACCGGGCGGCTGACCGACGCCGCAGACACGGTCCATGTCAGCCGGCCGCGCTCGTCCGTCGCCGTTGCATTCGTCATCGCCAGGCGAACCGCCTTGCCGAACGGCACGGCGGCTACGACCTGCTCCGTCATCCGGGAGAGCCCGTCCTGCCGACCGCGCGCCGTATTGTCGGTATAATCAAGGACGATCGCACCGATCCCGCTGCGTTCCATCCCGAAGCCCGCGGCCATCATAGTGCTGTTCAGCGATCGGCGAGTGCCGGGCAACAGGTCCAGCCGCCGCTTCACGCGCATCGTGGTCGAAAACGCACTGAGCGTCAGCCCATCCGCAACATCCAACGTCGCATTCAGCCCCGCGGAGAAAACGGATACGCGTTCCGACGCGCGCAACACCGACGAGATCCTTGACGCCGGCGCTACGAAACCGCGACCCACTGAACGTCAGCGCGAGATCGCCGATCGCAACCTGCTTTCCGCGTGTTCGCATATCCGACAGCGTATACCGGTCGCGCAACGACAGCAGGCGCGTAGTGCTTACGGGCGTTTCCAGCCGCGGCGCTTTCTGCCCGATCATCGTGATGGTCAACGGCGGCAGCCGGTGATCCGGCTCGTGCGCATCCGCCGCCCCCCGCAGCACAAGCGCAAGTATTCGCAAGACTAAATGCGATCGGTCCCCAAAAGCACATGAATTCCCCCTGTCCCCATATCCAAGAGACGACAGTGGCGCGGGTGATCCTCATACTTCCCGGAAGAAAAAGAATCCCGGCTTGGATCGGTGCGGGAATCCAACAGCGGCGACGTCTCAACAGCGGGGCATCGGCTAAGTCGAGGCGGGCGGGGCATTATATGAAAACTGTGTGGACAACTGCGTGCGCCGCAGCGGTGTTGATGACGACGGTCGGCGCAACCGGCGTTCCTCCCACATCGAATATGGCGTCGTTGCCGGCGATCGGTCACGCTCTGTCCGTCCTCACTTACAATGTCGAAGGATTGCCTTGGCCGATCGCCAGCGGACGTCCGGACAACCTCGCGGCGATCGCCGATCGGCTGAAATATCTGCGTGCACGCGGCCAGGCACCCAAGGTGGTTGTGCTGCAAGAGGCTTTCACTAAGGACGCGCGCTCGATCGGGCAGAAAGCCGGCTATCGCTACATCGTCGATGGTCCGTCCTCCGACCACGCCGCACCGGCCGGCATGAATACGGTCGATCCGACATTCGCCGCCGCCGCACGGTGGTGGAGCGGCGAGACGGAAGGCAAGATGCTCGGCAGCGGTTTGCAGCTCCTGTCGGATTATCCGATCGTTGAGGTTCGTCGCATGGTCTTCCCTGCAGGCGATTGCGCGGGTTACGATTGTCTTGCCAACAAGGGTGCGATGCTGGTGCGCGTCGCGGTTCCCGGCCTCACCACGCCGGTCGATATCGTCACGACCCATCTGAACAGCCGCGCCGCGTCCGGGGTTGCGAAGTCGCGCGCCGATCAGGCCTATGCGCGGCAGGTCGATCTGCTGACCGGCTTCGTCGAACACGCCCGCGATCCGCGCAACCCGCTGATCGTCGCGGGTGATTTCAACATGGGCAAGACGCCGGTGCGACGGGCGGCTCTGTTCGGGCAGATCGAACAACGCTGGAGCGTCGCCGGATCGGTCCGCAACGCGCTCGGCCAAGCCGTTCAGGATCGCCTGCCGATGCCGCAGGACGCGGTCGCGACTGCTCGGCGCGCAAAGGACTGGCAGTTCTTCGCGCCCGGGCATGCCGCCGCGCTGGAACTCACCGGTATCTCCGTTCCGTTCGGTCGCGAGCCGAATGGTGATATGCTGTCCGACCATGTCGGCTACATCGCCTATTTCCGCCAATCCGCGCAGTAGTCGCAGACACGCGCTGGCGGACTGTGCGCGTATGACCGTGATCGCCCCCTGGCTGACACATAGCCGGCTCTTGCCCCTGACGGTCTTCGCACTGCTCGTCCGCGCCGTCACGTTTGGCAATCCGATCGTCAACGTCGACGAGGAATTCTATTATACGGTCGGCCATTTCATGGCCCGCGGCACCATTCCCTATGTCGATATCTGGGACCGCAAGCCATTCGGGCTGTTCTTGCTATATCTCCCGGCCGGACTGTTCGATCCACCCACCGGAATTTACGTCTATCAAGGCATCGCGCTCGTCGCGACCGTCTCCACCGCATCGATCATCAAACGCGTTGCGGATCACGAGGGATGGCAGCGCGGCGGCACGTTTGCCGCCTTGCTTTACATCGCCAGTCTCAATCTGGCCGATGGTCAGGGTGGACAGGCGCCCGTCTTCTACAATCTCCTGACCGCCGCCGCTGCGCTGCTGATCGTCTCAGCTACGGACCTCCCCCCGGATCGCCGACGCCGGTTCGGCATTGGCGCCATGGCGCTGATAGGTCTCGCGCTCCAAATCAAATATTCGGTTGTCTTCGAAGGAATCGGCTTCGGCCTATGGCTCCTGTGGCAAGAGCGCCACCAACGGCCTCGGCTACGTACGACAATAGCCTATGCCGCTTTCTTATGCGCCGCGGCGCTGTTGCCGACTGCCGTGGTCGGTGCGGCATACTGGCTTGCCGGTCACGATCACGCGTTCGTCTACGCCAATTTCCTGTCGATCATCGCCCGCCGTCCGGATCCGATCGGCGAAAGCCTCGGCAATCTCGCGGTCGCCGCCGCCCTGCTCGCGCCGCTGCTTCTGCTCGCCATGATCGGCGCCCGCCGGCAAAGCCGCCCGCCGCGTTTCGTCCTCTACTGGCTGGCCGCATCCGTCTTCGGGTTCCTGATCTTCGGATCATGGTTCAATCATTACACCCTGCCCGTCATGCTGCCCGCCGCCATCGCTGCCGCCGCTTTCATCGCGGATCGTCGCTTCGGCCGCACAATCGCCGCCATACTGATCGTGCTCATCGTCGCGGCCGGACAATACATCCTCCAGGCCGAACGCCAAACGCGCGGCACGCCCGCACAGTTCGCCACACTTGCCAGCGCGATCGGGCGTGGGCCCGGCGCGCTCTATGTCTATCAGGGTTCGGCGATACTATACCCGGTCACCGGCCGCCCCGCCCTCACCCGGTATCTCTTCCCGACGCATCTGATGCTGCTGCGGGAGCAGGGCGCGGTCGGCATCGATCAGGGCGCCGAGATCGACCGCATATTCGACCGTCGCCCCGAAATCGTCGTCCTGCAATCGCCCGAGGATGGCGAAGATCCTGCCAAGCGCGCACTCGCCATGCGCCGCCTCCGGACCGATGGTTATCGCCGGTACGCCCGTCTCCCGCTCGGCAACAAGCTCTTCGATCTCTTCCGCCGGCCAACCGCTAAAACGTAAGGCCCACGCCAAACCGCGCGTTCAACGGTCGCAACGGAGTCGTCTGGTCACGCACGGCGAACGTCAGCGGATTGCCACTCGCGAACCGGTTGCCCCGCCCGTCCGCTGCATTGTCGATCGTCAGCGTCGTCGTGACGCCCCGCCGCACCCACGCGGCGTTCAGCCCGAAAGTCGCATAGTCGCCCTGCTCGATATCGAGCAGGTCACCCGTGCCGAGCACCGAGCGTCCGACATAGGTTGCGATCACCCCGACACTCAGGACGCTCTCGTTCCCCGCCCGCCATTCGTATCCGACGCTGCCGGTTCCCGCGAAGGCAGGCGTGTCGGGCAGCCGACGATTGGCCGACACCGATTGATCCGCCAACGGCCCGGTCACGCGGTTGTGCGTGTAGAGGAATGCCAGCTTGCCGTTTAACCCGCGGACCGGCACCCAGTCGGCGATCCCCTCGACGGCCTGGATACGCGCGTCAACGATATTGTCCGTGTATGGCAGCCCCCGCCGGTTGACGAGATCGGCCTGGATATTTTTCCAACGCGCATAGGACAGCGCCGCCTGCAAGGACAATCCGGTCGGCCCCTGCCGCAACCGCCTCAGCCCCAGTTCCCCCACCAGAATCCGGTCGAGCCGGAAATCCCGCACCCGTCCGATGCCGCTCGCCACCGCCAGCCCGCCGGTCCGATACCCCGTCTGGACCCGCCCGAACACCGCCAGGCCGGGCCGCAGCCGCCATGAAAATGCCAGCGTCGGATCGATACGGCGCGTCGACCGCCCGCGCACGAAATCGTCCGTTCGCGGCCGGAACGACGGCTCACCATCCGTCCGCGCCAGCGTGCCGCGTATGCCCAGCGTCGCGGATACGTTAGGGACGACCGTCACGGTGCCCTCGGCAAATAGCGAAGCGCTTCGAGTGACGTTGGTCACGCCGATGATCTCCATCGGCATTCCGAGCACTCCCGCCGACCGGTTCTGAGACTCCCGGTTGCTCAGCAACGTGAACCCCGCAACCCAACTCGTTCCGTTGGCGAGCGATCGCGACATTCGCATTTCGTGCGTCAGCAAGAGCTTGGCGCCTTCGGTCTGGTACGTGACGATCGGCGTCTGCGGTCCCTCCCCACCACCGGCCGGGCGCAACGTGGCATCGAACAGATCGTTCGAATGCGTATTCGCCACGCCGGTCGCCGAAAGCAATTGCAGGCCGCTATCCCAGTCCTTCGTCAACACCAGCCGGCCGAGCGCGACATCGCTATGAAAGGGCTGCGCAATGTAGGATCGACGCGCCAGCGGCCCGGTCAAACGATCGGCATATTGTGCATCGCGCACGTCGATCCACTGTCCCAGCCCGCTGAGATCGACTTGCCAGCCGCCGCCCGGATCGACCCGCAATGCCAGCCGGGCTCCATCGGTCGAAGACCGGTTGACGTTGTCCACACCGCGCCCGGGGTCGTCGATATAGCCGCCGTCCCGGACGCTATAGGCGGTCGCGCGCACCCCGATCACGCCGGCATCCAGCGGCACGTTGACCGTCCCGCCCACATCATAGCCCGGTGCCCCGCCCCGCGTGACGGTCACGCCGCCCTCGACGGACCCTCCGGCCTGGTCCAGGTCGACCGCATTCGGCGTCAGACGGATCACGCCGCCGATCGATCCGGTTCCGTACAGTGTCCCTTGCGGCCCCTCCAGCACTTCGACGTTCGCCATGTCGTACAGGCGGATGGCGGGATCCGCGCCGGAATAGCCAAGCTGGACGTCGCCGAAATAGATGCTCGCCGTCGATTGCGCGGCCCCGGCGAAGCTGCTGTCGGCGATTCCCCGGATGAATATCTTGTTTCGTCCGGGGCCGAGTTCGGTGCTTTGAAGCACCGGCGTCATCCGCGCGACATTGGCCAGGTCGCGGGGCGCCGCAGACAGTTGCAGTGTCCCGGCATCTATCGTCGTCAGGCTGCCGGGATAGCGTAGCAATGAGATGCGCTGCTTGCTCGCGGTCACGATGATGACGGGGGCGGGGCCGGCCGCGGAAGGTGCGGTTGCGAGTTTGGCGACGGGGCGTCGCGCCCGCACGACGATGGCATCCCGCGCGATACGGAAACTGCGCGCGTCGATCGCTATTGCATGATAGCCGGTCCCCCGAAGCAGCCGGTCCAGCGCGGCTTGCGGCGACAGTTTCCCCGACACCCGCGGCACGTGCACGATATCGAGCCCCGGTTCGGTACTGATGATGTCCGCCCCGGTCTGGCGGCCGAGCATCTTCAACGCTGCTTGAAGACTGGTCTGCGGGATCGACACCGTATGCCGCCCATCGTCGGCGCACACTGGCATGCTCGCGGTGAACGCGATCAGGACTCCAAGACAGTTAGCGCGCCGCAGCGCTCCGGCGAGAGAGAATCCAGGTTTCACCGTTGCGACGCCATTCCACCCCGATCAGGTCGGCCAAATGCGGAATGTCGCGCGCCGCCCTGCCCGTCGTTTCGATCATGCCGGTAAAGGGTTGAGCCGACAAGTCTCCGGTGAGCGTGACGTTTGTCCCATAAAGGCGATTCAGCGCCTCGAAAACCTGGCTGAGCGGCTCGCCGGAAAAGGCCAGCCGCCCCTTGCGCCAGCCGCCGACCATATCCGCATCGACGGTTCCCATCGTGACCTTTCGGTCGTCTTCGCGCGCGATCAGTGCGTTACCGGGCTTCAGCACGATCCGCTCGCCGTCTGGCTGGAACACGACCGATCCCTCGGCGACCTGAACGTCAAGCCGCGGGCCGGACCGGACGACATTGAATACCGTGCCGACATCCTGCACCGACAATCTACCGGATCGAACCGTAAACTGGGTGCCGGCATCGTGATGCACGGTGAAAGTCGCTTCGCCTACATCGAGCGCCGCGACGCGAAGATTATTCCGGTCGAGCGTCAGGCGAGATCCACCGCTCAGGTCGATGCGCGTGCCATCCGCCAACGCGATCTGTTGCCGCTGGCCCGGCGCCGTGCTGATTTCATAGGGCGCCGCGCGTGGCGACATCAGCGAGGGAACGATCATCAGCGCGATTCCCGCGGCCACCGCCGCGCCGCCGGCACCCCACACCCAGCGCCGAAAAGCCGGATGGTCGTCATTGGCCGCCCGGCGGTCCGGCCGGGCCGGCAGGGCATCGGTCCGGGAAATCGCGCGATCCGAAATGGCGACGCGATCATAAGCGGCGGCGTGGATCGGGTCCGCCTCGAGCCACGCGACGAACATGATCCAGTCGTCGTCGGACATATCGGCCTGACGCAGATGCCAGGTGATTGCGCGATCGATAACGTTAGCGGGAATTGCCCCCTTCGCGCCCGTGGCGTTGCTGTTTGTAGCATCACTGCTCACGGCTCGGCTTCCCTTCACAACCAAGACGTCGCGGACAAGCATCATCCGCACTAAATATCTCGCAAGCATGATAAATTTGCCGGTAGGCACGTTGCAATAGCTTCTCGACCCCGCTGACGCTTATTCCCAATGTTTCGGCGATCGCGCGTTGCGGCTGCTCTTCGAACCGGAACATTCGCAGCGCCGTTCGCATACGCTCCGGCATATCGGCCATCGCATTCTCAACTGCATCCAGCTTTTCGCGCGCCATCATCGCCCGTTCGGCGTCGGGTATCTCTTCTGCCATTGGCTGAACATCGTGCCACGCCGTATCCCGCGCGCTCCGGCGTGTCGTTGCGATCCGCCGGTCGGTCGCAAGGTTGGCCGCTACGCGGTACAGGAACCCAGCGGGCTGACCGATCGAGCAGACCGCCAGCTGGTCGATACGCAACCACATATCCTGCAACGTATCCTCGGCGTCGTCGGTATTGCCCAGGCGCGCGACCAGCATTCGCAGCAACATCGGTCGTGTTTCGAGGAATATCGCCTTCAGGTCGTTGCCGTCGTCCGTCATCCAAATCCCGTTCGCCAGAGTCCGGTTGCTGATCAGGCCGGATAGCTCAGCCCACGCTCCGCTGCGATGTCGGCGATCGGCAATGTGGCCAAAGCGGTCGCTTCTTGCAACCGTGCCGCCGCGATCGCGTCGCCCGCGCGCGATCCCGATCCGGGATGACACATGACGAGATGCATCTCCCCTGGCGACTCCAGAAACTTCGGGAAGATCTCCGAATAGTCCCCGGCAAAGCCGTAATGCCCGGCAAATCCACGGTTACATGCCAGGCCGTATTCCGCCGCAGCCGCGCGAAGCCCGCTTGAATGATACGCACTGCCCAGCGCCTTGCCGCGGAACGGGCGTACCAGCATCGCGCCGATCCGTTCCTCGCACGTCCGCAGCCAGGCGCCAGGCGCGCGGCGGGCGGTTTCGGCCAGCACGATATCACGAACGCCCGGCAGCGCATGGCTATGCTGATGACCATCCACGAAGTCCGGCGCTCGTCCCCGGGCCTCCTCGAACCGGTCGAATTGCGCGCGGATTTCCTGCGCGATCTCGTCCAGCGGCAGATTCCCCGCCGCCGCAGCCCGGGCCAGCGGATTGATCGCGGGCATTTCCCCGCTTGGTGCCAGTTTCGGCATTGCGGTCAGCGGCGCCTCGCCCGTCAACACCAGATGCAGGCCGATCTGCATCGTGTCCGGCAGCCCATCCAGCATCGCGCTGTCCGCCCGCCAGTTCGGCATGACCGACATGCAACTCGTCGCGTTCAGTCGGCCCCGTATCGCCAGATCAGCGATGACGCCGCTCACGCCGGACGAGAAAGCGAAATCATCCGCACACAGGATAAGTCGCCGCACGCACCGTCCCCCCATCGCAAACAACGTCCGACTGCGGCTGGAACGCGCGTTCCCGGATACGCTCGCTCCCCAGCCGCCGGGCCCGCAGTCGCGACGCAAGGAACGCGTAGAAGAACCAGTCCCCCGCCCAGCCGATCGTCGCGCTGTAGGTCAGCCGTTCCGCAAGCGTCCACCGGATCGAGGCACGGTCCCGCTCACGCGTTGAAGGGGCGCACCACAGATCCGCGCTGTACCGCATCGCCCCGTATTTCGTGACGCGGTGTATGATCTCGTGATCCTCCAGCACGTAATTCCAGCGGTCGACGTCGAACCCCCCCGCGGCGTTCAGCACGTCGGTCCGGAACGCCTGTCCCGCCCCGCCCGTATGGCATTGCCGCGGCATGATACGCGCCGTTGCACACATCTTGGCTCCCGTCCGCCGCCGCACGCGCGCCTCCGCCTTTTCACAGGCGAAATAGGCTCCCGCGACGACGCAATCCTTCTGTATCAGCAGGTGTTCCGCTGCGGCGAGATACCCGGCCGGATAATATGTGTCCGCATCGCACGTCGCCACATACTGGCTACGTACCCGCCGCAGCCCCGCGGCCAGCGCGGCCACCTTTCCAGGTATCCGTTCGGTCACCAGCAGGTGGTTCACGTTGAGCCGCGCGCACGTCGCGCGCGCGATCGCCGCGCTGTCGTCGGTCGATCCGTTGTCGATCAGCACGATCCGCACCGATACGCTTTGTGACGCAAGGCTCTCGATCGTCCGCGCCAACAGGTCCCGTTCGTTGAAGAACGGCACCAGCACGCTCCACCGCGGATGCTCGTCCAACGCCGTGCGACGCTGCGGGCGGCTGTCGGGAACGGGCAACATATGCATGATCCATCTACCGGTCGAACACCGCAGGGCGGATCACATCGGGCCGGTCGCTGGAAAGGATCGGGCGCCGCCTGTGCCGCCCGGTCGCCGCCAGATGCCACCCCCCGGGTCACCTCCTGCATTCCTGCTAAGACGACGCGCATGCGTAAAACCCGCAGCAAAAACTTGATTTATTTTATAGTCCCACCGTAACGACCTCGTCGCGGACCCGCATGCTCCGCGCTGCGGCTCCTGCCAGCCCGAAGATGCCCAATACGCTGCCGACCGCGACATGCATGGCGACCATCATCGTCGCCATCATCGTCATCAGCGCGGGAACGTCCGCCTGCCGCCCAAGCAGGATCACCACCATTCCTGCGAAGACCAGTTCCTTGTTCGAGACCAAGGGCAACCGCGATACCAACAGCTTGAGCGCGGAGAAGATCAGCCACCACAAGACGGCGATATCCGGCAGCGCGAGATGCCACAGCAAGGCGGTCAGCCCGATCGTCAGCACCGCGCGCGCCGCATGTATCCCCGCAATCGCACGCAGTTCCGCCGGCGGCAGGCTGAACAGCCTTCCCCGCAAAGCCAGCGCGACGACCGGCGGCGCGAGGATCACGCATAGCGACACCGCCGCCGCCCATATCGGTATCCCGATATGCAGCGCACCCATGAACGGCGCCGCCGCCAACGCGACCAGGATCGTGGCACCGTTTCCGACTGCTGCCGACAGGATCGAAACGTCCTTCACTGCGCCGAACGCCGCTCGCCCCGCATGTCCCTCGCGCCGGGCCCAGGCGAACAGATACGCCTCGCCGACATACCCCATCAGCAATTCGTTCCCGATCGTCTTGCGCGCCAGCACGGCGATGCCCGATACCGGGACGTTCCAGATCCGCCGATAGATCGCCCAGTCGCACAGTATCGGCGTGGCATAGGCGATGACGAAGACGATCCAGAAGGAGAGGCTGTGCGGCACGAGCGCGCGTACGGCGTGCCAGTCGAGTGCCCGCAATTCGACCAGCGCGCCCGCCAGCACCGCCAGCGACAGGATCGGCGCGGCGAACCGCACCAACCCTCGCTTCAACGCGTTGGTCGCGGGGTGCGCCATCAAGCCGCGCACCAGTGTCACACCGTGTTCGAACATCCGTTACTGATCCCCACCCTTAACGCAGACGACGCCGCGATGGCCGATCCGCACGCCGGGCCGTCCGCAGCGCGCAAATAGTCTTGTCGATTTCGGGGCCCGCGCGACCTATGACGCACATGCCCGGCCAATTCGCATCCGTGCACATCGCGAAGGGATCCGCCGCCGGGCATGCCGAAACTCGCCATCCCCCGCACGCCGCTCGCGATCGCCGCTTCGCTCGTGATCGCTGCCTTGCTCATCCGGATGCGCGATTTCGGCAATCCGGTGATTCATGTCGACGAACAATTTTACCTGCTCGTCGGCGACCGGATGCTTCATGGTGCCTTGCCCTATGTCGATATCTGGGACCGCAAACCGGTCGGCCTGTTCCTCATCTTCGCCGCTATCCGCTTTCTTCCAGGCGACGGGATCCTGGCTTACCAAATCGTTGCTTCCCTGTTCGCTGCCGCTACCGCATGGCTCGTCCATCGCGGCGCTGCACGTCTAGGGGCGCGGTCCGGTGGCGCCTTCGCAGCGGCATTGGCATATCTGCTCTGGCTGTCCCTGCTCAGTGGTCGCGGCGGACAGTCACCGGTTTTTTACAACCTTTTCGTCACGGCCGCCGCGATCCTGACGCTGCGCCTGCCAACCCTGTCCCGCCCGCGTGCGATCGCTCTCAATGGCGCCGCAGCCTGTCTGCTCGCCGGTCTGGCCATCCAGACGAAATATACTCCGGCGGTAGAGGGCGCCTTTTTCGGCCTGGCCCATCTCCTGTATCTTCGCCGTGCCGGCGCCAGCGTGGTGACCTGCGCACTGTCTGCCACGCTCTGGATCCTGCTCGCCATTGCCCCGACCGCTTTAGTCGCTTTCGATTATTGGAGACGCGGACCCGTCGTGTTCGACGCGTTCTGGTTTTCCAACTTCGCCTCGATCACGCTGCGAAAGGGCTATTCCGCCGCGAAGATCGCCGGACGTCTGGCGGGAAACATCGGGATTCTCCTTCCCCTTCTGGCGTGCACGATCCTGACGGCGCGCGCCCATCCGCGCAGTCCACAGAAGACGCTGATGCTTGGCTGGCTCGCCGCCGCGCTCGTCGCATTCGCCGCGATCGGCGCATTCTTCGATCATTACGCCCTCCCCCTGCTTGCCCCGCTCACCATCCTCTCGGCACCCGCACTGACCCGCCACCGCATGGCGATCCCCGCCATCTTCTCGATCGGCCTGTCGGTGTTCGTGGCCAAGGTTCTGATCTGGCCGACCGATGCGGCGGGCGCACGCGCCGTGGCACGTGTAGTGAAAGCGAATAGCGGGCAGGAATGCCCCTATGTTTTCGCCGGGGACTCGATCACATACCTCCTCGCGGACACCTGCCTACCCACGCCATACGTCTTCCCGTCGACGCTCGCCTATGAACCTGAACGCGGCGCCAGCGGCGTGGACGAGGTCATGGAAGTTCGACGTATCCTGGCCAATCGTCCTCCCGTCATTGTCACGATCGACCCGCCGATGGCCGAATGGAACCGCCAGACCTTTCCACTGGTGCAGTCGGCGCTATCGCGAAGCTATTATCCGATCTTCCGTACGGCGCGCGATCGCGGCCATGTGATCGTCTATCTGAGGAACGATCGCGTTCGCCGAAGCATAAGTGCTGGCGCCGAATTGACACTGTCTCGGTAGACGCTCGGATCGCGCTGCCGGTATGACGATTCAGGTCGAAGTCCGTTGACGACCCAGGCTCAGTTTCATCGCCGAAATGCCGGAGTGCGACCAACCCCGCCGCCTGTGCGAAGGGAAAAGCCTGCCTGGCGGACTCAGAGGTGCCGCAAGGCTGGCTGGGGCGGCAGGGTTCGAACCTGCGAATGGCGGCATCAAAAGCCGCTGCCTTACCACTTGGCGACGCCCCAACAGCGAGGCGGCCTTATAGCGGCGCGCTTCGCTTAGAAAAGCCCTGAAAGTCGAAACTCCGAATACCGGTTCCGCGCCCATCAAACTAGCGAGCAGCGCAACCGAAACCAGCTTGTCGCGATCACACCATATCGAGGTGATGCAGCCACCCGTTCGTATCCGGCGCCGTTCCCCGCTGGATCGCCACCAGCGCTTCGCGCATGCGCATCGTCAACTGGCCCGGGCCACCACCACCAATCTCGAACTTGCCCTCGGGCGACGCGACACTGCCGATCGGGGTCACAACCGCCGCGGTTCCGCAGGCAAATGCCTCGACCAGCATTCCGCTCGCCGCATCCGCACGCCACTGTTCGATCGAATAGAGTTCCTCACGCACGGCGATGCCTTGCGCACGCGCCAGTTTCAGGATCGAGATCGCGGGTGATGCCGGGAAGGATCGTGCCCGTCAGCGGTGGCGTCGACAGGCTACCGTCGGCGAACACGAAGAACACATTCATGCCGCCCAGTTCCTCGACATAACGGCGCTCCGCTGCATCCAGGAAAACGACCTGATCGCATCCGTTGCGGATCGCCTCTGCCTGCGCAACCAAGCTGGTCGCATAGTTGCCGCCGCACTTGGCAGCCCCCGTCCCACCTGGCGCCGCACGCGTATAATCCTGGCTCACCCAGATCGAAACGGTCGGCGCGCCGCCCTTGAAATAGGCGCCGACCGACGAAGCCAACACCATATACAGATATTCGGATGATGGCTTCACGCCCAGGAAGACCTCGCTCGCGATCATGAACGGTCGCAGGTACAGCGAGCCCCCATCGCTCTCCGGAATCCAGTCGCGATCGACTTTCACCAGACGCTCTATCGATTCGAGGAAAAGTGCCTCTGGCAGTTCGGGCATTGCAAGGCGCCGTGCCGAGTCCTGGAAACGCCGCGCATTCGCCTCCGGGCGGAACAAGGCGGTTCCCCCGTCCGCAAGCCGGTACGCTTTCATTCCCTCGAAGATTTCCTGTGCATAATGCAGCACCGACGAAGCCGGATCCATAGACAGCGGCGCGCGCGCGGTGATCTTCGCATCGTGCCAGCCCTTTTCGTCGCTGTACCGGATCACCGCCATGTGGTCGGTGAACACCCGCCCGAATCCCGGATCGATCAGTCGCGTTGCCCGTTCACTGGCTGGAACAGGCATCGCATTGGGTTCGTAAGAGAAAGTCGGATTTGCGTCGGCAGCCATCGCGTCCTCGTTGTTCATTCCGCGATGCAGATTTTGCACGTCCAAGGCGGGTTGCAGACGCGTAAGACGGATGGCAAACCGGGTCAACATGGCCTCCCCGACTCCCTCCGCCTCACCCCTTTTCCTGCGCGAAACCGAACTGCGCCGCGGGATGGAACTGCTGTACTTCGGTAACAGCCATCTGACGCGCTCGATCGATCGTGGCCTGGCTGCACAAGGTCTTGGCCGGGCGCATCACCGCGCCTTGTATTTCATCGCGCGCCAGCCCGACATGACGGTAAGCGAACTGCTGGGTCTATTGTCGATCACCAAGCAATCGCTCGGTCGTGTGCTGACCGAATTGACCGACCGCGGTCTTATCGAGGTCCGGCCCGGAGAACGTGATCGTCGCCAGCGCCTGTTACGGCTGTCACAGGAAGGCTCCGAGCTGGAAGCAAGATTGTTCGATGCGCTGCGCGAACGCCTGTCGGCCGCCTATGCCAGTGCCGGTCAAGCCGCAGTTGGCGGCTTCTGGGCGGTGCTCGAAGGTCTCATACCCGAAGATGAACGTCCCCGGGTCGAAAGCCTCCGGGAATAGCGCGACACCGAGCCGCTACACGCTATCGTTCGGTATGCGGTACCGTGCACCGCTCCCGGCTCAGCGTGCCGCCGCAGCCATTTCCGCATTGCGCCGTTCCGCAGCCGAGAGCGTCGCCGCGACCAGCCGCTTCAACGCATCGTCAGCGTCGAGCACGTTCAAACCTTCGCGTGTCGATCCGCCTTTGCTGGCTACCCTGTCGGCCAACTCTGCCGGCTCCTCGTTGGCCGCCGCGGCCATCAATCCGGCCCCCTCCACGGTTGCGACGGCTAGCCGCTGCGCTTGATCCGCCGGGAGGCCGAGCGCCGCTCCACCTTCCGCCAATGCCTCGATAAAACGGTACAGGAAACCCGGCCCGCTCCCCGCCAGAGCCGTAACCGCATTGAACAGGCCCGCATCCGATACCCATTCGACCAGACCCAGTGGCGTCATCAGCGCAGCAACGTCGGAACGGACTGCATCAGCAGCGCTATCCGAATGCAGTCCGACGACGCCTTTACCGATAGCGACGGGCATGTTCGGCATCGCCCGCACGATCGCGCCTGCATCGAACCGGCTGGCAAGCGTCGACTCTTCAACTCCGGCCAAGATCGAGACCAACAACGGCACTCCCGAGATTCGAAGCGCATGATGCCGAGCGATTTCATCGAGTTGCTGCGGTTTCATGCCGAGCATTATCATGTCGGGCAGCGGGCCGTCGGGCAGGTTCCGCGCCTGCCGTACGCCTTCTGGCAGTACGCGATCCGAACGGTTGATCACATCCACCTGGTTCGCGGTGATGTGTCCGGTATCGATCCAGCGCCGCAGCATCGCGCCGCCCATATTGCCGCAGCCGATCAGCCACAGGCGTTTCAGGCTCATGCCTCGCCCTGTGTATCGGTCATCGCTGCGGCAAGCGCTTCATTGGGCGTCTTTCCGCCCCACATGACGAACTGGAATACCGGATAGAACCGCTCGCACTCGTCGATCGCGGATTCGACCATCAACTCGGCCGAAGCGAGCGATAGCGTACCGCCCTCTCCCTCGATCATCGCGGCATGCCGGTACAGCAATATGCCGCTCGACGACCACAGTTCGAAATGGCCGACCCACAATTGCTCGTTGATCAGTCCGATCGCCTCATAGACCGCCGAGCGCCGCTCATCCGTCACGCGAATATCTGGGAAAGCGAGGAACTGAAGTACACTATCTTCTTCGCGCCAAAGTGCACGAAGCTCATAAGTAGTCCAGCTCCCCTTCACCTGAGCGATCACCTCATCGTCGAGGCGCTCGTTTTCCCAACCATGCGCAGAAAAATAGCTTTCCAGCATATCAATCGGCGCCGCGTCGTCCCCATGATCTTCAACATCAAGCATCACTGTCTGACCTGCCCCCGCGACCACAGACGGACAAGGCGAACATCAAAGCGATCTTGCAGAAAGCTGTGGAGAACGATGGCCTCAGGCTCCCGACGGGGTCGCAGCCGGTGTGGCTGCAGCCTTCGCTTCCAAAGCATCCAGTCGCGCGCGTAGCGAATCCGCCTCGTCGCGAGCCGCCGCTGCCATCGCTTTTACGGCATCGAATTCATCACGCGACACGAAATCCAGACCGCCGATCCATTCCTTTGCCTTCGATCGCGCGCCTGCTTCCGCTTCGCGTCCAACGCCGGCCAACGTGCCTGCGGCTCCATTCACTAATTTGACGAAATCATCGAACATCTTGTTATCGGCTTGCATATTATGTCTCTCTTTGCGGCTTCGTTCATTCATTTGGGTTGCGCGATCAGATGCTGCAAGAGTTTTGGCGCTTCGACGGTCACCGGCCGGTACTAAACTGAAACCGCTGCCACGCTCGACTCTGCCAGACTTCGTGTCAGCAAAAATTTTGCTGACCGGTCGGATCTCACTCGGGCTTGGTTGCAGCGATTAGGAATTCGATGTTCCCTTCCGGCCCCTTTATCGGGCTTTCGACGACGCCTTCGACCATCCAATCCTTATTTTTCAGCCACTCCGAAACTTCGTCGCAGACGCGTGAATGAACCGCCGCGTCCCGTACCACCCCGCCCCTTCCGACTTCTTCTCGGCCCGCTTCGAACTGTGGTTTGATCAACGCGACCATCCTGCCGCCGGGGCGCACGAATGAAATCGGGGTTTCGAGCACTTTTGCCAACCCGATAAAGCTAGCATCGCAAACGATCAGGTCGACGGGATCGGGAATGTGCGAAGCTGTAAGGATACGAGCGCTGGTTTGTTCGTGCACGACTACACGGTCGTCTTGCCTCAGCTTCCACGCAAGCTGGTTCGTGCCGCTATCCACGGCATAGACCCGGCTGGCACCGCGACTGAGCAGGACGTCCGTAAAGCCGCCAGTCGAGGAGCCGACGTCGATCGCGACGACATCCGTTACATCCCAGTCGAAATAATCGAGCGCGTGGGCGAGCTTGATTCCGCCGCGCGATACCCAAGGATGATCGCGGCCGCGAACGTCGAGCGCGATGTCGTCGGCGATCGACTGGCCGGGTTTTTCGATCTTGCGAGTGCCGGCAAATACCAGGCCGGCCATGATGAGAGCCTGTGCACGGGTGCGGCTTTCGACAAGGCCGCGATCCACGAGCAATTGATCGACACGGGTCTTGGGCATCGGGGGTCCTTTGAGTCGGGTTGCAGTAGCGGGTTGTACGGATGTTGCCAAAGGTGCCGCGTGGAGGCGTTTGTGGGCGCACCTTCCGACTGGCGCGGGGGCGTTCGGTTGGGCGCATTCGCTATTGCCTATTAAATTAGTGGGAATAGCTTCCGGGTATGGAAAGCGCGGATTTCCGGGGCTTTTCGAAGCGCAGAGGAGACGAGACGATGGGAAGTTTTTCACCGTTCGACCCGGCCCAACCGACGATCCTGACCGTACCCGGACTGGGCGGATCGGGACCTTCACACTGGCAAACCCTATGGGAAAGCGCACGTCCGGACACCGTTCGCGTCGAATTGGGCATGTGGAACACGCCACATCGCAACGCCTGGGTGACGAAACTGGACCAGGCGATCCGCCAGGCACAGGCGCCCGTAATCCTCGCCGCGCACAGCCTGGGCTGCCTCGCGGTCGCATGGTGGGCGGAACTCACGCGCCAGCCTTATGGCTGGCCGGTCGCGGGCGCACTGCTGGTTGCGCCGGCGGACGTCGATCGCGAACAGGCGCAGAACGAGTTGCGGGCGTTCGGCCCGACGCCGACATCGCCGCTGCCCTTCCCCTCGATCGTGGTCGCCAGCACGGACGACCCCTGGATCGATATCGACCGCGCACACAGCCTTGCGGTGGGATGGGGCAGCCACTTCATCGATGCGGGCGCGCAAGGGCATCTGAACGCGGCCAGCGGTATCGGCTGGTGGAGCGAAGGGCAGGAATTGCTGGAACGCGTCATCGCCGCGGCGAGCAACGGAAAGGGCCGCGCACGGCACCCGACCGATGCGCGATCGATACTGGCGGTCAACGCGACCGACGCCGCACACGAACACTATCTGGGCGGGTAAGACCCAGGACGGGCGCGGCCAGCTCCCAAGCCCGCGCCCGTCAATTTCTGCCACGTGGCCTGCGACCGGCGGGGTGGTTTTGGGCATGTCCTTCGACAGGCTCAGGACGAACGGGGTTGGGCGGCGGTGCTCTCCCGCGAGCCGCCCGCCCCCTTTTACGCCCGCGCGCCCTCCACGACGCCGGTGGCGTTATGGCGGAGCGCGGTGAGGACGGTATCGACGATGGCATCGGCATCGAGCCGGGCGGCGGCATATTGCAGCTCGGGCTTGTCCTGATCCTGGAACAGGTCGGGCAGGCGCATCGTGCGCAGCTTCAGCCCGCCATCGATCAGCCCCTCGTCCGAGGCCAGCGTCAACACGTGCGCGCCAAGGCCGCCGACCGAGCCTTCCTCGATCGTCACGGCGACCTCGTGGGTCGTCAGCAGGCGGCGGATCATCGCTTCGTCCAGCGGTTTCGCGAAGCGCAGGTCGGCGACCGTCGTGCTGAGCCCCTTGGCATCCAGCGCATCGGCGGCCTTCAGCGCCTCGGCGAGGCGCGTGCCGAGCGACAGGATCGCGACCTTCTTGCCCTCGCGCACGATTCGGCCCTTGCCGATCTCGAGCAGTTCGGGCGTCTCGGGCAGCGCGACGCCCGTACCGTTGCCGCGCGGATAGCGCACCGCGATCGGCCCGCTGTCATGCTGCACGCAGGTGTGCGTCATGTGCACCAGTTCCGCCTCGTCCGCCGCCGCCATGACGACGAAGTTCGGGAGCGTGGCAAGATAGGTCACGTCGAACGACCCGGCATGCGTCGCGCCGTCCGCGCCGACGAGCCCTGCGCGGTCGATCGCGAAGCGCACGGGCAGGTTCTGGATCGCGACGTCGTGGACGACCTGATCGTAAGCACGTTGCAGGAAGGTCGAGTAGATCGCGCAGAACGGCCGCATGCCCTGCGCCGCAAGGCCCGCCGCGAACGTCACCGCATGCTGTTCGGCGATGCCGACATCGAAGAAGCGATCGGGATAGGCCTTAGCAAACGCATCCAGCCCTGTGCCCGAGGGCATGGCGGCGGTGATCGCGACGATGCGATCGTCGCTCGCGGCCTCGCTGGTGAGCGCTGCGCCGAACACGTTCTGATATTGCGGCGGTCCGGGCGGTGCTTTCGCCTGTGCCCCCGTGATCACGTCGAACTTCTGCACGCCGTGATACTTGTCCGCCGCGGCTTCCGCCGGGCCGTAGCCCTTGCCCTTCTTGGTCACGACATGGACCAGGATCGGGCCGTCCGCTGCATCGCGAACATTCTCCAGCACCGGGATCAGATGATCGAGATTGTGGCCGTCGATCGGGCCGACATAATAGAAGCCCAGTTCCTCGAACAAGGTGCCGCCGGTTGCCATGCCGCGGGCATATTCCTCCGCCTTTTCAGCGGCATTGTGGACCAGCCTGGGCAGCTTGCGCGTGACCTTCTTGGCGAAGTTGCGCAGGCCCAGATACTCGCTGGAGGACACCATCCGCGCGAGATAGGCCGACAGCCCGCCGACCGGCGGCGCGATCGACATGTCGTTGTCGTTCAGGATCACGACCAGCCGGTTGCCCGCCGCGCGCGCATTGTTCATCGCCTCATAGGCCATGCCCGCCGACATCGCGCCGTCGCCGATCACCGCGATCCCCTTGCCGGGCCGGTCGCTCAATTTATTGGCGACGGCAAAACCCAGCGCCGCCGAGATCGAGGTCGAGGAATGCGCCGCGCCGAACGGATCATACTCGCTCTCGCTGCGCTTGGTGAAGCCGGACAGGCCCCCGCCGGTGCGCAACGTACGGATCCGGTCGCGCCGGCCGGTCAGGATCTTGTGCGGATAGCATTGGTGCCCGACGTCCCACACCAGTTTGTCGCGCGGCGTATCGAAGACGTAGTGGATCGCCACCGTCAGTTCGACCACGCCCAGACCCGAGCCCAGATGACCCCCCGTCACGCCGACCGCCGAAATCGTTTCCGATCGAAGCTCGTCCGCCAGTTGCCGCAATTGCGCAGGCGCGAGGCGCCGCAAATCGGTGGGGGTATCGACGGTGTCGAGCAGCGGCGTGGTAAGAACGTCAGACATTCCCCGGCTTAGACCAGCCAAAAACGCCTGTCGATTGCCCTGCATCAAGTGGGCTGGGTGGCGGTGATATCCGGACGGGATCTGCAAGGCTTCTGCATGCGGGCAGTCGGCCGCAGGACGCTACGGCAAGGCTTTAGAAGGGTTGGCGTCCGGCGGCTCGAGCCTTCGTATCCGCCAGTACGATCGTCATTCCCGCGCAGGCGGGAATCTATAATCGACGGCGCCCGTGCCTGTCTCATTGAAGTCAGCCAGTATGGATTCCCGCCTTCGCGGGAATGACGAGGGGGTGGAGGGCAGCGTGTTTAGACGATCATACGGTTGGAAGAGCATCTCGGTTACAACCTAGAACCGGTGCCGGCCGATTGAACATTCTGAAGAAACGTCCGGCGATATCCACCGTTCGTGCCGGCCGTCAGTTCGCCGCGTCGCAATCCGCGCAGGTTCCGCGCACCTCGATGACCGGGCGGATGGGCGAAAAGCCGGTGGCTTCGGCGGCGGATCGCACGCCGTTGGTGATCACGTCGTCGTCCAGATGGACGGTGTTGCCGCACGAGTCGCAGACCAGGAAGATGCAGTCGTGCAGGCAATCGGGATGCGCGTTGGCGACATAGGCGTTGGCGCTTTCGACCTTGCGCGCGAGGTTGGAGGCCACGAACAGGTCGAGGATGCGGTACACGCTGTTGGCGGCGACGCGGCGGCCTTCCGATTTCGAGACGGCTTCGGCGATGTCGTAGGCGGATGCGGGCTTTTCGAACCCGGCCAGCGCCTTGAAGATCTGCGCGCGCATCGCGGTCCATTGCTCGCCGGATTTCTCCAGCGTGGCCTGGGCCGCCTTGTTCAGATCGGTGCCTTGCGGCTCGTGGTGATGATGATGCGAGGCCATATGATCAAGGTAAGCCCTCGGGGGCGGCGGGGCAAGTTGCGCGCCGCTGGCCCCGACTTCAGTTCACCGCGCGGCGATTGAGATCGTGGCCGAGTGCGAGCAGGCCGACGCCGACCAGGGTCCAGACCGTCTCTCCGCTGGAACCGTCATGCGGCAGGTTCATCGCACCGGCCATGATGCCCAGTCCGAGCGCGCCGACCGAGGCGGGCATCATATAGCCATGCTGGACGATGCCGCGCCCGAGCGCGAGGATGCCCAGCCCGATCGCGATCGTCAGGCCGATTTCGTGGAAAAGCGGATTGAGCAACAAGCCGCCCGCAGTCGACAGCAGCGCGAGCAACACCGCGCTGGTCAGGCAGTGCACCATGCACAGACCCGACAGGCCGATCGCCCAGCGATCGGCATGCGACTCGATCCAGTCGAGCGTATTGGTCTGCATCCGGGACGCCATCGTTCGAGCGATATGGCATGGGGCCTGCCGAGTTACAATATATCATTTGGCGCTTTTTCCCGTGTGCAGGGGCAGGTTACGATCATGGACGCGACCGCGTGGCTCCAGTAAGTGGCTGGGCATGCTTCAGGCTTCCATGCAAAACCAGTCGTCCGCCCCTGCCCCCGCCCGGTCCGTCGCGCTCCAGCCAGCGACCGCGCGTCCGGCGGCGATCGCGACCTGGCTGTTCGTCGTCGCGGCGATGATCGTCATGATCGTGATGGTCGGCGGGATCACGCGGCTGACCGAATCCGGGCTGTCGATCACCGAGTGGAAACCGGTCAGCGGCGTGTTGCCGCCGCTCAACCAGGCGCAGTGGCAGGCGGAATTCGACAATTACAAGCGCATCCCGGAATATGCGCAGATCAACAGCGGCATGACGCTGGACGGGTTCAAGGCGATCTTCTTCTGGGAATATGTGCACCGGTTGCTGGCGCGGCTGATCGGGTCGGTATTCGCCTTGCCGCTGATCTGGTTCGCAGTGCGACGGCAGATTCCGCGCGGCTATGGGGCGCGGCTGACGGCGATCCTGGCGCTTGGTGGACTGCAGGGCGTGATCGGCTGGTGGATGGTCTCGTCCGGGCTGAGCGTCCGCACCGATGTCAGCCATATCCGGCTGGCGGTGCATCTGATCACGGCGCTGGTGACGCTGGCGGGGACGGTGTGGACGGCGCTCGACCTACGTGCGCTGGCGCGCGATCCGGGCGCGCGGCCGGCAGGTCTGCGGCCGATCGCGGTGCTGGCCTTGGGGTTGCTGTTCGTCCAGATCCTGCTGGGTGCGTTCACGGCGGGGCTGGATGCGGGCTACGCCTTTTCCAGCTGGCCGCTGATGGGCGATGCGATGTTTCCGGCCGGGGGATGGCATGCGGGGTGGTCGGCGACGCGCAATGCGATCGACAATCCGATCGTCGTGCAGTTCCTGCACCGCTGGGTCGCGTTCGCCGCGGCGGCGGGGCTGGTCTGGCTCGCGCTCCGGGCGAATGCGGCCGGGGGCAAGGGTGCGGGGCATGCGATCATGACGCTGGTGGCGTTACAGATTTTGCTGGGCATCGCGACGTTGATGACGGGCGTGGCGATCCATGTCGCGGTGGCGCATCAGGTAAACGCCGCGTTGCTGCTGATCGCGACGACCTGGGCAGCGCATGTCGTCGGGCGCAAAAGCCTCGTGGTATCCTGATACCCGTCAGCAAAGCCGCACAAAGCTTGACTTTGCGGAGGGTGCGGATCATTAGGACGGCAATCGCGCCGCTCAGGAATGGGCGGCGCGCTTTCGTTTAACTCTGGAAGGTCACAAGCCCCATGAAGGCGCTGATGAAGACCACCAAGTCGGTCAAGCCGTACGAGGTGGAGAAGAAATGGCATATTATCGATGCCGATGGTCTGGTCGTCGGCCGCATGGCGTCGATCGTCGCGAACATCCTGCGCGGCAAGCACAAGCCGAGCTTCACCCCGCACGTCGATTGCGGTGACAATGTCATCATCATCAACGCGGACAAGGTGCGGTTCACGGGCAACAAGCTCAAGGACAAGATCTACTACAAGCACACCGGTTATGCCGGCGGCATCAAGGGGATCACCGCGGGCAAGGTGCTCGAGGGCCGCTTCCCGGAGCGCGTGATCGAGAAGGCTATCGAGCGGATGATCCCGCGTGGCCCGCTCGGCCGTGAGCAGATGCGCAACCTGCGCGTGTTCGCCGGCTCCGAGCATCCGCACGCCGCACAGGACCCGCAGGTCCTCGACATCGGCAGCATGAACCGCAAGAACAAGGTGGGCGCATAATGTCCGACAACCGCCAGTCGCTTTCCGACCTCGCCGGCCTGACCGGCCAGGCCCCCGCCCAGCAGAATAACGGCGAGAGCACGCCGGTGCTCGCAGGTGACGAATACGCACCCTCGGCTCCCGTGATCGAGCGTGAACCGATGCCGCTGCGCGAGCAGATCATCGACAAGCAGGGCCGCGCCTATGCAACGGGCCGCCGCAAGGACGCCGTCGCTCGCGTGTGGCTGAAGCCCGGCACCGGCAAGATCACGATCAACGGCCGCGACCAGGACGTGTATTTCGCACGCCCGACGCTGCGTCTCGTCATCAACCAGGTGTTCGGCGTGACCGAGCGCGAAGGTGCGTACGACGTCGTCTGCACCGTCAAGGGCGGTGGACTGTCGGGCCAGGCCGGCGCCGTGAAGCATGGCATCAGCCAGGCGATCACGAAGTACGAGCCGGTCCTGCGCGCACCCGTCAAGGCAGCAGGGTTCCTGACCCGCGACAGCCGCACGGTCGAGCGTAAGAAGTACGGCAAGGCGAAGGCGCGCAAGAGCTTCCAGTTCTCGAAGCGCTAAGCTTTACGTTCAACTCTACGCGAAGGGGCGGTCCGGCGACGGGCCGCCCTTTTTCGTTCGCGGGGGTATCGGCGGCATGATATCCGCGGACCGTCGGGACTTTGATCCACGGCGGGGCATTGCGGGGGCAGCCGGTGACGATCATGAGACGCGCTTCGATGATCTGCGCCGTGGCGACGATGCTGGGCGCGTGCGCCACGCGGGATGCACGGACGACGCCGGCCTATCTGTCGCCCGTCCAGGCCGTGTTCAACGCTGCGGCGCGCCCGCAGGGGGTGACTGGCGTGTTCGAGATGGTGGTGCGGGCGAGCGGGCGGCAGGACAGGATGTTGTACCTGAATTCCGAGCTCGACTATCGCGACCATCGAAACCTGACGATCGCGATGTCACCGGCGATCGAGCGGGAACTGCAGAACAGGATCGGCGGGCCGATCGAACCAAAACTGCGGAACGTGGTGATCGCGGTTCGCGGCACGGCGAGAAAGACACGGATCGATTTCACGCGAGATGGCCGACCGACCGGCAAATATTATTTCCAGACGCATGTCTGGCTACGATCTGCGCGTGACCTGACCGTCTCCGGGGAGCGGCCCGCTCGTTAGGACCGACCGGCATCTCTGTTCCAGAGCAGGGTGACATAAGGTCGTTCTACTTTCGCCGTTCGAGCTGAGCATGTCGAAGGGGCGGGCAGCCGGGGACGGGTGCTTCGACAGGCTCGGCACGAACGGTAGAGGGGGATCCATCTCGCCAGCATTCCCGGGTGACGGGACATTTTTCGGGCACCTTTATCCAGCGACCGCAGCGGTCGATCCGCCGCAGCGCCCCGGGCTCAGGCGGGTGCCTCTTCCTGTGGAAGAACCGTATCCGCCTTTTCACCGAAATTGCGGAGTACGACGTCGAAGCTGCCGTCTTCGATGCGGATTTCGTTGAACGAGGGCGGCATGGCGCGGGTGCGTTCGGAGAGTGTACCCGCACCGATCATGCGGAGTTTGTGGCCGGACACCTCATGCACGACATCGAACGGATCGTGGACGTGGCCGGTCAAGACGGCCGACGCCCCTGCCCTGGCCAAGGCCTCGAACGCCTGCTGGCCGCGCCGCGTATCCGAAGTCGCCTGCGTATCGGCTTCGATCAGGGGATGATGGCAGGCGATGAAGATCTGACGGTCCGCGGGGACGGCTTCGATCAGGCGCAGCGTCTTGCGGAGCTGATGACCCGACACATAGCCTTTCGACCAGTTGCGGAACTGGAACCGCACCGTCGTGACCAACGGCACGATCGCCACGCCCGGTAGATCGAGCGGCTTTTCGATCAGGCGTTCGATCTTGTGATAGCGATGATACGGCCGAAGAAACCGGCGGAAGAGATTGTACAGCGGAAGATCGTGATTGCCGACCTCCACCGTCACGGGCACGCCGAGACGCTTCAACCAGGCGAGCCCGGCGTCGAATTCGGCGGAGCGTGCGCGCATCGTAAGATCGCCGGTCATGACGACCGCATCGGGGCGTTCGGTATGGACGAGGGATTCGAACCAGGCGACGGCGGCGTGATTCTCGCGCCCGAAATGGACGTCGCTGACGTGAAACAAGCGTATCATGAGCCGTCGAACGCGCAGCGCGAAGGAAAGTCCCGGCGCGACCGACACTTATAGGTTCGAAAAGGCTCACCGCGTTGGGAGCGTCACCGGATCAGAACGTCGCGCCCTCGTCGATGCCGTGATGCGTTCGCCGGTCATAATCCTGATCGCGCAGGCCGATCCGCCTGACCGCCGCCAGCGCCGCTGCGTCCGCGGTGGCGCAGGTCGCGCCGGCGATCGCCGCCTGTATTTCGGCGCGTCCCGAATATCCGTTGCGCACGTGCCAGGCCTCGTGCCGTTCGAGCGCGGCGATATAGTCGTCCCAATGCGCCAATACTTGCGCGGGGACCGCCGTCCGGTCGGAGAGGCGCGGCATGCGCACCGACGCTTCGAACGACAATGTCGCGCCCGCCAGATCGCACCCCCCGGCACCGACTTTCCACGACCAGCGCCAGGACCAGTTGCTCAACGCGTCGACGCCTTGCCGATCGTTCGGGTCGATAAGACGCAGCCTTTCGATACTCGATCGGATCGCCACCACTGTGCCACCGGGCACATCGTAATAGGCGAAGGCGATGCCCGGGATATCGGCGAATGGTGAGACGGGCTGCGCGGCGACCGGCGCGGCAAACGCCGATACTGCAAGAATTGCCGCCTTCACGCCTCCGCCCAGCGCCTTAGCAAATTGTGATACACGCCGGTCAACTGGACGACGGCCGCATCCCCCTGCCCCTGCGTCGCCGCCACGGATTGCACCGCGCTGTCGAGATCGAACAGGATGCGGCGTGCGCCATCGTCGCGGATCATCGACTGGATCCAGAAGAAGCTGGCGGTGCGCGTGCCCTGCGTCACGGGTTCGACCCGGTGCAGGCTGGACGCGGGATAGAGCAGCATGTGGCCGGCGGGCAGCTTGACCGACTGCACGCCGAACTGATCCTCGATCACCAGTTCGCCGCCTTCATACGCCTGGGGCGGTTCGAGGAACAAAGTGGCGGACAGATCGCTGCGGATGCGGAAGTCGGTGCCGCGACGAATGCGGATCGCATTGTCGATATGCATGCCGAACGCCTGCCCGCCGGCATAGCGGTTGAACAATGGCGGGAACACCTTGAGCGGCAATGCCGCGGCGACGAACAGAGGCGACCGGCCGAGCGCATCGAGGACGATATCGCCCGCACGTTTGGCGGCGTCCGAATCCTCGGGCAATTGTTCGTTGCGCTTGGCGAGCGCGGATTGCGCGCCCGAGGTGACGTTGCCGTCCACCCAATCCGCAGCATCGACCAGCGCGCGAATGCTGGCGACGGCGTCCGCGTCCAGCACGTCTGGGATGGCGATCAACATGAGACGGTGGCGGCAGGCGTCATGACGCTGCCCTCATATCCCAAGCCGATCCCCATCCCCAACGCTTTCCGTTCAGAAGCTGTAGTACAGGCTGAACACCGCGGATCGAGCCTCGCCGGGGGTTGCCCAGCCATTGTTGCGGATGCTGGTGAAATACTTCGCGTTGGTGAAGTTCTGCACGTTGACCTGCGCCGTCAGGCCGGTGGTGACCGGATAGGACAGGAATGCGCGGTGCGTGGTGTAGGATTGCGAGGCAAAGATCGGCGTCAGCGTCGTCGTCGGCACCAGCGGGGTCGCCAACGCCGAATTGTTCAGCTTGAAGCTGCCCTGATAGGTCAGGCCGTAGCCGAGTTGCAGCCCGAACGGCAGCGTATAGGTGGTGAACAGGCTGCCCGAATGCTTCGGGGTGTTGATCAGCTGCTCGCCAGCCTGCGGATCGACGATCGCCGCGGAGTTGCCGCAGGGGTTGGTCACCGGAGTGCCGGGCCGCGGGCCGGGATTGGCGAGACAGAAGTCGGATACGCTCTGTTCGACCTTGCTCTTCAGATAGGTGTAGTTGGCGAAGATGCTCCAGGCGCGGGTGATGTTGCCGCTGGCGCCCAGTGCTATGCCGTCGACGCGGGCGCGGCCGTCCGTGACCGGCAATGTGGCGACGATAGGATCGTTGGTCGCGACGCGGTAGTTGGTCCGTTCGTTGCGGAACACCGCGGCCGTCAGTTGAAGCTTGCGATCGAACAGGTCGGCCTTTGCCCCGATCTCGTAATTGACCGCGCGTTCGGGCTTGACGTCGCACGGATCGAGCGCGCCGGACGGGGCGGTGACGAGCGTGCCGCAGCCCAGGCGAACGGTCGCCGATGTCGGCGTGCGCGAGTTGCCGTACGAGGCGTAGAGGCTGACGGTTTCGACCGGCTTGAAGTTGAGACCGAAGCGATAGGAGAAGAGTTTCTCGTTGCTCGTCTGGTCCAGGCCGCGCGTATAGGCGCCCAGGGTGGTGCCGACGGTGGTCGAGAAGGTGTCTGCACGGAAGCGGCCTTTGGCCTGTTCGTAGCGCAAACCGACGCTGAGTTCGAGTTGCGGCACGACCTTCAGCGTATCGAAGAAATAGGCCGCGACGTTGCTGCTATTCCCTTGCGATCGGCCCGACCGGATGAAGTTCACCGGGCCGGTATAGACGGTGTTCGGATCGGTGAGGCTGATCGCCGGCTGTGCGACGGTCGATCCGTCAGCGTTGCGCAGGTTGGCGCCGTTGACCAGCTCGTAATCCTCATGCGTCAGCGAGACGCCGAGCACCGCCGTATGCTCCATGCCGAACGTGTCGAACACGCCGCGCAGATCGGTCTGGTTGTAGAGCAGCTGGTTGACCTGATTGCGCACGGTGCCGCGCGGGCCGCTGGGGTAATAGGTGTTTGGCGTGTTCTGGGTGGTCGGACATGCCAGCGCGGTGGTCGCCGTCGCGGTGGCGGGAAGCGGCTGGAACCCGTTGGCCAGGCAGAACACGCCCTGCGGCGCGCTGGTGACCGAGTTCTGGCCGACGCGCTGCCAGCGGGTCAGGTTGCGGATCGATACATTCCCGCTGAACTGGTGGCTGAACCGTGCGGTCGCCTGATCGAGCGTGATATCCTGACGGTCGAGGTTGGAAATGCCGAAATAATCTGAGCGATCGACGCCCGGCAACAGGCCGGTGCTGACGGCGTTGCGGAAATACGGGACGCCGTAGATCGGGACGTTGTCGTCCTTCTGGTGGACGTAGGACAAGGTCAGGTTGGTCGGCGATCCGGCGCCGATCAGGACCGATGGCGCGATGCCCCAGCGCTTGTTGTATTCGACGTCGCGGCCGGGAACGTCGTTGCGGTGATAGACGCCGTTCAGCCGCACCGCGATCAGATCGTTGACGCGGACATTGCTGTCCACGGTCGCGCGGTAATAATCGTCAGTGCCGATGCCGGCCTGCGCGACGGTGAGGTTTTCCGACTGCGGCGTCTTCGTCACCAGGTTGATCGTGCCGCCGACGGAGCCGCTGCCGCTAAACACGCTGTTCGACCCGTTATAGACCTCGACCTGTTGCAGGTTGAACGTTTCGGACCGGCTATACTGCGCGCTGTCGCGCACGCCGTCGATCGTGATGTCGTTGTTCGCGGAATAGCCGCGCAGGTTGATGCTGTCGCCATAGCCGCCGCCGCCTTCGCCCGCGCCGAAGGTGATGCCGGGGATAGTGGTCAGCACGTCGCGCAGCGTGAGCAGGTTCTGCTTGCGGATCGTCTGGTCGCCGATGACGGTGATCGTCTGCGGCGTATCGAGCAGCGAGCGCGTCGCCTTCGGGCTCTCGACCTTCTTTTCCTGGCGACCGTTGACGAGGATCTGGTCGGCGTTGGTATCGTCCGTCGGTGCAGCGGCAGGATCGGCAGCGGCGACGGGTTCCGGAGCGTTTGCCGTTGCCGGCGACGTCAGGAACGCGCCCACGCAGGACATGGCGAGGAAAGCCGGCTTCATGGCCGATGCGCGACGGTTGGTAGTCAAGGTAGGTCCCCCTTTTCGGTGTCGGGAGCCGGCTATTGCGAGTCACTCTCATTGTCAACGCTATTGAGAGTAATTCGCATATTTGTCGCAGAATGTATCGGGACAGTCGTCTGGCCCGCCAACCTCGACAGCCCATCACCGCTTGCGAAGCTGAGCATGCTTACTATATGCTTCGCTGATGGAAAATATCGGGTTCCTGATCAGCGATGTATCGCGGCTGATGCGCCGGCGGTTCGATGAGCGCGCGCGGCAGATCGGCGTGACGCGCGCGCAGTGGCGTGTGCTGACGACGTTGCGGCGGCACGAGGGCAGCAATCAGGGCACGCTCGCCGACCTGCTGGAGGTGGAGCCGATCACCCTTTGCCGGATGATCGATCGGCTGGAGGAGGCCGGGCATGTCGAGCGCCGCCGCGACCCGGCGGACCGGCGCGTCTGGAGGATCTACCTGACCGACACGTCGCGACCGTTGCTGGGCAAGTTGCAGGTCATTGCGGGCGGGCTGTTCGACGATGCGCTGGACGGTCTGGACGCGGACCAACGCGAGCGGTTTTCCGCGACGCTCGAAACCATTCGCGCGAACCTGAATTCCACCGAAGACGACATTCCTGCACCGAACTCAAGGCAGAGCAGAGCTGACAATGGCTGACGCAGACCCCCGGAAGCCGATCGCCCCGACCGCTGCCGCGACGGTGGCGACGGCCCCCGCCCCCGCCCCCACTCCGCCGGAAACGGTGGCGAAGCGCAGCTGGTTGCGGCCGGCGCTGATGATCAGCCTGCCTTTGCTGGTGATCGCGTTCGCCGGGTATCTGTGGGCGACGTCGGGGCGTTTCGTATCGACCGACAATGCCTATGTGCAACAGGACAAGGTGTCCGTTTCGGCGGATGTCGCAGGCCGTATCGTCGAGGTGGCGGTGCGCGAGAACCAGCGCGTGAAGGCGGGCGACCTGCTGTTCCGGATCGATCCCGATCCGTACCGCATCGCCGTCGAACAGGCGGAGGCGGCGGTTTCGGACGCTCAGGTGCAGGTGGCGACGCTGCAGTCCAGCTATCGCGGCACCAATGCGGATATCCAGGCGGCGCAGGACCAGATCCTCGCGGCACAACAGGATTACGACCGGCAGGCCGCCCTGATGAAGCAGGGCTTCACGACGCGGGCGCGGCTGCAACAGTCCGAGCATGCCTTGCAGCAGGCAAAGGCGGCGCTGGGCAATGCGCGGGCGAGCGCGGACGAGGCGCGGTCGAAGCTGTTGCCCGGATCGAACGGTATCGCGCCCGCCATCGCGGCGGCGCAGGTGCAGCGCGCGAAGGCGACGCTCGATCTGAAACGGACCGCGGTCTATGCACCCTATGCCGGGACGATCAGCCAGTCGGATCGGTTGCAGGTCGGCCAGATGATGGTCAGCGGCCTGCCCGCCGTGTCGATCGTCAAGAGCAACGCGGCGTGGGTCGAGGCGAACTTCAAGGAAACCGACCTGAACAAGATGCGCGTCGGGCAGCCCGCGGAAGTGACGTTCGACGCGTATAAGGGCCTGAAGTTGAAGGGCCACGTCCAGTCGATCGGTGCGGGGACGGGATCGGAATTCTCCGTGCTGCCGGCGCAGAACGCGACGGGCAACTGGGTGAAGGTGACGCAGCGCGTGCCGGTGCGGATCGCGATCGACGAGGCATCGCCGCGCGCGCTGATCGCCGGGCTGAGCGCGGACGTATCGGTCGACGTGCGCGATCATGGCGACCGCTAACCCACCGGCGGGCGGCGTCGATCCGCTCGCCGAGGTGCCCGCAACCGCGGCGGCGGTACCGGACGAGGATCGCGCGGCGCTGTATACCAGCAACCGCCCGCTGCTGACGTTCGGTGTCATGGCGGCGACGATCATGCAGATCCTGGATTCGACGATCGCCAACGTCGCGCTGCCGCACATGCAGGCGTCGCTGAGCGCGACCGCTGACACGGTGACCTGGGTGCTGACCAGCTATATCGTCGCGTCGGCAGTGGCGATCCCGATGACCGGATGGCTGTCCGACCGCGTCGGGAGCCGCAACCTGTTCCTGTATTCGATCGTCGGCTTCGTCATCGCATCGATGCTGTGCGGCCTTGCCACCAACCTGCCGGAAATGGTGCTGTTCCGCGTGCTGCAGGGGATTGCGGCGGCGTTCATGAATCCGCTGAGCCAGACGGTGATGATGGACATCAACCCCAAGTCCAAACAGGCCGGCGCGATGTCGATCTGGGGGATGGGCGTGATGGTCGGGCCGATCCTGGGGCCGGTGATCGGCGGGTGGCTGACCGACAATTATGACTGGCGCTGGTGCTTCTACGTCAACGTGCCGGTGGGTGTGGTGACGTTCGCGATCCTGTGGTTCCTGCTGCCGTCGCGCGACAAGAGGTTGCGGCGGTTCGACCTGTTCGGCTTCGCGACATTGGCGCTGGCGATCAGCGTCTTCCAGCTGATGCTCGACCGCGGCCAGACCAACGACTGGTTCGGATCGTGGGAGGTGCGGATCGAGGGGATGATCGCATTGTGTGCGGCGTGGATGTTCGGCGTCCATCTGGTCACCGCGAAGGAACCGATGTTCGAACGCAGTCTGTTCGCCAATCGCAACCTGTTGACCGGTATCGGCTTCATGGTCGTGATCGGCGTGCTGATGACCGCGTCGCTCGCATTGCTGCCGCCGATGCTGCAAAGCCTGTTCGGCTATCCCGTGCTGGAGACGGGCATATTGCTGATGCCGCGCGGGATCGGGATCGTCGTCAGCATGGCGGTCGCCGGGCGGCTGATGAAGGCAAACGTCGATCCGCGACTGCTGGTCGGCGGCGGGTTGATCATCGCGGCTTATTCGCTGTGGGACATGACGGGCTGGACGATCGAGATGGGATCGACGCCGTTCATCGTCACCGGCCTGATCCAAGGCGTCGGGTTGGGCCTGATCTTCATCCCGCTGAACATCATGGCGTTCGGCACCCTGCCCCCGCACCAGCGGACCGAGGGCGCGAGCCTGATGAACCTGTCGCGCAATATCGGCGGATCGGTCGGCATTTCGGCCGTCACCGTCCTGTTGGCGCGCAACATCCAGACGAGCCATATGGAGATCGGCAGCCATGTCACGGCCGGCGGACTGAACGGCGCGGACCCGATCGTCGGCAGCATTTTGGGCGGCAGTACCGATGCGGCGCTGGCGATGGCGGACGCAATGGTCAACCAGCAGGCGGCGATGATCGCCTATCTGGACGACTTCAAGCTGATGATGATCCTGACCTGCATGGCGATCCCGCTGGTCCTGCTGTTGAAGCGTCCCAAGCCCGCGCCGCCGGGGGTGAAGGAAGAGGCACCCGCGGTTCACTTCGACTGACGACACGACGCCGCCCCTTGCGCGCGGCGGACGATGGCGGCACGCAGGCGGGATGGACCTCGACACGCTGCTGCACCATTATTTCGAGACGACCGAACTCGACACGCTGGACGAGGCCGCATTCGAGCGCGGCGTCGAGCGGTTGGGCACCGCATTCGGGACGGAAAAGGAACCCGGTCGCCGGTTCGCCTTATGGTCGCTGCTGCACGCGTTGGGCGAGGCACCCGATCCGTCGGTCGCGTTCAAGGACCCGCAGGAACGCCACGCGGCCGAGACCTATGCGCGGGTGAGCGGCCGGGACAGCGACGATTGATCCCGGAAAGCCCGTTGACAATATCGGGCAAACGGCGGAAATGCGCCGCATCGCGGGTGTAGCTCAATGGTAGAGCTTTTGCTTCCCAAGCAAGTGACGAGGGTTCGATTCCCTTCACCCGCTCCATAACCTTTTTAATAGTCCGCGGCCTATCGCCGTTCAGGCCATTCGCAGGCCGAACGTCATTTCATGGCGTTCAGGCGCGGATCGAGGCCGTATTGACGCGGAACGCCGAGATGGTCTCGCAAAGTGCTTCCCTCGTAATCCAGGTGAAACAGCCCCCGCTCCTGAAGGATTGGCACCACACCGTCGACGAACGCGTCGATCCCGTCGTCATACACATCTGGCGACAGCCAGAAGCCGTCGGCGGCGCCGGCCTCAAACCATTCCTGCATGTGATCGGCAGCCTCGACAGCGGGCCCGGCGATGACCGGATGGTAGTCGATAGCTCCGTGCGCGAGCACGTCGCGGAGCGTCCACCCTTGACGCGCAATCTCCAGAGCGTGCGCCGAGCGAGGGTCGCGCATCGACGGCCGGGCCACCGCCAGTTGTTCCGGTGAAAGCGGCCGATCCAACTGACCCGGATCCAGATGCAGGCCAAGCATCTGCCCCAGATAGCCGATCTGGTTCTGATACGTACGACCGTTGAGCGCGATCCTGCGGTCCAGCGCCTGCCGCCTGTTATCTGCGATCGTCGTGATGATGCCGGGGAAGAACTTGATCTCATCGGGATCACGTCCCGAGCGTACCGCCGCGTCGCGCAGCGCCGTCCGCTGCGCCCGAGCGTCCGCGATCGTGTAGGTCGCCCCGATGACACCACTCGCGTAACGACCGGCGACCTCCAATCCCTTATCCCCTCCACCCGCCTGGAAAATGACAGGTTGCCCCTGTTCCGATGGTGGCAGCGGAAGCGGCCCACTGGATCCGACGTGGCGGCCGCGCAGGTTGATCGGGCGCACCTTGGAAGCGTCGGCGAACCGTCCGGAGGCGGCATCGGCAATCCACGCCCCCTCCTCCCAACTACCCCACAGCGCCTGCACCACCTGAACGAATTCGTGCAGCCGTTCGTAGCGTTCGCCGCGGGGCGGGACGTGGCGGCCATAGCTTGCGGCGGAAGCGTCGTCGCCGGTCGGCACCGCGTTCCATCCCACGCGACCGTGGCTCATAATGTCCAACGCCTTGAACTGGCGAGCGAGATTGTATGGTTCGTTGAACGTCGTCGACCCCGTCGCCACCATCCCGATCCTTTCGGTTTCCCGGGCCACTGCCGCCAACGTCAACAGCGGGTCGATGGTGATCATCGGCGCATCCGTTTCCAGATCACCGAACAGCGCAGGGAAATCGGGCACGAACAGAAACTGGAACTTGCCTCTTTCCGCCGCCCGGGCATGTCGGACCTGCGCGTCGAAGCTGGTATAGGAGCGGGCGTCCACCCCCGGCATGCGCCAGGCACCAGCCTGCGACCCATAGCCGTTCCCGAAGTGCATTCCGATCATCATCTGTCTGGACATTTCCGGTCATTCCGATCTGGCGCGCACATGGGTGTCCGCACGAAAAAGCATCTGGATCGGTAGCCTTTCACCCCGGCTACACGGCCCCGTTTACATGTAGAGGATGCGGTTCAGGCGCGGCAGAAACTCCGGATCCGGCTCCACAGCCGCGCCCTCCATCCGTTCCGTCAATACTGCGATCGCCAAGTCGCGGCGCCTGGGCAGCCTTGCCCTCTCTGCGGACGCCAGCGCTCCGGCGATTTCGTCACGGGTGAGATTGGTGCAATATGCCGGCGCACCAGGCTGCTGGCGCCAGGAGCCGGCCAGATCACCCGCATCGACGGCATCGAGGCCGGTATCCTCGACCAGCGCCATCGCGACTTGCCGGTCCCCGTCTCTGTCGGCAGCCACCGGAAGCGCAATCCGCCCAGGCGCTCCCGCGGGTACAGCCTTGTGTGCGAGTGCGTCGGTTCCGATCGCATTCCAGGCTTTTGCAATCGGCCGTCCGATCTGCTCCGCCACCCACAGACTCTCGACCTGCCCCGCCTCGACGGCTTCGATCCGTCCGTCGCGCTCAGGATAGTAATTCGACGTGTCGATCACCACGACATTGTCGGGCAGAGCGGACAGCAAAGGGGCGACATCCGGTATCTTGCCGAAGGGTATCGACAGGATCACGACGTCCATACCGACCACCGCCTCCGCCGACGTCGTTGCGCGCGCGCCGAACGATAGCAAGGCGGGATCGATGGTATCAGGCCCGCGTGAGTTGCCAACCTTCACGTCATGTCCGGCTTTACTGAAAGTTCGCACGAGCGTCGTGGCGATATTGCCGCTTCCAAGTATCCCGATTTTCATTCGTCTACTCCTTATGCTCATCTTCGTCGCCCGACGCCGCCAACCGCCTGGATCCGAACGACCCGAAAAGATGATTAGAGGCGGTCGGCCGCCGGATCTCCGGCAGACGGCCGGGCAAAATCGTCGAGCGCCCGCTGAAAGACAGCGGCGCTATCTTCATCGAGCTTGCAGGCAGCGCGAATTTGCCCGCCGACGGCTTTCACCGGGGCCCGCAGCTCTTCGCCCTCGGGGGTAAGATCGACCAGCACGCGACGCTCGTCAGTGCGATCGCGCACACGCGTCACCCGACCCGATGCCGCCAGCCGTTTGAGCAAGGGCGTGATCGTCCCGGTATCCATGCCGAGCTTCCGTCCCAATTCCCCGACGGTCCGCGGCGCACCGGCGAATAGTTCGAGCAGGACCAGATATTGGGGAAAGGTCAGCTGCAGCGGTTCCAAGAACGGCTTGTGCATCCGTACCATACGGTTGGCCGCGCCGTAGACGGCAAACGACAATTGATTGCCTACGCCGACCAAATCCGGCGCATGCGACGAGGAGGATTTCGTCATTTGCATAGCGCGCTAGATAATAGTGTACTGGGTAGGCGCAAGGTGCCTAACGGGCTTAGACCGCCTGAAAAGCCGTATCGCCTTGAAGAAAGTGCGCAGATTCTCCAGCTAGCGATAATTCTTCGGCACGCCGCTGACGTGGAAGATGCCGCCACGCTGGAGTTCGACGATATATTGCGCACCGCGATTGCATTCGACCGCCCAGTTGAGCTTGCCGTCGATCCGGCCGCGCGGGACGACGTTGACGATGTTCTGGCAATCGTAATTCGCATCGTTGATCGCGCGAAAGAACGTCGTGCGTTGCAGCGTGGGGGACAGAGCGGCGATCTTTGCCTCCATCGGATCCGGGCCGGCATCGGCGGCCTTCGTGGTCGCGTCGCTGCGGGGTGGCGGATTGCCGCAGCCGGTGAGCATGGCGCAGGCCAGAACCATTCCGACGATCGTCTTGTTCACAGTCGCTTCTCCCGAAATCAGATGCCGCCCGCCGTCACGTCGCGCCCGGTGGCGACCAGGGCGTCGGTCAGGTCAACGATGCAACGGTCGAGAAGTTCGGGATCGGTCGCGCGGACGACGAAATTCGCGCCGGTCCGGCCTTCACGAAAGAACGGATAGCTGCCGATCGCGACGCCTTCGTGCGTCTTCTCGGCGGTACGCAGGACCTCCGCAATCTCGCTTTCGGCGACCCAGCAGCCGATCGTTTTCGACAGGACAGGCAGCCCGCCTTCCAGCGTACCGGTCAGCGCATCCAGCATGCCGGCGGTGATGTGCGGCACACCGGCCATGATGAAGATGTTGTCAATATGGATGCCGGGCGCGCCCGACATGCGGTTTTCGATCAGGTCCGCCCCGTCCGGCACGCGCGCCATGCGTTTGCGCGTCTCGGTGAGGCCGCCGCGCGTCTCGTAATATCGTTCGAGCACCGCGACGGCCTGCGGATGATGCACGACCGCGACGCCGAGTGCCTCGGCGATCGCATCGACGGTGATGTCGTCATGCGTCGGGCCGATGCCGCCCGTGGTGAACAGGTAATCGTTGCGGGCGCGCAGAATGTTGACCGCCTCGACGATCGCGTCCGTCTTGTCTGCGACGACGCGCACCTCCGCCAGCCGGATGCCCTGCACGTTGAGCCAGGTGGCGATCTGCGCGACGTTCTTGTCCTGCGTGCGGCCGGACAGGATCTCGTCGCCAATGACGAGCAGCGCGGCGGTCCAGATGCGGGGCGGGTTGGCGGTCACGGATTGGTTCATGCGGGTGGCATAGACGCTCGCGCGCCATCTCGCAAAGCCCGGCGATTGTCGCTATATATGGCGCATGACCGAATACGTAACCATCACCGAAGACGCTCCGCAGGCCCGCACCGGGGCGATCAAGCTTCACGGACGCAGCGCGTTCGACGGGATGCACAAGGCCGGTCGGCTGGCCGCCGAGACGCTCGACATGATCGTGCCGCACGTCGTGCCCGGGGTGACGACGGGCGAACTGGACGATCTGATCCGCAATTTCATCGTGGATCGCGGCGGCGTGCCGGCGACATTGGGCTATCGCGGCTATACGCATGCCAGCTGCATCTCGATCAACCACGTCGTCTGCCACGGCATTCCGGGCATCAAGACGCTGAAAAGCGGCGATATCGTCAACATCGACGTGACCCCGATCGTCGATGACTGGCACGGCGATTCCAGCCGCATGTATCTGGTCGGCGACGTGCCGATCAAGGCGAAGCGGCTGGTCGAGGTGACGTATGAATGCCTGATGCTGGGCATCGAGCAGGCCAGGCCCGGCAATACGATGGGCGACGTCGCGCACGTGATCCAGGCGCATGCCGAGAAGCATCGGTATGGCGTGGTGCGCGATTTCTGCGGGCATGGCGTGGGCCAGTTGTTCCACGACGCACCGGAAGTGGTGCATGTCGGCCGTCCGGGCACAGGCCCGGAATTGCGGCCCGGCATGATCTTCACGATCGAACCGATGATCAATATCGGGCGTCCGGACGTGAAGCTGCTGGATGACGGCTGGACGGCGGTGACGCGCGACCGGTCGCTGTCCGCGCAGTTTGAGCATTCGATCGGTATCACCGAGGATGGGTGCGAGATCTTCACGACCAGCCCCGGCGGGTTCGACAAGCCGCCTTACTGAGTTTCCGCGGACGACATTCGCTCGAGGGTGGCGCATGCCCGAAAAGCGGGCACCCTCCCCGCTTTGCCCCCGCGTTAGGCATTCGTTAACCCGCCGGAATCGGCCGAACGACGCATTCCCGCCCCTCGCGCGACTGGCACGGTTGTTGTAAGAGGCGCGCACGGGCGGCGCGTCGTGTTCGCCCAAGGTAGGGGCGACACGCGTGAAAAAGATCGAGGCGATCATCAAGCCGTTCAAGCTGGACGAGGTGAAGGAGGCGCTGCACGAAGTCGGCGTCAGCGGCATCACCGTCACCGAGGCGAAGGGCTTTGGCCGCCAGAAGGGCCATACCGAACTGTATCGCGGCGCGGAATATGTCGTCGATTTCCTGCCCAAGGTGAAACTGGAAGTCGTCGTGGAGGATGCACTTGCCGAGCGCGTGGTGGAGGCGATCGCCGCCGCCGCGCAGACCGGGCGGATCGGCGACGGCAAGATCTTCGTCATCCCGGTGGAAACTGCGCTGCGCATCCGCACCGGCGAGCGCAACGACGACGCGATCTGACCGGGACCGCGCATTTAATTCTCCCCCTCGGTTTGACGCAGCGCAACATTTCGTGAGAGCGTGAACTTACCGGGGCAACTTCATTCCCGATTCCGTCGGGCTGACTATCGAACACGAAAGGGCATGGGGCTTTATGGCTAACACCGCAAAAGACGTTCTGAAGATGGTTAAGGATCAGGAGATCGAGTGGATCGACCTGCGTTTCACCGATCCCAAGGGCAAGTGGCAGCATCTGACGATGGTCGCGGGTGTCGTGGGCGAGGACGAACTGGACGACGGGTTCATGTTCGACGGATCGTCGATCGACGGCTGGAAGGCGATCAACGAGTCCGACATGATCCTGAAGCCCGATCTGGACGCGGTATGGACCGATCCGTTCTCGGCGACGCCGATGCTGATCCTGGTGTGCGACATCGTCGAGCCCTCGACCGGTGAACTGTACGCCCGCGATCCGCGGTCGACCGCGAAGCGTTCGGAAGCCTATCTGAAGACGACGGGCATCGGCGACACGATCTATATCGGCCCGGAAGCCGAATTCTTCATGTTCGACAACGTGCAGTTCGAAACGAGCTACGCCACGTCCTATTACAAGATCGATGATATCGAGCTGCCGACCAACACCGGCACGGCGTATGAGGGCGGAAACCTCGGCCATCGTCCGCGCGCGAAGGGCGGCTATTTCCCGGTCGGTCCGGTCGACAGCGCGGTCGATATCCGTGGCGAAATGGTGTCGACGATGCTCGAAATGGGCCTGCCGTGCGACAAGCATCACCACGAAGTCGCTGCCGGGCAGCACGAACTGGGCCTGACGTTCGGCACGCTGACGCTGACTGCCGATCGCATGCAGATCTACAAGTATGTCTGCCATCAGGTCGCTGCCGCTTATGGCAAGACCGTGACGTTCATGCCGAAGCCGATCAAGGAAGATAACGGTTCGGGCATGCACACCCACCTCTCGATCTGGGAAAAGGGCAACCCGCTGTTCGCCGGCAACGGCTATGCCGGCCTGTCGGATACCTGCCTGTATTTCATCGGCGGGATCATCAAGCATGCCAAGGCGCTGAACGCCTTCACCAACCCGTCGACCAACAGCTACAAGCGGCTGGTTCCGGGCTATGAAGCGCCGGTGCTGCTGGCCTATTCGGCGCGCAACCGCTCGGCATCGTGCCGCATTCCGTACGGAACGGGCGCGAAGGCGAAGCGCGTCGAGGTGCGTTTCCCCGATGCGATGGCGAACCCGTATCTCTGCTATGCTGCGCTGCTGATGGCTGGTCTGGACGGGATCCAGAACAAGACGCATCCGGGCGAGGCGATGGACAAGAATCTGTACGACCTGCCGCCGGAAGAACTGGCCGAAGTGCCGACCGTGTGCGCATCGCTGCGGGAAGCGCTGGACTGCCTGGCCGCAGACCACGCCTTCCTGTTGAAGGGCGACGTGTTCACCGCCGATCAGATCGAATCCTACATCGAACTGAAAATGGTCGACGTGGCACGTTGGGAAATGACCCCGAGCCCGGTCGAATACGACATGTACTACAGCTACTGAGTTCTTACCTTTACTTTGGAAAAGGGGGTGTCGGCGAAAGTCGGCGCCCCTTTTTTATGTCGATTACGGTGGCAATCCATTGCCTGCCGGGCAGTCGTCTTTCAGGTTCCCTCGATATCGAGCGTCGGGGGACATGACATGAGAGTGATCGTAACAGCGGTAATGATGACCGTGGCACTGACGGGATGCACGTCCACGAGTTTGAACACCGCACTTGGCACTCCCAAGAATCCCGTCTCGGTCTTTCAGGAGCCGTACCGGCCGAAGAAAGGTACGGAGGGGACGCAGGAGGCGATGATCCGCCCGCTATATGACGCGTTGATCAAGGCTACCTACAAACTGGAAGCATTTGAGGACACGACCGAAGGCAAGAGGAGTATGCGGGTCTATCTTGGTGTGGGATTTGCGTTGTCGGATGCCTATTGCGCAAATTTCTTTGCCAAAACCGACGAAGCATATCGCCGTCGCCAATTCGGCCGGACGCTGACGAACGACGTCGGAACGATCATGACGACCGTATTGGGTCTCGCCAAGGCCGGGGAAGCCGCGGTGACGGGCCTCGCCGCGACCGTCGGCCTCGCCGACTCAACCTGGCGGAATTACGATGACGCCTTCGTGGTTTCGCCCGATCTCAGCAACGTCCAGACGCTCGTCTTTGCAGCGCAGGACAATTTTCGCGCCCGCATTCTACAAAAAGACGAAAATCTGCCGCGAGATTACGGCACCGCCCAATCGACAGTCCTTCGCTACGCCAACCTGTGCTCGTTCCTGGGCATGGACAACCTGCTGGGTCAATCGGCGGCCAAGCAGAAGAACGAACTCAATGCAGACACGGCGAAATTCACCGCGACGGATACCGCGAAGACGGACAAAACGACCGCTGCTGCCGGTGCGGCGCCCGGGCCGGTCGTTGCTGCCGCTCCGACGGCCGCGGCGCCCTCGGCCCGGCCGGATATCGCGATCCTGCCACTCGCATCCAACCGTCCGCAATAATCCGGCGAACGTCACCCATCGTGTGATGGGCGCCCGACAATCGCCAGTGATCAGGGGATCAGCACCGTCGCGCCTTTGGTCTCCCCCGCTTCCAACGCGCGGTGGGCTTCGGCGGCGTCTTCGAGGGGGAAGGTCTGGCCGATTTCCGGGACGATCGCGCCCTTGGCGAGCATCTCAAACACGCGGTCTACGCCGGCCTGTCGTTCCTCCGGGGTGACGTAATAGTCGAAGAGGGTCGGGCGCGAGACGAACAGCGATCCGTGTCGTGCCAATATGCCGAGATTGACGCCGTCCACCGCGCCGCTGGCGTTGCCGTAGCTGACGATCAGCCCGCGCCGCGCGGTGCTGGCCAGCGAGACGTCCCACATCGCCTTGCCGACGCCGTCGAGCACGACGTCCGCGCCCTTGCCGCCGGTCAGCGCGCGGACTTCCTTCGCGACATCGACCTGTTTGTGGAGAAGGACGTGGTCCGCGCCGGCGGCGGTCGCCTGCGCGGCCTTTTCGGGCGAACCGACCGTGCCGATGACGGTTGCGCCGATATGCTTGAGCCAGCCGACCAGCAGATGCCCGACCCCGCCCGCCGCCGCGTGGACGAGAACGGTCTGGCCCGGCCGGACATTCGCGCAGCGTTCGACAAGAAATTCCGCAGTGCATCCCTTCAGGAACAAGGCCGCCGCAATCCTGTCGTCCACGCCGTCCGGGACCTTCATCAACGACGATGCCGGGACGTTGCGCGCGGTTGAATAGGCGCCGTGCGTCGGGCCGAACGTGCCGACGCGATCGCCGACCGCGAGCGTATCGACGCCCTCCCCCACCGCCTCGACCACGCCGACGGCCTCCGAGCCCAGACCGGTGGGCAGTTGCGCGGGATACAGGCCAGTGCGGAAATAGACGTCTATGTAATTCAGCCCGACCGCAGTGTTCCGCATCCGCACTTCACCCGGTGAAGGATCGGGCAGATCGACATCGACCCATTCGATCACCTCCGGGCCACCGGTCTTCGTGATGCGGGCTGCGCGGTCCATCGGTCGATCTCCTGAAGCTGTCGGATGAACGTAGGCTTCGCGTTTCAGGTTGCAACCGATCCCGCCCCGCGCCATCTATTCGTCCAAGCGTACCGCATCTTCGAAAAAACATGGAGACGATCATGAAGAGCTATCTCAAGCACTATATCGACGGCGCGTGGGTAGAGAGCGAGGGCGGGACGCGGCACGAGGTAATCGATCCGTCGACGGAACAGCCCGTCAGCGAGATCACGCTGGGTAGCCCGGCGGATGTCGACAAGGCGGTGGCCGCCGCCAAGAAAGCGTTCCGGAGCTATTCGCGAACATCGGTCGAGGAGCGGGTGGCGCTGCTGGAGCGCGTCATCGCCGAATATAAGGCACGGATGCCCGATCTTGCCGCGGCGACCAGCGAGGAAATGGGGGCGCCGATCGGCTTCGCCAATGCGGCACAGGCTCCCGCTGGTCTCGGCTACTTCATGGGCACGCTCAAGGCGTTGCAGGAGTTCGAATTTTCGGAGCGGATCGGCAAGAATCGCGCGGTGCACGAGCCGCTCGGCGTCGTCGCGATGATCACGCCGTGGAACTGGCCGCTCAATCAGATTTGCGCGAAAGTCGCCCCTGCACTGGCCGCCGGCGACACGATGATCCTTAAGCCGTCGGAAGAGGCGCCGGGGTGCGCGGTCATTCTGGCGGAAATTCTGGACAAGGCGGGCGTTCCGGCGGGCGTGTTCAACCTGGTCAATGGCGACGGTCCGGGCGTGGGCGCGGCGCTGTCCACGCATCGCGACGTGGACATGGTGAGCTTCACCGGGTCGACGCGCGCCGGAATCGCGGTCGCGCAGGCGGCCGCCGCGACGGTCAAGCGCGTGCATCAGGAACTGGGTGGCAAGGCACCGAACCTCGTCCTCGAAGGCGCGGACCTTGCCACGGTGCTGCCGCCGACGGTGGCGGGCGTGCTCGTCAATAGCGGACAAAGCTGCATCGCGCCGACGCGGCTGCTGGTCCATAAGAGCCAGACCGCGGAGGCGACCGAGATCGTCAAGTCGATCATGGAAAAGACGCAGGTGGACGGCGCGAGCGTGATGGGCGCGCATATCGGCCCGGTCGTCAACAAGGCGCAATATGAGAAGATCCAGGGCCTGATCCAGTCCGCGATCGACGAGGGCGCCACGCTCGTCACGGGTGGGACTGGCCGTCCGGATGGGCGCAATTCCGGCTTCTTCGTCCGGCCAACCCTGTTCGCGGACGTGACGCCCGAGATGCGCATCTACCGCGAGGAAGTGTTCGGCCCGGTGGCGACGATCACCAGCTATGACGATGGCGAACAGGCGGTCGAGATGGCCAACGACACCGATTACGGCCTGTCCGCGACGATCTCCGGCGACCCGGCGGAAGCGGCGAAGGTCGCGCCGTTGCTGCGCGCGGGGATGGTGACGATCAACGCCTGGGGCGGCGGCGGCGGAACGCCGTTCGGCGGCTACAAGCAGTCGGGCAATGGCCGCGAAGGCGGCAAATACGGGCTGGCCGACTTCATGGAATTGAAGGCGATCGTCGGCGAGCCTGCCTGATCCGGACTACGGGGGGCGCATTGACCCTGACAATCCGCCCCCTAGCCTTTCCGTATTATGTCGAAGTCGATCACCTATCGCAGCTATCTGGGGCTGCCCGAACTGCTCGCCTGCCAGCGCCCGCTGACCGAGGCGCATGACGAGCTGTTGTTCATATCGATCCACCAGGCGTCGGAGATCTGGCTGAAGCTGGCGCTGCACGAACTCCGTGCGGCGCGGCGGCAGATCGTATCCGACGATCTTGCGCCCGCGTTCAAGATGATGGCGCGTGTGTCTCGCATCCAGGCGCAGATGATCCAGAGCTGGGAAGTCCTCGCGACGATGACGCCGGCGGACTATACGGTGATGCGCGGGCGGCTGGGCACCAGTTCCGGGTTCCAGTCGGACCAGTATCGCGAGATCGAGTTCATGCTGGGCAACAAGAATGCCGCGATGGCCGACCTGCACCTGGACGAGCCGGAGGTGCATGAGCGCTTGTCGCAGGAACTGAACGCGCCGAGCCTGTATGACGAAGCGCTGCGGTTGCTGGCGCGGCGGGGGTTTGCGATGCCCGCGGATCGGCTGGAGCGCGATTTCACCCTACCCTATATCGCTTCGCCCGAAGTCGAGGCGGCGTGGGTCGCGGTGTATGCCGAACCGCAAAAGCATTGGGATCTGTACGAACTGGCCGAGAAACTGGTGGATATCGAATATCACGTCCAGTTGTGGCGTTTCGGGCATCTGAAGACCGTCGAGCGCGTGATCGGGTTCAAGACGGGGACCGGCGGAACGGCAGGGGTGCAGTATCTGGCGAAGGTGCTGGAGACGACGTTCTTCCCGGAATTGCTGAGCGTGCGGACGCGGCTTTAGGTTTTTGCCTTGGGGCGCGGGGGTGGTCGCTTGTTTCTCGACTTCGCTCGAGACGAACGGTGGGCGGTGGTGGCGGGGTGGCACGAGTAGCCGGTGGTTATTGACCGCAAATCCTGATCCAAAACCGTTCGTGCTGAGCCTGTCGAAGCACCTGTCCTGCGCTACCCGCCCTTCGACAAGCTTGTCTGTCTGGAATGGTGTAATCGGCAAGGTGCCTGAGCCGGGTGGCCACCCGGCTCAGGCGGCGGATGTGAGGCCGTTCGACAAGCCGGTCGACAAAGACCGTTCCTGAGCAGGGCCACATCCGTCTTCCCAAACCCCGGACAGTTGCCTGGGGCCGTGCTTACGGACCCCGCATGACAAGCTTGGGAGACCGGATCATGTCACACTCCGACCTCTTTGTCGGCATCGATGTTGCCAAGGACGAACTCGTTATCCACGCTCATCCGGCAGGAATGCTCTGGCGGGTACCCAATACCAAGACCGGCATTGCCGCACTCGGCCGCAAGCTTGTCCGGCTTGCCGGTACGGCGTGCCTGCGGATCGGCTTCGAGGCATCGGGCGGTTACGAGCGCAAGCTCGCCATCCTGCTCGATCGGATGGACGTTACAGCCTATCTCCTCGATCCGGCACGCGTGCGCAGTTTCGCCCGTGCCGAGCGACAACTCGCGAAAACCGACCCACTCGATGCGGCCGTCATCGCGCGGTGTCTGGCAGCACTGCATCCCGAACTGACGCCCTATGTCCATGATCCCGAGGCCGTGAGGCTGGCCGAGCATGTCCGCATGCGCGATCTTGCCGTCGCCCAGGCGGTCCAGTTCGGCAATCAGTTGGAGAGCATCGCCGATCCCGCCATGCGCCGCCTCGTCGTCGCGCAGGTCGCACGGCTCAAGGCCCTGGTTCTGCGCATCGAAAAAGCCATTGCCAGCGTCATCGCCGCCTCGCCCGATCTGGCCGCTCGCGAAGCCCTGCTCCGCACAGCACCCGGCGTCGGGCCGGTCGTTGCCGCATGCCTGCTGGCACGCATGCCAGAACTCGGACGCCTCTCCAGTCGACAGGTCGCAGCGCTTGCTGGCCTCGCCCCCTTCGATCGCCAAAGCGGCAAGACCAGCCGGCCGGGGCGATGCTCGGGCGGCAGGCCCAGCATCAGGCGTTGTCTCTATCTGGCCGCGCTCAGCATCGCGCGCTCGGGCAAGGGGCAACTCGCCGCTACCACCAACCGCCTGCGAGAGGCCGGCAAACCCTTCAAGCTTGCCATCGTCGCCACAATGCGAAAACTGCTCGTAACCCTCAACGCGATGGTCAAAAACAATACCGAATATCGCACCGCGTGAACACAGTTGCTCAGGACGAACGGGGGTTTGGGTGAGCATTTAACAGAAGCCCCTCCCCGTTCGTTTCGAGCGAAGTCGAGAAACCGTCGGTGGGTATTCGTGGCCGGTTTCTCGACTTCGCTCGAAACGAACGGGGCTGGGATGGCGGCGGGCGCGCTCCTCATGCGTCGGAGCAGACGCGAGCAAGATTTCCGGCCTATTATTGCTCCCTTCTCACCGCCAAGACGCTGGCGTGTCGCGGGAAACATCGTCACGGTCGCGCTTATGTCGATCGAAATGCTCATCGCCCGGTATGGGCTCGTCGCGGTGTTCCTCGGTGCGGGGATCGAGGGGGAGACGATGGTCGTGACGGGCGGTTTGCTGGCGCATGACGGGTTGATGCCGGTCGCGGGCGTGGCGATCGCGGCGGCGGCGGGGTCGTTCGTCGCGGATCAGGGATTCTTTGCCGCGGGTCGGCGGTTCCGCGATCATCCGCGGGTCAAGCGAATCGAGGCCAAGCCCCCATTCGCCAAGGCGATGGCGCTGTTCGAGCGGCATCCGACCGCGTTCGTCTTCGGATTCCGGTTCCTGTACGGGCTGCGCACCGTCAGCCCGATCGCGATCGGGACGACGAGCATCCGCACGCGCACTTTCGCCGCGATCAATGCGATGGCGGCGATCGTCTGGGCGGCGTTGTTCACGGGGATCGGTTTCGTCTTTGCCGACGGGATCGAGGAAATCTTCGGCCGGATCAAATCGATCGAGCATGTCGTGATCGGCGTCGGCGTGGCGGCGGCAGTGATATTCGGAACGGTGCAGTTGATCCGCTGGCGACGCGGCCGCGATCAATAATCCTTCGACACGCGGACGTTGGCGCTCTGGCGTCCGAGCGTCGAGATGCTGGACAGGAGCGATAGCCAGCGCGTGACCTGATATTCGACTTGCGTCGCGGAATAGCCCTGACCGTCGGTGATGATTTCCGCGAACAGGCGGCGCGTGACGTATTTGCCCGCCGCGACCGAGGTGCCCTGCCCGGTCTGCGGATCCGCCGGCAGAATGCGCAACCGGTCCAGCCCGGCCGCGCGGCGCACGGCGTTGATCGGGTTCAGCCCGCCGCTGCCATCCTGCAAGGCGGCGACCGCGGCGGCGAGCTGCAACGCCTCCGGCGCCGACAGGTTGGTGATCGAGGTGCCGAACAGCAGGCGCGAGAGCAGTTCGTCCTCCGGCAATGCGGGCACGCTGGAGAAGCTGATCTCGGGCTTCAACGCATTGCCGGTGACGCGGATCGTGGCGTTCAGCCCGGTCGTGCCTGCGTTTGCGGCGATATCCAGCGAAGGATTGGCGGGCACCGACCCGTCGAACAGGATGATCCCGCGTTCGAGATCGAATTCGCGTCCGGAAAATTCGTAATTGCCACGGATGAGGTCGGCGCGGCCGGTGATCGCGGGATTGTCCGGCACGCCACCAATCTTCAGGTCCGCCGACCATTCGCTGGCGAGACCCAGGCCGCTGACGCGCAACGCCTTGGTCGCGCGCGCGCGGACGTCGAGGCGCCAGGGCTTGCGGACCACATCGTCCGCGCCGTCCAGATCACCCGGTACGTTGATCTCGCGCAGGTTCAGTTTGGGCACTGCGCTGGCGACGGTCGCTCGGCCGAGCCGGTAGCGGCTGTCGTTCAGCCGCACATCGCCCGATATGACGCCTCCGGACCCGTCGGACTTGAAGCTGAGCGGGCCGGTGACGGTGGCGGCGATATCGTCGCGGTTGATCAACGCGGCGTGATCCGCCTGGACGTTCAGGTCGATCCCGAAGCCGTTCGCGGCGGACAGGTCGAACGTGCCGCTGCCCGTCACCTTGCCGCCCTTGCCCGCATCGGCAGTGAAGTTGGGGATGCTGAGCCGCGATCCGGCGAACTGACCGTTCGCCTGGACGTTGGTGAGGACGGTGCCGGTGGTGCCGCTCTCGATCTTCGCACCACGCGCCTGAACGACGCCGCGGATGCGCGGATCTTCCACCTTGCCGGTCAGATCGGCGGCGATCGCGACCGGCCCGGTCAGGTCGAACAATTCGATATTGGCGAGCCGCCACAGCGTATCCGCGGGGCCGGTATAGCGGAATTGCGCGAACAGATCGGCCTTGGTCAGCCGGGTGGCGAGATCGCCTGGGCCCAGCGGCATCAACCGTGCCTGCGCACGGCCCACCGTCTTGCCGCCACTCGCCATCACGGCGCGGGCGACGGCCTTGTCGGGTTGCAGCACGGCGGCGATGCCCACGTCGATCGGTTGCGACGACAGGACCAGCCCCGACCGAGTCAGGCCACGCACCGTCATGTCGACCCGGCCGGTCGGCGCCTGTCCCGCGCCTTGCGAGAAGGTGAGCTTGCCGGATGCGTTGCCGCCCAGGCCGAGCCCCGGATAGCCGATATCGAGAATGGCGAGCGGCATGCGTGTCAGGCTGGCGTCGATCGTGCTGGACGTCCCGGTGAAGCGGCCGCCGATTTCCGCCGTGCCGCCGGCGAAGCTAAGCTGTGTCGGTGCCACGCGCCAGCCATCGCCGTCGCGGGTGATGATAGCCGGCGTGAGCAGCTTGAGCGGGCGGCGATCGAGCGTGCCCTGTGCCGACACGCTATAGCTGTCCGGCGTGACCTGGGTCACCGACTGGATGTCGAACGCGCGACCACGATTGCCGGCGATCGATGCCGTCACCTGCCCGACGCCGCCGCGCAGCCGGGCATTGGCAGCGAAGCGACCGACGGTCAGCGCGCCGCGTCGCAGGCCGTTGCCGGTGATTGTCGCCTCGACCGAGGTGCCCGCGGGATCGAGCAAGGCGACCATATCGATCCGCCCGCGCCGGAGCGTGAGCATGTCCGCGAGCCGGGCCGAGCGTGCGTCGATATGCGCCTCGATCCGCTGGATATCGCCGACGGGCCGGAACAGAAGTTCGCCCGACAGCCCCCCGCCGGCCACGGCGAGCCGGCCGTCGAACCCGCCATCCACGACCTTCAGGGCGCCGTTCGCGCGCGTACCCGAAACGTCGAGCCGGGCGATCGCGATCGTCGCATCGCCGCCGCCGGGGGAAGCAGGATCTGGCCGTCGCCACTGAACGGCCCGAGCCGCGATTGCCCCTGTGCGACGAAGTCGAAGCCGGCGGGGGTCGGATCGAGGTGTGCGACAACGTTGCGCAGGCCCAGCGTGTCGTTCGGGCGTTCGAAGACGAGGTCTAGCGTCGGCTTTTCGATCCGCCCGTCCAGTTTCAACGTCAGCGAGCCATAGGTCGCCTGACGCCCGCCACCTTCGAAATGGAAGGTCCCGTCGCGACGCCGAAAACCGTTGCCTCTCAACTGGATTTGCGGGGCGGTCAACACCAGGTTCGAGAAATGCAGGACGCCGTCCGTGGTGCGTTCCAGCGCGGTGACGATGCGAGGCAGGCCGCCGGTGAGCGACCGGAAGAAGGCGTTGTCGAGCCGCACCATCTGCGCCATACCCGTACCAATGACGCGGGTGCCTTTGCCGTTGACGCCCGGCACGACGCGCAGCTTCGTCGTGACATCCACGACGCCGAGGCCGGGGATGAGGTAGCGGCCTAGGGCGCCGTTCAAGCCAACCTCGTACCGGCCGGTCTTCAGATCCAGTATGAGGTTGATGCGGCCCTTCAGCTTGTCCGACGACAGCTTCAGGTCTGTGCCGGTGAGTTCGGCCGCGGTGACTTTCAACACGCCGGATACGCTGAGATTGCGCAGGATGCCGCCCGCGACATCGCCGACGCCGGTGACGCGTTTCGCGACGAACACGATCGGCACGCTGACGGGCGCTTTCGAGAAGCGGCCCTTTCCGGCGGCATAAGCGGATTCGAACCCGGTATCGTCGAACGCGAACCGCTCGGCGGTGAGGCGGTAGTCGAAGCCGGCACTGTCGAACGCGCCGTCCAGGATCGCGCGCAGGGCGATCGCGCGGCCGGTCATATTGGGGAACAAGGCGGGCGGCTTGAGCAGGGTGGCGGCGATCCGGACGTTGCGAAACGCGCTGGCGCCGAGATCGACCGTGCCGGTCGTGTCGACCACCAGCGCAGCGGATCGCAGCGCGAGCTTGCCCTCAAGCCGGCGGTTGGCGAGCGTGGCATTGCCGTTGACCAGGACGCGCGGCGACGTCAAACGGGCGAGCTTGCCCTTGGTGAAGGGAGCCGGAGTCAGCGTGCCGCCAAGCATGTAGGCGCCGCTCTTCACACCCAGTTTCAAGTCGACCGCGCGGACGTCGCCTATATCCGCTTGCGCGGCGCCCTGCCACGCGGACCAGTTTCCGTCGCCCGAGACGTCGACCGCGATCGGGCGCTTTAGCCCCGACATGCCGGCCATGACGCCCTCCGCCGTTCCGCGCGCGCGGACGTCGAGATCGAAGCGGTTGCGGTCGGGTTCCGCATCCAGCTTGATCGCCAGCGTATCGGTGCCCTGCACGACGGCCGACAGGTCGACCAAGGCACGCCCGGCATGGATGTCGGCGCGACCGGCGATGCGTGCGGTCCGCGGCGTTCCGGCGACGGCCTTGCCGATCGTCAGGCGATCGACCTTCAGCATGCCGATGCGGATGTCGAAATCGGGAAGGATCGGGCGTTTCCGTCCGGTCTTGATCGTCAGCGGCACGCGCGCGAAAACCGCTCGGGGGATGATCAGGCGGCTGATGTCCAGCCGGTTCGACAGCCACGCGAACGGAGTCCAGTCGAGTTCGGCGCGCGGGGCGAAGAAGAACACGCCCTGCGGATCGCTGATCCGGACGTCGATCAGGACCGCCTTCGAATAGAGCGATCCGTCGATCCGTCCGACGTTGTAGCGCAAGCCGTTCGACGGGCGCTGCCCCGCAATCTGGTTCGCGACCCAGCGGTGCCCGACGCCGGTATCGAGGACGAGCAGGACGAGCGCGACCAACGCCGCCGCGCCGAGCAGGAGATAGAGCGGCCAGCGCCACCAGCGACGCGGGCGGCGGGACGCGGGGGTTGGCGTTTCGTCGGTCAAAACGCCTGGCCCAACGAGACGTAGACCGCGATGCGCGCGTCGCCCGGTTGCGGATTGAGCGGCGTACCGACGTCGACGCGGATCGGGCCGAAGTTGGAATAATAGCGCACGCCGAGACCCGCGCCGAAGCGGAATTCGCTGAATTTGGGCAGAGGCGAGGTGTAGATGTTGCCGCCGTCGATAAAGGGCACGACGCCGAAATTACCGAACGCCTTGACGCGCGCCTCGAGCGAGAATTCGGTCAGGCTGCGACCGCCGATCGGATCGTTGTTCGGATCGCGCGGGCCGATATCCTGATAGCCATAGCCGCGCACCGATGCGCCGCCACCGGCATAGAAGCGCCGCGACGGTGCGACCGCGTCGCGCGGGGCGCCGACGATCGTACCGAGCCGGACGCGGCCTGCGACGATCAGCGATGGCGTGACGGTCTGATACGCGCTGCCGTCGAACTGCACGCGGGTATAGCCGAACACCTTCCCCTGCAGCGACAGTTCGGGTGACAGCCGCCCGCCGAGCCGGAAGCCGCGCGTGGGATTCAGCAGGTCGTCGGATCCGTCATAGGTCAGGCTGGTGGGCAGCGCGCCGATGAAGAAGGTCCGCCGCCGCGCCGCGCCGGTATCAAGCAGCACGTCGCGTTCGTCTGTCGCGACCAGTTCGGCCCCCAGCGACCAGGTCCAGGTCTTCTGGAAGAAGATATTGGTCTGGCGTTCCAGCGTGCCGGACAGCGAGAAGCTGGTCGCCTGATAGGCATCGCGTTGCAGGTTGGAGGCGACTGCCTGGAACGTCAGCACCCGGTCGCGCGCCTTGAAGTTGTTGCGGCGGAAGACGACGCTGCCCAATTGCTCCTTCGTCCCCATCACGCCGCGCAGCGTCAGCGCGCCTTCGGGCGGGAACATGTTCCGATGCGTCCAGCTGACCTCAGCGCGGGCACCTTCGCCGGTGCCGTAGCCAAGTTCGCCCGCGATCGTCCGCGGGGGCGCCGGGGACAGCCCGACCGCAATGTCCACGACGCCCGGATCGGTCGCCGGGACAGGCTTGATATCCACGGTCGAGACCAAGCCGGTCTGGATCAGCGCGCGGCGAAGATCGGCGATCTGCGCATCGCTATACGGATCGCCGGGTGAGAACCGCGCGATCTCGGCGATATGGCGCGCGTCGAACACCTTGTTGGGCGGACTGGTGATCCGCCCGAAGCGCTTCTCCCCGCCGGGAACGACCGTCATGTCGAGCGTCGCGGTGCGGGCGGCGCGGTCCACGACGATCTCCGGATCGCCGACCTTGGCGAAGGGGAAACCCTCCTCCCCGATCCTGCGCGTCAAGTTCGTCTGGCCGGCGACGATCGTGTCCGCATTGACGGGATCGTCCGCCTTCACGCCGAACGCGCTGCGCAGGTCGTCGGTTTTCGCGCCGGCATCGGACAGGCCGTTGATCGTGACGCCGGCGAAGCGGTACAACGTGCCCGGTTCCGCCTCCAGCGTGACGAGCGGTTTGCCGCCGCGCGGTTCGATACGGCTCGTCACGCGCGCGTCGTAATAGCCTTCACCGCGCAAGAGTTCGGTGAGCAGTTCGACATCCTCGCCCGCTCGCCTGTCGAGTTGGGCCGCATTGGCGGGCGCATCGGCATGCTGCTTCAGGGTGGAAAGCTCGTCGAACCGTTGTTGCAGCAACGGGCTGGCGACCGCGTCTATCCCGCTCACCGCGTAGGAATAGCGTGCCTCCCCGACGAGTTCGAGCGAGGCGGCGGGGTCCGCGGGCTCGGCGGGGGCCTTGTCCAGGTCGGGCCAGTCGACGCCGAGATCTGGCAAGGGCGCGAGCGGTGCATTCGGATCGAGCTGCGTTTCGTCCGGAGCACCCTGCACGGCGACCTGCGGGCCGACTTGTGCCCGTGCGTCATTGGCCGTGACGGCAAGGAGAAACACGGCGGCACCATACATCGCGCCATGCCGTCCGACCGGAAGAGACATTTGCCCGTCCTAGCCGCAGTCTTTCCCCAGCGACAGGCCCCAAACGGCCGTTTTCGCGTGAGTCGTGTTAGTGGACCGTACCCACGGCACGATTGACCGACAGGAGGATGATCAGCCGCTCGATCTGGCGCCAACGGCAGAAGTGGACGTGGTTACCCACGTCGCGGCTGCGATCGGCACGCGCGGCCGCCTCGAATCCGGCATCGTCACCGAAGGTCGTCATCAGATCCGCCGCGTCGAAAACTTCGGCGCGATCGGCAAGGTACGGCAAATAGGACATCAGGTTTCCCGGCATGTTCAGCAGCTTAACTGCATCCGGCATGCCAGACCGGCAAAAACCAGCCGGTCGGCGGCAGACGAAGGTAAACGATTTTCGCAAGGCAGCCCCACCGGTCCCGGCGTGGGACGCTGGCGTGCCGGAGCGGGACATGGCAGGGGGTGTGAATGGCAAACCAGTCCCCCAATCGTACACCCGGCAGCCAGGCCGGTGGCTTCCTGATCGCCGTCGGCGCGCTGCTCGGCGCGTGCATCGGATTCCTGATCGGACAGGCGACGCCCGGCTTCCTGATCGGATCGGGGACGGGCATCGCGCTGGCCGTCGTGATCTGGCTGAGGGATCGGCGGCGGGGTTAGGCTCGGCAGGTTTTTGCCGGGCTTTGGTAGGTCGTGTCGGTTTCGTGCTTGCCATTACCGTTCGTCATCCCGGCACAGGCGGGGATGACGGCGTCCGCGAGGATGATGGCGTTTAGCGGGTGGTCACACCGACGTTCAACGCAATGCCCGGGAGAGCCAGACGACCTTGCCGATGATCTCGACCTCCGCCGCGTCGCGGTCGGGGATGGCGGGATAATCGGGATTGGCGCTGGAGATCGACAGCCGCGCGCCGGTCCGCGTCACCCGCTTGACCATCAGCACATTGTCCAGCCGGATGACGTAGATCGCGGCGCGAGGACCGACGCGACGATCGCCTTCGTCGACCATGATGCGGTCGCCATCCTCGATCACCGGGGCCATCGAGATCGCCCGCCGCGTCGATCATCGCCAACCTGGTCGACCGGATGCCGAGCGCCTCCAGCATCGCGCGATCGAACGGCACGGTCGCGGTCGATCGTTCCGCGTCGACCAGCCGGCCCGGCCCGGCCGACGCGGCGACGTCCAGCAGTCGCACCGGGATGGTCGGCGCAACCGGCGCGGTCGCGGGACCGCCCAATACAGCCTCATTCACACGGAAATACGCCGACAGGATCCGCCGGTCGCGTTCCGCCAGGACACGCGGCGTACCGCGCTTCACGAATTGCTGGAGATACGCTTCGTTCCGCCCGAGCATGCGCGACAGAGCGGCAAAGCTCTCCCCGGCCCCGTCGACCAGAGCCTCTAAAACATTGCGCGGATTGGATTGCTCCATTCCTGATCCATACCGCTAGGATTTTTCCTAGACAAGTTGGATATTGCGGAACATTTCGGGAACATCATCGAGACTCGAGACGGAGGAGAGACGTGATGTCGCTGATGAGTAAGATCGAGGCCTATCTGCGCACCCGGAAAATGAAGGAGACGCGCTTCGGCCGTCTTGTGGCGAACGACCCGCGGCTGGTGCGCGACATGCGCAACGGGCGAGAACCGGGCGTGCGGATGTGCAACCGGATCGAGAACTTCATGTCCGACTGGAAACCGCGATGAGCCGGGGGCCGGATATCGGCACGTTGCTGGTGCGGACAATCTACCGCGATTCCATAGCAAAAAAGTGCCCGGTCGAGATCATGTCGTCGGACTGGGTTCGCTGGGCGAGCGCGACGTTCGTCGGTGCGCGACATGCGATGACGTGGACCGGATCGCCCTCTCCTGCGCTGGACGCGTGGATAGCCGGGCTGTCCGATGCGCAATTCGACCTGCGCGGCCATCTGCTGGCGGACCTGACGATCCGCGCCGTCAGCCGCACCGCGACGAGCGTGGGGATCGAAGTCGAGGCGTTGACGGTGGAGGCCTGACGCCTCAGCGCGCGGCCAGCTTGCGGAGTGTCGACAAAGCCTCCTGAAGCGAATCGTGAGGCGGCGGCGGCGGTGCCTTTCCGTCCGGCCCAGGCTCGCGCTGGGCGACGCTCTTTTCGAGGCGGTCGAGCAGGGAGTGGATCGTCGCGGATGCGTCCGTATCCGGTCGCGCGCGATCCGATCTCGGGACGGCGGGGCGGAGTTCGAATGTCTCGAACCGCTCGGTCGGCGCGAAGGTCTGCGGACGGTCATGCTGAAGCGGGGCGGACTGGACGGTGGGCGCCATGGGGATGAACCATTCGAGCGGTTCGTCCGGAATGGCATGCGGGTCGAAATTGGCGAGCGGCTGATCGAGGTCGGTGGGCAGGTCGGCTTCGATTGGCGGAAGAGCGGGGACCCGCGGAAGAACGGCGACTTCCATCGGTTTCGGATCGGGGACAAGTTCCTCTTCGGCGGCGGAATCGGGCGCGGCTTCCAGCGTCAGGGCGACCGGCGCGCGCACGTCGAGGAACGGCGTACCTAGATCGCTTTTCGCAAAAAGAGGCCGGCGCGCGGGGGCGTCGGGATGGGCATCGGCACGACGCAGCACCGGAATATCGGCGGTCAGCATCCTGTCGCGCTTGCCGAACAGCCGAACCCTGCGCGGCCCGATCAGCAGATACAGGCCGTACCATAACGCCAGCCCGGAGCCGCCGCCGGCCGCCAGCATTAGCGCAAGCCGGGCCGTCAAGCCGAGCGGTGGTTCGGCCGCCGGGATCAACGCGGCGATACCGCTGTCCGAGACCAGAGTGTCCAGCACGTCGTCGGGCAGGATACCGAAAAAGGCTGCGACGGTGACGGCCACGCCCGCCGCGATCAGCGGCGCGGCGGGAACGGTCAGGCGTTTGCGACGGAGGATTTCGACCATGTTCCGGATGCTACGCCAGCGTCCGTGAGTTTTTGGTAAACGGGCGCGTAACGCGCTACGTTAACCGACCAGTTGCGTTCGTTTTCCACGAAGGCGCGGCCACGTTCGCGGCGGGCCTCCCAGACGTGGCGGTCCGCCAACAGGGTGCCGAGCGCGCGCGCCATCGCGGCGGGATCGTCCGGCGGAAACAACGTCCCCGTCTCCCCGTCGCGGATCAGTTCGCGGTGGCCGCCGACATCGGATGCCGCGACCAGCCGGCGCTGTGCCATCGCCTCCAGCGGTTTCAGCGGGGTGACGAGGTCCGTCAGCCGCATGTTCTTGCGCGGATAGGCGAGTATGTCGATCAGGCTGTAATAGCGGTCGACCTCGGCATGCGGGACGCGCCCGACGAAGCGGATATGATCCGCGACGGGCGATGCGGCGGCCTGCGCGCGCAAAGCGGGTTCCATCGGTCCGCCGCCGACCAGCACGAGATGCGCCTCCGGCCGCGACGCGACGAGCATCGGCATCGCGGCGATCAGATCGTCCAGCCCTTCATAATCGTAGAAGCTGCCGATAAAGCCGATCACGTCCTTGCCCGTCAGCCCGAGCGACAGCGCAAGCGGTGCGTCATAGTCGAGCGGCGCGCCGAACATCTCCAGATCGACGCCGTTGGGTGATACGAGGATCTTGTCCGCCGACACGCCTCGTTCGACCAGATCGCGACGCAGTCCTTCGCAGATCACCGCGACTCCGTCCGCCTTGTTGACCGCCCAGGTCTCCAGCGCGCGGATCGACTTGTATTTCAGGGATCCCTCCGTTCCAGTGCCGTTGCCGACGGCGGCATCTTCCCAGAAAGCGCGGATTTCGTAGAGCAGGGGCAGACCGCGAGTCTTCGCCACCCGCAGCGCCGCCAGCGCATCGAGCACCGGCGAATGGGCGTGGAGGATATCCGGGCGGAACGTGTCGATCGCCTTTTCGATACGCCGGGCAAAGGCGGAGATTTCCTGCAATTCGCCCAACGGGCTGGGCAAGGCGCGCCTGGCCGGGGTGCGGTGGAAATCGATTCCGTCGATCGTCTCCATATCCGCATCGTATGCGCCGTGCCGCGGGCCGGTGACGGCAGCGACCTGCCACCCGCGCCGCATCTGGCTTTTAAGGATCGCACGTGTGCGAAAGGTGTAGCCGCTCTGCAGGGGCAAGCCGTGATCGAGGATATGGAGGATGCGCATCGTGATCCTGTCCTGCCACGCCAAGGTTTAACGGCGCGTCAACCCGGCGGGCGTAATAGTCCTGCCTCAACCGACAGGAACCGGGCCGCTTAATGATCGACAATCTCGCGCTTGCGATCAGCCATGGCCTGATGCTGCTTGCGGCGTGGCTGCTGCTCAAGCGCCCCGATCTCGACAAGGATGACGCCCCGCGCACCCCGCCGGCCAAGCCGCCGGTCCGAAAGGGTCGCCGGGGTGCGTGATCTCGTCTTCGTTGCTTTCCTCGCCGCGTTCTTCGCGTGCGGGTTCAAGCGGCCGTTCATCTTCGTCCTGTCGTACGTCTATATCGACATCGTCAGTCCGCAGCGGCTGACCTATGTGCTGTTGAACAGCGTGCCGATCTCGCTGATCGCGGTGGGACTGGCGGTCGGCGGCTGGGCATTGACCGACAAGAAGACTGACGTCCGCGTCGCACCGCGACAGGTGCTGATCGGCGTGCTGCTCGGCTATTGCTACCTGACGACGATCAGCGCCGACTTTCCGATGGAGGCGCGCGAGAAGTGGGACTGGGTGTGGAAGGCGCTGGCCTTCGCCGCGTTCCTGCCGCTGACGCTGCGCACGCGGTTGCGGATCGAATCGCTGTTGCTGTTCATGATCCTGGCGGCGGCGTCGATCATCATCGTCGGCGGTATCAAGACGATCGCCTCGGGCGGCGGGGGATACGGCCAGCTCGACCTGATGGTCTCCAACAATTCCGGCCTGTACGAAGGCAGCACGATCAGCACCGTCGCGATCGCGATCATTCCGCTGATCCTGTGGTTCACGAAATACGGGACGGTCTTTCCGCCGGACTGGAAGGTCAAGGCGTTCTCTTACGGGCTGGTCTTTGCGTGCCTGCTGATCCCGGTCGGCACGTCGACGCGCACCGGGCTGCTGTGCATCGGCCTGCTCGCGGTGCTGATGTTCCGCGATACGAAGCGCAAGGTGCTGTATCTCGGCATCGTGGCGCTGCTGGGCGTGGCGGCGATCCCGTTCCTGCCGAGTACGTTCACCGACCGGATGAGCACGATCAAAACGTATAAGGGCGACGAATCCGCCTCCACCCGCCTGGCGGTGTGGAAGTGGACCTGGGCCTATGTGCAGGATCATCCGCTGGGCGGCGGGTTCGAAATGTACCGGCAGAACCAGATACGGTACGAAACCGATCTGCTGGAACGCGGCGACGACGGCCAGCAGCGGATCGTCCACAAGGTGCTGGTCGACAAGGCGCGCGCATTCCACAGCGCCTATTTCGAGACGCTGGGCGAACAGGGTTTCCCCGGTCTGATCCTGTGGCTGATCATAAACCTGACCGGGCTGGTGCGGATGGAAGTAATCCGGCACCGCTATCGCAAGCCCGAAGAGGGCGAGGAATGGATCGCGCCGCTGGCGGGCGCGCTGCAGGGTGCGCAGCTCTGCTACCTGCTGGGTGCGACGTTCATCGCGATCGCGTTCCAGCCGTTCATCTACATGCTGCTCGGCGCGCAGATCGGGCTGGACACTTATCTTACTCGCAAGCGCAAGGCGGCGAGTTATCGCCCGATGCGCAAGGTGCGGCCGGCGCCGCCCCGGGCGGTACCCGCATGAGCGCACGCCCCGAATTGCGCGCGTTGACCAGCGTGCGCGGGCTGGCGGCGTGGTTCGTCGTGCTGTTCCACATTCGCGGGTCGATCGCCGGCCTGCCCCCGATCGCGGCGGCGGCGCTCGCCAAGGGATATCTGGCGGTCGATTTCTTCTTCATGCTGTCGGGTTTCGTCATCTGGCTGAGCTGGAGCGACACATTGCGCAGCGGCGGATTGGCCGCGGTGCCGGGGTTCCTGCACAAGAGGATCGCGCGCATCTGGCCTTTGCACCTGTTCGTACTGGGCTGCACGGTCGGCCTGGTGACGGTGCTGCTGGCGAGCGGGCGACATGACGGAGCGGAATATCCGTTCGACCTGCTGCCGCTGCATGTCCTGCTGATGCACAATTGGGGGTTTACGGATCGACTGGCGTGGAACGACCCAAGCTGGTCGATCAGCGCGGAGATGGGCGCGTATCTGCTGTTCCCGCTGTTGACGATGGCGATCGACTGGCGACGCGTGCCGACCGCGGCGATCCTCGGCACGGTCGTGGCGCTTGCAATCATCCTGAACGCGGTGTTCGCGGCTTCCGGCTTCGAGACGCTGGGGGCGGACATCGCTCGGTTCGGGTTGATCAGGTGCCTGATCGAATTCAGCATCGGAACTGCCATCTGCGCGCTGTACCTTCGGTGGCGCGACCGCTCTGCCCGACCGGCGATCGTGGCCGCCGTCATTGGTGTGGGCTTCGGATTGCTGTCGTATGCGGGGCTGCCCGAACCGCTGGCGTTACCGTTGGCGTTCGCATCACTGCTGCTCGCACTGGCGCTGACATCTGGCATGCGTGCCAACCCGCTGGAGGGGAAAGCGCTGCATTATCTGGGCGAGATTTCCTATGCGACGTATCTCGGACATTTCGTCCTGTTCGTCGTGTTCAAACTCGTCTTTGTCCGTGATGTGGACGACATACCGGTCCCATTGATCGGATCGTACCTGCTGCTCGTCCTGATCACTTCTATCCTGCTATATCACGGGGTCGAGCGCCCCGCACAACGCTTCGTCAACGCCCTCGCCTTGCCCGTATTCCGGAGCAAGGCGAGGCCGGTGTCGCGCTAGGCGATCAGGCTTCCGCAGGCACCTTTTCGAGCGCCGCGATCAGCGCCTTGCTGAATGCGGGAATGTCGTCGGGCTTGCGGCTGGTGATGAACTGGCCATCGACCACCACTTCCTCGTCTACGACGTCGGCGCCCGCATTGGCGAGATCGGTGCGGAGCGACGGCCAGCTGGTCATGCGTGCGCCGTCAACGACGTCGGCCTCGATCAGCAACCACGGTGCGTGGCAGATGGCGGCAACCGTCTTCCCGTCATCGACGAATTCCTGAACGATCTCGACCGCGCGATCCTCCATGCGCAGCGCGTCGGGGTTCGCGACGCCGCCGGGCAGCAGCAAAGCGGTATAGTCGTCGGTATCCACGTCGTCCAACGTGATGTCCGGCGTGATCGTCTTGCCCTTTTCGTCATGCTCCATGCCCTGGATCGGGTCGGTCGCGATCGAGGCCAGCGTCACCTTGACGCCGGCGTCGAGCAGGGCCTGGCGGGGATCGAACAGTTCGGATTGCTCGAACCCATCGGTCGCGAGGATCAGGACATGGGCGTTCGAAAGATCGGCCATAGATAATTCCTTGGATTCATTGGGATGAGAGCAGCCCGAACACCTGCCGAACGCCCGCGGTTCCGGGCAATTCCGGAACGAAGCGACCAGCCGCGCATTTCCCAAGACGATGAGCGCACGCATTATCTATCACGACGATTCCGAACCCGGCATCACCCGCAAGAAGATGTCGCATGGCTGGGGCTATTTCGCCCCCGACGGCAGCCGCATCACCGATCGCGACGAGATCGACCGGCTGAATGCGATCGGCCTGCCCCCCGCTTACCGCGACGCGTGGTTCTGTCCCAACCCGAATGGCCATATCCAGGCGGTCGGATGGGATGAAAAGGGCCGCAAGCAATATCGCTATCACCTCGGTTTCCGTGAAAAGCGCGATCTGGAGAAATACGATCTGTGCGCGCCGTTCGGGCGGGCGTTGCCCAAACTTCGGGCGCGGGTCGAAAAGGATCTGAAACGGCGCGGGCTTGGCAAGGCCGCCGCCGTCGCCGCGATCGTCCGGTTGCTCGACCTGGGCCATGTTCGCGTCGGGAACGAAGGATATGTGAAGGAAAACAAGAGCTATGGCGCGACCACGCTGCGCAAGCGGCACGCCAAGCTGAAGGGCCAGACGCTGAAGCTGCAATATAAGGCGAAATCGGGGAAGCTGCGCACGCTGACCATTACCGACGGATCGCTCAGCCGGTTCGTCAAGAAATGCTCGGACCTGAACTGCCAGCATCTGTTCAGCTGGGTCGACGACACGGGCGGGTGCCATCCGGTCACGTCATCCGACGTCAACGACTATATCCGCGAGGCGATGGGCGAAGATTACACCGCCAAGCATTTCCGCACCTGGAGCGCCAGTGCGATCGCATTCGAGACGCTCGCCATTGCCGATCACGACATCGGCCTGAAGATGCTGCTGGAGCCGGTTACCGAAGCGCTCGGCAACACGCCGGCCATCGCGCGCAAGTCGTACGTTCACCCTATGCTCATCGCGCTCGTGAAAGAGGGACAGTCCGAATTCCGCATGGGCCTAAAGCTGCCGCGGCGGTCGCAATATCTCTCCCGCGCGGAACGGGGTCTGATCGATTTCCTCGAGCGCGCCAAACCGGTGCGTACCGCCAAGGCCGCCTGAAAGACTTTCGAGTATCCCTATGACCAATACGACCGCGAACAGCACAGCGGCGAAGCCGATCATCCCGGATGCGGATATCGGCACGCAGGCGCAAAGCCTGCTGAATGTCAGCTTCGCCTGGATCCAGACGCACTGGTTGCAGATATTGATCGCCGGCGCGGCCGGGACCGCCATCTTCCTGGCGCTGCATACCGCGCGAAAGTTCGGCGAACGGATCGGCGAACGAAGCAAGTCGCACGAAGGCTGGGGCCGCGTGATCGGGCGCGCGATCGGAAAGACCGGCAACTTCTTCATGCTGATGGTCGCGATAAAGCTCGTCACCGGCTATTCCGACCCTCCCCCGGAAGTGGTGACGACGGTCAACTTCCTGTTCACCGTCGCCGCCGTTTTCCAGGCGGCCTATTGGGCGCGCGAGATCATCCTGGGTGCGATCGGGCACCGCACCGCGTCGGAACATTATTCGGGCGAGGCGCTGGGCAGCGCAATGAGCATCATCCGGTTGCTCGTGACGTTCGCGGTCTTCGCGATCGCGCTGATCGTGGTGCTCGACAATCTGGGCGTGAACGTCACCGGGCTGATCGCCGGCCTCGGCGTCGGCGGCATCGCGATCGGTCTGGCGGCGCAGGGCATATTCGGCGACCTGTTCGCGGCGATCGCGATCATCTTCGACCGGCCGTTCCGCAAGGGCGACGCGATCACGTTCGGTACGTCGTCCGGGTCGGTCGAGGCGATCGGCGTCAAATCCACCCGCATTCGCGCGCCGAGCGGGGAGGAACTGATCATCGCCAACCGGCTGCTGCTGGACAAGGAGATCGTCAACAATACGCGGCGCGAATATCGCCGGATCAAGTTCACGCTGGGGCTGGTGCAATGGACCCCGGTCGAGGTGATGGACCGGCTGCACGATATCCTGAAGGAAGAGATCGAGCGGTGCGGCGTGAAGTTCGTCCGTGCGGGCTTCCTGAATTTCGGGGCGAGCAGTTACGATTTCGACGTCGAGTTCGATTCGGAGACGGCGGCGTTCCAGGACTTCTTCGATGCGCGCCATCTGGTCGGACTGGCGATCATCCGCCGGTTCAATGCGGAGGGGATCGAGCTTGCGTATCAGACTCAGACGACCTTCACCGCCGCGCCGCAAGGCGGGATGATCATGCCCTATGCCGCCCGGCCGCCAAAGGACCGGGCACAGCCGGAGGTGGACGAGCCCGCCCCAACGCCGCGGCCCCGCTCGTCTGATCGCTCCGCCGTCGACGGTTGATCGTCGCATCGATCGCTACGAATCGGGGTTTTCGAATATCGGGTCCGGTCATGGTGCGCTGCACCCCTCTCGTATAACGGGTGGAGAACGGTACGGGATGCTGATGCTTCCAGCTTTCGGTCGGGCCGGGCTTGCGTCGCGGCGGTCGGGATGTCATTTGCGCGCAGACCAGCGACAGATGAGGAACACGCATCGTGACGACGATCACCGCACAGGAAATGGCCGGCCGCATCGGCCAGGAAAGCGTTTCCGAATGGGTCGAGGTGACGCAGGAGATGATCAACAAGTTCGCCGATGCGACGGGCGATCACCAGTTCATCCATATCGATCCCGAAAAGGCCGCGATGACGCCGTTCGGCGGCACGATCGCGCATGGCTTCCTGACCCTGTCGCTAATGCCGTTGCTGTCGTCCAAGATCATCGATCCCGTCACCGTCTCCGGCGTGAAGATGGGCGTCAATTACGGCGGCAACAAAGTCCGTTTCCTGACCCCGGTTCGTTCCGGCAAGCGGGTTCGCGGCCGGTTCAAGCTTCTGGAATTCGCCGAAAAGCGCCCCGGCCAGTGGCAGCAGACGAACGAATTCTCGGTCGAGATCGAAGGCGAGGACAAGCCGGCAATGATCGCCGAATGGATCAGCCAGATCTTCGTGTGACCTGATTTCCCGGATCGGCGTCTTGCAACGCCGCTCCCACCCCCTCCCCGCCTCCGCCGAAAACGGTGGAGCGCACGACAAGAAGGACCAAACAATGCGTTCAGCCGTCATCGTTTCCACCGCCCGTACCCCGATCGGCCGCGCTTATCGCGGTGCGTTCAACAACACGCCGTCGCCGACCCTGGCATCGCATTCGATCAAGGCCGCGGTCGAGCGCGCCGGGATCGAGGGCGGCGAAGTCGACGACGTCGTGTTCGGCTGCGCGCTGCAACAGGGCCATCAGGCCGGCAACATCGCGCGCACCTCGCTGCTGCGCGCCGGCCTGCCGGTCACCGTGTCGGGCATGTCGGTCGACCGCCAGTGCGCATCGGGCCTGATGGCGATCGCCACCGCCGCCAAGCAGATCGTCACTGACAACATGGACATCACGATCGGCGGCGGCGTCGAGAGCATCTCGCTCGTCCAGACCCCGCAGATGCGCGTCGCGCCCGATCCCGAACTGATCGCGATGCACAAGGACGTGTACATGCCGATGCTGGGCACCGCGGAAGTCGTTGCCAAGCGCTATGGCATCAGCCGCGATGCGTGCGACGAATATGCGTTCCAGTCGCAGATGCGCACCGCCGCCGCGCAGGCCGCCGGCTATTACGACAAGGAAATCGTGCCGGTTACCGCGAACATGGCGATCGTCAACAAGGAGACCAAGGAGGTTTCCTACAAGGAAGTGACGCTGTCGAAGGACGAGGGCAACCGTCCCGAGACCACGCTGGAAGGCCTGAAGGCGCTTCAGCCGGTCATGGGCCCGGGCATGAACGTCACCGCCGGTAACGCATCGCAGCTGTCGGACGGATCGTCCGCATCGGTCCTGATGGAGGAATCGCTGGCATCGAAGCGCGGCCTGCAGCCGCTGGGCCGCTATATCGGCATGGCCGTCGGCGGTACGGAGCCGGACGAAATGGGGATCGGCCCGGTCGTCGCCATCCCGTTGCTGCTCAAGCGTTTCGGCCTGAAAATGGACGATATCGGCCTGTGGGAACTGAACGAGGCATTCGCCGTGCAGGTGCTGTATTGCCGCGACAAGCTCGGCATTCCGGACGAGCTGCTGAACGTCAGCGGCGGCGCGATCTCGATCGGCCACCCCTACGGCATGACCGGCGCGCGCGCGACCGGCCACGCGCTGATCGAAGGCAAGCGTCGCGGCGCGAAGCATGTCGTCGTGACGATGTGCATCGGCGGCGGCATGGGCGCGGCCGGTTTGTTCGAGGTGCTTTGAGGCAATCTTGAATTTTCAGCTCAATACGATATGTATTGAGAAGGCGACGTCATAGGCGCCTTTCTGTGAGCCCCGGTTGTGTCAGCGACCGGGGTTCACTCGTTTCAGGGCGGGAGTTGAGAGCCTGCCCCCCCTTTCCGTTCGTTTCGAGCGAAGTCGAGAAACCTAGGCGTTGGCATCGAGGCATGTTTCTCGACGGCGCTCGAAACGAACGGGCGCTGGGGGGCCCTTTCTGCGATCGTTACGCCCCCGAGGAAACCCTTTGGCTCCTGCGCGTTGTCCTCCCGAACCCGTTCGAGGAGCACCCCGTGACCGATACCGCAAAGATCAAGCAAGACCTGTGGGACAAGATGGCCGACAGCCCGTACGTGATGGTCGGCCTGACTGGATCGGGCGAACATAGCGAGCCGCTGACCGCGCAGCTCGACAAGGATCTGGTTGACACGTTGTTCTTCTTCGTGGGCAAGGATAACCGGCTCGCCAAGGGCGGCGACGCGATGGCGCAGTTCGTGTCGAAGGGGCACGATTTCTTCGCCTGCATGAGCGGGAGCGCCAAGATCGACAACGATTTCGCGATGATCGAGAAGCTTTGGAACAAGCAGGTTGAAGCCTGGTTTCCGGGCGGCAAGAACGACCCGAACCTGGCCTTGTTGCGCTTCGATATCGACAGCGCGGAATTGTGGGAGGCGGACGTGTCGCTGACCGGTCGTCTCAAGATGCTGTTCGGCGGCGATATCAAGCCGAGCGAAGCGGGCAGCCACGCGAAGGTCGACACCACCGCTGCCTGATTTTATTGAGGCACGCGACAGGCTGGGAAGGTCGGCGGGGTAAAAACCTCCCGACGTTCCCGGCTTTTTTAGTATCCGCCAAAGATGGGGGTTTGTTTGTCCCGGCGGATATCGGCCATCCCGCCCGCCTTTGGCAATCGGGCAGGGTTACCAGCCGTTCGTGCTGAGCGTGTCGAAGCACCTGTCCGTTTCTACCCGCCCTTCGACAAGCTCAGGACGAACAGGTGGAAGCGGGTTGGCGTGGAGCAATAACTCTCCAACCCCAACCCGTCAGGCGTTGGTTTCCATCCATTTTTCCAGCACGGGGGCGATGCGGTCGCGCCATTTGCTGCCGTTGAAGATGCCGTAATGCCCGGCACCTTCGGCCATGTAATACTTCTTCTTGGCCGCGGGCAGCTTCGTCGCGATCGTCAGCGCGGCCTGCGTCTGGCCCAGACCTGAAATATCGTCTTTCTCGCCCTCGATCGCCAAGATCGCGATATCGGTGATCGCGGCGGGATCGACGCGACGACCGCGGTGCATCATCTCGCCCTTGGGCAAGGCATGATCCTGGAACACGACGTCGATCGTCTGGAGATAGAATTCCGCCGTCATGTCGCAGACCGAGCGATATTCCTCGTAGAAATCCTTCGACATATCAGCGCTGTCGCCGTCACCTTGGACAAGGTGTTTGAACATCTCGTAATGCGACATCATGTGATTGCCGAGGTTCATCGACATGAAACCGGCAAGCTGCAGGAAGCCCGGATAGACGCGGCGGCCGGCGCCCGGATAGGATGCCGGGATCGTCGCGATGACGTTTTGGCTGAACCAGCTGTGCGGGCGTTCCGTCGCCAGCGTGTTGACCGCAGTCGGTGCCTCGCGCGTGTCGACCGGGCCGCCCATCAGCGTCAGCGTCTTGGGACGGTTGGGGTGCTTGTCCGCGCTCATCAGGCAAATGGCGGCGTAGCACGGAACCGATGGCTGGCAGACGGCGAGCATGTTCGGGCGCTGGCCCTTCGCATCGCCGTCCCCGCCCTTGCCGATCACGTCGAGGAATTCGATCACGTAATCGACATAGTCGTCCAGATCGAACTTGCCGTCCGATAGCGGCACCAGCTTCGCGTCGCGCCAGTCGGTGATGTAGACGTCCGCGACCGGCAGCATCCGTTCGACCGTACCGCGCAACAGGGTCGCGTAATGGCCGGACATCGGGGCCACGATCAGCAGCTTCGGCCCACCGGTGACGCCTTCGCGCTTGAAGCGCTTCAACTGACCGAACGGCTTGCGCAGCACGATCTCCTCGACAACCGGGACGTCGCGCCCGTCAATCGTCGTGCTGTCGAGACCGAAGGCCGGCTTGCCGCGCGGCGCGGCGGCGTGCGCGAACACCTCCAGTGCGGAGGCCATGACGGTGCCGCCGCCCATGTAGGAGAAGGGATTTGTCGGATTGTTCAGCCAGCCAGCGCCGAAATCGGCCATCGCGCTCGCACCGGCGAGCATGGATTTCTGAATTTCGTAAGCATTATAAAGCATTACATACCCAACTTTTGAAAACGGGTTATTTCGCACCTGCGGCATAAACCTGTCTGACAGCGCTTGCAATGCGCACTTGGTTCCCGGGGATGGCCCGTTGAGGGACTGCGCGCACCCTGCTAGCGCGAGCGGATGGCCGACACACAGACCGCATCGCTCCCGTCATCCGCACCGGCGGCCGATCCTGCGCCGAAGCGCCGCCTCAGCGATCTGGCGATGGTGTGGCGGCATGCCAGTAAATATCCGCGCCAGATCGCGACCGCCGGGCTTGCGCTGATCTTCACGTCGGCGGCGACGATCGGGATCCCGTACGGCTTCAAGCGCGTGATCGATCGCGGGTTCGGCCCGGGCGAGAATGGCGCGGTGGATTCGTCGTTCCATTATCTGCTGATGATCGTCGTGGTGCTCGCACTCGCAACGGCGGTGCGCTTCTATTACGTCTCCTGGCTCGGCGAACGCGTCGTCGCGGACATTCGCACGTCGGTTCAGGCGCACCTGCTGACGCTGACCCCGCGCTTCTTCGAGGAGAACCGCCCGTCGGAAATCGCCTCGCGACTGACCTCCGACACGACGTTGATCGAACAGGTCGTCGGCACGACGGTGTCGGTCGCCCTGCGCAACAGCTTCACCGGCGTCGGCGGATTGATCTACCTGTTCGCGATCTCTCCAAAACTTGCCGGGATGCTGATGCTCGGTATTCCCGTGATCATCCTGCCGATGGCGTTGCTCGGCCGGCGCGTCCGCAACCAGTCGCGGCAATCGCAGGACCGGGTCGCCGATCTCGGATCGATCGCGGTCGAGACTTTGGGTGCGATGAAGATCGTGCAGGCGTTCGGGCAGGAAAGCCGCGAGGCGAAGCGCTTTTCGGACGCGGTGGCCGAGACGTTTGCCGCCGCCCGCCGTCGTATCGCGCTGCGGTCGGTGATGACCGCGATCGTCATCGGGCTGATCTTCGGATCGATCACGCTGGTGCTGTGGGAAGGCGCGGTCGATGTCGCGGCTGGCCGGATCAGCGGCGGATCGATCGCCGCATTCGTGCTGACCGGCGGTATCGTCGCGGGCGCGTTCGGGGCGTTGACCGAAGTCTATGGCGACTTGCTTCGCGGCGCGGGCGCAGCGAGCCGGTTGGCGCAGTTGCTCGCCGAGCAGCCCGAGATCGCGCCGCCCGCCAATCCGGTTCCCCTGCCCGTCCCCGCGCGTGGCAGTGTGTCGTTCGATCATGTCGAATTCCGCTATCCGACGCGGCTCGACATGCCCGCCCTGCACGATTTCTCGCTCGACATCGCGCCCGGTGAGACGGTCGCGGTGGTCGGGCCTTCAGGCGCGGGCAAGACGACGTTGTTCCAATTGATCCAGCGTTTCTACGACCCTGCCAGCGGCGAGATCCGGATGGACGGCGTCGCGCTCCGCGATGCGGACCCGGCGGAGATCCGCCAGCGGATCGCGATGGTCCCGCAGGAAACGGTGATCTTCGGCGCCTCGGCGCGCGACAATCTACGCTATGGCAAATGGGACGCGAGCGACGACGCGCTCTGGGCCGCGGCCGAGGCTGCAAACGCCGCGGAATTCCTTCGCAAGCTGCCCGACGGGCTGGACACGTTCCTGGGCGAAGGCGGCGCACGACTGTCCGGCGGCCAGCGTCAGCGCGTCGCGATCGCGCGTGCGCTGCTGCGCGATGCGCCGATCCTGCTGCTCGACGAGGCGACCAGCGCGCTGGATGCGGAGAGCGAACGGCTGGTGCAGCAGGCGCTGGAACGGCTGATGCAGGACCGCACGACGATCGTCATCGCCCACCGCCTCGCGACGGTGCGCGCGGCGCAACGGATCATCGTGATGAGCGACGGGCGCATCGTGGAATCGGGGAGCCACGCCAACCTCATCGGGCAGAACGGCCTGTATGCGCGTCTCGCCAGCTTGCAGTTCAACGACGCCGCTTAGAGCGCACACGCCCCTTAAACTCCCCTCCCGCTTGCGGGAGGGGCTGGGGGAGGGCATGACTGCACCATACCGCGCGCGATGAGCCTCCCCGGCCCGTCCCGCAAGCGGCAGGGGAGCGAACATGGCAAAAGACTTCGACATCATCGTTTACGGCGCCACCGGCTTTACCGGTCGCCTCGTCGCGGAATATCTCGTCCAGACGGGCGCGACGCGCTGGGCGATGGCGGGACGTTCGCTCACCAAGCTGCAGGAGGTTCGCGACGAGATCGGCGCGCCTGCCGACACGCCGCTGATCGTGGCGAATAGCGATGACCCCGCGTCGCTGAAGACGATGTGCGAACGCACGCAGGTCGTGCTCACCACGGTCGGCCCCTATCAATTGTACGGCAACGATCTGGTCGCCGCCTGCGCGGAAACGGGTACGGCCTATGTCGACCTGTGCGGCGAGCCCGCCTGGATGCGCAAGATGATCGACGCGCATCACGAGACGGCCAAGCGGACCGGCGCACGTATCGTGTTCAGTTGCGGGTTCGATTCCATCCCGTTCGATCTGGGCGTACTGACGCTGCAGGAGGCGGCGAAGGAAAAGTTCGGTCAAGCCGCCCCGCGCGTCAAATGCCGTGTCCGCAAGATGCAGGGTACGTTCTCCGGCGGCACCGCGGCGAGTTTGAAGGCGACGCTTGCCGCCGCCGCGCGCGAGCCGAGCATCCTCGGCCTGTTGATCGATCCCTTCGCGCTCGCCCCCGGCTTCAGCGGCCCGAGCCAGCCCAAGGGGATGCTCCCCGAATATGACAGCACGATCGGCGCGTGGGTCGCGCCGTTCATCATGGCGCCGATCAACACCAAGAACGTCCACCGCACCAATTTCCTGCTCGGCCAGACCTATGGCGCGGATTTTGTCTATGACGAGATGATGGTCGCACCCGGCATCGGCGACATGGGCAAGGCCGCGGCGGAAGCGATCGCGCGGATCAATCCGATGACCAGCGACAAGGGCCCGAAGCCCGGCGAAGGCCCGTCGAAGGAAGAGCGCGACGCCGGCTTCTACGACCTGCTGTTCATCGGTGAATTGCCCGACGGCCGCCGCATCGATGCGGTCGTCACGGGCGACCGCGACCCCGGATACGGATCGACCAGCAAGATGATCGCCGAAGCGGCCCTGTGCCTCGTCCACGACGTGCAGGCCGAGGGCGGAATCTGGACGCCGGGCGCGATAATGGCCGCGCCTTTACGCAAGCGGTTGATCGACAATGCCGGGCTGACGTTCACGGCGGGGTGAGACGCGAGTCCTCCCCGGCGTGGGGAGGTGGCGCGCGAAGTGCGACGGAGGGGGCTTTCCGCGGACAAGCCGCTTGTGGAGCCCCCTCCACCCCTCGGCTGAAGAAGCCGAGCGGTCCCCCTCCCCGTGCCGGGGAGGATTAATTACCGCACGGCTGCGGCAGCGCGCTTGAGATACGGTTTCACATCCACCAGCCCATATCCCGGCACCGTCGAGGCGAAATGCCTCAGCCAATATCCGTGACCTGCGCCGTAGACGACCAGCACCCGGTCACCCGGTTTCGCGACGTTCATCAGCTTGGCGAAGATCTTCGCATTGCGCAGATACCACATCGCATTGAGATCCGCCCCCGGCTGGCGTTCGCCGTCGCCGAACCCGAGCATGCCGTAGGAAACCTGCTGCCCCCCGGTCGGGGTCGTGTCGTCATTGTAATGCAGAAGCAGTTGCGGGATCGTCTCCGTCCGCTGTCGCGCCTCGGCGGCTTTCGCTTCGACCTTCAGCGGCGCGAAGATCGCATCCAGCCGCGCTTCCTCGCCCTTGCTCTTGGCATAGACCTGAACCTTGTCGAACGGGAAATAATCCGGTTCGTCGCCGGTCGGCTGTTCGTCGATACCCTGAACGGACTTCAAACCGGCGCGCGCGGCGATGCGGAAACCGAGCTGAACCGTCTCGTCGGCATCCTTCGCCAGCAACGCCGGGGTGAAGTTGGCATAGTCCTTCACCTCGAAACCGGGGCCGGGCCGCTGCCGTTCGACCATCACCCGCGTCGGACGGAACGTCGCGATCGCATCCGCCAGCGCAGCGAGTTCGCGCTGCCGCTTCGGGGTGCGGACATCGTCGGCCTTGATGTTCACGACGTCGCGGCCGGGATTGTCGAAATGATAGCTGCCCAGGACCATCACCTGCACGGGAGCCGGCGGGGGTGCAGCGGCCGGTTGCGCCACCACCGCCGCTGCGGCCATCACTATCGCGATCATTTCATTCTCCCAGGTGTTCTACACTAGTAATACACATGGTGAGCGTCATGTCGAGCTTCATAGTAGGCTGATACGGTTGGGAGATGACCCGGTTCGCCAAAGTCGACCGACCCTACCGCTTCTTCCCCTGGTGCCGGATATTCGCCGGTCGCCCCCGCCGCTTGATAACCCGCGCAGGCTTGACCCCGGTGTCGCGTTCGGGCCGTTCCGCCTTGCCGTCGACCATCTCGAAGCGCAGCCCGCCGGTCACCGGATTCGCCTCGGCCAGCCGCAGTTGCAGCCGCTGTCCGCTGGCGAAGGTCGTGCCGGAATGCTCGCCGATCAGCGTGCGCGCCTTTTCATCGAAGCGGAAATACTCGCCGCCGATATCGCGGACCGGCATCAACCCGTCGCCGCCGATCCCCTCGACCGTCGCGAAGAAGCCGAAGTTCGTCACGCCGGTGATCCGCGCATCGACCACGTCGCCGACCCGCTCGGCGAGATAGGCGGCGACATAGCGGTCGATCGTGTCGCGTTCCGCCTCCATCGCGCGGCGTTCCAGCGCTGATATGCCTTCGCCGATCCGCTCCATCGCCGCGGCCTCGCCGTCGGTCAGCCCGCCCGGCCCGAGCTTGAAGGTCGCGACCAGCGAGCGATGCACGATCAGATCGGCATAGCGCCGGATCGGCGACGTGAAGTGCCCGTAGCTACCGAGCGCGAGCCCGAAATGGCCAAGATTGGCAGGCGCGTAATAGGCCTGGGTCTGCGTTCGCAGCACCTGTTCCATGATCTGCGGGCGGAAGTCCACGTCTCCGACCCGGTCGAGGACATGGTTGAACGTTCGCGGCTGGATCACCTGCCCCAGCGCGAATTCGACGCCGAAGGTCTTGAGGTAATCCTTCAGCGCGACCAGTTTCTCGCGGCTTGGCGGTTCGTGAACGCGGTACATGACCGGTGCCTTCTTCGCCTCCAGCGCCTTCGCCGCCGCGACATTGGCGGCGATCATATAATCCTCGATCAGCTTGTGCGCATCCAGCCGCTCACGCGGCGCGACCGACATGATCCGCCCCTTCTCGTCGAGCACGACGCGCCGTTCGGGCAGGTCGAGATCGAGCGGACCACGCTTTTCGCGCGCCTTGTACATCGCCTGCCAGCACGCCCAGAGCGGGGTGAGCATGGGTAGCAAATCCCCCTCCCGCTTGCGGGAGGGGTTAGGGAGGGGATTTCAGCGGGCTCTGCTCTCTCTTCCGACGCCCCTCCCCGGCCCCTCCCGCAGGCGGGAGGGGAGCAGAGGCGGCATCGATCGCCGCTTGCGCGTCCTCGTACGCAATATTAGCCGCCAGCCGCACGACCGCACGCGTGAAGCGCCAGCTTTTCAGCTCGCCATTCTTACCGACCTGCAAATGACAGGCGAGTGCCGCGCGATCGACGCCCTCCTTCAACGAACAGACGTCGGCGGACAGGATTTCGGGCAGCATCGGCACGACGCGATCGGGGAAGTAAACCGAATTGCCGCGCCGCCGCGCCTCGCGGTCGAGATCGGAGCCGGGGCGCACGTAGAAACTGACGTCGGCGATCGCGACGATCGCCTTCCATCCGCCTTCGTTGCCGGGATCGTCATCCTCCGCCGCCCAGACCGCATCGTCGTGATCGCGTGCATCGGCGGGGTCGATCGCGACGATCGGGATCGCGCGCAGATCCTCACGATCGTCGCCCAAAGCCTGCGCGGCCATCCGCGTCGCCTCGGCCAACGTCTCGGGCGTGAAGACCGTGGGAATGCCCAGCTTGTGGATCGCGATCAGCGAGAAACTGCGCGGCGCGAACGGATCACCCAGCACTTCCGTCACGCGAACGGTGATGCGCGGTGGGCGCCCGCCTTTCTCCGCCAGCACCAGATCGCCGGCCTCGCCATCGCCTGCGTCCGCGACCAGATATTCGCTACGGTCGCGCTTCTCGACGCCGGTCAGCCACATCTTGCCGCCTTCCTGGCGCAACACGCCGAGCACCAGCTCCTCGCCCTTGGCGAGCGCCTTCATCGGATGCGCGATCCAGCCGTTCCCCGCTTCCTCGGTCCGCGCGAGGATGCGGTCGCCGATGCCCAGCGCGCCACGCCGCCCCTTTTCCCGGACACGCAGCTTGGGCGGCGGCGTCTCCGCCTGCCAGTTCTCCGGCACCGCCCAGATATTGCCGCCATCGTCCGCATCGACGATGCGCAGCACCGTCACCTTGGGAACGCCGCCCATCTTGTGGAACGATCGCCCCGGTGCGCTGTCGATCAGGCCTTCGTCGGCCATGTCCTTCAACAGCGCCTTCAGCGCGATCTTCTGCTGCGCGGTCAGGCCGAACGCCTTGGCGATCTCGCGCTTGCCCGCGGCGGTCTTGGATGTGGCGATGAAATCGAGGATCTGTTCGCGGGTCGGCAGGTGGGGCGTGGGTTTAGGCATGAACCGAGCCTAGAGCCTCACGCCGCCCGCGTCATCCGATCAGTTCCTTTGAACACACCGACCCAGATCAGCCGGATCAGATCACCCTTGGGCGACCAGATCCTGCCGCCGCTTCAGGATCACGCCCGCGCGCCAGTAATGGAAGATCGCCCACGGCGTTGCGCCGACCGCAACGATCAGCGCCCAGCGCAGCGATTCCGCCTTGCCGACATAGGGGACGAACAGGTCGCTCAGGATACCGATCGACGTCGGCCCCAGGCCCAGCCCGACCAGGTTGATCACCAGCAGCGTGATCGCCGCCCACATCGCGCGCATCCGCAACGGCGCCAACCCCTGCAACATCGCAAAGGTCGGGCCGAGATACGAATTGGCGAACACCATGTTGAACGCATACGCGCCGATCGCCACCGCCGGGACATCCGTCGTGAAGAACAGGATCGTGAACGGCAGCGCCGCGCATTTCAGCAGCCCGACCATCCAGCTTTGCGCGTGGATGCCCCAACGCTTCGCGGCCCAATCCGCCACGCGCCCGCCGGCGACGCCCGATACGGTGCCCAGAACCGCCGCGATCGGCGCGACGATCAAAGCGACCTGCCCGACCGTAAAGCCAAGCGATCGTTGCAGATAACTCGGTCCCCAATAGGTCGTCGCATAGCCGATCAGCGAGGTCAGCGTGACCGCCAGCACCAGATGCCGCGCCGCCGCGTCGCGCCACATATCGGTGAAGGCGGACCAGACGCGCGGCATTTCCCCCGCATCCGCCGCGCGCGACGCATCGGACAGGCCACGGCGCGGCTCGACCACGAACAGGCGCACGATAATCGCCAGGATGATGCCGGGAATACCGATCGCGATGATCGCGAAGCGCCAGCCATATTGGCTCGCCAGCCACCCGCCGATCATCGTGCCGAACCCGCCGCCCAGCACGACACCCAGCGAATAGATCGCCATCGCACTCGCACGCTTTTCGACCGGATACAGATCGGCGATGATCGAATGGCTCGGCGGGCTGGACCCCGCCTCCCCCACCCCGACGCCGATCCGCGCCGCGAGCAGCTGAAAGAAGTTCTGCGCCAGCCCGCACAGCGCCGTCATCAGGCTCCACAAGGCGAGCGACACGGCGATGATGTTGCGCCGGTTGGACTTGTCCGCAAAGCGCGCGACCGGAATGCCCAGCCCGGCATAGAATACCGCGAAGGCCAACCCGCCGAGCATCCCCATCTGCGTATCAGACAGCTTCAGGTCGGCCTTGATCAGCTCAACCAGGATCGAGAGGATCTGCCGGTCCATATAGCTGAAGAAATACACCATCGTGAGCAGCGCCAGCGTCATCGTCCGACGCTTTATCGCCAGCGTATCGGCGATCTCGGGATGCGTTCCGGCAAGGGTCATGCGGTCACTCTCTTTTACGCCAAAGAAAAAGCCCGCTGTTCGGGGTTACCGAACAGCGGGCTAACATTTACCTTAATTCCAGCTTGTTACCAGCCGGCGTTCGAACACGATCAGAACTTCCCACGCACCGTCACACCGTAGGTCCGCGGCTCCGCCAGGAATTGCGAGAAGATCTGGCGACCGCCGGGATATTGCGGATCGGCAAATGCGGTGGTGGTCGAGACACCGCCCTCCTGGAAGGGCGAGTTGAAGGCGACCTGCGCATATTGCTTGTTGAACACGTTCTGGCCCCAGAATTCGAGCGCCCACGCATCGTCCGCACCGCGAATACCGACGCGGGCGTTAACGAGCGCGAAGCCGTCCTGGCCCTTTTGCGGGAACAGATCGGACCCGGTGTTATAGTCGCTCGACATGCGGGTATCGACATAGAACAGGCCGGAAAGCCCGCTGCTGCCGATGTCCGGGGTCCAGGCCGCCGAACCGGTCACCACCACTTGCGGCGCGTTCGACAGATTGTCGCCCGGCAGCTTGCGGAGCGACTGGTTGAGTGGGCCGCCTGCATTGTTGCCGACCAGATTGTCGCGATACTTGGTGTCGGCATAGGTCAGACCGGCGCTGACGCGGAAGTTGCGTGCCGGAACCAGCGAGGCTTCGAGTTCGACGCCCTGCGAGACGACGCCATAGCCGACCTTGCCCTGCGCACAGGTACCTGTCGCCGCCGCGGCAGCATTGTAGTTCGGCGCGCCCGTGAACTTGCTCTGGTCACGGTCACCGCCATTCAGGCTGTCGCCGCAACCGTTGATGTTCTGCACGATGAACACCGTGCCGTCGAAGGTGTTCAGCTGGAAGCTGCTGAATTCCTGACGGAAACCGGCAACCGACAGGCTGAACGGGCCGGTCGCGTATTTCGCGCCGATCTCGAAGGCGTTCACCTTTTCCGGATCGAACTGCAGGTTGCCGACCAAAGCCTGCGCACCTGCGGCGCTGTTGCCCCCGCCGAAGCTCGCGAAGCTCTGGATCGGGCCCTTCAGTGCCGAACGGTCGAAGTTGAAACCGCCGGCCTTATAGCCGCGCGAATAGCTGCCATAGACGAGCAGATCGTCGATCGGCTTCCACGAAATGATCGCGGTTCCGGTCAACTGGTCTTCCTTGCGACGATCGGCAATGCTGATGCCGTTCAGTTCGGAGGTCGAGTTGCCCTGGCACGTCAGGCTGATGATGCCGCCAGCCGTGCCGGCCAGCGCGGTCGACAGGAACGGTGCCAGAGCAGCCTGCTGCGCCGGGCACGCGGTATTGTCGTTGCCGAACGTCGCGGAGAACTTCTTCTTCTCGCTGGTGTAGCGCAGGCCCAGCGTGACATCGAGCGTGTCGGTCAGATGCACGATGTTATGCGTGAACGCAGCGAAACTGCGGCTGTTCTGATTGTAGAAATCGACCGTGCTGCCCTTGTCGCTGATCGAGGCAAGGCGATCGAATGCGCCCAGCAGGATCGCGCCACTCGCGGCCGATCCGGTGACGGCGCCACTGGCGACCGCACCGCGACCTGTGGCGGAAAGGCAGCCGGCCGTCGTCGGCGAATAGAAGGCGGCGAGGCCGCCCCCCGATACCGCGCGGCAAGCGGCAAACTGGCCGTATTGCCGGTCGAAACGCGAATTGCTCTTTCCGCGGAACTTCTCGTTCGAGAAGAAGCCACCGACCAACCAGTCGAGTTTGTCGTTGAACAGGCTGCCCTGAAAGCGCAGTTCCTGCGTGAACGTCTTGAACGCACGCCGGTTATTGCCGTCGGCCGCGCTGTAGAGGATGTCGACCGAGCTATAGTCGGTGTCGGACCCCTGCGCGTTGTAATAGTCGCGGTACGCCGTGATCGAGGTCAGGTTGACCCCACCAAGCGCCCAGTCGATCTGGCCGGACACGCCCCAATCCTGTGTCTTGCCGTCGAACGACCGCCCACGGGATACAGAGATATCGCGCGAATAGCCCTGGTTGAACGCGCCGATATTCTGACCGAGATCGCGCATGACGTTGATGATGTTGTTGCTGGTGCCGTTCAGCACGATGCCGCCGGTCGCGGTCTGCGGCGCGGGATCGTTCAGATTGCCGACATAGGGATTGACGCTCCGGTCGACATACGTCGCCGCACAGCATGCTTCCTTGCGCTTGCTATAGTCGCCGATCAGCCGGATCTTCAGGTCCGACGATGGCTCGAACAGCAACTGGCCGCGCACGAAATAGCGATTGCGGTTGTTCACGTCGACATTGTTGGTCGTGTCGCGATAGAAGCCGTCGCGCTTGAAATAGACGCCATCGACGCGCGCCGCGACCGTTTCGCCCAAGGGCACGTTGACGTTGGCGGCCAGACGGATGGCATCGAAATTACCATAGGTCGCTTCGCCGCCGGCACTGAGCCCGGTGAAGCTCGGCGACTTGCTGACGATGCTGATCAGACCGGCGGTCGAGTTGCGTCCGCCGAGCGTTCCCTGAGGCCCGCGCAGCACTTCGATCCGGTCGATCTCGCCGAGTTCGTTCAGGCCGATGCCGGCACGCGAGCGATACACGCCGTCGATGAACACCACGACCGAGCTTTCGAGGCCGGGATTGTCACCGACCGTGCCGATGCCGCGAATGCGTGGCGAACCGTTCGCTTCGTTGCCCGTGGAGGAGACGAGCAACGACGGCGCAACCTGGTTCAGCTGGCGGATGTCGTTCGCGCCGGAATTCTGCAGCGTCTCGCTGGTCACGGCGGAAATGGCGACCGGAACGTCTGCCAACGCCTGTGAACGGCCCTGTGCGGTGACGACGATGTTGCCCTGATCGGACGCGTCGTCGGCCTGAACGTCGGCGGCGGCGGGTGCCGGCGAGGTGGTCGAGGCCACCTGCGCATATGCCGGCGACGCCAGACCCAGAGCAAGGACCGTAATGGCGCACGCCGACATGTATTGCTTCTTGAGCATCACTCTCTCCCATTTTGGTCAAAGCGCTAGTTGGCTCCGTACCTCATCCTCGAAATGGCAGGGTGACACCCTAGGCGTCAAGCAGAACTAACGTTTCGAAACGCTACGGATAGAGGCGTGTTGCCTAAAAGTCATAGTCAGGAAACAACCGGTCCGGCCAGAACGCACATTCGAAACGCGTCCCGGCCGAATTATTGGATTGCCGCAGTGCATCAATATCCGTTGAGCCGGGCGAATCGTTCGCGGTGGAAGGCCGCATTGCCCCACATCGTTTCAAGCACGTAGGCGCGTTTCAGGTACAGGCCGGCATCATGTTCGTCGGTCATGCCGATGCCGCCATGCAGCTGCACCATCTCCCGGCTGACCAGATGCAGCGTATCGCTGGCGATCGCCTTGGCGAGGCTGACGGCCTGATCCACGTCGCTTCGTCCGGCGTCGATCGCCTCCAGTGCCCCCTCGACCGCGGACCGCATCAATTCCAGTTCGGTGAACATCTTCGCCATCCGGTGCTGCAACGCCTGGAACGTCGACAAGGCCTGTCCGAACTGGACACGAGTCTTCAGATAGTCGTTGGTCACGGCGAACGCCTGTTCCGCCATACCTAGCATCTCCGCCGACAGCGCCGCCGTCGCCAGATCGACGACCTTGGCGGTGAGTTCCGGCCCGCCCAGCTTCTCTGCCTTGGCACCGTCGAACCGGACCTGCGCATGGCTGCGCGAATCCGCCATGCGTCGCGTGGACCGTGTCACGCCTTCGTCGCCCGTCACCAGGTACAGGCCGCCGACCGCGGCCACGACGAAGACCTGCGCGGTATCGCCTTCCGCGACGAATTCCTTCGTTCCCGTCAGCACGCCGCCCGATACGCTGGCCGCGATCTTCGACGGGTCGTGATTGGGGCCCTCATCGATCGCGAGCGTCGCGATGACTTCGCCCGCCGCGATCTTCGGCAGCCAGTCGGCCTTTGCCGCGTTCGATCCGCCGAGCGCGATCGCGCTGGCCGCCGCAGCGGTCGATGCGAGCGGAGACGCCGTCAGGTTGCGTCCCAGTTGCTCCAGCACCAGCCCGAGCGACAGATATCCGAAGGCCGATCCGCCGAATTCCTCCGGCACGACGATGCCGCCCCAGCCCATCTGGCCCATTTCGCCCCACGCCGCGCGATCGAACCCCTCGATCGCGCCGGCATTGCGAACTTTGCGAAACGCCGTGACGGGCGCTTCGTTATCGGCCCATTCGCGCGCCATATCGCGCAACATCGTCTGTTCTTCGTTCAACGCCGCCATTGTATATTCCTTCTCCCCGCCGGATCGTGGATCGGGGAAACGGAGTGTCGTCCACTCCTTTCCGTGCGACCGGTCCTGGCGTCGTTCGTCTGTCCGCCCTCCCCCCGCCGGGGAGAGGGCCATGCCTTACTGGTGGTCCAGCATCCCCAGGATGCGCTTGGCGATTACGTTGTTCTGGATCTCGCTCGACCCGCCATAGATCGAGACCGCCTTGCCCCACAGCCAGGTACGGGTCTGGTTCAGCTCCGCCTCGGTAAAGCCTTCGCCTTCCCAGCCGAGCCCGTTCATGCCCATGATCTCGATGCTCAGTTCCGCGCGGTCCTGCGTGATGCGGGCGCCGACATTCTTCATGATCGAGGTCGCGGCCGACGGCCCCTGATTGGATTTCGCTTCCATCGCCGCACGCCGCAGCGTCAGCGCGAAGGCGCGCGAATCCATTTCGTGCCGTACGATCCGCATACGCAGGTCGCTGTCGCTGACACGCCCCTGCTCGTCGGTGCCGCGATAATCCTTCGCCAGCGCGCCCATCGGCTTGCCCGCGAACATCCGCGCGGTCGATCCGCCGCCGGACAGGCTGGAACGCTCATGCTGCAACAGCCGCTTGCCGATCGTCCAGCCTTCGCCCTCGCGCCCGACCAGATTGCCCTTCGGCACGCTGACGTTGGTGAAGAACGTCTCGCAGAACGGCGAGGAGCCGGAGATCAGCCGGATCGGCTTCACCTCGACGCCGGGGCTGTGCATGTCGATCAGCAGGAAGCTGATGCCTTCATGCTTCTTCGTCTTGTCGGTGCGGACCAGCGCAAAGCACTTGTCCGCCCACTGCCCGCCCGACGTCCAGGTCTTCTGGCCGTTGACGATGTAGTGATCGCCCTTATCCTCGGCGAACATCTGCAGGCTGGCGAGATCGGACCCGGCGCCCGGCTCCGAATATCCCTGGCACCAGCGGATCTCGCCGCGCGCGATCGGGGGAATATGCTCCTGCTTCTGCTCTTCCGTGCCATATTCCAGCAAGGTCGGGCCGAACATCATCACGCCCATGCCGCCGATCGGGTTCCACGCCCCGATCCGCCCCATCTCTTCCTGCAATACGCGGATCTCGGCCTTGCTCAGACCACCGCCGCCATATTGCTTCGGCCAGCCGGGCACGCCCCAGCCCTTTTCGCCGACCGCCGCCTTCCACGCCGCCTCGTCCGGAGACAGGTCGGTCGGCCCGTCGATCGCTGACATGGCATTGTCCTTGCCCTTCAGCGCGGGCGGGAAGTTCGCGGCAAGCCAGTCGCGCGCGTCCTTGCGGAAAGTATCGATCGGGCTGGCGGGAGCGTCGAGTTCGGCAGCAAAAGCCATAATCCTCATCCTCGTTCTAAAATCTGAATATCGGGTATGGCGCCGGGATGACACAAAATGCCGCCATTGCAAAGCCAAGGTTGTGAATCCGCCCGATGACCGGCGCGCCGGGAAGCGATTGGCTCTGCCAGAGCGCGAACACGCTCCTTCGTCAGTGTCGCGCAGGTGGCGATCGATAGTCGATTCGATGATCGCACGAGGACCAGCGCCGGGATGATGGTCGCCTTCGCCCTCGCACAAATCTTGTACGGTCCGGACGTTCGGACCAGGCTTCATGATCAGCGCCGCTCTCGAGGGCGAATGCGCGCTTGAGATTGGCCCCCGCCCTTGCCAGTGCGATCCTGATCAACGTCCGCAATCACGCACCGCGGCTTGGGAACCCGGCGGATGAGGCGGGTTCTGTGTCGGCAACATAAGCGTCAGGACCAGCCGACCCGGCATAGAAAACAAAAGCCGCATCATGCCACTTTCACGCGAACCCCTACATTTCCCGTGCTGGTCGCCGCGACAATCCCACGTCGAGATGCGCGCCGGCATCGATCAGCATCGTCTCGCCGGTGATCGCGCGAGCGTCTGGGCCGAGCAGCATGACGATCGGGCCGGCGATATCGTCCGGGCCCGCAGCGAGGCCGAGCGGGGTCTTGCTTGCGATTGAGGCGTTGAGCGCGGCGAAACCGTCCTCGCCCAGCCGTTTCTCGAACCAGCCCGTGCCGACATAGCCGGGCGCGACGGCGTTGACGCGAATTGCGGGGGCCAGCGCACGGCCCAGGCTTTTCGTCATCGTCACCAGTGCGCCTTTCGAGGCGGCATAGGCGACCGACGATCCGTTACCGAACACGCCCGCGACCGACGCGACGTTGACGACCGCCCCCGCGCCGTTCCCGGCCTCGAACCCGGCCTGCATGGCGGCCGTGCAGGCGCGCACCATCTGGAACGGCCCGATCGTGTTGAGCCGGTAGATGTGGATGAAGTCCTCCGCAGTCAGGTCATCCATCGCCTCGTGATTGGCGAATTTCGTCCGCCCGGCATTGTTGACCAGATAGTCGATCCGTCCGAACGCCTCGACCGCCGCCGCCGCCAGCGCGCGGCAGGCGGCATCGTCCGCGACATCCGCCTGCACCGCGATCGACCCGTTGCCGACCGCCGCCGCCAGTGCTTCCGCCTCGTCACGGCTGGAGGCGTAGTTGACGACGCAGCGCACGCCGCGGGCCGCAAGCTTGCGCACCACCGACGCGCCGATCCCCGTACCGCCGCCGGTTACGATCGCGACCTTGTCCTGCATCATGCCGTCCCACTCCCTCGATTCCGTTTTTCGAACATCGCGTATGGCATTTCATCCCGCGCTGGCCTAGCGATCTCGACCTATGGCAACCGACCCCGACACCTTTTCGCCCGATGCTGCCACGATGCTGGCCAGCGACTTCGCCACTCTGCCCGACCTGATCCGTGCGCACGCACGCGGCCAGGGCGACAAGATCGCACTGGCGGAGGCGGGCGGCGAACTCGATTATGCCGGGCTCGACGCGCTGATGGACCGCGTCGCCGCCGGCCTGCAACGCGACGGCATCGCGCAAGGATCGCCCGTCGCGATCATCGCCGCCGCGAGCATCGAATATGCCGCCGTCTTTCTTGGCGCGCTGAGGGCCGGATGCGTCGCCACCCCGCTGGCGCCGTCATCGACCGGGGAAGCGCTGGTCGCGATGGTCGCCGATTGCGGCGCGGCGATCACCTTCATCGACGCGGACGCCGCGACCACGCTCGCCGGGCAACACGTGCCGGGCAAGCTGGTGCATCTGAAGTCGCTGGCGACATGGCTCGCGCCCGAAGGCAGCGTCCCGGCCCCGGTGACGATCGCGCCGCAGGACGGGTTCAACATCATCTATTCGTCCGGCACGACCGGCACGCCCAAGGGCATCGTACAGAGCCACGCGATGCGCTGGGCCCATATCGCGCGCAACGCCGCCGCCGGGTTCGACAGCGCGGTGACGATGATCGCCACGCCGCTCTATTCGAACACGACGTTGGTCAGCTTCCTGCCGACGCTCGGCTGGGGCGGCACGGTCGTGCTGATGAAAAAGTTCGATGCGCGCGGCTATCTGCAACTCGCCGAACGTCACCGCGCCACCCACACGATGCTGGTGCCGGTGCAATATCACCGCATCATGGCGCTGCCCGATTTCGACAGTTTCGACCTGTCGAGCTTCCGGTTGAAGACCAGCACCAGCGCACCCTTCTCCGCGGCGCTAAAGGCGGATGTCGTGGCGCGCTGGCCGGGCATGCTGCTGGAATATTACGGCATGACCGAGGGCGGCGCCTCCACCGGCCTCAACGCCACCGCGCACCCGGACAAGCTGCACACGGTCGGCGTGCCGCTGCCCGGTCACGAAATCCGCCTGATCGACGATGAGGGCAACGAAGTCGCGCCGGGCGAAATGGGCGAAGTGGTCGGTCGCAGCCCGACGATGATGACCGGCTATCACGGCCGCAGCGAAGCCACCGCCGCCGCCGAGTGGCACGATGCGGATGGCAACCGCTACATCCGCCACGGCGATGTCGGACGCTTCGACGAAGACGGTTTCCTGATCCTGATGGACCGCAAGAAGGACCTGATCATCTCTGGCGGGTTCAACATCTATCCGACCGATCTGGAAGTCGTCCTTCGGCAACACCCGGCGGTGTCGGATTGCAGCGTCATCGGCGTGCCGTCCGAAGCCTGGGGCGAGACGCCGGTCGGTTTCTACGTCCTCGATACCGGCGTCGCGGCGAGCGCGGAGGAAATCCGCCAGTGGGTCAATACGCAGCTCGGCAAGACGCAGCGTTTGTCCGAACTGCACGCGATCGAGGAACTGCCGCGCAGTGCGATCGGCAAGGTGCTGAAGCGCGAATTGCGCGATCGTCTCGCGGGAGAGGATGCATGACGTCGCTGATCGAAATCCTTGCCGCCGCCGCGCCGACCGAAACCGGCTTCACCGCGACGATCCCCGCCAACTGGCTGCAGGGGCGCACCGCTTATGGCGGCCTGTCCAGCGCGCTCGCTCTGCATGCGGCGCAAGCCTGCGAGTCCGACCTTCCCCCGCTCCGCTCCGCGCAAGTGTCATTCATCGGTCCGCTGGCGGGCGACGTGACCGTGACCGCGACCAAGCTGCGCCGCGGTCGCAACGCCGCCTTCATCCAGTCGGACATCACGTCCGAGGCGGGTCTGGGCTACCGCGCGATGTTCGTGTTCATGGCGCCGCAATCGTCGCGCATCGACCTCGACCGCGCCACGCCCGCGGCGCTTAAGCCGCCCGAAGCGGATACCAAATTCTATGTCGGGCCAGAGGGATTCTTCACCGGCAATTTCGAATTCCTCGACCAGAAGGAAGGGCTTGGCGACGCGGAATGGCTGCGCTGGGCGCGGTTGCGGGATCGCGACGGGCTGGACCCGATGGTCGAGGTTATGACGATCGGCGACGCATTGCCCCCGGCGGCGCTGAAGCTGTTCGGCAAGGATTTCGTGCCGTTGTCGTCGTTGACCTGGATCGTCAACCTGCTCACGCCCGCCCCCACGACGACGGATGGCTGGTGGCTGCTCACCGCTAAATCCGATTTCGCGCGGAACGGCTGTTCCAGCCAGACGATGGCGGTGTGGAATGCGGACGGCGTCAAGGTGGCGGAGGGCATGCAGAGCGTCGCGATCTTCGGGTAAGTAGCAACTTACGCCCCTTCCTACTTCTTACTCCCCTCCCTGGAAGGGAGGGGTTGGGGGTGGGTGGATGACCGCGTTACGGCTGCGATAAGCCTGTCGCTCCGGTACGCCCGGACGCCACCCACCCCCTGCCCCTCCCTGAGAGGGAGGGGGGAAGAAGTGGTTCTCTGCGACAAGCTGGGACCTCCGGATAGGCAGTCGACTTAGGCCTCCCACCTTCCTGCTCCCATCCCTTCCAGGGAGGGGATCAGTGCCACCTGCGACAAGTTGCGACACTTTTCCCCACCCGCTGACACATGCCAGTGACACCCCTGCGGCATTACGCTTCCAGGACGCGGATTGGCCGCGTTGCCCAACAGGAAGTCCAGGGTCATGAAGAAGCTTATCCTCGCCGCCGCTCTTGCCGGAACGATCGTCTCCGGTGCCGCCATCGCCGCGCAAAACGCCCCCGCCGCCCAGTCCGCGCAAAAGCCCGGCCGCATGGCACAGGCGGATACGAATGCCGACGGCACGATCACCCGCGCAGAATTCCTGGCCCAGGCCGGAACGCGCTTCGATGCGCGTGATGCCAACAGGGACGGAACGATCGCCGGCGACGAACTCGTCGGCCGTAACGGGCAGGCCCGCCCCGACGCCAAGCCGATGAGCCGCGCCGCCGCGATGGAACGCGCTGCCACGATGTTCGACCGGCTGGACACCAGCAAGGACGGCAAGCTCGACGCCACCGAACGCCAGGCGATGCGCGGCCGGATGGGCGCCAACCGCCGCGGCGGGCCGGATGGCCAGCACGCGATGCGTGGGGGCCATCACGGTATTCGCCTCGCCAAGGTCGATGCGAACAAGGACGGCCGCATCAGCCAGGACGAGATGCGCGCCCGCGCCGACAAGCGCTTCGCCCGGCTGGATGCCAACAAGGACGGCTTCATCGACAAGGCGGAAATCGCCACCGTTCGCGCGAAGATGAAGCATCGCGCGCCGGGTGCCGCCGCGCCGCGCCAGTCCGCCACCAACGGCTGATCGACCGACCGGGCCGGGCGGGACCATCCCGCCCGGCCCTTCCCTGCGGATCCCCCGCCTTTCCTGCTGGAAATATCATGCTAAGCCCCGATGCCATGGGAGACCTGCCACACCTGCTGCTCGTCGATGACGAACGCTCGATCCGCGAACCGCTCGCCACCTATTTCGGCAAGCAGGGGTTTCGCGTGACACAGGCGGCGGATGCGGAAACGGCACGGACGCGGCTTGCCGCCTACGCCATCGACCTCGTCGTGCTCGACATCATGATGCCGGGCGAGGACGGGCTCAGCCTGACGCGACACATTCGCGAGAATGGCGAGATACCCGTCATCCTGCTCACCGCACGCAGCGAGGAGACGGACCGTATCGTCGGGCTGGAAATGGGCGCCGACGATTATGTCGTGAAGCCGTTCTCGCCGCGCGAACTCGCCGCGCGGATCAAGGTGATCCTGCGCCGCGCCGCCGCCGGTGGCACGCGGCAGCACGCGCCCGACAGTGGGTCGTTCGCCTTTGCCGGCTGGGTCCTCAAATCCGGCGAACGGGCGCTGGTGGACCGCGAGGGCGTATCCGTCCCGCTGTCGACCGGTGAATATAATCTGCTGCACGCGCTGGTCACGCGCCCGCGCCAGGTGCTGACGCGCGATCAGTTGCTCGATCTGACGCAGGGGCGTGAAGCCGCCGCGTTCGACCGCGCGATCGACAATCAGGTCAGTCGGTTGCGGCGCAAGATCGAGGCGGATCCGAAGAACCCCGATCTGATCAAGACCGTGTGGGGCGGCGGCTATACGCTCGCGGCCGAAGTGACGCGGCTTTGATGCTGGTGTCGCAACGGGCGATCCGCGCATGATCCGCCGCCTGTGGCCGCGCAGCCTGGCCGGGCAGATGGCGCTGATCATCGCCGTCGCTTTGTTCTTTGCGCAGGCGATCAACTTCGCTCTACTGCTGCAGGAACGGAAGAATTTCCGCTACGAACAGGCGACCGGCCCCGCCGTCGCGCGGATCGTCGATGCGGTCGAACGCGCCAATGCGGGTGCGACGCTCGCGCGCAACAATGGTCGTGTCCGCGTGATGGACGCATCCCCGATCAAGCCGGGCGCCGAACATCGCGCGGAAATCGAACAGGGCGTGCGCGAGGCGTTGACCGAGGCCGGACTGTCGGTCGGGCGAATCCAGACCGGCGTTCGCGATATCCGCCCGGGCAGTCCCAGGTTGAAGGGTGTCAGTCCCCGCGTTGCGCAACGCATGGTCCGGCGCGGCGGCGAACTCGTCATCGCGGTCGAGCAGCCCGACGGTCGCTGGCTCGTCCTCAGCTCGCCCTGGCCGCGCGCCGATATGGAGATGGTGTGGCGCACGATCGCGCAGACGCTGATCCTCTACGGCATCGTGCTGATCCCCGTCCTTTGGATCGGCCGTCGCATCTCGCGCCCATTGCGCAGCCTCGCGGTCGCCGCGCGGGAATTTTACGCCCGGCGATGTCGACACGCCGATCGTGGAAGACGGGCCGCAGGACCTGCGCGACGTGGTCAGCGCGTTCAATGCGTTGCGGCTGCGCGTCACGGCGATGCTGGACGAGAAGGACCGCATGCTGGGCGCGATCGGCCACGATCTCCGCACGCCGCTCGCCGCACTGCGTGTCCGGATCGAATCGGTCGAGGACGATGCCGACCGTACCAAGATGGCCGACACGATCATGGAAATGGATCGCACGCTCGACGATATCCTGAGCCTCGCCCGGCTGGGCTGCCCGAGCGAAAAGATGACTGAGGTCGATCTTGCCGCTTTGGTCGATGCCGTGGTCGAGGATTTCCGCGATCTCGGCGCCGACGTTTCGTTCGACGAGGATACGCCGCGACTTCAGATGCGCCTGCGCCCGTCGCTGATGCGCCGTGCGGTCCGCAATCTGATCGAGAATGCCGTGAAGTACGGCACGTCCGCCGCGGTCACGATCGTCGCCGCGCCCGGCAAGGTCGAGATCGTCGTGGCCGATCAGGGGCCGGGCATACCGGAGGACCGTCTGGGCGACGTGTTCGATCCGTTCACGCGACTGGAGACGTCGCGCAACCGCGACACGGGCGGTATCGGCCTCGGCCTTGCTTTGGCGCGCGCGATCGTCGGCGATGCGGGTGGCGAGATCCTGCTACAGAACCGCACCGGCGGCGGGCTGAACGCGATCATCGCTCTGCCGCGGTGACTGGCCTGTATCTGAAAAATGTGGTGCGGGCGGTCGGAATCGAACCGACACTCCTTTCGGAACCGGATTTTGAGTCCGGCGCGTCTACCAGTTCCACCACGCCCGCATCGGCCAGGACGGAAGAGCGTTGCCGCTCCCGTAATCGCGAGCGGCGCAGATGGCATATCTCGCCGCGCCGCGTCCAGCCCCCTTTCGCCACGATCGCACGCTCGTCGGCTTTGACCGCAGGATCTGGAATGCGTGGTGCGGGTTATTCGCGCTATCCGACGTGGTAAGGAGGATCGTCCGATGACCTATGCCTACACGAAGATGCCGTCCCTGGTCGGCGAGCTGACCCTGATCGCCAGCGACACCGGCCTGACCGCGATCCTCTGGCCGAACGATCCCCCGTCACGCGTCCCCGCGCGCGACTCGGTCGAGGCCGACGACCATCCCGTACTGACCGAAGCCAAAAGCCAGCTAACCGCCTATTTCGCCGGCGAACTGAAGGTCTTCACCATCCCGCTCGACATGATCGGCACCGATTTCCAGAAGAGCGTCTGGGCCGCTTTACTCACGATCCCGCACGGCGAGACCCGAAGCTATGCCGACATAGCCCGCCAGATCGGCCGCCCCACCGCCACCCGAGCCGTCGGCGCCGCCAACGGCCGCAATCCCCCTCTCGATCATAGCCCCCTGCCACCGCGTCATCGGCAAAAACGGCAGCCTGACCGGGTTTGCCGGCGGACTGGAGGCGAAGGAGATGTTGTTGGCACTGGAGGGGCGGCGGCTGGTTTAGGGTTCGGAACGGTGGAATGAGAAGGTCTGCTTCTGACCAATAGTGGACGTCCGCGAATTAGGCGATTAACGGAAGCAACGGGGAGTTCCTTTGAATGCTACGTAGAATTACCGAACTTGTGGATAGAGACGTAGCGGAAAATTCCAAGCCAATCTCGATGGTCGGGGTAATCATCCCGTTTCTTCCGTTCATGATCTTTGTCGATGGGGCGCCTCTCGACAGCCATCCGATATTGGGAAGCTTAGCGTTCGCGGCAAGTATATGTTGGTTGCTGTTCGTGATGTGGCGGTATTTGAGGCACACACGGAGTAAGCTGGAAGGCTATGGAATCGTGATCGGTTCTCTACGTTTTTGGCGTCTGGTAATCGGGACGGGACTGCTCATCTCGTTCGTCACTGCCGGGATAATGTGGTTCGATAAAGATTAGGCTGACATGTTGGTATAGGCCGGTCCGCCGTCCGCTCTCCACAACCTCCCGACATCCCCCTCAACTCCGCGGAGCCTGTCGCCGGTAGCTGAGCGCCTCCGCCACGTGTAGCCGCCCTACCCCGTCACTCCCCGCCAGATCGGCGATCGTCCGGGCCACCCGCAGGATCCTCGTATAGCCCCGCGCCGACAATCGCATCGCCTCGCTCGCCTGCGCCAGCAGCTTGCGGCCGGCCTCGTCCGGCGTCGCCACCGCCTCCAGCAACGCGCCGTCGATCTCGGCATTGCTGCGCACCGGGTGATCCGAATACCGACCAGTCTGGATCGCGCGCGCCGCCATGACGCGCGCGCGGACCTCGGCCGACCCCTCCGCAGGCGGCGGCAGGACGAGGTCGGCGGCGCTCACCGCCTGCACGTCGATGTGCAGATCGATCCGGTCCAAAAGCGGCCCCGAAACCTTCGCCTGATAATCCGCCGCGCATTTCGGCGCGCGTGAGCACGCCAGAGCCGCATCGCCCAGATGCCCGCAACGGCACGGGTTCATCGCCGCGACCAGCTGCACCCGCGCCGGGAACGTCACATGCGCATTCGCCCGCGCGACGCTCACCGTTCCCGTCTCCAGCGGCTGGCGCAACGAATCGAGCACGGCGCGCTGGAATTCGGGAAGTTCGTCGAGAAACAGCACGCCGAGATGCGCGAGGCTGACCTCGCCCGGCTTCACCTTCAGCCCGCCACCGACCAAAGCCGCCATCGATGCGGAATGATGCGGGCTGCGATACGGGCGCGTTCGCGTCAGCCGGCCGTTCTGCAAATTACCCGCGACGCTCGCCACCATCGACACTTCCAGCGCATCGGCGGCGTCGAGCGGCGGCAATATGCCCGGCAGACACGCCGCCATCAGCGACTTTCCCGCGCCCGGCGGCCCGACCATCAACAGGTTGTGCCCACCCGCCGCCGCAATCTCCAGCGCGCGCTTGGCGGTCTCCTGCCCCTTCACCTGCCGCAGATCGGGTCCGGAAAATGCCTCCTCGGCATCGCCCGGTTGCGGCGGCGAGAGCAATCCGTGGCCCTTGAAGTGATTGAGCAACGACAGCAAATCCGGCGCCGCGATCACCTCGACCGATCCGGCCCATGCCGCCTCCGACCCCTGCGCCGCCGGACAGATCAACCCCTTCCCCTCCGCCGACGCATGCAACGCCGCAAGCAAAACCCCCGCCGACGGCGCGATCCGCGCGTCCAGCCCGAGTTCGCCCACCGCGACATATCCGCTCAGCGTCTCGGCATCGACCACGCCCATCGCCCCCAGCAGGGCGAGCGCGATCGGCAGGTCGTAATGCGATCCTTCCTTCGGCAGGTCGGCGGGCGACAAATTGACCGATATCCGCTTGGGCGGCAGCGCGAGCCCCATCGCCGCGATTGCGCCGCGCACCCGCTCGCGGCTTTCCGCCACGGCCTTGTCGGCCAACCCGACGACGATGAAATTCGGCAATCCGGGCGCGAGCGAAACCTGCACCTCGACGCTGCGCGCCTCCAGTCCGAGGTAGGCGACAGTCGATACGATCGCGACCATCCGCTTCATTCTCCCCCCGAAACGACTCGGTCTTTAGCTGTATTTTGCGAGGTGGGAAGACGTGTTCGCCCAAGCGCCGGCCAGCCAATTATACGCTTCGGGAAAAGCCCTTCTTTCTCAACGCAGTCGCGATCGCATTGCAACGCTGTCTTGTACAAACAAGACACCTGCACCACATGCCGCAGCGTGACCGAAGCGCCTTACACCCCCGGACGACCGGTCCAGCGCCATCCCGTGCGGCGACAGGCGGAACTGATCGGCGGCATCCTGCTCGTCATCTTCACGCCCGCGGTCGCGATCCTTCCCGGCCCCGGCGGCACGTTGGTCTTCGCCGGCGGAATGGTCCTGATCCTGCGCAACTCGCGCCTGGCGCGAAGGCGCTGGGCCCGCATCAAGCGCGGCTATCCGCGGATCGGCGGCTTCGTCGATCGCATGATGCGCCGGGGCAGCGCGTTACGGCGCCGCGCACGCGATAAAGCGTTGCAGGAAGGGGCGGCTGCGAATTGACTTTCACCCCGCCCTTGCCTAATGGCACCGCGATCAAGGCCGTCCCCGGGGCGGCCGTTTTTATTAAGAATACCCCCCAGGGTAAGAATTCTAGGGAATGACCGATGAAGCGGACCTTTCAACCGAGCAACCTGGTGCGCGCACGTCGCCACGGCTTCCGCGCACGTTCGGCAACTCCGGGCGGTCGCAACGTCCTGCGCGCTCGCCGCAACCGCGGCCGGAAGAAGCTGTCCGCCTAACTGATCCTGCCGGTTCCGTGCCCGTCACGGCGCCTGCGGAACCTGCCAACCTGACGACCCTCGCCGTCCGCCGCGATTTTCTCGCGGCGAATGCAGGCAAGCGTGCACCGATGCCGGGTTTCGTCCTGCTGGTGCGCGATCGTCAGGACGGTTCGCCCGATATGCGAATCGGCTACACCGTCACCAAGAAGATCGGCAACGCCGTCGTCCGTAACCGGATGAAGCGGCGGCTCCGAGAACTTGCGCGCGATCTGCTCCCGACCAACGGCATTCGCGGCGCGGATCACGTGCTGATCGGCCGCAACGGCGGTATCGAACGCGATTATGCGCTGCTGCGGACGGAACTCGCCAAGGCGCTGGCGAAGGTGATGCGGTGAGACGTCTCCACTCGCCCCACAACCCGTCCGTGCCGAGCCTGTCGAAGCACTGCCTTCCTTGTCCCGCTTCGATAGAAGAACGATCCTTCGGCGGGCTCGGGACATGCGGAGCCCGGGTCGGCGTCTGATGCTAGCTCGCCTCCTCATCCTCGTTGCGCGCGCGTGGCAGCTCGGCCCCTCGGTCGTCCTTCCACCCACGTGCCGATACGCGCCAAGCTGTTCGGCCTATGCAATCGAGGCACTTCGCCGCTATGGCGCGCTCAAGGGGGGTGGCTCGCGCTGCGCCGTATCGGGCGCTGCCACCCTTGGGGCGGCTCCGGCTACGATCCGGTTCCCCACCATCCCGGCGCATGCCGACCGCACGATGACGACAGGATTTCCGACCGGTGAAAGACGACAAGCAGAATTTCATCCTGTTCGCGGTAATCGCGGCGCTCATCCTGTTCGGCTGGCCGTATGTGCAGGGCAAGTTCTTCCCGACCGCCAATCCGCCGGTGACGCAGATCGTCGACGGCAAGGCGAAGGTCGTGCCGAATCCGGCCGCCGATCCCGCCGCGGACAGCCCTGCGGCGACGCGCGACCGCCAGCTTGTGCTCGCCGAAACCCCGCGCATCCGCATCGCCACGCCCACGCTCAGCGGCTCGATCAACCTGAAGGGCGCGCGGATCGACGATCTCGTGCTGACCCGGTACAAGGAAACGATCGCAAAGGATTCCGCGCCGATCCGCCTCTTGTCGCCGGCCGGATCGCCCGACGCCTATTTCGCCGGTTTCGGCTGGCAGGATAACGGGTTGAAACCACCCGCAAAGGATGCCGTCTGGACCGCGACGGGCGATGTGCTCGCGCCCGGCAAGCCCGTCCGCCTCGACGCCGCCAACGCGCAGGGCCAGCGCTTCCGCATCGAACTCGCTGTCGACAGCGGCTATATGTTCACGATCCGCCAGACGGTTCTCAACACCTCGGCTAATGCAGTGCCGGTGGCGAGCTATGCGCTGGTGAACCGCTCGGGCCATTCGAAGGACCCGACGTCCTGGACGACGCATGTCGGCCCGATGTCGGTGCATGACGGCGGCGCGCATTACGGTCCCAACTTCACCGATCTGGACGAGACGGCCGACCCCGGCTTCTCCGTGAAGGGCGGCTGGCTCGGCTTCACCGACAAATACTGGCTGACCGCCTTGATCCCGGATCAGGGTCAGCAGGTGTCGGCGCAGTTCCAGAAGGGCGGCAACAACACCTATCAGGGCAATTTCGCCAGCACGCCGCGTCTGCTCGGTTCCGGACAGGCGCTGACCCAGACGAGCCGTTTCTTCGCCGGTGCGAAGGAAGTGAAGCTGCTCCAGACGTACGAGAATGACGGCAAGATCCTCATGCTCGACAAGGCGATCGACTGGGGCTGGTTCGAGATCGTGGAGAAGCCGATCTTCACCTATCTCGACTGGCTGTTCCGGATGGTCGGCAATTTCGGCGTCGCCATCATCCTGCTCACGCTCACGATCCGCGGCCTGATGTTCCCGATCGCGCAGAAGCAGTTCAAGTCGATGGCCGCGATGAAGCTGTTGCAGCCCAAGATGAAGGCGCTGCAGGAACGCTACAAGGACGACAAGCCGCGCCAGCAGCAGGAGATCATGGCGCTCTACAAGACGGAAAAGGTCAATCCCCTCGCCGGCTGCCTGCCTACGCTTCTGCAGATCCCGATCTTCTACGCGCTGTACAAGGTGTTGCTGCTGACGATCGAAATGCGTCACCAGCCGTTCGTGCTGTGGATCAAGGATCTGTCCGCGCCCGATCCCGCGACGATCCTCAACGCGTTCGGCTATCTCAACTTCACCCCGCCGCACTTCCTGGCCATCGGTATCGTCCCCGTCCTGCTCGGCATCAGCATGTACTTCCAGTTCAAGCTGAACCCGGCACCGATGGACGATACGCAAAAGCAGATCTTCGCGATCATGCCGTGGGTGCTGATGTTCGTGATGGCGCCGTTCGCAGTCGGCCTGCAGGTCTACTGGATCACGTCCAACTGCCTGACGATCCTGCAGCAACGCCTGCTCTACGCACGCCATCCCGGCATGCGTGATCCGGTGGTGAAGTAAGCGACGCAGTATTCGCCAACGTCATCCCCGCGAAGGCGGGGATCCATAAACTCCGCCCGGAATGTGGATCGAAAAGACAGCCAGTATGGATTCCCGCCTTCGCGGGAATGACGTGTATGGGTCGGAAGCGATAAGCGCCGAATTGAACGGACCGAAACGATGACCGACGACCAGACCCCAGAAGCCCCCACCCCGGAAGCCCCCGCAGCCGAAACGGAAAAGTTCACCCCCGAACTGCTCGAACGGTCGCGCAAGATCTTCTCCGGGCCGGTCACCTTCCTGAAATCCGCGCCGAAACTGGAATTCCTGCCCGACGCGCATGTCTCCGAAATCGCCTTTGCCGGTCGCTCCAACGTCGGAAAATCGTCGCTGCTCAACGCGCTTACCGGACGCAAGGCGCTCGCCCGCACCTCGGTCACGCCGGGACGTACGCAGGAACTGAACTTCTTCGACGTGGGCGAACCGCTCGCCTTCCGGCTGGTCGACATGCCGGGCTATGGCTTCGCCAAGGCGCCCAAGAATATTGTCAAGCAGTGGCGGTTCCTGGTGAACGACTTCCTGCGCGGTCGCCAGGAATTGAAGCGCGTCCTCGTCCTCATCGACAGCCGCCACGGCATCAAGGATGTCGATCGCGAGATACTGGAAATGCTCGACAAGGCCGCCGTCAGCTATCGAATGGTCCTGACCAAGGCCGACAAGATCAAGGCCAGCGAACTGGCCGACGTCTATCGCCGCACACAGGAAGAAGCCCGCAAGCGCCCCGCCGCGCACCCCGACATCCTGCAAACCTCCAGCGAAACCGGCCTCGGCATCCCCGAACTCCGGGCGGCGGTGATCGAGGCGATCGGGTAGCGCGGCCGACCCCTCGTCATTCCCGCGAAGGCGGGAATGTGGATTCACGTTTGAAGTGCACCGTTTGAGAGAGCGATGAATGCCTCGGCGGGTGTCTGGAAGTCGAGGCATTTTCTGGGGGTATTGTTGAGGCGCTCGGCATAGGCACGGAGTTGCCGGTGGGTGATCGTGTCGAGGTCGGTCTTGCGGGGCAGGACGCGGCGCAGCCGGCCGATGGTATTTTCGACCCCGCCTTTTTGCCAGGGGCTGCGGACATCGCAGAAGAAGGTGGCGACGCCGAGACGATCGTGCAGGCGATAATGCTCGGCGAACTCGGTGCCGTTATCGAAGCTGATGGTGCGCCGCATGTCGCGGGGGATGGCGCGCAGGTGCGCTGCGATACGGCTGGCGGTCAAGGCGCCTTTGCGGTGCGGTGGCTTGTCGAGGATGGTGAAGCGGGTTGTCGTTCGTGCATGACGAGGATGTTGTGGCCGTATCGGGCGAACAGCATGTAGTCGGCCTCCCAGTGGCCCGGCTGGTCGCGCCGGTCGGCCTCTGCGGGCCGTTCGGACAGGGGTATACGGTGCTGGATGAAGCTGGCCGGACTGCCGCCGCGGCGTGCATATCGCCCGCGCCTGAACTTCGCGCGGGGCAGCAGGCGGTGCCAATGGTCTTTCTGCGCCGAGCGGTGATAGACGTAGCGATAGATTGACTCATGGCTGATCACGGTGCGACCAGCATCACGCGCCAGCCGGCCGGCGATCTGTTCGGGGGAATGTCCCATCGCAAGGCCTTTCCTCACGATCTCTCGCAGGTCCGGCTGGCGTACCAGCTTGAAGCGGCCGTCCCAGCGCCGCCGCCGTGCCGCCAGCGCATGCGCCCGCGCCGGGGCATAGCCCCCATCCCAGACCTTCGTCCGCTGGCTGTTGCGCCGCCGCTCGCGACCGATCGTCGTATGATCCCGGCCGATCGCCGCCGCTATCGCACGATCCGACAGCCCGGCGGCATGCAACCGCGCAATCTCGATCCGCTCGTCTAGGCTGAGCTGCCTGTATCTTCGCCCCATCGCACTACCACCCTAGCAGTGGTGCACTTCTTTCGTGAGTCCAGGGATTCCATACTGGCGAACCTCCCGAATATAATCGAAATCTCAGCGATTATAGATTCCCGCCTGCGCGGGAATGACGAGGATTCGGCCAATTCGACGGAAGGTAAAAGACCTCCGACCGCCTGCGGCTTGGCCCCGACTGTCCTACAATGGCCGCCTGGGCTAGGTGAGGGGCAGTCAACCCGAACCCCACCGGACCCCCGTCGCGACCCCAGCCCCGCCCGCGCATATCCCCCAATACCGTGTGACCTTGTGTGAACTTCGGCCCCGCCCCCTCCCTTGAGAAGCCCGGCCCCAGGCGATAGGGCTGAGCGATGAAGCTCATCATCGGCAACAAGGCCTATTCGTCCTGGTCCCTGCGCGGCTGGCTCGCCTGCAAGCAATCCGGCCTGCTCTTCGAGGAAGTCGTCGTCCCGCTCTACGACGAGGAATGGGACCGGGTGCGCGAGGGCGACGAATTCGCGCCATCCTCGGGCAAGGTGCCGATCCTGTGGGATGGCGACGCGGTGGTGTGGGACAGCCTCGCCATCGTCGAATATCTCGCCGAAAGGACGCAGCGCGACCTGTTCTGGCCGGAAGACCCCGCCGCCCGTGCGATGGCGCGATCGATGGCGGCGGAGATGCATTCCAGCTTCACGGCCCTGCGCCGCACGCACAGCATGAACGTGCGCCAGATCTTCCCCCAAACCCCCGGCGCAGGATGTCGTTGCAGACCTCACCCGCATCATGGAATTATGGGCTCAGGCCCGCGCCCGCTTCGGCGGCGACGGCGATTTCCTGTTCGGCGCGTTCGGCGCGGCGGACATCATGTACGCGCCGGTCGTCACGCGCATCATCACCTACAGCCTGCCGATCGCCCGCTTCGCCACCGGCTATATGGACGCGGTCATCCATCACCCCTTCATGCAGGACTGGATCGCCGCTGCGCAGGAAGAGGAATGGGTGATCGAAAAGTTCGAGACGCCCGTCGCGTGACCGCAGTGCAACCGGACGTCGTAGAACTCGCCAGTGCGCTGATCGCCTGCGACAGCGTGACGCCCGCCACCGGCGCGGTGTTCGATGTGCTGGAGGCGGCGCTGGTGCCGCTTGGTTTCCACGTCGATCGCTTCATCATGGGGGAAGCCCCGGACGGCCCGGTCGAGAACATGCTGGCGACCCGCGGTACGTCGGGCCGGCACTTCGCCTTTGCCGGGCATCTCGACGTCGTGCCGCCCGGTTCCGGTTGGACCAGCGGCGCGTTCGTGCCGGAGGTGCGGGACGGCCTGCTCCACGGCCGGGGCGCAGTGGACATGAAGGGCGCGATCGCCGCCTTCGTCGCCGCAATCCCGCCTGCCTCCGATGGCATGATCAGCCTGATCATCACCGGCGACGAGGAAGGCCCTGCAACCTACGGCACCCCGGTCATCATAGACCGCATGGCAGCGCGCGGGATCAGGCCGGACCTGTGCCTTGTCGGCGAACCAACCTCGGCCAAACATCTGGGTGATATGATCAAGATCGGGCGGCGCGGCTCGGTCAATATCTGGATCGACGTTCCCGGTCGCCAGGGTCATGTCGCCTACCCACACCTTGCCGACAACCCGATCCCGCGCCTCGTCGCCGCACTTTCCGAGATCGATGCGATCGTTCTCGATGAAGGGAACGCCTGGTTCCAGCCGTCGAACATCGAGGTGACGGATATCACGGTCGGCAATCCCGCAACCAACGTCATTCCCGCACACGCCTCCGCCCGGCTCAGCATCCGCTTCAACGACGAACATACGGGCGCAGACCTCGCCGCGCGCATCGAAGCGGTGGTTCACCGTCATGCGCCGGAGGCGAAGGTCGTGGCGCGCATATCGGGCGAGGCATTCCTGACCCCGCCCGGCGCATTCTCCGCGATGATCGCCGATGCGATCACCGCCCGCACGGGGCTGATACCAGACTTGTCCACCACCGGCGGCACGTCCGACGCGCGCTTCCTGTCGGCGCTGTGCCCCGTAGTGGAGTTCGGCCTGCTCAACGCCACGATGCATAAGCTGGACGAGGCCGTCGCCGTCGAGGACCTGCGCAGCCTCCGCGATATCTACGCCGACATCCTGGCGCGCGCCCTCGCCTGACGGCGCGCGTCAGAAGTCCTTCGAATACCGCACGCTCACGTTCGATCCGCCGAACGATCCCGCCTGCGACAGCAACGACAGGCTCTTCGTCAGCGCGATCTGCAGTTGCGTCGCGGTGAAGCCACGCGAGTCGGTGATGATCTCGACATAGATATTGTCGGTCAGATACTTGCCCGCCGCCAACGATGTCCCCCGCCCGGTCGCCTCATCGGCGCCGAGGATGCGCAGTCGATCGAAGCCGGTCGCCGAGCGCAGCTTGCCGAGCGGGTTGAGCCCGCCGCCGCTGGACCCACGCAGCGAATTCAGCGCCGCCGCCAACTGGATCGCCTCGGTCGCGGACAGGTTCGTCACCGACGATCCGAACAGCAACCGGCTGAGCACCTCGTCCTGCGGCAGCGACGGGGTAGACGTGAAGGCGATGCGTGGGTTCTGGCCCGTGCCGGTGATGTTGATATTGACGGTGATGCCGTTGGTCGTCGTGCTCGCGGCGATCGCGATCTGCGGATCGGTCAGCGCGCCGCCATCGAAGCGGATATCGCCACTGGTGATCTCGAACCGCTTGCCCGAGAAGCTATAGGTGCCGCGCACGATCTGGATACGCCCGACCACCTTAGGCGCAGCGGACGTCCCGCCGACCTGCATGTCCATCTCCCATTCGGACTCCAGCCCCATGCCGCTGACGTACAGTTGGTTGTTCGCCCGCACCCGCAGGTCCAGCTTGAACAGCCCGGCGGGCGTCGCCGCGGGACGATCCGTCGGTCGCGTCACCAGATCGCTCTTGCGCCGCACGCCCGTCAATTCTGGTACTTCCGCCTGTCCCTGCGTCACGATTGCGTAGCGAGCTTCCGGGATGATCAGGTCGCCCTTGATCAAACCGCCGTCGCGCGCCGAATTGGTGATTGCGATCGTGCCGGTAGCCGTCGCACTCAGGTCATCGCTGCGCGCCAACCGCGCATTGTTCAGCCGCGCCTGGATGCTGATCGGGAAGCCTTCTGCCGCAGCGAACCCGACCGAACCCTGCGCCTGAACCGTCCCCTCACCCGCATTTGCCTGCAACTGCGTGATCTGGAGCCGGGTATTATCGAAACGCCCGGCCAGCTTCATGTTGGTCAGCCGCGTGCCATAGACTTCGTTCTCGTACGTCAGCTTGTCCGCACGCAGCACGCCGTTCAGCGTCGGCGCATCCACGCGACCGCCGAAATCCGCTGCCACGGCAATGCCGCCCGTCAATTGCTGGCGCGCTTGCCCCGCGAGGCTGAACAGCACGCCGGCCGGGCCGTTATACCGGATACCGCCCGAAAGTGGCCCCGCCATGAGCCGTTCCGACCAGGACGCGCCGGCACCCGGACGCACCGTCGCCACCATCCGACCGACCGTGGTCGGACCGCGCTTGACCAAGGCACGCGCATCGCCGCCGCCATTCGCCAAACGTCCGGCGAATTCAATGTTCACTGGTTCGGACACGGCAGCAAGGCTGGACCGGGTGAAGTTGGTGATCGTCATCCGCGCATCCGCTGTCGGCGCGGCGGCACCGGCGGCCTGCGCGAAATCCAGACTACCCGTCGCCGATCCGCCCAGGCCGAGGTTCGGCACCAGCGCATTGGCGATCGACAGGTCCAGCTTATCCAGCCGCGCTTGCAGCGTCATGCCCCGCCCATACGTTCCCGCAACCCGCGCGGTCCCCTGATCGAAGTCGATCCGCGTCGGCAGCAATCGATATTCAGGGCCAGCAATCTGGATCCGGGCAGGATTGCCAGTCCGAAAACCGATCCCGTTCGCGCGCCCCTGCGCCGCCACCAGCCACAGATTGGGGCTGAGCCGCGAATTGACCGCGATATTGAAGGGTACGCCGTTGGACCCGGTCGCGACCGCCTGTGCCGTGCCGCTGCCACCCGCATAGTTGATCTTCGCGCGTGCCGAGGACAGCACGGTCGGACCATAGCGGAGGTCCGCGACCTGCACGTCGGCCCTGACCGCTGGCTTGTCGTACAGGACTACGTTCGCGGCGATGATCGCGCGGCCGATCGTGAAATCTACGTTGCCTGGTATCTTCGCTGCATAGGCCCGCGCGGCGATCTCGGCCCGCTGGTACTTGCCCTGTGCGCCCAGATTGGCGGCGCCGGTGATGCCCGATCCGGCGAACTGGATCCGCCCGGCGAACGGCCCGGCGGGTAGTTGCTGTACGCGACCGCTGAAATTGACGCCGGCGAACCGCGCGGTTCGGATATCGACCGCCAGCACCGCGCTCGGCCGGACCAAGACATCGGCGGAGAACGGCCCGTAAGTCGTCCCGCCGGTCGCGACGATGGCGTAGGACGTTCCGTTTCCGCGAACGCGTGCTTCCAGGTTGACCAGTCCGACGCCGACGCCGGGCCGGGGTGCGCGCAGCAGTACCACTGGTTGGGTCGCGCTCCCCGTGATGCGAGCGGCCAACGGTCCGTATTGCGTCGAATAGGCGTCCGCATTGACCAGCAATGCTCCGGTCGGATCGTAGCGACCCGAGCCGTTCTTGACGCGGAACTGCGGAGCGCTGAGCCGCAGATTGCGGAACGTAATGATGCCCTCGGGATCGTATCCGATATCCGTCCGCACGATCGCATTGCCGCCGAGGAAGTTGGCGACGCCGGAATTGAAGATCTGCGATGTGCGTGCGACGACACGACCGGTGATACCGAAGCCACCCTGTGGTGCGGCGACTAGCTTGGCGTCGGTCTGCAGGTTGATGATGCCGATGCTCTCGACGCGGAAATTGTTCACGCGCCCGTTCAGGCCACCGGTATATCGACCGGTCTGCATATTCGCCGCGATGATGGCGGTCGCATCGATCCGCTTCGACCGGATGCGCAGATTGTCCGACAAGATATTGACGCCCGAGATCGCGAGGTCGCCCTCGATCGCCACGTTATCGAGCAGGTCGCCCGCCGCCGCCGGCAATCCGGCGATCCGCCGCGCCCGCGCCTTGATCGGCACCAGGATGTGCTTCGAATCGACCTTCGCCAGCCCCGATGCATAGAGATCATCGACCCGCGTCTCACCGAAGCCAAGCGCGCGCGCCTGAACGACGTAATTGACGGTCGGCGTCGCAAACGCGCCATCCAGAACGACGCTGGCGGCGACGTCACTTCCGTTGAGGTTCGGCAAGATCGCGCCCGGCGTGAGCAGGCGCGCATCGACCTTCAACTGCCCGAAACGGCTCGTCGCGAGATCCACCAGCCCTTGGCCGGCTACCGCAAGCGCGTCGGACTTCAGGCGGAATTGCGTATTCACCTTTCGCTGATCGAGCGTCGCATCGATCGCTAGCTCGAGCTGCGGCGCGGTAATCGCGGCGAGCGGATTCGTCGCATCGGGCTGTTGCTGACGGCCCGCGCGGACCTGCGCGACGCCTTCGGCAGGCGTGTCTGCGTACAGGGCCGGATGTGCATTACCGCGGATTTTGAACTTGCCGTCGTTCGCAGCCAGGTCGAGATCGGCAAGCGACTTGCCCCCCAGGCTGGCAATCGCCTTGCCACGCCAGGCCTTCCAACTGCCCTGCCCGGTCACGGTAGCATCCAGCGCCTGCTTCAACCCGCCCATCGTCGCGACCACGCCGTCGGCAGGTGCCGTCAGCCGGGCATCGAGGTCCAGCTTGTTCTGGTCCGGCACCGCGTCGAGCTTCAGCGTCAACCGGTCACCGCCGGCAATCCCAGGGCCGGTCAGCGCCATCGCATTCGCGGTCAGCTGCGCGCGCGCGTCCGCGATATGTACGCCGCTGTCGAACCGGACGATATGCGGCTGGCCCGAAACCGCCTTGCTGACGACAAAGCGATCGACGGTCAGGCGGCCGATATCGATGTCGAGATCGGGCAGCAGCGGCGCATTGGGGTCGCTCGGCGTCTGCTTGAGTTCCGGAGACCGTTGCAGCGTGATCAGCTTGGCCCCGGCCGATCGGACGTCGACATGGTTCTTCAGGAACGCGAATGGCCGCCAGTCCACGTCGAGCCGCGGCGACGTCAGGAACACGCCCCTCGGATCGCTGACGCGTACGTCGGTCAGTACCATCTTGCCGTAGATCGATCCGTCGATCCGCCCGACCTTGATGTTCAGGCCGGACGCCGTTTCATATCCGCCGATATAGTTCGCGATGATCCGACGGCCGGGCGACGTGTTCACCCCGAGCAACAGCAACGCCGCCAGCACCAGCAGGCCGAGGATCGTCAGCGCGATCCATTTCAGGATGCGGGCCCATATCGGCCGCTTCTCGGTCACGACGGTCTTAGAGCCGCGATCCATTTCCATCTCGCCGGTCATCAGAACGCCTGTCCGATCGAGATGTACAGGGCGACCTTGCCGTCGCCCGGCCTTGGATTGAGCGGGGTTGCGACATCGACGCGCATCGGGCCGAAGTTGGTATAAAACCGTCCGCCGATGCCCGCGCCGTAGCGCAGGTCGCTGCCCTTGGGCGTGATCCCCTCATACGCGTTGCCGCCGTCGATGAACGGCACGATGCCGAAATTGCCGAAGCGGTAGCGTGCCTCGAGCGAGAATTCGTTGATGCTGCGTCCTCCGACCGGATCGCCGTTGGGGTCGAACGGCCCAAGCCGCTGATAGCCATAGCCACGGACCGATCCGCCACCGCCGCCGTAGAAACGACGCGATGGCGCGAGATCGTCACGCGCGATACCGGGGATGGTGCCGGCGCGGATACGCCCGGCCAGAACGATGCTTTCGGAGACGGGCTGGTAGATGCTGCCTTCGACCAGGACGCGGGCATAGGGCCGTACGCCGCCGCTCACCGAGGCTTCTGGGCTCAGGCTGAACTTCAGGCGATACCCCTTCGTGGGGTTCAGCAGGCTATCGGACGTGTCGAACTGCACCTGCGACGGCAAGGCGGCGATGCCGTAGGTCCGCCGGGCATCGCGACCGAGGCCGAAATCGTAGACGCTTTCGTTCGTGCCGACGAGTTCGACACCGAATGCGTAGGTGAACTTCTTCTGCCAGATCGGCGTGGAATCGTAGCTGATGCGCGCCGACAGCGTACCGGTGAACGCGTTGAACGCGTCGTAATTGCTGTGGTTCGCCGCCGCCGTGATCGTCACCGTCCGGTCGCGCTTGCCCGCATTGGACCTGCGGAACGTACCGCTCAGCCCCTGCTCCTGCGTTCCCGCGATGACCGTGCCGATCAGAGCACCTTCGGGCGGGAAGACGTTGCGATGCGTGAACGACCCCTCGACCTTGATCCCCTCACCCGTTGAATAGCCCGCCGTCGCGGCCAGCGAGCGCGGTGGCCCGGCCTCCTGCCGGACGAGCAGATCGACTTTCTCGGTACCATCGGCTGCGATCACGCCGGTACGTCGCGGCTCGACCGATACCGTAGAGAACAAGCCGGTCGCGACGAGCGCATCGCGCAGGTCGTCGACCTTGCGATTGTCGTACAGTTCGCCGTCCTTGAAACGCGCAAGCACGCCGACATGCTTCGCGTCGAACGCCAGCTTGCCCTCGGTCGAGTAGGTGCCGAACGACGATCGGGGTCCGGTATCCACAGGCAACGTATAGTCCCCGGTCCATTTGGCATCGTCGAGCAGGATGTCGCGCTGCCCCACCGCGACGAACGGATAGCCTTGCTGCGGTAATTTCAGGGCGAGATTGGCCTCGGCGCCCTGGATCCGATCCGCTTCGATACGATCGCCGATCTTCAGCGGCAGTTCGCGGATCAGCAGGTCCGGCGGCAATACCGGTCCGGCATCGATCTTGACCGACGACAGCGTGTAGACGTTGCCCGGCGTCGCGCTGACGATGGCGCGGATCGGATCGCCGGCGTTCGCTGGCGGCTGTTCGATCGTCGAGATCGCCGTGCCGTCATAATAGCCCTTGGACTTCATCAACCGGACGGCCAGCGCCTCGTCCTCTCGGGCGCGCGCCGTGATCATCGCAGCATTCGCCGCCTTTCCGCCGCCTTCCTTCAGCGCGGAAAGTCCGTTGAACTGGCCGGTCAGGTCGAGATCGTCCAGCCCCCGGACAACGGTCGTGTAGCGAATGACGACATCCTTGTCGTCGATATCGGCCACTTCCGTGGGCGGCGTCGAATCGAAGGTTCCGAGCGGCGGAAGCGGTGCGGTCAGTTCGGGCGTCTCAGCCATGACCGGCGCCAGCGCTTCGTTGGCGCCGGTGGGTTGCACGTTACCGGACGGGGCCGCGCCCGGTGCCGCAGGCATCGGTTCGAGCGGCGCGTTGATGTCGTCGCTGAGTACCGGCAGCGCGGAATCGAATTGCGGATCGGACACGATCGGCTTGTCCGCCTGCGGATCGACCGGTTGAGCCTGCACCGGAGCGGACGGCTGCTGAACCTGACCCGCATTGGACTGCTGCACCTGACCCGCCAGTGCCAGGACCAACCAACTCGACGTAAACCACAAACCAGTCAAAACGCACGCTTCCCCTTTGGGGAGCGGCCTAACGGCCGTCTGGTCCCCACCTTTTCAACCTTACGCACGGTATTCCGAATGGTTCCGCGGATTCCGCGTCGAGATTGACCCAGGTTAGCGATCAGCCGGACGCCTTCAGACGCAGCCGGAATTCATGCAGCAATGGCTCCGTGTACCCGCTCGGCTGCTCGACGCCCTGAAACACCAATGCACGCGCCGCCTGATAGGCGAGGCTCGCATTCTCATTACCGGACATCGGGCGATAGAGCGGATCGCCTTCGTTCTGACCATCGACCTTCTTCGCCATCCGCCGGAGCGCCGCGTCGACATCCGCCTCGGTCGCGACCCCGTGCAGCAGCCAGTTGGCCATGTGCTGCGACGATATTCGCAGCGTGGCGCGATCCTCCATCAGTCCGATATCGTGGATATCCGGCACCTTGGAACATCCGACGCCCTGATCGATCCAGCGCACGACATAGCCCAATATGCCTTGCGCATTGTTGTCCAACTCCGCGCGGACTTCCTCCGCCGTCCAGTTGCGGCCACCCGCGACGGGAACGTTCAGCAGACGATCCAGTCCGGGCACAGGCTCGGAGGCGATCGCCTTTTGCGCGGCGAAAACATCGACGTCGTGATAGTGCATCGCGTGCAGCGTGGCCGCCGTCGGCGACGGCACCCAGGCGGTGTTCGCACCCGATTTCGGATGTGCGATCTTCTGCTCCATCATATCGGCCATCCGGTCCGGCGCGGCCCACATGCCCTTGCCGATCTGCGCCCTGCCGCTCAGTCCGGCAGCAAGGCCGATGCGGACGTTGCGATCCTCATACGCCTTGATCCAGTCGCTGGACTTCATCTCTGCCTTGGGGATCATCGGCCCCGCACGCATCGCGGTATGCATCTCGTCGCCCGTCCGATCGAGGAAGCCGGTGTTGATGAACACGATCCGGTCCTTCACCGCCGCGATGCATGCGGCGAGGTTCGCAGACGTCCGCCGCTCCTCGTCCATCACGCCGATCTTGACGGTATGCCGATCCAGCCCAATGAGATCCTCGACCGCATCGAACAGGGCATTGGCGAACGCACATTCCTTCGGCCCATGCATCTTGGGCTTCACGATGTAGATCGAGCCTGCGCGGCTGTTCCTGAACCGACCGAGACTCCTGAGATCATACAGACCGATCGTGGACGTCAGGATCGCGTCCAGGATGCCCTCGGGCGCTTCGCCGCCGCCTGGCAGGGTTACCGCCGGCGTGGTCATCAGATGGCCGACGTTGCGCACGAACAACAGGCTGCGCCCGGCGATCGTCACCGTGCCGCCTTCCGGCGAGACATAGTCGCGATCCGCCTCCAGCTTCCGGACGATCGTCCGGCCACCCTTTCGAAGCTTTCCTCGAGATCGCCGCGCATCAGGCCCAGCCAGTTGGTATAAGCGGCAACCTTGTCGTTCGCGTCGACCGCGGCAACCGAATCCTCCAGATCGACGATCGTGCTCAACGCCGATTCCAGCAGCACGTCGGCGATACCGGCCGGATCGTCACGCCCGACCGACGAAGCGCGATCGATTACGATCTCGACGTGCAGTCCGTTATGCTTAAGCAGCACCGATGCGGGGTTGGCCGGATCGCCGCGATATCCGGCGAGAGCCGCGGGATCGGCAAGCGCCGACGCACCCTGAACGGTCAACTCGCCCTGCACGATCGCAAGTCCGGACACGTCGCTCCACGACCCCGACGCGAGCGGCACCGCTTTGTCGAGAAACGCCTTCGCCGCCACGACGACCTGAGCGCCCCGTTCGGTATCGTATCCGCCCGCCCGTGCTTTCCCCGGCAGCGCGTCGGTTCCGTAAAAGGCGTCGTACAGACTGCCCCAGCGCGCGTTCGCCGCGTTCAGGACGAAGCGCGCATTCAGGATCGGCACCACCAACTGCGCGCCGGCCATCGTCGCCACTTCGGCGTCGACATGCTCCGTGCCGATCGTGAACGGGGCAGGCTCGGGCACAAGATAGCCGATCTCGCGCAGGAACGCCTCGTCCGCCGCACCGCCAGCGGTATATTGCGCGTCGATTTTCGACTGTAGCGCTTCGCGCTCGGCCAGCAATTGGCGGTTTTCCGGCGTGAACCGCTCGAATATCCCCGCAACGCCCCGCCACCAGCCATCGGCAGTAATACCGAGGTCCGGCAGCACCTTGTCCTCGACGAAACGCACCAGCGGCTCGGCAACGGATAATCCGGCGCGGTCGATCATGTCGGGCATTCAGTCCTCCTTGGAATATGGTCGTGCATGCCTGGGGAGGGCCTGGCGCATCGCCTAACCGGCGGATACGATTCCCGCAACGTCCATGTCGTTGGTCAATGACCGCTATTCGGGATCCATCTCTGCCGCGGAAGCCTCCAGCCGATCGAGCAAAGTTCGAAACGCCGTCAGTTCCTTCGCGGAAAAACCGCTGAAGACCTGCGCTTCCAGCTCCAGCGCCTTGGGGGCCACGTTATTGTAAAGCGCCCGCCCCGCCGCCGTCAGGGACAAAAGGTGCGAGCGCTGGTCCTGGGCGTTGGGTTGACGCGCAACCAGGCCGCGATCGACCAGCGCGATCGCCGCGCGGCTGACCGTTACCTTGTCCATCCGCGTCGCCAGCCCCAGCGCCTGCTGCGTCATCCCGTCGCCTTCCGCGATGACCGCGATCAAGCGCCACTCGGCGATCTTCAGGCCGAACAGGGATTGATAGGCGGTCGCGACGACCGAGGACACACGGTTGGAAGCGATCGACAATCGATAGGGGAGGAACTCGTCGAGTTTCAGCGTCGCCATATTCGGCGTCTTATCGCTACGACCTGTCGCCGTCATGCCCCGAAAGCACGACGAAGACGCGGAGAGATGCTGGACGCACCCGTAATCGCTCGATATAGTATCATCCGAAACCACTTCCCGGAGAGCGATCATGTCCGCAGTCCAAGAATCGACCGTCGAGAACCCGATGGGCCTGAACGGCTTCGAATTCGTCGAGTTCACCTCGCCCGATCCGGAGGCGCTGGCGGACCTGTTCGTGAAGATGGGCTTCACGCATGTCGGCAATCACAAGTCGAAGAACGTCCGCCGTTATGCGCAGGGCGACATCAATTTCCTTCTGAACATGGACGAAGCAGGCCAGGTCGCCGGCTTCCGCAACGCCCACGGCCCCAGCGCCAATGCGATGGCGTTCCGTGTCGCGGACGGCGAACAGGCGCTGAAGCTCGCGCTCGATCGCGGCGCGGCGGCGGTAAAGGGCGAACACGGACCGGGCGAACTCGATATTCCGGCGATCGAGGGTATCGGCGGCGCCAACCTGTATCTCGTCGATGAAAAGTCGAAGATTTACGAAACCGATTTCGAGCCTGTCGCAGGCACATCGCCCGACGATCACAGCGTCGGCCTGCACACGCTCGACCACCTCACCCACAATCTCCAGCGCGGCCGGATGGATTATTGGGCGAACTATTACGAGAGCATCTTCAACTTCCGCCAGATCCGCTATTTCGACATCGAGGGTCAGGCGACCGGCCTGTTCAGCAAGGCGATGACCGCGCCCGACGACAAGATCCGTATCCCGCTGAACGAAAGCCAGGACGAGCATTCGCAGATCGAGGAATTTATCAAGGATTACAAGGGCGAAGGCATTCAGCATCTGGCGCTGGCGACCGATGACATCTTTGCAACCGTCGATCAGTTGCGCGCGAACGGCGTCAAGTTCCAGACGACGCCGCAAACCTATTTCGACCTGATCGACAAGCGTCTGCCGGGCCACGATCACGACGTCGAGGAAATGCGCAAGCGCGACATCCTGATCGACGGCGCACCTGAAACGGGTGGCGGTCTGCTGTTGCAGATCTTCACCGAGAATATGGTCGGTCCGATCTTCTTCGAGATCATCCAGCGGAAGGGCAATGACGGCTTCGGCGAAGGCAACTTCAAGGCCCTGTTCGAAAGCATCGAACTGGACCAGATCCGTCGCGGCGTCGTTCCCGGCGCGGTCGAGGCCTGAACGACCCGGTCGTGCTGAGCTTGCCGAAGCACGTGGCCATCAACACGTCCTTCGACGAGCGAAGCATGAACGGAGTTTGATATGTCCGATCACGACTACATGACCGGGTTCGGCAATCACTTCGCGACGGAGGCAGTGGCCGGCGCACTGCCGGCCGGACGCAACTCCCCGCAGAAACCGCCGTTCGGCCTGTATGCCGAACAGCTGAGCGGGACGGCATTCACCGCGCCTCGTCACGAAAACCGGCGGTCATGGCTCTACCGGTTGCGACCAAGTGCCGCGCACCCGGCTTTCATCCGCTATGATGGGGCCTCGCTGTTCGCGCCCGGGACAAGCGAGGCGCCACTTGCGCCCAACCGTCTCCGTTGGGGGCCGCTGGAGATTGGCCCGCAGGACTGGCTCGACAGCCTGACGACGATGGTCGTCGCGGGTGAAGGGCCGGCGACGCAGACCGGCGTCGCTATCCACATCTATCGCGCGCAGAAAGACATGGAGAATCGCGCGTTCGTCAGCGGCGACGGCGAGATGTTGATCCTGCCCGAACATGGCGCGTTGACGATACTGACAGAACTAGGCCGGTTGGATATCAAGCCGGGCGAGGTCGCGCTGATACCGCGCGGCGTTCGTTTCCGCGTGACGCTGCCGGATGGCGAAGCACGCGGATATGTCGCCGAAAACCACGGCGCGCCGTTCCGCTTGCCCGACCTCGGGCCGATCGGATCGAACGGTCTGGGCAACCCGCGCGACTTCGAAACGCCTGTAGCGTGGTTCGAGGATGTCGAGGGCGAGTACCAGCTCGTCCAGAAGTTCATGGGCCATCTGTGGGCGACCGATCTCGGCCGCTCGCCCCTGGATGTCGTCGCCTGGCACGGCAATTATGCGCCGTGGAAATATGATCTTTCCCGGTTCAACACGATCGGCAGCATAAGTTTCGATCATCCCGATCCCAGCATCTTCACCGTGCTCACCAGCCCGTCCGATATGCCGGGCACCGCGAATGTCGATTTCGTGATCTTCCCGCCGCGTTGGATGGTGGCGGAGGACACGTTCCGCCCGCCCTGGTTCCATCGCAACACGATGAGCGAGTGCATGGGCCTGATCACTGGCCAGTATGATGCGAAGGCTGACGGCTTCCGCCCCGGCGCATTGTCACTGCACAATCAGATGAGCGGTCACGGTCCCGACGTGGCCAGTTGGCAGGGCGCGACGGCGGTGGACCTTAAGCCGCACAAGATCGACGGTACGATGGCATTCATGATCGAGAGCCGCTGGATTTTCCAGCCGACCGATTTCGCGCTGAGAACGAGCGCGCTGGACGAGGATTACGATCAGGCCTGGACCGGGTTTCCCAAGGCAAAGCTGCCTGACTAACTCAGATCAGTCGCATTTCGGGGAACGTCTGCAGCGGCTTGGACGTCTTCCCGCGACATGCCAGCACCCGCTACCCCTCTTTTCAAATGGCAGCACGACGCTCAGGCTCAGCTTGAAGCGATGATGCATGACCATGTCGCCGATCCTGCATTCCCCTGTGTCGGCGCCAAGGCGGCACTCGCCAAGGGAACGCTCCACGTCCTCGCGTGCAACCGCATCGATAGCGGCTGGGACGATCTCCGGATCCATGACGGCTTGCTTCGGTTCGCCGAGGCGTATCGCGAGGATCCGTCGCTGTTCCGCAGCTTCGCCGTGATCTTCGAAGGCCCAGACGATCTGTCCGAGAAAGCATTCGAGGCTCTGTTATGGAAGCGCGTCCAGTCGCTGTCCGACAAGGACGTCTGGCGTGGGCAATCCTATGACGAAGCGGTCAGCCCGGACCCTGAAAACCCGCATTTCTCGCTTAGCTTCGGTGGCGAGGCTTTCTTCATCGTCGGGCTGCATCCGCAGGCCAGCCGTCCTGCGCGCCGTTTTCCGCGTCCTGTGATGGTTTTCAATTTGCACGACCAGTTCGAGATCCTGCGTGCGCAGGGTAAGTATGAGAATATGCGAGAGAAGATCATGGTGCGCGACGAGGCGCTCGCGGGCACCCGCAACCCGATGCTGCAGCGTCACGGCGAGGGGAGCGAGGCGCGGCAATATTCCGGTCGCGAAGTCGGCGACGGCTGGAAGTGCCCCTTCAGCTATTCCGGATCCGCAAAGTGACCGACGCCATCGAAATTCCGGAACGCAGTGGGACAGCCTTCACGCTGAAACAGGGCGACACGCTCGTCGTGATCGATCCGCGTGGTGAGCAGGTCGCCGATCTGCTGGCATTCAATGCCGAGGACCTGAACGAGGTCATCTCGTCGGGCCGGACGCTTGACTATGCCGAGACGATATACCTGACGACCGATCACATCCTCTATTCCAACCGCAGCCGGCCGATGTTGACGATCGTGGACGATACGGTCGGACGGCATGACTTCCTGCTTACGCCGTGCTCGTTCGACACGTTTCACCACTTCTACCCGGATTTGCCCCCGCACCGCGGATGTTTCGGCAACCTCGCCACCGCGCTCGAGCCGTTCGGCGTTCAACCCGATCGCATCCCGACCGCGTTCAATTGCTTCATGAATGTCCCGATCGATGGCGAAACCGGCAGGCTGAAGGTTCTGCCGCCGATCAGCAAGGCGGGAGACCACGTCACGTTTCGCGCCGAGATGGACCTGATCATCGGCCTGACCGCCTGCTCGGCGCCGGACAGTAATGGGGGCACGTTCAAGCCGATACACTATCGGATCGAAGCCGCCTGCAGCCCGGTCACTACGCGCGTAGCAACACAGACCGACACTAGAAAATCGCGGTGAGTTCGCCTACATGCGCGACTTCTCATGGCAACGATACTCCCTCCCCGCCGAAGATCGGCATGGTTTCGCTCGGCTGTCCGAAGAACCTGGTCGACAGCGAACGTATCCTGACGAAGCTCCGGTCGGACGGCTATGCCATGTCCGCCGATTATGCCGGCGCGGATGTCGTGCTGGTCAACACGTGCGGCTTTCTCGATTCCGCCAAGGAGGAATCGCTCGAGGCGATCGGCGAGGCGATTGCGGAGAACGGCCGCGTCATCGTCACCGGTTGCATGGGCAAGGAAGCGGAGATGATCCGCGATCGGTTCCCCAACGTTCTCGCGGTCACCGGCGCGCATCAATATGAAGAGGTCGTCGGCGCGGTGCACAATGCCGCCCCGATGCCGCCCAGCGCGTTCCTCAATCTCGTTCCCGACAGCGGCCTGAAGCTGACACCGCGGCATTACAGCTATCTGAAGATCAGTGAGGGGTGCAATCACCGCTGTTCGTTCTGCATCATTCCGTCGTTGCGCGGCGATCTGGTCAGCCGCCGTCCCGACGCCATCCTTCGCGAGGCGGAGAAGCTGATCGAGGCCGGCACGCGCGAATTGCTGGTCATCAGCCAGGACACGTCGGCATACGGCGTCGATATCAAGCATCACCCCCGCATGTGGCACGGCAACGAAGTACGCGCGCACATGACCGATCTGTCGCGCGAACTCGGCAAGCTGGGTGCATGGGTGCGCCTGCATTACGTCTATCCCTATCCACACGTCGATCAGGTCATCCCGCTGATGGCGGAAGGGCTGATCCTTCCCTATCTTGATATCCCGTTCCAGCATGCCAGCCGGAACGTCTTGAAGCTGATGCGCCGGCCCGCGAACGAAGCGAAGGTGCTGGAGCGGATCAAGAACTGGCGGACCATCGCACCGGATATCGCGATCCGGTCGACCTTTGTCGTCGGCTTCCCCGGCGAGACGGAAGACGATTTCCGGTATCTGATGGATTGGCTGGAAGAGGCGCAATTGGACCGGGTCGGCGCGTTCCGCTTCGAACCGGTCGAGGGTGCCGCTGCCAACGATCTGCCAGACGCTGTGCCGGAAGAGATCAAGGAGGAGCGCTACGCCCGCCTGATGGAACTGACCGCGCGCATTTCCGCCGAGAAACTGCAGGCCAAGATCGGTCGCACGCTGGATGTGATAGTCGATGCGGTCGATGAGGAAGGCGGCGCGACCGGCCGGTCCAAGGCCGATGCACCCGAAATCGACGGAGAGGTTTTCCTGCGCGATGCCGGGCATCTGAAGCAGGGCGATATAGTGGCCGTCGAGATCGAGGATGCGGACGATCACGACCTGTACGGCGTGCCCGTCTGACGCGATTGCAAGACGCCGCCGCTCGGCACATTCCGGAGATGCCCGCATCGATGACCGATTTCGCCACACTGCTCCAGCCCGATCGTGGACAAAGCGCACGCACGATCCATGTCGTCCATCCCGACGCCTATGACGCGTGGCTGGCAAAGCAGCCTGCCCGCACGCGCACCACGGTCGCAGCGCACCGCCTGACCGGAAAGGCCGGAAATCGCGCGGTTCTTCCGGCAGACGCTGCCGACGACTGGTCGATGCTGCTGGTCTGCAACGAAAGCGTCGAATCACCCTGGCGTATCGCGTCGCTCGGCGAACAGCTACCGGCCGGAACCTACCGTCTGGCGGATGGCGAACCCGGAGCCGCGATGCTCGGCTGGGCGCTCGCCCAATATCGCTTCGATGCGTATCGCAAGGGCGACGATGTTGGCCCACGCGTCCTGCTGACCGGCGAACCGGCGAAGATCGAGGAAACGGTGAGGCTTGCCACCGCGACGGCGCTGGTCCGCGATCTGGTCAACACCCCCGCCTCCGACATGGGCCCGGCCGATCTGGAGCGACACGCCGACCTGCTGGCCAAAGCACACGGTGCGACGCTGACGGTGACGAAGGGCGAGGCACTCGCCAAGGGTTATCCGATGATCCACGCGGTCGGACGCGCCGCGGCGCAGGATCGCGCGCCCCGGCTGATCGAGGTCGAATGGGGCGATCCGAAACATCCCCGCATCGCGATCCTCGGCAAGGGCGTGGCGTTCGACACGGGCGGGCTGAACGTCAAGCCCGGCGGCGGCATGGCGCTGATGAAGAAGGATATGGGCGGCGCGGCGCATGCGCTGGCGCTGGCGAGCCTCGTCATGGCGGCCCGGCTGAAAGTGCGGTTGCATCTGCTGATCCCGGCCGTCGAGAACAGCATTTCGGGGAACGCGTTCCGGCCGGGTGACGTGCTGAAATCCCGCAAGGGGCTGACCGTCGAGAACACCAACACCGATGCGGAGGGTCGGCTCGTCCTGGGCGATGCGCTGACCAAGGCGGGCGAGGATTCACCGGAACTAATCATCGATTATGCCACGCTGACCGGGGCCGCGCGTGTCGCTTTGGGTCCGGACCTGCCCGCTACGTTCAGCAATGACGACGCGTTGGCCGACGAACTTCTCAAGGCCGGCATCGCCATCGGCGACCCGTTGTGGCGCCTGCCCCTATGGGACGGCTATGACGACATGCTCAAATCCGACATTGCCGACATGGTGAATTCGGCGGAGGGCGGCTATGCCGGCGCGTCGACCGCCGCCTTGTTCCTCCGCCGCTTCATACCGAAACATGTCGCATGGGCCCATTTCGACACGTTCGCGTGGCGGCCCACTGCGAAGCCGGGGCGGCCAAAGGGTGGCGATGCCCTTGGCCTACGCGCGGCATGGGCCGTGCTGAAGGAGCGGTACGGCTGACCCGACGGATTAAAGACGCGCGCCGGCCTCCACGATCGGTACGAACTTCGCGGCGGTGAGGCTTGCGCCACCGACGAGCGCGCCATCGACATCGGATGCGCCGAGCAGTTCTGTGGCGTTATCCCCCGTCACCGAACCGCCGTACAGCAGGCGCATCGCATCGGCTTCGGCACCGATCAGTTCGCGCAGCTTGGTCCGGATCGCTTCGTGCATCGCCGCAACATCCGATACGGTCGGCGTCCGTCCGGTTCCGATCGCCCATACCGGTTCGTATGCGATCGACAGCCAGTCCGCCGCCGCACCCTCTGGCACGCTCGCCGCCAATTGGCCGGTAACGACCGCGACTGCCTGCCCCGCATCGCGCTCGTCCAGCGTCTCGCCGACGCACAGGATCGCATCCAGCCCACCCGCGTGCAGCGCCTCCGCCTTGGACTTTACCTGCGCATCCGTCTCGCCGTTATCCGCGCGGCGCTCGCTGTGGCCTATGATCGAAAATTCCGCCTTGGCCTCCGCGATCATCGCAACCGAGATGCACCCCGTGTGTGCGCCCTTGGCGGACCAATGAACGTCCTGCGCCCCGATGCTCAGCCCTGGCGCGGCGGCGATCGCGGGCGCGATCAACGTCGCCGGCACGGCGATCGCGACGTCGATGCCGGGTGCATTCTGCGCCGCGATCGCGATACCGCCCAGTTCGGCGAGCGATGCCAGATCACCGTTCATCTTCCAATTGCCTGCAATCAGCTTGCGTCGCGTCATCACCGCCCCCGAAATTCCATAAGTGTTACGCACAGACCGTTAGAGCGCCGCCCCCGGTACACACAAGCCCGTCCGCACAACCCTGGCCAGACATGCTTGAAGCCGCCGGGTCCTGCCCGTAAAGCGGCTGCTTCTTGCTTTTCCGGCAATCAACAGATCGGTTCTCCATGCTCAGCGTCATCCGCGGTATCATTCACTCGAAGGTCGGGATCGTCATCGCCTTCGCGCTGCTGGCGATGCTCGTCCTTTCCTTTGCAAGCGGCGATATCAACAATCTGGTCAACAGCGGCGGCGACGCGAAGTCGGATACCGTAGCGACGGTCGGCAAGGAGAAGGTCACCGTCCCGGCCCTGACGCAGGAATTGCAGGCGCAGGTGCAAAACTACGCTCAGCAGCAGCCAGGTCTGGATATGATCAAGTTCGTGTCCGGCGGCGGGTTCGAACCGACGCTCGATCGTAGCATCACCGAACTCGCGCTCCAGCAATTCGGCGAGAAGCAGGGACTGGTCGTCAGCAAAAAGCTGATCGACGGACAGATTGCGAGCATCCCGGCTTTGCAGGGGCCGGACGGCAAGTTCAGCCAGGCGGCGTACGAATCGCTCCTGTCGCAGCAGGGCCTGACCGATCGCGAGGTCCGCCTTGGCTTGATGCGTCAGTTGATCGGTCGGCAATTGGTGTTGCCGATCCTGCCCGCCGCGCAAGTATCGCAGGGGCTTGCGCTGCCTTATGCGTCGCTGTTGCTGGAAAAGCGTCAGGGCGAGCTTGCCTTCATTCCGACCCGCGCGATGGGTGAAGGCGCGCCCGCCACCGATGCGGAAGTGAAGGCGTGGTACAAGCGCAACCTCGCGCGCTACATGATCCCGGAACGTCGGGTGATCCGCTACGCGATGGTCACTGCCGACCAGATCAAGGCACAGACCGTGCCGACCGAGGCCGAACTCGCCGCCGCCTATAAGGCGCAGGCGCGCACCTATGCCGCGACCGAGAAGCGCGATCTGTTGCAGGTCATCGTGGTGGATCAGGCGGCGGCCAACGCCTTGCTCGCCAAGGTGAAGAGCGGCACGGCGCTGGACGTCGCAGCCCGCGCCGCCGGTCTGGAACCGACGATGCTGAGCGCGCTCGACAAGATCGGCTATGCCGCGCAAAGCTCACCTGCCGCGGCGGATGCGGTATTCGGCGCGGCCAAGGGTGCGCTGGTCGGGCCGGTCCGGTCCACGATCGGGTTCGCCATCGTTCGCGTGGACAAGGTCGAGCAGAGCGCGGGCAAGACGTTCGAACAGGCCAAGCCGGAACTGGTCGCCGCTGCCACCAAGACCAAGACGCTGGAAGTGCTCGGCCGCATCCACGATGCGATGGATGACAACATCGGCAACAACCGCGCCACTTTCGACGACGTCATCGCCCAACAGAAGCTCTCGGCCACCGCCACGCCGCCACTGTTGTCCGATGGTCGCGACCCGAACGATCCGTCGAAAAAGGCCGCAGCCGACTTCATGCCGATCGTCGCCGCTGCCTTTGCCGCCGCACCCAACGATCCGCCGCAGATGGTTCAGGTCGATCCGACCGGCGGCTTCGCGGTCGTCGCTCTGGGTCAGGTCGTGCCCGCCGCCGCTCCCCCGGTGGCGCAGATTCGTGCCGCCGTCGCGCGCGACTTCCAGCTCGACCGTGCCCGCCGCGCCGCCCGCACCGTCGCGAACGATGTCGTCGCGAAAGTGGGCAAGGGTCAGCCTTTGGCCTCGCTGATCGCGGCCAGCGGCGTCAAGGCGCCGCCGGTCGAACCGCTCGCATCGTCGCGCGCGCAGATGGCCGCCAATCCGCGGGGCGCGCCACCGCCGCTGGTGCTAATGTTCAGCATGACCGAAAACAGCGCCAAACTGCTTGAAGCGCCGAACAACGAAGGCTGGTTCATCGTCAAGCTGAACAAGATCGACCGAGGCAACGCAGCGGGCAATGCCGCCGTGATCCGCGCGACGCAGGACGATCTCGGCAAGCTCGCCGGCCGTGAATATGCCGAACAATTCACCAATGCGGTGAAGTCGATCGTCGGCGTCAAGAAGAACGCAGCCCGGATCAACGCGCTGAAAGCGCAGTTGCTCGGCCAGGCTGCAGCAAACTGACGCAGGTGAGCGAACCGAACGGTCCTATCGATCCGCTGGCGGAACTGGCGGCGGATCGCCCCGCGCTGGTCTGGCGCCGGCAGATCGCCGACACGGAAACGCCCGTTGCGGCGGCGCTGAAGCTTATCGAACCGGGTCGCGGCGATTTCCTGCTCGAGATCGGTCGAGGGCGGGGCGACCCGTGGGCGCCACAGCCTGATCGGTCTCGCCCCGGATCTTGTTTTTCGCGCGCAGGGGAATGCCGCCGAAATCAATTACGATTGGTTGACCGACCGCGAGGCTTTCTCCCCCTGCGAAGCACCGACGCTGGACGCGCTGCGCGCGCTGGTAGCGGATTGTCGCATGGCCGTTCCCACGGAACTGCCTCGCGCGCTCGCCTGCCTCGTCGGCTATTTCGGCTATGAGACGATCGGGCTGGTCGAGCGCCTGCCGGAACAGGATAGCGACCCGCTCGGACTGCCGGACATGATCTTCGTGCGCCCGACCGTCGTACTGATCTTCGATCGCCTCGCCGACGCGCTGTTCCTGGTCGCGCCAGTCTGGCCCGACGAGACGCGCGATCCGACCGCAATCGTTGCGCAGGCGGAAGAGCGTATCGATGCGGTAGCGGCACGACTCGCGACCGCCGGCCTTCCCGCCCCCGCGCGCTTGCCCGACGCGCACGACGTCGCCCTGACGCCCGCGCTGCCGGCCGGCCGATATGGCGAGATGGTCGCACGGGCGAAGGACTATATCGTCGCCGGGGACATCTTTCAGGTCGTCCTCGCGCAACGTTTCACGGTTCCGTTCCCGCTACCCCCGATCGAGCTTTACCGCGCACTCCGCCGTATCAACCCGTCGCCGTTCCTTTATCATCTCGATCTGCCCGGCTTCACGCTGACCGGCTCAAGTCCCGAGATCCTCGTCCGTGTGCGCGACGGCGACGTAACGATCCGCCCGATCGCCGGCACCCGCCCACGCGGGAAGACGCCGGCCGAGGATGAGGCGAACCGCGCGAGTCTGCTCGCCGATCCGAAGGAACGCGCCGAACATCTGATGTTGCTCGATCTCGGCCGCAACGATGTCGGACGGGTGTCGTCGGCCGGCACGGTTACGGTGACGGACAGCTACACGGTCGAATTCTACAGCCACGTCATGCACATCGTGTCCAACGTCGTCGGCCGCCTAGACACCCCGCACGACGCGGTCGACGCGCTGCTTGCCGGATTCCCGGCCGGCACCGTCAGCGGTGCACCGAAAGTGCGGGCCTGTGGAATCATCGCCGAACTCGAATCTGAAAAACGCGGCGCCTATGCCGGCGGCGTCGGCTATTTCTCCCCTGACGGATCGATGGATTCGTGCATCGTCCTGCGCACCGCGGTCGTGAAGGACGGGACGATGCATATACAGGCCGGAGCCGGCATCGTAGCCGACAGCAACCCGGCCTATGAGCAGCGGGAGTGCGAGGCGAAGGCCGGAGCGCTCCTGGCGGCCGCCCGCGAGGCGATCGCCCGCGCCACCGAAAGTCGCTTCGGACAATAGATCGGCGTGGCAGCGCCGATCGGACGAGCTCGTCAGGGGACGGTTGTCGCCTTGCGCCGCTCTTCCAGCTTTTCCGCCGTATATTCGCGGATCAGACGCTGGTTGCAGCCGGTCTGGCCACCGGTACCGACCGAAGAGCATGTATCCGGTAAGCCTCCCGCCACGCGCCCGACCTCGTCGATCGTCGCCGCCCGGTTCACCCAACTCTGGGTCGCCGCGCTGGGTTTGGTCTCGCGCAAAGTCTTCGGAATCCGATACGGCTCCTCCAGCGTGCCGCACACCACGATCTCGTCCGCCGCGCCTTTGGGACAGGGTTCGCCGGCCTTCAACTGAACGTTGCGGATGCGCTGCACCGGCGCGCTTCCGTCCGCCGCAGTCCCCGCCGCCGGAGCCGTCTGCGCGAATGCCGGTGCCGCCAGGGCTAGCAAGGCGGTAGCGGTGATGAGACGGATCATGGTGGGGACCTCCTGGGGGCTAAGCTGGATAAACGTCCGATGCCGCCGATTGCTCCACGCTGAATGACGGACGATGGAGCCCGAAACAAGGCACCGGAAAGGCACGAGCCGCGGCGTGGTTGCGCTGCCCCGCCCATCGGCTATGGCGCGCTGATGATACTCGTGATCGACAATTACGACAGCTTCACCTGGAACCTTGTCCATTACCTGATGGAACTGGGGGCAGAAGTGAAAGTCGTGCGAAACGATGCGCTGACCGCGCGGGATGCGATCGCCAGCAATGCGCAGGCGTTCCTGATCTCGCCGGGGCCGTGCACCCCAACCGAGGCGGGAATCAGCCTGGATCTCGTCGCCGCCTGCGCGGATCAGGGGAAACCGCTGCTCGGCGTTTGCCTCGGCCACCAGGCGATCGGGCAGCATTTCGGCGGCAACGTCGTTCGCGGCGGGCTGATGCACGGCAAAACATCCCCAGTGGAACATGACGGTACCGGTCTGTTCGAAGGCCTGCCCTCGCCCTTCACTGCGACGCGCTATCACTCGCTGATCGTCGAGGATATTCCTGCGGACCTGATCGTCAACGCGCGCAGTTCCGATGGATCGGTCATGGGCGTGCGCCATGCAAGCCTGCCGATCCACGGCGTGCAGTTTCATCCCGAAAGCATCGCGACCGAACATGGGCATGCGATGCTGGCGAATTTCCTGCGCATCGCTGGTCTGCTGGTGACATCTTCTCCCCGCCCGCTCGCGGGAGGCGCCGGGGGAGGGCAGTCAGCCCTATCGCCCGCGCTTGGGATTGCGTCCCCTACCTTAACCCCTCCCGCAGGCGGGCGGGTAATAGAGTGACTGCCCTCCCCGATCCGATCAGCCCGCTGTCGCGCGAAAGCGCAGCACAGGCTTTCGCGGACATTCTCGATGCCCGCACGTCCGAGGAGGCGATCGCCGACTTCCTGCTCGCTCTGTCCGATCGCGGCGAAACCAGCATCGAGATCGCCGAGGCCGCCCGCGCACTGCGCGCCCGCTTCATCCCGATCGATGCGCCCGCCAATGCGATCGACGTATGCGGTACGGGCGGGGACGGGCATCACACGCTGAACGTGTCCACCGCCGTCAGCCTCGTCGTGGCGTCTTGCGGCGTACCTGTCGCCAAGCATGGCAACCGCGCCGCATCGTCCAAGGCGGGTGCGGCGGATACGCTGGAGGCGCTCGGTCTCGACATGGAACGCGCGGGCGCGATGGCGCAGCAGACGCTGGACGATCTCGGCATCTGTTTTTTGTTCGCCGCCAATCATCACCCGGTGATGCGGCGTATTACCCCGATCCGGCGTCGCATCGGCAAGCGCACGATCTTCAACCTTATGGGGCCGCTCGCCAACCCGGCGCGCGTGACGCGCCAGCTGATCGGCATCGCAAGGCCCGATTACACCGGACTGTATGCCGAGGCGCTGGAACAACTCGGCACGGAAGCGGCGATCGTTGTGTCGGGCGAGGAAGGGTTGGACGAACTGTCGGGTGCGGGGCCCAGCGTCGTCGTCAATGTCGGGACCGCCGACCTGCAACGCCGCATCGTACCAGAGGATGCCGGCCTGCCCCGCCACCCGATCGCTGCGATCCACGGAGGCGACCCTGCATATAACGCGCTCGCGCTTCGCCGCCTGTTGAAGGGTGAATCCGGCGGGTACCGCGACGCCGTCCTGCTAAACGCCGCCGCCGCGCTTGTCGTCGCGGGCCACAGCCCTGCCCTGACCGAAGGTGCCGCCGTCGCCGCCGAAGCGATCGACTCCGGGCTGGCGAATGCATTGCTCGATCGATGGATCGCTTATTCATGACCGATATTCTCGAACGCATCCTCGAAACCAAGCGCGCGGATGTTACCGTGCGCAAGGCGACGACAAAATTGTCCGATCTCGACGCTCTGGTTGCGGAACAGAGCGCCCCGCGTGGCTTTCGCGCCGCACTCGATGCGAAGGCCGCGACCGGGCATGCGTTAATCGCCGAGATCAAGAAGGCCAGTCCCTCCAAGGGCCTGATCCGCGAGGATTTCGATCCTCCCGCACATGCTCGCGCCTATCAGGCCGGTGGTGCAGCATGCTTGTCGGTGCTGACCGACGAACGCTGGTTCCAGGGCGCCGACCAGTACCTCGTGGAGGCGCGCGCGGCCTGCTCACTGCCGGTGATCCGCAAGGATTTCATGGTCGATCCGTGGCAGGTGCCGGAATCGCGCAGCCTGGGTGCAGACGCGATCCTGCTGATCATGTCGGCATTGGACGACCACCTTCTGGCGGAGATCGAGGCGAGCGCGATCGAATACGGAATGGACGTGTTGGTCGAGGTCCACGGTCAGAAGGAACTCGATCGCGCGATGAAGCTGAAATCGCGGCTGATCGGTGTCAACAACCGCAACCTACGCGATTTCTCCGTCGATTTCGCGCGCACTTACGAACTGGTTGCGAAGGCGCCCAAGGGCTGCACGTTCGTCGCGGAAAGCGGGCTGACCGTGCGCGCGGATCTGGACGCAATGGCCGAACACGGTGTCCGATGCTTCCTGATCGGCGAAGCGTTGATGCGACAGGACGATGTCGAGGCTGCGACACGGGCGCTGGTGGGATAGCCCCCTCTCTCCGGTCGTTTCAAGCGAAGTCGAGGAACTGGCGCCGGGTACGATCCTTCGCGCGAAATAAACGGATAGGTCCAGATATGACGACCCTCACCCACCTCGACTCCGCCGGCGCCGCCCACATGGTCGACGTGTCCGACAAGCAAGTCACCGCCCGCGAGGCCGTCGCAGAGGGGCGCATATCGATGTCACGCGAGGCCGCAACCGCGATCCGCAGTGGCGCAGCGGTCAAGGGCGACGTGCTCGCGGTCGCACGCATCGCCGGGATCATGGCAGCCAAGCGCACCAGCGACTTGATTCCCTTGTGCCATCCGCTTCCGCTCACCCGCGTCGCGATCGATCTGAGTGCCGACGATACCGGCGTCACCGCCACCGCAACCGCCCGCACCGACGGAAAAACCGGGGTCGAAATGGAGGCGCTGACCGCCGTGTCGATCACGCTGCTGACGATCTACGACATGGGAAAGGCGATCGACAAAGCCATGACGATCGACGGCATACGCTTGATCACCAAGACCGGCGGCAAGTCGGGCGACTATCGCGCCTGACTTCGCGGGATCGAGTGCGGTCGCACTCACGCCCGATTTACAAAAAGGGGCGGCGTACCGAAGCACGCCACCCCTTCAACCATGCGATAAGCCGAAAGGCCCGGATCAGAACTTGCCGTTCAGCGACACGCCGATCACGCGCGGTTCGTTGAACACCGCTGCGGTGAAGTTCTCAATCACACCCTTGAGGTTCTTTTCATTGGTGATGTTCCGCGCGAACGCGGCGATCTCGTACTTCTTGTCCGGCGTGGTGTAGCCGACCTTCAGCCCGCCCTCGAAATTGCCGTCGGCGTAGAATTCAGCCGTTTTGTAGAGCACGAGGTTGGTATAGCCCTGCACGTTCCAGTCCGTTGCGACGAACATGTTGCCGCCGGTCCACAACGGAATGTCGTAACGGATCGCCGCGTCCAGCTGCCACTTCGGTGCATTCGGCAACGGGTTGCCATCGATCTGCGCGAACGTGGTCGGGGTGCCGAACACCGTGCGGACGATCGTCGGATCCTGAACCGTGCACGTCACGAACGACCCGATTGCGCAGACCTGCGCGAAGACGTTCTTGTCCTTGATCTCGGTATGAAGCGCGCTGCCGCCCAGCGAAATGCTGATGTTGCGGATCGGGCGCCATTCCAGTTCGGCTTCGAAGCCGTACGCATTGGCATGATCGGCATTGAACAGCACGCCATTGCCGTTGGCGTCGTTGCCGTTCAGCTGGATGTCCTTCACCTTGTAGGTGAACCCCGTGACGTTGAACGTCATGTTGCTGAACGGACGGGTCTTCAGACCGGCTTCGTACGACATCACCGTTTCCGAATCCGCCGTGGTGAAGGCCGAACCGAACACGGCCGAGCGGCCCTGGATCGTCGGGCCGCGGAAGCCGCGGGCGACGCGGCCGTACAGGCTGACATCAGGATTCACTTCGTACAGCGCGGACACGTCGAAGCTCGGCTCCTTGCCCTTCAGGCGAACGTCGCGCGGCGCGGTGGCGGGGAAGTTGACCGCCCCAGCCTGCGTGAAGGCCGGCGTGACGAGTACGGTGCGCTTCTTATCCTCGGTATAGCGACCGCCGGCCGTCAGCGTCAGCTTGTCGCCGATCTTGTAGCTTGCCTGGCCGAACACCGCCCACGACGTGTTGACGTCGCGAAGCTGGACGAAATTGCGCGCATTATAGGCCGTGTTCGTCGGCAGAAGCAGCGACGCACGTTGCTGGAACTCGGTCAGGTCGCGCTGGTCGAAGTAAAAACCCCCGATCTGCCACCGGAAGGCGCCGGTGCCGTTGCTGGCAAGGCGGACCTCCTGCGTCCACTGGTCGAGATCGCGGATACGGCCCTGGCTCTGGCCGGGATTGCCGAAGCCGGGGAAGTTGACCGCGGCACCGCCATCCGTGTCGCCACGGCTGTAACCCTTGGTCGTCTCATAGGCGGTGATCGAGTTCAACGTCACGCCGCCGAAATCCCATGCGGCATTCACCGATGCGCCATACGTCTTGTACGCCTGCGGGTTGCCGACGGCTTCGTCGAGCGATACGCTGTCGCGCGGCTCGCGCTGTACGTTGTTCGATCCGCGAACGAGCGCCGCGCGGTGGAAGATCGTCGACGTGCCCTTGTAATCGCGCGCATGGCCGGAAACGTTGATCGACAAGTCGCTGGTCGGCGTGAACAGCAATTGCAGCCGCACGTCCTTCTCGTCGAACCCGCCGAGCGCGTTCTTACCGCCCCGCGTGCCGTCCGGGCCGGTGCCGTCGAAGGTGTTGTCGACCCAGTCGTCGCGATGCTGGTACAAACCGGAGATGCGGAAAGCGAGCGTGTCGGCGATGATCGGCCCGCCCACGCCGACATCGGCCGTCACCGTGTTGAAGCTGCCATAGGATGCCGATCCGCGGCCCTGGAACACCTGGCTCGGGCGGATCGTGTCGAACTTGATGATGCCTGCAGTCGTGTTGCGGCCGAACAGCGACCCCTGCGGCCCGCGCAGCACCTCCACCTGGTTGACGTCGAACACCGGGTTCGACTTCAGCACGACATGTTCGAGCACGACATCGTCCTGGATGATCGACACCGGCTGCGATGCGCCGAGGTAGAAATCGATATTGCCGAGACCACGAATGTAGAAACGCGGGAAGATGCGTCCGGTCGTGCTTTCGGCATATAGGCCGGGCACGCGACCGGCGAGCGACAGGATGTCCTCGCCGCCCGACTGGATCGTACGCAGCGCTTCGCCCCCGACGACCGCGACCGATACCGGCACGCGCTGCAGGTTCTCGCTACGGCGCTCCGCGGTCACGACGATCTCGCCGATTTCCTCGCCCGCGCCGTCGCCTGAAGTCTGCGCGACGGGTGCCGCCCCCGCGTCCTGCGCAAAGGCCGCTGCCGGGATCATCATCGCGCCGATTGCCGTGCCGACCAGCAAGGCGGATTTCGCGAAAGTCGTGTTCAACATCATGTGTCCTTGGATAAAAATTCGATTCGACCGCGTCCTTCACGTGCGGCGACGGGCTTCCCGGTAAATCCGGATGCCCTCGTCTCGTCACATGCTTTCGGCCGATCCCCGCCCGCGACCGGCGCCTATGATCCGATTGAGACCGAATCGTGACACCGGTCGTTCCGGCTTGCGAATTGCCGCGGTGTGTGACGTCTTGGACACACTTCAGAAACAATTGATCGCAGGGTCTTAGCCTGTTTTCCGAACACCCCCTGTCGCCACGACTAGGTTCGTGACACTGGTTCATCGATGCACCCCACCCTCCTCCCCGTTGCCGAAGCCCAGACGCGGCTGTTCGCGCTCGCCCGCCCGCTCTCGACCGAAACCGTGCCGTTGGCCGGGGCCGCGGGGCGCTGGACCGCGGAGGCCGTGGACGCGAACCGTACGCAGCCGGACAGCGATCTCTCCGCAATGGACGGATACGCCATCCGTCATGCGGACCTGCCAGGGCCATTCGCGCTGATCGGCGAGAGCGCCGCGGGGCACGCCTTCAGCGGCACCGTCGGGCTGGGGCAGACCACCCGCATCTTCACGGGGGCCGCGATGCCCGGCGGGACCGATTGCGTCCTTGTACAGGAAGATGCGGAACGCCAAGATCTCACGATCCGGCTGTCAGGCGAAGGACCGCCGCGCGTCGGCAGCAACGTCCGCCCGCGCGGGCTGGATTTCTCGACCGGTGACGCCCTGATCGAGAAGGGCCAACGCCTCACACCGGCCGGCCTCGCCCTCGCCGCGATCGCCGGACACGCGACCCTGCCCGTCGCGCGCCGCCTGACGGTCGCGATCGCCGCGACCGGCGACGAGCTCGCGCCGCCCGGCACGCAGGACCCGGGCAAGTTGCCCGAAACCAACGGCCTCATGATCGCCGCGATGCTTCGCGACTTGCCGGTCGAGATCGTCGACCTCGGCATCATACCGGACGACCTGCCGACGATGACTGCCGCCTTCGCCGCCGTCCGCGCCGACATATTGGTCACGACGGGCGGCGCGTCGGTCGGCGATCACGACCTCGTCCGCCCGGCGCTGTCGGCGGCAGGCGGGTCGATCGATTTCTGGCGCATCGCCTTGCGTCCGGGCAAGCCGATGATGGCCGGGCGGCTGGGCGATGCCGTCGTCCTGGGCCTGCCGGGCAATCCGGTCTCCGCATTCGTGACCGCGCACCTGTTCCTTCGCCCGCTGATCGCCGCCATGTCCGGCGCGACCGATCCGCTGCCGCGGCCCTTCCCCGCACGGCTCGGCGAACCGATCCGCGCGAACGACCACCGGCAGGACTATCTGCGCGCCGAATTGCGTGACGGACTGGTCTTCGCATCGACGGTGCAGGACAGTTCGATGCTGCGGACGCTCGCCCGCGCGAACTGCCTTCTCGTCCGCGATCCGCATGCGGCGGCCGGCCAGATCGGCGATGCGGTGGAGATCCTGCCGATCGCTTGACTTCCCTACAAGTGTTCCATAAAAGTTCCGCGTCTGTTCTGACGGAGGAACGCGAATGCTCACGCGTAAGCAGCATGAACTTATCTGCTTCATCAACGATCGGCTCGAGGAGTCCGGTGTCTCGCCCTCGTTCGAGGAGATGAAGGAGGCGCTCGATCTGAAGTCGAAGTCCGGCGTCCACCGCCTGATCAGCGCTCTGGAGGAACGCAAGTTCATCCGCCGCTTGCCGAACCGCGCCCGCGCGCTCGAGGTATTGAAGATGCCGGAGCGCGGCGAGGTCACCGCAAAGGTCAAGCTGGAAACAGCCGAGCCGTCGAACCTCCGTCCGCTGCCGCAGCCCGCTAACGACGTGATCGAAATCCCGCTGCACGGCCGGATCGCCGCCGGTGTGCCGATCGAGGCATTCGAGGGCAGCGCGATGCTGGCCGTGCCTGCCGCCCTGCTCGGCGGCGGCGAGCATTATGCGCTGGAGGTTTCGGGGGATTCGATGGTCGAGGCCGGGATTCTCGACGGCGACTATGCGCTGATCCGCCGTGCCGACACCGCGCGTGACGGCGAGATCGTCGTCGCTTTGATCGAGGATAGCGAGGCGACGCTGAAATACTTCCGCCGCGAAGGCGCTATGATCCGGCTGGATCCCGCAAACCGCGCCTATGATCCGCAGCGTTACGCCCCGCAGCAGGTTCGCGTGCAGGGTAAGCTCGCCGGTCTGCTCCGCCGCTATGTCTGAAATCCTGCGCTCCGGGGACCGGTATCCGCCACGGATGCCGGTCCCCGGTTTGCATCACCGTGACGACCTTTTGCCGCGACAGGGTGATCGCGACCCCACCCGTTTCCGAAAGCGCTGGCCGGTCCAGCTTCAGCCATCGGGGTTTGCACGGTCCCGGCAAGCGCCGTTCGCTGACCACGATGTCCGCCGTCGCGCAGGCCGCGACAAGCTCCTGCACCGGCATCAGGTAGATGCTGCGAGTTGCGAGTATCCGCCATGTGCGGCCTCCCGCCGTCCGGTCGATCGCGCATAGGTCCCGGTTGCATCGCGCATCCCGCTGTTCCGACAGGAGAAGCGGCACGCCATCCATGCCGCCATTCTCGGCCAACATGCTCGACGTATAGTCGCCGGCCCGGTCTCGCAACATGGCCAGCCCGCCGTTCGTCATGCGCACCGCAAGATGTCGCCCGTCGCCCGTGACCAGAAGATCCGGCGCCGGTGTCGCCAGCGCCCAGACGAGCCCCGCCCCAAGCGGTATCACGCCCAGACGCCGCCACCGCGTCCGCCACAATGCGATCCACAATCCACCGATCACCATCGCGGCAAACGCCCCGCCCGGCATCGCCGGAAGTGCGGCAACCGAACCCGGCGCTTCAGCGGTCGTCCGCGCGATCCACAGCAACACGGCCAATGCCTTGCCCGTCAGCCACCAGAACGGTGCGCCAAGACCAACCGCATCGAACGCAAGGGCGAGCGCTTCGAGCGGCATGATGACGAACGTCGTCAGCGGGATCGCCACGATATTCGCCGCCACGCCGTACAATCCCGCCTTGTGGAAATGGTACAGGCCAATCGGCAGCAACGCGATCTCGACCGCGAGCCCTGTCACCACCAGCGCCCCGATCGCGCGCGCGAACCGTCTCCATCGCGCCTCTTCGCGCGCGGATATCAACGCCTTCACCCCCGGATGCTCGTTCAGAGCGACGATCGCGGTGATCGCGGCGAACGACAATTGGAAGCTCGGCCCCGCCAGCGCTTCCGGCCACATCAGCAGCACGACGACGGCTCCCGCCGCGATCAGCCGCAGCGTCATCGCCTCCCGCCCCATCGCCAGCGCAACCAGCACCAGCAACGCCGCGACGCACGACCGGATCGTCGGCACCTGCGATCCGGTCAGCAACGTATAGCCGATCGCCGCCCCTGCCCCGGCCGCCGCGGCGATCAACGGCAGCCTGAACCGCAAGGCGAGCCAGGGGCTGAGTGCCAGCAGGCGCAGGACGATCATCATCGTCGCCGCCACCACCGCCGTGATATGCAAGCCGCTGACCGACAACAGGTGCGCCAGCCCGGAGCGGCGCATTGTCTCCGCGTCCGCCTCCGAGATCGCGCCCTCGTCCCCTGTCGCCAGTGCGCTCGCGATCCCGCCTGCGCTTCCGCCGAGACTGTGCTCAATATGCTCCGACAGCCGCTGCCTGAGTCCCGGACCATTGCTGTCACCGCCCGAGAGTATGCGAACCGGTGCGAACCCGCGCCCGGTGCCACTGATCCGGTCGAACCACGCCACGCGGGCATAATCATAGGCGCCCGGCACGGCGGGTTGCGGCGGCGGCATCAATCGCGCCCTCAATGCGATGATCGAACCGGTCGAAAGACCCGCGGGGACATCGGCCAGTGCCAGATTGACCCGAATAAACGCGGGCAACACTGTCAACCGGGCGCGGACACGCGAACCGCTCGCGCCCGCATCGATCACCCGCGTCGGTGCCAGCCGCAATCGCACCAGTTCGCGCGCCGGAAGCGGCTCCAGCCGTTCCACTTTCGCTTCGAACGCCACGATCGTCGGCCGCGTCAGAACAGCGCCGCCCGCCCTTTCCGCGCGCGCCCACACCGACGCCAGCCCGATTAGAAACGCCAGTGCCGCGATGAGGACCGCGCGCGATGCACGATCGCCCCGCCCGATCGCCGCCGCGCCCAATGCCACCGCGCCCGCCAGCAACATCGCGACGATCCACGCGGCTTCATCGGGCAAAAGGAACCACGCCGCGATCCCCGCGCCCAGCATCACCGGCAGCCACAGGATCAACTGGTCCCGTTCCGCCTCCAGCCAATCCGCAACGCTGCGGCGCCGTGGAACCCGATGACGCGCGACGATTTGAAGCGGCCATGGTCGCATGCTAGGGGGCTGTGCGGCTGTACTGGCCATCACATTCAAGTCTGGGAGCAAGCGCGGTTGGGCGCAACACAAGAAGCAGGGGCCGCCGATCTGGCGACGCCCCCGGCCAAGAAGGTCGTCACCCGGTTTGCGCCTTCGCCGACCGGTTTCCTGCATATCGGCGGGGCCCGTACGGCGCTGTTCAACTGGCTGTACGCTCGGCACACCGGCGGCGATTTTCTGTTGCGGATCGAGGATACGGATCGCGCGCGCTCGACCCAGCCTGCGATCGACGCGATCCTCGATTCGATGTCGTGGCTCGGTCTCGATTGGGATGGCGAGACGGTCTATCAGTTCGCCCGTGCCACGCGTCATGCGGAGGTCGCCAACGAGCTTCTGGCCGCCGGCAACGCCTATAAATGCTATGCCACGCCCGAGGAACTGACGGCGCTGCGTGAGTCGCAAAAGGCCGCCAAGCAGCCGATGCGCTACGACGGCCGATGGCGCGATCGTGCGCCCGAGGACGCACCCGAAGGTGCGCCTTTCGTCGTCCGCATCAAGGCCCCGAAGGACGGTGCCACGACGATCGACGACAAGGTGCAGGGTCCGGTTACGGTCCAGAATGCCGAACTGGACGATTTCGTCCTGCTGCGTTCGGACGGAACGCCGACCTATATGCTCGCGGTCGTCGTCGACGATCATGACATGGGCGTGACGCACGTCATTCGCGGCGACGATCATCTGAACAACGCGTTTCGTCAGCTTGCGGTCATTCGCGGCATGGGCTGGGAAGAACCGGTCTACGCGCACATTCCGCTGATTCACGGCACGGACGGCGCGAAACTGAGCAAGCGTCACGGCGCGGTCGGGGTCGATTCGTACCGCGACGAACTCGGCATCCTGCCGGAGGCGCTCGGCAACTATCTGCTCCGGCTCGGCTGGGGCCACGGCGATGACGAAGTGATCAGCCGCGACCAGGCGATCGAGTGGTTCGATCTGCCGGGCGTCGGCAAATCGCCGTCTCGCTTCGACCTGAAAAAGCTGGAGAACCTCAACGGCCAGTATATTCGCGAAGCCGATGACGCCCGGCTGGCCGATCTCGTCGCAGGCAAGCTGGACCCCGCGCCTTCGCAGGCGCAGCACGACCTGCTCGTCCGGGCGATGCCGTCGCTGAAGCCCCGCGCGGCGAACCTCAACGAACTGGCCGCCGCTACCGCCTTCCTGTTTGCGGTACGGCCTCTTCCGATCGATCCGGCGGCGGCCGATCTCATAACGGGCAGCGCGCCCGCCATTCTCGCAACTGCACACAGCGCGCTTGACGCGCTGGACGGCTGGGATACGGAGAAACTCGAAGACGCGGTTCGGCATGTTGCCGAACAATCCGGGGTCAAACTCGGCCAGGTTGCGCAGCCCCTGCGGGTCGCTCTGACTGGCAAGAAGACCTCGCCGGGAATTTTCGATGTGCTCGTATTGCTCGGGCGCGAGGAAAGCCTGGCCCGGATCGCCGATCACATGAACGCCTGAACGGGCCCCGCGAGGAAAAGGACGTAGTATGAGCGACACCGCAAAGCTGCCCGCAACCCTGAATGTCGAAGGCAAGGACATCGACTGCGCAGTCATGTCCGGCACCGTCGGCCCCGACGTTATCGACATCCGCAAACTGTATGCCCAGACGGGCAAGTTCACCTACGATCCGGGATTCACCTCGACCGCGTCGTGCGACAGCGCGATCACCTATATCGATGGCGACGAAGGCGTTCTGCTGCACCGCGGCTATCCGATCGGTCAGCTTGCCGAGGATTCGAGCTTCATGGAGGTATCGTACCTCCTGTTGAACGGCGAACTTCCCTCGAAGGACGAACTCGAGGCGTTCAGCCACACGATCAGCCGCCACACGATGCTGCACGAACAGCTTGCGACTTTCTATCGCGGCTTCCGTCGCGACGCGCATCCGATGGCGATCATGTGCGGCGTCGTCGGCGCGCTCAGCGCCTTCTACCATGATTCGACCGACATTACCGATCCGCAGCAGCGCATGATCGCCAGCCATCGCCTGATCGCGAAAATGCCGACGATCGCTGCGATGGCGTACAAGTACAGCGTCGGTCAGCCGTTCCTGTATCCGGACAACAACCTGTCCTACACCGGCAACTTCCTGCGCATGACGTTCGGCGTTCCGGCCGAGGAATATGTCGTCAATCCGATCGTCGAAAAGGCGATGGACCGCATCTTCATCCTGCATGCCGATCACGAACAGAATGCATCCACCTCGACCGTGCGTCTCGCCGGCTCGTCGGGTGCGAACCCGTTCGCCTGCATCGCGGCTGGCATCGCCTGCCTGTGGGGCCCGGCGCATGGCGGCGCGAACGAGGCCGCGCTCAACATGCTGCGCGAAATCGGCACGGTGGACCGCATTCCTGAATATATCGCCCGTGCGAAGGACAAGAACGATCCGTTCCGCCTGATGGGATTCGGCCACCGCGTGTACAAGAATTACGATCCGCGCGCGACCGTGATGCAGCAGACCGTCCGCGAAGTGCTCGGCGAACTGGGCGTGACCGATCCGGTCTTCGACGTCGCGCTGAAGCTCGAGGAAATGGCGCTGAGCGATCCATATTTCGTCGAGAAGAAGCTGTTCCCCAACGTCGATTTCTATTCGGGCGTCATCCTGTCGGCGATCGGTTTCCCGACGACCATGTTCACCGTCCTCTTCGCGCTCGCCCGCACCGTCGGCTGGGTCGCGCAGTGGAACGAGATGATCAGCGATCCGGCGCAGAAGATTGGCCGTCCGCGGCAGTTGTACACCGGCCCGACGCAGCGCGACTACGTCCCCGTCGGCGAGCGATAAGACATGCGCGTCACTCAGGTTCTGGTCCTGATCGCGGGCATCGCCGCGGTCCTGATGGGGCTGCTCTGGATCGGCCAGGGCCTGGGCTACGTACATTGGCCGGCGAAGGGCAATTTCATGCTCGATCAGCGCGAATGGGCGGTCAAGGGCGCGCTGCTGGCGGCGATCGGCGTCGGGGCGATCTGGTGGTCGCGGCGGCGATAGTTCGGCCGGCGCATAGGCCACAGGTGCGGTTTGCTACCCTTGATACGGTAGCGTGAAGACGAACCGTGCGCCATCCCCCGGGGCGCTGTCGACCGTGATGTCCCCGCCCATCGCCCGCGCCAGCCGGCGCGCGATGTACAGGCCGAGCCCGCTCCCGCCCGGCTCGCCCGGATCGACCCGTTCGAACTTGTCGAAGATCCGCTCCTGATCCTGGATCGCGATACCCTTGCCCTGATCGGCGACGATCACCATTGCAGCCTCGCCCGCGCGCTCCGTATGGATCCGCACGATCCCGCCCGCCGGGGAATATCGCACCGCATTGCCGATCAAATTGACCAATACCTGCAACGCGCGGCGGAATTCGCCATGCGCGGGCGCCACGTCATCGGTCTCCGATCGGTCGATCGATACGAGGGACGCGCTAGCCCGCACTGCCAGCAACCCGGCCGCTCGGCGCGCGACGTCGCCCAGGTCGATGGCTTCAGTCGTGACGGCAAAGTCCGGCCGTTCGATCGCCTGCAAATCGACCAGATCGTCGATCAACCCCATCAGATGCCGCCCCGCGCTTGCGATATCGGCGGCATAATCGACGTAATCCTGACGCAGCGGTCCCTCCGACTGCGCGTTGATGCTGTCCGCATTAGCGATGATCCGCCCCAGCGGCGTACGCAAGGCGGCATCCAGTCGAACCGCGAAGGAGCCGGGCAGCCCGCCCGATGGAACGATGTCCGGCTCGGCCTGACGCTCCGACGGGACGACGCTCGCCAAGACGTGAACGGCGCCGATAAAGCCTGCGAATCCGCCCATCCGGTCGGTACGCGGCGTCGCGGTCAGCCGGACGTCCTGACCGGTCGGACGAAGGATCGCCCGTTGATCCTCGAACCGCTGCCGTTTCGCCAGGCCGTTGAGAATGGGAAACGCCCCCTCCCCGTCCTCGCCCAGCGCGAACAGTCCGGTCAGCGGTTGCCCCATCAGCGCCGTAGGATCGAAGCCATGACGCGTACCCGCGCCGGCAGACACATACGTCAAACGAAGCGCGGCATCCGTCTCCCACAGCCAATCCGCCTTGCTGCGAACGAAATCGCCGTCGCGATTGCCGGCCGATACACCGGGAATCCACGCCGTGCGCAATTGCCATCCCGTGATTTCAAGCTGCACGCCATCCGACGTCGGATCCGCCTTCACCCACAGTTCGAGGTCGCCATCGGCATCGCCCGCAATGACGGCGCGCGTCACGGGAATACCCAACCGCTTTGCCAGCCGGGCGACGCTAGCGATCTGCGGCACCGCCACGCTTTGGCCGATCGCCCCGCCGGCGCGCACGTTCAGTTCGTCCAGGCGTGTATCGGCCTCCCGCAACCGCCCATCGGGATCGATCAACCCGCGGACGGCGGCAAAATCGACCTCGCTCATCGGTATGCTTGCGCCCCGTGCATCAGAGCGGAAAGCGCCGCGCGATAGTCCGGATGCAGTTTCATCGGAGCCAGCGCCTGCCGGGCACGCGTCGGCGAAACGTCCGCAATGTCGTCCAGCGAATCGGCGAAATCCTCCAGATCGCGTCGCGCATCGGCTTCGCACAGCGCCAGACCGATCCGCGCGATCGTCCGCCGGTCACAGTCCAAAGCGCGCAACACGAGCCACAAGCGGCCCGTATCCGGATCGCACACGATCTCACGACCCTGTTCGTAATCGAGCCCCACCGCCTGTGAGAGGAAGGCGGTGAACAGCGCAATCCTCCGGTCGCCGATCGCCTCGATCAGCAATGACGGCAGTTCCTGCGGTCCGGCTTCGAACGCGACCGCCAGCCGCATCGCCACCGCTTCCAGCCGGTCGCGATCGTCATGTGCGGACAGACTGTGCAGCGCCGCTTCGGCAAGCGCCGCATCCAGCACCGCCACCTCCTGCCCCGATGCATCGCATCTTTCGCGTACTGCCGCCGCCACCCACCAGACCAATCGCTGGTGCAATCCGGCGGGTAGGTCCTTCTGCGAGATGCACTCGATGACGCCACGGCGGCGACTTTCCGCCATGAACAACCCGGTGGAGGCTTCCGCCACGATACGGTCGGGATGGTTGGCAAGGCGCGCCAGCAGGCTCGGCGAGATCGAGTTCCGCCGGGCTGGTGGCGGGCAGTGCATCGCCGATCGCTTCCATCCGGACGCGCGCGATCACTTCGCTCATCAACTCGCTGTCCCGCAACAGTCCGGCGCCGACGAGCCGCTCCAGAATGGCGCGTGTTCCGCCCGTCAGCCGCATCGCAAGTTCGGGTTCCTCACGCGCCACGAGCAAGCGGGCGGTATGCTGGATCAACGCCGCCTCGACCCCGGCAACCAGGCCCGTCAGAGCATCCGCGATTCCGCTCCGCATCCGGTCGTCGAGCCGGGCGACGTCGGGCAGGAAGAAGTCCTCGATCGCCGCGGAGACACGCATCCGGCCGTGGACATCGGCGGTCGCAGCCTGCGTGATCAGCGCGCCGGCAGCGCTTCCGCGCATATCATTCATTTCGCGAACATCGGTCGACATGCGGCCGTTCTAGGCACGTGTCGTTAAAACGAGCCTAAGGCTTTTCGCGGAAGCCCTCGATCGCCGCGGACAGGGTCGCGGTGGCGTAGATCGCCGCCAGCGACAAGCCGATCAGCGGTAATTCGGCCACGGCAAAGGGCAATATCGTCAGCAGATAGGCGACCGGACTGCCCCACCAACGCCGGCGCGTACCGGGACGGGCCGCGCGCTGCGTCAGCGCTCCGGCTACGACCAGCGCGATTCCGAGCGTCCAGCCCGTCGCGGTGCCCAGCGCGATACTCGTCACGTGTCCGATGGTCAGCGCGACCGAAGCCGCCAGTCCCGGGATCGCAACCGTCTGAAACTGCGCCAGACCCTCCTCGTCGCGCAACCAGGCGAGCGCCGCTCCGATCGTGAAGACCAGGCTTGCGCCGATCGCCACCACGATCCCCGCCCAGTCCTGATCGAACAGAATGGCCGCGATCGCGATCAGTCCGAGCAGCACGCCCGCCGCGCTGACTGCCCAGCTCGGCACGACCCGCGCCATCAGGTGCGGCAAGGCCAAACGGGCGAGCGGCGCCAGGATGTATCGGTCCGCCCATTCGATCGGCTTCGAAACCAGCGCCGCCAGAATGATATTGCCGCGTTCGGCCAGCGTCCGCAGAATCGCGTTCGATGCCGTGGGCGCCGCCCGCCGCCCCCGGCAACAGCGCGATATGCTGTGCCCGCGCCTGCGCCGCCACACGCAGCAGCGTCGACTGAAAATCATAATCCTTCGGCATCGCCGCCACCTCGGCGATCCGCTTCGCCTCAAGCCGCGCGAGCCCGGCCCAGGCGGTTTCCGCCCCGACCCGCTCGAACCCCGGCGACGCCTCGCGTTCCGATACGGTCAGCAACGCATCGCCGCCATCCTTGGACAGGACGGCGATCACATCGCCCGTCGTGACCAGTCCGTCAGCGACGACCAGCACGCGCGCCAGCGGATGCAATTTCTCCGCCGCCTCGCTGGCGGATCGCACGACATCCACCGATGCCCCGCGCCGACCGACGCGCGCGATCGCACCGAGCAATTCCGGCGTCAGCCGGGCGACGACGACGATGATCTGGCTGACCCCGGCGGAAACCAGCAAACGCGCCTGAAATTCGATCAGCGTCAGCCCGCCGAACGGCAGGGTCGCCGCCAGCATGCCCGGCCGATCATCGGCATCGTCCGTCGCGAAAATCAGTCCAGCAAGCATTTGTCAGGCTGTTAGGCGGTCGGGCCGGAATTGGCAAAGGCTCCGCACCACGATCGGTACGGAGCCTGCGAAAAGCGATCGGTCCGGAGCAACGCCGAAACCGTCGCGTGCTGATCAATGCGCCTTGGCGATATCCGCAGTAACTTCGGCCATCGCCTCGTCTATCCCCTTCAGCGCCTCGGAACGCGCTTCGCTAGACATATCGCGATTGTTCTCGATCGATGCGCGCGCGCTGCGCAGTCCCGCCATCGCGGATCGCAGGGCGTTGCGTTCGATATCCGCGCTGTTGGCGGCGACCTTCGTACCCTCGGCAACGGCCTGCTCGATCCGGTTGGTGCAGATGATGATATGCTTCTTCTGACCGCGTTGCTCGTTGATCACCATCTGCTTGGCATCACCCTTGGGGCAGTTGGCGGAGGTGACCTCGGGCATATTGCGCAGTTCGTCCATCCCGCGCCAATCCTCGGTGATGACCTTACCGTCCTTGCCACGCGTAATGACCTTGACGCGCTTCACCACCTTGCCATCCGTGACGGTCGTGGACGACTGTATATTCCGGTCCTCGCCCGGTCCGGGTGGCGGCAGGTTCAGCGCCTCGGGCTGTTCCGGCGGCGCGGGCGGTGCGGGCATCTCCGCGACCTGCGCTTCGGTATAGGGCGCCGGCTCGGCAGGCGTGACGGTTTCGAACTGGGCCAGGTTCACGCCCGTCACCGTCTCGACTTTCGAACGCACGGTCTCTGCCGCCTGCGTACCCGACGCGGTCAGGCCCAGCCCCGCCACCCCGATCGCCGCGATCGCCGCCGCGCCGCCGATAAGGCGAGACCGGCTGGTCTTGTTGGTCGTCAGAATCTTCAGTCTCCCTTTGAGGTCGTTGATCGTGTGGAGGTGGCAGGCGGCCGACACCGCGCCGCCATGCGCCGATTTGACGATCGCGCAGGCATAGGCATGCCGCGCCATCGGACTGAGTCCCGCAAGCACGCGCGCATCGTTGGCGATTTCCTGATCGGCGCGGAACGCCCGGAACGCGCGCCACGCCACCGGATTGAACCAGTGCAGCGCAAGTACGGCGAGCGCGAACCAGTTCGCCGCAAGATCGTGCCGGGCATGATGTCCAAGCTCATGCGCCAGCGCCAGATCGCGCTCGTCCTGATCGTAGCGCGAGACGAAATCGCGCGGAAAGGCGACGTATTTGCGCAGCACGCCGAAGGCCAGTGGGCCGTTCGCCGCGTCGGTCTCGATCAGGTGGATTCCGCCTTCCATCTGCGTGCCGCGCACCTGTTCGTCGAGCATGCGGCGGCAAAACGCGCAAATGCTGGACCGCGTGCCAGCCGAGAAACACCGCCGCGCCCACGATCCACAATCCCGCCATGATCGGCCCGAACATCGCGAAGTGATCGACGGACGAGGACACAGCTTTACCCCCGCTGAACGGCTCGACCACATAGACGGTGATCGTATTGCTCGCTGCGGCGATCGGCGCAGTCGCCGCTTCGCGCCACGACACCGGCAAAGGCGGCAATATCATCCGCAGCGCGGGCAATGCCCATAAGGCATAGGCGACGTCGGGGCCGAACGCCCGGCGCACCGGCCCGCGCAGCATCAGGACCAGCGCCATCAGCAGGGTCGATGCGATCAGCGTCTCGATCCCCCAGCCGATAAACCCGGCGCTCACGATTTCAGCCCCTTCAGCAGCGCCTCGATCTCGGCAATGTCGGTCGCGGTCAGTTCGTCCCGCTCGGCCAGATGCGCAACCAGCGGCGTCAGCTTGCCGCCGAACAACCGGTCCATCAGCTTGCGGCTTTCCCCGGCGACGTAATCGCCCCGCGCGACGAGCGGGCGGTACAGGTACCGCCGCCCCTCTTCCTCATGCGCGATGATGTTCTTGGCGAGCAAACGGCCGAGCAATGTCTTCACCGTATTCGCGCTCCAGTCGCGGGTCGACGGGATGCGCTCGGCCACGTCCTGCGCGGTCAGTGGGCTTTCGTCCCACAGTACCTCCATCACCGTATGCTCCGCATCGCTGATCCGTTCGGCCATTCGACTCGCTCCCGTACTGACTACGCCTGTAATCGCAGTGATTACGGTTGTAGTCAAGTCGATAGGTAAGGCTGGTCAAAATGATCGCGTCGCATAGACTGCGGGAAAAACAGGAGAGCTCGATGAACCAGTTGACCACGATCGCCACCGGCCTGCGTTTTCCCGAAGGCCCGGTAGCGATGCCGGACGGCAGCATCATCCTCGTGGAGATCGCGGCGGGCCGCATCACCCGCATCCTGCCCGATGGCGGGAAGCAGATTGTTGCCGAACCGGGCGGTGGACCCAACGGCCTCGCGATCGGACCGGATGGCAAGTTGTACTGCTGCAACAATGGCGGCTTCGAATATCTCGACCGGAACGGCCTGCTGATCCCGCACGGGCAGGCACGGGACTATTCCGGTGGCCGGATCGAGCGGATCGATCTGGAAACGGGCGCGATCGAAACCTTGTACAAGGACGGTGATTTCGGCTGCACTCTGCGCGGTCCGAACGACATCGTGTTCGATGCGCATGGCGGCTTCTGGTTCACCGATCACGGCAAGACCCGCCAGCGCGAACGCGACGTCACCGGCATCTTCTACGCCAAGGCCGATGGCAGCTTCCTGCAAGAAGTCGTTTTCCCCAGCGAGAACCCCAACGGCATCGGCCTCTCGCCCGACGGCAACACGCTGTACGCCGCCGAGACCTATACCTGCCGGCTGATGGCGTTCCGCGTCACCGCGCCGGGCAAGGTCGATCAGACCGCGGGCCTGGGTGGCGCGGGCATCCCGCTCTATCGGCCCGCCGGGTACAAGTTCTTCGACTCGCTGGGCGTGGACTCCGCCGGCAACATCTGCGTCGCGACGATCGGGGAAAGCGGCATTTCAGTCATCTCGCCCACCGGCGAGTTGGTCGACTTCGTCGCGACGCCCGATCCCTTCACGACAAATATCTGTTGGGGCGGCCCGGATCTGCGCACCGCTTATATCACGCTATCCGGCACCGGGCAGCTGGTCAGCATGGACTGGCCGCGCCCTGGGTTGAAGCTGAACCACTGACCTTCGACCGACGCGCATTGACCAGCCCCGCCCCGCGTGGCTATCCGCGCTGGCAACATCCTCCCGGAGTCTCGCGCCGATGAAGAAGCTCTATCCCGATGCCGCCGCCGCGCTCGACGGCGTCCTGTTCGACGGCATGACGATCTGCGCGGGCGGGTTCGGCCTCAGCGGCATTCCCGAACGCCTGATCGATGCGATCCAGGCAGCGGGGACGAAGGACCTGACGATCGCCAGCAACAATGCCGGCATCGACGGAGAAGGTCTGGGCAAGCTGCTCCGCACGCGTCAGGTGAAGAAGATGATCTCGTCCTATGTCGGCGAGAACAAGGAGTTCGAGCGGCAATATCTGTCCGGCGAACTCGAGGTCGAATTCTGCCCGCAAGGCACGCTCGCCGAACGCTGCCGCGCGGGCGGCGCAGGCATCCCCGGATTCTACACCAAGACGGGCGTCGGTACGCTCGTTGCCGATGGCAAGGAGGTGAAGACCTTCGACGGAGAGGACTATATCCTGGAACGCGGCATCCGCGCCGATCTTGCGATCATCAAGGGCTGGAAAGCGGACGAAAGCGGCAACCTCATCTTCCGCAAGACGGCGCGCAACTTCAATGCGCCGATGGCCACCGCGGGCAAAATCTGCGTCGCCGAAGTCGAGGAGATCGTGCCCGTCGGCAGCCTCGATCCGGACTGCATCCACCTGCCCGGGGTCTATGTGAACCGGCTCGTCATGGGCGGCCCGTACGACAAGAAGATCGAATTCCGCATGACCCGGACCCGCGCCGAGGCATGAGCCGCACCGCCATCCTGACGGCTGCGCTCGCGCTGGCGTGTGGGTCGACAGCGTCTGCCCGGACCGCGGCGCAAGCCGCGCCGATTGCGGTTCCCGATTTGCCGCGGCCGTCGCCCGGCATCCCGGCGCCCGCACCGATGCAGTATCTGTACGGATCGGGAGAGGCCGCAGCGAACACTCGGGCGATCTGGCGGGGTCTGGTCGATTACGTCCGCGCGAACCGGCGCAATCCGCGCTCGGTCGTCCTCGCGGATGGCGCGTCGCTCGACGCACCGCGCTGGTCGGATTGCGGCAAACGTCCGCAAGCGGTGATCTTCGACGTTGACGAAACCGTACTGCTTAACGCCGGCTTTGAATATGATGCTGCAATGGGCGCGCCATACAGCGACAAACGCTGGCAGGAATGGGAATATCACGGCACCAATAAACCCGTCGCTACGCCGGGTGCGGTCGCCGCTTTGAACCAGCTTCGCGCGATAGGCGTCCGCGTGATCTTCAATTCCAACCGCCTGACCGCTTTCGCGGATCGCAGCAAGATCGCGATCGAGCAGGCCGGGCTCGGCACCGCCGATTACCAGTCCGACCCCACACGCTGGGCGGATCAGACGCTGTATCTCGCCGAAGGCACCGGCGAGGACCAAAAGAAAAAGGATGCCCGTCGCGCAGCAGTCGCGGCGCACTACTGTGTCGTTGCGATGGGCGGCGACCAGTTGGGCGACTTTAGCGATCTCTTTAACACCGGCCGCAAGCCGCAGGATCGCCGTGCGCTGGCCGACCTTCCCGGCATCGCCGACCTTTGGGGCGCCGGCTGGTTCGTCTTTCCCAATCCCGTTTACGGATCGGCGCTGAAGGGCACCGCGCAGGACGTGTTCCCAGTTTCCGTACGGTGGCCCGATACGCCCGCCGATACCGCCCAGGAGAAGAAGTGATGTCCGACGAAAAGACCGGCTGGACCCGCGACCAGATGGCCGCCCGTGCGGCGCAGGAATTGCAGGACGGTTTCTACGTCAATCTCGGCATCGGCATCCCGACGCTCGTCGCAAACCATATTCCGGAGGGCGTCACCGTCACGCTCCAGTCCGAAAACGGCATGCTCGGCATCGGCCCCTTCCCGTATGAAGGCGAGGAGGATGCCGACCTGATCAACGCCGGCAAGCAGACGATCAGCGAACTGCCCCAGTCCGCTTATTTCGGGTCCGACCAGAGCTTCGCGATGATCCGCGGCGGGCATATCGACCTGACCGTCCTCGGCGCGATGGAGATCAGCGAGAAGGGCGACATCGCCAACTGGATGATCCCGGGCAAGATGATCAAGGGCATGGGCGGCGCGATGGACCTGGTCGCCGGCGTGAAGAAGATCATCGTCGTGATGGAGCAAAACTCCAAGGCGGGTGATCCGAAGTTCATTCCCGAATGCACCCTGCCGCTGACCGGCAAGAACGTCGTGGACATGATCATCACCGAACTCTGCGTCTTCCAGCGCCCCGATCACGAGAGTCCCTTCAGGCTGATCGAATGCGCGCCCGGCATCACCCCGGAAGACGTCGCCGCCCGCACGACGGCGCATTACGTCAGCTGACGCCATGCCCTTCACCCTGATCACCGCGAACCGCAATTACAGCAGTTGGTCGCTGCGGCCGTGGCTGTTGATGAAGGCGCTGGGCATCCCGTTCGACGATCGGATCGAGCCGTTCGCGGCGGCGGACAATTTCGAAGCGTTTCGCGCCTTCTCGCCGACCGGACAGGTTCCCGTCCTGATCGACGGCGATCGCACGATCTGGGACTCGCTCGGCATCGCGCTGTATCTCGCCGAGCGGTTCGAGGGCGTCTGGCCGAAGGACGAAGCCGCGCGCGCCTGGGCGATGAGCGCGACGGCGGAGATGCATGGCGGCTTCTCCGCGCTGCGCAACGATTGCACGATGAACGTCGGCGTTCGCGTCACGCCGAAGCCCGCCTCTGCCGCGCTCGGACGCAACATCGCGCGACTGGCGGAACTGTGGGCGGAGGGGGTCGACCGCTTTGGTGGCCCCTGGCTCGCCGGCCCAGAATTCAGCGCGGTCGACGCCTTTTACGCACCCGTCGCCTTCCGCGTCCGCACCTACGGCCTCGACGTCGGTCCGGCGGGCGCCGCCTGGGTCGCGCACATCCTTCAGCATCCGGCAATGCGCGATTGGGAAGCCGCCGCGCTCACCGAGACGTGGCGCGAGGCCGAGCATGAGACGGAACTCGCCGCGGCCGGCACGATCACGGCCGATTACCGGGCGGAATGATGCGCGTACTGCTGACCGGATCCAGCGGTTGGCTAGGACGCTACCTCGCACCTCGCCTGCATGCGGAAGGTCACACCGTCATCGGGCTGGACGTCGCCCCCGGCCCGCACACCCGCATCATCGGGTCCGTTGCCGACCGCACACTGGTCGATCGGACGTTCGACGATCACGGTATCGATGCCGTCGTCCATGCCGGTGCGCTGCACAAGCCCTACATCGTCCGCTATCCGCGCCAGGCCTTTATCGACGTCAACACGAGCGGCACGCTCAACCTGCTGGAGGCCGCGGTCGCAGCGAATGCGTCCCGCTTCGTCTTCACCTCGACCACATCCTTGATGATCTCCACCGCGATCCGTGAAGCCCGCGGCGACACGGCGGTCTGGATCGACGAGGATATGGCTCCGCTCGAACCGCGTAACATCTACGGCATAACGAAACTGTCCGCCGAGCATATCTGCCGCTTGATCCATGCCGAACACGGCATGCCAATCGTGATCTTGCGAACCTCCCGCTTCTTCCCGGAGGACGACGATACGCATCGCGCCCTGTCCGGCGAGAATATGAAGGCCAACGAACTGCTGCACCGCCGCCTGACCGTCGAGGATGCCGTGGAAGCGCATGTCGTCGCGCTCGCCCGTGCGCCGGAAATCGGCTTCGGCACGTTCATCGTCTCCGCGCCGACGCCCTTTACGCGCACAGATGTCGCAGACCTCAAGCGCGACGCCCCCGCCGTCATCGCCCGCCTGTATCCCGATGCGCGGGAGCTATACGCCCGCGTGGGCTGGTCGCTGCCTGCCAGCATCGACCGCATTTACGACGCCGGTCTTGCCGATCGCGTGCTCGGTTTCCGCTGCCAGACAGACTTCGCAGAGGTCTTGAGAGCACTTCGGGAGGGCCGGACTTCACCTGTGGCGCATGATCCCTCCTATGTCTCGCCAAAGGAAAGCCATTAGCGCCAAGCCTTGCGAGCACGCGCAATAAGCGTAAAGCGCGTTACATTATGGCCAGCCGACCACTCACCTTGTACGAAAAGATCTGGGCAGACCATGTCGTGGAGCGTCGCGACGATGGCACCTGCCTGATCTATATCGATCGCCATCTCGTCCACGAAGTGACCAGTCCTCAGGCGTTCGAAGGCCTGCGTGTCACCGATCGCAAGGTCCGCCGCCCCGATCTCACGCTCGCCGTACCGGACCACAATCTACCGACCAGCGCGCGCGTCGACGAACAGGGCCGCGAACTGCCGATCGCCGACCGCGAAAGCGCCGCGCAACTCGACGCACTGCGGCGTAACACGAGCGAGTTCGGCATCGACTATATCGACGCCATTTCGATCAATCAGGGTATCGTCCACGTCGTAGGCCCGGAACAGGGCTTCACCCTCCCCGGCACGACCCTGGTTTGCGGCGACAGCCACACCTCGGCGCACGGCGCACTCGGCGCGCTGGCCTTCGGCATCGGCACCAGCGAGGTCGAACATGTTCTCGCGACGCAGACGTTGCTGCTCGGTCAATCGAAGACGATGGAAGTACGCGTCGATGGCACGCTCGGCTTCGGCGTGTCGGCGAAGGACGTCATCCTCAGCATCATCGGCAAGATCGGCGCGGCGGGCGGCACCGGTTATGTCATCGAATTCACGGGTGAAGTCATCCGCGCGCTGTCGATCGAGGGTCGCCTGACGATCGCCAACATGTCGATCGAGGGCGGCGCCCGCGCCGGCCTGATCGCGCCCGACCAGACGACGTTCGACTATACCAGGGGACGCCCGATGGCCCCGAAGGGCGCCGACTGGGACAAGGCCGTCGCCTATTGGAAGACGCTGCCGAGCGATGCGAACGCGACCTACGATCGCACCGTCACGCTCAACGGCTCTGATATCGCTCCGGCGTTGACGTGGGGCACCAGCCCGGAGGACGTCGTGTCGATTACCGGCCACGTCCCCGATCCGGAAAGCTTCGCCGATCCCGCGAAGCGCGTCGCGGCACAGAAGTCGCTCGATTACATGGGCCTGACGCCGGGCACCGCGATGCAGGATATCGGGGTCGACTACGTCTTCATCGGCAGCTGCACCAACAGCCGGATCGAGGATATGCGCGCCGCCGCCGCCGTCGCCAACGGTCGCTCCGTCGCCGACGGCGTCCGTGCGCTGGTCGTACCCGGTTCCGGCCTCGTCAAGCGACAGGCGGAGGCGGAGGGGCTGGACCGCATCTTCGTTGCCGCCGGCTTCGAATGGCGCGAACCCGGCTGTTCGATGTGCCTCGCGATGAACCCCGATAAAGTACCGCCCGGCCTCAGATGCGCTTCCACTTCCAACCGGAACTTCGTAGGACGCCAGGGTCCGGGCGCACGTACGCATCTGGTATCGCCCGCAATGGCGGCCGCGGCGGCCGTGACCGGGCGGTTAAGCGATGTCCGCGACCTGATGGGCGCGGCATAATGGGGGCATCAAAATGAAGCGCGTTCTGGCTCTGCTCGTCGTCGGCACCGTGATCAGCGGTATCGCCGCCTATGCCGCGACCGCGCGCACCCTTCCCGCGCCCAGGGTTTCCGCAACCCGATAACAGTCTGGCCGGAAGTGCCGGTCGCCGTCCGAGAGGCCTCCAGATGAACCCCGTCAAACAGGTTTCCGGCCGCGCCTATCCGTGGGGCGCGAAGAATATCGACACGGACGTGATCATCCCGGCGCATTGGCTGAAGACGATCACCCGCTCCGGCCTCGGCAAGGGCGCGTTCGAAACGGTTCGCGCGGTCGAGGGGAATATCTTCGACGATCCGCGTTATGCCGGCGCACCGATCCTGATCGCGGGCGACAATTTCGGTTGCGGGTCCAGCCGTGAACACGCCGCCTGGGCGCTGGCCGACATGGGTATCGTCGCGGTGCTGGCGCCCAGTTTCTCGGATATCTTTTCCGGTAACGCGTTCAAGAACGGAATCATTCCGGTCGTCCTGCCGCAAGAGGCGATCGATCGACTGGTCGAGGTCGCGCAGACCGATACGGTCACCGTCGATCTCGAGACGATGACCGTCACCACCCCCTATCAGGATCGCTTCACCTTCGAACTCGATGCCTTCCGTCGCCAGTGCCTCATGGAAGGGCTGGACGAGATCGGCCTGACGCTGGCAAGGGATACCCAGATTTCGAAATACGAAGCCGGGGTAAACGAACACCGGCCGTGGATGAGCGGAGAACGGGCACATGCGAGCACTTCTGTCGACAGCGCCGGGCGGACCTGAAACACTAGTGATGGACGAACTGCCCGATCCGGTCGCCGGTCCGGGTCAGGTCGTGGTGGCCGTGAAGGCCTGTTCGATCAACTATCCCGACGTCCTGATCATCGAGGACAAGTACCAGTTCAAACCGGCGCGCCCGTTCGCACCCGGCGGTGAAATCGCCGGCCTGGTCGAAAGCGTCGGCGACGGCGTGACCGAATGGCAAATCGGTGACCGCGTGATCGGCATGGTCGGTCATGGCGGGCTGGTCGAAAAGGTCGTGGTCGATGCGTCCAAGCTGTATGCGCTGCCCGAAGGCCGAAGCTTCGCCGAGGGCGCGGCCCTGATCCTGACGTACGGCACGACGATCCACGCCTTGCTCGATCGCGGTCACATCACTGAGGGACAGACGCTGCTCGTGCTCGGTGCGGCGGGCGGCGTCGGGCTTGCCGCGATCGAACTCGGCAAGGCGTTCGGCGCGCGCGTCGTGGCGGCCGTCTCGTCGGACGAAAAGGCGGCGGTCGCGAAGGACGGCGGCGCCGACGAAACCATCGTCTACGCCCGCGCGCCGTTCGACCGTGATCAGTCCAAGGCGCTCGCCGAACAGTTCAAGGCGGCTGGCGGCAAGGCGGGCTATGACGTGATCTACGATCCGGTGGGCGGCGACTATGCCGAACCCGCGCTCCGCTCGATCGGCTGGGAAGGCCGCTATCTGGTCGTCGGCTTCCCTGCCGGCATCCCGAAGCTGCCGCTCAACCTGACCCTGCTGAAGTCCTGCGACGTCTGCGGCGTGTTCTGGGGCGCGTTCGCCGCGCGCGATCCGAAGGCGAATGCTGCGCATGTCGCACGCCTGTTCGACCTGTGGAAAGACGGCAAGATCGCGCCGCGCGTCACCGAAACCTTCGCGTTCGAGGATGGCGGCAAGGCGATCGCCAAGATGGCCGCCCGCGCCGCGATCGGGAAACTCGTGGTCGAAGTCGGCTGAGCCGACCATGATAGCCCGGCCGTCATCACGCGATGACGGTCGGGACCGCCCTCCCCACCCGCAGGTTGCGCGTCCGCCCTGCCCGCCCTATCTCATCGGACGATAGACAAGGCCCGAGGGGAAGAGCCACATGACCACGTTCGACGACCGCGAGCGCGCATTCGAAACCAAATATGCCCGTGACGAGGAAATGCAGTTCCGCGTCACCGTGCGTCGTAACCGGTTGCTCGGGCAATGGGCCGCCGAGAAGATGAAGCTGACCGCCGAAGAGACAGACGCCTATGCGAAGGCCGTCGTTCAGGCCGATTTCGAAGAAGCCGGTGACGAGGACGTGATCCGCAAGCTGGTCAGCGATCTGACTGCCGCCGGCGTAGAGGTCGACGAAAGCGTCGTCCGTCGCGCGATCGAGGATCATACGGTCGAGGCGCGCCGTCAGTTGATGCAGGCGGAATAATCATGGCGATGGCAGCGGACGAGATCGAGGCGTTGATCGTCGGCGGCATTCCCGGCGCGCGCGTCGAGATCACCGATCTGGCGGGCGATGGCGATCATTACGCCGCCCGTGTCGTATCCGAAAGTTTCCGCGGGCTTCCCCGTATCAAGCAGCACCAGGCGGTCTATGCGGCCTTGGGGGGCCGGATGGGCGGCGTGCTGCACGCCCTGCAATTGACCACTGCCGTACCCGAGTAAGGACACGAAGATGACTGACGATACACAGGCCCGCATTGCCGATCTGGTCGCGAAGAACGACGTCTTGCTGTTCATGAAGGGCAGCCCGCTTTTCCCGCAATGTGGTTTCAGCAGCCGCGCGATCGCCATCCTTAACCACCTCAACGCCGAATTCGATAGCGTCGATGTGTTGCAGGATCAGGGCATCCGTCAGGGGATCAAGGAATTCTCCGACTGGCCGACCATTCCGCAGCTGTACGTGAAGGGCGAATTCGTCGGCGGTTCGGACATCATGATGGAAATGTACAGATCGGGCGAACTCGCCAAGCTGTTCGAAGACGAAGGCGTCGTCCGCGCCGCGTAATGCCTGGGCGGGGAGCCGCACTCCCCGTCCGTCTCGGGCTATGCCCCTCCGTTCGTTTTCGCGCCATAACTCCCCCGTTCGTTTCGAGCGAAGTCGAGAAACCGGTTAGCGGGACGATCGGTCCGCGACGTGATCCAAGGAAAAAGCCGGGTGCGGGCGGGCCAGCGGAACATTCTCCGCGGCCCGCCCTGCTGAAGCGTGGAAACGCTCGGCTGCCTGTAGTGTAGCACAGCGCGTGCCACTTTCCAGCGCCCACGTATTTCCGCACCACGCGATGGTAAACGAAAATTTCCGGCAGCGAAAATTGTCAGGAATCCCGACACTCCGCCCCCCTGTTCAGCATTCACGACCGGCGCTAGACCAGCGGGCATGACCGAAAAACGTACCGGCGGCCGCATCCTGGTCGATCAGCTCGTCTCGCAGGGTTGCGATCGTATCTTCACCGTTCCCGGCGAAAGCTTCCTCGCGGTGCTGGACGCCCTGCACGACACGCCGGAAATCGATCTCGTCGTCTGCCGGCAGGAAGGCGGCGTCGGGTTCATGGCATGCGCGGACGGCGCCTTGACGGGCCGTCCCGGCATCGCCTTCGTCACGCGCGGTCCCGGCGCGACCAACGCCTCGATCGGCGTCCATGTCGCGCGTCAGGACAGTCAACCGATGATCCTGTTCATCGGCGACGTCGATCGCGGCACGAAGGACCGCGAGGCATTCCAGGAAATCGATTTCGCAGCGATGTTCGGGCCGCTATGCAAATGGGCGGCGAAGATCAACGATGCGCGCCGCATTCCCGAATATGTCGCGCGGGCCTATGCCACCGCGATGAACGGACGGCCCGGCCCGGTCGTGCTCGCCTTGCCGGAGGACATGCTGCTCGAAGCGGTCGAGGCGATCGACCGCCCCCGCGTTGCTCGTGTCGAACAGGACGCTTTGGTCGAAGCGGCCAGCACCGCGAACGATATGTTGAAGGCGGCGAAGCGCCCAGTCGCGATCATCGGCGGCGCAGGATGGTCGCCGCACACCGCCGCTGCGGTCGAGGCGTTCGGTGCCTCGTCAGGCGTCCCTCTGGCGGCAGCGTTCCGGCGTCAGGATGCGATTGCGAACGCTTGCTCCGCCTATGCCGGCAATCTCGGTTACGGTCCCAATCCGAAGCTCGTCGCGCGTATCCGGGACGCCGACCTGTTGATCGTGCTTGGTGCGCGCCTCGGGGAAGCGACGACCGATGGCTATACCTTGATAACGCCCGACCATCCCGGTCAGTCGCTGATCCACGTCCATCCCGACCCGGAGGAACTGAACAGCACGTTCCGCGCCGATCTTGCCATCTGTGCCGATGTCGAACGGTTCGCGAATCTGATGGAGTTGCTCGGTGCCGAGGACACGCCGATCCCGGCGGGTGCTGAGGCGCATGCCGACTATCTCGAATGGTCCACGCCCGCCCCGCGCGATCTTGCGCTCGATCTTGGCCCCTGCGTCGCAGCGATGCGCGAAAAGCTCCCTGCCGACAGCATCATCTGCAACGGCGCCGGAAATTATTCGGGCTGGTGGCACCGGTATTGGCACTACGCCAGCCAACCTAGCCAGCTGGCTCCGACCGCCGGAGCGATGGGCTATGGGGTGCCCGCCGCCACGGCCGCAGCCTTGCGCTTTCCCGACCGCATGGTCGTGGCGCTCGCAGGGGACGGCTGCTTCCTGATGAACGGTCAGGAAATCGCCACCGCCGTCGCCCACGGTGCGAACATGCTCGTACTTGTCGTAGACAATGGCTGGTACGGCACGATCCGCATGCATCAGGAACGCGAATTCCCCGGACGCGTCACTGGCACCCGCCTGCACAATCCGGACTTCGCCGCGCTCGCAAGGGCTTACGGCTGCTGGGCCGAGACGATCGAAAGCACGGCGCAGTTCGAACCGGCACTCGACCGGGCGATGACTCAAACCGGTGTCCGGCTGCTCCACCTCAAGACGGATGTGGAGGCGATCACCGCCGGAACCACGCTCAGCGAGGTTCGCGGCGACTAAGGTGCCGTCATGGCGGCGATCTAACGATCAGATATCGTCGCCAAGCATCCCCTTCAAATTGCCTTTCAGCTGCTCGCCCTTGCCGCGCGTCTCCTGCCTCGCGCCGTCGTCGCGGGTCGCCGGATCGGCGCTTTGCTCTTTCACCTTGCCAACGGCTTCGTTGACGTTGCCTTTGATCTTGTCGGTCAGCTCGCCCATCTCGCTTATCCTCATCCACCCGCAATAGCGCCGGGAATCGTCGCCTTGGGGGCTTGGGTAAAAACGGATGGAGCCACCCGCCGGTTCCGGCTTGGCGTGGCCCATCCGTCCTCGATCGTGATCACATCGGCTTGGCGCCCGGCGTCTTGCAGCTCGCAAACTTGCCGTTCAAACGGCATTTCGTCGGTTTGGGTGGGCATTTCGTGAACTTGCCCTTCGCATCCTTGCACGGCGCGGCAACGGCCGGCGCTGCACTGGCGACGAAGGCGAGCGCCGTGGCGGCGATGATCAGTGAACGCATAACCAGTCTCCCAAGCCCCCGAACAGGGCCGGAGCAGACGCTAGACCCCTCAACCACCACGTCAAATGTCAAATCGTTCACGTAACCACCTCATGACGTTGGCTTTACCTGGGGAAAGAACACGCCCCTTTCGCCCCGACGGTTTCTTCCGGTACAGCGGGCGTCATGACATCGCCGATCGCCATCGCCATCAAACGCCTGCCGCATGGCGCGGGCCTCCCCCATCCCGCTTATGCCACTGATGGCGCGGCTGGAATGGACGTCGTCGCCGCCGAAGACATGACCCTCGCCCCCGGCCAGCGTGCCGCGATCGCAACCGGCTTCGCCGTCGCGATACCCGCCGGCTACGAGATCCAGGTCCGCCCCCGTTCCGGTCTCGCGCTTAAATTCGGCATCACCTGCCTCAACTCGCCCGGCACGATCGACAGCGATTATCGCGGGGAGATCAAAGTCATACTCGCGAACCTCGGGCAGGAACCGTTCGCCGTCGTGCGTGGCGAGCGTATCGCCCAACTCGTTCCCGCCCCGGTCCAGCGCGCAACGTTGGACGAGGTCGAATCGCTCGACGATACCGCCCGCGGACACGGAGGATTTGGGTCTACGGGCCGATGATGCTGAATCTACTACTTCTTTTGCAAGCGGCTGCGCAGCCGCCCCAGGTGCCGCCACCACCGGTCGCCGGACACGTCCCGACCGACTGGGCAGCCTTGGCGCCGGTGCCCTACATCAAGCCGCCCGAGATGACGCCCGGCCTGTCCGGCTTCGTCGCGGGGGAGATCGCCGCGGGACGCTGCCCGGTGTCGCGCCCGGCAGATGGCCATTACGTCGTCAAACTCGACATCGCGACTTTGGTCGATGCCGACGGCACTGTCCGACGCACCGTGCCGCGCGCCATCCAGTGCCCGACGGTCGAGCAATATGGCGCCGGCCTCGTCATCAGCTTCGCGCGCGCCAACCTCCGCGCCGGCGCGGCAGGCGACCGATGGTATCGCGCCACCATCGTATTCGATTGGCAGGGATGATCCTCTCCAGCACAGAACTCGAGCGCTATGCGCGTCACATCGTGTTGCAGGATATCGGCGGCAGCGGACAGACGCGCCTGAAGGCCGCGCGGGTGGTGGTGATCGGAGCCGGCGGCATCGGCAGCCCGGCGATCCAGTATCTTGCCGCCGCGGGAGTCGGCCGTCTCGTGCTGATCGACGACGATGTGGTCGATCTCTCCAATCTCCAGCGCCAGACGATCTTCGGCACGGACGATCTCGGCCAGCGCAAGGTCGCCGCCGCCGCGATCGCCGTCAGCCGGCTCAACCCCAATGTCGATGTCGAGATGAATGCCGTCCGCATCGACGCGACCAATGCCGCCGATCTGATCGCCGGGGCCGACGTCGTGCTCGACGGCTGTGATAACTTCGCCACCCGGCTCGCGGTCGCGGACGCCGCGCACGCCGGGCGAATCCCTTTGGTCTCCGCCGCGGTCGGACAGTTCGAAGGCCAGCTCGCCACATTTCGCGGCTGGGAAAAGGACAAACCCTGCTACCGTTGCTTTGTCGGCAACGATCCCGACCGTGCCGATGCAAGCTGCGCGGATCAGGGCGTACTCGGCGCGATGACCGGCGTGCTCGGCAGCCTCGCCGCGCTGGAAACGATCCGCGCGATCACCGGCTTCGGGGACGACGTCGCCGGCAAGCTGCTGCTCATCGACGCCCTCGCCTTCCGCTTCCGCACGATTACCTTGCCCAAGGACCCCGGCTGCTCGTGCCGATAAACGCTTTCTGAAATACGACGCGGTTAGCCCCGCCTTAAACCATTGCCGTTACCCAGTACGGCATGACCGCCCCCGCACCCCGCAAAATCCTCGTCGTCTTCGGCACCCGTCCGGAAGCGATCAAGCTTTTCCCCGTCGTCGCTGCGCTGAAGGCAACGCCCGGCCTCGACGTGCGCACCTGCGTCACCGCTCAGCATCGCGGGTTGCTCGATCAGGTGCTGTCCATCGCCGGCCTGACGCCCGACGTGGATCTCGACATCATGGAGCCGGGCCAGAGCCTCGACCGCCTCACCGCCCGACTCCTGACGGCACTTGGCGAGGTGATGGACAGGGAAAAGCCGGATCGCGTCATCGTGCAGGGCGACACGGCGACCGCTATGGTCGGCGCACTGACGGCCTATTACCGCAAGATCCCGGTCAGCCATGTCGAGGCGGGGCTTCGGTCCGGCAACATATACCAGCCCTGGCCGGAGGAAGTGAACCGCCGCATCGTCGCGCCGATTGCGGACCAGCATTTCGCCCCGACCGAAACCTCCGCGGATGCCCTGAAGCGCGAGAATATCGATCCGTCGACTATCCACGTCACGGGAAACACGGTGATCGACGCATTGTACGCGACCCAGGCCAAGCTCGCCGCCGATCCGACACTTGCCGCAGGCCTGGACGATATCGCGGCGCGCTTCGCCGACAAAAGCATCATCCTCGTAACCACGCATCGGCGTGAAAATTTCGGCGACGGCATGGCCAATATCGCTCGCGCGATCCAGCAGATCGCCGATCGCCCCGATACCGCGATCCTGTTCCCCGTCCATCCCAACCCCAATGTGGTGTCCGTAATGGACGAAATGCTCGGCGACCGCCCCAACGTCGCCCGCGTCGATCCGCTCGATTACCCGCATTTCGTCCGCGCGCTCGGCCTGTGCCACATCGCATTGACCGATTCCGGCGGCGTGCAGGAGGAAGCACCCGCGCTCGGCAAGCCGGTTCTCGTCATGCGTGAGACGACGGAAAGGCCGGAAGGCGTGACCGCGGGCACCGCGAAGCTGATCGGTACCGATTCCGCCCGCATCGTTACCGAAATTTCAACTCTCCTGGACGATACGGATGCCTATTCGGCCATGGCCCGCGCCCACAATCCGTTCGGCGACGGCCATGCGTCCGCAAGAATTGCAGGGGTGATTGCCGATGGTTTCGGATGCTGAACTGAACGTCGTGGTCGTGGGCCTTGGCTATATCGGCCTGCCCACCGCCGCCGTCATCGCCCGCACCGGCGCGCAGGTGCTCGGCATCGACGTCACCCAGTCCGTGGTGGACACGGTCAATTCCGGCAAGGTCCATATCGAGGAAGTCGATCTGGATGGCCTCGTCTCCGGCGTTGTCGCACGCGGCAATCTGCGCGCGTCGATGCAGATCGCACCCGCCGATGTGTTCGTCATCGCCGTGCCCACGCCCTTCGCCGACGATCACGCGCCGAACATCGGCTATGTCCTGCGCGCGGCAACGACGATCGCCACCGTGCTCAAGGCCGGCGACGTCGTCATTCTGGAATCCACCTCGCCCGTCGGTACGACCGAAAAGGTCCGCGATCTGCTCGCCGAGCTTCGCCCCGACTTGAAGGTCCCCGGTCGCACCACCGAGATCCCCGACATCGCGATCGCCTATTGCCCCGAGCGCGTCCTGCCGGGGCGGATCCTCGTCGAACTGATCGACAATGATCGCGTCATCGGCGGCATCACACCGCGCTGCGCCCGCAAGGCGCTCGGCTTCTACCGTCGCTTCGTGCGCGGTGCCTGCGTCACCACCACGTCGCGAGCGGCGGAAATGACCAAGCTGACCGAGAACGCCTTTCGCGACGTCAACATCGCCTTCGCCAACGAACTCAGCCGCGTCGCCGATACGATGGACGTCGATGTCTGGGATGTGATCCGTCTCGCCAATCGCCACCCGCGCGTCAACATCCTGTCGCCCGGCCCCGGCGTCGGCGGGCATTGCATCGCGGTCGATCCGTGGTTCCTGGTCCATGCCGATCGCGACAACACGCCACTGATCCGCACCGCGCGGGAAGTGAACGACGCGAAGTGCGATTATACCGTAGATCGCGCCGCGGACCTCATCGCGGCCAATCCGAACCTGCCGGTCGCCTGCCTCGGCCTCGCGTTCAAGGCGAACATCGACGATTTCCGGGAAAGCCCCGCGCTGAAGGTCGCGACCGAACTCGCGCGCCGATTCGGTGATCGTATCCATGTCGTCGAACCGTATGCGGCGGCGTTGCCGAGCGAATTCGACGGTACCGGAGCGAAACTGACCGATATCGATACCGCGATCGAAAGCTGCGGCATCATGATCGTGCTGGTCGATCACGACGTGTTCAAATCGGTTCCGGTCGACGAACGTGCGGACAAACTCGTCTACGACACGCGTGGCATCTGGCCGGATCAACCACGGTCAGTGGTCCGACCGGAACCGCTACGGCTCGTCGTCTGAGTGCTACATTGCGCTATGGGATCATAGCCGTACCAAAGATAAGAACGACGACGACATCTGGCCCAACGGGGGTTTGGCCATTTTCCAGGGGGCGGGTCCGACATCATGAACGCTGCGCACGGCAATGCTGACACTCGACCGGCTTCCCTGAACGTCGCGCTACCCCCTTGCGCGCTCGTGCTGTGTCTCGCACTTGCCGCATGTGGCGGCGGGGGAGGCGGCGGCGTCAACAGTACGCCGACTCTGATCGCCGCCCCCCGGCGACACCGGTGCCCAATCCCGCACCCAGCCCCGCCCCATCGCCGTCGCCGACCACGATCAATTACGACACGTCCGAATATCGCGCCACGGTTGGCGCGGTGTCGATGAATGCCCTCGCGGCCTATCAACGGAACGCGACGGGCGCCGGGATCACCGTCGGCGTGATCGATACGGGTTTGGACACCGGCAGCGAGGAATTTCCCGGCCGCATTTCCAGCGCGTCCGCCAATGTCGCGGGCGGCACCGGCACGGACGACGATGACGGGCACGGCACGGCCGTCGCTTTCACGCTGGCCGGCCGACGGAACGGCACCGGCGCCCATGGCGTAGCCTTCGACGCGTCGCTGCTCGTCCTGCGCGCCGACACGCCGGGCACCTGCGCGACCGGAGGTTCCGAAGCGGACTGCTCGTTCACCGACAATGCCATAGCCCGCGGCGTGGACCTTGCCGTCACCAGCAAGGCGCGCGTCATCAATATGTCGCTGGGCGGTTCGGGCGCGAACGCCACCCTTCTCGCGGCAATCAATCGCGCGACGGCGGCGGGGATCATCGTCGTCATTTCCGCCGGCAACGAATTCGACACCGATCCGGCCGGCGCGGTGAATCCGGATGCCTTCGCCCAGATAGCCAATAACAGCGCCGCGCGCGGCCTCGTCATCGTCGCAGGGGCCGTCAACACCAACGGAACCATCTCCGCCTTCAGCAACCGCGCCGGCAACACTGCCAGCCATTACCTGACGGCAGTCGGCGAACAGGTTCGCGCACCCTGCGAGAACAGCAGCATCTGCCTGTGGTCCGGAACATCCTTTGCCGCACCACAGATTTCCGGAGCGGTCGCCTTGCTGGCCCAGGCCTTCCCGAACCTCAGCGGAAGCCAGATCGTCAGCATCCTCTTCTCGTCCGCGCGCGACGCCGGAACGACCGGAGTGGATGTGACCTATGGCGGCGGCATACTGGACCTCACGCGAGCGTTCCAGCCGATCGGGACCGCATCCGTGGCGGGTGCTGCCATGCCCATCTCGCTCGACGCGAACGCGACGCTTTCCGCGCCAATGGGGGACGCGAAGCAGGGCGTACTGGGTGCGGTGATCCTCGATCGATACGATCGCGCCTTCGCGATCGATCTGGCCCGCACGGTCAACCGCACCGGACTCTCGCGCGGCTTCGTCAACTCGCTGCAATCCACCACGCGCAACATCGCGACGGCGACGAAGGACATGGCAGTGGAGGTAACGCTCGCCGCCCGATCCGGCGCGTTCCGATCCGACGACCGGACGCTCCTTCCCGGTCAGGACGGCGTGCGAGCGCGGCCAGTCGCCGGGCTGGTCACCCAGCGCCTCGGCGCCGACGCGCAATTCGCGATGGGTTTCGCACAGGGCGGCGGCACGCTGTCCGCACGTCTGGCCGGCCGCCGCGAACCAGCATTCCTGGTCGCCCGCGAGCCGTTGTCCGAACAGGGTTTCGACGGCCGGATCAAGGGTTCCGCGGCGTTGCGCAACCGCCTTGGCTCGTGGGGCGTCACCGCCGCGATGGAAAGCGGAACGGTCGTGAATTTCGCCGAAACCGGGCCCCTGCCCGGCGCTCGTCCGGCATACCTGCGCTCGGCCTATGACCGTAGTTCGCTGACGGTCGATCGGCAGGACGGCGCGCTCGTTTCCGCCATATCCTTCTCTCGACTCGGTGAAGGCGACAGCGTTCTCGGTGCGCATTTCGGCAATGCGTTCGGTGCGAGCCGTGCCACAAGCTGGTTCGTCGATGCGGTCGCCCGGCTCGATGCCGGCGGTGGCTGGTATCTCGGCGGATCGACGCGTCAGGGATGGACGATGGCCGACGTCCGCGGGGGGCTGTCAGGTTCGGGACTGATCCGCACGATGGCCTTCGCTGCCGATCTCGGCCGTGACGGCCTGTTCGCCCGCGACGACAGCTTCGGGCTGCGTCTTGCCCAACCGCTTCGGGTCGCCAGCGGCGGGATCGACCTGCGCCTGCCGGTCAATTACGACTATGCGACCGGCGCACCCGATGCGTGGCTGACGCAGCGCTTCAACCTGGCGCCCGATGGCCGGGAAGTCGACATCGAGGCGCGCTACAGCATCGGGCTGGGCGGCGGCGTGCTGCAGACCAACCTGTTCTGGCGTCGGCAGCCCGGCAATTACGCCGCTCTTCCCGCCGATCGCGGCGGCGCCATCCGTTTTGCCCTCGGCTTCTGATGCCGGCTGGCGGGCGGACAGCATTTGTCAGGAAACGGCGGATAAAACTTCAATTCACCAAGCGCGACGGCAAATACGACGCGCTCGTCATCGAACGCGACGACGGCACCACCGAATCGATCGCGTGCCCGAAGCAGGGCATCATCCCGCACGACATGGTGCACTATGCCGTCGAGAGCGTGCTGCACCATAGCGGCTTCCTGTCGCTCGCCGGCAAGGAAAGGACGAGCGCGCCGCCATTGGTGCGGATAGCGAGGAAGCGATCGAGCGTCTCGTCGAGACATTCCAGGCAGAGATGTGGGGCGGGCAGGTCCCGGCCGCCGATCTGATCGCGACCTACGAACACGCGTGCGAAGCGCGACGGCACACCGCGTTACCAGTTTCAGAATTCGACATCGATAAGATCCGTAAGCGTTTAGAAACACTCACGAATCAATGATCTGCGGTATCGATCAACCAGACCCTGACGCTGGAATTCCCTCTGCACTGAATAGCGGTCCAATGCTGAACAGCGGAGCAGATCGACACCAGGCGAGGTCGGCCGTTAGCCTTCGGCAAGCCAAAAGCGTTTACTAAGGTCACACTAGGGTCACACTATCTGCGTCTTACCGTGATGAGTATGGGCAGGTGTTCCAGCGATGTGAAATAGCGCTGATAAGCCTACCCGGCCCGGGCCATGTAGGACAGCGGCGCCACATCGTGACCGGACCGGACTGTAGCCGATCCAGCCGCGGTCAAAGGCTATGTCCGGTCAAAACGACCAGCCAGAGCCAGTCGTCTTACTGTCCCGGAGCCGGAGTTGCCGCGCCCGGCATCCCGCCCGGAGCGCCGCCCTGCTGCTGCATCATCTGCTGCTGCATCTGCATGCGACGAACGGTTTCGACCGGCAGGAATTCGACCAGCTCGACGTCGAACGTCAGTACGTTCTTGGCCAGCTTCTCCATCTGCGGATCCATCGGCGGCGCACCCTCGGGGCGCGGCGCGCCGTATCCCAGCGTCGGCTTGATCCAGAAGCGGTACTTCGCACCCTTGTTCATCAGCTTCAGCGCTTCGGAGAAGCCCGGAACGACGCCGGTCACCGGCATCGGCGTCGGCTGCTGCGACTTGTCGAACGTCGTACCGTCGGGCAGCTTGCCCTCGTAATTGACGAGCGTCACGTCGGTATCGGTCGGGCTCGGCCCGACGCCCGGCGCGATGATCTTGTACTGGAGGCCCGATGGCGTTTCGACCACGCCCTTCTGGCGCTTGTTCTTCGCCAGGAAGTCGACGACCGGATCGCCGGGAGCCGCGGCGGCGAGCAGGAACGCGGCACCGATCACGGCGACCAATCCCACCCACAGGGCCATGATCACGCCGCGCTTGGTCGGCTGCAACGGAACTGCGGTAACGGTCGACATGTCGGGCTGCTTTCGCATCGACGGCATAGTGCCGGTCGGTATTCGGGAAAAATCGGTAACACGGCGCTGCGGGCGGCGTGATCGCCACCCGCACCACCGGAGATAGGCTTACCGTGCGCCGTCACGCTCCAGGCGCTTGCGCTCCAGCTTACGGGCGCGACGGACAGCGGCCGCACGCTCACGTGCACGCTTTTCCGACGGCTTCTCGTAATGCCGGCGCAACTTCATCTCGCGATAAACACCTTCGCGCTGCAGCTTCTTCTTGAGGGCGCGCAGCGCCTGATCGACGTTGTTGTCGCGAACGATGATTTGCATGTTGTGTAGACGCTCCGATCAATAGCTATTATCGTCGCAGACAGATGCCAGCGCCGGGAAGGCGTGCGCCCTAGCAGCGACCGTCGGCGGTTTCAAGCATTAGTGCCCCACGCCCGGCGCTTACGCCGCCTGCCCCGGGGCGGCGGGCGTTTGCACCGCCGCCTCAGCCCGCTATGGCGTGCGCCATGACCGCCACGCCCCTCACGCTCTATAACAGCCTCAGCCGCAGCCTGGAGACATTCGTCCCGCTCGATCCCGCCGACGTGCGAGTCTATTCCTGCGGGCCGACCGTCTACAATTACGCGCATATCGGCAATCTGCGCGCCTATGTCTTCACCGACACGCTCAGCCGCGTGCTGACGTGGAAGGGCTATCCGCTCACCCATATCATCAACATCACCGATGTCGGCCACCTGACGTCGGATGCGGATGCGGGCGACGACAAGATGGAAGCCGCCGCGCGCGCGCAGTCGATGAGCATCTGGGATATCGCCGCGCATTACACGACGGCCTTCAAACAGAATCTGAAGGACCTCAACATCCGCGAGCCGAGCCGCTTCCCGCTCGCCACCGATCATATCGAGGAGATGATCGCGTTCGGCGTGAAGATCGCCGCGAATTGCTACGAACTCGACAGCGGCCTGTATTTCGATACCGGCACCGTCCCCGATTACGGTCGCCTCGCCGGTACGCGCGAGGATGATCGCGAAGGCCGGATCGATCCCGTCGCGGGCAAGCGCAACCCGCAGGATTTCGCGATCTGGCGCAAGAGCGAACCCGGCGAGAACCGCCAGATGGAATGGGATTCCCCCTGGGGCCGCGGCGCACCCGGCTGGCATCTCGAATGCTCGGTAATGAGCCAGAAGTATCTCGGTGCGAATTTCGACATCCATACCGGTGGCATCGATCATCGCGAGATCCACCACCCGAACGAGATCGCGCAGAACCAGGCGCATTGCGGCTGTGCGGATACCGGCGCGACCTTCTGGATGCACAACAATTTTCTGGTCGAACGCTCGGGCAAGATGAGCAAATCGGGCGGCGGTTTCAGGACGTTGCAGAGCCTGATCGATCTCGGTGTCCACCCGCTCGCCTATCGCCTGATGTGCCTCAGCGCGCATTATCGCAGCGAACTCGAATTTTCGCTTGAAAACCTGATGACGGCTTTAACTAGGCTGAAGCGCTTAATCGGCATGATCGAGAAATTAAAGCCCGATGACAACTTTGATAAATGGCTAGAATTTTTAAGTGGAAAGCCCTCGTTTCAACAGCAGCTTGATCAAATTCTTCCAATACCGAGTTACGCTAAGGACTGCCTCTTCTTTTTTGATGATTATATGTCCAAGGACCTCGGAACCGTTGGCGCACTAACATTTTTAGATGCTCTGTTAGGTGACCGCGAAATGCCTGACGGCTTGAAATTAAAGGCGGTCGGTATGATGGACACTGTTCTGGGGTTACGATTAACAGAACTGACACGTCATGATCTCCGCCTTCGCCCCAAATCAGCCGGGATCGACGAGGCGGAGATCGAAGCCCGTCTCGCCGAACGTCGCGAGGCTCGTGCGGCGAAGGACTTCGCCAGGTCCGATGCGATTCGTGACGAACTTGCAACACTTGGCGTAGAAGTGATGGACGGCGACCCGCTCGGCTGGGATTGGCGCCTTTCGCTATAGAAGAGTAATGGATCCTTCTGATACGCCTTAGTAACGAATTGCCGGATCACGCGGCGATCGTGGAAGAGCGGATGCCCGGAAACTGAACCGGGGGATTTTTACTGATGCTCGTCTACACTGCACGTTCGTTCGCTCGTTCCCGTCGCCTTGCCATCGGCGCTTCCGTCCTTGCGATCATGTGTGCAGCCACGCCCGCGATCGCTGCCGATCCGGACCCGGTACAGGCGGAGGTATCGCCCGACGAAATCACCGTCACCGCCAGCCGCCGCAGCGAAGCCAGCAAGGACGTGCCCGTCGCCGTCAGCGTGATCGGGGGCGAAAAGCTCGACGTGCTCAACTCCAGCGGCCTCGACATCCGCTTTCTCTCCGGCCGCACGCCCAGCCTGTTGGTCGGATCCTCGTTCGGCCGCACTTTCCCGCGTTTCTATATCCGCGGCCTCGGCAATACCGATTTCGACCCGACCTCGGCGCAGCCCGTCTCCGTCGTCTATGACGACGTCGCGCTCGAAAACCCGATGCTGAAATCCTTCCCCGTATTCGATCTCGCCAGCGTGCAGGTGTTGCGCGGGCCGCAAGGCACGTTGTTCGGCCGCAACACCCCCGCCGGCGTGATCAAGCTGGACTCGCAGAAGCCGGGCGACGTCCTGTCGGGCCATGCGAGCCTGTCCTGGGCCACGTTCAACACCGTCAATGCGGAGGCCGCGATCGGCGGCCCGCTGGGCGGCGGCTTCGGCCTGCGCGTCTCGGGCATCCTGCAACGGCGTGACGACTGGGTTACCAACACCGCCACGACGACACTCGGCAGCCGCAAGCTGGAGGGGTATCGCGACGTCGCAGGACGCGTCCTGCTCAGCTACGAGAGCGGCGATTTCGATGCGCTGCTGAACGTGCATGCACGCGATCTCGACGGCTCGCCCCGCGTCTTCCGCGCCGGCATCTTCCGGAAGGGCAGCAACGATTTTGTCCCCGGCTTCGACATCAAGAAGGTCGCGCTGGACGGCCTGACCAGCCAGAGCCTGAACTCGTTCGGCACCAATCTGAAGCTCAACTACACGTTCGACGGCGTCGGCACGCTCCACTCCATCACCGCCTATGAAAAGGGCAAGGTGGAGAGCACCGGCGATGTCGACGGCGCCAGCTGCTACGCCTTCATTCCCGGCTGCACCCTCGGCAACATCAATGTCGGTGGCTTCCCCGTGAACACCGGCGGCACGACCAAGCCGAAGGAGTTCAGCCAGGAGCTGCGCTTCGAAACCGCGCAGATGGGCGCATTCCGCGGACAGGTAGGCGCCTATTTCTTCCACCAGAAGCTGACCTATGACGAACTCGCCTATGACGGCGCGGGCGCGGTCACGCAGAACGTGCTGCACGATAACAAGAACGAGAATTTCGGCCTGTTCGCCTCGGGCGAATATGCCGCGAACGCCGACCTGACCCTGCGCGCCGGCGTCCGCTATTCCAACGATCGCAAGGACGATTTCGTCGGCGGTCTCGCGAGTTTCCCCGGCAGGCCCTTGCCGATCCGCACGAAAGCGAAGGGTGACAACGTCTCGTGGGATATCGGCGCGACCTACCGGATCGATCCTTCGGTCAATCTCTACGCCCGCTTTGCCACCGGCTATCTCGGCCCGTCGATCTCGGACCGCGTCAACTTCGGTGACTTTCCGACCACCGCGCCCAAGCAGACGACGATCTCGGGCGAGGGCGGGATCAAGACCGAACTGCTCGCCAACGTGCTGCGCTTCGACCTGTCCGGCTATTACTTCCGGACGAAGGATTTCCAGGCGACGGCAGTCGGCGGCGTCAACAATTCGGCGCAATTGCTGACGATCGACAAGGTCGTCGGTTACGGTCTGGAGGCGGAACTGAACGCCCGCCCCATGCCGTCGCTCGTTCTCACCGCCGGTCTCAGCTACAACTTCACCGAAATCCGCGATCCCTCGCAATCGATCGCGGTGTGCGGCGGCGGCTGCACGGTCACCAACCCGCTGAACGCGGCTGGTCGCGCGATACTGAACGGCAACGATTTGCCACAGGCTCCGCGCCTGATCGCCAACTGGACGGTGCGGTACGCCGTGCCGCTGGGCGACGGCGAACTGTTCGCCTTCACCGACTGGGCATATCGCAGCAAGGTGAACTACTTCCTCTACACCGCGGCCGAATTCCGCGGAAAATCCCTGCTCGAAGGCGGTTTGCGCGGCGGATACAAGTTCGATTCCGGGCTGGAGGTCGCGGCGTTCGCCCGCAACATCACGAACCAGATCCGGGCGGTCAGCGCGATCGACTTCAACAATCTGACCGGCATGGTCAACGAACCGCGCATCATCGGCGGCGAAGTGAAGTTCCGGTTCTGACCTGACCGACACAGGCGGCGGCCTTCCGGCCGTCGCCTGTTCACCCCGGCATCTGTACGACGCGCGTTCCCAGACGCTCCGCTTCACCCGCGTCATGGGTCACCATCAGCACGGGCAGGCGCACGACGTCGCGCAAGTGTTCGATCACCCGAATGATCTCTTCGCGCCGCGCCGCATCCAGCGACGATAGGGGCTCGTCCAGCAACAGGAATGCCGGGTCGCTCAGCAGTGCGCGCCCGATCGACACGCGCCGCGCTTCGCCACCGGACAGGCTAAGCGGCCACCGGTCGAGCAGGTGTGCGATATCCAGAAACGCGATCGCCTCGTGGTCCAGGCCCCTCGCCCCCGCTCCGTAGGTCAGGTTCGCGCGGACCTTCAGGTGCGGGAAAAGCCGCGCCTCCTGAAAGACGTAACCCGCCCGCCGCCGCTCGACCGGCACGTCGATCATCAACGCGGCATCGAACAGCGTCTCGCCGCCCACGCGGATCGTCCCGGCATCGGGCCGCAACAGCCCGGCGACCATGTTCAGCACGCTCGTCTTGCCCGCCCCGGACGGCCCGAACAGGATCGTCACGCCCTCGCCCGCCGTGAGGTCCAGCGCGATCCGGGTGTCGCCCAACCGTTTCGAGACGGAGATATCAAAGGACATGCAGCCTCCGGCCGCTGCGCCGCGCGAGCATCTCCGACGCGACCAAAGCCGCCAGCGACAGCGCGACCGAAATCGCCGCCAGCCGCAGCACCATCGCCTCCCCGTCGGGCCGCTGCAACGCGCTATAGATCGCCAGCGGCAACGTCTGCGTCTGTCCCGGCACGTTCGCGACGAAGGTGATCGTCGCGCCGAATTCCCCGATTCCGCGCGCGAACCCCAATACCGCCCCGGCCAGCACACCCGGCAGGCTGAGCGGCAAGGTGATCGTCGCGAAGATACGCCACCGCCCCGCGCCCAACGTCGCCGCGGCATTCTCCAACCGCCGGTCCACCGCCTCGATCGACAGCCGCATCGCCCGCACCATCAGTGGCAGGGCCATCACGCCCGATGCGATCGCCGCGCCGGTCCAGCGGAACAGCACGCTCGTCCCGAACACCGCCTGGATCGCCGATCCCGCCAGACCCGAGGGTGCGAAAGCGACCAGCAGCAGCCACCCGGTCACGACGGGCGGCACCACCAGCGGCAGGTGAACCGCGGCGTCGAGCAGCAGCTTGCCCGGAAAGCGGACCCGCGCCAGCACCCAGGCCAACGCAAAGGCGATCGGCAGCGTCACCAGCAACGCCACCCCGCCGACCCGCAGCGTCAACGCGACGATGCCCCATTCCTCCGGGGTCAGCACCGCGCGCCGCCCGTCACCGCGCGGAGAAGCCGAACTTCACGAAAATCGCCTTGCCTTCGCGCGACACGAGGAACCGGCGGAAGGCCTCCCCCCCCCGCGTTGGTCGATTTTGCCAGCCGCGCGATGGGATAGACGATCGGCGGATGGCTGGCCTGTGGGAAGACGCCCGCCACGCGCACGGCGTGCGACGCCCGCGCATCGGTGGCATAGACGATCCCGAACGGCGCCGCGCCCCGCTCGACCAGTGCCAAGGCCGCGCGGACATTCTCCGCCTGCACGACCCGCGGCGCGACCGCTGGCCATGCGCCGAGCCGCTCCAGCGCGGCCTTGCCGTATTTTCCCGCCGGAACGCCGCTCGTATCCGCCATTGCCAGCGCACCACCGCCAAGCACGCGCGCCAGCGCGGCCGCCGGGCGCAGCGGGATCCGCGAACGTCGCTCGCGCGGTTCGATCACGACCAGCCGGTTGCCGAGGAAATCGCTCCGCGTTCCGGCGACGATCAGCCGTTTCGCCGCCAGCGCGTCCATCCATTCCTCGTCCGCCGATACGAACAGGTCCGCCGCGCCGCCCGCCAACACTTGCCGCGCCAACGCCGAAGACGCCGCGAAGGAGATAACCGGCCTGGGGTGCCCCTTCTTCGCCCAGACGGCAGCGGCGGCGGTCATCGATTCCTGCAGGCTCGCCGCAGCCAGCACCAGCGGCGGTTGCGCCTGCGCCGACGCGATCCCGGGCGTCAGGCACAACAGCGCCAGCATACCGCCGATCATCCGGATCATCCGCATCCCTACACCCCCACCCGCGAAGCGCGTCAGCCGTCGTCACCCATCCGCAGGGCCGCGATGAACGCCTCCTGCGGAATGCTGACGCTGCCATATTCGCGCATCTTCAGCTTGCCCTTCTTCTGCTTGTCCAGCAGCTTGCGCTTGCGGCTGGCGTCGCCGCCATAGCATTTCGCGGTCACGTCCTTGCGCATCGCGCTGATCGTCTCGCGCGCGATCACCTTGCCGCCGATCGCCGCCTGGATCGGGATCTTGAACAGATGGCGCGGGATCAGTTCCTTCAGCCGTTCGACCATCCCGCGACCGCGCACTTCCGCCGTTCCGCGGTGGACGATCATCGACAGTGCATCGACCGGCTCTTCGTTGACCAGAATGCTCATCTTGACGAGATCGCCCTCACGGTAGCCGATCTGGTTATAGTCGAAGCTGGCATAGCCCTTGGACAGCGATTTCAGCCGGTCGTAGAAATCGAACACCACTTCGTTCAGCGGCAATTCGTACGTCGCCTGCGCACGACCGCCGACATAGGTCAGGTTCTTCTGGATACCGCGACGATCCTGGCACAGCTTCAGGATCGACCCGAGATATTCGTCCGGCACATAGATGACCGCCTCGATCCACGGCTCGCTGATCACCGCGATCTTGTTGGGTTCCGGCATATCGGCCGGGTTGTGCAGTTCGATATGCGTCGTGCCGGCGGGGTCGGGATGCGTCAGCTCGATCTCGTACACCACCGACGGCGCGGTCGTGATCAGGTCGAGATCGTATTCGCGCGTCAGCCGCTCCTGGATGATCTCCAGATGCAGCAGCCCCAGGAACCCGCAGCGGAAGCCGAAACCCAATGCAGCGCTCGTCTCCATCTCGAACGAGAAGGAGGCATCGTTCAGCCGCAGCTTGGAAATGCTCTCACGCAGTTTCTCGAAGTCGTTGGCATCGACCGGGAACAGCCCGCAGAACACCACCGGCTGCACTTCCTTGAAGCCCGGCAAAGCCTCGGTGGCGGGACGCTTCACATCGGTGATCGTGTCGCCGACGCGGGTCTGCGCGACCTCCTTGATCTGCGCGGTGATGAAGCCGATCTCGCCGACGCCCAGCTCGGTCAGCTGTTCGATCCGGGGCCGGAAACAGCCGACCCGATCGATCAGATGCTGCGTACCGGTCGCCATGAACTTGATTGCCTGACCCTTTTTCAGGGTCCCCGCCACGACGCGGACGAGGATGACGACGCCGAGATACGGATCGTACCAGCTGTCGACCAGCATCGCCTTCAACGGCGCATCGGGATCGCCCTTCGGCGGCGGAATGCGCGTGACGACCGCCTCCAGCACCTCGCGAATGCCGATGCCCGATTTGGCCGAGGTCAGCACCGCCTGCGACGCGTCCAGCCCGATCACTTCCTCGATCTCCGCCTTGACCTTCTCGGCGTCGGCGGCGGGCAAGTCGATCTTGTTGATGACGGGCACGATCTCATGATCATGCTCGATCGACTGATAGACGTTGGCGAGCGTCTGCGCCTCGACGCCCTGCGCCGCATCGACGACCAGCAACGCACCCTCACACGCCGCCAGCGACCGCGACACTTCATATGCGAAGTCGACGTGACCCGGCGTATCCATCAGGTTCAGCGTATACGTCTGACCATCATCCGCCGTGTAGGCCAGGCGCACCGTCTGCGCCTTGATGGTGATGCCGCGCTCCTTCTCGATGTCCATATTGTCGAGCACCTGCTCCGACATCTCCCGCGCGGACAGCCCGCCCGTCTCCTGGATCAGGCGATCGGCAAGCGTCGACTTGCCATGATCGATATGAGCGATGATCGAAAAATTACGAATGAGTGCGAGCGGCGTGGACACAGGCAGGGATGAACCTTCGAAAACGGGATGCGCGCCGTTAGCACCGATCGTTGCCGATGCCAAAGGCGGGACGCATGTCGCTGATCGGTCGCACGGGCGTGACGTTCGACATGGCAGCAGGCAAAAATCGCCGGATCCGACCCGGCGCGCCTGCCATCACCTATACAGTGATGGAGCAGTGGCCGCGCTGGCCGAACCGCAAGCTACAATTGGTGTCGGACAGTGCTCCATTCGGCCCAGTAAGGATGCACCATGATCCTCGGCACCTTCGTTTCACCCGACCCATCACTCGAAGCGATCTCCGATCTCGCGACGCACCTCGGCGTAAAGATCAATTCCGGATATCGCGCGCTGCCAAACGCGCAGGAATTCAAGGGTCGCAACCGATTCTTCGATTTGATAGCGGATCGGTCCAGCACGATCGAGCTCGACTGCGAAGATCAATGCTCAGCGAAATATTATTTCGACCTGGTACAAACCCTACGCGATCTCAACGGCGAATTCGGTCGCGTCGTCGAAGTCGGCGTCTATATGGGCGGGGCGTCGAGCGTGATCGCGGGCTGTATCGAACATTTCCATTTCGATCTGGACCTGATCGATACTCATCTTCCGCATCTACTCTTCGCATATGAACGGATCCGGCGGCTCTATCCCGAGTCGATCGGGCGCGTCCGGCTTTTCCATGGCGACCTGCCGTCTTATGTTCGCCACGTTCTGGACGAACGCAGCGATAAGTACGTCATCCATCACGATGGATCCCACAACTTCGAGCAGGTCGTTCGCGACATGGCGTCGTTGTCGTTCATACAACAACGGCTATGCGCTATAATTGCGCAGGATACTCATCTGCGCGGTGCCGTGAAGTACATGAGTTTCGTCGATATGGCGATGTACGCGGTTTTCGGTCTGGATCTGAAGTACGCACCGATCGGCACTGCCTATGCGGCCCATGACTCCCGTACCGACCCGAACCAGTATGAGGGCAACTATTTCATGCCGGACGCACCGGAAGGCTTTGTGCTACCGATGGCCGTAAACCGGTTCCAATATCCTCATCCCACGATGGATATGGACCAGTTTCTGCCCCCTAAAGTTATTCTGCCGCTTGCCGTTGCGGCCTGACGCGAGGCTTCGATGTCAAAATTGTCACGGCCAGTCCTGCAGTGATGATCGGCAAAGTCACCGTTGGGGAGTTCCGGCGCGGGCTGGTTTTGCGTTCCGAAACCCATTGCGGGTAAAGCCGAGTTACCTGCATTCCCCATATTCGACGGCGGCTGCATCCCTTATTGTTGCAGCACCGAATCGAACAGGGGGATGCAAGATGTTGAAAACGACCGTTCAGCTGGCGACCGCGCTTGCCGTGATCGCCGGCACGCCCGTCGCGGCACAGGCGCAGGCCAGGAAATCCGGCGGGCAGCGCATGCAGGAGGCGGCGCAGAACGATGTCCCCCGCTGCACGCGCAAGCTCGGCACGCTGTCGATTGTCGATGGCGACGATCCCTCGGGCTGGACGCAGAACAGCCTCGCGCCGCCGCAGAAGCTGCTCCGCGCGCTGGTGCAGCGTTCGGGCTGCTTCAATCTGGTCGATCGCGGTTCGGGGCTGAACGCGGCGCAGCTCGAGCGCAACATCGGCGGCAATCTGGGGCTGCAACGCCGCTCGAACGTCGGCCAGGGGCAAATCAAGGCGGCGGACTACGTCCTGGTCGCGGAAATCGCCGGCGCGAACAGCAATGTCAGCGGCAGCGGCATTGCGGGCGGTGTCGGTGGCCTGCTCGGCGGGCGCGTCGGCGGGCTGCTCGGTGGGTTGAAGAGCAAGAAGATGGAGGCGAACACCGTTCTTTCGCTGACCAACGTGCGCACGACGGAAACGATCGCGGTCGAGGAAGGCTATGCGGTGAAGAACAACCTGTCGTTCGGCGCGGGCGGCTTCTTCGCGGTCGGCGGCGCGGTCGGCGGCGGCTACGACAATACCGATATCGGCCGCATGGTGACGCTGTCCTTCATCCAGGCCTATACGAAAATGGTCACCAGCCTCGGCCTGGTCAATCCGGGCGATGCGGGCACGGCGGAAGCGGCCCCGGCCAAGACCTTCACCGCGCAGGGCCCGGTCGCGATGCGCACCACCGCCGCCGCGACCGGCCGGGTGATGCGGACGCTCCCCGTCGGATCGATCGTCTACCCGACCGGCAAGCAGGCCGGCATGTGGTGGGAAGTCGCCGACGAGAACGACAATGTCGGCTGGGTGCTGAATTCGAAGCTCGCGCCCTCGCGCTGAACGAGCAAGCCGCGGAAAGCCTTGCGAAAGAGGGGCCGGGTATCGATCGCCCGGCCCCTTCCCGCCGCCCCCCGCGCAGTATAGGGTAGGTTTTCACACCCGGAGACCTGCCATGAAGCGCCTTTCCCTTCTCGCCGCCTGCGCCGCCCTTTTCATCGGCGGTGCCGCGTCGGCAGCGCTTCCGGTCGGCGCCACTGCGCCCGACATCGTCACCAAGGCGGCACGCGGCGGCAAGATGTTCGATTTCGCGCTCAAATCGGCGCTGAAGAAGGGGCCCGTAGTGCTCTATTTCTTCCCGGCCGCCTTCACCAGCGGCTGCACCGTCGAGGCGCATGCCTTTGCCGAGGCCGCTGCCGAGTTCCAGAAGAACGGCGCGACGTTGATCGGCCTGACCGGCGGCAATGTCGAACGCATCGCGGAATTCTCCAAATCCGAATGCCGCGACAAATTCCCGGTCGGCGCAGCGACCCCGGCGGTCGTTTCCGGTTATAACGTGTCGCTTGCGGCCAAGGCCGGCTGGACCGATCGCACCAGCTACGTCATCGCGCCCAACGGCAAGATCATCTACGTTCTCAGCCAGATGAGCCCGGCCGGTCATGTCGAGGGCACGCTGGACGCTGTGCGCAAATACAAGCTCGCCCACAAGTAAGGGGCGCATCCGACCCGGCCATTCGTGCGTTATGCGCGAATGGCCGAGACGATCGAAGATGTACGCCTCGCGATGGAGGCCGCCGCCGATGCGCAGGATTTCGCGCTCGCGGCGTCGCTTCGCGACAGGATCAGCATAATGCGAGGCCAGGCCGCCGATGCGGATACCGGCCCGATCGATCCAAGCGGGCTGACCCGCCAGCAACCCGGCAAGATGGGCATCGGGACCAGCCGTCAGCGCGTGACCCCGCCCCCAGGTTGGAAACCCCCGCCGAAGCCTGACCTGATGACCAGCGGCATCACCCGGCCACGCAAACGCGACTAATTCGCGACCGAACCGGCGACGTTTAGTGTCAGGCCAGACCGGCCGCCTTCACCGCCGCCATCGCATTGGCGAACCGGGCGTCCCCCTGCCCCGCGACTAATGCCCAGGCGACACCTCGCCGTTCCAGTTCCGCCCTCGACAGGTCGAAGAAGCGCCGCCGATCGTCGACGGATCCGAACATCCGCGTGCCATCCTCGACCCAGGGCAGGTCGATATCCAGCAGTAGATACAGGTCGGCCGTGCCCGTCCACGCATCGAACCACGGGTCCCGCTTCCCGAACAGCATGTCCGCCCACACCGCCGTCATCAGCGGATCGGTATCCAGGATCAGCGGATCGATCCCGCCCGCGGCCATCGCGCGCGTGATACCGTCGTGCGTTTCGGCGATCGTCACGAGATCGTTCATAGTGAATTCCAGGCCATTCGCCTCTGCGAAGGTGCGGCCATACTCATCCACCACCGCGCCCCCCAACGCCCGTGCCAATCGCGGCGCGAGCGTCGATTTTCCGGTGCTTTCAGGCCCATGAAGGCAGATCGTACGTATCATTGAACTTCCGATCTTCGCCAATCCAGCAACCCCCACACCGATATCGCCAGCAACAGAATGTAGAGGATGGTCGTCGGCCACAGGCCCTTGGCGGCATACAGGCCGATCGCGACGATATCGACCGCGATCCACAGCACCCAGTTTTCCAGTTTCTGCCGCGACAGCAATATCTGCGCCGCGACACTCGTCATGGCGATCCCCGCATCGACGAAGGGAAAGGATGCATCGGTAAGCCGGTGCATCAGTGTCCCCCACGCCAAAGTCGCGAAAGCTATCCCGAAAAGCCAGCCGCCCCGCGCCGCCGCGCTCAATCGCCCGACCCGGACTTCCCCCGCCGTGGCGATCCCGTGCGACCATTGACGCCAGCCATAGAGGTTCACGATGACGAAAAACAGTTGCAGCCCCGTGTCGCTATACAGTCGGGCCTCGAAGAACACCCAGCCGTAGATCGCGGTACCGGCGATCGCGAACGCATAGTTCCAGATGCTGCGCCGTGCGACGAGCACGACGTTGGCGACGATCAACAGGGAGGCAAGCACTTCTAAAGAGAACACCGCTTGCCCATAGCAAAGCCGCCCCGAACGTCGAGCAGCAAGACGTACAAAACGGGTGGGCCGGGCGACCGGCGATGCGCATAGGCTATTTTACGGGGTAACGGCGTCGGGCGGCCGTTCGGTGCGATATCGGGGATATCGCTGCAATGGTCGGGGCGATAGGATCTGAACCTACGACCCCTGGACCCCGAGACCAGTGCGCTACCAGACTGCGCCACGCCCCGACACATTGCAGGGGGAGCGCCTAGCTGTCCGTCCCGGTGCGATCAAGTCAAAAGTAGCGGCGTACCTCATTTCGCTGCGCAACCGGCGCGCTGCACCGGAACTGCACATACCCCGCACCGAAGCGACACGGCCAACCCGGCCAGCCCCGCACGACGCCGCGCCATACCGCCCGTATCGGATCGGGAAGGAACGGCGTGATGACGACAAGACATGGGTTCGGCGCGAAAGTCGCCGCGATCATAGTATTGATCGCGTTGGCCGACACGCTGGCGTTCGACGGATGGGGCGCGATACCGGGCATCTTTGCGGTCGCATGGTCGATCGTCCTGCTCATGACGGTAAAACCGTTCCGGCACCGCGCCGGACTCGCCGCATCGGTCGCGGCCGTAAGCTTCGCCGTAATCCTGCTGGAGGATCCAAGCCTGCTGGCTTGGACGATGTTCTGGACGTCGCTTTCGCTTGCCGCCTTGCTGACGCGCCATCGCTTCGACGATGCATGGCGCTGGACCCAGCGGCTGGTGCTGCACATCGTCTGCGGCATCGTCACACCGTTTCGCGACATCCGCCGGCTGGCGAGCGTCAGGCGGCCAGCCGGACGGCTCGATGTGCCTGCGATCGCAAAAACACTCGTCATTCCGGTCATCGGCAGCGTGCTGTTTTTCACCCTGTTCGCCGGCGCCAATCCGCTGATCGGTGCCGCGCTCGCTCGGCTGGAACTTCCGTCCTTCGCCATACTCCTGTTTCACGCACTGCTGTGGGTCTTCGTCATGTTTGTCGTCTGGCCGAGCCTGCGTCCCCACCCGCGTGCCACGCGCCTGCCGCTGCTACGGCCAGCGCCCCGGATCACCGACCTTCCGGTTGGCACGCTCATCCTGTCGCTGATCGCGTTCAACCTCGTCTTCGCGTTGCAGAACGGTCTCGACCTCGCATTCCTGTGGAGCGGCGCGGAGTTGCCGAAGGGCGTCTCGACGGTCGAATACGTCCATCGCGGCGCCTACACATTGATCGCGACAGCCATTCTGGCCGGGCTCTTCGTCCTGATCGCACTCCGGCCAGACAGCGCGGCGGCGCGTAGCCCAGTCGTCCGTCGCTTGCTCGTGATATGGGTGGCGCAGAACTTCATTCTCGTCGCCTCCAGCGTCCTGCGCGTGCTGGACTATATCGAGACCTCGATGCTGACCGTGCTGCGGATATCGGCGCTGGCATGGATGGGACTGGTGGCGACCGGGCTGGCGCTGATCTGCTGGCGACTACTCGCCAACCGCAGCAGCGCGTGGCTGATCAACGCCAACGCGCTCGCCGCGACGATCGTCCTGACGACGGCCAGCGTGGTCGATCTGGGCGCGGGCGCGGCGGACTGGAACGTGCGGCACGCCCGGACGGGAAAGCATCTCGACCTTTGCTACCTTCGCGAACTCGGCCCGTCCGCATTGCTGCCGCTGATCGCGCTGGAGCGTCGCGCGACGGGGGCCGCATTCAAGGACCGCGTCGCCTTCGTTCGCGAGCAAGCTTACGACAAGTTGTCCTTCGCCCAATCCACTCCGAAGCTAGCTACATGGCGCGGTGCCCGGCGGCTCGAAACGGCGAAACGCCTGCTCGGGCCCACCCGGCTCAAGTCCCGCGGATCAAGCGTTGGCCGATCCTGCGACGGCACGATCATCCCGCCGCCGCCCGCGCCGCCCCCGCCCCCCGCAGCCGTACAGACGACCGCCCCGTTGACCTCGGCTACCGAACAATGATCCAATGCCCCATGCCCAAAACGATCCTGGTCGTGGATGACGACGCGCATATCCGTCAGTTGCTCGTCTTCGCGCTCGGCAAGGCCGGTCTCGACACGATCGAGGCGACCGACGGGGAGGCGGCGCTGGCGGCGGTGGAGCGCAGCGCGCCCGATCTGGTCGTGCTCGACATCAACATGCCCCGGATGGACGGGCTCGAAGTCTGCCGCCGCCTCCGTGCGGCCGGCGACACGCCGATCCTGTTCCTCTCCTCGCGAGACGACGAGATCGATCGCGTGCTCGGCATCGAACTCGGCGCGGACGATTATGTCGTCAAACCCTTCTCTCCGCGCGAAGTCGTCGCGCGGGTGATGGCGATTCTCCGCCGCACCGCGGGTCGCCCGCCAGAGGTTGAACGGTCAGGCGCTGGCATCGCGCACAATCATCTGTCGCTCGACACGGACGGCTGGCGCGCAAGCTGGGCGGGGACGGACGTTCCGCTGACCGTCACCGAATTCTCGATCTTGCGCACGCTCGCGTCGATGCCCGCCAAGGTGTTCAGCCGCGACGCGATCATCGACCGGCTGCACGGCCCCGGCTTCGCCGTCACCGACCGCACGATCGACAGCCACATCCGCAACCTGCGCCACAAATTCGCGGAAGCCGGCGGCGTGGACCTGATCGAGACGCGCGCGGGCATCGGCTATCGTCTAGGTGCCTGTTGCGGCGGATGAAATCATGGCTGAAGGCGCACTGGCCCCGCCTCCGGCTGCGCACGTTGCTGTTCGCCACGCTCTTTCTAGTCGCCGCACTGCCCGGCTTCGGGGCGGTATTCCTCCGCGTTTATGAGAACACCCTCGTCCGCCAGACCGAGGCGGAGTTGATCGCGCAAGGGGCGGCGCTGTCCGCCTCGGCCGCCGCGTCCTGGCCAGGCGCGGTTCCCGTCATGCCGTCGCCGACCGATTTCCGCCCCGAACTGCCGCGCATCGACCTGAACGCCACCCCTGTGCTGCCCGAACGCCCCGATCCCGTCGGACCGGCGACGCCCGTCGATCGCGAAGCACAGGCCGCGAGCGCCCGCATACTGCCGGTCATAGCCAACACCCGCCGCACCACGCTGGCCGCCATCCTGCTGCTCGACTCGAAAGGCCGCGCCGTCAGCGGGGACACTGCGGGGTTCAGCTATGCCGCTCTGCCCGAGGTGAGCGCCGCGCTCGCCGGACGACCGATGACGGTGCTGCGCCGTAATGCCGAGTACCGCGCGACCTATGCGTTCGAATGGCTCTCGCGCGCCGCAACGATCCGCGTGCACCTCGCCCGGCCGATCGTCGCCGACGGCCGCGTGGTCGGCGTCCTGCTGCTGTCCCGCTCGGCCCGTGCCCTGTTTCGCGGCATGTACGAGGATCGGGGGAAGATCGCGATCGGCGTAGTGGCCATCTTTTCGCTGTTGATCGTCCTCAGCGGGCTGTTGTCGCGCGGGATCGCCCGGCCGATCGAGGCGCTGGGAGCCGCCACGCGCGAAGTGGCTACCGGACGCGGCAACATCCCCCCGATCCCGCAGACCGCGACGATCGAGATACAGGGCCTCTATGCCGACTTCGCCGCGATGGCGGTCGCGATCGACCACCGGTCCCGCTACCTCCGCGACTTCGCGCATGCCGTCAGCCACGAATTCAAGACGCCGCTGGCGGGCATCAAGGGCGTGCTCGAACTGCTCGCCGACCACGGCGACGAGATGAGCGAGGACGAGCGCGCCCGCTTCCTCGCCAATGCCGATGCCGATGCGGGGCGGCTGAGCCTGTTGGTCACGCGCCTGCTCGACCTTGCCCGTGCCGACATGACCGCTGGCGACGCCAATGCGGTGACCCCCATCGGCCCGGTATTGGCCCGGATCGCGGACGCATACCGCGCGCCCGGCTTTGACGTCATTCTGTCCGCGGCGCCGCATTGCCTCGTACGGTCGACCGAAGCCACGCTCGAAACCGTAATTGGAACGCTGCTGGACAACAGCCGTCAGGCGGGGTCGAGCCGCGCCGACATCGCGGTAGCCAGCGACGACGGCGTTGTCGGTATCACCGTATCGGATGACGGTCCGGGCATCCCGCCGGCCGACCGCGACCGGATCTTCGAACCCTTTTTCACCACCCGGCGCGCCGACAACGGCACCGGTCTAGGCCTGCCCATCATCCGTTCGCTGCTCGCGACATCGGGCGGCACGATCGTGCTCGGCCGTTCAAATCGCGGCGCCTGTTTCGAGGTCACGCTCGCGAAAGCCTAGTACCGGCAGCGCCTTACGCCTATGATGTTCCCGAAATGTCCCAGACCGAGTCTCCCCAGCGCAAGGTCATCCATGTCGACATGGACGCGTTCTACGCGAGCGTCGAACAGCGCGACAATCCCAGTCTCAGGGGCCGTCCGGTCGCGGTCGGCGGGTCGAAGGCGCGCGGCGTGGTCGCCGCCGCCAGTTATGAGGCGCGGACGTTCGGGGTGAAGTCCGCCATGCCGTCCGTTACCGCGTCACGGCGCTGCCCGGATCTGGTCTTCGTATCCCCGCGCTTCGACGTCTATCAGGCGGTCAGCCGGCAGATCCGGGCGATCTTCGCCGATTATACGGATCTCATCGAACCATTATCGCTGGACGAAGCCTATCTGGACGTCACCCAGGACATTCGCGAACTCGGGTCCGCGCGCGCGATCGCCGAGGAAATCCGCGCACGGATCAAGGCGGATACCGGGCTCACCGCATCGGCCGGCGTGTCCTACAACAAGTTCATCGCCAAACTGGCGTCCGATCAGAACAAGCCGGACGGGCTGTGCGTGATCCCGCCGCACAAAGGCGCGGCGTTCGTCGCGAGCCTGCCGGTCCGCCGGTTCCACGGCGTCGGACCGGTCACCGCGGCCAGGATGGAGCGGCTCGGCATCCTGACCGGGGCCGACCTGCGCGCGCAATCGATCGACATGTTGCGCGCCAACTTCCGCAGCAGCGCAGAATATCTGTTCAATGCCGCGCGGGGCGTGGACAACCGCCCCGTGCGCGTCAACCGCGCGAGCAAGTCTGTCGGCGCGGAACGCACGTTCGATCGCGACTATTCGGACCGTGAGGACCTCGTCGCGCAACTCGACCGGGTGGCGGATGCGGCGTGGGTCCGGATCGATCGCCATCGCGTGCGAGGACGGACGGTAACGCTGAAGATGCGCTATTCCGATTTCCACACCATCACGCGGGCGCGATCCTTTTCCGCGCCCGTGGCCGACAAGGCCGCCTTCCTTGCGGCCGGAATCGGCCTGCTGGAGACGCAATTGCCGGTGGACAGCGGCATCCGGCTGCTTGGCCTGACCCTGTCGGGTATTTCGGACGAGGACGAGATCGAAGCCGTCGATCAGCCCGCTTTGCCGCTATAGCCTATCCAGGCCCAGCGCCCGCCGTCCCAGCACGATCGCCCCCAACGGGCCTGCGCTGTTTCCCAAGGCCGCCGGAACGACATAGGCTTCCACCGGAGCGATATCGCCCGATGCGCCATATCCGCCCAGGCTCTCGACCAGCCGGGTGCGGATCATCGGGAGCAGGTGCGGCATCCCGGTCATCACCCCGCCCCCCATCACGACGCGGCGCGGGATGCCCGTCAGGACCAGGGTGTGCAGCAATTGCGCCAGCGTATGCGCGACATTCGCCCATGCGGAATGGTCCGTCGGCACGTCGGGTGCCGGTATCCCGGTACGCCGTTCGATCGCGGGCCCCGACGCCATTCCCTCCACGCAGTCGCCATGGAACGTGCAGATCCCAGGCCAGTCGTCGCCCGCCACCCGCGTGGTGCGGAGGTGGCCAAGTTCCGGATGCGTCATCCCGCTGGTCGGCTCCCCGCGCATGACGAGGCCAACGCCCACACCGGTGCCGACCGTGATATAGGCGTGGTCGGCCAAGCCCTGCGCCGCGCCCCACTTGCCCTCACCCAGCGCCGCGCCCGCCACGTCACTGTTGAACCCGGTCGGAACGCCCATGCGCGAGGACAGCCGCACCGCGACGTCGGTGTTCGTCCACCCCGCCTTGGGCGTAGCGGTGATGAAGCCATAGGTGCCTGAATCACCGTCGATCGACACCGGCCCGAAGCTGCCGATTCCAAGCGCATCGAACCCCTTCCAGCGATCCAGCACCTGCTCGATTGCCGACAAGGTTTGCTCCGGTGTCGTCGTCGGAATGCGCACCTCGTCGCGTATATCGTCCGGCCCGGTGGCGAGGATGCAGTTGCACTTCGTCCCACCCAGTTCGACTCCCGCGATCAGTGGCGCGCTCACACCAGCTCCTTCAGCACTTCGTTCGTATCCGCCAGGCGCGCCGGATCGGGTGAAGATCCCGCCAGCACCAGCGACCGCCCCTGCACGTAATCCCGCGTCGCATTGACGCAATCCAGCGCGATGACGTGACCGCCGCGCAGATAGACCAGCGAAAAACTGCGCTGTGCCGGATCGCCGCGCAGCACGGTCTGATCATAGCCGATCGACAGCCCGACCGTCTGCAACTTCAGGTCGTACTGGTTCGACCAGAACCAGGGGACGGCATGATAGGGCTGCGGTTCATCGGTATCGCCGGCGACGATCATCTTCGCCGCGCACGTCGCCTGATCGTTGGCATTCTGCACCGACTCCAGCCGGATCGGCGCACCATCGGCGAAATCGTTGGCGTGGAATGCGCAATCGCCGACCGCGAAGACGTCGGGCAGGCTCGTGCGGCAATGACGATCGACATTCACGCCGTTCCCGCCTTCCGCGCCCGCCGCGATCAACGCCGCGACCTCGGGCACGATGCCGATGCCGACGATCACCATATCCGCGGGCACGATCTCGTCGTCGATCAGGCGCACGCCGGTGACGCGTTCCCCCTCCCCTTCGATGGCCGCGACCATCACGCCAAGCCGCACATCGACACCGTGCGCCCGATGTTCCGCCTCATAGAAACGGGACAATGGCTCGCCCGCCACACGCGCCAGAACCCGATCCTGCGCCTCCAGCACGGTCACGTGCTTGCCGAGCTTCGTCAGCACCGCCGCCGCCTCGAGCCCGATATACCCGCCGCCGATCACCACGACCTGTCGTGTCGCGGCGAGTTCGCCCATCATCGCATCGACGTCGGCCCGCGTTCGGACGGAATGGACGCCGGAATAGTGATGCCCGTCGCACGTCAGCCGACGCGGACTGCCACCTCCCGCCCAGATCAGATGGCCGTATCCGATGGCGTCCGCGCCGATCGATACGGTATGTGCTTCCGCATCGACCGCTGTCACCCGTTGCCCAAGCAGCATGACGACATCGCGCTCGGTCCAGAACGCGGCAGGGCGGATCAACAACCGCTCGAACGGCTTCTCGCCGGCAAGATAATCTTTCGACAGCGGGGGGCGTTCGTATGGCAGGTCTGGCTCGTCGCCGATCACCGCGATGCTGCCGGTGAACTTGGCTTGGCGCAATGCGATCGCCGCCTGCGCGCCGGCATGGCCCGCCCCTACGATCACCACGTCGTATCGGTTCATCTGCCCCCCGCTCCCAAGCCGCTCCGCATGCCACTTGACGTGATCCGCCATGAACGTCGAGATGAAATAATAGCTGTGATCGTATCCCGGCTGCATCCGTAGCGTCAGGTCGATACCCGCCGTGTCGCATGCCGCTTTGAGTAATTCCGGTTTCAATTGTTCGCTCAGGAACTGGTCCGCATCACCCTGATCGACGAGCAAAGCCGCCACGCGGGCGCCGTCCTCGATCAGGGCGCATGCATCATATGCCCGCCATGCGTAGCGATCGGCGCCGAGATACCCCGTCAGCGCCTTCTCACCCCAGGCGCAATTCAGCGGTGATACGATCGGCGCGAAAGCCGAGATCGACCTGAACCGGTCTGGATTCCGCAAACCGATCGTCAGCGCGCCGTGGCCACCCATCGAATGGCCGGTGATCCCGTGCCGCGTCATATCCGCCACGGGGAACGCCGCAGCGATCACCTCCGGCAATTCCTGCTCGACATAGGATCGCATGCGAAAGTTCGTCGCCCACGGCGCTTCCGTCGCATCGACGTAAAAGCCGGCGCCCTTCCCGAAATCGTACGCATCGTCGTCCGGCACGTCGTCACCCCGCGGTGAGGTATCCGGCGCGACGAAGATCACGCCATTCTCGGCACAAGCGCGGCGATAATCGCCCTTGTCCGTGACGTTTGCATGCGTGCAGGTCAGGCCCGACAGATACCAGAGGACCGGCAATGTCGCGCCGTCCTCGTGCGGCGGCACGAAGACAGAGAAGATCATGTCGGTGCCGGTCGACCGCGACGAATGCCGGTACACGCCTTGCGTGCCGCCATAGGCCTGATGCGATTCGACCAGATCGAGCGATTTTTCGGATATCACGTCCATCTCCTCAGGATCGTTCGCGACGCAGGCGATCGCGCAGCAACATGAACGGGCGCAACGGTAAACGCAGCCAGCCCAATCCCGGCGGCAAACCGTTCGCGTCGAAGGTCCGGGGCGCCAGAACCAGCAGCTTGATCAGGTCGCGACGATATCGCCAGCTGCGCGCCATCGTGAACTGCACGGGCACCTTTTGCAAAATCGAACCGATCGGCGGAGCAGAAGCATGTTCGGCAGGCGCGACCAGCGCCTTCAGCGAAAGCCTTACTATTCCGTGTCCCGCACGCCGGTCCGCGATCGGGACCGTCCCGGCTATGCCGAACACATGGTCGACAAGGTCGATCGCGCTGATGAAGATCCCCTCTGCCCCGGTTTCCCGCGCCCGCGCGATCGCCTGTGGTGCGATCTCCGGATATGCGGGCAGCGTCACGATACGCGCGATATCCTCAAGCCATTTCAGCCGGAACCACAGGTGCTGCGCTCCGTGCGCGCAGAGATATAGAAACGTATCGGCCATCGACAGCGCGGGGACGGCGACGGCCCCCAGCATCACCGTCTCGCGCCGCGCCCATACCGCTTCGAACGACAGCGGAAGCAGCGCCTCGACGTCCAGCAGGCGGGTATGCATCTCCACCTCCACGCCGTGACCGAAAAACGTCCGGTGCTTGTTGTCCGCTTCCGTATCGCCCCTGCCCGTCTCGGTGCCGGTTTCGATAAAGCCTATCGAGCCGAGGATCGCCGCAGCATCGCCGATCGCGGCGGGATCGACCAGCAGGTCGAGGTCCTTGCTGTCCCGCGCACCGACATCGCCGTAGATCTGTTGCGCCAGTACCGGCCCCTTGACGCCCAAATGCCGGATGTTTGCGGCGGCGAGCCGCTGCGATATCGTCACCATCCGGTCGGTCCTGCCGAGAGCCGCGAAGCCGCGATCGCGCGCCCGTACCGTCAACCGTTCGGATAGCACCGGATCCCGATCGCGAAGCGCAATTCCCAGTACTGCGATAGCGCGCGTCGAGATGCGATGCCGGCGCACCATCGCGAAAATCGCGGCCGGGTCCGCCGGATCGAGCGCAGCCACCGGCTGGTCCGACGCGACCCTGCCACAGACCGCCGCGACGTACCGAAACGCGCGTTTGTCGCGTTCCTGATGATCGTCCGTGTCGCGCATGGGACCGTAATGTAGCGCCCTGCGCGCCCGCGCAAGCGTTCGCCCGCCGCTTGCCGTATGTCACTTTCCCGGTAAAGGGGCCGGAAATGGATAAGTTAAGGACGCCGGTAATGGCCGAAGGCAAGAATGTCGTAGTGGTCGGACTCGGATATGTCGGGTTGCCGCTCGCCGTCGCGCTCGCCAGGTCCGCCGCGACATGGGGCCTGGACGTCGATTCAGGGCGCATCGCGGAACTGCACGACGGTCATGACCGGACCGGCGAAATCGATCGCGACCGCCTCACCGCTTCGACGCTTCGCCTGACTACCGATCCCGCCGAATGCCCCGATGCCGATTTCTACATCGTCACCGTCCCGACTCCGGTCGATGCGGACAACAAGCCCGATCTGTCGATCGTCATGGCCGCAACACGAACCGTCGGGGGCATGTTGAAAGCGGGCCGGAAATCGATCGTCGTTTATGAAAGCACCGTCTATCCCGGCGTCACCGAAGACATGTGCGGTCCCGAACTCGAGCGGATAAGCGGGCTAGTTTGCGGGGAGGATTTCTTCCTCGGCTACTCGCCCGAACGGATCAATCCCGGCGACCGCGAACATACCGTCGATCGCATCACGAAGGTCGTATCCGGACAGACGCCGGAGGTGCTGGACCAGGTGGCCCAACTGTACGGCCAGGTGACGACCGGCGGCGTATTCCGCGCCGCCTCGATCAAGGCGGCGGAAGCGGCGAAAGTGATCGAAAACGCGCAGCGCGACATCAACATCGCGTTCGTGAACGAGATCACGCAGATCTTCGCGCGGATGGACCTGTCGGTCTACGACGTCCTCGCCGCCGCCGGCACGAAATGGAACTTCCTGAAGTTCGAACCTGGCCTCGTCGGCGGGCACTGTATCGGCGTGGACCCCTATTACCTCGCGCACCGCGCCACGGAACTGGGCTGCGATCCGCGCATCATCCTCGCCGGTCGTGACACCAATGACGGCATGGCGAACTGGGTGGCGGAGCAGGTCCACGCCTGGAACGGCGCACGCGCCGGCCGCGTTCTGGTGCTCGGCCTCGCCTTCAAGCAGGACGTGCCCGATTTGCGGAACTCCAAGGTCGCCGAATTGGTCGCCGCCTTTGCAGGGCTGGGCCACACGGTCGACGTCCACGACCCGCTCGTCTCTGCGCCCGAAGCGCAGCACGAATATGGCATCGACCTTCTCGACACGCCCGAAGGCCCGTACGATCTCGTCATCTTGGCCGTACCGCATCAGGAACTGCTGGCCGGCTTCGGACGCTTCACCGCGATGGTCGCACCGGAAGGCGGCATCGTCGATCTGAAGAACGCGCTGGCGGCTTCCGGAAACGTACCGGGCGACATACGGGTATGGACGCTGTAAGCGCCGCACCTACATCATGGCGAGGCGAGCAAACCCGCCGCCAGTATGTGTGCGTTGTGGTCGAGGTCCGTTTGTTCAAGAATCTGTTTCGTAAAATCTCGGCGAATATGGCGGCACCGGACTATGCGGGGCCGGAGGGACAGCGTGTCTATGCAGTCGGCGACATTCACGGCCGGCTCGACCTGGTCGATGATTTATTGGGCCAGATCGAGGACGATATCATCGCTCGCCCGCTCCCGACGATCGGCCTGTGTTTCCTGGGCGACCTGATCGATCGCGGCCCGGATTCGGCCGGCGTCATCGAACGCCTTCTCTCGCTTGGATCTTTTCCCGCCAAGACCTTGTTCCTGATGGGTAATCATGAGGAAGTGCTGCTCCGTGTCCTAAATGCCGAGCCGCACCTCGCTTATGACTGGCTGGGCTTTGGCGGCGATGCCTGCGCCGAGAGCTACGGCGTATCAGCCAGCGCGCTACAGGCGATGAACGAGGATCGCGTCGCCGAAGCATTGCGCGCCGCCATGCCGCCGGCTCATATCCGCTTTCTCCAGGATATGGGCGATACGTTCGGCTTCGGCGACTATCTGTTCGTTCACGCCGGTATTCGGCCGGGCGTCAAGATCGAGGAACAGCAGCCGCAGGATCTACGCTGGATCAGACAGCCATTCCTGTCCGACGGGCACGACCACGGGTGCATGGTCGTTCACGGTCACACGATCAGCGAAGGGGTCGAGCGGCGGGCGAACCGGATCGGTATCGACACCGGCGCATATCGTACTGGAATACTTACCGCGGCGGTGATCGAAGGCACCGATCTCCGCTTTATGACGACCGCCCGATAGGCGCACGGGTTGCGACACGAGACCGTTGATTGTAAGAGTTAGACCCGCATCGGGTAGGATGCGACGTGATTGCAGGGCTATTTGGTATGACGTGGCGCAGATTGATTGTCCCGATCACTGTGGTTGGTCTGGCTTTGCAGCTGGCCGCCTGTGCCGGCAGCCGTGGCGGGGCAATTCCGTATAATGTAAGTAATTTCGGAACGCCGGATGCGCCGAAAGTTGCTGCCGCGGACGATCTGTACAAGCTTGCTCCATTGGATACGATCACCGTCAGTGTATTTCAGGTCGCCGACATCAGCCGCGATTACGCCGTCGATCAAAGCGGACGCATCACCATGCCGCTCGTCGGCCGGCTGGACGCGGTCGGGCTGAGCACCGGACAGCTTGCGGGAGTCATCGAACGCAAGCTTGGCGAGAAATATCTGCGTAACCCGAACGTCACGGTCACGCTGAAGGAATCGGCAAGCCGCGTCGTCACGGTGGACGGATCGGTGCGTCAACCGGGCATCTTCCCTGCCGTCGGCTCCCTCACCCTGATCCAGGCGGTGGCGTTGGCGCGCGGTACGGACGACCTGGCCAATCCTAAGCGCGTGGCGATATTCCGGACGATCGACGGCAAGCGCATGGCCGCGGCCTTCGACCTGACCCGCATCCGGCGCGGGATCGAGGAGGATCCGCAAATCTATCCGGGCGACACCGTCGTCGTGGACGGATCGGCGATCAAGAAGGCGCAGCGCGACGTGTTGCAGGCCCTGCCGCTGACGACGCTGTTCCTCGCCTTCTGACCTTCGAATTCTGATTTAGACTCTAGGACTTCCTTTACATGGCAAGCATCGGGCCGACGGCCCCGACGAATCTGACGGTCGGCCGCGAACAATCGCGCGATCTGGCCCTTCCGAGCGCAGGCGCCGGTTACGGCAGCTACGGCTCGGCCAAGGGCGGCCGCGAATTGTCGCTGGCGCTGATCTGGCGGGTGCTCGTCGAATGGCGCTGGTTGATCCTCGCCGCGATCGGCGTGGGCGTCGCGGGCGCCGTGCTGGTCACGTTGCTGACGCCGCTGAAATACCGGTCGACCGCGACGATCGAACTTACGCCGCCAGAAGTGGAAGTTATCTCCGGCGAAGGAAGCAAAGGCGGCCGTCAGACGTCGGCGATGCGCGACACGAACTTCATCGGCACGCAATTGGGCCTGCTCAACAGCCGCGCGCTGGCCGAGCGCGTGGCACAGGATCTCAATCTCGCCAGCGATCCGACAATCGCCGGAAAGAGTGGCGACCGCACGGCTAATACCAAAGTAGCCGCGAACGCCGTGCAGAACGGTACGAAGGTCAAACTGCGCCCGCAAAGCCAGTTGGTGGACATCAACTTCGTCGCACGGGATCCGCAGCTTGCGGCTCGCGTCGTCAACGGCATCACCGATGCCTATGTCTCGACCAATCTGGAGCGGCGGTACGCCTCGTCGTCCTATGCACGCGATTTCCTCCAGCGCCAGATCGTCAACACCCGCCGCGATCTTGAAAAGTCGGAACGCGAACTGACGGCCTATGCCCAAAAGCAGGGCCTGATCACCACCGGCAGCACTGAGACCGGCGGCGATACAAACTCGCTGACGGGCAGCACGCTCGTCGCGCTCAACGGCGCGCTTGCCACGACGCAAGCGAAGCGGATCGCGGCCGAACAGCGGTATCGCGAAGCAGTGCTTGGCGGCGCGACGACGGAAGGCAGCGAAAACGCGGCACCGCTGCGTGGGCAAATCGCCGCCTTGGACGCGGAATATCAGCAGAAGCTGCAGACCTTCCGCCCCGATTATCCTGACATGGTTGCGCTGCGTGCGCGCATTGATGCGCTGAAATCCTCGGTGATCAGCGAAACGCGCACCGCCAAAAGCGATCGCGTAGGGACGCTGCGTCAGGAATATCAGGCGGCGCAAGGCGAGGAAAATCGCCTGCGCGCGCAGGTGGCAGGGCTCAGCTCGTCCGTGCTCGACCAGCGCGGCCGTCGCATCCAGTATACGATCCTGCAACGCGACGTGGACACGAACCGCTCGCTCTACGACGCGCTGCTGCAGCGCTACAAGGAAATCGGTGTCGCCAGCGGCATCGGCACCGCCGTGGCATCCGTGGTCGATCGCGGTCAGGTTCCGGGCGGGGCCTTCTCGCCGAACCTGTATCTCAACCTGATCATCGGCGCTGCCTTGGGCCTCGTCGCAGGTATTCTCGCCGCGATCGCGCTGGAATTCATTAACGATACGATCAAGACGCCGGACGACGTGCGCGACAAGATGCAATTGCCCTTCCTCGGCGGCATCCCGAACGCAAAACAGGCCAAGCCGATCGAGGAACTGAAAGATACGCTGTCCCCGGTGACAGAGGCATATCTCTCGACCGCGACTGCGTTGCAGTTCGTCGCGGAAGGCGGCGCGCCGAAGACCTTGTTGATGACCAGCACGCGACCCGCCGAGGGCAAGTCGACCTCCGCCTGGGCGCTGGCGCAAAGCTTCACACGTTTGGGCAAAACGGTGTTGCTGATCGACGCCGACATGCGTCGCCCTGCATTCGTCACCGGGAAGGATGAGGTCGGTCTGTCGCACATCCTGACCAACGCCAGTTCGCTCAGCGAGCATGTGTTGCGGACCGAGGTCGAGGGTTTGTGGATCATGCCCGCCGGCACCGTGCCTCCAAGCCCGCCGGAACTTATCGCCTCCGCGCGTTTCGCGTCGCTGTTGGCGGACGCGGCCGCGACGTTCGATCATGTTGTGATCGACGGCCCGCCGATCCTTGGCCTTGCCGACTCGCCGTTGCTGTCGACGATGGTGCAGGCAACGCTGATGGTCGTCGGATCTGGGCGCACGCGCACCCGCGCAGTGGTCGAGGCGCAAAACCGCCTGCGCACTGCCGGTGCGCACGTCATAGGCGCGATCCTTACCCGCTATCAGGCGCAGGCGTCGTACGGCTACGGTTACGGCTATGGCTACGGCCAAAAGAACACCGAGTATCGTTACGTTGCGGACAGCAACGACAAGAAGCGCCGGATCATGTTGAACACGTCGCATGAGGAGTAACGTGCCGTCGCGCGCGCGTGGGTTGGTGACCGCGCTGATCATTGCAGTCATCGGTATCGCGATTACCTGGGCATGCGTTCGATCGGCGATGGTGCGCTTGCTTCCGCCCGCGACCCCGGCTTTGGCGACCCTGGCCCCGCAGGATCCCAATATCGTATTGACCCGGGCAACGGTGGCTTTGGTCAGGCAGCGCGGAATCCTGCCGCCCGAAACGCTCGCCGCTGTCCGCCGCGCTGCACAGGATGCTCCGCTGGATGCGCGTGCATTCGTCATCCTCGGCCACCAGCAATTGCTCGACGAGCAGCCGCAACGTGCGGTCAAAACGCTGGAGGCCGGACAACGGCTCGATCCGCGCGAGTCCCTCGTTCATCTCTTGCTGCTCGATCGGTATCTTCGCACCGGTCGATACGCCGATGCTGCAGCACAATTCTCGGTCGCATCGCGATTGGTCGGCCCCGCGCAGGGTGCCATCGCCACGGCGTTGGCCCAGATGAGTCTCGATCCTGAAACAAGCGTCGCGGTCCGCCGCACGCTACAGACTGATCCCGCATTGGAGCGGGCCGTGCTGACCACGCTTGCCAAGTCCCCGACGGCGCCCGCCACCATCTTCGCCCTTGCCAGTGCTGCTGCGCGCCGCGACGCCGGCAATGAGGGTAATTGGGGCCCTACACTCGTCAACCGTCTTATCGAAGAGCAGCGTTTCGCGACCGCGCGATCGGTGTGGCAGACGATCTATCGCGTCCCCGCCGCACAGGCCGCCGCGCCGATCTTCGATGCCGGGTTTAAGGAAGTTCCGGCTTCGGCACCGTTCAACTGGACGCTTATTGCGGGAAGTTTGGGTGCCGCGGACATGCGCGATGGCGCGCTGTCGATCAATTATTACGGTCGCGAGAATGGCGATCTGGCGAGCCAGTTGCTCGTGCTCGCGCCCGGTGCGTATCGTCTCGCCTTCACCGTAGAGGGTAGCAAGACCGGTACCGGTCCGTCACTCGCATGGACACTGAAGTGCGTGACCGGCGGCAAGGCGGAACTGCTCAACGTCGCCGCCACCGCGACCGGCACGCCCAATCGCATTGCCGCCGCGTTCACCGTTCCATCCGGCTGTCCTGCGCAGCAATTGACCCTGACCGGAAGCGGCGGAGAGTTTCCCGCACCGATCACGCTGACGCTGCGCGATCTCGATCTGCGCGCCGCAGGAGCCACGCGATGAACCGCATGACCGTGCGCCACGGGCTCGTTCCCGCCTATCTTCTGCTCTGCCTCGTGCTGGGTGGAGCGAGTGCGGCGGGGCTAGTCGCCAATCTTGTCTTGCAAATCATCGCACTGCCGCTGATCGGCTGGGCAGTCTGGCAGTTGCTCCAGACGGGTCCGGCACCACAATTGCGCAGTGCCGTGATCCTGCTCGGCCTGCTCGTCGGGGCCGCGTTGCTGCAACTCATACCGCTTCCGCCGGCCCTGTGGACGCTCTTGCCCGGCCGCGGCCCGGTTGCCGAAGGGTATGCGCTTATCGGCGTTCCCCTGCCCTGGCTGCCGCTGTCGCTCGCGCCGCACAACAGCGTCTACAGCCTGTTATGGCTGTTGCCGGCCTTTGCCGTATTCCTCTGCATCATCGCACTCGGTGCCTTTCGGGCTCGCTGGGTCGCAACCGTGATCGTCGCGGTGACGCTGCTCGCGGTCACCGTCGGCGCGTTGCAGGTGATCGGTGGAGAAAGCGCGTACTTCTATGAAGTGACGAATTTTGGCGTGGCGGTTGGCTTCTTTGCCAACAGCAATCACAATGCCACCTTGCTGCTGGTGTGCATTCCATTCCTGGCCGCGCTCCAGGCGACGTTGCTCCGGCGCAGCGGGTCGGCGCGCAATGCTTCCGCAGCCCGGTTTCTTGTCGGTGCGCTTTATGCGGTGACCTTCGTCGGATTGCTGATCAACTCGTCGCTCGCGGGCATCGGTCTTTCCGTTCCGGTCGCGCTCGGGACCTGGCTGACGTTCGGGCGGCAAAAACCGGCCTTGCGCCGCACTCTGTTGATCGGAACGATCGTCGCATCGGCGGCGGCCATACTGCTGATCGCGGTGGGTCCGTTCGGCAACAATCTGTTCGGTCACCAGACCGCCAATGTCGAGCAATCCCGCCAGACATCGTTCGCATTGACCTTCAAAGCTGCGCTCGAATACTTCCCGATCGGATCTGGTCTCGGCTCGTTCCAATCTATTTATCATACCCAGGAACCGCTCGGGTCTGTGACCGGCACGTTCATGAACCACGCGCATAGTGACTGGCTCGAACTGCTGCTCGAGACCGGGCTGCCCGGATTGGCTCTCATTGCTGCATTCCTGTACTGGGGAATGCGTCGCGCGCGTGCCATCTGGGCCGCGGAAGACCGGGATCCGTTCGCTCAGGCTGCGGTAATCGCCGTAACGGCGATGTTGTTGCACAGTTTCGTAGACTATCCGCTACGCACGGCGGCACTATCCGCCGTGTTCGCGGCCTGCGTCGCATTGATCGCAGGCGCCCGCCCCTATGCTCGTCCTCGCTCGGCCAAATCGACCGCTAGACATCTGAATCTGTGATTGAAATGCCTGCCCGGGCGATCGCATCGAGATAGCGCGCCTCGACCACGGATACGTCGAATTCCCGCTCCGCGATCGCCCGCCCCCGCGCGCCCATCTCCTCCCGTTCGGCATGCGTCAGCGAAACCATCGACAACATAGCCTCCGCCAGCGATTCCGCATCCCGCACGCGGCACAGGATCGCATTCTCCCCTGCGCGCGCAATCTCTGTGCAACCGGGCACGTCCGTCGCGATCAACGGCCGGGCCATTGCCGCCGCTTCCAGCAACGACCGCGGCATCCCCTCGCGGTACGACGGCAGCACCACCGCTGTCGCTCGGGCCAGATGCGGCCGTACGTCCGACGCGGCCCCAAGATAGCGCACGACGCCTTCCGCTTCCCAGCGCTCGACTTCGGACCGGCTGATCGCAGTGCGATTCTCGACGTCCAGAAACCCAAGCAGATGGAACTCCACATCCGGGTGCGTTGTCCGGACGATCCTTGCCGCCTCTACGAATTCGATCACACCCTTGTCGCGCAACAAACGTGCGACCATCAGGAACACCAACGGCTGATGCTCGGGATTGGCGCTGACCGCAGCGGGTTTGAATTGCGCAAGGTCGATCCCGGAACCGGGCAGCAGCTTCGTGATTGCAGCCGGCACCAGACGCTGGCCGACGAACAGATCGCGGTCCTCGCGGTTCTGGAAAAACACCGTCGTCGATCGCGACAGAGCGGTCCGATACAATCGCCGCACGATCCGCGTCAAAAGGTTGACCTTGATGAATGCGGTTCCGAGCCCGGATATGTTGTTGATCACCGGAATGCCAAGCACATGGGCCGCCAGCGACCCGTATACGTTCGGCTTGATCGTCCAGCCGAGAAACGCGACCGGTTGCAAGCGCCGGAGTATCCGCCAGTATTGAAGCGCTAGCGTGAGATCGCCCACGGGAGACACACCCTTCGGATCCACGTCGATCGGAACGTGCCGCACGCCAAGTGCGGCGAGCGCCGTGACATGTGCATCGTTCGGAGAGATCGCAACGATGTCGAACCCCTCGCTAAGGAGGCGGGCGATCAAATTGCTTCGAAAATTGACGAGGTTCCAACTCGAGTTGATCGACAGAACGATTGTCTTGCGCATACGGCTCCATCGGCGACCACCACCGCCCCGCGCTTTATGCGCTGGACCCCGCCGTGACGAGGGCTATATCGTCGCCTGCCTATCCGGCTTGTCGGGCCGGCCGATCTCGACAGGAGCTGTGTTTGTTACCTTACTGGCTGCTGTTCGCGCTATGGGCCGTAGGTGCGGTTCAGGCTGAAAGGCGATCCAACCAGACGCTGCAACCGATATTTTTTATTGCAGCATGCGTTCTCACCACCTTGATGATCGGTCTACGCCTCGAAGTCGGCGGCGACTGGGGTGCCTATCAGCGCATGTACGAGGATATCTATTTCCTCGCGCTTCCGGAAGCATTGGGCACGACGGACCCGGGCTATGCGATGGTCAACTGGCTCGGCGTGCAATTCGGCCTCGGAATCGGTTTCGTTAATACCGTTTGCGCTACCATTTTCATGGTCGGGGTGGGTCGATTGGCTTGGAAACAGCCTAATCCGTCACTCGCGATGCTTATTGCCGTACCGTATTTGGTCATTGTCGTGGCGATGGGTTATACGAGACAAGCTGCCGCTATCGGGCTGATCTGTCTTGCCGTGGCCGATGCATCGGAAACCAAAATCCTGAGATTGGTGTTCTTGTCTGCGTTCGCAGCTCTTTTCCATAAAACCGCGATTTTGATCCTTCCGCTGCTGCTTGTACCGGTACTCCGCCGCAATATCGTATACGGCGCGATAGGCGCGCTCGCGTTCATCGCCGTGTTCGTAATCCTGCTGCGGGATGCTTCCGACGAACTGATCACCAATTACGTCAACAGCACCTACGATTCCCAAAGGGGCGGCGATAAGAGTGGCCATGACCATTGTCCCCGGCATACTCTTCCTGATTTTGCGCGAGAAATTCGTAGTCCCCGATTTCCAAAAGAGTTTTTGGACCGTATCGGCGTTTGCGTCAGTCCTTCTGGTCGCCGCGTTGGCAGCATCGGCTGCATCTTCGGGCGTTGATCGAATGTCACTATACTTCATCCCGTTACAGTTTTTCGTTTACTGTCGGCTGCCTTACATTTTCGGGCAGGATGACAAAGCGTTGCCTTCCGTTTTGCTCGGAGTGATCGCTTATTGCGTTCTCATCCAATTCGTGTGGCTGAACTACGCCGACAACGCGAACTACTGGATGCCATATCAGCTTAACGTCTGATCGTCGGGTCGATCATGATGTGATCGACCGCAAAACCGGGTTCCCATCGGTTAATCACGCGTCGCTTGGATTCCGCCGTAAGTACGGTCGGGCACTTCGCCGCGCTCTGGACCGATAGGCTTATGAGCGGGTTGAGTTTCCTGCTCTCCCCCTGCTAAGCGGCCCCGGCGCATGCCGATCCGGCCGCGCTTGATCGAGCAAGGGCGAAAATGAAGACGATCATTGATGAGAAGGCCGCAACCGTTACCGTGACGGACGACACGGGACGGGATGAGACCTTCCCGATGGCCAGTGCAGAAGGCTTCAAGGCTGCGTCAGACGCGTGGTTGCGGGTCGGCTGGGACGCCAAGCATGTCTATTCATTTACCTGGATGGGTCGCCCGATCATCCAGTTGCCGGAGGATATGGTCCGTCTTCAAGAAGTCATCTGGACGTTGAAGCCCGACGTGGTAATCGAGACCGGCGTCGCTCACGGCGGGTCTCTTATTTATTACGCTTCGCTTTTCGAGGCGATGGGACATGGCCGAGTCATCGGCATCGATATCGAAATCCGCGCGCACAACCGTACCGCGATCGAGGCGCATCCGATGTTCAAGCGCATCGACCTCGTCGAAGGATCGTCGACGGCACCCGAGATCGTCGAGCAGGTTAGGGGCCTGATGGACGGACAGGAACGTGCGCTCGTCATCCTCGATTCCAATCACACTTACGCACACGTGCTGGATGAACTGCGCGCCTATGCCGACATGGTTCCGGTCGGCAGTTACATCGTCTCTACCGACGGTATCATGCAGCAAGTTGTCGGCGCGCCGCGCAGTCAGGACGATTGGGGCACCAACAACCCGCAGCAAGCCGCTCGCGATTTTGTCGCAGAAGATAGCCGGTTCGCGATCGAGGAGCCCGAGTGGCTGTTCAATGAAAGCACCGTGACCGAACGCGTTACGTACTGGCCGTCATGCTTCGTCAAGCGCGTTCGCTGACGCCAGGCTGAATCGGGAGACGGCGCGTGAAAGTGGTGCTTCTTGCAGGCGGGCTCGGCTCGCGGCTTTCCGAGGAGACTCATCTTCGGCCGAAGCCAATGGTGGAGATCGGCGGCAATCCCATCCTGTGGCACATCATGATGATGTATGCTCGGCACGGGTTCGACGACTTCATCGTCTGCCTCGGCTACAAGGGATATTTCATCAAGGAATATTTCGCCAACTTCGTGCTGCATCGCTCCGATCTGACGGTCGACCTTGCAGATGGGTCGATCACCTACGCGCGTGGCGACGACGTGCCGAAGTGGAAGGTGACACTGGTCGATACCGGCGCCGAAACGATGACTGGCGGCCGGTTGAAGCGCATCCGTCACCTGTTGCCGGAAGATGAGCCTTTCTGCATGACGTATGGCGACGGTGTGTCCGATGTCGATATCGGCAAGCTGGTCGGCTTTCATAAGGCGCATGAGCTCGACGCGACGGTCACCGCCGTCCGGCCCCCGGGCCGTTACGGGGCAACCGTGATCGAAAACGACCGCGTGCTGCGTTTTGAGGAAAAGCCGGCCGGTGACGGCGGACGCATTAATGGCGGTTTTTTCGTGCTCGAACCGAGAGTCCTGGACCGCGTAACGAACGATGCGATGCCGTTCGAAGCCGAGCCGCTGACCGGACTGGCAGCGGACGGGCAACTCGCCGCCTTCCTCCACGACGGCTTCTGGCAGCCGATGGATACGTTGCGCGACCGCAGCCAGCTTGAGGAGTTGTGGGCTGGCGGCAGCCCGCCCTGGAAGACATGGTGACATCCGACGGATCGATCGATCCCACGTTCTGGCAAGGCCGCCGAATATTGTTGACCGGCCATACCGGGTTCAAGGGCGCCTGGGCCGCCTTGTGGCTCAAGCGGCTCGGCGCCGACGTTCACGGCTATGCGCTTGGACCGGAAACAGATCCTGCCTTGTGGCCGCTTCTCGGAAGGAACCTGGTATCCAGCGAGACGATCGCCGACATCACGGATCGCGATAGCGTCGCGCGAGCGGTTCAGACTGCGCGTCCCGAGATCGTCCTGCATCTCGCGGCACAGGCGCTTGTGCGCCGCAGCTACGCCGATCCGCTGGGTACGATCGCCAGCAACACGATGGGCACGGCCTCCCTGCTTGATGCGCTGCGCGAATGCCGGGAATTGAAGGCGGTCGTCGTCGTCACGACGGATAAGGTTTATGCCAATAATGACAGCGGCCGTGATTTCGTCGAAGACGATCCTCTTGGCGGTCACGATCCCTATTCCGCATCCAAGGCCGCGGCAGAACTGGTGACGCGAAGCTATGCCGCCTCCTATTTCGACAAAGCGGGCGTCGCGGTCGGGACGGCGCGGGCCGGCAACGTGATCGGCGGTGGCGACTGGTCAGCGGACCGGCTGATCCCCGATATCTGGCGTGCAATGAAGGCGGAGCGCCCGCTGGAACTTCGCTATCCCGACGCGACGCGGCCGTGGCAGCACGTTCTCGAGCCGATCCGCGGCTATCTGCTTTACGCGCAGGCGTTGGCCGAAAACGCGAACGCACCGCGTGCGCTGAACTTCGGGCCAGTTCCGGGTAATCCAATGACGGTCGCGGCCGTTGCCGATACGATCACCGCAGAGATGCAGTTGCAGCGCGCTTGGCAACGATCCAGCGGAGACCATCCGCCCGAAATGAAATTGCTGTCGCTCGATCCGGGCTTGGCGATGCGCACGCTGGGCTGGCAGCCTCGGCTGGATGACGTCGCAGGGGTTGCGTGGACTGCACATTGGTATTCGGATTTCGCCGCCGGGGGCGACGCCCGTGCGCTTTGTGATGCGCAGATTGATCAGTACGAGGCTTTAGCATGACGACCGATACACTCCCGGCTTGCCAAGGCTGCGGCGCTCCACTTTCGCGGACGCTCGTCGATTTGGGCATGCAGCCGCTGGCCAACAGCTATATCCCGATCGATCGCGGTGATGCGCCGGAACCAATCTATCCGCTCCACGCCCGCGTGTGCGACGTCTGCCTGCTGGTTCAGGTCGATGACGTGGTGCCGGCGGAGGACATCTTCGATAAGGACTATGCCTATTTCTCTTCCTTCTCGGAAAGCTGGCTGGCCCATTGCAAACGCTACGCTGAGGATATGGCCGCAAGGTTCGAGTTGGACGCGGATTCACGCGTCGTGGAGATCGCGAGCAACGACGGATACATGCTGCAATACTTCGTAGCGATGGGCGTGCCGGTGATGGGCATCGAGCCTGCTGCGAACGTTGCGGCAACTGCCGTCGCAAAGGGAGTGCCGACGGAAGTCGCATTTTTCGGAGAAGCCACCGCGCGCCGCATGGTAGCGGAAGGTTGGGCAGCGGACTTGCTGGCCGCCAAGAACGTGTTGGCGCATGTCCCCGATATCAACGATTTTGTCGCCGGCGTGCGCGAGATCGTGAAGCCCGAGGGTGTCTTTACCGTCGAATTCCCGCATCTCCTGAACCTCATCGAACAGGTTCAGTTCGACACGATCTATCACGAGCATTTCACCTATCTGTCGCTACTGGCGGTGAAGACCATTGCCGAACGGCAGGGCTTGCGTATCTTCGACGTGACGAAGCAGCCGACGCATGGTGGTTCGTTGCGCGTATTCATGGCCCGTCCGGATAGTTCCCACGCGATCACGCCCAATGTGCAATCGGTGCTGGACGAAGAGATCGCGGCCGGACTGGATCGGCCAGCCGGTTACGAGGGATTCGACGAACGCGTCCGCGCCGTGCGGTCGGGCCTGTTGGAATTCCTCGCATCGGCGAAGGAAGCCGGCAAGCGCGTGGTAGCGTATGGCGCCGCAGCAAAAGGCAATACTTTGCTGAACTATTGCGGCGTGACCGCCGCCGACATCGATTTCGCCGTGGATCGGAACCCGGCGAAGCAGAATACCCTGCTGCCGGGAAGTCACATCCCCGTCCGGACCGTCGACACTTTGATCGCGGCGCAGCCCGATCACGTGCTGATCCTGCCTTGGAATATCAAGAACGAGGTGATGCGCCAGTTGCTCGAAGTTGCGGGCTGGGGCGGCGATTTTGTAATCGCTGTGCCAAATATCCAGGTTGCGACCGGTGCGGTTTGAGCCCACCCGAATTCCAGGCGTCGTCCTGATCCGGCTGGACGTGAAGACTGACGCGCGCGGAGCATTCGCGCGCACGTTTTGCGCTGATGAAATGGCGGCGGCCGGACTTCCCTTCACCGTGGTTCAGGCAAACCTCTCTCGGAACACCGCGCAACACACATTGCGCGGGCTGCACTATCAGCGTGAACCTCATGGCGAGCCGAAAATCGTCTCATGCCCTCGCGGCAGCATCTGGGACGTGGCCGTAGATATGCGACCGGATTCGCCCGCCTACCGCCAATGGCTGGCGTTCGAGCTATCCCCCATGAGCGACACTGTTCTTCACCTGCCGACCGGTGTTGCGCATGGCTTCATGACGTTGGAGCCGGACAGCGAGGTTCATTACCTGATGGGTGCCGCGTACGTTCCCGGTGCCGCAACCGGTGTGCGCTGGGACGAACCCGCACTGGGCATCGACTGGCCGGCGATACCATCCGTCGTTTCAGATGCCGACCGGCATTATGCTCTTCTGGGGGCCGCGTGAGCGCCGTTCCGACCGTCGTGATCGGGGCGGCGGGCTTCGTTGGAAGCGCGCTTGTCCGTAGATTGCGGGACGACGGACGGAACGTTATGGAGGTAAATCGTGGCGATCCCCTGCCGCGGGTTGCTGGCGATGTATATCAATGCGCTGGGCTAACGGCCGACTTTCGAACCCGACCGTACGATACCGTCGTTGCACATGTTAGCTTGGTCAACGAATTGCTGTCACGATGCGATTTCAGCTCGCTTACTTATCTGTCTTCGACGCGCGTCTATCAAAAAGTTTCTTCCGGGCGTGAGGACGCAAGCTTATCGGTCGATCCAAACGATCCCTCGGATTTATACAATCTGTCGAAATTGACCGGTGAAGCGGCCTGCCTGACGGATTCGCGAGAAACCGTGAGAGTCGCGCGATTATCGAACGTTTTCGGGCCGAACGCGGGCAGCGACAACTTTCTAGACTCCGTATTGCTTGAGGCACAGCGCGACGGGCGTGCAATCATTCGCTCCGGCGCAGCAACCGCGAAGGATTATGTAGCATTGTCCGACGTCATCGGCGCACTCGTCCGATTTCCCTCGCACGCGAAAAGTCGTCTTATAAACGTTGCTAGCGGAGTAAATACGACCAACGCCCAAATCGCCACACTAATTGAAGGTGCCCTCGGAACTCCCGTCACGTTTGCAAGCGATGATCCTGGTACGCGTTTCCCGAATATCGAAATTGCCCGGATGACTAGCGAGCTTGGAATCGTGCCCCGCCCTTTTCAGACGGCTTTCACGGAATGGATCAATTCATGAGTGACTCTCTTTCGATTCATGAATCCGCCTGGGTTAGCGAGGATGCGAGGATATTCCCTTCGGTGAGAGGGACCCGGATCGTTATCGGAGCGAACAGCAATATCTTCGAATTTGTCGTAATCCGCTGCGTCGGAGGTTCCGGCGATATCGTTATCGGGGACCGAGTGAATATTAACCCGCATTGCGTGCTGTATAGCGGGAACGGCATCACGATAGGCGATGACACATTGATAGCAGCAGGTGTCAGCATCGTCCCCGCCAACCACGCAATCACCGATCGCACGCGCCCCATCCGCGAACAGGGTTTCGCGCCAAGCAAGGGCGGCGTCACGATCGGTCGCGATGTCTGGATAGGGTGCAACGTGACCATACTCGACGGAGTAACTATCGGAGATGGCGCGGTTATCGCTGCCGGCGCTGTTGTCACTCACTGCATCGACCCACATGAGATATGGGCAGGCGTTCCCGCGCGAAGCATTGCCGTTCGCTAAATATCTCCCAACAGGCCCAGCGAGTTTATTGATGATCCTAAATCTCGGAAGCCCTGCTTTGCGTCGACCCCACGATTGCCATGTTTGAAAGTTAAACCAGCTCGAATGACACAACGCCCATCGAAGATTTGGCGCGACGTATTGGTGACCTACGGCGCCCAGGCCTGGATTGCGGTCATGGCTATCGCGTTCGTCCCGATTTACATCCAATATCTCGGGATTGAAGCTTACGGCTTGATCGGACTATTCGCAACATTGCAAGGCATCCTGATCGTTCTGGACCTCGGAATGACGCCAACGGTAATGCGCGAAATCGCGCGGTTCACCGGGGGCGAACGACACGTTACAGATGTGCGCGATCTGCTGCGCAGCATAGAGATCGCATCAGTCTCCATCGCCATCTTCACCATGTTAGCCATTTGGGCGTCATCTGATTGGCTTGCGCACTCCTGGTTCCGATCGCAATCCATACCCGCGAGCGAGGTTGCCAGGGTGCTGATCATCATGGGGTTCGTTTCTGCGTTACGTTTCGTGGAAGGTATTTTTCGCGGTGCCATCCTCGGATTGCAGCAACAGGTCCTGTACAATGTCATAGCTGCAACGATGGCCACACTGCGTGCGATCGGAGCGATCGCAGTGCTTGCTGGGCTGTCGAGAACTCTGCACGCTTTCTTCATTTGGCAGGGCATCATATCGCTCGTGTCCTTAACGGCCCTGGGTATCGCCACATATCGTGCGCTGCCGCGAGGTGAACGCGGAGGAAGGTTTTCGATCGCGGTGTTGAGGGACATCCGGCGCTTTGCCGCTGGCATGATCGGGATTTCGGTGCTCGCGATGTTGCTGACGCAAATCGACAAAATTCTCCTGTCACGATTGCTCGGCCTTACCGAGTTCGCACACTATATGCTCGCGACAGTGATCGCCATCGCGCTGGAAACGATCGTTGCCCCAGTATTCCAGGCTGTTTCGCCTAGGTTATCGCGACTACACGCGGCGGGCGACGAGGCAGGCTTTATCGACCTCTATCACGGCGCAGCCCAATTGGTTTCCGTCACGGCTGGAACGGCCGCGTTCGTGTTAATCGGTTTTTCGGAAATCGTGCTGCTCGCGTGGACCGGCGACGCGGCCCTTTCGAAAGAGGTCGCGCCGCTATTGAAGCTGCTGGCCCTTGGATATCTATGCAATATATTGATGTGGATGCCTTATCAGGCACAACTTGCTTTCCGCTGGACGGGTCTGACCCTGCGCATGAACATGGTTGCCGTCGTCGTCATTGTCCCATCCTTGCTGTGGGCCGTTCCTCGCTATGGCGCTATCAGCGCGGCGTTCGCATGGGTGACTTTCAATTTCAGCTATGTCGTAATCGGCATCTATTTGATGCATCGACGTATTTTGAAAAGTGAGAAATGGCGCTGGTATCTCGGCGATGTCGCGGCGCCGCTAGCAAGTGCTGCCCTAGTTCTATTAGTTTCGGGCTGGCTTTTCTCTTCATTGGCTACCAATCGGCTGGGCCAGATCGCATTTCTCGTTGTTTCGGGAATACTCGCCCTTATCGGCGCGGCGGTCGCCGCCCCCACTCTGCGAAGCCACGGCTACCAGATGGTACTTCAGCGGCGCACTCGGAGAGCTGGCGTCGAAGTGCCTCGCATTTAGGTCCGCACTATCCGCTGACGTATCCTGCGCAATGTCCAAAGCATTTTCGTAAGAAACGACCCCCGTCGAACCGGGAGATAATACCGCAACGTCAATTGCAAAAGTCGCCGCAGTCGCTTGGCGTCTGGGCGATCGCCAAGCAACGCGGCAAATGCGATATCATATTCCCGCGCGAACGCCGTCCAGTCCTCTGCTGCGTCAGCCCGGCCCGTCAGTCGCTCCATATAAGGATTTCGCTCGACGCGATCGGCGAATGTCCGCCGCATGTAGAGGATATCCGGAAAGGTAGCGAAGGGGCCACGAAAAGCCAGGTGGGACAAAAGGATACGGTCGGTGCCGACCACGTCGGTGAACCTGCAGTTGCCCAGCATAGACCGACGTATCACGCTGTTAGCGGCGATGTTGTTCAGGTTTCGTCCGATGGATCGGAGATAGCGTTCGGCATCGTCCCTACCCCCGCCGTCGAGCGCGCCGTCCTCGATCCGCTCGACTAACCGGTCTTCCGTATCTATCCAGGCATGCGCCGACTGCGAGACGCTGACTTCCGATCGCGACTCGAGCAATGCTATGTGACGTTCAAGCATACTCCGCTCGATCAGATCGTGCGCGCCCATCCACAATAAATACTTGCTATTAGTATGATCGGCAACGAAATTGAAGTTTCGACTTGATCCGATGTTGATTGGCTGCCGGTGGTAGTGAAAGCGACTGTCGCGCTTACAAAAATCCCGTGCTATATCTCCAGTACCGTCGGTCGATGCATTGTCGCTGATCAGGACTGCGAAATCCGAATAACTTTGACTCGCCAATGATTGCAAAGTCCGCTCAAGAAAACCTGCCTCATTATAACAGGGCACGCCGATGATTAGCAGCGGATGAGTTAGCAAAATCGCTCCTTGAGATTCACCGCTCTGCGCCTGAAGCATCATCATTGTTCCTTCATGCCTTACGTCCGCGGCCTGTCCGGGTTTCCGTATCAGATGGAACAGAAATTGCCCATGTGCTCTTTACAGTGTCGGTTTTGACTGACAACCGGTCCCGACATGACAATCTCGCGCCGCCCTTCTGCCAAGCCCCTGCTGTTCATCAGCCCCTCGCTTGGAGACGTTTCGGGTGGTCGCGCCATGCTGACCCATCTCCACAAAGGTGTTTTGGGCGATTTGCTCGGGGAGGATGTCACCTATCTCCCCCTTGATGGACGTGATGTTCGCGGTTTCCGTCGGCTCACTGGATACATCGATGGCGTATCGCCGGCGGGTATCGCACATGCTCTCGAAGCGATTGACAGACACAAGACGAAAACGGTTTGGCTGGACGGTTCGAATCTTGGACGGTTGGCGCAAGTGTTGCGACAGCGGCGGCCGAATCTGCGTATCATAACCTTCTGTCACAACGTGGAAGCCCGCTTCTTCCTCGGCGCGCTTCGCCGATCGCCCGGCGCGCGAGCGGCCGGGGTACTTATGGCGAACTATGTCGCAGAGCGCCTTTCCATGCGTCACAGCAGCGAGATCATTACGCTTAGCAGTCGCGACAGTGCCGGGTTGAAACGGCTATACGGCCGCAGCGCGGACCACATCCTGCCGATGGCGCTGACCGACCAACTGGACGTGCCCCCCGCCCCGATACAGAATAGAGATATCGCTCCGTTACTTTTCGTCGGGGGCTCATTCTACGCGAACCGGGCGGGCATCGAATGGTTCGCCCGTGAAGTTGCACCGCGAATCAATACCCCCACGCAGGTTGTTGGCCAAGGGATGGACGACATGCGCGACACACTTGAGCGCGTGAAGAATGTGCAAGTTTTGGGTGCGGTGGATCGCCTCGCTCCGCTGTATAACGAGGCCCGGCTCGTCATTGCCCCGATCTTCGATGGATCTGGCATGAAAACCAAAGTCGCCGAAGCGCTGATGTTCGGCAAGCATGTCGCAGGAACGGCGGAGGCTTTTTCGGGATATGCCGCCGATGTCGTCGCGTCGAACAGTCTCTGCAACACGGCCGACAATTTCGTGGCGGCAGTGAAGGCCCCTGCCCCACCAGCCTACGATCCTGCAATGCGGGCGCTTTACGAGCGAGATCACTCGCCCGAGGCTACGCGCCGGCGGCTCGCTTTAATCCTCGGGATCGATCAGACGAGTTCGGCGTAAATCGCGGCGACCTGCCTCGCCAACACGTCGAAACCGAAATCACGCACGCGCGCATCGCCGAACCGGCGCTGACGCTCGCGCTCGCCGGCGTCGCGCCACACATGCGCGATCGCCGTCGCCGCCGCCTGCGCATCGTCAACCGGGAAGTACACTCCTGTGCCCTGCGTCAACTCACGGAAAACGGGCGTGTCGGCCAATACCATGGGCTTGCCCGCCGCCATCGCCTCCAGGATCGGAATGCCGAATCCTTCGTATCGCGACGGAAACGCCAGCAGGTCACACCCGGCATAAAGCGCACGCACGGTCGTATCGTCCGCACCGTGGATCATCGTGACGAAATCGCCCAGACCCAAGTCAGCGATCCGGTCTTCGATTGCGTGCTGCTGCCCGCCATCATTACCGACAATCACCAACGGCCGTGGCGTGTCTGCGTCTCGCAAAACACCGATTGCGTCCACAAGCAAACCGAGGTTCTTGCGCGCTTCTAGATGGCCGATAGCCAGCACATACCGATCCGGTACCCCGTACCGCGTCCGCACCTCGTCGACGGCAGCCGAACCCGGTGAAACAAAGCCGTCCGGGTCGACGCCATTATAGACGGTGGACACCATAGCAGATGGGTGAAACGCGAGGATTTCGTCTTTCACCGCGTTCGAAACGGCAATGATGCGGTCGGCCCGCCCGAACGCGCGGTGCATGATAGACCGAGCGATGCGGCTTCGTAAAAAAGGCTCATCGGGGGACAACGGCCTCAGATCGTGGATTGTTAGGATCGTCGGACATTCCGCTGCCTCGACGAGCGGCAGGTGAAACGCCTCGAACACGTCAAGCCGGTCGGCCCGCAATTGCTGCCGCCAATAGCCAAATCCGGCGCGAACCCGTGCCAGGCGTCCGACGCTCGGCAACGGCGTGCGTCGGACGCTGACGTTGGCCGCCCCGCAAAACCAGTCTGCGATGCTTTGATCGGCAGGCTCGTATATAACGAACTCAATATCCGGACGCTGCCGGATCAGCGTTCCGTAGATAGCCCGAAAACGCTGGTTGGCGCCCGACGGCCGGGTGTTGAAACACGTGGCATTCAGGCCGACTCGCATGATCAGGCAGCGATCCCAAGCAGTTCGAAGTGCCGTCGGATCACGACGTCCTGATGGAACGGGCGCACACCCTCGGCAAGAATTTCGGGCGCGATCGGGTGATCCAGCGCCCGCGCGATTCCAGCCGCCAGATCAGCCGGATCTTTCATCCGGGTCAAATATCCGTAACGCCCTTCCTGCAAAACCTCGCGCGGACCGGTCGGACAATCAACCGATACCGGCGTGCATCCCGCCATCATCGCCTCGACAAGGACATTGGGAAGCCCCTCGACATGCGATGACAAGGCGAAGACATCGGCGCGGGCGAAATGCGCCAGGGGATTGTCCGTCCGTCCGGGCATGCGAACATATTGCTCCACCTCGAGTTCGCGGACCAACGCCTCAAGCGCAGGCCGCGAGCCACCTTCTCCCAGGATCACCAGCCGCACGGGCTTTCCTCCCTTGATCAGGATATGCACCGCGCGGATCAGATCGTCGAAGCCCTTCCACGGCATCAGGCTGCCTGCGCCGACGATCAGCGGCAGGGACTTATCGTTGAACCAGGGATCCGCGACGGGCAGTCCTATTTTCGCGCGCGCGGACGGCTGGTCGACGATGTTATAGACGCAGACGTGTTTGCTACCCGGGAACACGTGTCGGTATTGGTCGACCATGTCGTGGGATACGCAGGTCAGCGCATCGGCCCGCCATGCGACCATCCTCGCCATGATCTTGAGCAACCAGCGTTTCGTGAATACCTTGTTCGAATAGGTGTCGTAGGGCGTGACGCGCGACGAACCGCTGATCTTTGCTTTCGAGCCCGTCAGGATCGCGGCAACAAGCACGATCGTATTCAGATGGTCCTCGGCCGAAAACACCACGTCGGGCTTATCGCGCCGAAAATACCGTAAAAGATACGCGAACATGCCACGGGTCTGTCCGCTGCCCAGTACGGACAGACGTACTCCGGCCGAGGGGGGAACGTGTAGGTTCGGGTCGCATCGCCCAATGATGAGATCGACGTCGTGGCCGATAGCGGCAAGGGCCGCCGCGAAACGCCACTGCGCCAGGGGCACCCCCGATACCGCATAGCGCGGCGTGACAACCGCGATCTTCAGACGCTTCATCGACCGAGAATATCCCGATACCGACCGGCTGAAATATGGCGGCCCGCAAGGAATAGGAAGTTGTTGAAATACTGTCGGCTTTTGTTTTCAAAATCCGCAATGACCTGATGGCGTTGCGGATCGAATTCTGCCAGCGGCGCCAACTTGCCCGATCGCAAAAAGAAACCATCATAGCCGAGCGATGTGATGCGCGCGAACGACTCTCCGATCGGCCGCGTAAGATGCCGTTGTTCGATTTCGATCAGCAAGGCCGGGGCGGATGCGGCTATCGTCTCGAGCGCGCCTTCGATAACGCTCAGTTCATGCCCCTCGACATCGATCTTTATCAGTGATGCGTCGCGGAAACCGAAACTGTCGAGCGTAGCGATCGGAACGGTCTCGAGCCGTACGTCGGCTCCGACACCGTGTTCGATCGACGCCGACGCGTCGTGCTCCACACCAGCGGCGTCGATCGGAATGGCAAGTTCGGCGGTGCCACTGCTGGCCGATAGAGCCACCGCATGCACATTGACCGAACTGCGGTGCGTGGCCCAATCGCGCAGTACGCGTAAGCAGACCGGATTGGGCTCGAACACTTCGACGCGCGCACCGAGCGTGTCGAAGCGATATGCGTATGTGCCGCGATTACCGCCCACGTCTATGACGCGATCTCCCGAAGCCACCAACGCCGGCAACAGCGCCATTTCCGGTTCCAACTCATGGCGCAGGCGTCCGTAATGATACTTGACCGGCACTTGCAGCCTGAGCGGCAACATGTCGCGAACGACGCCCTTTAAACCTAGCATTCTAGTTCCTCGTGAGAAGCGGCAGCCGTTAGCTTATAAACGGCCCCGCCCGATAGTCTGGATGCGCCGCCATGCGGCCGCGTGTCTGGACTTTCAGTCTTTATTCGGCTTTCGCACAGTAGATACGAAATCGCTAGTTGGGTCAGGGATGGCCTGCCGACAGCAGCTTCAAGGTAATATGTATGTGCGGCATCGCCGGTTTCTGGAGCACGACGGATCAGGCGGTCGATGCGAAGCCGATGGCGGATGCCCTGCTGCACCGGGGCCCCGACGCCGGCGGCGCCTGGTCGGACGAAGCTGCGGGCATCGCGCTGGCGCACCGGAGGCTGGCGATCATCGACCTGTCGCCAGCCGGCGCCCAGCCGATGACATCGCCGGAGGGGCGCTACGTGATCGTCTATAATGGCGAGATATATAATCATCTGGACCTGCGCGCGGAATTGGAATCCACCGGGCCGATCGCTTGGAATGGCCATTCCGATACCGAGACTTTGGTACATGGCATCGCTCGCTGGGGGCTGGACGCGACGCTGAAGCGGGCGGTCGGGATGTTTGCGATCGCAGTTTGGGACCGGCAGGATCGCACTCTGTCGCTTGCGCGCGATCGCATGGGCGAGAAGCCGCTTTTCTATGGTTGGGGCAAAACCGGGCTGATGTTCGGATCTGAATTGAAGGCGCTTCGGCAGGCGCCCGGGTTCGACAACCCGGTCAATCCCGACGTGCTGTCACTGTATCTCCGCTTTAATTACGTGCCTTCGCCCTGGTCGATCCTGCATGGCATTTTCAAGTTGGAACCGGGCGTGATCGCTACGTTTGACCGGTCCGCACTGGAGGGGCCGCCCGCAGCGCCGCTGACCGCCGATGGCCCGCAACCGCGCGGAATGATCTGCCGGCGATATTGGTCGCTCGACGCCATAGTTGCGAAGGGCGCGGATGCCGGCATGACCGAAGCGGATGCACTGTCCGGACTGGAGCAGCGCCTGACGGAAGCGGTTCGGCAACAGGCGATCGCCGACGTGCCCGTCGGCGCGTTCCTGTCGGGCGGGGTCGATTCGTCCGCGATCGTCGCGTTGATGCGCAACGTTACGAATGCGGAGGTAAAGACGTTCACGATCGGCTTCGCTGAAACCGGTTTCGACGAGGCGCCACATGCGCGCGCAGTCGCAGAGCATCTCGGCACCGATCATCACGAGATGTACGTCGATGCGGAGGATGTCCGCGCCGTCATCCCGGACCTGGCGCGCATCTATGACGAACCGTTCGCCGATTCGTCGCAGATTCCGACGGTATTGCTCAGCCGGCTGACGCGCCGTTCGGTGACGGTCGCGCTGTCGGGCGACGCGGGGGACGAACTCTTTTGCGGGTATAATCGTTACCTGGTCTCGCGGGGCACATGGGATGGTATCGCGCGTATTCCGGCGCCGGTACGGGGCGGGATCGGCAAGGCGCTGACCTCCGTGTCGCCGTCGACTTGGGACAAGCTCGCGGGTGTCCCGCTGGTGCCGAAGATCTCGATGCTGGGGGACAAAGTCCACAAGCTCGGCCGGATGCTGCAGAACCCGCTCTCCACGGCCGATATCTATCGCGCGTCGAGCGAGGAATGGGCGGGCCGTCTGCCACTGTCATCCACGCGCCGGCTTCAAGCCGGTATCGATCCGCCCGCCACACTGCGGAACACGGCGCAAGAGCAGATGATGCATTGGGATATGCAATCCTATCTGCCGAACGACATCCTGACGAAGGTCGATCGCGCGGCGATGTCCGCCAGCCTGGAAACGCGCGTGCCGTTGCTGGACCACCGCGTCGTAGAGCAGGCATGGCGCACCCCGTTGCAATTCAAAATGCGCGACGGGCAAGGAAAGTGGGCGCTGCGACAAATCCTCTATCGCTACGTTCCCAAGGCGCTGATCGAGCGCCCGAAAGCTGGCTTCGCCATACCGATCGGGGCGTGGCTGCGCGGTCCATTGCGCGACTGGGCGGAAGGACTCTTGTCGGAGGCTGCCCTCGCCGAGCAACCCGCGCTGGATGCTCCGGCGATCCGCGGCGCGTGGGCGCAACACCTCGCCGGCACGCACGATCGCACCGCCTCGCTGTGGGGCGTGCTGATGTTCCAGGCGTGGTCGCGCGAATGGGGTGCACGCTGAACAAGACACGCCCCATCCCCCCTTGCCGCCCCGCACCGTCTATCTCTAGGAAACAGCCGACCACAGGAGTGTCCCCATGAGAGTTCTCGTTACCGGCGCCGCCGGCTTCATCGGCTTCAACGTTTCGCGACATCTGCTGGCGCGCGGCGAACAGGTCCTCGGTATCGACAGTCTGAACGACTATTACGATGTCAGGCTCAAGCATGACCGGCTTGCCGAACTCGCCAAGGCGGGCGGTGCGTTCCGTTTCGCGCAGGTGGACTTCGCAGACGACGCCGCACTCGACGCGGTTCTGGACGGCCAGCAATTCGACCGGATCGTGCATCTCGGCGCGCAGGCAGGGGTACGCTATTCGATCGAGAATCCGCGTGCCTATCTGCGCTCCAATCTCGCCGGCCATCTCAACCTGCTCGAGGTCGCGCGGCACCGGCAGGTCGAGCATATGGTCTATGCCTCATCCTCCTCGGTCTATGGCGGCAACGACACACTGCCCTTCCGCGTCGAGGACCGGGTCGATCAGCCGCTATCGCTCTATGCCGCCACGAAGAAAGCCGACGAATTGATGAGCGAGACCTACGCCCATCTCTACCGCCTGCCGCAAACCGGATTGCGCTTCTTCACCGTCTACGGACCCTGGGGCCGTCCGGACATGGCGATGTGGCTATTCACCAAGGCGATCTTCGAGAACCGTCCGATCAACGTGTTCGGCGAGGGGCAGATGCGCCGCGACTTCACGTATATCGACGATATCGTCGCCGGGATCGTCGCCTGTCTCGACAATCCGCCCGCCGATGACGGCACGCCAAAGGCCGGGGGCAGCATCAGCCCGCACCGGCTCTACAACATTGGAAACAACAGGTCGGAAGAGCTCGGCGAGATGATCTCGCTGATCGAGAAGGCGTGCGGCCGCCCCGCCGAACGCAATCTGATGCCGATGCAAGCCGGCGACGTGCGCGATACCTTCGCCGATATCAGCGCGATCCAGCGCGACCTCGGTTTCGAGCCCCGCACGACGATCGCGGAGGGTGTGCCTCGGTTCGTGGACTGGTACCGGACCTATCACGAACGCTGAGATAATTGGTCAATTGTGGCGCAGATGTCACACACCGGAATGATACTATTTGCCCACGCGCCAATCGGAACCTAAGCGATGAGGGCGAGTTTGGGCTTTGGTAACCTACGCTCGCTAGTTTAGTACGGACGTAAGCGTTTTGGGGTGGACAGATTAAGCTTCGATACGCTACATCAACAATGAGATTCTGGAGCTGAAGGGCTCTGAAAGGGAGAAGCAAAGTGAAGTTTAAAGGTCTCTACACGGCAATGACGGCAGCATCGCTGCTGGCAGCCCCTACCCTAGCATCGGCCGCACCGGTCGCTACACCGCTCACGCAGCCTGCTGCTGAGAAGGTCAGCGGCGATAACTCGGCTGTTGAAGGTTCGTCGCTGATTATCGCACTTGCCGCTGTGGCTGCTATCGGTCTCGGCATTTATGTCGCGGTCGACAAGGACGACACGAAGGCAACCGGCCCGACGCCGCCGAACCCCGTCAGCCCGTAAGCTGAGTTAAAGGTTAGATAGAAGAGGTCGTCCGAGCATTTGGGCGGCCTTTTTTATTGCCTGCGCGCTTCTGGCGAGTAGCAGGGTATATGCGCTTTCAGGTTTCCTTCTTGTTGCTGTCCAGCTTGACGATCACGTCAGCCATAATCCCAACGGCATTGGTGGCGGCCCCGAATCTCATCGCTGATGGCGCAAAAGACCGCCCGGCGCATTCGTCGTCCGCAACATCACTCCCTGATCCGTATCTGGAAGGCCGCGCTGAGGACGCGCGCGTAGCTCGTATCAGCTACCGTCTGACGACGGTCGGAGCGAAACGCTGCCTTATGCTAGAACCGAACATCGGTCTGGTTCTCCAGCATCTCTCCCAGTTCGAGCAGAAAGATCGGGCCGAGATAATAGCGGCATTGCCGCTGGATCGCGGTCCGGGCGTGATTGCTATCGTTTTAGGCGGCCCCGCCGCCGAAGCTGGAATACATCCCGGCGACATACTACTGGACGTAAACGGAGTGCCGATCCCATCGGAGCCCGGTCTATCGCAGCCCTTTGACGCCGGTCGCGCACATCGCCGTAACGACACCGTCACCGACCTGCTGGAAAAAGCGCGGATGATCACCGTCTTGCGAGAAGGTGCCGCCCGTACCCTGACGATCGCACCCGTTCCCGCTTGCCTCTCCAGGGTCCATCTGGCCCGATCGGGACAGCGAAACGCCTTTGCGGATGGTCGTCATGTTTTCCTGACCACCGGCATTCTCGCCTTGCTCCGCAACGACCACGAACTCGCCTTCTTCATCGCGCACGAAATGGCGCACAATATACTTGGGCATGCCGCGGCGATGCGTAGCGGCGCGGTGGAAAGTCGCAAAGCTGTGCGACAGATCGAAAGCACAGCAGATCTTCTCGCCGGCAATCTGATGATCGATTCGGGGTACGATCCGGTAGTTGGTGCCGCAGCCCTCAAGCGCGTGGGGGCACCGATCTCGGCCTGCGACTGTTCGCCAAGCACGAGCCAGCCGCGACGCGAATCGCTGCCATGCGCGCGCTCGCTCAACGGCGACGCGCCCAATGACGCAACGCAATTACTACCAGATTCTCGGGGTCCGCCCCGATGCGACACAGGTCGATATTCGCGCGGCGTTCGTCCGCCTTACCAAGCTGCATCATCCCGATATCGTCGGTGATGACGGTGATTTACCGTGGCGCTTGCAGGACGTGCAGCAAGCCTATCGCTGCCTGTCGGTCAGCGCGTCCCGCGATGCCCATGACGCGGTTCTGGCAGAAGCGGAACGCCTGCACTTCGCCCGTCAGCGCGTCGTGCAGTCTCGCCTGAAGCGGTACGACCGGCGACATCCTCACGCCCTGCCCCGTCGATATCGTCGCCGTCGATGGCCTTTGATACTCTTGATCCTGATCGGAGTAGGCGGGCTGGTCAGCCTTCACCTGCTCGCCTGACCTATTTGGCACCGAATCCGGTCAGCACAATACCGACTGTCCTGAGGGCGATTAGCAGGTCGAGCCAGGATGAGAAGAACTTGATGTAATAGAAATCGTAGTGAAGCTTCACCAACACGTCGTCCAGGCCAGCCACATGCCCCTGATTGACTTGCGCCCAGCCGGTGATCCCCGGCCGAACGATGTGGCGATAGGCGTAGAACGGCAGTTCGCTTTCATACCATGCGCTGAGCGGTACCGCCTCGGGCCGCGGTCCGATCCAGCTCATCTCGCCGCGCAGGATGTTGATGATCTGAGGGAGCTCGTCGATCCGCGTCCGCCGAAGGAACCGGCCGATGCGGGTGATCCGGTCGTCGCTGTCCTGCGTGATTGCGGATTGGCGGACGGCATTGTCGTCGTTTCCGTGATCGTGCTGAACCATCGTGCGGAACTTCAGCACGTCGAACGGGATGCCCCGATATCCCATGCGCCGCTGACGAAATAGTATTGGGCCGGGCGAGCTCAGCCTGACCATTAGCGCTACGCCGAGCAGCGGGAGAATCAGGATTGGCAACAAGACGATGCTCGCCCCGATATCGATGGTGCGTTTGATCCCGCGATACCCGAGCGCCGGTAGAAGCGAACCGAAACTGTTTTCCGAAAGATGCTCGATCTGCACTCGCCCGGTCAGGGATTCGCGCAACTGCTTGGTATGATAGACCGGAATGCCGGCGATCGCGGCCTGTGCCAGCATCCGCTCCCATTCCGGCGAATGCGTGGTGCGCAAATCGGCGACGATCGATACGTTTGGATCGCTCGGCACGGTCGGCGAGTCCAGCCTGACCCACTCGATTTCCGACGCGTCGGTGACGATGCCGATATTGCCAGCGGGAACGTAATACATTCTTCGCGGTGCCGCACGCTGCCCGAAATATCCGAGCAGAAACGTCACTCCTACCGACGCGATATAGCCTGTCAGCAACATGGCGCCGCTATAATCTTCGCGAGAGAAAAGCAGGATCGCAGCGGCCAATCCGAACGTCGTCGAAAAGGCCGGCAGGATGAAACCGAACGCACGCGTACCCGGATAGATCGTAACACGCCGGTACAGGAACAGCGCCGTCACTGCGGAAATTAACGAGGCGATCTGCGTATTAATTGTACCGGGCAGGGTCTGGGCAAGCGTACCGAATGTTACGAGCGGCGCCAGAAGCGGGACGAAATAGGCCGTCAAAGCAACCGCCAGCAACGACCGCAACGCGCGTCCCAAGGCATGACTTGCCCGGCTGGACCCTCCAAGATCGCTTGTTATTAGCAAGAAAGCCCCTCAATACAGGGCTAAAGCCCAAACTACTCAACCCGCGCAGATCCGTGGCAATACCGGCCTGTCAGCGGCTGCCTTTACCCTGCGATCCGGGGATTCGGCAAGCCGCGGCGGAATTGCGTCGGCCCGGCCGACGCCCGCGTATCCAACGCTGGACGCCTGCACGCGAAACCAGCATGGGCACCGGATGTTCTTTGTCATCCTCGATTGGGAAAACTTCAAGGTGTGGCTGTCGGCACATTCCGGGCTGTCGCATCACGACTTTCATCTCATCCTCGGGCTGGTGCTGACGTTCGGCATCACGTGGGTATTGCGCCGTCCGCTCGGGTCGTGGCTTCCCCTCGGTATCGTTCTCGCGCTCGAACTGATCAATGAGGCGTTCGACCTGATCCGCAACATCGTGCCCGGATGGCCGCTGCTATGGGGCGAGGCACTGATCGATATCGCGATCACCATCGTGCCGCCGCTGCTCATCGTTCTGACCGCGCGGTGGAACTCACGCCACTACTATCGTTTTCGCCGCCGCGATACGATCGTCAACCGAACGGTCCGCACCTGAGCCCGGCGATCCGTCACTCGACGGTGACGGATTTCGCCAGATTGCGGGGCTGATCGACGTCGGTGCCCTTAATCACGGCAACGTGGTACGCCAGCAACTGCACGGGCACCGCATAAACCAAAGGTGCGATCAGCGGGTGGACCTTCGGCATCGTGATCGTCGCCATGCAGCCTTCGCCGGCCGCCTGAATACCGTCATAATCGCTGATCAGGACGACGCGGCCACCACGTGCCTGCACTTCCTGCATGTTGCTGACCGTCTTCTCGAACAGCGGCCCTGATGGAGCGATGACGATGACGGGCACGTTCTCGTCGATCAGCGCGATCGGGCCATGCTTCATCTCGCCCGCAGCATAACCTTCGGCATGGATGTAGCTGATTTCCTTCAGTTTCAACGCGCCTTCCAGCGCCAGCGGGTAATCGGTGCCGCGGCCGAGGTACAGCACGTCGCGGGCGCCTGCGATGTTGTGCGCCATCGCCTCGATCGCCTCGTCATAAGCGAGCGCGCCGTTCAGCGCCGCTGGCGCCTCCGCCAGATGCTTGACGATCGCTTTCTCGGCGGATGCATCCAGCTTGCCTTTCGCGCGCGCGAGGTTCGCGGCAAGCGCGGCCAGGACCGCCAGCTGGCATGTAAACGCCTTGGTCGATGCCACGCCGATTTCCGGACCGGCATGCGTCGGCAGCAGGATATCTGCCTCGCGCGCCATGCTGCTGGTGGGGACGTTGACGACTACCGCGATCGTTTGACCCTCGGACTTTGCATGTCGCAGTGCCGCCAGTGTGTCCGCCGTCTCGCCCGACTGGCTGATGAACAGAGCGAGCCCTCCCTCCTCCATCACCGGCTCGCGGTACCGAAACTCGGATGCAACATCCAGGTCGACCGGCACGCGCGCGAATTGCTCGAACCAGTATTTCGCGACCATGCCGGCGTAGAAGCTGGTGCCGCATGCCACGATCGTGACACGCTTTATCTTCGACAGATCGAATTCGGGGATAGGCAGCGTGACGCGCTCTTCCATCCGCTGCAGGTATGAACGCAGCGTCTGCGCGACGACGATCGGCTGCTCGTATATCTCCTTCAACATATAGTGCCGATGGTTCCCCTTCGACACCAGATCGCCGGTCACGCCTGATATCGTGATCGCGCGTTCGACCGGCTGATTATCGCGATCGTAGATTTCCGCGCCTTCCCGCGTCAGGACGACCCAGTCTCCCTCGTCCAGATACGCGATCCGCTGCGTCAGCGGGGCAAGCGCCAGCGCATCGGACCCCAGATACATCTCACCTTCGCCATGCCCGACGACGAGCGGCGAACCCAGTCGCGCGCCGATCAGCAGATCGGGATGCTGACGGAACAGAATCGCCAGGGCGAATGCGCCGTGCAGCCGGGGCAACACGTCACGCACCGCATCCTGCGGCGCCATTCCGGCCTCCACCTTCTCGCTGATCAGGTGGGCGACGACTTCGGTATCGGTCTCGCTCGTAAACGTCCGGCCCCGTGCGATCAACTCGTCGCGCAGCGGTTTGAAATTTTCGATGATGCCGTTGTGCACGACCGCGACTTCGCCGGTCGCATGCGGATGCGCGTTGTTCGTGGTCGGCCCGCCATGCGTCGCCCATCGCGTATGCGCGATACCGGTGCGGCCGGGCAAAGGATGCGCGGCCAATTCCCTGGCGAGGTTGATCAGCTTCCCCGACGCGCGCCGCCGTTCGATCTGCCCGCCGTGATCCGTCGCGATTCCGGCGGAATCATAGCCGCGATACTCAAGGCGCTTAAGTCCGTCGAGCAAACGATCGGCCACGTCTTCCATGCTCAGGATGCCAACGATTCCACACATTTGCTTCGTCTCCGTGCCCGCGGGCCTTCAGTTCTTGGCAACTTTCTTGACAAGCATCGCATTACGAAAACGCTTTGCCCAACCCGGCTTCGATACCTGTACCGGTCGAACGAGACACAGCGCATCGGCTTCGACGTCCGCCGTCACGACCGATCCGGCGGCGACGATCGCTCCTGCGCCGATCGATACCGGAGCGACCAGCGCGCTGTTCGACCCGATAAAAGCACCCTCGCCAATGACGGTCTTTGCCTTGAAGAAGCCGTCATAGTTGCATGTGATCGTACCCGCGCCGATGTTCGCGCCCGCGCCGACCTCCGCGTCTCCGAGATACGACAGATGGTTGGCTTTTGCGCCTTCACCCAGAACCGCCTTCTTCATCTCGACGAAATTGCCGACCTTCGACTTATCGCCCATCACGGCACCTGGCCGCAGTCGCGCATAGGGGCCAACCTCAGCCTTCGCGCCGACGGTCGCGCCCTCGATATGGCAGAATGCCCGGATCGTCGCGCCATCCGCGATGGCCACGCCGGGACCGAAAAACACGTTTGGTTCGATCAGTACGTCGCGGCCGATCACGGTGTCATGCGCGAACCAGACGGTATCCGGCGCAATCAGCGTGGCGCCCCCGGCCATTGCCTCGGCTCTCCGACGCACCTGCCACGACGCGTCGACCGCCGCCAGCTCGGCGCGGCTGTTTACGCCTGCGACTTCGTCCGCGTCCGTTTCCGTGACCACGGCGAAACCGCCCTCGGCCTGCGCGAGCATCACGACGTCGGGAAGGTAATATTCGCCGGCCGCATTGTCGTTGCCGACGCGCGACAGCAATCGGAACAGATCGGCGGAACGCACGGCCATCAGTCCGGAATTGCACAGCGTTTCCGACAGTTCCTCGGGCGTCGCGTCCTTCGCCTCCACCATCTTGATGATCCGTCCGTCCGGCCCGGCTATGATCCGGCCATATGCACCGGGCACGTCCGGGCGGAAGCCAAGCACGACAGCCGTCGGCGCATCTTCGGACTGCAGCATATCCAGCATCCGACGCATCGTTCTTGACGTCACTAGCGGGACATCGCCGTAAAGGATCAAGACGTCACCGTCGAAACCGGACAGCGCGCTTTCCGCCTGCGCCACCGCATGCGCCGTGCCGAGTTGCTCCGACTGTACCGCGGTCGCGATTCCAAGCGGCGCCACCGCTGCCTCCACCTGCTCGCGTCCGGCGCCCGTCACGACGATCGTGCGCTGCGCCCCAAGATCGGCGACCGCCTGCGTAAGATGCAGGAGCATCGGCCGCCCGGCTATGGGATGCAGCACTTTGTGCAGATCGGACTTCATGCGCGTGCCTTTGCCGGCGGCAAGCACGATGGCGGCGATTGGCTGAGTCATCGCAGCGCCCTGCCACGACGATATTGCTAATTCCATAGCGATGCTGTCAGGCATGCCGATCATGACACACTTTTCATTCGATATCGTCGGCTTCGATCTGGACGGAACCTTCATCGACACGAGCGGGGACCTGACCGCGGCGGTCAACGAAACGCTAGCGTTCGCCGGTCGCCCCATCCTGACGGTGGAGCAGGTCAAGCCGATGATTGGCGGCGGGGCCAAGCATATGCTGACGCTTGGGCTGGAGGCGACCGGCGGCTGCGAACCGGATGAATTCCGCGCGCTCTACAAACGTATGCTGGGATATTACGAGGCGCACATTTCCATTCACTCGCACCCCTATCCCGGCGCGATGGAGGTGCTCGACCGGTTTGACATGATGGGCGTGAAGGCAGCGATCGTCACCAACAAGTTCGAGAGCTTTGCCGAGAAACTTCTCGGCGAGTTGGGCCTCCGGGACCGGTTCGCGACGCTGATCGGCGGCGACACGATGGGGCCGGGATTGTCGAAACCACATCGCGCGCCGATCGACGAAATGATTCGCCGATGCAGCGCAGACGGCAGCGGCACGCGCGCTGCGTTTATCGGAGATTCCATTTACGACATCATGGCCGCAAAGAACGCTGAGATCCCGGCCGTTGCGGTAAGCTTCGGCTTCATGATGCAGCCCGTCGAAGAACTCGGGGCGGATGCGGTCATCGACGGATATGCCGAACTGATACCAGCGTTGGAGCGACTTGGCGGTCGTCGACAGGACTGAGGTATGCTTGGTAAGCCGCCAGAACGACCGCGCAAAAAATGAGGCGTCCGAATTACCGGACGCCCCACATTTATACACACCAAATACGCGGTACAGCTTACACGCCAGATAAGCGGCAAAAACGTTCGCTGGACGACAGGCTTACTTGTTGTCGTCCTTGACGCCCACGACCGGTACGTCGATCGTCTTGGTTTCGGTCTCGACCTTCGGCACTTCGACCTTTGCCTTGCTCGTGCCAACGACGACTTCCTTGGAATCGACATCGACCTTCGGCATTTCACCGCCCTTGACCGACACGTCCGGCAATGCCCCTTCCTTCACGTCGGCGCTCCAGAACCCCGTCGCGAACAGCAAGCCAACGATGACCAGCGCGGCCACGACGATGACGGCGATCACGGTTCCGCCGCTGCGGCGCTTGACGACGACGGTATCGCGGTCCGTGCTACGATAATCCGACATGTGAACTCTCCCTCTGTTTGTAACGGAGCAGAAACATTACGGTAAGATTATTGTTCCGTAAGTTCCTGCTGTGCCAAAATTTTCGCAGGGGCTTTGAACTCGCGGGGCTTGGTCAGCCCCAGCATCTGCATGCGGGCGCGCGTCGCCTCCTGCGACCGCATCATGCCGTGCGCGATTTCGCGGACGGTGCGTCCCGCGGCAACCTGCTCGCGCAGATCCGCAACGTCTTCCTCAGTCCATCGTCTATTGGCCATGACACGACCCTTCCTACTATTGTTCGTAGGCCGGTTTTAGGCGGGGAGCAGTTACGACGTGCTGAACCCGTTAGTCAGCTTAGTGAAATGAAATACTTCAGGCGCTGCCACGATCTGCCGCGCCCTTGCGCCACTTCGTCCAGAGATGCCGGGCCAGCATCGTCGGCGGCATGCGTATCCAATGCGAGCGGATGTAGAATGCCTGTCGGACGAGCATGCGCCGGGGCCGGCCCCAGCCATCTCGAGCGGTCATACGCCGTAGATATAGCCAATCGACCGGCGATACTCCTTCGGCATCTCCGTAAAGGGCGCTCGCCAGTCGCAGTGCGCGCTTCATTTCGCGACCGAGGCCATGCTGCTGCGCACGTACCATGAGACCATCGCTGCCATATTCTTCGATAAGGCAATGCACATCCCACAGGTTCCGCATACCGCCGGCGAGATCACCGTCGGCAAACAGATGCGCCGCCGCATGCACCAGCATGTCGTTCGGTGAGAGCGTCCGGACGCCCGGCGCGATCTCCACGCTATCGTCCAGCAGAGCGTCCGCGTCCGGGGTGATGCGCGCGGTCAGCGGCAGTATTGTGTGATGGACGTCGATCATCCGATCCCGGTCGCGGTGGATCAGCGGCGGCAGTTCATGCATCCATCGCCGGTAATACGCATCGTCATACGGATCCGGCTTGACCCATTCCCACCCGTTGCGAAGCAACGCCTTTTCGACCGCATCGATGGCTGCGCGTGGCACGAGGATATCGAGATCGCCGATCGACCGGCCCTGCCCTGCCTTGAGACCGGCGGCGACGAATGCGGTTCCCTTCAAAAGAACGACCGGTACGCCCAGCGGAGCCAGCACCCGGCGGGCGACTTCCGCCTCCCAAAGAGCAGCCACGCGCCCCTGCTCGGCGGAGGCGCGCGCGTCGGTCAGGATACGCTGCACCGAACCTGGCAGTTCGAGCGCGTTCAACCGGTGCGCCAACGTTCCGATCATCTGCTCGGCTCGTGCGATCGCGAGCAGGTCAGTCCAGGCGCCGGCGTCCAGTTCCAGGGTCTGGCCGGGCGAACGAAGTGCACGAGCGAGCAGCCAGCCGTCACTCATGCCGCGCACCCCGCGGCCCCGGCGTTTGCCCAGGCATCCTCGACCAAAGCCACTGCGGTGTCGGTGTCGGGATAATCGATCGCCAGCGACGGGACGCGCTTGACCAGATCGGTCAGGGCGGAGAACCCCCGCTCCCCCATTGCCACATAGTTGGTCGAGGCCTGGGTCAACCGAACGAACGACTCGATCTGCGGTATCTGGCGCGTTGCCGGCGCGTATCCGTAGCTCGGGAACAGGATCAGCGCCGGCCGGGCCGGGACTGACATCGCGGCGATCGCAGCTGGATCCGGCACGAGATGCCGGATGTCGCCCTTCGGGGTGCCGGCCATCAGTGGCCCGAAGCGGTGGCCCGCCGCGGCGCGTTCGACCACGCCTATCGCCTTGTTCTTGAGGCTGACGAGCCGCGGAAAGGCGTGAACCATGCCTGTCGCCGGATCGAGCAATGCGAATTCGTCCCCCATCAACCGCCAACCACGCAAGGACAACAAGGCGGCAAGCGTCGATTTCCCCGCCCCCGACACGCCCGTCATCAAGAGTGCGCGCCCGTCCCGTTCGACCGCCGACGCATGCAGCAACAGATAGCGCCGCTGGCCCAGCGCCATTTGCAGGTTCATGCCCATTTCGGCCGCGAGCAAACCCTGCGCCAAGGGGAGCGGCGCGGCATCCGGCAGCATGAAATCTCCACCGATCGTCACCGCCGGGCGGATGAATCGCCGCCACGGCCGCGCCGCGAACAATCGAACGTTGAAATCGGCAACGCCGTCATCGGGCGGCGGATAATCGCGATAGAGGTCCGCAAGCTGGTCGATCGGCGCTCGCCAGTCCGATCCGACGCGAAAACCGACCGGCCCGATCCTGACCGAGAAAGCGTGCCTCATTCCGCGAGCACCAGTCCGGCGGATGCCAGTTCGTCCAGCCTTGCGGACAGCGCCTCGACATCCAGATCGGGCAAGTCAAATTCCACGGCGAGCGCGCCCGCCAGCGCGTCGAGCGTCATGCCCGCCTCGCCCAATGCCGCCAATATCTCCGGTGCCGGGGCGTTCAGCAGATGCGTGATGCCGGACGCGCGATGATAGACAAGGGTGAAATCGTCGAGAAAGGCGATCCGCAACGTCTCGGCGCGGACGCTGCGGAACAGGCGTTCGGCCAAGGCCTCAGCCGCGCGGCATCTGTAGCGAGGCGAAGCAGGTAAAGCCGCTGGTGCCCGACTGCAGCTTGCGGATGTAACGCATATAGGCGCGGCTGGTATCGTAATCGGTGCCCGGCAACTGACCGCCGGACATGGCACGCTTCACGTCGGCGGCCTTGAACACGCGGCCATTGGCGGCGAACGATCCCGGCGTGCCCGAAGGGACCACGGATCCGTCGGCAGCGATCGCGGAGCCGGCGCGCGCCGGATCGGGGATCGGTATCTCGCACGCCATGACGGAGGCACTGGTCTGGGCAAGAGCCGGGCGGATCGAGATGATCGCCGACGCGCCCACTGCGCCAAGCATCAGCGCGCGGCGGCGCGTCGTACCTGCATCGGCTTCGTTCTGGACCTTGTCGTCGCTCATGAAGCCAGCCCTTTCACAATCGTACGGCCCACGCAAGCGGGCCTATCCGGGTTAACCACGTTTGCGCTAAGGCGTCCCATAATGGTTCAGGGGTTCGGCATCCGCACAGCATTCGCGATCGGCATCGTCGCCGTGGCGGCGATCGCCGTTTTCCTGCTGGGACAGGACATACAGCCGACGCTGGTGACGCTGATCGGCGGGATCGCGGCGGTTCTCGCCGCCGCCGGGACGAGCGAGGTCGCAGGCGAACCAGTGCCGCCCCTTTCCGTCGCCGAAGCACCACCGCCGGGGCTTGAGGACGTGCTGGAAGCGATCGTCGAGCCCATCCTGATCGTAACGGAAGGCCGGGTGACGCATGCGAACGCCCCGGCCAGGGCGCTGCTCGGCGGGCATATCGTCGGGCAGAACGTCCGCCTCGCCATCCGTCATCCCGCCGCCGCCGAACGGCTCGTCGGGCCGCTGGTGCCAGGCAAGACGGAGCCGATCGACCTGGTCGGGCTCGGCACGCTGGACCAGCGCTGGCAGATGCGCGTCGCGTCCGGCGCGGCGGGCCAGCGCATCGTGCATCTGATCGACCAGACGGGCAACTATGCGGCCGAGCGGATGCGTGTCGATTTCGTCGCCAATGCCAGTCACGAACTGCGCACCCCGCTGGCATCGATCCTCGGCTATATCGAGACGTTGCGCGACGAAGCTGGCGAGGACGCCGCGGTGCGCGGCCGGTTCCTCAAGATCATGGACGATGAGGCGCGCCGGATGCAGCGGCTGGTCGAGGACCTCATCTCGCTGAGCCGCATCGAGGCCGAAAAGTACCGCCTTCCCGATCGTGCCGTCGATCTCGCCGGCCTGATCGGCGAGGTCCGGGCCGAGATTACCAAAGGGGACGTCGTGCTGGATCTGGCCGAGCATGTCCCGCCCGTCGCAGGAGACCGCGTGCAGCTGAGCCAGGTTCTCCACAATCTGATCGGCAACGCGATCAAATACGGTCGCACCGACTCGGCGGTGACGGTGAAGCTGTGGAAGGATGCGGGCAACATGGTCCGCCTGAGCGTCGCGGACAAAGGCGACGGGATCGCGGCGGAACATATCCCCCGCCTCACCGAGCGATTCTACCGCGTCGATCCCGGCCGTAGCCGTGCGGGCGGCGGAACCGGCCTCGGCCTCGCGATCGTCAAGCACATCGTCGAGCGCCACCGCGGACGGCTGGACATCTCCAGCATCGTCGGCACGGGTACCACCGTCTCGATCGTCCTGCCGGCGCATGAGGCGAAGGGCTGACTCACCGCCGGAAGTTTACGCATAAGGTCACACTAGGGTCACACTGTCGCGATGGTGCGGAAGAGCGCCGAAGTTCACAGAAAGTCACACGGTATCGGGGCTGATGCGGGCTTAATGACGCGGGCAGGGTCAAGAAATTCGATGGTGTCAAAGAGCATCAACGCGCGTAGCGGGTTTGGAGCGAGTAGGACATCACAACGTTGTGTCGGTGACTTGCAAACGTAAGGGTTAGGGTGATCATCTGGCAGCACCTCTGATAATGATTGGTCAAACCACGATGCCGGCAACCCTTGCCTTCAGCCTTTATGGGTTGCTCGCTATGACGGCGGTGATATCGCCCGGCCAGTCTTACCGAATTGCGGAAACTTTTGCTTCGGCACCTCGCACTTGTGCGATCTTGCAAGCGGCATACACCAAGGCCATTGGCGGTACGGCGACAGCATATCCAAACGACGTGCGCTCGTCTTCCCGAAGACTGGAACTTGTTAAAATAGTGCCCGAATATCGCGTCAAGATGGGATTATCTAAGAAGGAGTATGACGACCTTATAGTTCAGGAGGCTTCTTACGGCTCGGCGGACTTCAGACCGAGTTGCAGTTGGAAAGGTATTGCCGGCCCGGCACAAGACGCCGAGGGACATGCGACCTTTGTGTCATTCACCACCCCGATTTTCTCTACGAATGGCCGTTTGGCCGTAGTGGAGACGTCATTTCTTGAAAGAAAGGATTTCGGCCACGGTTTAGTCTGCATTGTCCGCCTGAAGGACAAGAACTGGACTGCACGATGCTTGCCAGGTTGGATTTCCTAAACGGCAACCTGCAGGTGGCACGACAAAAACATTTTTTCATGTCCGTCATATGGAGCATCGGCCGCCGTTCCCCATGTCATAAAACGGCAACCGAACTGTCACACAGCCGCAGGAGCGGCGAGCTAGGGCGAGAGTCGCCGGGCCGATCGTCGCCTTCGCTGGAGACGTTTCACACGTGCCGAGACTGCTGCCTTTTCTGCTCGTCCCGCTCGCGCTTTCGCTGGCGGCGTGCGAGGATCAGGCGAGCGGCGGGGGTGCGGGCTCTCGCGATCATATCACCGTGGTGGGGTCTTCCACGGTGTATCCGTTCACCACGACCGCGGCGGAACAGTTCGTCAATTCCGCGCCCGGCATCAAGGCGCCGGTGATCGAGGCGACCGGTACGGGGCCCGGGATGAAGCTGTTCTGCGCCGGGGTCGGCGCGGCGCATCCGGATATCGTCGATGCATCGCGCCGAATGAAGGCGTCGGAATATGCGATCTGCGCCAGAAACGGCGTGCGGGACATTCTGGAAATCCAGATCGGGCTGGACGGGATCGCTTTCGCGGAGGCGAAGAACGGCCCGCGAATGCAATTGACCCCGGCCGACCTGTACAAGGCGCTTGCTGCGACACCGGGCGGCCGGCGCAATACCGCGCGCATTTGGTCGGATGTGAATCCGGCGCTGCCCCCCTCCCCGATCCAGGTCTACGGCCCGCCCGCGACCAGCGGAACGCGCGACGCGCTGACCGAACTGATCCTCGACAAGGGGTGCGAGACTGTCTCCCCCGCCGCACATGCGATGAAGGAGACGGACAAGGACGGCTATGCCGCCCTTTGCACGCGGATACGCGACGACGGCGCCTATATCGACGCGGGCGAGAACGACAATCTGATCGTCCAGAAACTGCAATCGAACCCGAATGCGATCGGTATCTTCGGCTATTCCTATCTCGAGGAAAACCGCGACAATGTGAACGGCGTTCCGCTGAACGGGGTCGCGCCGACCTATGCGACGATCGCGGACAATGCCTATCCCGGATCGCGCCCGTTATATCTGTACGTCAAGGCGGCGCATCTGACCGCGATCCCGGGTCTTGCCGATTTCCTGAAGATCTATGCCGGGTTGTGGCAACCGAACGGCCCGTTGACCGCCAAGGGGCTGATCGCCTCGCCCCCTGCCGGCCGCGCGCAGGCGGCGGCGGTGGTGGCCGGGCGGACGCGGATGAACCCCGCGGACCTGCACTGATGTCGGCACCGACGCTTCTATTCCTGATCGCGGGGCTGGGCCTGATCGGCTGGCTCGCGGCGCGGGCGCGAGCGGCGACGTTCCGGCGGACGAGCGGCGCGCGGTTCAGCTCTCTGCCGTCGCACCACGGCACCTATGTCGCTTTGTGGACGCTGCTGCCCGCGATGCTGTTCATCGCGATCTGGGCGTTCACGTCGCCGGCACTCGTCACCGATCGCGTGCTGACGGTGCCGGCCGCGCAGCAACTGCCGCCAAAGGGTTTCGAACGCGCCGCGATCTTGTCGGAAGCGCGCAATCTCGCGAATGGCCGAGGGTTCGGCGCATTCCATCCGCTCAGCGAGACGCTCGCGCCTGCCTATGACGAGGCACAATCCCGGTATGACTGGATCGGCAGCGCGGTGGCTTTGCTGCTGGCGTTTGCGAGCGGGGCATGGGCGTATCTCAGGATCAAGGCGGGGTTTCGTGCGCGTACCCGGATCGAGCGCGTCGCGATGCTGATGCTGCTGGCGGCGTCGCTGATCGCCATTCTGACGACGATCGGCATCGTCGTGTCGCTGGTGTTCGAAAGCGCGCGCTTCTTCCGCATCGTGCCGATCACCGACTTCCTGTTTGGAACGCACTGGAGCCCACAGGTCATATCCGCGCGGGATCCGGGCGCGTCGCTGGGCGCGGTGCCGCTGTTCTGGGGGACGTTCTTCATCGGCGCGGTGATCGCGATGATCGTGGCGATCCCGTTCGGGCTGATGAGCGCGATCTACCTGACGCAATATGCGAAGCCCGCCGTGCGCAAATGGATGAAGCCGATCCTGGAGATGCTCGCGGGCGTGCCGACCGTCGTCTACGGCTATTTCGCCGCACTGACGGTTGCCCCGGCGGTGCGCGATTTCGCGGTGTGGATCGGGGTCAGCTGGGCGAGTTCGGAAAGCGCGCTGGCCGCGGGGCTCGTCATGGGGGTGATGATCATCCCGTTCGTATCCTCGATGGCGGACGATTCGATCGCCGCCGTGCCCGCGGCGATGCGCGACGGCAGTCTGGCGATGGGCGCGACCAGTTCGGAGACGATCCGCAAGGTGCTGCTGCCCGCCGCGTTGCCTGGCGTGGTCGGCGGCGTATTGCTGGCGATCAGCCGCGCGATCGGGGAGACGATGATCGTCGTGATGGCGGCATCGGGCGTCGCGACGCTGACGCTGAATCCCTTTGCCAGCACGACGACGGTGACGAAGCAGATCGTTGACCTGCTGACCGGCGAGGCCGAGTTCGACAGCGCCAAGACGCTTGCCGCCTTCGCCCTGGGGCTGACCCTGTTCGTGGTGACGCTGATCCTCAACATCGTCGCGCTGGGCGTCGTCAAACGGTACCGGGAGGCGTATGACTGACAGCCTCGTTGCCGGTCTGCCGACTGGTCCCGCACCTCTGCCGGAACGCGCGCCGACCGACTGGCGCACGCAGGCGATGCAGGCGCGCATCCGCAAGCGCTATGCCGCCGAACGCCGGTTCCGGCTGCTTGGGCTGATGGCGGTCGTAATGTCCGCGGGGTTCCTCGCGTTTCTGCTGATTACGATGCTTATCAACGGTTTAGGCGGATTTTCGCAGACGGAGTTGAAGCTGCGGATCGATTTTCCGCGCGCCGGGCTGACGATCGATCCGGCGCGGTTGAGTGGACCGGGGGCCGACTTCGCGCTGGCCGCCGCCGGGATCGAGCGCGCCACCGATGCGGCGGCGAACGCGCAGTTCGGTGCCGAGGGCTACAAGCTCCTGTCGGATGGCGCGTGGCTCCGCGTGCGCGCGGCGGTGAAGGCCGATCCGTCGCTGCTGCGCCATGCCGCGATCGTTCCGGTTCCCGCGTCCGACGCGATCGACCTCGCCGCCAAGTCGGAGGGATCGCCCGCGGCGGAGGCGATCGTCACGCGGATGAAGGCACAAGGGCTGATCTCGACCCGCTTCAACCCGAACTTCCTGACCTCGGCAGATTCGACCGATCCGACGATGGTCGGCATCTGGGGCGCGCTAAAGGGATCGCTGTTCACGATGGTCGTGACGTTGCTGATCGCGTTTCCGGTCGGTGTCCTGTCCGCGCTGTATCTCGAGGAATATGCGCCGAAGAACCGCTGGACCGACCTGATCGAAGTGTCGATCAACAACCTTGCCGCGGTGCCGTCGATCATCTTCGGATTGCTCGGGCTGGCGGTGTTTCTCGGCACGTTCGGGCTGCCCCGGTCGGCGGCTTTGGTCGGGGGGCTGACGCTCGCGCTGATGACGATGCCGGTGATCGTCATTGCCGGGCGCAACGCGATCAAGTCCGTCCCGCCGTCAATCCGCGACGCCGCGCTCGCGGTCGGAGCCAGCCCGATCCAGGTCGTGTTCCACCACGTCCTGCCGCTTGCGTTGCCCGGTATCCTGACGGGTACGATCATCGGCATGGCGCGTGCGCTGGGCGAGACCGCGCCGCTGCTGATGATCGGGATGCGCGCGTTCATGGTCGCCCCGCCCGACCGCATCACCGATCCCGCCACGGTCCTGCCGGTGCAGATCTTCCTGTGGTCCGACCAGGTCAATCGCGGCTTCGTCGAGAAGACCAGCGCGGCAATCATCGTGCTACTCGTCTTCCTGCTCGCGATGAACGGGCTGGCCATCTACCTCCGCAATAGATTCGAGACCCGCTGGTCATGACCACCAAGATGTCCGCCCATAACGTCAACGTCTTCTATGGCGCGAAACAGGCGATCAACGACGTTTCGATCGATGTCGACCGCGACAATGTCACCGCGTTCATCGGGCCGTCCGGCTGCGGCAAATCCACGTTCCTGCGCACGCTGAACCGAATGAACGACACGGTCGCAAATGCCCGCGTTTCCGGCGACATCCGGCTGGATGGCGAGGATATCTATGCGCCCGACATGGACGTGGTGCAGTTGCGCGCCCGCGTCGGCATGGTGTTCCAGAAGCCCAATCCGTTCCCCAAGTCGATCTTCGAGAACGTCGCCTATGGCCCGCGCATCCACGGGCTGGCGGCGAACAAGACCGATCTTGCGGGGATCGTCGAGAAATCGCTGAAACGCGCCGGGCTGTGGGAAGAGGTGAAGGATCGGCTGACCGAAAGCGGCACGGCCCTGTCCGGCGGGCAGCAGCAGCGACTGTGCATCGCGCGGGCGATCGCGGTCGATCCGGAAGTCATCCTGATGGACGAGCCCTGTTCCGCACTGGACCCGATCGCGACCGCACGGATCGAGGAACTGATCCACGAGCTGAAGGGCCGGTACGCGATCGTGATCGTCACGCACAACATGCAGCAGGCGGCGCGCGTGTCGCAACGCACAGCCTTTTTTCACCTCGGAACGCTGGTCGAATATGGCGCGACGTCGGAGATCTTCACAAATCCCCGCGCCGAACGGACCAAGGATTACATCACCGGCCGCTACGGCTGACAGGATCACGGACATGCATACCCACACAGTCAAGGCATTCGACGAGGAGATCGGCGATCTGCGCGCACTGATCGCGCAGATGGGCGGGATGGCCGAGGAGGCGATCCGTGCCGCGGTCGTGGCGTTGCGCCGACACGATCTGGCCGGCGCGGCGGCGATCGTCGCTGGGGACAAGGCAATCGACGCGCTCGAGATGGAGGTCGAGCAACTCGCGATCCGCATCATCGCCCTGCGTGCGCCGATGGCCGACGACCTGCGCGAGGTGGTCGCCGCGCTGAAGATTGCAGGCGTGATCGAACGGATCGGCGACTATGCCAAGAACATCGCCAAGCGCGTTCCGCTGATCGATGCGCAGGGCGATATCGAGCCGCTGTCGGTGTTGCCCGCAATGGCCAATCTGGCGATCGCGATGGTCCATGACGTGCTGGATGCGTTCGCCGCGCGCGATGCCGAGGCGGCGCTCGACGTGTGCGAGCGGGACCGGCAGGTCGACGATTTCTACAACAGCCTGTTCCGCGTGCTCGTCACGCACATGATGGAAAACCCCAAGACCATCGGCCAGATGGCGCACGTATTGTTCATCGCCAAGAACCTGGAACGGGTCGGCGACCACGCGACCAACGTCGCGGAAATGGTCTATTATGCAGCGACCGGCAAACACATGGCCGAGCGCGATCGCTCTTCATTCAAGATGACGGAGGCCTGACATGGCACGCGCGAAGATGTTGCTGGTGGAGGACGATGCCGCCCTTGCCGAACTGCTGGTCTATCATTTCAAGCGCGAGGATTTCGAGATCGCGCACACGCCCGACGGCGAGGAAGCCTTGCTGCTCGCCAAGGAGAATACGCCCGACATCGTCCTGCTCGACTGGATGGTCGAAGGCCTGTCTGGAATCGAGGTGTGCCGCCGCCTGCGCCGCATGCCCGAGACGCAGAACGTGCCGATCATCATGCTGACCGCGCGTGGTGAAGAGGAAGATCGGGTTCGTGGCCTGGAAACGGGTGCGGACGATTACGTCACGAAGCCGTTTTCGCCGCGCGAACTGGTCGCGCGTGTCGGCGCGGTGCTTCGCCGCGTCCGCCCTGCGCTGGCCGGCGAACAGCTGACCTATTCCGATATCGAGATGGATACGGTCGGCCACAAGGTTCGGCGCGGCGGCGAGTTCATTCCGCTGGGGCCGACCGAATTCCGCCTGTTGAAGCATTTCCTGGAACATCCCGGCTGGGTGTTCAGCCGCGAACGCCTGCTCGACGCGGTATGGGGGCATGACAGCGATATCGAGGCGCGGACGGTCGACGTGCACATCCGCCGCCTGCGCAAGGCGATCAACGGCGAGGACCGGCCGGACATCATCCGTACGGTACGATCGGCGGGTTATGCACTGGATACGGGTGCGTAGGCGAAACGATCCGGCCGGGCGTGCGTTGGAGGCGGCGGAATACACGACAGGAGAATTCCGATGAAGACGATATTGTTCGCTGCTGCTGCACTGATCGCAATGCCCGCTCTGGCCCAGACCGCCCCGCCGCCGCCCGCCGATGCGGCGCCGATGCAGACTGCCCCGGCCGCACCGGACGCAGCGACCCCCGCGCCGGGCGCCCCCGATGCGGCAATGCCCGCCCCGGCTGCCCCAGACGCGGCGATGCCCGCACCGGCGGCCCCGCCAGCGTCCGAAGCCACGATGCCGAGCCAGCCGACCGCCGCGGCGCCGATGTCATCGGCACCGATGCCTTCGACGAAGACGTATCCGTTGTGCTCGAAGACGGTGACCGATTCCTGCCGCCAGCGCGGCGGTCGCTGATAGACTGCCAGGAGGGGGCGGTGTCGTCGCGACACCGCCCTTCCCGAACCAACTGCCGAACAGCCAGCGGGCGGCCGTGGCTCCGCGACAACTAGCCGGGCCGTTCAGCCCCCGCATCGCTCGCGACATATCCGAACCGCAGAAAAAGCTGGTACGACAAGCGCATACCGTACGGCGGTCGCCGAAAGTTTCCGGCCGCTTGCCGTAACGGCAAGCGCGGCGGTCTCCAAACCTCCGCTTGCCAGCGCCAAATCACGGCCTAGGAAAGCGCTCACCATTTTCACGGGAGCGCTTTTCCATGTCTATCCGCTTCGACGATAAAGTCGCCATCGTAACCGGCGCAGGCGGAGGCCTAGGCCGCGCCTATGCGCTCGAACTCGCCAAGCGCGGCGCGAAGGTAGTCGTCAACGATCTGGGCGCGTCGCGTGATGGCACCGGCCATAGCGACGCCGCGTTGAAGGTCGTCGAGGAGATCAAGGCGGCGGGCGGCACTGCCATGTCGAATGGCGGCAGCGTGACCGAATATGAGCAGATGGTCGAGATGGTCGCCAAGGCCAAGGAAGCCTGGGGCGGCGTGCATATCGTCATCAACAATGCCGGCGTGTTGCGCGACAAGAGCTTCGCCAAGATGGAACCGGCCGATTTCAAGTTCGTCGTCGACGTTCATCTCAACGGATCGGCCAACGTCACCAAAGCGGTCTGGGAAATCATGCGCGCGCAGAATTACGGCCGCCTGCTGATGACCGCGTCGTCCACCGGGCTGTATGGCAATTTCGGCCAGGCCAATTACGGCGCGGCCAAACTCGGCCTTGCAGGACTGACCAAGACGCTGGCGATCGAGGGTGCGAAGAACAACATCAAGGTCAACACGATCGCGCCGACCGCCGGCACGCGCATGACCGAAGATCTGTTCCCGGCCGAAGCATTCGCCGCCTTCTCGCCCGACAAGGTCGCACCGGCGGCACTGTTCCTCGTTTCAGAAGACGCGCCGACCAACATGATCGTCGGCGCAGGTGCCGGCGTCTTCCAGGCGGCCTATGTCACGCTGACCCAGGGCAAGTTGCTGACAGGCGACGACCTCTCGCCCGAAGGTATCGCCGCCAATTGGGCCGCGATCACGGACCGGACCGGCGAAATGACCCCGCAATCGGGTTCGGAACAGTCGATCAGCATTCTCGGCAAGCTGCAGGGCGGCTGACGAGTTCGTGACGGGGCCGGCAGACGCCGGCTCCCATGTCCCGATTTGAAACTTCAACCTGATTGATACTTTCCCGTAATAAGCTTAACACCTTGTTATCACTATCCGCAGGGGACAGGCGGATGGAAATGTAACAGGGGAGTATCCATGAAAAAGCTGATGATTGCGGCCGCGACGTTCGCCGCAGCACTGACGTCGAATATCGGCCATGCCGAGACGATCAACGTGACCAACTGGTCGTGGAATCCGGGATTGGTCGTTGGCGACATCCGCAATCTGACGCCGGCTGCGCCCGACTATCTCGCGCTCAATAATCTGGGGATCGGCCGGTTCGAACTCACCGGCACGTCTTCGTTCAACATGCCCGTCGATCTGTTCAGCTACTGCATCGATCTCTATACCCCGATGTCGACCGGCACGTATACGTACGTCACCGGATCGACCCTGATCCCGGACGCCGCGCGTCGGGACCTGCTGGGTACGTTGCTATCCAATTCGGCTGGCCTGCTCGCGGGTGCCTCCGGCAATCAGGCGAAAGTGATTTCGGCTGCAACGCAGATGGCGGTGTGGGAGATCGTCTACGAATCGGCGACAACCCCGTTCAACGTCACCGGCGGCGACTTCCGCGTCGGTAATTTCCAGACCGGGCCCGGTGACACGAACATGGCGGCAACCCAATCGCTCGCCAATACCTATCTGTCGAACACCACCAACGGTCAGTGGCAGTCCGCCGCCGGTTCGCAATTGAAGTACCTGTTCGGCAACAATGCCCGCCAGAGCCAGGTCTATGTCGCCGCAGTGCCGGAACCGGCAACCTGGGGCATGATGATCCTGGGCTTCGGCTTGCTCGGCGGCCTGCTGCGTCGCGGTTACAAGGCGATCAAGGGTCAGCTTCTGCTGCGCTGGACCCCCGCCCTGCCCGCCGCCTGAACCGTCCCGCAACGACCTGACCGTCCCGCCGATATAGTGTGTTGTAACAACAATACACTCATGATACACTCCTCCCGGGCAACAGGAGGATCCATCAATGTATAGCGAAAGCGATATCGACGGGGCGGTAACGGCCGGGGCGATCAGCCCCCAGGCCGCAGCCGCGCTGCGCAACCACATCGCCGCAGGCCGCGCGGCACCCGCCGTCGATGAGGAAAGCTTCCGGCTGCTCACCGGCTTCAACGACATCTTCGTTTCGATCGCTGCGGTCGCGGTGCTGCTGGGTATCGGCTGGCTGGGCCAATCCGTCGCCTATGCGGTAGGCGGCATCGCTGTTGCCGTGGCGAGCTGGGGCCTGGCAGAGTATTTCACGCGACGTCGTCGCATGGCGCTCCCCTCCATCATCCTGCTGATCGGCTTTATCGGCGGCGTGGCGGGCGCGTTGCTTGGCATCGTCGCGGCCAATGCGGACGCGCTGGCATCGTTCGTCAAGACCTCGCTGGGTGGGCATGAGGAACCGCTGGTCGGGGCGATCGGCGCGATCGTCGCAGCCGTAACCGCAGGCGCGGCCTGGCTGCACTGGCGCCGGTTCATGGTGCCGATCACCGTCGCGGCCGGGGCAGTCGCGGTCGTCGGCACGGTGATGGCGCTGGTCGTCGGGTTCATCCCCGCCGCGCGCGATGCCTTGTTCTGGCTGGTGCTTGCCGCTGGAGTCGCGATGTTCGCTTTCGCGATGCACTGGGACATGAGCGACCGCGAACGCCGCACCCGCCGTTCCGACGTCGCCTTCTGGCTGCACCTCGCCGCCGCGCCGATGATCGCGCACGCTTTGTTCAACATTCTTGGCGTGTTTCAGGGGCAGATCGGGATCGGCATGGCCGGAATGGTCATCGCCCTGTATCTGCTGTTCGGCTTCGTCGCGCTCGCGGTGGACCGCCGCGCCTTGCTCGTCTCCAGCCTCGCTTATGTCCTCTACGCATTGTCTTCGCTGTTCGAGACGGCGGGCGCGGTGGAATTGGCCTGGGCGTTCACGGCATTGGTCATCGGTTCGGCGCTGCTGACGCTCTCCGCCTTCTGGCACCCGATGCGACGGCTGGTGGTCGGGACGCTGGGCGAGATCGGAAGTCGCCTGCCACCGGTCGGGACGCTGGTGCCTGCTGCTGCTTGAGCGCAACGGATGAAGCCCTGGCGGAACACAGTTCCCTCAGGGCTTTATGCGTCCGGCGTCTCGTCAAAACGGCCGATTGATCGCGGTCGTCCTCGCTGGAGTGATCGTAGTCCGGGTGGAAGCAAGAGCAGACGTTAGTCGTACCGGGCTGTGGACGAGATTCGTCCCCGACATCCGATCGTCAGTCCGCGACCAGCTTCATCAACCGCCGCTCGACGGGTGCTAACACAGGCGCCAGTTCGTGCCCGCGGCGCAGCACCGCTCCCGCTTCGCCGATCAGTGCCCACATGCCCTGTCGGTTGCGCAGCGCAGGGCGTTTCTCGATGCGGAATTCGGGGCGCTCGGCGGTGCGGCGGAAGGCGGAGAAGACCGCGGCGTCGCGGCCGAGGTCCATCGCATAATCCTTCCAGTGCCCGGCGGCGACCATCCGGCCGTACAGATCGAGGATGCGCATCAATTCGGCGCGTTCGAAACCGACCTGAACCGCGCCCGGTTTCTGCGGAGTCGGAAATGGCGTGACGACACCCATCAGTCGGCGATCATCCGCTTACGCACGATCGCGTGCCGCAGGCAGGTCGACATCCTGCTTTTCCGCCAGCAGCGCGTCGAGCCGCTTGCGCATCGTTTCCAACTCGCAGCGGAGAAGCTCGACCTTCTGCGTCTGTGGATCGAACATGTCGCTGCACGGCGTGCCGTACGCAAGGAAGCCCGGCTCCTTCTGGCCGCCCTCGACCATCGTGGCGCGGGCCGGGATTCCGACCATCACGGCGCCCTCGGGCACTTCCTTCGTCACGACGGCGTTCGCGCCGACGCGTGCGCCCTTGCCGACGAGGATCGGCCCCAGCACCTGTGCGCCGGACCCAATGATCACGCCCTCCGCCAGCGTGGGGTGGCGTTTGCCCGCCACGCCATTATCGGGGCTGGTGCCGCCCAGTGTAACGCATTGATAGATCGTGACGTTGTCGCCGATCTCCGCCGTCTCTCCGATCACGACGAAACCGTGATCGATGAAGAAATTGCGACCGATCGTCGCGCCCGGATGGATATCGATCGCGGTGAACATTCGCGACCAGTGATTGACCAGACGGGCGAGGAAGAACAATCGTGCCTTGAACAGGCGGTGCGCGACGCGATGATATCCGAGCGCCCAGACGCCCGGATAGGTCAGGATTTCCCACCGCGACCGCGGCGCCGGATCGCGTAGCTTGATCGAATCGAGATAGGCGAACAGCCGCAATATCATCGTCAGTCCCCTTGTTCTCGCGTCCAATCTAGTCGTTCGCATCGCCGAATTAAAGAACCGTCCCATCCTAACTTTCCGGGTGCAAACCCTATCTTCCTTGTAGGAGATGGGAGCTTGGGCGATCCATAGTGCGTTAGGCCGGGGGTACCGGGTCCGCATGCGGGCCCAAACGTGGGAAATGCTTTGCAAGATTTTCTGTCGATCACGACGCTGGAAGCCCTTTTGCCGTTCATCGCCGTGGGCTTCGCCGCGCAGATGGTCGATGGCGCGCTGGGCATGGCGTTCGGGGTGATCTCCAATTCGCTTCTGCTGTTCATGGGCGTGCCCCCAGCCGCGGCGTCGGCCGGCGTGCATACGGTGGAGACGTTCACCACCGCGGTGTCCGGCATCAGCCATGCGATCCACCGAAACGTGAACTGGAAGATGTTCTTCCGCTTGATGATCCCGGGCGTGATCGGCGGCGTGCTGGGCGCGTATGTCCTGTCCAACGTGGATGCCGGGACCGCAAAGCCGTTTATCCTCGTCTATCTGAGCTGTATCGGCGTGTACCTGCTGTTCCGCGCGCTCCGGTATCCGCCACGTGAGCGTGAGCCGAAGATCGTCGAGCCGCTGGGTCTGGTGGGCGGTTTTCTCGATGCGGCGGGCGGCGGCGGCTGGGGGCCGGTGGTGACGAGCAATCTGCTGGTGCAGGGCGCCTCGCCGCGCATGACGGTCGGCACGGTCAACACTGCGGAATTCTTCCTGACGTCGACCATTTCGGCGACGTTCATTACGCAATTGGGCTGGGCCGCGTTTACGCAGGCAACCGTCGGGCTGCTGATCGGAGGCGTGATTGCTGCACCGTTCGGCGCGTTGCTGGCGCGTCGCGTGCCTGCCAAGACGCTGATGTTCCTGGTCGGCATCATCCTGACGCTTACCAGCCTGTTCAACCTGTATCTGGCGCTTGCCCGGTGAAGGACACCCGCTGGCGTGAAAGACGCCAGCGGGTGTCGGCAGGTCAGTTCACCGCAGCGTGGACGGTAGCGACGGCCTTCATGACAGCACCGATCCGGACCGAGGTCTGGATCGCCTCGGCGCTGACTCCGGCCTTTTTCAGAGATCTGTTCGTGGCTGTCGATGCACATGCCGCAGCCGTTCATCGCCGATACCGCGAGGCTGAACAGTTCGAAATCAACCTTGTCGATCCCCGGCTGCCCGATCACGTTCATCCGCAGCTTGGCCGGCATGCGGCTATATTCCTCGTTCCCCGCGAGGTGCGTGAAGCGATAATAGACGTTGTTCATCGCCATGACCGCGGCCGCGGCGCGCGCCGCATTGGCCGCTTCCGGCGTCAGCTTCGGCGCACATTCGGCTTCCGCTGCGTCGACCAAAGGCTTGTAGCCCGAACCGTGCGCGCAGGTGAGCAACAGGCCGTATTTCTGCTGATCCGGCAGATGCGCCTCGTTCAGCAGCGACCCGACGTTGAGGCGGATATCCTTGGCGAAATCCGGGAGCGTCCCGGCAAAATCCTTGAGCGACATGGGGTACCTTTCTTCGCCCTCCGCGCGGTGCGGAGGGCCTGAAACAAAAGGAGGGCGGTCCATGTGGACACGCCCTCCCCTAGCCCCTCCCGCGTGCGGGGGGGAATCGTGCTTTTACGCCGCCAGCTGGAGGACGTCGTCGCCCTTGTTCCAGTTGCATGGGCACAGCTCGTCGGTCTGCAGGGCGTCGAGCACGCGCAGCGTTTCCGCCGGGTTGCGGCCGACGTTCAGGCCGTTGACCTGCACCGCCTGGATGACGTTGTCCGGATCGATGATGAACGTCGCGCGGAATGCGACATGCTCATCCTTGTCCAGAATGCCGAGCGCCGATGCCAGCTTGGCGCCATTGTCGGCGATCCACGGGAAGTCTGCTGCCGCCAGATCCGGGTCGGACTTGCGCCATGCGAGGTGGACGTGCGCGGTGTCGGTCGATGCGCCGATCAGCACGGCGTCGCGGTCCGCAAAATCTTCCTTCAGGTTCGCATAGCCGACGATCTCGGTCGGGCAGACGAAGGTGAAATCCTTCGGCCAGTAGAACAGCACCTTCCACTTGCCGGGGAACGAATCGTGGCTGAGCGTCTCGCCGGCCGGAAGCGCGTTGGTACCCTGCTGAACGGGAACGGTGAATTCGGGGAGCTTGTCGCCGATGGTGAGCATTGGAATGGCCTTCCTTCTTGAAAAAGTCGGCCTTCGCAGTGCATCCTCGTGGTTGCGGGCGCTTCGTGGCGCCATCGTCGTTACCGGCCATATATAGGATAGCCTTTGATCGATCCAATAGGTTATTTTGCGTATCGTGATCGACTGGAGCGATTGATGGCCACCTACCTACCGACGTTGAAACAGTTGCAATATCTCGTCGCGCTGAAGGATCACGGACATTTCGGCCGTGCGGCGGAGGCGTGTTTCGTCACGCAATCCACGCTGTCCGCGGGCATCCGCGAGCTGGAAACGCTGATCGGCGTGGTGCTGGTTGAACGGACGCGCCGGGTCGTCCGTTTTACCCCGCTCGGCGAACGAATCGCCGACAAGGCGCGTCGCGTCCTGCGCGAGGCGGAGGAACTGGGCGATCTGGCGCGCGCCGCCGGGCGGCCATTGTCGGGCGACATGCGGATGAGCGTTATCCCGACGATCGCGCCCTTCATGCTCCCCCGCATCCTGCCGCGACTGCGCACCGACTATCCAGACCTGAAGCTGTTTCTGCGCGAGGAACCCAGCGGTGCCGCGTGCGAGGGATTGCATAACGGGCGCACGGATTGCGTGCTGCTCGCGCTGCCCTATGCGTGCGGCGAGATATCGAGCGCATTGCTGTTCGAGGACCGGCTGTTCGTCGCGGGGCCCGAGGCGGAACTGGGATCGCCGCCGACGATCCGCGCGGCCGATATCGACGAAACGCGGTTGCTTTTGCTTGAGGACGGGCATTGCCTGAAGGATCATGCACTGGCGGCGTGCAACCGTCCCGAGATGCGCGCCGAGGCGACGATGATGGGCACGTCGCTGCACACGATCGTGCAGATGGTGGACAATGGTCTGGGTGTCACAATGCTCCCGGAAATGGCTCTAAAAGCTGGAATTCTTGACCATACCGGCCTTACCGCAAGGCCATTGGAAGCCGATGCCCCATCGCGCCAGATCGCCCTGGTCTGGCGTCGGGCTTCACCCCGGGAGAAGGACTTCCTGCTGCTTGCCGACGTCCTGGCCGAAGCGCGCTGACGGAACCCAAAGCTCGGCTGGATCGTATTTCCGGTGTGCGCCCGCCTGGCGCAACCCATCGATCCGGAGAGAAAAATGACTTTCACAGCCAAACTTCCGCTGGTCGCGCTCGTCGGCGCCCTTGCCATCGCGCCCGCCGTTTCGGCACAGACCGCGACGCCTGCCGCCCCGACGAACACGGCACCCGGCCGCACGTCGACGGCGCCGGCGCAGACCGCGCCGGCTCAGACCGCGCCCGGCCAGACCGCTCCCGCAGCAGGCGCACCGGCAGCACCTGCATCCACCGCGCCGAATCCGGCGGTCGGCGGCGCAGCGATGGACGCGAGCAAGACGATCGTCGCCAATGCCGCAACGGCACCAAACCTGACGACGCTCGTGTCGGCGGTGAAGGCGGCAGGCCTTGCCGAGACGCTGTCCGGCGCCGGCCCGTTCACCGTCTTCGCGCCGACCAACGATGCGTTCAGCCGCTTGGCGCCCGGTACGGTCGATACGTTGCTGAAGCCCGAGAACAAGGCCACGTTGACCAAGGTGCTGACCTACCACGTCGTGGCGGGAACGATCACCGCGGCCGACTTGATTTCGCGCATCGACGCCGGTGGCGGGAAGGCCGTGCTGACCACGGTCGAGGGCGAGCCGCTGACTGCCGCCAAGGAAGGCCAGGCCGTGTCGCTGACCGACGTCAACGGCAACAAGAGCTATATCGAGGTGCCGGATGTCCGCCAGTCGAACGGCGTCGTGCACGTCGTGAACGGCGTGGTGCTGCCGAAGCTGAACTAATCGTATGACGGGCATCGCGGCATTCCCGCGATGTCCGCAAGAGATGAAGCTGCCGCCGTCCCGGACCTGACCGGGGCGGCGGTTCTTTATGCGGGAAGGTCGCTCCACCGCGCCGAGGCGGCATCGTCGGTCTCGCGCGGTTCGACCCATGTCGCCTTGTCGTGGCGAGTCTCCCGCTTCCAGAACGGCGCGTCCGTCTTCAGGCGATCGATCAGGAACGCGCATGCCTCCAGTGCCGCCGATCGGTGCGCGGCCGATACGCCGACGAAGACGATCCGTTCACCCGGCCGCATCACGCCAACCCGGTGTACGATCGTTGCGGAGAACAGGTGCCAGCGCGCGACAGCGGTCTCGGCCAGCGCGTTCAACGCCGCCTCGGTCGCGCCGGGATAATGTTCCAGTTCGAGCGACCCGACGCCGTCGTCTGCGCGCACCAGTCCGGTGAAGCTCGCCACCGCGCCGACCCCGTCTCGTTCCAACGCCGTCAATTCGATTGCCGTGTCGATCACGTCACCATTGACGAAGATGCGGATCATCCGCCGGTGACCGGGGGAAGATCGCAATCTCGCGTGCCTGTCCGAGCGGGGTATCGAGCCCGACGAACACCTGATCCACCGCCGCGCGCAACCGCCCACGATCAGCGAAAGCGTGCGCGTGGCGCTCGCTCGTCGCGCTCAGCCAGTCGATCAGGTCGGACACCGTGCGGACCTCCGCCGGGGGATCGACTTGCTCCTGCCCGGCGCCGACACGCTCGCGAACCCAGGCGAAATACAGCATCTCGATCGCCATCGTGCGGTTTAGTCCATGTGCTTCACACCGACGCGCAGGTAATCCCAGCCGGTGATGAGAGTCAGGATCGCCGCACCCCACAAAGCCACCAGTGCGACATCGTGGAGCATGGGGAATGCGGGGAGCCCGCCTGCGAGGATCAATCCCCCCAGTGCGACGAGCTGCAACGTCGTCTTCCATTTGGCGAGTTTGGAGACCGGGACGGACACGGACAATTGCGCCAGGAACTCCCGCAAGCCCGACACCGCGATCTCCCGCAACAGGATGACCAACGCCGCAATCTGGTGGATGCCGGGGATCAACGCCGGCTCACTGTCACGCGTGCCGACCAGCAGGAGGATGACCGCCGCGACCATGATCTTGTCGGCGATCGGGTCCAGAAACACGCCGAGCTTCGACACCGCGCCCTGCGCCCGTGCGAGATAACCGTCGAAATAGTCCGTAATGCCCATCGCGCAGTACAGGACGAACCCGAACAGATAGCCGTCGGCCCAGCTTGGCCACCACAGCAAGGCCGCCAGCAACGGCACCGCGACGATTCGCGATAGGGTCAAAACATTAGGCAACGTCCACATACCGTTGCTCTAGACGCCTGCTCCGACATGCGAAAGCCCGACGCGGCGGACACCGCTTGAACCGGACGCGGCTGATCGACGTCAAAGACGAGCGCTGGTGTGTTGGTTGCACCTCCGGTCGTATCCGAAGATGCCACGGCCCTTCGCGACCAACCGGGGTGCCCAAAGCTTAAATAGGATAAGCAGTTGCCGCACGCACGGGCGCTCGGCTATGTCCCCGCCACGCTTTTGCCACTTCCGGGGCCATTTTCGACTATGCTCAACGCGCTCGGCCTACTCAAAGAGCGCCGGTTCCTGCCATTGTTCACCACCCAGTTCCTGGGCGCGTTCAACGACAATCTGTTCAAGCAGGCGATGGTGCTGTTCGCCACCTACAGCATCTTTCAGGACGCCAAGGCGGAACAGGGGTTCAACGCACTGGCGACCGGCCTGTCGACGCTGCCGTTCATCCTCTTTTCCGGACTGGCCGGACAGCTTGCCGATACGCACGACAAGGCGAGGATCATCCGCATCGTCAAGACGGCGGAAATCTTCATCATGCTGGTGGGCGCGGCCGGGCTGCTGATGGCGAAATCGGGATATACCCAAACGGGTATCGTTCTGATGCTCGGCACGATCTTCCTGCTCGGCATGCATTCGACATTTCTCGGGCCGATCAAATACGCCATTCTGCCGCAACATCTGGACGGGCCCAACGTGCTGGGCGGCACCGGCCTTGTCGAGGCCGGTACCTATATCGCGATCCTGATGGGGACGATCCTCGCCGGCTACATCTCGATCGAGGCAGCGGCAGTGGGGGTACTCATCGTCGCGGCGATCGGTTGGTTCAGCGGGCGCGAAGTGCCCCCGCCCCGCGCGAGGGCGCGGTGCTTCAGATCAACTGGAATCCTTTCACCTCGTCCTGGCGGCTGATCAACCAGACGATGCACATCCCGCGGCTGTTCCTGGCGATCTGCTCGATCAGCTTCTTCTGGACGATCGGCGCGGTGCTGATCATCATCTTCCCGCCACTGGTGAAAAATCTGCTGACGACCACGCAGGAGGTCGCGAGCCTTTTCACCGCGACGCTTTCGGTCGGCATCGCGATCGGATCGGTCGTCATCAACACGCTGCTGAAGGGCAACATTTCCGCCAAATACGGCCCCGTGTCAGTGATCGCGATGGGCGTATGCGTCGTGATCTTTTCGACCCTGGTGCGCGCCTGGACGCCCGCCGCGGCGGGGCATTTCTACGACTGGAAGGACTTCATCGCGGAGCCGCTGGCGATCCCGCTGATGCTTAGCCTGCTGGCGATCGCGGTGACCGGGGGCATGTTCGTCGTGCCGCTTTATGCGTTCCTGACGACCACCGTGACCAAGGACCAGACGGCGCGGACCGTTGCGGCGAACAATGTCGTGAACTGCGCGGCGATGACGATCGGCGCGGTCGCGGTGATCTTCATCTCGTCGCTGGGCGTCACGCCGGAGAACATGCTCCTGCTGGTCGCCGCAATGTGTCTCGTCGCAGCGTGGCTAGCGCAGAAGCTGCATCGGGCTTGTGACTGAAGAAGACTCAGAAGATGAGTGTGTAGATACAGATGAAGAAGGCGGTGAAGCTGAGGGCGAAGAGCTTCAGGTCGCTGTCGTCCGGATTGGCGGCGCGGGCGCGCGGGGGGGCGATCAGGCGGGCGCGGAGCGGGTGGCGGGGCGCGCGGTCGGAGCGGAGAGTCTGGCTTGGCATGGCGACGAGTTAACGCGCTTTTAACGGTTCCGGCCACAGGCAAATCATGGTTATCAAAGTCCTAACGCGGGACAGTGTACGCGCAGAGATCGCAGGACCGGCCCCGACCGGCCACCCACAGCATTTCGGCCCGACGAGCGCGTTAACCCTTGCCCCTGCCCGCCCCCCATCGGCCACACGGTCGCGCATGACGGTGCGCGTGGACATGGGGATGGATTCGGGGGGCGCCTCCGTATCCATGGACCTCGAGGAGTTGCTGGCGACGCGCCTGCTCGTCCAGGGAAATTCGGGCTCCGGCAAGTCGCACCTGCTGCGTCGCCTGCTGGAACGCAGCGCGGGCCACGTGCAGCAGATCATCATCGATCCCGAGGGCGATTTCGTAACCCTCGCAGGCCCTTACGGCCATGTCGTCGTAGAAGCTGTGAACTATTCGGCGAACGAGATCGTCCGCTTCGCGCAACGCTGCCGGGAAGCGCGGGCGTCGGTCGTGCTCGATCTGGAAGGGTTGGATGCGGAGGGGCAGATGCGTTGTGCCGCGGCGTTCCTGGGCGCGCTGTTCGATGCCCCGCGCGAGCATTGGTATCCGGCGCTGGTCGTCGTCGACGAGGCCCAGGTCTTCGCGCCGTCCGTCGCGGGCGATGTCGCCGAAGACGTGCGCAAGGCGTCCCTGGCCGCGATGACGAACCTGATGTGCCGCGGGCGCAAGCGCGGGCTGGCCGGGGTGATCGCGACCCAGCGTCTCGCCAAACTCGCAAAGAACGTTGCGGCGGAAGCCTCCAACTTCCTGATGGGACGCACGTTCCTGGATATCGACATGGCGCGCGCGGCCGATCTGCTCGGCATGGAACGGCGGCAGGCGGAGGCGATTCGCGATCTGGCGCGCGGGACGTTCCTCGCGCTCGGTCCGGCGGTTTCGCGGCGGCCGGTGGCGATCCGCATCGGTTCGGTCCAAACCTCCGCTCGCAGCAGCAGCCCGGTGCTGGTGCCGTTGCCGCAACAGGGCGGGCGCGACATGCAGGAGATGCTGTTCGCGGAGGTCGAGCAACCGCAATTCATCATGCCTGCCGCTGCCCCGCGCCCGGTCGCGGCGGACCGCGTGATGCAGGATCTGGATCGCGAGGACACGCCGCCGGAGCGCGCGCGCCCCGAACTCCCGGAGATCGATCCCGCGCCCGTCATCACCGACGTGTTGCGCGCGATCGTCGAGGACCCCGAATCCGCGACGCGCCCCGCCGCCGTGCTGTTCCAGGATTTCCAGGTCCGGTGCCGGATGGCGGGCGTCACGCGTCCACCGCTCGACCTGTCCGCATTCTCCCGTCGGCTCGCCGCCGCGCGCGCGGGGATATTGGAAGGGCTGGAGGACGAATGGGCGCCGGTGATCGACGCGGCGCACGATCTTCCCGACGATATGCTCGGCGCGTTCCTGCTGATCGCGCGGGCGGCGCGCGAAGGCGAGCCGTGTCCGTCGGACGAGGACGTCGCCCGGATCTACGGCACGAGTTCACTCGGCCGGGCGCGGCGCGTGATGAGCTATATCGAGGGACGGAACATGTTCGTTACCCGTGTGGACCTGTCGGGCAAACGTTCGATCACGATCCCGCGGCTTGGCTGGACGACCCAACCTGCGGACGCTGCCTGAGGGCGGGTTTAAGGTGTGGCGGGATGATCAAGGGGTCTTGCGCTTGGCCGATGCGGGTTTGCTTCGCGCCCCCTGCCCGTCCGTTCGTTTCGAGCGAAGTCGAGGAACTGGTTTTCCGACCCTGCCATCATTCGTCACCCCGGACTTGTTCCGGGGTCCACGGTACACCGACTTCATCGCTTTGAGCCTGTCAGCGATCCGCTTGCTGCCCGGTGGACCCCGGAACAAGTCCGGGGTGACGGGGGGATGTCCGGTATTTGGTCTCTGGCCGGGGGGGATGGGGGACGCGGGCGGACGAGCCACGGGTTGCGGACCACGGGGCCGGTTTCTCGACTACGCTCGAAATGAACGGTGAGAGCAGAACCGAACGGTGAGAGCGGGGAAAGATTGGGGGGCCGGTGTGCCCGGCGAGGCGTCGATTCTCTTCCCCTTCGTCCTGAGCTCGTCGGAGGGCAGGGTGAAGGACAGGTGCTTCGACAAGCTCAGCACGAACGGGGGAGACATCGGCAGGTCCGGACCACCTGGCCGGTTTCTCGACTACGCTCGAAACGAACGGGGGTCGGGGGAAGCTACAACGGACGGGCTGATGCGGAGGCTCGAAACGGACCGGCTGTGTGGAATCTCGAAACGAACGGAGGGCGGATGCCACCGCCGGCCTTCGCGTCGGGCGGATACAGGGTAACTTTCGAAACGAGAAGGACCGCCCTTCCCCTCACGGCGAACCAGAGGGGAAAAGACGGTCCTGTCGTCCGTCCCGCCAACGCGGGAACGGTCAGCGGATCAGAAGGCGGCGGTTACCGAGAAGACGACTTTGCCCGACGAGATGCTCTTGCCGTCCACGGCGGAGAAGTTCGGCTGGAGGTATGCGCCGTCGGCCTTGCTGATGTCGGTGTCGACATAGGCGGCGCCGAAGGTGACGGGACCGAGCACGAGATCGGCGCCGAGCATCCAGTCCCAATATTTGCCGGTCGGCGCGACGCTGGTGCCGTTCGGGCCGAGGCCGGGATTGCCGTCCGAATAGCCGATATGCGCCTTCAGCGTGACCGGCGTGTTCGGTATGCCGGCGTTGGCGTCGCCCCAGAGGTACAGATTGTCTTCCTTGTCGCCGGGCTTGTCGTACGCGCCACCGGCAAGCACCGCCTGCGCATTGGCGCCGGTGAACGACCAGTTGCCCAACGCCTGCTGCTTCGGCGCATAGGCGACACCGGCGACCAGGTTGAGCGGGCCGGCCGTGCCGGACAGCTTCACATAAGGCTCGGCAAAGTCGGTCTTATCCGCGCCGCCCGGATACATGTACCACGTCAGGCCGACGTCCAGCGCACCGCCTTCGCCGATCGGCATCTTGTAGCCGCCGACCAGATCAAGTTCGAGATTGGCGCCGCCGAACGTACCCCAGCCCGCGAGGTTCGAGGCCCAGACCGCGGCGTAGAGACCGCTCTTGTGAGTCGCGGTGATGCCGCCCTGCAAGGCGAGGTCGTTGTCCGACTGCGAAACGCCGCGGAAGCGATAATCGGTGACGAGTGCCACGGATCCGGAAACGACCAGATCCTTCGGCGGATCGGTCTGGTCCTGCGCCAATGCCGGCGTGGCAAACAGCATGGCAGCCAAACCGGCAGCGGTGAGAGACGTTTTCATGAAACCTCCGAGTAGAAAAAGGAGAGAGGTTCCATCCTGCTGTCGGCTCGCCACCGCCTCTTCCGACCACATCTGGCGGAGGGCAACGATCAATCCGGACCGCTGCAAATTATTCGAAACGCCTTTTTGTCGATCCGTCTTTTGTAACGAAACATTGCTGAGGGTCACTCGGGGTTCAAATCCGGGCTGGTATCGACGCCGGGATCTTTCGGCCTTCCCAAATATCGCCTGAGGTTTCTCCAATAGTTTCAATGGATAAGTAGCGATGACCGCGACACCCACGTGATCTTCATCGCCAAAGTGTCACGAAAGACACGCTCGAACGAAAAAGGGCCGCGCTGTGAACGCGGCCCCCATTCCTCTGCGTCGATACCGCGAAACTAGGCGGCGGCTTCCAGCGCGGGGAGATCGGCCGCACGCCGCGCACCGGCGGGCAGCGCGACCGGCAGCGGCTGATCCTCGACCATCGGGACGAAGCGGCCGGTGGTGCCGTCCAGACCAAGCGTCACGCCGTGATGGATGTCGAAGAACCAGCCGTGCAGCGACAGCTTGCCCTGACCGATCGCCGCCGAAACCGACGGGTGCGTCCGGATATTGGCGATCTGCGCGACGACGTTTTCCATGCTGGCGACGCGAACCGCATCGCCATTGTGGAGATCGGGATAGCAGGTATCGACGACCGAACGCGCGGCGGCGCTGTGCTTCAGCCAGGCGGCGACGTTCGGCATGTTCGCCAGCATGTCCGGATTCATCAGCGCCTTCATCGCGCCGCAGTCCGAATGACCGCAGATGATGATGTCGCTGACGCCCAGCGCCATGACGGCATATTCGACCGTCGAGGACACGCCCCCGGTCATGTTCGAATAAGGCGGAACGATGTTGCCCGCATTGCGGCAGACGAACAGATCGCCCGGTGCGGCCTGCAGCAGATGTTCGGGCACCACACGCGAATCCGCGCAGGAAATGATCAAAGCCTTGGGGCTCTGCCCCTCGCCGGCCAGCTTGGCGTACAAGGCGCTCTGGTTCGGGAAAACCTGCTTTTCGAAGCTGATCACCCGGCCGATAAGTTCATTCACGCCTGTATGGTCTGTCACGATTGTCTCCTGTCATGCTCCGCGCGTCGTGGCGCGGTTGTGCATTCAGGATATAGCTGCCGGCCTTTGCTGCGGTCCGGCATGTTCGTAAAGATTCATGTCTGTCATTCGTGGCAGCAGGATTGCGGCACGCAGGCCGTGCGGCGAACGGTTCGACAAGATCAGCCGGCCACCGATCGTTTCCAGCGTGCGCACCACGATCGGCAAGCCCAGCCCGAAGCCGACCGTATCGCGGCCGCGCGCATCGTCCAGCCTTACGAACGGCTCCAGCACGCGCGACAGGTCGCGTTCCGGGATGCCCGGACCGTCATCCTCGACCGCGATCGTGACGTCGCCATCGTCCTGCGACACGCGCACCCAGACTTTCTCGCCGTATCGGACCGCATTGCCGGTGAGGTTGTTGATCGCGCGCTTCAGCGACATGGGCTTGATCGTCAGTTCCAGATGATCGGGGCCTTCATACCGCACGTCATGGCCCGCATCGCACAATGCATCCACGATCGTTTCCGCGGTCACGGCGAGATCGATGCGCACGGGCCGTTCGGGATCGTCATTGCCGCCGAGGAAGGCCAGCAGCGAATCGACCATCGCGCTCATTTCCGCGACATCGCCTTCCATCGCCTGACGCAGGGCTGCGTCCTGGATCCCGTCGGCGCGCAGCTTCAGCCGGGCAAGCGGCGTGCGCAGATCGTGGCCGACCGCCGCCAGCGCCTGCGTCTGATCCGAGATGAGGCGGCGGATGCGTTGCTGCATGCGGTTGAACGCGGCGGTGACGCGGCGCACGTCGCCCGGCCCGGCCTCGGGCACCTCGTCCACGTTCGCCGCGCCGAAATCGTCCGCCGCCGCCGCCAGTCGCCTGAGCGGGAACAGCATGCGCCGGACGAGCAGGATGGCGACGATCATCATCGCGATGGCGGGGATCAGGGTCAGCAAGATGCGTTCGAACGCCAGGTTGACCGTGACGAGCGGTTCGATCGTGCGGAAATACAGCCAGCTGCCATCGGGCAGTTTCAGCCCGCCGGTGACATAGGGATTGCGCCCCGGCGACACGAGCTGGACGCGCAGGTCCGACCGTTCCAGCGCGGGTTCCCATGCCAGGATCTGCGCGCGCATGCTATCGAGCGAGGGCGAGATGGGCGGCGGCGGCGGCAAGGCGCGTTCCCAGCGCAGGGCATAGCGATCGGTGGTGAGTTCGGCCGCCTCGTCCGCGCGCTTCTCGGGCGGTTCGTCGGCGATCAGCTTGCGGCTGATGACCAGATGTTCGGCGAGCCGGTGCGCCTCGTCCTCGCGCACGGCGAAGCGGCTCGCGCGTTCGTACAGCAGGGTGCTGACCCCGAATTCGAGCAATAGCGTCAGGAGCAATATGGCGACGATCCGACCGGCAATGCCGATCGAGGGCCGCATCAGGCGCTTCAACTGCGGTTGACCGCGACGTTCAACATATAGCCGACGCCGCGCACCGTGACGATCGGCGCGGGCTTGCCGTCATGGCTGAGCTTGCGGCGCAGGCGGCTGACGAGCACGTCGACGCTGCGGTCTGAACTGTCGCCCAGCCGCGTGCGCGACAGTTCGATCAACCGTTCGCGCGCGATGACGCGGCCGGCATGGTCGAGCAGGCTGATCAACAGGTCGAATTCCGCCCCCGTCAGTTCGACCTGCGCGCCCGATGGCGACAGCAGTTCGCGCCGCGACAGGATCGCCTGCCACCCGTCGAAGGTCAGGATGCCCTGTTCCGGCCGGCCGTGGCGCCGGTCGAGGGCACCACGCCGCAGCACAGCGCGCACCCGGGCGACGAGTTCGGACGTGCCGAACGGCTTGGCGATATAATCGTCCGCGCCCAGTTCCAGCCCGACGACGCGGTCCGTCTCGCTGCCCTTCGCGCTGATGAAGATGATCGGGACGTCGCTTTTCTGGCGCAGCGCGCGGCACAGGTCGATACCGTTGGTGCCGGGCAGCATGATGTCGAGCAGGACGAGATCGGTCGGACCGGCCTCCAGCGCCTGCCACATCTCCGGCGCGGAACAGGCCGGGCGCACGACATAGCCGTTCTGCTGCAGGGCGCGCGTCGTCAGCGTGCGCAGCGCGGGATCATCCTCGACCAGAACGATCGAGGACGGGCTTTCCGGGGTGTCGAGATGTGGAGTCATTATCGACAGGAGGTAAGGGTGGGGCCGCTTCGGGTCAACTTTTGCCGCCCGCCGACGAATTTTCCGGCAACATTTCGTCACATAGACGCGTCACGCGAGACACCGAACCGCTGTATCGATGGTCGTCGTCGGGAGCCCTCTCCTGACAAGTCCTGGCCACGTTCGCCGTTGCGCGTCACCCCGACGCGCTCCGGTGTGCAGGGCCGTTCGGTGCGTCGGCGCTTCCCGCGTCGGTGTCGGATGGTCCGGACAGGATGACTTCTCTCGGAAACGTTCCTGGCCGATCCGGGAACGACCTTCCGGAGACACGTCCCCCCGAACTATGCGGCTCCTTCCCGAACGGGCGGGGGCCGCTTTTTTTGGGCGCGGCTCGCGGTCGGTTACGGTGCTGGCGAAGGTGACATCGCATCTCTACCACGGTGGCTCCAGATCATCGCAGGATGCCGCCATGTTCACCGCCGCTTTCGCCGCCTTGCTGCTCGCACAGACGACACCCATCCAGGACATGCCGAAGGGCACCGGCCTGCCGCCCCCGGCACGGACGAGGCGTCGGTCATGGCGCCGGTCAACGCGCTTTTCGCCGGCATCGCGGCGGCAGATCCAGCGGCGATCGCACGGACGTTGCGGGAGGGCGGCAGCGCGACGGCGGTGGACGAAAAGGCGGATGGCACACGCACCGTGCGCCGGATCGACTTCGCCACCCTGCCCTCCCGGTTCCAGCCGGGCGGGCCGCGCATGGAGGAACGAATGTCCGACCCGGCGATCGAGGTGGACGGCGACATTGCGATGGTGTGGGGACCCTACGTCTTCCTGACCGACGGGAAGCTGCACCATTGCGGCGTCGATCACTTCGATCTGGTCCGCGAGAATGGCAGCTGGAAGATCGCCAATCTCACCTGGTCGTCGCGCACGACGGGCTGCCAGTGACGGGCGCGATCTTCCGGGTCGCGATGCGCGAGGATCTGGAAGCGATCGTCGCGTTGCTGGACGATGACGAAAGCAGCAAGGGTCGCGAGGATCCGGGGCTACCGCTCGATCCGCGCTATATCGCGGCGTTCGAGGCGATCCATGCCGACCCCAATCAGGAAAGCATCGTCGCAGAGCTGGACGGCCGGCTCGTCGGTACGATGCAGTTGACCTACATTCCCGGCATCGCGTTCCGCGGGTCGTGGCGCGGTTTGATCGAAGCGGTTCGGGTTTCCGGCGATATGCGCGGGCACGGCATTGGCGGGCAGATGATCGACTGGGCGGTCGAGCGCTTCCGGGCCCGGGGATGTTCGTTCGTGCAGTTGATGTCGATGCGCACGCGGGAGGATGCGCACCGCTTCTACGAACGGCTCGGCTGGACGAAGAGCCATTACGGATTCAAGCTGGCGTTATAGGGTCCGCCTCAGACGGTGAAGCTTTCCCCGCAGCCGCATGCGCCCTTGGCGTTCGGATTGGCGAAGACGAACCCGGCGGCGAAATCGTCCTCGACCCAATCCATCGTGCTGCCGATCAGGTACAGGATCGATCCGCCGTCCACGAACAGCGTCCCGCCCGCGGTGTCGATCCGCTCGTCGAACGGCTTGGCTTCAGTGACGTAGTCGACCGAATAGGCCAGGCCAGAACAGCCGCGACGCGGGGTGGACAGCTTCACGCCGATCGCCTCGGCGGGCGCCTTGCCCATCAACTCGGCGATGCGCGCTTCGGCCGATGCCGTCAGGATCAGCGCGGCGGGGCGTGGTCGTGCGATCGTCGCCATTACAGCATCCCCAATTCGAGCTTCGCCTCGTCGCTCATCTTCTGCGGATCCCATGCCGGATCCCAGACAAGGTTGACCTCGGACGATCCGACGCCGGGAACCGCGCCGACGCGCAGTTCGACCTCCATCGGCATGGATTCCGCGACCGGGCAGTTCGGCGTCGTCAGCGTCATCGTGACGACGGCATGGCCTTCGGTCGTGACATCGACGCCGTAGATCAGGCCGAGATCGTAGATGTTGACCGGAATTTCGGGATCGTAGATTTCCTTCAGCGCCTCGACCACCGCCTCGTACAGAGCGCCGCCCGGCTCGCCCGGCGCATCGCCGACGGGCTTCTGCGCGAGGAACCCTTCGAGATAGTCGCGCTTACGCTCTGCCGGCGCTGGTGTCGTATCGACGCGCGCCTTGGGTGGCGCCTCGACCGACGTCACTTCCTCGACTACGAACCTGTGTTCTTCGTTCATCCGAAGATCCTCGTTACCCGCTGAATGCCTGAGACGAGCGCATCGACGTCCGCCGCCCCGTTATATACGCCAAAACTCGCCCGCGCGGTCGCATCCACGCCGAGCATCTCCATCAGTGGCTGCGCGCAATGATGGCCGGCGCGGATGGCGACCCGTGCCTCGTCCAAGATGGTGCCGACGTCGTGCGGATGCACCCCTGGATCGAAAAACTGACGATCCCGGCCGCATCTTCCGGCCCGAACAGGCGCACCGAATTGATCTGCGCCAGCGCATCGCGCGTCTTCGCGACCAATGCGGTCTCGTGCGCATGGATCGCGTCCAGCCCGATACCCTCGACATAATCGATCGCGGCGTGCAGCCCGAGCACCCCAACGATATGCGGCGTCCCCGCCTCGAACCGGCCCGGCGGCGGCGCATAAGTCGTCTTCGCGAACGTGACGCGGTCGATCATCGCGCCGCCCCCCTGATAGGGCGGCATCGCGTCGAGCAGGTCGGCCCGGCCCCACAACACGCCGATCCCGGTCGGACCGTAAAGCTTGTGGCCCGAAAAGACGTAAAAGTCGCAACCGATCGCGGCGACATCGACACGCATGCGCGGCACGGCCTGGCATCCGTCGATCAGAATCTTCGCGCCGACCGAATGCGCGATCTCGGTCGCCTTCGCCGCATCCAGCACCGATCCCAGCACGTTGGAAACGTGCGCCAGTGCGACCAGCTTATGCGCAGGCGTGATCATCGCGCGCATCGCGTCCAGATCGATACGGTGATCGGCAGTCAGCGGGATTACGTCGATCGCGGCGCCGACGCGTTCCGCCACCATCTGCCACGGCACGATATTGCTGTGATGTTCCAGCATCGACAACAGGATGCGGTCGCCCGCCTTCAACTGCGTGCCGGCCCAGCACTCTGCGACCAGATTGATCCCCTCGGTCGCGCCGCGCACGAAGACGATCTCGTCGGGCGTCGTCGCGCCGATGAAGCTAGCGACCCGACGGCGCGCCGCCTCATAGGCCAGGGTCATGTCGGCAGAGCGCTGATACACGCCGCGATGCACGGTGGCATAGGTCGTGTCGTAGCCGCGCGTGATCGCGTCGATCACCGGCTGCGGCTTTTGCGACGTGGCCGCGGTGTCGAGATAGGCCCAGCCCTCCGGGATCGCCGGGAAGTCCGCGACGACGTCGAGGGGGCGGGTATCCTGCATCACGCTCACTGACTCCCCTCCCTGCAAGGGAGGGGTTGGGGGTGGGTGGAAGCCTGGCGATACGGCTGGGTCGGGCTTGCCCTATCGGTATCGCACGACGCGACCCACCCCGGCCCCTCCCTTGCAGGGAGGGGAGAAGACCATGCTCGGTCACAACATCCGCTCCAGCGCCGCAAGCGCAGCGGCCTCTACCGTCGCGCGTTCGCCCTCGTCCGCGATCTCCGCGAACGCGCCCGCGACGAATGCCTGCAACAACAACACCTTGGCCTCAGCCGGCGCGATGCCGCGTGAGGCGAGGTAGAACAACGCCATCGCGTCCATTTCACCGACCGTTGCACCATGCGCGCACTTCACGTCGTCGGCGAAGATTTCGAGTTCGGGCTTGGCGTTGGCGGTTGCCGTGCGCGTCAGCAGCATCGCCTTGACGCTTTGCGAGGCATCGGTTTTCTGCGCGGCGCGCGACACCGCGACCTTCCCGAGATACGATCCGGTCGCGCGCCCGCCCAGCACCGAGCGGACGACCTGATTGCTCGTCGCATTCGGCTCGATATGGTTGAGCGTGGTGACGATCTCCAGCGTCTGTTCACCACCACCGAGCATCGCGCCGCCGAGTTCGAAATGCGATCCCTCATGGCAGGTCACGTCGATCGTCACGCGCCCCAGCTTGCCGCCGGTGTTCAGCACATGGAACGTCGCGGTCGCGCCCTTGTGCAGCACGACGCGGTAATCGCGGATCGCGACGGCATCGAGGGCGGCGTCCTGCACGATTACGCGCGAGACGTGTTTGCCGGCCGGCACCTCGACCAGTTCGGCGGCGGGAACGGGCCAGACCGAGGCGACAGCCTCCAGATCGCTATAGCGCCAGGATTCGTCACGACGGGTCGGAAGCGCGGTCATCGGCGATCCTCCCCGGCACGGGGAGGGGGACCATTCGCCCCTTCCGGCGAATGGTGGAGGGGAGCGCCGCGGGCGAAACGCTTGTGGAGAACCCCTCCACCGCTTCGCGGTCCCCCTCCCCGTTCCGGGGAGGATCTGCACGGCGCTCATGCGGCGACTGCCCCATAGCCTTCGGCTTCGAGTTCCAGCGCGAGTTCAGGCCCGCCGGAACGGATGATCCGGCCGGCGGCGAGGACGTGGACGAAGTCCGGCTTCACATAGTCGAGCAGCCGCTGATAGTGCGTGATGAGGATCACCGCCTTGTCGGGCTTGCGCATGATGCGGTTGATGCCGTCGCCGACGACGCGCAGCGCATCGATGTCCAGCCCGCTGTCCGTCTCGTCGAGGATTGCCAGCTTCGGGTCGATGATGCCCATCTGCACCATCTCGTTGCGCTTCTTCTCGCCGCCCGAGAAGCCGACGTTCACCGGACGCTTGAGCATCTCCTGATCCATCGACAGCGCATCGGCCTGCGCGCGCGCGAGCTTGAGGAATTCACCACCCGACAGCGGCTTTTCCTCGCGGCCCTTGCGCTGCGCGTTGAGCGCCTCGCGCAGGAACTGAACGTTGGACACGCCGGGGATTTCGACCGGGTATTGGAAGCCGAGGAACAGGCCGGCAGCGGCGCGTTCGTGCGGTTCGAGTTCGAGCAGGTCGGTGTCGTCGAACGCGACCGATCCGCCGGTCACTTCGTATCCGGGGCGACCACCGAGGACATAACCGAGCGTGGACTTGCCCGCGCCGTTCGGCCCCATGATCGCGTGGATTTCACCCGCATTGACGGTGAGGGACAGGCCCTTGAGGATTTCCTTACCGTCGATTTCGGCGTGGAGGTTTTCGATTTTAAGCATAGTCATCCTTCTAGCCCCTCCCCTTCAGGGGAGGGGTTGGGGTGGGGCCTCGCCCAGCGGGCCGGTGCCGCGTTCAGCGCCGCGACAATAGCAGCGGCGACCCCGTCCAAATTTCGCACCACGTCCTGATTGGTCACCCGCAATACGCGATACCCCTGCCCCGCCAGCACATCGTCCCGCAGCCGGTCCTTGGCATCATCATGCGTATCGCCGTCCACCTCGATTATCAGTGCTTTTTCCGGGCAGAGGAAATCGGCGATGAAACGGTCGATCACGGCCTGACGGCGAAACTTATGGCCTTGCAACTGACGGTTGGACAAAACGCGCCAGAGGCGTTTCTCCGGCTCAGTAGGAACACGACGCATTTCGGCGGCCCGCTGGTGCAACAGCGCCAAATACTCTGCGGAGAGTCCCCACCCCCGGCCCCTCCCCTGAAGGGGAGGGGAGTCAGTGCGCCGGTCGGTATCTTGCGGCGTCAGATTCACCCCACGCTCCCCTCAAGCGAGATTCCCAGCAGCTTCTGCGCTTCCACCGCGAATTCCATCGGCAATTGCTGCAAAACCTCGCGCGCAAACCCATTCACGATCAGCGCCACTGCGCTCTCCGAATCCAGCCCGCGCTGCATAGCGTAGAACATCTGGTCGTCGCTGATCTTGGACGTGGTCGCTTCATGCTCGATCTGCGCGGACGGGTTGCGCACCTCGATATACGGCACGGTGTGTGCGCCGCACTGGTCGCCGAGCAGCAGGCTGTCGCACTGCGTGAAGTTGCGCACGCCCTCCGCGGTCGGCGCGACGCGGACGAGGCCGCGATAGGTGTTGTCCGAGCGGCCGGCCGAAATCCCCTTCGACACGATCGTCGAACGCGATCCCTTGCCGAGGTGGATCATCTTCGTGCCGGTATCCGCCTGCTGGCGATTGTTCGTGACGGCGACCGAGTAGAACTCGCCGACGCTGTTTTCGCCCGAAAGAACGCAGGACGGGTATTTCCACGTTATCGCGCTGCCGGTCTCGACTTGGGTCCAGCTGACCTTGCTGTTCTTGCCGGAGCAGAGCGCGCGCTTGGTGACGAAATTGTAGATCCCGCCCTTGCCGTTCTCGTCGCCCGGATACCAATTCTGCACGGTCGAATATTTGATCTCGGCATCGTCCAGCGCGACCAGTTCGACCACGGCGGCGTGCAACTGGTTCTCGTCGCGCATCGGCGCGGTGCAGCCTTCGAGATAGGAGACGTACGACCCCTTGTCCGCGACGATCAACGTCCGTTCGAACTGTCCGGTATTCTCCGCATTGATGCGGAAATAGGTGCTGAGCTCCATCGGGCAGCGCACGCCTTCGGGAATGTAGACAAACGTGCCGTCGCTGAAGACCGCGCAGTTCAAGGCAGCGAAATAATTGTCATGCGCGGGCACGACCTTGCCGAGCCATTTGCGAACCAGATCGGGATATTCCTTGATCGCCTCGCTGATCGACCGGAAGATGACGCCGGCCGCCTCCAGTTCCTTGCGGAACGTTGTCGCGACGGAGACGCTGTCGAACACCGCGTCCACCGCGACGCGGCGCGCGCCCTCGACCCCGGCGAGCATCTTCTGCTCCTCGATCGGGATGCCTAGTTTTTCGTAGACGCGCAGGATCTCGGGATCGACCTCGTCCAGCGAGCCGAGTTTCGGCTTCACCTTCGGCTCGGCGTAATAATAGGCGTCCTGATAATCGATCGGGTCGAGTTGCAGCTTCGCCCAGTTCGGCGCCTCCAGCGTCAACCACAGGCGATATGCCTTCAGCCGCCAGTCCAGCATCCATTCCGGCTCGCCCTTCTTGGCCGAGATGAAACGGACGGTATCCTCGCTCAATCCCTTGGGCGCGAATTCCTGTTCGATGTCCGAATGGAAACCCCATTCGTACGTCTTGTTCGCGGCGGCATGCGCCTCGGCATTCTTCGTGGCCATCAGTTCATCACCCCGGCGGCATGCGCCATTTCGCTGGCGCCAGGCGCCATTTCAATTTTCGGCGGCGAGGACAGGCGCGCCAAGGACACCCCGGCCAGTGCGCCGCGCATCGCTTCGTTCACGGCGTTCCAGTGCGGCCGGACCTGGCACTTTACCTCGTGTACGCAGTCGTTCCGCCCGCTTTCGACGCACGATGTGAGCGCGATCGGCCCTTCGACCGCCTCGATAATATCGGCGAGCGAGATCGCCGCCGCCGGGCGCGACAAACGGAAACCGCCGCCGGTGCCGCGCGTGCTCTCGATCAGGCCCGCGGACGAGAGGCGGCTGACCAGCTTCTGCACGGTCGGCAGCGGAACGCCCGTCTCGCCCGCCAGCGTCGTCGCGTTCAGCCGCGCCGAGCCGCCGCAATGGCGCGCGGCGGCGGACATCATCACCACGGCATAGTCGGCAAGACTGGATAAGCGCATTGTTGCGAGTGACTCTCAAATCGGATCAATTCCGTCCGATTGCATGTGGGGGCACCGGCCCTCGCGGTCAAGCCGCGCGATGACGATCAGGCATCATGCGTCGGCGGGTGGCCCTGTCCGCCCAGCGCGGCACGTTGCGTTATCGTCAGATGTCGCAGGATCGTCGGTTGCGCGCGCAATTGCCGCGGTGTCAGCCCGGTGAACTGCTTCACCTCGCGGATCAGGTGCGACTGGTCGTAGAGATCCACGCGCGATGACGTCGTCGATCGCGATCCCGTCCAGCGTCAGGACGGACGCCGCGCGCAAGGCCCGGTACTTTCGCGCCAGCAGCTTCGGCGGGGCGCCATACGCCGCCTTGCAGCGCCGCTCGACCTGTCGGCGCGACAGGCCCGTCGCGGCGATCAGATCCTCGATATCCGGCGATGGCGATCCGGCCAGCCAATCCTCGATCTGGCGGATGAGATCGGACACGCCCGGATGCCCGTTGCGCACCAAATCCCGCACCAGCGCCTCGCCGATCGCCACGCTTTCCGCCAGATCGGTCGTCCGTTTCAGCGCCTTCGTCGCCGCCCGCAATCGCGCCGCGCCGAAGATCGTGTTGGCATCGATCACGCGGTTCAGCGCCGACGACGCCTCGCTGCCGATCATCGCGGTCCAGCCCGCCGCGGTCAGGCCCATGCCGAACACCCGTGCCGGTCCGACGACGCTGGATCGGACCGGTCCGCTGGTCGGTCCGATCACATGCGCGGGTGCCGGACAATGCACCGAACCGTCGAAGAATTCGTAGCGAGTCGCGCCATCGGACAGCCGGAACCGCAATTGCGCGTTATACGGCCGCTCGGCATCCTCGAATAACGGCACGTCCGCCGAAAAGCTGTAGAACAGGGTTACGTAATCGGACAGATCCGCGGCCGGCAGTACGTAATCCAACTGTATCTCTGCCAAGATCGCGCCCCCGCTGTTCTTTCGACTCGAGCGGTATCCGCAGGGTCCCGGAAAGAAAAGTGGCCCGGACGGTAAACCGGCCGGGCCAAAGGTAAAGAACCCCCTGTTGCGAAAGGATTCTTTGGGTCGCAGCGCGTATAAAGCACCGATTCGGCCTTTTGTATTGTACGAAAGCGCCATTCCACCCGGTATGGCTTCGATCAGACCCGCTTTGACCGGATCGCGTCGCGGTGCCATTGCCTCGCCATGCTTTTCCCGCTCGCCCGCCCCGTTCTTTTCGCCCTCGACGCCGAACGTGCGCACGGGCTGACGATTCGCATGTTGTCGACCTGGGGAAGCAGCGGCACGCCGTTCGCGCGCGTGGTGGACGATGCCCGCCTGCGATCCACGGTGGCGGGGCTGGATTTCGCCAATCCGGTCGGGCTGGCAGCGGGCGTCGACAAGGACGGACATGCGATCGACGGATTTTTCGGGCTCGGCTTCGGCAGCGTCGAGATCGGGACGCTGACTCCCCCTGCCCCAGCCGGGCAACCCGAAGCCGCGGATATTCCGGCTGGTTCAGGATCGCGCGATCATCAACCGGCTGGGCTTCAACAATGGCGGCATCCAGGCGGCGATGCCGCGCGCGCAAGCTGCGAGGCGGAACGGCATTCTGGGGGTCAATGTGGGCGCCAACAAGGATGCGGCCGACCGGATCCTCGACTATCGCATCGGCGTGGAAACGGCGGCGCAGGTCGCGGATTACATCACGATCAACATCTCCTCGCCCAACACGCCGGGCCTGCGCGATCTGCAACACGGCGCGGCGCTGGCCGAATTGCTCGCGGCCGCCGATGCCGCGCGACACGTGCCCGTCCGACGGCCGCTGTTCCTGAAGGTCGCGCCCGATCTGAACGCGCACGAGATCGACGGCATCGCCCGCGCCGCGATCGATCACGGCATCGACGCGCTGATCGTCAGCAACACCACGTTGTCGCGGCCGGCGCTGAAATCGGACAATGCCAAGGAGACGGGTGGCCTGTCCGGCGCCCCGCTCGCCAAGCTGGCACGCGCGCGTCTGGCCGATTTCCGCAAGGCGACCGGCGGCGCGATCCCGCTGATTTCCGTCGGAGGGATCGACAGCGCCGGGGAAGCCTATGCCCGCCTTCGCGCCGGGGCGAGCCTCGTCCAGCTCTATTCGGCGCTGGTGTTCGCGGGGCCGGGTTTGCCGCACCGGATCGTCACCGGGCTGGCCGCCTTGCTGGAACGCGACGGGTTCGCGTCGGTGGCGGATGCGGTTGGGGTGGACGGGTAAAGCCCGCCCCCCGTTCGTTTCGAGCGTAGTCGAGAAACTGGCCCAGCGGACAATCGCGAGGGTTTCTCGACTTCGCTCGAAACGAACGGGAAAGGGGATTTTGCGGCTCCGCTGCTAGAGTACCGCCACTCTACCGGGCGGGCGCAGCCTCGATCAGGAACCGGCCCTCGCGCCGCGGATCATAGCCGCCATCGACCACGCCGCTGCGTACGATGACGCCCTGCAATCCCGAATCCTCACCCTGCCCCGGCCGCAACTCGATGCCCAACGCACGCAGCCCGCTGAGCAAGGCCGGGGAGAACTTCGTTACCTCGCCCTGGAACGATGAACCGCGCGCGACGAGATTCGGCAGCGCCAGCGCGTCCTGCATCGGCAATCCCCAATCGACCGCACCGACCATCGACTTGCCGACATAAGCGAGGATCGAATTGCCACCCGCAGAGCCGAGCGCGCCCGCGAACCCGCCCTGCGCATCCAGCATGATCAGCGGCGTCATCGACGATCGCGGGCGTTTTCCGGCGGCGACCGCATTCGCCATCGGCCGGCCCTGCGCATCGCGGGGCGCGAACGAGAAATCGGTCATCTGGTTGTTGAGGAAGAAGCCGTCGACCATCCGCCCCGTGCCGAAGATCGATTCGACCGTCGTCGTCATCGACACGACATTGCCCTGCGCATCGCCGACGACGAAGTGCGACGTGCCCATCGGCTCCAGCGTCCGGTCGCGCCCCGCGACGGTCGCACCGGCGGGCTGGCCCGCAGGCGGCGCGGCACCGGCGCGATCGCCGATCAGTTTCGCGCGCGCATCGACATAGGCCGGGTCGATCATCCCCTTCACGGGCACCGACACGAACGCTGGATCGCCGACATATTGGTCGCGGTCCGCATACATCAGCCGGCTCGCCTCCGCGAACAGCATCCACGCCCTGGGATCGGTCGGCCCACGACTTGCGATGTCCGTGCGTTCCAGGAGCATCAGCAATTGCAGCATACCGACCCCGCTGGACGGCGGCGGCGGAACGCACACGACATAGACCCGGTACCGGCCGCACAGCGCCTCACGCTCGATCGGGCGATAGGCCGCCAGATCGGCCAGCGTCATAGTGCTCGCCAATTCGCCTTCGTGGACCTTCGCGACGATCCGGCGTGCGGTCTCGCCCGTATACAGCGCATCCGGACCCTCCGCCGCCAACCGCCCCAGAAATTCGGCGAAGGCAGGATTGCGCAGGCGATCGCCGGGGCGCAGCAACCCGCCGCCCTGCCGCGCGAAATACTTCAGCACGTCGGGCGCGTTGCTTTCCGGGAAAGCGCCGCTGGCCAGGAACCGGCCCAGTCGCGGCGACACGATGAAGCCGTCGCGCGCGGTGCGTTCCGCATCCCCGAACAACGTCCGCCACGGCAATACGCCATGCTTCGAATGCGCCAGTGCCAGCATCTTCACCGCGCCGAGCACACCCGTCGCGCGCCCACTCAACACCGCCTGAGCATAGGTCAACGGTTTCCCGGAATCGTCCAGAAACATGTCCGGTGTGGCACCCGCCGGTGCCGTCTCGCGCCCGTCGAAGATCGACACGCGCTTCGTCTTGCCGTCATAATAAGTGAGAAACGCGCCCCCGCCGATACCCGAGCTTTGCGGTTCGGCGAGCGACAGCATCGCCTGCATCGCGATCGCCGCATCCACCGCGCTGCCGCCCCGCCGCAGGACCGCCATGCCCGCTTCGGTCGCCAGCGGATTTGCGGCCACGGCGAAGATCTTCGCATCGCTTTTCGGTGCCGCAGCGATCGGGGCGTCCGCCCGGCGCTCGACCGAAACGCAGGAGGCCAGCGACAGCGATACGCAGGCCGTCAGGAGTGTCCGAACCAACTTCATGCAACTTCTCCCGCAGGCCAGCCGCCGGGCGATACCGCGCCGCCGCGAGGTCGTCCACGGCCTTAAGACTGGCGGACCAGAACCACTCACCGTAAGACCTTCACAAACAACAGTCGCCCGACGCAGAATTGGGCATCCCAGGAAGAGGCCCATGCGCACGCTCGAACATTTCCCCAACCTTGTGACGATGTTCTTCACGCGGGCGGCGTCGGAAGGCGGCAAACCGTTCCTGTGGCACAAGGCGGGCGGGAACTGGGTGTCGCTAAGCTGGGCGGACGCGGCGACGCAGGTGGCGAGCCTTGCCGCCGGGCTGCGCGCGATCGGGCTGGAGCGCGGCGACCGCGTCATGCTGGTCAGCGAAAACCGGCCGGAATGGTGCATCAGCGATCTGGCGATCATGGCCGCGGGGTGCGTCACCGTCCCCACCTATGTCACCAACACCGAACGCGATCATGCGCACATCATCGAGAATTCGGGCGCGCGCGCGATCATCGTGTCGAATTCGAAGCTGGCGAAGACGTTGCTGCCCGCCGCGATCCGGTCCTCCGCGGCGAAGATCGTCATCGGCATCGACGAAATCCGTCCGACCCAGGGGCTGGAATGCCATGTCTGGGCGCGGCTGATCGAACAGCATCCCGCCACCGCCGCGGATGCCGCCGCGCAGGCCGATTTCAAGCGCGAGGATCTGGCCTGCATCATCTACACCAGCGGCACCGGCGGCGCGCCGCGCGGCGTGATGCAGCATCACGGCGCGATCCTGCACAACGTGAAGGGATGCGCGGCGGTCATTTCCGAGGATTTCGGCTGGGACGACGAGGTCTTCCTCTCCTTCCTGCCGCTGTCGCACGCTTATGAACATACCGGCGGGCAGCATTTCCCGATCGGGCTTGGCGGGCAGATCTATTATGCCGAGAGCCTCGACAAGCTGGCCGCGAATATCGAGGAGGTGCGCCCGACGATCATGTTCGTCGTCCCCCGCCTGTTCGAAGTTCTCCGCACCCGGATCAGCAAGGCGATCGAGAAACAGGGCGGTATGGCGTCCTACCTGCTCGACAAGGCGCTGGAGATCGGTGCGAAGGAAAGCGAAGGCCGCGTCGGGCTGATGGACCGTCCGGCGCAGCTGATGGTGCGGACTTTGTTCAAGCCGAAGATCGCGAAGAAGTTCGGCGGGCGGATGAAGGCTATGGTGTCCGGCGGCGCGCCGCTGACACCGGAAGTCGGGCTGTTCTTCCAGTCGCTTGGTGTCACCTTTCTCCAGGGGTACGGCCAGACCGAGGCTGCGCCGGTCATCTCCTGCAACCGGCCCAAGGCGGGGATCCGGATGGATTCGGTGGGTCCGGTGCTGGTCGATACCGAAGTGCGCATCGCCGAGGATGGCGAGATCCTGGTGCGCGGCGAACTGGTGATGCACGGTTACTGGCGCAACGAGGCGGAAACCGCGCGCGTGCTGAAGGACGGCTGGCTGCACACCGGCGATATCGGGCTGATCGACGAGAACGGCCGGATCAAGATCACCGATCGCAAGAAGGACATCATCGTCAACGACAAGGGCGACAATGTCGCGCCGCAAAAGGTCGAGGGCATGCTGACGCTGCAGAACGAGATCGTGCAGGCGATGATCTACGGCGATCGCAAGCCGTATATGGTCGCGGTGCTGGTCCCCGATCCCGACTGGACGCAGGAATGGTGCGCGCGGGAAGGCGCCACGTGCAATTTCAGCCGGCTCGCGGAGAACCCCGAATATCGCGCGGCGCTGACCGCGGCGGTCGAGCGCGTCAACAAGGACCTGTCGGTGATCGAGCGCGTCCGCCGCTTCATCCTGGCGGACGAAGGCTTCACGATCGAGAACGAGCAACTGACCCCGTCGCTGAAGATCCGCCGCCATGTGCTGCGCGAAGTGTATGCCACGCGGCTGGACGCTTTGTATAAGGGGTAGTCTGCTTAAAAGCCCCTCCCCTTCAGGGGAGGGGTTGGGGTGGGGCAGTGCGGCTAGACCAACGCTGCGGGAGGGACGAGACCTTCGCCAAGATCGCCTCGAGCACGCCGTCCATGTTCTGCATCACGTCGAGATTGGAAACGCGAAACGTCGTGAGACCGAGGCGTGCCAGTCGGGCATCCCGTCTCGCATCGGCGGACGGGTCGTGCGTGTCCCCGTCGATTTCCACTGCCAGACCTAATGCCGGGCAGAAGAAATCGACGATCGCCTGCGCTTCATACACGACATGCTGGCGGCGGAACTTGAAGCCCGCGAGTTGCGAGTTCGAGAGCCGGCGCCAGAGCCGTTTTTCGGGCTCGGTCGGGTTTCTGCGCATCTCTATTGCGCGCGCGTTTAGTTCGGCTTCTGTTGCCATCTGGACGCCCCCACCCCAACCCCTCCCCTGAAGGGGAGGGGCTTTAGAAAGAGATCAGCGCCCCTCTACGCGCTTCTTCACCCCGACGGCCGGCTTGGCCTTTACCGGCGTCGTGGCGGCGGGGGCCACGGTAGCGGGCGCGGGCGCCAGCGCGACCGCCTTGCCGTCCGGTCCGCGCGGTACGACGGCCATCGTCCAGTCGACGTCGGGCTTCAGGTATTTTTGGGCCACGACCTGCAACATCGCCGAATTCGCGCCGCCCAGATCGCGGAACATCTGGCGCAGGCCCTCGACGCGCCGGTCGTCATAGGTGCCGTTCTCGACCTGATTGATCCAGAACGTATTGCCCGTCGCCTGACGCAGGACGAGCTGCTTCATCGGTTCGATCGTGCGCTTCATCTCGTCGTCGCTGATCGGATTGGCGTACAGGTCCGACGCGATCTCGCGGGACATCTTGAAGAACAGGTTGACGTTGGCGGGCGTGACCTGACCGATCGCGAACAGACGACCGCCGGATGCAAGACCGTCGGGCCACTGGCTCTGCACGCTCGGCGAATAACTTGCGCCCGCCTCGCTGCGCAGCCGGTCGAACAGCCGGTCGCTGAACACCTGCGCCAGGATGTCCAGGTACGTGCTGTCGGACTGGTTCTCCATCCCGCCGCCGGTCGGCCAGACGATCACGGCAACCGCCTGATTGTCCGGCCCCCCATGCGTCTCGATCAACGGAGTGGCATTGTGCGCGGGGAAGCGGACTGGCGGCGCGGCGGTCGGCGGCGGGCTACGCTTCGGCAGCGCGCCGATGCTGGCGGCGACCGCGCGGATCGTCGCCTCGGCATCGATATCGCCGAACACCTGCACCTCGACCGGTCCCTGCTGGAGTAACGGTTCCCACAGCTTGCGGGAATCGGCCGCGGTCGTCGCGGTCACTTCCTCGCGCGTCGGCGTGCCCCAGCGCGGGTCGCCATCGTGCAACAGCCCTTCCAGATCGCGCGCCAGGACACCGCTGGGCGACGAATCATAGCCGGCATATTGCGCGAGCGTGACCGACTTGATCCGCGCGAGCGGGTTCGGATCCCAGCCCGGCGCGGACATATAGCCCGCCATCAGCTTCAACTGGTTCGCCAGATCGGTCGGCGAGGTCATCGCCGAGAAGACGAACGCGTCGTCGTCGATCCCGAAATCAAGCCCGATCCGGCGTCCGGCGGTCATCTGGTCGATATCGCCCTGACGCAGCTTGCCGACGCCGCCGCCGACGATCGCGCCGTCCGCCGCCCAGATCGGCGAGCGCCGATCCGCCGGCAGCGAATTATACCCGCCGCCGAAGCGCACGCGGACATAGACGCGCGTCTCCTCCGCCGGGCTGACGCGCAGCATCAGGCGGACGCCGTTGGAAAAGACCACCTTCTCCATCTCGAAATCGTCGATCTTTTCGCGGCTGACGACCGTCGCCGGCTTGCCGAGCTTCGGAAGCTTGGAGAAGTCGACCTTGCCCTGCCGCGTGCGCTTCCCCGCGAGACCCGACACGTCTTCCTGCAACACGGCGGCCAGCTTGGTCACCGCGCCATCCTCGGGCGTGGGCGTGTTCAGCAAGGCGCGCTGCGCGGTGCCGGTGAAGATGCGCTGCGTCGATTCCAGCACCGTCTTCGGCGTGAACATCTTCTTCTGGATCGCGTCGCGCAATACGGCGTAGATCGTCGCGGGCGCGGTCGTCGTCTCGCGGATATCGACCGCCTGCACCATGTCGTCGGCCTGCGCCGCGCCGGCCTCCGCCTTCGCCGTCTCGACCGACGTGCGCATGATCGTGTCGATGTCGGACAGTTCGCGATCGATCTCGGCCTGGCTCGGTGGATTGACCTTCGCGTCCTCGATCACCGCGCGGACATCCTTCAGCGCCGCCGCCCAGTCGTTGCCGATCGGCACGATCGAGACATAGGTGATGTCCGCACTGCGCGATTCGTTCGACGTGTTGACGGATGCGCTGATGAAGCTGCCCCCCGCCCGCGCCCGCGTTTCCAGCCGGCGGCTGATCACCGAACCGGCGACCGAATCCACAAGTCGCTTCTGGTTCATCAGGATCGTATCGTCCTGATATTTCCACGGACGCAGCACGGCGAACCCGACGATCGCAGGCAGGCTGGGTTCTGATACGACGGCGGTCGACGGCTTGGACGGGTCGGGCTTGCCGAAATCGGGTTCGGCCGGCTTCGGGCCGACACCCTTCCAGTCGGAGAAGTTCTTCGCGACCAGCCGTTCGAACACCGCCGGATCGAAATCGCCGGAGATGACGACGACGGCGCGCTCCGGGCGATACCAGCGATCGTGGAACGCGCGGACGCTTTCGGGGGTCGCACCGTTCAGCTTGTCGATCGTGCCAATGGGCGAGCGGTCGGCGAGCGGCTGTCCGGCGAAGAACGTCGCCAGCCGCGCGTCGCTGAAGCGGACCTGCGGCCCCGGCGCCTCGCGCTGCTCGGCCAGCACCGCGGGACGTTCGGCGTTCAGCGCCGCTGCCGTGATGCTGGGGTTATCGACCATGCCCGCCAGGATCTTCAGGCTTTCGTCCAGCCCGGCCTCGGTCGCGCTGGGCAGGTCGAGCTTGTAGGTCGTGCCCGTCGGCGTCGTCTGCGCGTTGGTGTCCGACCCGAAGGTCGTGCCCATACGCTGCCAGATCCGCTTCGCCTCGCCATCCGGGACATATTCGGAACCGCGGAAGGTGAGATGCTCGACGAGATGGGCGAAGCCGCGCTCGTTATCGTTTTCCATCAGCGATCCGGCATCGATCCGGACGCGTACCGCGACCTGCCCGGGGGGAACGCCGTTGCGGCGGACGGCATAACGGACGCCGTTGGGCAGCGTGCCGTAGTGCCAGGCCGGATCGGGCGTGATGTCGCTGCCGACATAGAGCCAATTGGTCCGGTCGATCTTGTCCGCAGCAGCCGCCGCTGCGGAACCCTGCGGGGCGGCGGGCACGACATTCTGTCCGCTGGCCGGCAGCGTCAAAGCGAGCAGGAGGGAAAGGATCAGCGGACGGCGCACGGCGCGCGAAGAAACATGCATGGCGCGACTGATAGCGCCCTTCACCTGAACCCGCCAGTAACCGCGGGCCGTTTGCCCCCGCCTGAATCGCGCCCCTTCACGCCATGTTTTGGACCCATAGGATCGATACGGTCGTTCTTGCACGATGCGGGGGCGCGGGCCGCCGGAACGTGAGGATTACGGAAAAATGCCCGGCGGCGTCATGTTGCCGGGAACGAAGGCAGGAACCGACGTGACACTGCAAACCACCGCATCGTCCGAAATGTGTCGGGATTCGGGCAACGCGTCCGCCCAGGGCACGATCCGCGTCCCCGATCTGAATGTGATTTCCGGTGCGCCCGCCCCCGGTGCCCGCATGGAGGCGGAACGCAACCGCCCGTTCCTGATCAAATACGGTAAGCACCTGCGCAGTTTCTTCGACCGGCTGATCGCATCGTCGTCGCTGGTACCGAACGATCCCGTCCTCGACGTGCGTGAGTTCGCCTGGACCGCGATCCTGCGCGACAATTGGCAGGTGATCCGCGACGAGGCCGTCCGCGTCGCCATGCAGGGCGAAGCCGCACCCAGCCTCGCGACGATCTCCCCCGATCACCGCTCGATCGCGGAAATGAACAAATGGCGGTCCTTCTTCCTGTGGGGTTATGGCTTCCCGATCCACGACAACCTGGAACGCTGCCCCGAGACCGCGAAGATCGTCGAGCGGATCCCCGGCCTGAACAGCGCCTTCTTCTCGATCCTCGCGCCCGGTACGCATATCCCCGATCACCGCGGCGTGACGAAGGGCCTGATCACCTGTCATCTGGGCCTGATCGTTCCGCGCGACGGCGACGTCCGCATGCGCGTCGATACCCGCATCGTCCGCTGGGCGGAGGGCGAGACCCTGGTGTTCGACGATACGTACCAACACGAAGTGTGGAACGACACGTCCGGCACCCGCGTCGTCCTGCTGGTGCAATTCGAACGTCCCTTACGCAATCCGGGCAAGGCGATCGCCGGCTTCTTCCTGCGCGTCGTGCGCAAGTCGGCCTTCGTGCAGGAAGCGCGCAGCAACATCTCCAAGTGGAACGACGCGATGAAGGCGCTCGACGCTTAAAGCGTGCTATTGAGCCCCTCCCCTTCAGGGGGAGGGGTTGGGGTGGGGCAGTGCAATCTCATCGAGACAGCCGTTAGTTGATGCTGCACGGCCCCACCCCAACCCCTCCCCTAAATGGCAGGGGCTTTAAGGCACCACATAAACCGACCGTTTCCGCTCGAAACCTTGCGCACGCGCCCCGCCCGCGCCACATGCGGTCGCATGCTGATCGAAACTGAAACCACGCCCAATCCCGCCACGCTGAAGTTCCTGCCGGGCCGCACCGTCATGGATGCGGGCACCCGCGACTTCGCCACGCCGGAGGAGGCCGAGGCCAGCCCGCTCGCCGAGCAGTTGTTCAACCTTGGCGACGTGACCGGCGTATTCTTCGGTAGCGATTTCGTATCGGTCACGGCCGCGCCGGGCACCGACTGGGCGTTCCTGAAGGGCGACGTGCTTGCCACGTTGCTGGATCACTTTTCCGCCGGCATGCCATTGTTCAAGCCGAGCAACGCCGCCGGTTTCAGCGTCCCGACCGAAAGCGAGACCTTCGCCGAAAACCCGGAGGATGCCGACATCGTCGCGCAGATCAAGGATCTGATTGAGACACGCGTGCGTCCGGCGGTGGCGAATGACGGTGGCGACATCGTCTATCGCGGCTTCGATCAGGGCAAGGTGTATCTGAAGATGCAGGGCGCATGCGCCGGGTGCCCGTCGTCCAGCGCGACGTTGAAGAACGGCATCGAACAGCTGCTGAAATATTACGTGCCGGAAGTCACCGAAGTCCGCGCCGTCTGATCCCCACCGACTTCATTTCCGAGGTATAGCCATGACCGAGAAGCTGTCCGACGCGGCGCTCGATACGATCTTCCGTACCGCGCGCTCCTATAACGGCTATACCGATCAACCCGTCGCGGACTCCGACCTGCACGCGATCTGGGACCTGATGAGATGGGGGCCGACCTCCGCCAACCAGATGCCCGCGCGCCTCATCTGGGTCGTCAGCGACGAGGCGAAGCAGAAGCTGGCCGATTGCACCAGCGCGCAGAACGCGCCCAAGATCCTGAAGGCGCCGGTCAGCGTGATCATCGGCATGGATACCGAGTTTCACGAATACCTTCCCGAACTTTTCCCGCACACGGACGCCAAGGCGTGGTTCGACGGGAATGCGGAACTGCGCGCGGTATCCGCGATGCGCAATTCGACGTTGCAGGGGGCGTATTTCATCATCGCCGCGCGGGCGCTTGGGCTGGATACCGGGCCGATGTCGGGGTTCGACAATGGCAAGGTCGATGCGGCGTTCTTCTCCGAAACGCCGTCGGTGCGCAGCAACTTCATCTCCACGCTCGGCTATGGCGATCCGTCGTCTATCTACGAGCGCCTGCCGCGTCCGGATTTCGCGAAGTTCAACACGATCGCATGATCATGGGCGTCGGCGGTGCGCTTGTCGCGGCGCCGATCTGCGGTAAGGACGGCGCGAAGCCGGCACATGCCGGCCACGAACGGCTGGTGACAATTTCACGATGAAAATCCTGGTCATCGAAACCTCGACCGCCGCCTGTTCGGTCGCCCTGATCGGATCCGGCGCCGTGATCGCACGCCGGCACGAAGTCGTCGGACGCGGCCATGCCGAACGGCTCATCCCGATGATCGCCGAACTGCCGGATGGCGGGCGCGCCGACCATATCCTCGTCGATTGCGGCCCCGGCAGCTTCACCGGCGTGCGCGTCGGTATCGCCGCCGCTCGCGCGCTCGCGTTCGGATGGGGCGCGGAAGTCCGCGGCTATTCCACGCTTCCGCTGATCGCCGCTGCCGCCTTTGCCGAGCGGCCGGACCTGTCGGCGCTTGCCGTAATCATGGTGGGCGGGCACGGCGAGGTCTTCATGCAGGCGTTCACCAAAACCCCATTCGCCGCGACTGGGCCGTTCGCCTCGCTGCGTCCCGATGCCGCTTTGGCCGCATTGGAAGGCCGCGCCGCGTTCGGGACTGGCGTGCGTCATCTCGAATCGCTGGCGCCGGGCCTGGACGCCTTCGAAATGCTGCCCGACGCCGCGACTGCGATCCTGCTGGACGGCGATTTCGCGACCCTGCCCGCGCGTCCGATTTATGGTCGCGCACCCGACGCCAAACCGCCCGCCCCGCGGATGGGAGTTCCCGCATGAGCACCGTGCTGAACGTGATCGAGCTGCGCACCGGATCGACGTCCGATCTCGCTTTGGTCGAATCGCTGATGGCCGAATCGTTCGACCCCCGGTTCGGCGAAGCTTGGACGCGCGGCCAGTGCCTCGGCATCATGGCGCTACCGGGCGTGTGGCTGACGATCGCCTCGATTCAGGGTCAGCCGGCCGGCTTCGCTTTGTCGCGCCTGACCGTCGACGAGGTCGAACTGCTGTTGCTCGCCACCGCCCCGGCGATGCGGCGGCGTGGCGTCGCCGCGGCGTTGCTGCGCTCGGTCATCGGCGATGCGCAGGACAAGCGCGCGGTCGCGCTGCATCTGGAGGTTCGTGACGGTAACGAAGCGATCAAATTGTATCGCAATGCCGGCTTCGCCAAGGTGGGACAGCGGCGCGCATACTATCGCGGCACAAGCGGCTTAGTTTCCGATGCCTTCACCTATCGCCGCGAGCTTTGATGAGACCTGTATTCTTATCTTTTGTTACTTGCGTGGCCCGACCCATCGGCCGATAGGCTTGGTCACGGCTGCGCACGCAATGCAGCCGATAAAAAATGGGTCGAAGGAATTATAATGGATATGCATACCGATCTGCAGGATACGCTTATCGCGTTGACTGCCGATATCGTTGCGGCACACGTCAGCAACAACAGCGTCGCCGTCGCTGATCTCCCTGTTCTCATCTCGAATGTTCATGGTGCGCTGACCGGTCTCGGCAGCCCGACCGAGCAGCCCGAACTGCGTCAGGAACCTGCCGTTTCGGTGCGTTCGTCGATTAAGCCGGACTTCATCGTCTGTCTCGAGGATGGCAAGAAGTTGAAGATGCTGAAGCGTCACCTGATGACTCACTATCAGATGACCCCGGAGCAGTACCGCGCCAAGTGGAACCTGCCCGCCGACTATCCGATGGTCGCACCGAACTATGCCGAGCAGCGTCGCACCCTGGCCAAGAAGATCGGCCTGGGCACCACGCGTCGCAAGGCTACGCGCTGAGACGGATCCGCCCTTCCCCGGATGCGGGGAAGGGCGATACGGCGCTTATTGCGAATCACTCTTCGCTTTATCAATAAGCTCGAAGCGCCTACACGGGGGCATGGCCCGCAAAATCGATCTCGAAGCCCTTTGCAACGAAAAGGGTCTGCGCATCACCGAGCAGCGCCGCGTCATCGCGCGCGTGCTATCCGAAGCCGAAGACCATCCTGATGTGGAAAAGGTCTACGAACGCGCCAGCGCGATCGATCCCGGCATCTCGATCGCCACCGTCTACCGCACTGTCCGCCTGTTCGAGGAAGCGGGCATCCTGGACCGGCATGATTTCGGCGATGGCCGCGCGCGGTACGAACCCGCGCCCGAGGCGCATCACGATCACCTGATCGATGTCGAGACCGGCAAGGTGATCGAATTCGTCGATCCGGAGTTGGAACAGTTGCAGAAGGCGATTGCGGAACGTCTCGGCTTCCGGCTGGTCGATCACCGCATGGAATTGTACGGCGTGGCGCTCGATCGCAAGCCTTGATCCCGTGCCGCATGTCCGTCCGCGCGCCGCTCGGTCGGCGCACGTGACATGACCCTGCCCCCTGAGCAGCGCGCAGCGATCGCCGCCGGGACGCCGCTGCCGATCGATGCCGCCGGAACGTTCCGTCTCGTCATCCGCGCGACCGGCCTGCTGCTCGCGCTGATGCTGACCGTTCCGCTGCATTTCCTCTGGCGGCTGCTGCGAATGTCATCACCTTGGCCGAGGATATTCCTCCGCTGGACCGGACGGCTCGCGGGTGCGCGGGTGTCGCGAGTCGGGGTGCCGTTGCGGCGCGACGTCTTCTATATCTCCAACCATATCAGCTGGATCGATATCCTCGCCATCGCCGGGCAAAGCGGCAGCGCGTTCGTCGCCAAGCAGGAGATTCGCGAGGCCCCCGTGGTCGGCTGGCTCTCGACGCTCAACCGCACGGTGTTCATCAAGCGCGAGAACCGGCTGGGCGTGGCGGAGCAGATCAACACATTGCGCGACGCGCTGGAGGATAACTGGTCGGTCACCGTCTTCCCCGAAGGCACGACGACCGACGGGCATTCGCTGCTGCCGTTCAAGACGCCGATGCTGCGCGTTCTGGAGCCGCCCCCGCCCGGCGTGATGGTCCAGCCGGTGCTGCTGGATTATGGCCGCGCGGCGGAGGAGATCGGCTGGGTCGGCGACGAAACGGGCATCGACAATGCGAAACGGATCATGGCGCGCAAGGGCAATTTTCCGGTCCGCGTGCATTTCCTCGAACCCTTCTCCCCCGCCGACTTTCCCGGCCGAAAGGCAATCGCTGCGGAAAGCCGCCGGCGTATCGAGCAGGCGTTGGTCGCGACGCTAGGCAAACCGCTCCGCCCGTTCGCCTATCTGCCGGTCGATCCTCCCCGGCACGGGGAGGTGGCAGCCAAAGGCTGACGGAGGGGCCTCTCCCCAAACGTAAAGCTCGCGTCACGCCCCCCTCCACCATTCGCCGAAAGAGGCGAATGGTCCCCTCCCCGTACCGGGGAGGATTTGCTACAGGCCCCGCATGAAATCCTCTCCCAAGACCTTTGCCGTCAAATCCTTCGGTTGCCAGATGAACGTCTATGACGGCGATCGCATGGCGGAACTGATGGCCGCGCAGGGCCTGACCCCCGCCGACGCCGCCGACGCCGATCTGGTCGTGCTCAACACCTGCCACATCCGAGAGAAGGCGACGGAAAAGGTCTATTCGGACATCGGCCGCATCCGCAAGGACGCGGGCAAGCAGGGCCGCGCGCCGATGATCGCGATCGCCGGATGCGTCGCGCAGGCGGAAGGCGCGGAGATCGTCCGGCGCGCCAAGGTTGACGTCGTGGTCGGGCCGCAAGCCTATCACAACCTGCCCGATCTGGTCGCGAAGGCCGCGCGCGGCGAGGCTGCGCTGGACACAGACATGCCGGTCGAAACCAAGTTTGGCCACCTGCCCGCACGCCGTCGCGTGCCGCCATCGGCGTTCCTGACCGTGCAGGAAGGATGCGACAAGTTCTGCACCTATTGCGTCGTCCCCTATACCCGCGGCGCGGAAGTCAGCCGTCCGTGGGGCGCGATCGTCGACGAGGCGCAGGCGCTGGTCGATGCCGGCGCGCGCGAGATCACGTTGCTTGGCCAAAACGTCAACGCCTGGACCGGCACCGATGCCAGGGGCCGGGACGGCGGGCTGGATGCGCTGATCCGTGAACTGGACACGGTGCTCGGCCTCGCGCGGATCCGCTACACGACCAGCCATCCCAACGATATGACGCAAAAGCTGATCGACGCGCATGCCGATGTCGAGAAGCTGATGCCGTTCCTGCACCTGCCCGTACAGGCGGGCAGCGACCGCATCCTGAAGGCGATGAACCGCAGCCACAGCCGCGATTCCTACCTGCGCATTCTCGATCGCGTCCGGGCCGCCCGTCCGGATATCGCGCTGTCGGGCGACTTCATCGTCGGTTTCCCCGGCGAGACGGACGCCGATTTCGCCGAAACGCTCAGCCTGGTGGACGCGGTCGGCTATGCCCAGGCGTTCAGTTTCAAATACAGCCCCCGCCCCGGCACCCCCGCCGCCGGCATGGACGACCAGATCGCGCCGGAGGTGATGGACGACCGCCTGCAACGCCTGCAGGCCGCGCTCAATCGCGATCAATCCGCGTTCAATGCCGGCGTCGTCGGGCGGACGTGCGACGTGCTGATCGAACGCAAGGGCAAGCTGCCCGGCCAGATGCTCGGCAAGTCGCCCTGGCTGCAATCGGTGCACCTGATCACCGACGCGGGGGTCGGCGACATGGTCGAGGTCGATATCGTCCGCGCCGATCCGAATTCGCTGGCGGGTATGGAACGGGTCAAGATCGCGGCCTGAGCGCTCCCGCCTCCCACATCCTCTCTCCGTTGGCAGAACGGTAGATCCGCGCCATCTTGAAGTCCCCCTCCCGCTCCCCAAATATTCACCGGCGCCACCAAATCGCGCTGTCCTACTTGCCGCCCCTCTGTCACACTCATCGGTGGATGCAGCCGACTCGTCTCTCCAGCCAGATGCGCGGAACCGACCGCAGCGATTGCCCGTTCCGATGGGGCAACAGGGCCGTACGTAGCGTCAACTTCGTCAACTTGAACACTTCCGCGACTCGCGTCGCCACCCCCGTCCTGCCTTCAGAAGGAACCGCATGAGCCGCAAGCCAGTCCCCGCCCAATCCGGTGAACGCAGTCGCGCGGAACTGGTCTTCGATCGACCCCAGCTCATGTCCCAGCTTTTCGGCGAGTTCGACCAGAACCTGCTGCAACTCGAAAGCCGGTTGGGCGTCTACATCACCGCACGCGGCAACAAGGTCGGCCTCGAAGGCCGGGCCGAGGCGGTGGCCGAGGCGCGCGACGTATTGCAGGGACTCTACAACCGCATCTCGCGCGGCGAGCGGGTCGATCAGGGCATGGTCGACGCGGTGATCGCCATGTCGGTCGAACCGACGCTTGCGGGGATCATCGCGGCGGATTCCGGCGCGCCCAGCGTCATGATCCGCACGCGCAAGAAGACGATCGTGCCGCGCACGCTCGCCCAGGCGCATTACATGCGCGAACTGGTCAATAACGACGTGATCTTCGCGCTCGGGCCGGCAGGTACGGGCAAGACCTATATCGCCGTCGCTCAGGCCGTGTCGCAGCTGATCACCGGGAGCGTGCAGCGATTGATCCTGTCGCGCCCGGCGGTCGAGGCGGGCGAAAAGCTCGGCTTCCTGCCCGGCGACATGAAGGAGAAGGTCGATCCGTATCTTCGTCCGCTCTACGACGCGCTGAACGACTGCCTGCCCGCCGAACAGGTCGAACGCCGCATCATGTCGGGCGAAATTGAGATCGCGCCGATCGCCTTCATGCGCGGCCGCACGCTGGCCGACGCTTTCATCATCCTGGACGAGGCGCAGAACACCACGCCCGCGCAGATGAAGATGTTCCTGACTCGCTTCGGCGAGAACAGCCGCATGGTCGTGTGCGGCGATCCGAAGCAGACCGATCTGCCCGGCGGCATGAACGCATCCGGCCTCAACGACGCGGTCGTCCGGCTGGACGGCGTCGAGGGAATCTCGATGTGCCGCTTCGGTTCGGGCGACGTCGTGCGTCATCCGATCGTCGGTCGCATCGTCGAAGCCTATGAGGGCGTCGATGCTTGAGACCGCCTTGTCGATCGAACCCGTCTGGCCGGATACGACCGATTGGGAGGCGCTCGCCTTGCGGGCCGCGTCGGCCGCGCTGGAGCGAACGACGCACGGCGAATGGCTGACGCTGCCGGTCGGGATCGAGATATCGATCCGACTGACCACGGACGACGAGGTCCAGACGCTCAACGCGCAATATCGGCAGAAGGACAAGCCGACCAACGTGCTGAGTTTCCCGATGGTGCAGCCCGACCTGCTCGACGGAATCGCCAATACCGATGATGGCGAAGTGCTGCTCGGCGACATCGCGCTGGCCCGCGGCGTGTGCGAACGCGAGGCGGCGGAGAAGGGAATTTCGGTCGAGGATCATGCGACGCATCTGATCGTGCATGGCACGCTGCACCTTTTGGGCTATGACCATCTGGAGGATGGGGAAGCCGATGCGATGGAAGCGATCGAGATCGATGCGCTGGCCGCGCTCGGCCTTTCCGATCCGTATCTGATACGTGAGGACTGAAACGGTATATGCCCGAGGGGGACAGTAGCAGCTTCGCTGCGGAGGGGTCGAACGAGACCAGTATATGGCGCGGCCTGAAGGCGATGATCTTCGGCCAGCCCGGCGACGAATCGCTCCGGCATCAGCTGGAAGAAGCGATCGACGCGCATGAGGACGATCCGGCGCCCGACGCGAAGGGCGATCTGTCGCCGATCGAACGCACTATGGTGCGCAACCTGCTTCATTTCGGCGAACGCGATGCGGGCGATGTCGGCGTGCCCCGCGCCGATATCGTCGCGATCGAGGAAAAGACGCCCTTTGCCGATCTGGTGAAGATCTTCGCCGAGGCGGGGCACAGCCGCCTGCCCGTCTATCGCGAGAAGCTCGATACGATCATCGGCATGGTCCATATCAAGGACGTGTTTGCGATCCTCGCGACCGGTGCCGCGCATCCCGAAACGCTGGATGCACTGATCCGGCAGCCCTTGTTCGTACCGATGTCGCGCGGCGTGCTCGACCTGCTTGCCGACATGCGCGCCAGCCGGGTCCATCTGGCCGTGGTCCTCGACGAATATTTCGGCACCGAAGGCCTGGTGACGATCGAGGATCTGATCGAGGAAATCGTCGGCGATATCGAGGACGAGCATGACGACGCCCCGACCGCGTTGCTGATCCCGCTGGACGGTGGTGCGTGGGACGCCGATGCCCGCGTCGAACTGGAAGATGTCGGCGAAACCGTCGACCCGCGACTGGCCGAGGTCGATGAAGATATCGACACGCTGGGTGGTCTCGCCGCGCTGCTGGCCGGGCATGTGCCCCAGCCGGGCGAATGTCTCGATCACAAAAGCGGCTGGAAATTGGAAGTGACGGAGGCGGATACGCGCCGTGTTCATCGCCTCCGCCTGCATCCGCCTGTTCCCGAACCGGAATCGGAGGATTGACCGCCACTGATCGATTTTGCCGCTATCTGCGATCACTTTAACTCATGGTGTAAATCAATGCCCGATGAGGCATGGTCTTTCCAAGAGATTGCAGAGCGGCCCCAGCCGCCCGAGCGATTCACGAGACCCGCCCCCCTTTCAAGGAGCCAGGATGATGGACGCAATTACCGAAGGCAGCCCGCTTAGCGATCCGAACAAGGAGCCGGCCGCGCTGCGCACGTTGCTCGGCCGCACCAATCGCGACTGGTGGCCGAACCAGTTGAGCCTCGAAATTCTCCAGCAGAACGGCCTGTCGGGCAATCCGATGGGCGACGACTTCGATTATGCCGAGGCGTTCAAGTCGCTCGATTACGACGCCGTGAAGCAGGATCTGGTCGCGCTGATGACCGACAGCCAGCCGTGGTGGCCAGCCGATTACGGCAATTACGGTCCGTTCTTCATCCGCATGGCGTGGCACTCGGCCGGCACGTATCGCACCGGCGACGGCCGCGGCGGTTCCTCGTCCGGCTCGCAGCGGTTTGCGCCGCTCAACAGCTGGCCGGATAACGGCAACCTCGACAAGGCGCGCCGCCTGCTCTGGCCGATCAAGTCCAAGTACGGGCAGAAGCTGAGCTGGGCCGATCTGTTCATCATGGCCGGCAACGTCGCGATCGAAAGCATGGGCGGCCCGGTGTTCGGCTTCGGCGGCGGTCGTCAGGACGTGTTCGAGCCGCTGAAGGACATCTACTGGGGCACCGAGGAGGAATGGCTCGGCGCGACGCGTATCGACGAGGAAGCCAGCAAGGCGCTGGAAAACCCGCTCGCCGCGATCCAGCTCGGTCTCATCTACGTCAATCCCGAAGGTCCGGGCGGCTGCCCCAACCCGCTCGGCTCGGCACGCGACATGCGCGAGACGTTTGCGCGCATGGGCATGAACGACGAGGAAACCGTCGCACTGACCGCTGGTGGCCATACGTTCGGCAAGGCGCACGGTGCGGGTGATGCCTCTTTGGTCGGTGTCGAGCCGGAAGGCGCGGACATTGCGACGCAGGGCCTCGGCTGGGTCTCCAGCCATGAGAGCGGCATGGGCGATCACACGATCACCAGCGGCATCGAAGGTGCATGGACGCCGACGCCGACGACGTGGGACAACACCTATTGGGACATGCTGCTCGATCACGAATACGAACTCGTGAAGAGCCCCGCCGGCGCGCATCAGTGGCAGCCGGTCGGCAATCCCGAAGAGACGCTCGCGCCCAAGGCGCACACGCCCGGCGTCAAGGTGCCGACGATGATGACCACCGCCGACATGGCCCTGAAGAAGGACCCCGCATACCTCGAAATCAGCAAGCGCTTCCGCGACAATCCCGACCAGTTCGCGGATGCCTTCGCCCGGGCATGGTTCAAGCTGACGCACCGCGACATGGGTCCCCGTGCGCGGTATCTCGGCCCCGAAGTTCCGGCGGAAGACCTGATCTGGCAGGATCCGATCCCGGCGGCGGACTATCCGCAGATCGACGCGGGCGACGTACCGGGTCTGAAGCAGGCGATCGCCAATTCGGGCCTGTCGGTCGCGGAACTGGTGACGACCGCTTGGGCGTCTGCCTCGACCTATCGCCAGTCGGATCACCGTGGCGGCGCGAACGGCGGACGCATCCGGCTCGCCCCGCAAAAGGATTGGGAAGTCAACCGTCCCGATCAGCTTGCCAAGGTGCTGGGTGTCTATGAAGGCATCAAGGCGGACTTCGACGGCCAGGGTGCGAAGAAGGTTTCGATCGCCGATCTGATCGTGCTCGGCGGATCGGTCGGGATCGAGGCGGCGGCGAAGGCGGCCGGTTCGTCGATCGAAGTGCCCTTCACCCCGGGTCGCACCGATGCGAGCGCCGAACAGACCGATGCCGAAAGCTTCGACGTGCTCGAACCCAAAGCGGACGGTTTCCGCAATTACCTGTCGGTCAAGTTCAGCGTGCCGACCGAGGAATTGCTGGTCGATCGCTCGCAGTTGCTCGGGCTTAGCTCGCCCGAGATGACGGTACTCGTCGGTGGTCTTCGCGTTCTGGGCGCGAACCATCCGAAGGCAGAGAAGCACGGTGTGTTCACCGATCGTCCAGGCCAGTTGACCAACGACTATTTCGTCAACCTGCTCGATATGCAGACCGCGTGGAAGCAGCTGAGCGACGATAGCGACGAAGAGTATCTCGGCACGCTGCGCGAAACCGGCGAGGAGAAGTGGACCGCATCGCGCACCGATCTGGTGTTCGGCGCGAATTCGCAGCTTCGTGCATTGGCAGAGGTCTATGCAAGCGGCGATGCCGGCGACAAGTTCGTCAAGGATTTCGTCGCCGCCTGGACGAAAGTGATGAATGCCGACCGGTTCGACATAGCGTCGGGCCACGTTCGCGGCGAAGCTGCCGTAGCGTAAGGCGATGTCCCACCGTCACCCCGGCCCGGCCGGGGTGACGGATACGGGCCACGCCCCATTGCCGCTTATCCCTGCGCGACTTAGGTAGGGACAATGCGCAAACATATCCTCATCATCCTCGCCATCCTGATCGTGATAGCCGGAGGCGTGATCTTCTATCTGACCCGCCCGGACGTCGCGCAGGTCGATTTCGCCGCCGTCACCGGTGCGCAGCCGAAGCTGGTCCAGCCCCGCGCGCAATTGCTGCCGACCGTCAAGGTTGCCGACGCGATCGGGTGGAAGGACGGACAGAAGCCGATCGCCGCCGCCGGATTGAGCGTGGCGCCGTTCGTCACCGGCCTGGATCATCCGCGCTGGCTGTACCGCCTGCCCAATGGCGACGTGCTGGTTGCCGAGAGCAATTCGCCACCGCGCAAGGGCGGCGGGATCACCGGTTGGGTAATGGGCGTGCTGATGGGGAAAGCCGGCGCCGGCGTGCCGTCCGCCAACCGAATCACGCTCGTTCGCGACAGCAATGGCGACGGGGTTGCCGAGAGCAAGTCGACCTTCATGATGGGCCTCAACTCGCCATTCGGCATGGCGCTGATGGGCGACTGGCTGTACATCGGCAACACCGACGCGCTCGTCCGCGTACCGTACAAGACCGGCGATACGGCAATCACGGCCAAGCCCGAGCTGGTGGTGAAGCTGCAGGGCGGCGGCAATCACTGGGCGCGCAACGTCATCGCCGATCCCGATGGCAAGACGCTGTACGTGACGGTCGGTTCGTCGAGCAATATCGGCGAAAACGGCATGGACCGCGAGAAATATCGCGCCAACATCCTTCAGGTCTATCCTGACGCGAAGACGTTCCGCGTCTACGCGGCGGGCCTGCGCAATCCCAACGGCCTCGCCTTCGAACCCCACAGCAAGCAGCTTTGGACCACGGTCAACGAACGCGACATGATCGGATCCGATCTCGCGCCGGACTATATGAGCCAGATCGAACTGGGCGATCACTTCGGCTGGCCGTGGTATTATTGGGGCGGCTATCCCGACAAGCGCGTCGAGCCCACCAATCCCGCCTTGCAGGAATATTCGAAGCGCCCGGACTACGCCCTCGGCCCGCACGTCGCGGCGCTCGGCCTGGCATTTGCGGGCGATGCGAAGCTCGGTGCGAACTTCGCGAACGGTGCGTTCGTCGGCGAACACGGATCTTGGAACCGGTCGCCGGTATCGGGCTACAAGGTCGTTTACATCCCGTTCGGCGCCAATGGCTTCCCGGCGAAGGGTGCCAAGCCGGTTGATGTGCTGACCGGATTCCTGAACACGGCGGGCGACGCGCAGGGAAGGCCAGTCGGCGTGATCACCGACGCGAGCGGCGCGCTGCTCGTGGCGGACGATGTCGGCAACGTGATCTGGCGGGTGACGCAGGCCCGGTAGTCACCTCTCCTGGCCGTTCTCCCTGAGCCTTCCCAAATGGCAGGCTCAGGGCGAACGGAGACGGTTCCTACTCCAGCAACTTAGGAGCGTCCTTGGCGAGTTTCGCGCGGATCTTGTCGGCGAACAGCGCCAGGAACGGCGGCAGGTCCACCACCGCGTGCACACGGTCTTCGAAAACCTCCACGCTGCTTGCAACGCGCTGACCCATTCCTTCGATCGTGAAGTGCAGCGTGTCCCCATCCCAACGGTGATCCGCAACGACGCCGCCCGGAACGACCCCGGCGATCTTGCCCACGCCCCGGTCCAGCTTGGCCCGTACCGCGTCGCGCCCTTGCTTGTGCGGTATGTCCATCGTGATCGGCTCGGTCATCAGGTGTCCTTCATGTCGCAAACAGCATCGCGTCATCCGCAAACGCCTTGAACTCCAAGGCGTTGCCCGATGGGTCGCGAAAGAACATCGTCGCCTGCTCGCCCGGCTGCCCCTTGAAGCGGATATGCGGCGCGATGCCGAACGTTATGCCCGCCGCCTCCACTCGTGCCGCCAGCGCCTGCCAGTCCGGCATCGTCAGCACGACCCCGAAATGCGGCACGGGCACATCGTGTCCGTCGACCGGATTCGACACGACGACGGACTGCGCCTGCGGATCGAGATGCGCGACGATCTGATGGCCGAACAGATCGAAGTCGATCCAGCGCTCGCTGCTCCTGCCCTCCGCACACCCCATCACGCCGCCGTAAAAGGCGCGCGCCGCGGCGAGATCGTGGACGGGAAAGGCGAGGTGGAATGGGCGTATCATCCCGCAGGAATAGCGGTCGCACCGCCGCACGTCACCCCGCACTTGTCGCGCTGACCCACGCACCGCATATGCGGTCCCGATGCCGATGATGCCGTTCGCGCAAACCGGCAATGTGTAAGGAAGACCTTGGTCGATACGAATTCGAGCGCCGCGACACGCTTCGCTCCTCTCCTGTCGCTCGCACTCGGCGCGCTGTCGGCGACCGGGTTTGCGCCGCTCGACTGGTGGCCCGTCACGCTCGTCTGCCTCGGCGCCTGGTTGTGGCTGGTCTATGATGCGCGCACCCTGCGGCAGGCGCTGTTTCGCGGCTGGCTGTTCGGCGTCGGCCAATTCACAATCGGCAATGTGTGGATCCAGCGGGCGTTCACGTTCCAGGATACGATGCCGCACTGGCTGGGCTATGGCGCGGTCCTCCTGCTCGCTTTGTATCTTGCGGTCTATCCGTTGCTTGCGGCGGGCTTTGCATGGCGACTGGCAAGTCCGCGTTCGGCCGGGGACGTCGGGACCCCGCCCGGCGCTGCGTTCGCGCTGGTATTCGGCGCGGGCTGGGCCGTTACCGAGTGGCTGCGCGGAACGATGTTCACCGGCTATCCGTGGAATCCGCTAGGGATCATCTGGCTGCCGGTAACGGGCGTCGCCAACGTGGCCGCCTGGGTCGGCACCTACGCTTTGTCCGGCCTCACGATTGCCGCCGCAGGACTGATCCTGCCGCTCCTATGGAGGCGGTGGAAGCCCGCGCTTCTCGCGATCGTGCCGCTCGCTTTGCTTGCGGTTGTCGGTCTTGCCAATTCACCGGTGCCGACGGCTTCCACCGCCGCCACGCCGCGCGTTCGCGTCGTCCAGCCGGATCTCGATCAGGAGGAACGCCCGCAGGACGACTATGCCGAGATGAACCTGCAGGCGCTGCTCCGGCTGAACGGCAAGCCCGGCCCCGCGCCCCGCCTGATCGTCTGGCCAGAGGGCGCCGTGCGCTTCATGCTGGAGGACGGCTATCCGCCCGAAGCCTATTGGCAAGGCTATGCCGCAACCGCGCGTCGCCGGATCGCCGCTTTGCTCGGCCCGAGCGACGTCGTGCTCACCGGCGGCAACGCGATCCAGTTCGACCGCCGCGGAGAGATGGTATCGGCAACCAATTCCGTCTTCGCGATCGACCGGTCGGCACGCATCCTCGGCCGCTACGACAAGGCGCATCTGGTGCCCTATGGCGAATACCTTCCGGCCCGCCCCTTGCTCTCCCGCATCGGCCTCAACCGCCTCGTCCCCGGCGACACGGATTTCATCGACGGTCCGGGCCCGCGCGGGCTGACCCTGCCCGCCTTCGGGACGATCGGCATGCAGATCTGCTACGAGATCATCTTCTCGGGCGAGGTCGTGGACCTGGCAAAGCGCCCGGCGATGCTGTTCAATCCGTCGAACGATTCCTGGTACGGCCCGTCCGGCCCGCCGCAATTCCTCGCGCAGGCACGATTGCGGGCGATCGAGGAAGGACTGCCGATCATACGCTCCACGCCCACGGGCATATCCGCGATCATCGCCGCCGACGGCCGGCTGCTCGCGACGGTGCCGAGCGACACATCGGGCGCGATTGAACTGCCGATGCCCGCCGCGCTTCCGCCGACAGTGTTCGCACGCGCCGGTAACTGGATGGTGCTCGTCGTAGCGGCCATGCTGATGTCGTTCGCAATTGCCTTCCGTCGCCGGCGAGGCTAGTGCCGGTCATATAAGGAAAGCTTTATATGCGGCGCCGGCCCCGATCGGCCCGCGTCCAGCCAAGGGTTATCAGATGCGCGCTTCGTTTCTCTTTACCTCCGAATCGGTTTCCGAGGGTCATCCGGACAAGGTCGCGGACCAGATCAGCGACACGATCGTCGATCTGTTTCTGGCCAAGGACCCGCAGGCGCGCATCGCCTGCGAAACGCTGACGACCACCCAACTCGTCGTGCTGGCCGGCGAAATCCGCGGCAAGGGCATTTACGAGAATGGCGAATGGGCACCGGGCGTGCTCGAAGAGATCGAAGCTGCCGTCCGCAACACCGTGAAGGAAATCGGTTACGAACAAACCGGCTTCCACTGGAACAGCTTCCGTTTCGAAAACAATCTGCACGGCCAGTCCGCGGAAATCGCGATGGGCGTGGACGAAGGTGCCAACAAGGATGAAGGCGCAGGCGATCAGGGTATCATGTTCGGCTACGCGACTGACGAAACGCCGGGCCTGATGCCGGCCACCCTGTATTACAGCCACAAGATCCTCGAGCGGATGGCGGCCGATCGCCATTCGGGTGCGGCACCGTTCCTGGAACCGGACGCAAAGAGCCAGGTCACGCTGGAATATAAGGACGAGAAGCCGGTTCGCGCGACCGCGCTGGTCGTCTCTACGCAGCACAAGCCGGGCTATTGCCTGCAAGGCGACAACGCCAATCCGGAACTGTATCAGGAACTGCACGCCTATGTGACGAAGGTCCTGACCGAGACGCTCCCGGACGGCTTCGTGACCGAAGAGACCAAGACGTACATCAACCCGACCGGCGCATTCGAGATCGGCGGGCCGGACGGTGATGCGGGCGTCACGGGTCGCAAGATCATCGTCGACACGTACGGCGGGGCAGCTCCGCACGGCGGCGGCGCGTTTTCGGGCAAGGATCCGACGAAGGTCGATCGCTCGGCCGCCTATGTCGCGCGATATCTCGCGAAGAACGTCGTCGCGGCGGGGCTCGCCAAGCGTGTGACGATCCAGCTTTCCTACGCGATCGGCATTGCCGAGCCGCTGTCCGTCTATGTCGATACGCACGGCACCGGCACGGTCGCCGAAGCGAAGCTGGAGGAAGTGCTGCCGCAGCTCGTTCGCCTGACCCCGAAGGGTATCCGCGAACACCTGAAGCTCAACCAGCCGATCTACAAGCGCACCGCAGCCTATGGCCATTTCGGGCGCGATCCCGAGGGTGAAGGCTTCACCTGGGAAAAGACCGATCTGGTCGATGCGCTGAAGGCCGCAGTCGCCTGAAGGCTTCGCTTTGAACGATCCGACGACGATCCGGCGGCTTTACGGTCGCCGACAGGGACATAAGCTTCGCCTCGGCCAGTCCGCACTGGTCGAGGAGTTGCTGCCGCGGATCAGCGTGCCTGAAACGGGCGCGCTCGATCCGCATACGCTGTTCGGCGACGATCGCCCGTTGCAGGTGGAAATCGGTTTCGGCGCCGGCGAGCATCTCGCCGGACAAGCGAGCGCGAACCCCGATACCGGTTTCATCGGGTGCGAACCGTTCCTGAACGGCGTCGTCGGTGCGTTGGGGCACGTCCGTGATGGCGACCTGACCAACGTCCGCATTCATATGGGCGATGCGCTCGAAGTCGTCGAACGGCTTCCCGACGCCAGTCTCGACCGGCTGTACCTTCTGCATCCGGATCCCTGGCGGAAAGCACGGCATGCCAAGCGGCGGATGATCAATCACGGCCCGCTGGATCTGATCGCATCCAAGCTGAAGACCGGCGGGATGTTCCGCCTCGGTACGGACGATCCGACCTATTGCCGCTGGTCGATGATGATCATGAACGCGCGTCGAGACTTCGTCTGGCAGGCACGCAACCCGCAGGACTTCTTGAACCGGCCGGACGACTGGCCCGAGACGAGATACGAGCGCAAGGCGCGCCGACAAGGTCGCGAAGTCTGGTACTTTGAGTACGTTAAAGCAGAATCCTAATAGTTTCGGGATATCATCAGCCGACACCGCCGTCGAAACATTGTCGAAATACTGTAACGCACAACAAACTTATCGCGACGGCACAAGAATGTGTCGCTGCTGCTTACATACATATTAGCGTAAATTTAATTTTGTCTGAAAACTGCGAGTGGCACGGTTTGTGCAACTCTCGTTGCGAGTATCTGTGACCAACTTGGGAATAGTCCCAGACAATGAAGAGAGAGCTCCGCCATGAGTTTCATGTCCAAGATCACGACCACACTCGCAGTTGCAGCATTTTCGGCAGCCGCAATTCCGGCCAGCGCTGCAGTTGTCTACAGCGTCACCGGCGACACCAGCGGCGGCCCCGTCTACAACCGTCCTATCGCGGATACCCCGCCCACGCAGATATCGGGCACGGGTACCAGCGTTGCGTACAACACGTTCCTGTTCTCGCCGATTGCCACCGGCAGCTACACGTTCCTGCTGACCAGCACGAACACAGCCTACGATCCGTTCCTAGTTCTCTACGCTTCGCCGTTCAACCCGGCCTTGCCGCTGACCAATGTGATCGCCGCTAACGACGACCTCCAAGGCAGCCTTGCTTTGTCGGGCTTCACGCAGACGCTGCTGGCCGGCACGGTGTACACCGCGGTCATCACCGGCTTCAACAACTTCGATTTCGGCACGTACCAGCTGACGATTTCGAACGCGGCAGCCGTTCCGGAGCCGGCAACCTGGGGCATGATGCTCGCAGGCTTCGGCATGGTCGGCTTCGGCATGCGCCGTCGCGCAAAGCCTTCGGTACGCGTTACCTACGCCTGAACCAATGGCTTAAAACCAAATTTGGCCTCCGCCTCGAAAGAGGCGGAGACCATTTTTGTTTGGCCGGTCCTTGCTGATAGAAACAAGATACCGCCACTGACGGTCAGTGCGTGACTTTCTGCGTCTGTCCGCTCCGTTCCCAGATACGACGGAGCGTCCGGCCAAGCATCGCCGGTACGCGCGGCCGGATGAGCAGCCAGTCGCGGATCGCCTGGCCACGTTCGGCGCCGATCGTCTGCTTATAGCCGCTATCCCCCGCACCCCAGTCGACGCGATGGATACCGTCGGTGCGGGCCCGGACCAGATTCCGGTGATAGAGGAGCTTGCCCGGCGACGATTTCGCAAAGGCCGGATCGAAGCTGTTGGCGATCGCGTACTTCAGGCCCGGCACGTTGATATCGAACGAGAATGCCGCCGCCTTGCCACCGACGCGCAGGACAGCGGCCCATAGCATCCCGGCAAGAACGGGGTCGGTCGCGACGCTTCGCCAGAACGCGCCGTGTCCGGTCGCGGTAAATTTGGCGTCGGCTCCATTGGTTCGCGCCGCTATCCAGCTGGACGCCTCCACCGCCGCCATCGCATCGAACGCGGCGGAATCGATCGTCTGCCCCGTCAGGAACTGCCAGTCGAGCGTACCGTGTTCCGCCAACGTCTTTTCGTGGTACCGGTTCTTGCGCAACGTCGATGTGCGCGGCTGCCCGCCTTTGCCGGGGCCATCCATGTCGAGCACATAGGTGTCGGCGATGAACCGATCCAGCACGGCCCACCCCCTGCCCGCGCGGCCTGGATCAATCTCATGGCCGACGGATCATCGTCATGGATTGGCCCGATCCGGAGAACGTTGACGTCGCCGCACAGCCGTTCGAGCAACGCATCATACGCGCCGGCCCCCGCATCGATGTCCGCCGGAAAGCTGCGGAACGGCCAATAGCTTCCGGGCACGGCCGCACACCGGGCGAGGGCCGGCCCGAACCGCACCATCGGCAGCGTGATCACGGGTTCGCCACCCGCCTCCACGACGATCGTGCGAGCGCGACCGCCATAGGCAGACAGCGCAGCGGCGTACCACTGATAGCGGAGGAAGCGATGGGTGGGCGCGCTGCGCTCGGCGACGTGATCGATCAGACCCGACAGCCCTTCTAACGTCACGGCGCGCACCACCGGCGACAGCGTCTGAAACTGGGAAGGCATGATCGGCGCATTCATAACGACTTGCGGTAATCGCTATGGGTTACCAACCGGTTCGCGCTTGACCATGCGGTCGGCACCCCGCCACAACCACACCTATGTTCTCCATCCCCGCCGTCACCACCATCGCGCAGACGATTCAGCTTTCGCTCAGCCCCGTTTTCATGCTGGCCGGTATCGGCGCGCTGCTGAACGTGCTGGCGGGTCGCTTGTCCCGCGTCGTAGATCGGGCGCGGGCGGTAGAGCAACTCCATCCGCGCTCGACCGGGCCGGAGCACGACCGTCACGTGTGGGAATTGCGGCTGTTGAACAAGCGCATTTCGGTCATCAACGCCTCGCTGGTGCTGGCGGTGTCCAGCGCGGTGATGACCTGCCTCGTCGTCGCGTTGCTGTTCGTATCCGAACTGATCAAGCTGCATATCGGGACGATCGTGGCCCTGTCCTTCATCCTGGCGATGATGCTGCTGATCGCTTCGCTGGCGTCGTTCCTGCTGGAAGTCCGCATGTCGCTGAACGCAATCCGCATCCGGCCGGAATTGCTGGAACGTGATCAAGCCTAGCGACGTCCGTCCAGCCCCTGCCCTGCATCGGCGACCGGCAGATATCGCGGCGGAACGCGCGATTTGCTCGCCTGTTCGTACGCATAGCCGGCGTTCAGCACGCGCTGATCGTCGAACGCCGTGGCGATGAACGACAGCCCGACGGGCAATCCCTTCGCCAGCCCCATCGGCACGGTGAGATGGGGATAGCCGGCCACCGCAGGCATCTCGCTAGCACTGGGGCCGGTCGATCGATCTCCGGACACGGTATCGCTCAGCCACGGCAGGCCATAGGTCGGCGCGACGAGGCTCGCTGCATTCGCGGTCTTCAACATCGCGTCGATCCCCTCTGGTCCGGACAGGCGCAGCGACTTAGCCCGCAGGCCGAGATACTCGGCATCGGCCAGCCCTCGGGTCTCGGCCGCCATCTGGAAGATCTCCTGCCCGAAAAACGACATCTCGCTTCCCGCATTGGCGGCATTGTAGGCGATGACCTGATCCAGCGACCGCGTCTTCACGCTTGCCGGGGTCGTCGCAAGATACGCATCGAGATCGGCCTTCAACTCGGTCTTCAGAACGTCGAACTCGGCATCCCCGAGCCCGTCGGCCTTCGGCGCCCCGACGTCGATCAGGATGGCGCCCGCTTTCTTCAGATCGGCGAGCGCCGCGTCGTACACCGGCTTCATCGCCGCCGGCATGTCCGGGCGAAGTACCGCGACACGAACGCCACGAAGCGCGTTGGTCGACAGAGTCCTGGTGTAATCATGCGCATATCGCCCGGCGCCGGCGGTGGAAGGGTCGGCCGGATCCGCCCCTATCATCGCCGAGAACAGCAGCGCGACGTCGCGAACGTTGCGCGCCATCGGTCCCGGCGTATCCTGGCTATGGCTGATCGGAACGACATGCGTGCGGCTGACCAGCCCGATCGTCGGTTTCAGCCCGACCAGCCCGTTCATGGCCGACGGACAAACGACCGAGCCATCGGTCTCCGTTCCCAGCGCAGCGGCGGCGAAACTGGCGGCAATCGCTGCGCCGGATCCGCTGGACGATCCGCACGCCGTGCGGTCCAGCGCATAGGGGTTGCGCACCAAGCCACCGACGGCGCTCCACCCGCTGATCGAGGCGGTGGATCGGATGTTGGCCCATTCGCTGAGATTGGTCTTGCCAAGGATCACCGCGCCAGCCGCGCGCAGGCCCGCGACGACGGGCGCATCGCGGTGCGTGATATTGTCCTTCAGGGCGAGACTGCCCGCAGTGGTCGCGACTGGATCCAGCGTTTCGATATTGTCCTTGATCAGGATCGGAACGCCGTCCAGCGGCCCCAGAGACTTGCGCGCGCGGCGCCGGGCATCGCTGGCCTTTGCCTGTGCCAGCGCATCGGGATTGATCGCGATGATCGAGCGAAGCGTCGGCCCCGTGCGATCCATCGCAGCGATGCGGCCGAGATAGGCGCGCGTGATCGCCTCGCTGCTCGAAGTCTTCCCCATCATCGTCTGCAGGTCGGTGATCGACCGTTCCTCGACCGACACCTGTGCCTGCGCCGGAGCGGCACCAATGGCAGTCGTAAGCAACAGGATGGGGGCGATGCGCATATGTCGGCCTTGCATTCGTCGGCGGAACGGAACCGTCCGCCGGATGCGCCAGAGTGAAACAGGCAGAAGGGGTCGGCAAGAACGAATATCCGGCAAACCGCGCTACGGAAGATGATCGACCGTCGCGATCATCCCGTCGACCGGAACCGACAAAAAACATGGTTACGCATCGTTAACGATATTTCCCGTAAGTCGGTCACATGGCGAAAACCGACGATCAGATGCTGGTTGAAATCGCCCGTGCCGAGCAGGCGCGGATGAAGGCGGCCCTGTCGAAGCTGCAGCCGGGCGGCGCCATGCGTGTCGAACGCGAACAATTCCTGATGCTGGCCAATCTGATCGATCGCCTGGCGACTCGTACCGCCTGTGCGGGGGAAGGATGTTTCCACGAGCCGATCGACGGCATCCGCTGGTGGGTCCCCCTTCCCGAATTCGAACGCGCCCGCGCGGCCGTGGACGATGCAAGACTGGGAACCGGCGATCGTGAGCAATTGGCCGTCGCTCGGGGCCTTTACTGACCGGCGCCTTAGTGACCGGCGCGATCATCGGACTGAATCGGGAACACCATCGCCAGGCCCAGAAATGAAAAGAGGCTGCCGGGGTCTCTCGACGCCCCGGCAACCTCCTGACATGGTCAGCGGCCGGAAGCTCCAGCTTGGAGGACCATGCGAACAGCTAAGCTCCGATAGGCGGGGGCGTTGGCTGGGGGAGAATACCCCCGTCCCGCTATCGATGGGTTTCCCCGTAGAGCTTAAGCGTGCGTCCCCCGAACGAACTGAACCGACCCCTTTGCTGAACCATGAGACATCGGATCACCTCCTTTCGCATTGTTAAAACGGCGTACCCTGCGTTGGGTACGATGCGAATGTGAGTCATTCGGCCGCGCGATACAAGTCTTGTATTTCGGCAGCATTTCCGCGACATTCTTGCCCCTGCCGGAGTCGCCGCAGACACGCCGACCGGCTTCGATCGCCGCAGCCCTTCGACGAAATTTACCGGCGACAATCCTCGACCACGCGACCGATTTCCGCCCAACTCGGCAGGACGAGAGTGGTCGCGCCCGCCTGTTGCACGACGAACCGTCCGCGGCTGAACGCGATCGCATCCAGAACGGTATCGCGAGGCGTCACCACCGCCGCCACATAGGACGACGTCCCGCCCGTCGGTTGGGCCGCCAGCGATCGTAGCAGCGTCGACGTCCGCACTTGCAGCGGGGCGTTCGCGGCGCCGGCGCGGGACAGATAGATCGCGCCGGCCTGCCGATCGCACCGAATCGTGAACTGCGCATCGGCGCCCGGCACACCGAACAGCGCGATCGAACCACGTGCATCCTGCCGATACACCCAGTCGCCCGGCGTATAGGGCCAGTCGCGCCAGTCGTCGGCCAAAGGCTTCGGCTGCGGCAGGGAAACGGCTGGCGGAGGAGCCGGGGGTTGCACCGGCCGCGCGGGTTTTGGTGCAGATACACAGCCACTTAACCCCGCCAGGACGGCAAGCGATACTGTCATGAAGGGGACGGTGGAAGCAGAAGCCAGGGTAAAACGCATCCTCATCCTATGCGCGAAGCGACCGGCCCGCTCAACCGCGTAGCGACGATTCCGCTTCACATGCAGGCCGAGGTGCGCGACGAACGCGGCCAAGGGGGCTGTCGTCGCCGCCCCGGGGGATTTGCGATGGACACGAAACGGCTGAAATCGATCGTCGGCGGATCCGCCGGCAACCTGGTCGAATGGTACGACTGGTATGCCTATTCGTCCTTGTCCCTCGTGTTCGCCGCGACATTCTTCCCCAACGGCGACCTGACGGCGCAATTGCTCGGCACGGCTGCCGTCTTCGCCGTCGGCTTCCTGATGCGGCCGATCGGCGCCTACGTCATGGGGCGCTATGCCGACACGCACGGCCGCAAGGCCGGCCTCGCTCTGTCCGTAGGGCTGATGTTCGCGGGATCGATGATGATCGCGGTGGTGCCGGGCTACGCCACGATCGGCATCGCCGCGCCCGCCATCCTGCTGCTCGCCCGCATGTTGCAGGGTCTGTCGGTCGGCGGCGAATATGGCGCGAGCGCGACCTATCTTTCGGAAATGGCCACCCGGAAAAATCGCGGTTTCTGGTCGAGCTTCCAGTACGTCACGCTGATCGGCGGGCAATTGTGCGCCTTGGCCGTCACGCTGACGCTCCAGGCGGTGTTGAGCAAGCAGGACATGGCGTCCTGGGGCTGGCGTATCGCATTCGTCATCGGCGCGGTCTTGGCGCTGGTCGTGTACATCATGCGGCGCAACCTGTCGGAAACGGCATCGTTCAAGAATATGGCGAAGGATCGGCCCAAGTCGGGTTTCCTGGCGCTGTGGAAAGCGCATCCACGCGAATTCATGCTGGTCGTCGCGATCAGTGCGGGCGGCGGCCTCGCCTTCTACGCCTACACGACGTACCTCCAGAAATTTCTCGTCAATACCAGCGGTTTTCCGGTGCAGACCGCGACCCAAATCATGACCGCTGCCTTGGTCGTGTTCATGCTCAGCCAGCCCTTGTTCGGCCACCTCGCCGACCGTTTCGGGCGAAAGCCGATGCTGCTGACGTTCGGTATTGGGGGAATGATCGTGTCCGTCCCCGTGTTCAGCCTGCTCGCGGTCGAAACGAGCGCAATCACCGCGTTCTTCACCATCATGCTGCCGTTGATGCTGCTCGGCTGCTACACGTCGATCAGCGCGCTGGTGAAGGCGGAACTGTTCCCGGCCCATATCCGCGCTCTCGGGGTCGCCTTCCCTTATGCGATCGGCAACGCCGCGTTCGGCGGGACCGCGGAATATGCGGCCTTGTGGTTCAAGAAGGCGGGGATCGAGGCCGGGTTCTACTGGTACGTCACCGGCTTCCTCGGCATCGCGACGATCGCGTTCCTGCTGCTGCCGGAAACCAAGCATACGAGCAGAATCGAGGAAGACTAGGAACCTCGTGGCGGGCCGGCTGTTTCGATCCCGACACAAAGGAACCCAGATCATGTCCAGCCCCGCAGAACCGACCCAGCTCCTCATCCAGTCCAACAAGGCGGACACGATGCCGGTGCGGAGCCGCGACGGCGACAAGCTGGGCTATGTCTATGCGTTCATGGTCAACAAGCGCACCGGCCAAGCGATGTATGCCGTGCTGACGATCGGCGGCTTTCTGGGCATGGGGAAAGCCTATTATCCCCTGCCCTTCGCGCTGTTGCAATTCGACGCGACCGCCGACGCCTATGTCGTCACGATCGACCGCCGCGTGCTCGAAGGCGGCCCGAGCTGGGCCGCGAACGCCCCGGTCTTCGACCAGGCCTATGCCGACCGCGTCGCGAGCTATTACGGCGTAGGCCGCGAAGACCTGTCGCTTGAAGCATTCGCGTCCGAAGCGCCGCGCCCGTCCGCTTACTGATCTGCCGACCGGATGCCGGCGGGTCTAGACCCGCCGGTTGCTCTTGAATTTCTGGCTCTTGCCGTAGCGCGTCTTGCGCGTGCCCGGCTTGCCCTCGTTGCTCCGCCCCATGATCGGCAGCTTCTGCTGATCGACCGGCAGGCCAAGCTCTTCCTGCTCCAGCGCGCGGATCTCGTCGCGCAATCGCCCGGCGGTCTCGAATTCCAGGTCGGCCGCGGCGGCGCGCATCTGCTTTTCGAGGTCCTCGATATAGACGCGCAGGTTGTGACCGACCATGTGCGGCCGGTCCTCGTCGATCTCGACCGTGACCTGATCGCGGCTGGCCACATCCTTGATGATGTCGCCGATGTTGCGCTTGATCGTCGTCGGAGTGATGCCGTGCGCCTCGTTATACGCACGCTGTTTCTCGCGACGACGCTCCGTCTCGTTCATCGCGCGTTCCATCGATCCCGTGATGCGGTCCGCATACAGGATCACGCGTCCGTCGACGTTGCGCGCCGCACGGCCAATCGTCTGGATCAGCGAGGTTTCGCTGCGCAGGAACCCCTCCTTGTCGGCATCGAGGATCGCGACCAGCCCGCATTCCGGGATGTCCAGCCCCTCGCGCAGCAGGTTGATGCCAATCAGCACGTCGTACACGCCCAGCCGCAAGTCGCGGATCAGCTCGATACGCTCCAGCGTTTCCACGTCGCTATGCATGTAGCGGACCTTGAGGCCCGCCTCGTGCATGAACTCGGTCAGATCCTCCGCCATCCGCTTGGTCAGCGTCGTGACGAGCGTGCGATACCCCGCCTCGGCCGTCTTGCGCGCTTCGACGATCAGGTCCTGCACCTGTTCCTCGACCGGCTTGATCTCGATCGGCGGATCGATCAGCCCGGTCGGGCGGATGACCTGTTCGGCGAACACGCCGCCGGTCTGCTCCATCTCCCACGTGCCGGGGGTCGCCGACACATAGGTCGTCTGCGGCCGCATCGCGTCCCATTCGTTGAAGCGCAACGGCCGGTTGTCGATCGCGCTGGGCAGGCGGAACCCGTATTCGGCCAGCGTCAGTTTGCGGCGATGATCCCCGCGCGACATGCCATTGATCTGGCCGATCGTCTGATGGCTTTCATCGACGAACAGCAACGCATTTTCGGGGAGATATTCGAACAGGGTCGGCGGCGGCTCGCCCGGCATGCGGCCGGTGAGGAAGCGGCTGTAATTCTCGATCCCCGCGCACGATCCGGTCGCGGCGATCATCTCCAGGTCGAAGTTCGTACGTTGCTCCAGCCGCTGCGCCTCCAGCAGCTTGCCCTCCGGCACCAGTTCCTTGAGGCGTTCGGCGAGCTCGAACTTGATCGCTTCCATCGCCTGCTTCAGCGTCGGTCCGGGCGTGACGTAGTGCGAGTTGGCGAACACGCGGACGAAATCCAGGCTGGCGACCTTCTTGCCGGTCAGCGGATCGAACTCCACGATCTCCTCGATATCGTCGCCAAAGAACGATACGCGCCACGCCGTATCCTCGTAATGCGACGGGAATATCTCGATATTGTCGCCCTTCACGCGGAAATTGCCGCGCTGGAACGCCGCGTCGTTGCGCTTGTACTGGAGCGCAACGAGCTTGCGGACGATCTCCCGCTGATCGACCACCTGACCTTTTTGAGGTCGAAGATCATCGCGGAATAGGTTTCGACCGATCCGATACCGTAGAGGCAGGATACGGATGCGACGATGATCACGTCGTCGCGTTCCAGCAGGGACCGGGTCGCGGAGTGGCGCATCCGGTCGATCGATTCGTTGGTCGAGGATTCCTTCTCGATATAGGTGTCGGACCGCGCGACGTACGCCTCGGGCTGGTAATAATCGTAATAGGATACGAAATATTCGACGGCATTGTCGGGGAAGAACGACTTCATCTCGCCATAAAGCTGCGCGGCGAGGATCTTGTTCGGCGCGAGGATCAGTGCCGGGCGCTGGACCGCCTCGATCACTTTCGCCATCGTGAACGTCTTGCCCGATCCGGTGACGCCGAGCAGCACCTGATCGCGTTCGCCCGCTTCGGTCTGCGCGACGAGTTCCGCGATCGCGGTCGGCTGATCGCCCGCCGGGGTGTAGTCGCTGACGATCTTGAACGGACGGCCGCCTTCCGACTTGCTCGGGCGGTTGGGGCGATGGGGTACGAAAGTCTGACCGGTTTCCGGTTCGTCGAGCGTGGTACGTATCTGAATGACCATCGCCCGAATATGGGGCTGGGGCCGGGATGAAGCAACGCCGGAACGCTGGGGATTTTAGGGTTATGAATCCGTGCCTTCGCAGGAACGCCTTGACCCCGGGGGCACACGCCCCAGTTGAGAATACATCGCAATAACGCGTCAGGTGCGGGTATGCCGTAACAGTCGGAACGATGGCCAACTATCTCGCACATGCAGCAAATCTTGCGCGGCCACGTCTTGCATCGACCGCGTCACATCGTGCAGGGACACCCCCATGAATATCCACGCCCGCCCGCCGGTCCTGATTCCGGATCTTAGTGCATTCTCCACCGCCAACGTGCTGTGGGTAAAACACTGGAACGAGCATCTGTTCAGCTTCGCGATCACGCGGCCGCCGAGCTTCCGTTTCCGTTCGGGCGAGTTCGTGATGCTCGGCCTGCCGACGGAAGGTGGCAAGCCGATCATGCGCGCCTATTCGATCGCCAGCCCGGATTATGCCGAGGAACTGGAATTCCTGTCGATCAAGGTGCCCGACGGCCCGCTGACCGAGCGGCTGCAGACGATCGTCACTGGCGATCAGGTGTATCTGGGCAAGAAGCCCGTTGGTACTTTGGTGTGCGACGCGTTGCTGCCGGGCAAGCGGTTGTTCTTCTTCTCGACAGGCACAGGACTGGCGCCGTTTCTCAGCCTGGCGCGCGATCCGGCGGTGTACGACATGTTCGAAGAGGTCGTGCTGGTGCATTGCGTGCGCCGCGTGAGCGACTTGGCCTATCATGACGAGCTTGCCGGGCAGCTTGCGGACGATCCGTTGGTGGCCGATCAGGCGCAGGAGCAATTCCACTACATCCCCACCGTCACGCGCGAGGACTTCCGCACGACGGGCCGGATCGGCGCGCTGATCGAGGATGGCCGGTTGTTCCTGCCGCCCGTCACGGGCGAGGCTGCGCTTAACCCGGAGACCGACCGGATCATGATGTGCGGCAGCATGGCGATGATCCGCGATCTCGGCGCCATGCTGGAGTCGCAGGGGTTCATCGAAGGATCGAACTCCAATCCGGGGCAGTACGTGATCGAGCGCGCCTTCGTCGACTGACGGAACGACGGTTCCAGCGCTTTGCGGGTTGCCAATTTTCGCGCGAGGATCGAAGGGTCGCCCATTCAACTGGGGATCAATCTTATGCGCACGTTCATCGCCCTGGCGGGCACCGCCCTGCTCGTCACCGCCTGCGGCACCGGAGACACCGGCCCGGTAAAGCGTCAGGCCGGCAGCTGGAGCCAGAAGATCGAGATTCTGGAATTCGCCGGACCGGGGATCAAGCCGGAGCAGAAGGCGCAGATGCAACAGATGATGAACATGATGGCCGGCGCATCGGTGTGCATCACGCCCGAGCTGGCGGCGCAGGAAGATCCGGAAAAGAACCTGACCGCGATGGGCGGCGCGCAGGATAATTGCAAAGTCGCCAACAAGGACTTTTCCGGCGGCAAGATCGCCTTCACCGCGAATTGCACCCAGCCGGGCAAGACGGTCAAGCTGACCGCCGATGGCAACACGACCGCCACCGAGCAGAACATCAAGATGACGGTGGAATCGACCGGCGCAGGAAACGACGGCGGCAAGCTGGTGATGAATGTGACCGCGAAGCGCGATGGCGACTGCAAGCCGGGCGAGTTCACCCCGCCCGTACCGAAGCCTGCGCCTTCGGCTACCGCCAAGTCGTGAGGCAATCCGGCGTCCTCCAGTTTGCTGGGGGACGCCCGGGTGCGACGATAGGCAGCTTCTACCACCCCCGGCCATCTTCCGAACGGGGGATCGGGCGCTGAACATAGCGTCCGGCCGCTACGCACTCTATCAGACGCGCCGTCTTCCATCGACGCCCCCATGCGCGCATAGCGCGCCCCGATGATCACTGCTCAAGCGCAAACTAACGACGCCTCCCCAGCAGCACCTGCTAGCGAGCCAGCACCGCCGCTCGCGCTCTACGTGCACTGGCCATTCTGTGTTTCGAAATGCCCGTATTGCGACTTCAACAGTCATGTCCGCGACTCCGTCGATCAGGCGGCGTGGCGGGCGGCGCTGCTGACGGATCTGGCGCATGAGGCTCGATTGACGCCGGGGCGCCGGTTGGGATCGATCTTCTTCGGCGGCGGCACACCGTCCCTGATGCCGCCCGAGACGACTGCGGCCATCATTCGTGCGGCGGGGGATGCGTGGGGATTCACCGACGATATCGAAATCACGCTGGAGGCCAATCCGTCTTCGGTCGAGGCCGCACGCTTCGCCGATATCGCCCGCGCGGGCGTAAACCGCGTGTCGCTGGGGCTACAGGCGCTGGACGATGACGCGCTGCGGTTCCTGGGACGGGCGCACGGCGTGGACGAGGGACTGGCGGCGCTGGACACTGCACAGGCGGCGTTTGCGCGAGTCAGTTTCGACCTGATCTATGCGCGACCCGGCCAGACGCTGGCGGCCTGGGATGCGGAACTGGCGCGGGCTTTGTCGTTCGGGACCGAACATCTGTCGCTGTATCAACTGACGATAGAGCCGGGCACCCGCTTCGCGACCGAGGCGGCGGCGGGCCGTATCGTCATCCCGGACGGCGACAGCGCAGCCGACCTTTTCGAGGCGACAAGAGCCGCGACCGCGGCGGCGGGGTTGCCTGCTTATGAAATCTCGAACCATGCGCGGATCGGTTCCGAAAGCCGCCACAACCTCGTCTATTGGCGGTATCAGGACTATCTCGGCATCGGACCTGGCGCACATGGGCGACGCGGCGGTCTGGCGACGGTGCGTCGCAAGAAGCCGGAAAACTGGATGGCCGCGATCGCGCGCAACCAGCACGGCATGCAAGTAGAGGAACCGCTCGCGCCGCATACCCGCGCGACCGAGGCGTTGCTGATGGGTCTGCGGCTGCGTGAAGGCGTTGATCTTGCGAGGATCGCGCGGATCGGTCGGACGCGCATTCCGGATCTGGTCGATCTGCCGGCGCTGGCGAAGCTTGCCGATCAGGGGCTGGCGGTGCGCGACGGCGATCGGCTGGCGGTCACCGAAGCGGGTATGATCCTGCTCGATGCGATCCTGCCGATCGTGGTGCGGACGCCGCCGACCGAGTGACCCCGGCCACGCGGCCTATTTCGCGAAGCCGGTCGGGGCGGGCGAAACGACCACAGTCGCTCCGCCGCGGATTTCCTGAACTTCCAGCGCCCGCTCGGCGATATTGTCCCGACCGAAGCGGAATGCGCCGTCGATCCCGCCGAACCCGCCACGATCCTTCAGCCGGTCTTCCGGGAAGGCCGTGCCGACGGTCCAATCGCGAGCGATGCGAACGGTCAGCAACACCGCGTCATAGCCGAGGCTCGACAGGCGGAATGGTGCGCTGCCGAAGCGCGCGCGATATTTGGCGGCATATTGGCGATAGAGATTGTCGGGCACGCTGGCGAACCACGCGCCGTTCATCGCCGGCTTGCCATTGATCGACGCATCCGAATTCCACAATTCGGTGCCAAGCACGCGCGCGGAACCCCCACCATTCCTGCGCAACAGCGGAACGGCCGCCGCTGCGTTGTTCGCGCCATCCGCGATGAGTACGGCCTGATAGGGCGAGGTCTGCCCCATGCGTGTGATCGCGGCGCTGATCGATCCCGGCGCGCGATCGTAGGTCTGTAGCGCGACCACCTGTCCGCCCGCACCCTCGACCGCGCGAAGGAAGGACGTGGATGCGCGTTCGCCGTACAGACCGTTCGGGACGAGGCCCGCGAAACTCGACATGCCCTGCCCCCGCGCATAATCGACGACCCGCGTGATCGACTGGCCCGGGACATAGCCCATCAGATAGGCGCCATTCCCCGCCGCGCTCGCATCGTTGGAGAAGCTGACCACCGGCACGCCGGATCGCCGTGCGACGGGAGACACCGCCTTGACGTCCTCCGCCAGCAACGGCCCCAGGATCAGGCGATTGCCATCGTCGATGGCCCGCTGCGCCGCATTGGCAGCACCGAGCGCCGCCGTATCGTAGGTCGTGATACGGAGACGTTCGTTATTGGTGTCGAGCAAGGCAAGCTGCGTCGCGTTCGAAATGCTCTGTCCCACGCCCGCGTTCGATCCGGTCAACGGAACCAGCAAGGCGATGCGGTGGCGCGCGGTGTCCGTCGGGATACCGGGATCGATCCGCGCGGGTCCGCTCTGCTGCGGACGCGTCGGTTGCGGACCGACGGACGGCGCGGGTCCGCGCGGAACCACGGTCTGGCAAGCGCCCAGAACCAGAGCCGCCGCGACCGGCATCAGCCGAATGAAACTCACGCGGCCGATCATGCCCCGTTGCGGTATCGATAAGCCCTCTGCCATGACACTTCCCATGATTAACGCCGAACTCGTGCCCGGTCTTGCACCCGGCCTGTATATCGTCGCCACCCCGATCGGCAATCTCGGCGATCTCTCGCCGCGCGCCGCCGAGGTGCTCTCCGGTGCTGCCGTGATCGCGGTAGAGGATAGCCGGGTGACCGCCAAGCTATTGAATCACATCGGTATCAAGCGGCCGATGACTCCGTATCACGATCACAATGCCGAAAGCGTGCGCCCCGGCCTGATCGCGCGCATGAGCCGCGAGGCGGTGGCTTTGGTATCGGATGCCGGAACCCCCTTGATCTCCGATCCGGGCTATAAGCTGGTCCGCGATGCACGCGCGGCCGGGCATCTGGTGGTGACGATCCCTGGGCCCTGTGCAGCGATCGCGGCGCTGACATTGGCGGGGCTGCCGACCGACCGCTTCCTGTATCTCGGTTTCCTGCCCCCGAAGGCGGCGGCGAAGGCAACGGCCATTCGCGAAGTCGCAGGCGTGCGGGCGACGTTGGTTTTGTACGAATCCGGACCCCGTCTGGGTGCCACGCTCGCCACGCTGGCCGCGGAACTCGGCGATCGCGATGCCGCCGTGACCCGCGAGATCACCAAGCGGTTCGAGGAAGCGGTAACGGGTTCGCTATCCGATCTGGCGGCGCGCTACGCCGACGCGCCGCCCAGGGGAGAGATCGTCATCGTCATTGCCCCGCCCGGTGAGCCGGAAGCGGCGAGCGCGGACGATGCCGATACCGCGCTGGCCGAGGCTCTGACACGATTGTCGACCGGTCAGGCGGCAAGCGAAGTGGCGAAGAAACTCGGGGTGGATCGCAAGGCGCTGTACGCCCGCGCGCTGGAGTTGAAGGGGAGCGGGCAAAGCTGAAAACAAAACTCCCCTCCCTGCAAGGGAGGGGCTGGGGGTGGGTCGCGTCCGGGCGATACGGTAAGCTCAGGGTGTTCGGCACCAGTATGGCCCGGTCTCCACCCACTTCCCGACCCCTCCCTTACAGGGAGGGGAGCAGAATACGGCGTGGTAGCAACCGACTGAACGATCATTACGCTTGCGGATCGACCGCCACATCAGCAATCAGGCTGGCATGCCAAGCCCCACCCGGAGTACCGCACAACGCCGCGTTGCCGAAGCCACCGGACGCCGGGGTGAGCGGCTCGCCGGATGGTGGCTGCGACTGAAAGGCTGGCGCATCCTCGATCGCCGCGTGCGTACTCCTGCGGGCGAGGTCGACCTGATCGCCCGCAAGGGGAATCTGGTCGCATTCGTCGAGGTAAAAACGCGCAAGACCGCCGCCGAACTGGATTTTGCGATCGACGAACGACGTCTCGCGCGCGTGGCCGCGGCGGCAGAGATATTGATGCCGGTCTATGCCGGACCCGGCGACGACATCCGCGTCGACGTGATCCTGATCGCGCCGGGCGTCCGCCCGCGACACATAGAGAATGCCTGGATCGGATAGGGCAAACGGCCCAAGCGACGTGACAATCCCCCTGCCCGTCCCTACCTCCGCCTCAACAACCGAGGACATTTCCATGCCGCTGACCGTCGCCGTCCAGATGGATCCAATCGAGTCGATCAACATCGCAGGCGATTCCACGTTCGCGCTGATGCTGTCCGCACAGGCGCGCGGGCACCGGCTGTACCATTACGCCGCGGAAGACCTGAACTACGCCGATGGCCGGGTATGGGCGAAGGCGTATCCGGTTACCGTTCAGCGCGTCGTGGGCGATCATTTCTCGTTCGGCGAAGCTGTCAGTCTCGATCTCGGCGACGAGGCGGATGTCGTGCTGATGCGGCAGGACCCGCCCTTTGATCTCGGCTATATCACCGCGACGCATCTGCTCGAACGGATCGCGCACAAGACATTAGTCGTCAACGATCCCGCCAGCGTCCGGAACGCGCCGGAGAAGGTCTTCGTCCTCGACTATCCGCAATTCATGCCGCCGACCCTGGTGACCCGCAGTCTCGAAGAGGCTCGTGCGTTCCTGGCGAAGCACGGCGAGATCGTGATCAAGCCGCTGCACGGCAATGGCGGCAAGGCGATCTTCAAAATCGGGGCGGACGGCGCGAACCTGTCCGCACTGATCGAGGTGTTCAACATGACGTGGCGTGAGCCGCACATGATCCAGGCTTTCCTTCCCGATGTCGCGATGGGCGACAAGCGCATCGTGCTGGTCGATGGCGCAGTGGTGGGCGCGATCAATCGGCTGCCCGGCGAAGGCGAAATCCGGTCCAACCTCGCGGTCGGTGGTTCGGCGGTTAAGACCGAACTGACGGAAGACGAACGCAACATCTGCGCCGTGCTTGGCCCGGAACTGAAGAAGCGCGGGCTACTGTTCGTCGGGATCGACGTGATCGGTGGCAAATGGCTGACGGAAATCAACGTCACCTCGCCCACCGGACTGGTGGCGATCGACCGGTTCGACGGCGTTGATACCGCGGCGATGATCTGGGAGGCGATCGAGGGGAAGGTCGATCGGTAAGGGACCGGTCTTCGGACTGCGGTGGGGCCAGGCGCCGAAGTCGCGGGACCTCCTTCGGGTGACCCCCGGAACGAGTCCGAAGGGACGGTGTTTGATGCGATACGCGTCTCGCGCGTAGTCGTTGTCATCGCGAGCCTTCTTCCGCTTCCAGCCCGCGGCCTGCACGCCCCACGATCGAACGGACCCATGACCGACATCATCGTCAACTTCATCGCATGGGGCGGCTACTTCGGTATTTTCCTATTGATGGCGGTCGAGAATATTCTTCCGCCCATACCGTCCGAAGTGATCATGGGGCTTGGCGGAATAGCCGTTGCGCGCGGACAGATGGAGATCTTTCCGTTGATCGCCGCGGGGACGATCGGGACCGTCGGAGGCAACTTCTTTTGGTATGAACTTGGCCGACGCGTCGGATATAAGAGGTTCAAGCCGCTGGTCGATCGATACGGCCGCTGGGCCGCTGTCGAGTGGGCGGATGTCGAGCATATCCACGACTTCTTCCGGCGCCGCGGGCAATGGGTGATCTTCGTGTTCCGCTTCATGCCGGCATTCCGGACGATCATCTCGCTACCGGCCGGCATGGCGCATATGCCCCGGTGGAAATTCGCTGTCTGGACGGCGGGCGGCAGTACGATCTGGAACTGCGTGCTGGTCGGCGCGGGCTATTATCTCGGCAGCAATTTCCAGCAGCTCGACCGTTATGTCGGTCCCGCCTCGATCGCGGTTATCGTGCTGATGCTGGGCCTGTACGGCTGGCGCGTGCTTACGTGGAAACCACGCGACCAGAGGTAAATGAATCGAGTTCGCGCGCTATCGTGCGGGCGAAACCGTCGATCGCATCGCGTACCTTGCTGAGGCTCGTTTCGCGCGGCGCCGGGTCGATCGCGCATAAGGTGCCGAAAAAGCTGCCGTCCTCCCGAATGATCGGCACCGAGATATAGCTTTTGAAGCCGTACATGATCGGCGTCGGGTGTGTGTTCCACGCCGGTTCCTGCCCGACATTGTCGATCAGCACCCCTTTGTGGTCGGACCGTATCTCGTCGCAGATGGTCGTCCGAACTTCCAGTTCGTCGCCGGCATCCAGGCCGAACCCGATATCGTCCTGCACCTGGCATGCGATCCACCGGTCCTCGGTCACGCGCGCGACGGCCGCGAAGCCCATGCCGGTCAGGCGGCAGACGTCGGAGAGAAGGGCTTTTATCGTATCGATACGTTGCACGCGGGCGATGTCGGCAAGCAGATCGGGATCGAGCGGGAGAGAAGAGGTCACGATCTCACCTTTCACCCGCAAATCGTTACGGCGTCAACCGATCCTTGGCGGGGGTCAGGCTCGCGGATGCGCGTTGCGATAGACGTCCATCAGGAGCGCAGCGTCCACCGCGGTGTAGATCTGCGTCGAGCTGAGCGAGGCATGACCGAGCAATTCCTGAAGCGACCGCAGATCGGCACCGCGTCCGAGCAGGTGAGTCGCAAAGCTGTGGCGCAAGGCGTGCGGCGTCGTGCGCTCCGCGAGCCCCAGCCGCCCGCGCGCCGCCCGAACAGACCGCCGTATGATCGCGGCATCCAGCACGCCGCCCTTCGCCCCCCGAAACAGCGGATCGGTACGCGTGATCGGCCAGGGGCATAGTCGCACATACGCTTCGATCCCGTTGCGAACCTGCGGCAATAACGGGACAATGCGGGTCTTCGCACGCTTGCCGGTGACGCTGAGTGTTTGCCCAAGCGGCAGGATTGATCCGGTTAACGCCAACGCCTCGCCAATACGAAGGCCCGCGCCGTACAGCAGCATCAACACCGCCCAATCGCGTGCGGCGATCCAGGGTTCGGCTGCGACATCGGCGATATCCTCCGTCAGCGCGACGGCTTCGTCCGGCGAGATCGGCCGCGGTACGCCCTTCTTGACGCGCGGCCCCTTCAGCCGCGGCGTCGCGCCCTCGCCTGCTGCGAATCCGAGAAAATTGCGCACCGCCGAAAGTTCGCGCGCCGCGGATGAATTGCCCAGCCCCCCTGCGCGCCGAAACGCCAGATAGGCACGCAAGTCGCTCGCATCGATACGGCCGAGCCGATCCGCTACGACCGCCTCGCCCCAATGTTCGCCGAGGAACGCGGCGAGACGGTGCGCCGTCGCCACATAAGCGCGCACGGTATGCGCCGAACGCCGGCGATTTTGCGCAAGGTGATCTGCCCAGGCGAGGATAAGTGTCTGCATCGCCCATTCCTCCTAACGAGCCGGACCGATGGAAGCGAGGACCTACGCCCAGCCGAAGCAACGCCGTTCGGCCAATCGGAATTTTTTCAAAATCCTGCGTTAAGCCGTTCTAGCTTGATACAGATAAAGACGAGTTGTTAATGCGGTTCGCTTATCACCCTGGCATGACCCCGCTGACTGAAATGCCCCCGCTTCATCCCACCGACGAGGATCGCCGCCTTGCCGCCTTGCAGGCGATTACGCTGCTCGACTCGGAACCCGAAGGTGCCTTCGATGCGCTGGTCGCCCTGACCGCGCAGCGTTTTGATTGCCCGGTTTCGATGCTGAACCTGATCGATCGGGACCGCCAATGGGTGAAGGCGAAGGTCGGGACCGACATCACCGAAACCGACCGCGAGGTGGCGTTCTGCGATCATACGATCCGGGGCAGCGAACCGATGGTCATCGAAGATGCGACGCTCGACACCCGGTTCGCGGCGAACCCGCTGGTCACGGGCGGCCCCAAGATACGTTTTTATGCCGGTGCGCCGATCCACGTTACGGACGATCATGGCCGGCACGCGATCGGTACCTTGTGCCTGATCGATGCCAAGCCGCGCACGATGACGCAGGAGCAGGTCGATGCGCTGGCGCATGTCGCCATCATCATCGAAACATTGATTTCCTCGCGTGCGGCGGCGCTCGAGGCGATTGCGATCGCCGAAGCCGTACAGGCGCAGGCGCGGCAGCTGCGCCGGCAGGAAACCGTCTTCCGGCAGGTCGAGCGGATGACAATGATCGGATCGTGGCGGCTCGACTTGCAGACCGAGTCCGTCACCTGGTCGGACGGGGTTTACCGCATCCACGAACTGGGCCCGGGGGAACAGCCCAACCTGCATGGGGCACTGGACTTCTATCCGCCACGCGACCGGGCGGCGATAACGGAAGCGCTGACCGGGACGATCGAGACCGGGACACCCTATGAGATCGAAGTCGATTTCATCACCGCGAAGGGCAAGCGCCGCCGCGTCCGCAGCCGTGGCGAACTGGAAATCGATAACGGTAGCGCCGTGGCGGTGGTCGGCGTCTTCCAGGACGTCACAGATCGGCACCGCGTGGAACGCAAGCTGCGCGAATCCGCTAGTACCGACGAGGTGACCCAAATTGCCAACCGCGCCGAGTTCAACCGCGTGCTTGAGGCAGAATTGCAGGCCGCGCGCAGGGGCAAACCCGTCGTGTTGGCGTTGATCGACCTGGACGATTTCAAGACCACGAACGACACGTTCGGACACGTCGCCGGCGACGACGTTCTTCGCGCAGTCGGCCAGCGGCTACGCGCGCCTTATCTGAAAGGCAGCTTCGCCGCACGGCTGGGCGGCGACGAATTCGCTCTGCTGCTGACCGATCCGGAACTGGTCGCTGACGCTCCCGCCGTTATCGGTACGTTGCTTGAACTGCTGAAGACGCCGGTCCAGTCACGCGACGTGCTGCTTCCGGTGTCCGGAACGATCGGGTCGGCCCGCCCCGGTCCGGGAGCGGAAACGGTACGCGACCTGATGCACGCCGCTGATATTGCCTTGTACACCGCCAAACGAAACCGTCGCGGTACGGCGCACGCCTATGTTCCGCCTGCTTTGGCTGCGGGCTGAGACGTGATCGAAGAGGTATCGATCTCGGCCAAAGGGTCAACCTCCCTTTCCTCTAGGCGTGTGCGCCGCCATATGCACGCTCATGTCCTCCCGCGCCCGTGTCCTGGTGATGAACTCCGCGCTCGGCCCGCTCGATTACCGCGTGCCGCACGGCATGGCCGTCGAGCCGGGGTCGATCGTCGTCGCGCCACTGGGGCCGCGCCAGTTGATGGGCGTGGTTTGGGAAGCGGATCGGATGCCGTCCGATGCGGAAGTCGGCGACAATCGGCTGCGCAACCTGATGGGCGTCATCGACACGCCGCCTATCGCCAAGCCGCTGCGCCGGCTGGTCGAATGGACGGCCGACTATTACCTCGCGCCGCCCGCCGCCGTGGTACGCATGGCCATGCCGTCAAACTCAGCGCTGGAGGGCACCAAGACGATCACCGAGTATCGCGCAACAGGTGAGGTTCCGGCGCGCCTGACGCCGCAACGGGAGCAGGCGCTGGAGCGGATCGGCGTGCGACAGGGGTTGATCCGCGAACTCGCCGCAGTTGCCGACGTGTCCGACGCGGTGATCCGCGGTCTCGTAAAAGCGGGTGCGCTGGAGGCGGTCCAGGTCGATATCGACAGCCCCTATCCCATGCCCGACCCCAAGTTTGCGCAGCCCGCCCTTTCCCCGGATCAGCGCGCGGCGGCGAGCGTGCTCGTCGCCAACGTCGCGGCGCATGAGTTCCAGCCGACTTTGCTCGACGGCGTGACCGGTTCGGGCAAGACCGAAGTGTATTTCGAGGCGGTGGCGGAGGCGATCCGGCAAGGTCGCCAGACTTTAGTCCTGCTACCCGAGATCGCGCTGACCGAACCGTTCCTGCAGCGCTTCACCGCGCGCTTCGGCTGTGCGCCGGTCGCGTGGCATTCGGGCCTTCGCCAGTCGGAGCGCCGCCGGGCGTGGCGCGCGATCGCCACCGGACAAGCGTTGGTCACGGTGGGGGCGCGGTCCGCATTGTTCCTGCCCTATGCCAATCTGGGGCTGATCGTGATCGACGAGGCGCACGAGACTAGCTTCAAACAGGAAGACGGCGTCCATTATCACGCTCGCGACGTGGCGGTGATGCGCGGCAAGTTCGAGCGCGTGCCGGTCATCCTCGCCTCCGCCACACCGGCGATCGAGACGCGGCAGCAGGTCGCGAGCGGGCGCTATGCCGAACTGAAGCTGCCCGGTCGCTGGGGCGCGGCGGAGATGCCCGCGATCGAGGCGATCGACCTGATCCAGGATCCGCCGGAGCGTGGCCGGTGGATCGCCCCCCGGCTGGTCAAGGCGATGGGCGAGACGCTGGAGCGGCGCGAGCAGGTCCTGCTGTTTCTCAACCGGCGCGGCTATGCCCCGCTCACCCTGTGCCGGACGTGCGGGCATCGGTTCCAGTGTCCGAACTGCACCGCCTGGATGGTCGAGCACCGGCTGATCGCGCACATCACCTGCCACCATTGCGGCCATGCCGAACCTACGCCACGAGCTTGCCCCGAATGCGCGAACGAGGATACTTTGGTCGCGGTCGGGCCGGGGGTGGAACGCATCGCCGACGAGGTGAAATTGCTGTTCCCGGAAGCGAAGACCGCGGTCGTCACGTCCGATACGATCTGGTCGCCGGCAAAGGCTGCGGAGTTCGTCGCGCGAATGGAGGCGCATGATATCGACATCGTCGTCGGCACGCAGTTGATCACTAAGGGCTATCACTTCCCGAACCTGACCCTGGTCGGCGTGATCGACGCCGATCTGGGGCTGAACGGCGGCGATCTGCGCGCAAGCGAGCGGACATTCCAGCAGATCATGCAGGTCGCCGGGCGCGCCGGGCGCGGCGAGAAGCCGGGGCATGTCTATATCCAGACGCACAGTCCGGACGCGCCCGTGATGCGCGCGTTGATCACCGGCGACGCCGATGCATTCTACGCCGCCGAAACCGAAAGCCGACGGGAAGCCAATGCCCCGCCTTTCGGGCGCTTCGCCGGCATCGTCGTGTCTTCGGAGGACAAGGCCGCAGCGTATGAAACCGCGCTGGCGATCGGGCGCTCCGCCCCGCAGGTGGAAGGGATGGAAGTCTATGGCCCCGCCCCCGCCCCGCTCGCCATGCTGCGTGGTCGTCACCGCTTCCGCCTGCTGGTCCACGCCAGGCGCGCACTCGACGTGCAGGACGTGATCCGGGCGTGGCTCGGCCAACTCGATTGGCCCGGCAAAGTCCGCGTCGCGGTGGATGTCGACCCGTACAGCTTCGTTTAGGATGGCGCGGGCGGACGGGAGGGCGATATGCCGTACTTGCCCGTTAATTGGCCGATCGCTAGCGATGATACGATGACCCGTCTGCTCCTTTCGCTCCTGCTGCTCCTCGGCAGTATCTGCCCTGCCTATGCCGACGACATATCCGCCTCCGCGCGTAGCGTCGTGCGGGTCGTGACGGTGGCGGTGGTGGATGACGAGGTCGTCGGCTTCGGGCATGGCAGCGGCTTCGCGGTCGCGCCGAACCGGATCGTGACCAATGCGCATGTCGTCGACCTCGCAGCGCGCTATCCCGACAATGTCGTGATCGGCATCGTGCCGTCGGAAGGCAGCCGGTCGTATCAGGGCAAGGTAATTGCGATCGACACGCAGCGCGATCTGGCGCTGATCGAATTCAGCGGCGTCAGGCTGCCGATGCTCGCTCTCTATACCGGGCCGGTCGATGAAGGCAGTTCTGTGACCGCGCTTGGTTATCCTGGGAATGTCGACATGGCCACGGCACGGTCGGCGGCGGACTATATCAGGCCCTTGTCGCCGATCCGGTCGGAAGGCGTATTTTCCGGGCGGCGCACGCTGTCGGATGTCGAGGTTCTGCTGCACACGGCAGGGATCGCGCGAGGCAATTCCGGCGGCCCTTTGCTCGATCCCTGCGGCCGTGTCGTCGGGGTCAACTCTGCACTGACGCGGGGAGAGGACGGGGACACGAGTTTCGGCTTCGCGATCGCGGATACGGAATTGGCGTCATTCCTGCGCAACGCTAAACAGACGTTCGCCGGGGTGGGCACGGCGTGCACGAGCATTGCCGAGCAATTGAAGCTGGACAGCGACGCGGATGCGCTTGCCGCAGCGGATGCGCAGAAAGCGAAGCTGGAGGCGACAAGCCTCGCCGCTACGGCCCGCGACAAGGCGATGGTCGCGGCGCGTGACCGGGCACAGCGCGCGCGCGAGAACTTTATCGCGGTGTCGGTCGGATTGCTCGTCCTCGGCATGCTTGCGGCGGGCGGTGCGGCAATGCTGGAACTGCGCGGCTTGCGCCCTTGGGCGTTCGGCGTCGCGGCGGTCGGGGCGATCGCTCTGGTCGGTGCACTCGTCGTATTCGTGATGCGGCCGGCGGGCGAGCCGGTCCTCCCGCCGGTGATCCCCGAACCCACCACCTCCGCCGTCAGCAGCACCTCCGCCATCGGACCGATGGTCTGCACGGTCGTGCCCAATCGCAGCCGCATCACCGTATCCTCGCTGGAGGATGTGAAACTCGACTGGGGCACCGCGGGCTGCATGAACCGGCGGACGCAATATGCGGAGAATGGCAGCAAGTGGGACCGCATCCTCGTACCCGCCGAAGAGCAGACCGTGTCCGTCCTGCAATTCGATCCGGCGACGCGGATCTACTCCGTCGCGCGCTATCTGTTGTCCGCAGCCCAGATGGAAGCCGTGCGCAAGGTACGGTCGCAAGTGTCGTTGAAGGCATGTTCCTCGGACATTGCTGCGCGTGCGAACCTGTCATCGCAGCAGGCGGCCATTCGCGCGACGCTGCCCCCGCTGCCGAACGAGAAGATCGTCTATTCGTGCAAGCCAGCGCCCTGATCCGCGATGCGACTGGTGGAGTAGCGTCGGCGGATCACTCGCCTTTCTCTCGCAGCAGCAACGCCGACTTGCGATCGGTACCATAAGCATAGCCACCCGTGCTGCCGTCGCCGCGCAACACGCGATGACACGGCACGGCCACCGCGACGGGGTTGGCAGCGCAGGCGCTGCCCGCCGCGCGCACCGCACCGGGTTTGCCGATTGCCGCGGCGAGTTCGGCATAGGATCGCGTCTCGCCCGAAGGGATGCGGCGGAGCGCCTGCCAGATCGCCTCCTGAAATGCCGTACCCTGAACGTCGATCGGCAAGTCGCGGTCACGTGAGGGAGATTCTACGCTCGCTACGACGCGTCCTGCCAGATCCGCGAGCGCTTCGCCGCCCGGCACGATATCGGCCTTGGGGAAGCGCGAGCGTAACGCGGTTTCGTCCTCATCGAAAGATACCCGGCATAGCCCCTTGTCCGTCGCCGCGATCAGCATCGGGCCGAGACTGGTCGTAGCAATCGTCCAGCGGATCGTGACGCCCGCCCCGCCATTCCGCCACACGCCCGGAGTCATCCCGAGACGCCTGGCGCCGTCCTCGTAGAAACGGCTTGGCGCGGAATAGCCCGCTTCGTAGATCGCCGCCGTCACGCTGATGTCGCCATCCAGCGCGGTGGCGGCGCTGCGTGCTTTTAGGCCACGGGCATATTCCGCGGGCGTGACTCCCGTAGCGCGTTTGAACAGACGGTGGAAATGGTGCGGGGCGTATCCCACTGCCGCGGCCAGCGCGTTCAGCCCGATCACATCCTTCGCCGTCTTAAGCATTTCGACTGCGCGCGCGACCGCGACCCGGTCCCGCCCGACCTCATCCGGCTTGCAGCGCAGGCAAGCGCGATACCCGGCCGCGCGTGCCGCCGTCGGATCGGCATGAAAGGACACGTTCTCGCGCTTCGGGTGCCGCGCCGGGCAACTTGGCTTGCAGTAAATTCCGGTGGTTCGAACCCCGACGATAAACCGACCGTCGAAGCTTCGGTCACGCGCCTCGAACGCGGCCCAGGCGATATCCGCGTCGATGTCAGTGTCGGGATGTTCGATCATGTCCCGGTCCTAGTCGTGCCGCTCGCCCTCAGCATCCCGCGCTTTGCGGCCAAAAGCGATCAGCCGCCATTGGCCCGAAACAACTCCAGCGTCCGCGCCTTGGCAAGGTCGCAGCTTTCCTCGTGGAAATCCTTGCGCCGGTCCGAATTGAACCCGTGTCCCGCCTCGTAGACATAGACGGTGGCGTTCGGATGATCGGCCGCGATCACCTTCTCGACGCCCTCCATCGGGATGCCGGTATCGTGCTGCCCGAAATGCAGGATGACGGGGACTTTCGGCACTTCATCGGCCGCGCCCGGGACAAGGCTGCCATAATAGCTGCTCGCCGCCGCTACACCGTGGAGGCGCGTCGCCGCGAACCAGGCGACCGACCCGCCATAGCAATAGCCGACCACGAACACCGGACCCTTTGACTGCAATGAATCGACGCAGGTCTGAACATCCTTGAGGCTCAGATCGAAGGGATGAATCTCTCTTGCGAGTTCGACGGCGCGCGCGAAATCAGGGCCGGTATAGCCGGCTTCGAACCCCGGATGCTCGCGATCGAACAGCGCGGGCGCCAATACCTCATACTCGTCGGCCGCATATTCCTCCGCCATCTCGCGGATGTGGTCAGTTACGCCGAAGATTTCCTGCACCAGCACAACGCCACCGCGCCGCTGGCCTTCGGGTTGCGCGTGATAGACCGAAACTTCGGCTCCGTCCGACATCGTCATCGTTTCGAATGCGCCAGCCATGCCTCTCTCCTCTTATACTGCGCTTGGCTAACGGGCGGGCGGACGCCCGGCAAGCTTGGCCAGCGCCGATTCCAGTACGGCACGTTCGCGACTCGACAGTCTCGCAAACAGTGCGGCATCGCTCTCCGCCCCCGTTTTCGCCAGTTCGGGCACGAGCAGCGCGCCGGTGCCCGTCAGCCCGATGATCTGGATACGCCGATCGCCGCCCCCGCCCCGGCCGCGCACCAGTAACCGCTTCGCCACCAGCCGATCGACGAGTTTTGATACGGCGCCGCGGGTGAGGCCCAACCGTTCGGCAAGGCGGGTCTGCGGCACCGCGCCTGCCGCATGGAGATCGCGCAACAACAGCCATTCCGCCGCGGTCACACCCTGCGAGGCGACCGCACGCGTTAGCGACTGATGCGCGACGCTGGCAGCCAGCCGAAGGTCATGGGCGAGATCCGCATCGGACGAGGCAGGCATAGTGGCTTCCGCTGCTGGAAATACCTCCAATGCACCCTGACATGTTTCCAAGTCAACCAACGGCCCGTCCCGGCTTGCATCTCGGGCGGCCCGATGCTAACCGCCCGGCAACCCATCGGGAGGTGCTGTACCGGCGCCTCTTTTTCATATGGGCATCTGTTTGGTTTACGGGGAATTGGATCGCGTGGAGACTTCCAGCGGTAATATCGGCGGCGCCAATTTGGGCAGCGGCATCCAGGCCAGCTTGAGCGGCCGTTATGCCACCGCGCTGTTCGAACTTGCCGCCGATGCGCATGCGATCGACATGGTCGAGGCCAGCCTGACCCGCGTCCGCGCCGCGATCGACCAGTCGGACGAGTTCGCCGCGCTGATTGCAAGCCCGGTCGTCTCGCGGGCCGACGCGGCCAAGGCGGTCGCCGCCGCTGCCGAGATGATCGACGTGGACGACACGACCACGAAGTTCCTTGGCGTCCTGGCGCAGAACCGCCGCCTGTCGGAATTGCCAGCGATCATCCGCGCGTTCCGTGCGCTCGCCGCCAATCACCGTGGCGAGACGACCGCCGAGATCGTTTCCGCACACCCACTGACCGACGATCAGGTCGATGCGCTGAAGCAGCAGCTTCGCGCTCGCGTCGGTCGTGAAGTCGCCGTCGACCTTTCGGTCGACCCCTCCCTGCTTGGCGGGCTGGTCGTGAAGATCGGTTCGCAGATGATCGATTCGTCGATCAAGACCCGTTTGAACTCCCTCGCGCACGCGATGAAAGGCTGAAGGCTAGAATCATGGATATCCGCGCCGCTGAAATCTCGAAGGTCATCAAGGACCAGATCGCTTCGTTCGGTTCCGAGGCCCAGGTCTCCGAAACGGGCCAGGTGCTGTCGGTCGGCGACGGCATCGCGCGCATTCACGGACTGGACAACGTCCAGGCCGGCGAAATGGTCGAATTCGCCAATGGCGTTCAGGGCATGGCGCTGAACCTCGAAGCCGATAACGTCGGCGTCGTGATCTTCGGATCGGACAGCGAGATCAAGGAAGGTGACGTCGTCAAGCGCACCGGCACGATCGTCGACGTTCCCGTCGGCAAGGGCCTGCTCGGCCGCGTCGTTGATGGCCTTGGCAACCCGATCGACGGCAAGGGCCCGATCGTTTCGGATCAGCGCAGCCGCGTCGAAGTCAAGGCCCCGGGTATCATCCCGCGCCAGTCGGTGTCGGAGCCGATGCAGTCGGGCCTCAAGGCGATCGACGCACTCGTTCCCGTCGGCCGCGGCCAGCGCGAACTGATCATCGGCGATCGCCAGACCGGCAAGTCCGCCGTCGCGATCGACACGTTCATCAACCAGAAGACGGCCAACCAGGGCACGGACGAATCGAAGAAGCTGTATTGCGTGTATGTCGCAGTCGGCCAGAAGCGCTCGACCGTCGCACAGCTCGTCCGCACGCTGGAAGAGAATGGCGCGATGGAGTATTCCATCGTCGTCGCCGCTACCGCTTCGGAGCCCGCTCCCTTGCAGTTCCTCGCGCCCTACACCGGTACTGCGATGGGCGAATATTTCCGTGACAACGGCATGCACGCCCTGATCGTGTTTGACGATCTGTCTAAGCAGGCCGTTGCCTACCGCCAGATGTCGCTGTTGCTGCGTCGTCCGCCGGGTCGCGAAGCTTATCCGGGCGACGTCTTCTATCTCCACTCGCGCCTGCTGGAGCGTGCGGCGAAGATGTCGGACGCGAACGGCGGCGGATCGCTGACCGCACTGCCGATCATCGAAACGCAGGCCGGCGACGTGTCGGCCTACATTCCGACCAACGTGATTTCCATCACCGACGGCCAGATCTTCCTTGAAACCGATCTGTTCTTCGCCGGCATCCGTCCCGCGATCAACGTCGGCCTGTCGGTCTCGCGCGTCGGTTCGGCGGCACAGACCAAGGCGATGAAGAAGGTGTCCGGCTCGATCAAGCTGGAGCTGGCCCAGTATCGCGAAATGGCTGCGTTCGCGCAGTTCGGATCGGATCTCGATGCCTCGACGCAGAAGCTGCTCAACCGCGGCGCACGCCTGACGGAACTGCTCAAGCAGGCCCAGTTCTCGCCGATGCCGTTCGAAGAGCAGACCGCTTCGATCTTCGCCGGTACGCAGGGTTATCTGGATGACGTGCCCGTCGACGCCGTCGTTCGCTACGAGCAGGCGATGCTGGCCGATCTGCGCGCAAACCATTCGGGCGTACTCACCAAGATCCGCGACACGCGCGATCTGGGCGACGAAGCGAAGTCCGGTCTGAAGGCGGCACTCGACGCGTTCGCCAAGACCTTCGCGTAATTAAGGGCGTTCGATGGCCAGCCTGAAGGCACTCAAGGTACGGATCAACTCGGTCAAATCGACCCAGAAGATCACCAAGGCGATGAAGATGGTCGCCGCCGCGAAGCTGCGCCGTGCGCAGGAAGCGGCGGTCGCCGGCCGTCCCTATGCCGAGCGTCTGGAAGCGGTGATGGCATCGCTCGCGTCCAAGGTCAGCGTTTCCGAATCCTCGCCCAAGCTGCTTGCGGGTACGGGTCGGGACCAGACGCATCTGATCATCGTCGCGACGTCCGAGCGCGGCCTTGCGGGTGCGTTCAATTCGAACATCGTCCGCGCGGCGCGCAAGAAGGCGGTCGAGTTGGAAGCGCAGGGCAAGACGGTGAAGTTCTATATCGCCGGCAAGAAGGGCCGCGTGCTGAAGCGCTTCTACCCGACCCAGATCGCACACGATCACGAGATGAGCCAGATCAAGAAGCTGGCCTTCAGCGACGCGCGCGAGATCGCCGACGACGTGGCACAGCGTTTCTTCGCCGGTGAATTCGACATCGCGCATCTGTTCTACGCGCGCTTCCAGTCGGCTTTGGTCCAGGAACCGGTTGGTCGCCAGATCATCCCGGTCGCGATCTCGGCCAATGCCGAAACGTCGCAGAAGACAGGCGCCGAAGCGGCCGTGACGTACGAGCCAGACGAGGAATCGATCCTGGCTGATCTGTTGCCGCGGAACATCGCGATCCAGATCTTCCGTGCGCTGCTGGAAAACGCCGCCTCGGAACAGGGCAGCCGCATGACCGCGATGGATAATGCGACGCGCAATGCCGGTGACATGATCAAGCGGTTGAGCATCCAGTACAACCGTGCTCGCCAGGCCGCGATCACGACCGAACTGGTAGAAATCATCTCGGGCGCCGAAGCGCTCTAAACACATCCTGCGCGTCAGCGCGTTAGATATTCGAAGCAAGGACAAGCACATGGCAACCGAAGCCCCGATTGCAGAAAAGCCCGCCCGCAAGCCACGCGCTGCCAAGCCCGCCGCCGGCGACACCTCGCCCGCGCTGGTGACGTCGAACAATGTCGGCCGCATCAGTCAGGTCATCGGCGCCGTCGTCGACGTGACCTTCAACCAGGGCCAGCTGCCGGCGATTCTCGCGGCGCTGGAAACCAGCAACAACGGCGCCAAGCTGGTACTCGAAGTCGCGCAGCATCTGGGCGAGAACACGGTTCGCACGATCGCGATGGACTCGACCGAGGGCCTGACCCGCGGCCAGACCGTCACCGATACGGGTTCGCAGATCCGCGTACCGGTCGGCCCGATGACGCTGGGCCGCATCCTGAACGTCATCGGCGAGCCGATCGACGAGCGTGGCCCGGTCGGTCACACCGACACCGCGCCGATCCACGCATCGGCTCCCGCCTTTGTCGACCAGTCGACCGAGAGCGCGATCCTGGTCACCGGCATCAAGGTCATCGACCTGCTCGCGCCGTATGCGCGCGGCGGTAAGATCGGCCTGTTCGGCGGCGCGGGCGTCGGCAAGACGGTTCTGATTCAGGAGCTGATCAACAACATCGCAAAGGGTCACGGCGGCGTGTCAGTGTTCGCCGGCGTCGGCGAGCGTACCCGCGAAGGTAACGATCTGTATCACGAATTCCTCGATGCCGGCGTCATCGCGAAGGATGCGGACGGCAACCCGACCCCCGAGGGTTCGAAGGTGGCGTTGGTATTCGGCCAGATGAACGAGCCGCCCGGCGCCCGCGCACGCGTCGCGCTGTCGGGTCTGACGATGGCGGAATATTTCCGCGACGTCGAAGGCCAGGACGTGCTGTTCTTCGTCGACAACATCTTCCGCTTCACGCAGGCGGGCGCGGAAGTTTCGGCACTGCTCGGCCGTATTCCGTCGGCCGTGGGCTATCAGCCGACGCTGTCGACCGACATGGGCGCGCTGCAGGAACGCATCACCTCGACGAACAAGGGCTCGATCACCTCGGTTCAGGCCGTGTACGTTCCGGCCGACGATCTTACCGATCCGGCGCCTGCAACGTCCTTCGCCCACTTGGACGCGACGACCGTTCTCAACCGCGCGATTTCGGAGCTGGGCATTTACCCGGCGGTCGATCCGCTCGATTCGACGTCGCGCGTTCTGACGCCGGCCGTTGTTGGGCAGGAGCATTATGACACGGCACGCCGCGTTCAGGAAACGCTGCAGAAGTACAAGGCGCTGCAGGACATCATCGCCATTCTCGGCATGGACGAGTTGAGCGAGGAAGATAAGCTTACCGTCACGCGCGCGCGCAAGATCCAGCGCTTCCTGTCGCAGCCGTTCCACGTCGCCGAAGTCTTCACCGGCATCAGCGGCAAGTTCGTTGCGATCGAAGACACTGTGAAGTCGTTCAAGGCCGTCGTGGACGGCGAATATGACCACCTGCCGGAAAGCGCGTTCTACATGGTCGGCGGCATCGACGAAGCCGTCGCCAAGGCCGAGAAGATGGCGCAGGACGCCTGAGTTCAATCCCCCTCCCGCTTGCGGGAGGGGTTAGGGAAGGGACAGTCCGGACCGGATGATCTTCTTCCTGATAAGGCCCTCCCCCGACCCCTCCCGCAACCAGGAGGGGAGAGAGAATTGAAATGCTACACTTCGAACTCGTCACGCCAGAAAAGCTTGTCCGCAGCGAGGACGTGTACATGGTCGTCGTTCCGGGAACCGAAGGCGACTTCGGCGTGCTGGAAGGCCATGCCCCTTTGATGTCCACCGTCCGCGACGGCGCACTTTCGATCTATCGCAGCGAAAAGGGCGAGCCCGAGACGATCGTCATCATCGGCGGCTTTGCCGAGGTCAGTGAAACGGGGCTGACTGTCTTGGCGGAAAGCATCGGCTAACGAAGCCGATGCACGCGGGCGGACCTGACTCCACCTCGCGGATTATAGACAGAATTATCCTTAACTGAACGCTAACCGGGGCGCCGCCATAGATGCGGTGATGACGGTACAGTATACAGATTGGACGCCCGCTGCTTCCCGGGGTCCCCTTTCCGGCGTGGTCCGGCGCGAGTGGGTCTCTGCAGCCGGACTATTGCTTGCCGCCGCATTCTTTCTGCGGGGCTGGGAATTCGGCAATTCCATCAAGGGGCTGGACGAGCAATTCTACCTGCTGATCGGCGACCGCATGTGGTCGGGTGCCGTTCCCTATGTCGATATCTGGGATCGAAAGCCGATCGGCCTGTTCCTGCTGTTTGCCGGAATCCGGATGCTGGGCGGCAACGGCATCGTACAGGCCCAGATCGTAGCGACAGTATTCGCCGCGACGACCGCCTTCATCGTCTATCGTATCGCCCGACGGCATGTAGATAGCCTACCGGCGATTCTCGGCGGGATGACGTATCTTATCGGCGCGCACCTGCTTTGGGGCGGCAACACCCAGACGCCGGTCTTCTACAATCTCTTCATTGCTACCGCGGCGTGGCTCGTGCTGCAGACGGCACCAAGCCTGAACGCGCCCGGTGACCGCGGGCGCGCGACTGCCGCGATGCTGCTCGCCGGGCTGGCTATTCAGATAAAAACGAACGCCGCGTTCGAGGGCGGCTTTTTCGGCGTCTGGCTAGTTTGGCGCCTCTATCGCGCCGGCGCTCCGTTACCGCGAATTGCAACAATCGGAAGCTCGCTTGCGCTGACCGGGCTGTTTCCCACTCTAATCGCAGGCGCAAGTTACGCCGCGATCGGACATTTCGACGCCTGGTGGTTCGCCAATGCGGTATCGCAGCTTATCAAACACACAGATCATCACGCCGCGATGCTCCGGCTGGGCGAAACCACTGCGCTGGTCGCGCCCGTCATTCTTCTGGTCGCAATCGGCCTGTTACGGATGACCGACCAATTCAGCCGCTGGTCGTCCGACGCGCTTTTCCTCGGCGCATGGGCCGGCGTCTGCATGGTCGATGGCCTCGCGCTCGGTGGCTTCTGGGCGCATTACATGCTCCCACTGGTCATACCGGCGGCGATCCTTTCCGCGAGCGCCTATGCCACGCCCCGCTTCGGACTGCTCGGCTTCGCGATCTTCTCTACCTATCCGATCGTCGATGCCACCTTGCTCGATCACATCTCCGCGACAGACGAACGCGCCCATGCCGAAGCGACTGTCGCCGCAATCCCCGATGACGTCACGACCGAATGCATGTTCATCTATCAAGGTCCGGTCATCTATTATCATCTGAAGCACGCATGTGCGGTCACGAAGTTCATGTTCTCCGACCACCTGCGTTCCGCCGCGGAGGCCGATGCGCTTGGGGAAGACGCCTCAACGGCTTTGCGGTCGGCCCTGGCGAAGCGACCGGGCGTAATCCTCGATGTCGAGAATTCGCTGTGGAAGGAGCCGAACCGCACCAACAATGCGATCCTCGCGGCAGAACTGCGCCGCAACTACACCGCGACCGCGAGGCTCCCGCAAGAGCATCATCTTTCCGGCAAGGAATGGCTGATCGTTTGGCGTCGTAACGATCTGGTCTCGCGCGGTAATCGTCCGCGGAATGGTTAGTCAATTATCAAGCCTTCGGCCGTATCGCTTTGCGAAGAGTATGAGGAAATCAGCGGCATGAGTGCATTTGGGCGTCGACCCGGGGCCACGTCGGGGCTTGGAAACAGGCCCGCGTTCGGCGTTGCGCGCCCGATGCAGGGTGGCGGGACGATGCGCCCGGCCGAGCCCGAAGCAGGCGGCGAACAGTTTCCACCATTGCCGGTGCCGGGCGAAAGTTCTAACCCCCTCCCCCCGCCGCCGGGCAATACCGCCGGTGGTGCCAATCAGGATGCGCTGCAACGATTGCAGGATCGTCAGGCCACGTCTGGCGACGCCGGCAGTTCGAAGGTCGAGGGTTTCGAAAGCTCCGTTCACAAGATCAAGGAACAGGTGCTCCCGCGCCTGCTGGAGCGGGTCGATCCAGAGGCCGCCGCCACGCTCGACAAGGACGAACTGGCAGAAGAATTTCGCCCGATCATCGGCGAAGTTCTCGCCGAGCTGAAGCTGACGCTGAACCGCCGCGAACAGTTCGCGCTGGAAAAGGTGCTGGTCGATGAACTGCTCGGGCTTGGACCGTTGGAAGAATTGCTCAGCGATCCGACGATCACCGACATCATGGTCAACGGCCCCGACCAGACCTATGTCGAGCGCAAGGGCCAGCTCGTGCTCGCGCCAATCCAGTTCCGCGACGAGGAGCACCTGTTCCAGATCGCACAGCGTATCTGCAATTCGGTCGGTCGCCGCGTCGACCAGACCACGCCGCTGGCCGACGCCCGTCTGAAGGACGGATCCCGCGTCAACGTGATCGTGCCACCGCTGTCGCTTCGGGGCACGGCGATCTCGATTCTGTAAATTCTCCGACAAGCCGATCACGCTCGATATGATGGCGGGCTTCGGATCGATGAGCCCGAAGATGGCCACCGCGCTGAAGATTGCGGGCGCAAGCCGTTTCAACGTCGTCATTTCGGGCGGTACGGGTTCGGGCAAGACGACGATGCTGAATGCGCTGTCGAAGATGATCGACCCGGGCGAGCGCGTGCTGACGATCGAGGACGCGGCCGAACTCCGCCTGCAACAGCCGCACTGGCTGCCGTTGGAAACGCGACCCGCCAACCTCGAAGGTCAGGGCGAGGTCAGCATCCGTGATCTCGTCAAGAACGCTCTACGTATGCGTCCGGACCGTATCATCCTGGGCGAAATTCGTGGCTCCGAATGTTTCGACATGCTCGCGGCCATGAATACCGGTCATGACGGATCGATGTGTACGCTCCACGCCAACTCTCCCCGCGAGGCGCTCGCGCGTATGGAGAACATGGTGATGATGTCGGACATCAAAGTGCCGAAGGAAGCTATCTCTCGTCAGATCGCCGACTCGGTGGAACTGATCATCCAGGTGAAGCGCCTGCGTGACGGCTCTCGCCGGGTCACCAACGTCACCGAAGTCATCGGCATGGAAGGCCCGGTGATCGTCACACAGGAATTGTTCAAATTCGAATATCTGGACGAGGGTGCCGACGGAAAGATCATCGGCGAGTACCGCTCGATGGGTCTTCGCCCTTATACGCTGGAGAAGACCCGCCAGTTCGGGTTCGATCAGGCGTTCTTGGAAGCGTGCCTGTGAAGTAGCTTGGCACCCGGCACGCGTGCCCTACAGGCCGCGCGTGCCGTAGAACCGCCGTCACTAGGGACGCAGGGCGGTATCGTCGCGATCGGCGATTTCTTCGTCATCGACGTCGCCATCCTCGAAATCTTCCTGAAGGTCGTCTTCGTCGTCGTCATCCTCGTCGGCAACGTCTTCGTCGTCATCGACGCCGATCTCGTCGCTTTCCATTTCAAGGTCGTCCTCATCGCCATCTTCATCGTCGCCGACGTCTGGCGTCAGGTCCGTCAGGATCGTACCATCGGTGGGGCCGTCACGCGTGACCTCGAGTATCTCCGCGCGCTGGCTCTCGTCATAGCCATCCTCGTCGAAACCGTCGTCGCCCGTACCTTCGCCGGGGATTTGATAGCCGCCCATTACCATCGATCATCTCCATGCCCCGCCTGATCGCGGGGTTTCACGGACTCGAACACCGCGTGGTGCGTGGCGGTTCCGCCACGCTCCAACGATTCCGGCTATGCCGATCGAAACAGCCTGCCGCGTTCCGCCACCGCGACGATCAGGATGGCGATGCTGCCTGCAACGAAGAAGCCGACATAGAGTGGAACGGTCGTGCCGTCGAAGCTCTGACCGATCAGCGCGCCGATCAGCGCGCCGCCGGTGACGGTGATGAAGCCCTGAACGCTGGAAGCCGTTCCCGCGATATGCCCCATATTCTCCATTGCCATTGCGCCGAAGTTCGAAGTCGCCAGACCAAAGCAGCCCATCAACAGCGCCTGCAGGATCGCGAACGTCCATAACGTCTCGAATCCGCTCAGCGTCACGACGAGATGCACGGCGGCGAGCGCGATAAGCGCGATGAGAGCGGTATGCGAAATCCGGCGCGTGCCGACGCTGACGACGATGCGGGAATTGAGCAGATTGGCCACCGCCATCGTTCCCGCGGTGATCGCGAAAACCGGAACGAGCAGAGTGGGCCGGTGAAACGTATCGGCCAGGATCTGCTGGATCGAGTTGATATAGCCATACAGACCGCCGAGGAGGCAAGTCGATGCCAGCGTGTATCCGATCGACCAGCGATCGGTCAGCGCCAGCCGCATCCCCGATAACAGGAGCCCCGCGGACAGGGGCTGGCGATCCTCAACATGCTGCGTTTCCGGCATGCGGATCCAGAACCAGATCAGGATCACGGCGCTGACCCCGGCGATGCCCCAGAAGATCAATCGCCAGTTGCCGAACTGGAGAACCGCCATCCCGAAGGCTGGAGCGATGATGGGTGCCGCCATGAAGACGATGAAGGCGAGGCTCATCACGCGCGCCATTGCGCGTCCGGAATAACAATCGCGAACCAGCGCAACCGTAACGACGCGCGACGCGGCGATCGCGGTGCCGCCAACGAACCTCGCGATCAGCAACAGGACGAAGCTGCCGGAAAAAGCGGCGACGACGTTCGCGACGACATAAGCGGCGAGTGCTATTCCCAGCACGGGCTTGCGACCGAAACGGTCGGCGAGTGGCCCGTGCACGAGCTGCGCGACCCCGAAGCCGATCAGGAACGCGGTGATCACGAACTGGCGTTCGTTGGCCGTAATGACATTCAACGAATGGCCGATGGCCGGCAGTGCGGGCAGCATGGAGTCGATGCCGAGCGCGGTCAGCGCCATCAGCGCCGCGATAAGCGCAACGAATTCGCGAAAGCCGAGTGGAGGCGTATCTTTGGGGCGGTCGTCGATTTGGGGGGCGGGGTGGTCATGTCATGGCGCTCTTCGCAGATGCAGCACGGGCCGTCACCCCTCTACAGTGTCGGGGCTCGAGCGTCGCGGGAACGTACCGGGTTGCCAACGATTACAGCTACCCACAACAAAGGAGACGGACGATGAGCGTATTCGGCGCGATCAAAGATGCGATTTTCGGTAGCGACGACAAGCCGGCAGCGACCCCTTCGGCCGCTTCTCCCGCACCCGCACCAACGGCAGCAGCACCCGCCGCCCCTACCGCCGCCCCCGCTCCGGCACCGGCCGCGCGGCCCGCGCCAACCCGAGAAGCAATCGAGGCCGTGCTCGAGGATCGTGCAAAGGCGCGCGGCGAGACGTTGAACTACAAGACTTCGATCGTCGACCTGATGAAGGCGCTGGGCACCGATTCCAGCCTGGAAAACCGCAAGAAGCTGGCGGGTGAACTTGGCTATACCGGAGATACGAACGACAGCGCGGCGATGAACATTTGGCTGCACGAGAAGACGATGGAACGTCTGCTACGTCCTTGATGAGCCGGTGAGTTCCTAATTCGATCGACTTCCAGCCGGATGTCGATCGATTTCCCGGACCTATCAGAAAATCGAAATGCTGAAGATCACCGTGGACGCTGAAAATTTTATATGATCGGCGTCCACCTTTATCCCGGATCTATCGTCAGCGGGATGACCATGATTGCTGCAGAATGCGGCGCTCTTGGGGAAACAGCCGCCTAGTTAAGCTGGCTTAGGAGGCCCGCCCGGACGTCGTCCGTACTTAGTCTTCGACGCCAGGGTGACATCGGGGTTCAAACCGCAGAGAACGGGTCAAGCGGAACGCGTATAGAAAAGATATCGAGCTGGATTGCGCACTCGTCGGCGACGGTAAGTCAAAGAACAGGGACACGGATACGAACAAACGAGGTTTGTCGCACCCTGCACGTCTTCACATCGTCAGTCGCGATCGCGATCTCGGCTCAGGCTTTCGACCTCGCCCATGATCGTATCGAGCGCGGTCATTCCCGGTTCGTTGCTGTGCGTGCGACGCGACGGTAGCGAACCGTCCCCGAGAATGGTTTCCAGCGCAACACGACCACGCGCGACGCGGCTTTTGATCGTGCCGACCGCGACCCCGCAAATCTCTGCCGCCTCTTCATAGGCAAAGCCGCCCGCCCCGACGAGGATCAACGCCTCGCGTTGCGGCTGTGGCAGATGCAACAGCGCACGCTGCATATCGCCCAGTTCGACATGCCGGTCCTGACTCGCCGGAGCGGCTAGAATCTTGTCGGCAACAAGATCGTCCCATTCGCCTTTGAACCGCGCGCGGCGCATCTGGCTGAGATACAGGTTGCGGAGGATGATGAAGGTCCAGGCGCGCATGTTCGTGCCGGCCTGAAAGCGCTGGCGGGCGGCCCACGCCTTCATCAGCGTTTCCTGGACGAGATCATCGGCCAAATCGCGATTACCGGACAAAGAGCGGCCGAACGCACGCAGATGTGGAATGACCTGCGCGAGTTCCTTTTTGAACTCGGGATCAGACAAAGCGACGTGCTCGACGACTTCCTCGCCGACGTCCTCGTCGCTCGTTTCGATTTCAGTCATGAACACCCGCTTTTCGCCTTGGCCGGTTCCGAACATAGTGACTGCGCTGACGTTATGCCAGCGCACCCGAAATATCGGACGCTTGGAAACCTATTCCATGAACAGATAGGCGAAGGCCAAGATCACCAGGATAAGAGAGATGGCCAGAATATACCGCGTGATATGCGGGGTAGCGCCGGCTCTCGCATCCTGGGCAGAGACATGGATCTTTTCGTTTGGATCGGTCATGTCGGCTAAACCCGCGAAAACCGTTTTGGGTCCGTATCGTTGGGAACTTTCGATCAGACGATCGACATTTTCCCCGGCCTCCGTGCTGCTCCCGCCTCTGGATGATGAAGCGGAAGCAGTCGGATCGATGATTAGAGCGCGGGGACGGTGGCAGAGTCGAAGAACAGCGCCTGTGCGATGGCAGCCTTCACCGTCGAACGCTGGAACGGTTTCGTGATCAGGAAAGTCGGCTCGGGACGCTCGCCGGTCAGCAGGCGTTCCGGGAAGGCGGTAATGAAGATTACCGGCACCTGGAATTCCGCGAGGATGTCCTTCACCGCGTCGATACCCGAACTGTCGTCCGCCAACTGGATGTCGGCGAGGACCAGACCCGGCCGGTCGTCCATAGCCAGCGCGACCGCCTCGTCCCGCGTCACGGCGACACCCGTGACGTCATGACCGAGATCACGAACGATCGTCTCGATGTCCATTGCGATCAACGGTTCGTCCTCGATAATCAGCACGCGGGCGCGAGTCTGCTTCTCGATCTCGGCCAATGCTTCGGCGACGAGCGAATCGACTTCCGACACTTCGACCTCGATCAGGTACGCCGCGTCCTCGGGCGTGAACCCCTCCATAGCCGTCAGGAGCAATGCCTGACGCGACAGCGGGGTCATCCGGGCCAGACGGGCGCGCGCGATCGATTCCTGGTCGTCGCCGTCGCTCGCCGAGGCATTTTCCATCGTTTCGTCGTAGTTCGTCGAGTTCCAGATCGCCTGGAACATGCGGTACAGACCCAGCCGGGGATCGACATCGCGCGGAAATTCCGTCGGCGCGGCGACGATCGCTTCCAGTGTCGCACGAACATAGCGGTCGCCATGCGTCTGGCTACCGGTGAGCGCCCGGCCATAGCGGCGCAGGAAGGGGAGATGGGGGGCAAGCTGCTGTCCAAGCGACATGGCTGTCGGGGTCTCCTGACGTAAAAATTCGCCGTCCTTGTGGAAGCGGCTCGGGCTGTTTGCAATGCGATTCAATACCGTGGATTTATTCGCATCGCAGGTGGAACAATCGGGGCGCTATTTGGTTTCATGCACTCGTCGCACGCTGTACGTGCGGTCTATCGGCATGTCTTGCAGGCGTGACGTTTTAACCCGACCGGTTTACCGGTATGTCATTTCGTACCCGGCAGCCGCCGGAATTTTCAGGGGGACGGCTTTGCGTTCGGGCGACGAGTCTTCGAAGTCTTTGAAAAAACCGGGTTCGGCCGGAAAGACCAATGTACAGAGCAAGGATCGCGACATGGGCGCGGCTCTTCGTACCGTATATCAGAAGACGGTCGAGGAAGACGTTCCTTCCGATCTACTCGACCTCCTGGGTAAACTCGATTGACCGAGTAGTGACAGACACGACCAAAGGTTCTCCAGCCAAATCACTGCCTGCCCATACGTCCGGTGCGGATTCGCCCGACGGGTCGCTCCCCAAGAAAGCCAGTCGCGCCTCGATCTGGCTGACGCAGATACCGACCGGCGCGAAGGTTTTCCTCATCCTCAGTGCGGCTTTGCTGCCGCTCGCCGTTATCGCCTTCTTCGCAACGCTGAATACGGCCCGCAATGCCAGCGCCGATGCTCGGGCACGTGTTCGGGTCGCGTCCTCGGAAAGCGCGCGAAAGATCGCGATCGAGATGATCGGCGACATGACCGCACTTCGCGTCGCGTTGAACGCGCTCGGCAGCGATGCCGGCGACGCGCCGAGCTGCGCGCGTGCGCAAGGCGTCTTCGCCCAACAGGCGGCCAGCGGCGCGCGATTCGCCATTGTCGACGCCAATCGACGCGTGCTGTGCGGCACGGCATTGCCGCGCGATCTCGTCTTGCTCCCCCCCCCAGCGATGAGCCTATCGCTGCGCGCGTGGTGCCGGGACGCGGCGTCGTGATGGCGATCAGTGGGGGAGTAGCGGCGCCAGCGCCAACGCTTTCTTCCCGACACGCTTTCTCGCCGAAATCGGGCAGCCAAGCGGATTTCCGATTCCCGTTCGAGACCAGGCTGGAAGATGGCGACGACGAACTCGTCCTGACCCCCCTGCCCGATCGGGCCGCGCTGGAACGGCGGGAGACGCAGCGGGTCGCACTCGGCGTCGGCAACCTCGATCTCGAAATGACGATCCGCAGCCAGCCGATTACCCCCCTGTGCTCATCGCGATGCTGTTCCCGATCCTGATGTGGTTCGCGGCCGCCAGTATCGGTTGGTTCATCGTCGATCGACTGCTGATCCGCCCGCTGCGTCAGCTGCGCACGGCCGTCGCTGCTTATGTCCCCGGCGAAGAGATCGATCCGGACGAGGTCCGCGCGCTTCCCGCGCAGGAGATACGCGAACTCGGCGACACCTTCCGGACCATCAGCCGCACCGTGGCGGCGCACGAGGCCGGACTCGCCGAGGGTTTGGTCCGGCAGACGCGGTTGACGCGCGAGGTGCACCACCGGGTGAAGAACAATCTGCAGGTCATTTCCAGCCTGATCAACTTTCACGCACGGAGTGCAAAGTCCGTCGAAGCGAGCGCCGCCTATGCCGGGATCCAGCGCCGCGTGGATGCGCTCGCCGTCGTTCATCGGCATCACTTTGCCGAGATGGAAGAACATCGCGGCCTTTCGCTTCGCTCGGTGATCGGCGAGCTCGCCTCGAACATTCGCGCTACCGCGCCCGAGGGGTCTTCCGGTCTGGGCATCTTGCTCGACGTGGAACCCTGGCTGGTCAATCAGGATGTCGGAATCGCGATCGCTTTCCTGATTACCGAGATCGTCGAGCTGGCCATGAGCTGCAATCCGGAAGCGCAGATACGTATTACCGTAAAACCGGGAGATACAAGCGATCGTGCGGTGTTGCGGGTCAGTTCGCCGTCTTTGGTCGATTGCGACGCTTTCCAGTCCGCGGTCCGGGATCGCTACGGACGCGTGATGGAAGGCCTCTCCCGCCAGTTGCGATCCAAACTGCATCACGATCCGCTGATCGGTGCCTATGAGATCAGTATCGCAGTCACGGGCCGCGATTGAGCCAGCAGTCCCGACATTTTCGGAAAATGTCAGATTTATCCAAAAAGTCGGGAACCGAATAAACGGTAGGCCGTTTTGAATTTCGGATAGCGAATTTATGCCCCCCGCTCTCGCTATCCAGAACATGGGCCCGGAAGCGTCTACCCCTCCCCCCCGGAGGCGCTTCCGGGCCCAATAATTTTTCAGATATATTGGTTGCCAGTGTTCACCCGTCGGTGAGACAGGAATGTCTTTCGTGCGTGTAAAACCGCGTCGAGGCCGGAACGAACCGGTGGCCCGATCATTTCCTCGTCAGGTATCCGCGACGCTTGCCGCCCCGGACCGATGTTTCACACCCAAGGAGAATTCGAATGCGCAAGATCGTAGGACTCGCCGTCGTCACCGCCGCACTGATGGTCAGCGCATGCAACACGATCGAAGGCGCCGGCAAGGACGTCTCGTCCGCCGGTAAGACGGTCGCAAAGACCGCCGACGACGCGAAGTAAGTCCAGCTTTCGTTGGATCTTCAAAGGCCCTCTCCCGAACCGGGAGGGGCCTTTTTCGTATCAGGCGACTTCCTGCGTATTAGCCGCGATCTTCGCGCGCTTTCGCTCCGTGAACCAGATGCCGATCAATGCCATCTCGTACAGGAATACCAAAGGTATCGCGAGCAGCAGCTGCGATCCCACGTCTGGCGGGGTCAGCACCGCCGCGATTGCGAAGGCGGCGACGATCGCATAGCGCCGTGCCGCTACCAATTGCGTGCGGGTGACGATCCCCGCCCGCTCCAGCAACATCAGCAACACTGGCAGCAGAAACGACAGCCCAAACGCAAACAGGAATTGCATCACGAAGGACAGATAGCTGGTGACCGTCGGCAGCGCCTCTTGGCGAATCCCACCTAGATCGCCCTGATAGGAAAGCAGGAACTTCAGCGCCATCGGCACAGCGATGAAATACGCCATCGAAGCACCCGCGATGAACAGGACAGGGGTGGCGAGCAGGAACGGCAGCAACGCCCGTTTCTCCTGCCGGTACAGGCCGGGCGCGACGAATTGCCAAAGCTGGTTGGCGATGACCGGGAACGACATCATCATCGCGGCAAAGAATGCCACCTTCACCTGCACGATGAACCCGCCGAAGACCTCGGTCGAGATGATCGTCTTCTGGCCCGCCATCACCAGCGGGTGGACCAGAAAAGCGAAGATCGGGCGCGAGAAATAGAATCCGACGAAGAACGTCAGCAGGATGGCGATCGCGCAATACAGCAATCGCCGACGCAACTCGATCAGATGGTCGAGAAGCGGTGCGCGCGATGCGTCGATCTCGCTGCCATCGTCGCTCACGATGCGGCTTTCGGATCGGTGCTGTTCGTATCGGCTGCCTTCGCGCGGGATTTGCGCGGTTTGGTCGCTTTCGGCGCAGGCGGTACCGTGTCGGGTTCAAGCGCGAATTCGAGCTCGGCTGCTGCGACGACGGCGGGGTGCTCGATCATCACGGGCTGAGACACCATCACAGGAGGCGCATCATCGGCGGCATGATCGTCGGACGACGTTGTGGCATGCGGCGCCGATCTGAACGGTGCGGCGTGCTCGCGCATGATCCGCTCATTCTCCGCCGCCCACTTCTTTTCCATCTCCTGCAGTTCAGCCTCGCGCACCATCGTATCGAAGCCGGAGCGGAACTGGCCCATGACCGCGCGACCCTTGGCGACCCAATGCCCCACGAAGCGCATTGCCTTCGGGAGATCTTTCGGTCCGATGACGACCAGGGCCACGACCGCGACGAGCATCAATTCGGTTGGCGCAATGTCGAACATTCTGGCGGTCTACTATTCTACGACAGGATGAATGGAACGGTCGGCCCGGCCCCGGCATATCCGCTCGTCGCGAAACCGGGGTGTACGCGACCGACGCATCGATGAGGTGCAGGCAGGGCGGCCGAGGGGCAAACTCCACCCCGCGCCCGCTCGAACCCGACGACCTCGTTAGATGCTCAGCGCTCCTCGCGCAGCTTTTCGCCGTCGCGGTCGAACGCGGGATCGGCAGCGGGCTTGGCGTCGATCCGCGAAGGCTCAGGCTTAACGTCTTCCTCCGCCATGCCCTTCTTGAACTGCTTGATGCCCTTAGCGACGTCTCCCATCATATTGGAAAAGCGGCCGCCGCCAAGGACGAGCACCATAACGACGCCCAACACCAGCCAATGCACGAGGCTGAAACTACCCATGAAAATTCTCCTTGGAGTTACCCCCTATCTAATCCTCATCGGCCTCATATGCCACCTCAAGTTGTTCCCCACGCTGATCGAGCGCCAAATCGACCGGATCGAGTAGACCTGCGGCCTTCAGGTCGTCGAGGCCGGGCAGGTCGCGTCGGCTCGTCAGCCCGAAATGAGCGAGGAATTCCGGCGTCGTAGCATAGAGCAAGGGCCGCCCGGGCGCCTCGCGCCGCCCCGCCGGACGAACCCAGCCTGCCTCCATCAGCACGTCGATCGTGCCTTTCGATATCTGGACACCGCGAATCGACTCGATCTCGGCACGGGTCGCGGGTTCGTGATAGGCGATGATCGCCAGCGTCTCGATGCCCGCCCGGCTGAGTTTGCGGGACTCTTCCCTGTCGCGGCGAAGCAGATGCGCCATGTCCGGCGCGGTCTGGAAATGCCACCGGTCTCCGCGCATGACCAGTTCGACCCCGCGGCCGATATAGTCCGCCTGCAATCGGTTCAGCGCTTCGCGAATGCCCGTGGCATGATTCAGATGCGCGGCGATTGTGGCGGACGTCATAGGCTCCGGCGCGGCGAACAAGACCGCTTCCACCGCACGCATGATATCGTCCGGCGGCGTCACGCCGGCGCGCGCAGATATAATGGCGCGAATGGACCTTTCTGGCGCAACTCGACCCGCCCCTGCCGCGCGAGTTCGAGCGCCGCGAGAAAACTGCTGGCCAGTGCCGACTTGCGGAACGCGCCGGCGGTCTCCGGCAGGAAGGTTTCGATGGCAGCCCATTCCACGGTTATGCCCAACAACCGCGAGACGCGCTCCAGCGCCGCTTCGAGCGTCATGACGTGACGATCGGCGACGACGTGCATCACCGGGCGCGATCGCGCGGTAATACGGCCATAGGCGGCGATCAAATCGAATATTTCCGCCTGCCACAACGCCTTGCGGATGGTCCGCAATCCCTCCGGCGCACCGCGGGTAAAAACGTCGCGACCGATCCGGTCCCGCGCCACCAGTCGCGCGCCGGCATCGCGCATCGCGTTCAGCCGCTCCAGCCGCAACTGCAACCGCAGCGCAAGCTCCTCGGGATCAGGCTGTGCTTCCGGATCTCGCGGCAACAGCAAGGCGGATTTGAGATATGCGAGCCACGCGGCCATCACGAGATAATCCGCCGCAAGCTCCAGTTTGATCGCTCGCGCTTCTTCCACGTAGCGAAGGTACTGATCCACCAGCGCTAGGATCGATATCTCGCGCAGGTCGACCTTTTGCCGTCGCGCCAGATCCAGCAGGAGGTCGAGCGGACCTTCCCACCCTTCCAGATCGAGCGTCAATTGTTCGGGTTCTTGGGTCACCAACGGATCATAGCCGATCCAGGATGGCGAGGGGAGGATCGTTCAAACTACGGCGAGAAGCGCGTCCCGCTTCGCGATCAATTCCGCGAGATCGCCCTGCGGAACGACGTCGGCAATCGTCGCCATCGCCCGGTCCAACCTTGCCCGCGCTATATCCGAAATTCCACCGACGCGTCCGGCGATATCTTCCATCTCCGTCATCCGGGCCCAGCAATCGAGCACCACATCGCAGCCGGCCGACAAGGCACCCGCCGCCTTGTCGCCCGCGCTGCCCGTCAGCGCCTTCATGTCGATATCGTCCGTCATCAGGAGACCGTCGAACCCTATCCGGGTACGAATGATGTCGTTGATCACGATCGGGGACAGTGTCGCTGGCCGTTCCGGGTCCCACGCCTCGAATACGATGTGGGACGTCATGCCCATCGGCGCGTTTTTCAGAGCAATGAACGGCGCGAGATCGACCTCGAGTTCCGTCTCGGTCGCGGTGACGGTGGGCAGATGGTAATGCGTATCGACGATCGCGCGGCCGTGGCCCGGCATATGCTTCACCACGCCGACGACGCCGCCACGCTGTAATCCTTCAAGGATCGACCGACCCATCGCCGCGACCCGCTTCGGCTCGCTGCCGAGCGCGCGAGTGGTGATAGCCGCCGTCGTATCGGGCTGCGAAACGTCGAGCAGCGGGAGGCAATCGACCGTGATCCCGACCTCAGACAGCATCAGCGCGATGCCCTGAGCGTTGACCCGCGCCGCCTCTATCGCGGATATCGGGGCGCGCTCGTACAGCGCGTCGAACGCCGGGCCTGCCGGGAATTCCGGCCATTCCGGCGCCCGCATCCGGGCGACACTACCCCCTCCTGATCGATCAGGATAGGCAGGTCGTCGCGCCCCGACAGCGCGCGCAATTCGTCGGTCAGCGCCCGCACCTGTGCGCGGTTCTCGATATTGCGTTTAAACAGAATGTAGCCCGCCGGCGCGACGCTTGCGAAGAAGCTGCGTTCCGCGGGGGTGACGGTGAGGCCGGACAGGCCGAAGATTACGGGGATCATGATCCCTGCCCTAACAAGCTCGAACCGTCCTGAGTAGGGGGAGCGTCCCCGCCAACCCGCTGGCCCGTCAGTCGTTGGGTATGAAGCACGCCTCGCCCGCGACCTTCAGCTTGCCGCACAATGCGTTCGCCTGCCCCGCGCTGCCGGCGTTGACGCGAAGGCGATATACCGTCCGCCCGTTGACTTCTGCCTTCTGGACCGATTTGCCCAGCGGAGCGAGATAAGTGAAGCGCTTCGAGGATCTCGTCCACACACCGTTCGCCTCCGCCTCGCTGGCGAAGGATCCCAACTGAACGAGCGATCCACCGGACGTGCCACTGGCGATCGCGATCGCAGGACCAGTGGGTGCCGCCTTCAGCTTTCCACCGGAGGCCGGGACAGCCGCCACCGTCTTGACGGCTCCGGCGGTCGGCACCGGAACTGGCGCCGCTGCGGCACTGGTCTTGATCCCCTCGACCGGGGCTTCCGGAGACGCGTTCAGGTTGATCACGCCGTTGCTGCCGCTCGCCCCGTCGCTCGTCGCGATCGCGGCATCGCCCTCGCCCTTCACCTTTAAGCCGCCGGGATCGTCCGGCTTGACCTTGTAATCGCCTTCCTGCGCCTCGATCAGAGCACCGTTTCCGTCGGCACCGCGGTTCTGCTTGTACTGATGGTAGCCGAAGATAGCGGCAGCGATCACGGCCAGTCCGATCACGATTATCCCGATGATCCGCGCGATGCTGGGACCGTGATCATAATCCTCCTCGACCGTCTCCAGCCAGGGCAGCCGATCCTCGTCACGCGGCGCGTGGGTGTCGGAGGTTGCCATCACTTCATCTCCTGGACCGCCTGCACCCCCATGATGCCAAGTCCGTTACGGATGATCTGCCCGATTGCGTCGGCCAAGAAAAAGACGGGCGCACGTCACGCCGGGTTCCTCGACGATCAGGAAACGGCGCGACGGATCATCGTTTCCGGCATTCCACAGCGCGTGGAAAGCCGCCGCCAAGTCATAGAGATAGAAGGCAATTCTGTGCGGCTCACGCGCTGCGGCGGCGGTATCGACGACGCGCGGGAACTGCGCCGCCAGTTTCACCAGCGCGAGATCCTCCGTTTCAAGCTGGGACAGGTCGATCCCGACACAGGCGATTTCCGCCTCCTTCGCCCGGCGGTGCAGCGACATGATGCGCGCATGGGCGTACTGCACGTAGAAGACCGGATTGTCCTTCGACGCCTCGACGACCTTCGCAAAGTCGAAATCCATCTGCGCATCGGCTTTCCGCGTGAGCATCGTGAATCTCACCACATCCTTGCCGACTTCGTTGACGACATCGGCAAGCGTCACGAAGTTACCGGAACGCTTGGACATTTTCACCGGCTCGCCCGCCCGAAGCAGCCGTACCATCTGCACCAGCTTCACATCGAACTTCGTCTTCCCTCCAGTAAGCGCCTGCACCGCCGCCACGATCCGCTTTACCGTGCCGGCGTGATCCGCGCCCCAGATATCGATCAACGCGTCGGCCGACTGCGCCTTCTGATAATGATAGGCTAGATCGGCACCGAAATACGTCCAGGCGCCGGTCGACTTGCGGATCGGACGGTCCTGATCGTCCCCGAACTGGGTCGAGCGGAACAGCGGCAGGACGACGGGTTCCCAATCCTCCGGTGTCTCGCCCTTCGGTGCCTCGAGCACGCCGTCATAGATCAGTCCCCGCGCGCGCAACTCTGCTTCGGCCGCTTCCGGCTTTCCGGCAGCCTGTAATTCAGCTTCCGACGAAAACAGGTCGTGATGGATGCCGAGCAACGCCAGATCGGCCTTGATCAGCACCAGCATCGAAGCGACGGCACTCTTGCGGAACAGCGGCAGCCACTCGGTCTCCGGCGCATCGACATATCGGTCGCCGAATTCCTGTGCCAACGCCTGACCGACCGGGATCAGATAATCGCCCGGATACAGGCCTTCCGGAATCTCGACCGTAGCGCCCAGCGCCTCGCGGTAGCGCAGGTGAACCGACCGCGCGAGGACATCGACCTGCCCTCCGGCGTCATTGACATAATATTCGCGGATCACCGTATTGCCGGCGAATTCCAGCAGGCTGGCCAGCGCGTCGCCGACGACCGCGCCGCGGCAATGCCCCATATGCATCGGCCCGGTCGGGTTGGCCGAGACATATTCGATATTGACCGTCGTGCCGCGTCCCCGCGCCGAACGACCGTAATCCGCGCCCCCGTCAGTAATCGCCGCGAGTTCCGCGCGCCACGTATCCTCGGTCAGCGTCATGTTGATAAAGCCGGGTCCTGCCACCGACACCGCCTCGACCTCGTCCAGTTTCTCGAGTCCGGCTGCGATTTTTTCGGCCAGCGCGCGCGGGTTCGTCCCCGCCGGCTTGGCGAGCACCATCGCCGCATTGGTGGCCAGGTCCCCGTGCGTCGCGTCGCGCGGCGGTTCGACCGTTACTGCGGCCCGGTTCAGCCCCTCTGGCAAGTCGCCCGATGCGACCAGCGTATCGAGAGCCGCATCCAGATGCGCGGCAAAGCGGGTATAAAGCGTCATGAAAAGGTCCGAACCTGATAAGAAGCGCGCGCCTTAGCGGAATGCATGCGGTGACTCAAACGACGCGAGGGAATTAGCAGTCGGCACCGTCGCGCGACTGCGTTTCGTGCAATTGGTCGCGCAATCTTTGCGATTGGCATCATGCTGCAGTGCAATACGATCGCTGCAACAAGATCGTACCGGCAAATTTGACAGGGACAGGATGCTGATCCGGCTTCGCAATTCGAAGGGATTAGACAATGACCAAGCTTTTCGCCGTAGCCGCCTTGATCGCATCCATCGCCGCGCCCGCATTTGCCAAAGATGCTCCGCAGCAGAAGACTTTCACGCGTGACGGTGAGACGTTCACCTACGTCGCGACGGAAAAGAACGATGCGACCATTCTTACCGGTCGCAGCGCATCCGGCCGCGATTTCCACCTCGTCGTTCGGAACGGCTATGTCCACGGTTTCTCGGGCAATGTCCCCGTCTCTTTCAGCGTTCCAAAGGCGACCGCACGGCCGAGCGTCGAACTGGCCGCTCGCTGATCCAACCTGACTTATACCGGGTCCTCCCCGCTTTGGGGGACCCGGTGGCAGGACGGCGTGCATACATCGCCACAAGTCTTGCCAGCGTAATAATCCTGCCTTAGCGACAGCAGATGATAAACGCCTCCACTATCGTCGCCGAACTCGACACCCTGTACCGTGCATCGGTCGACCGGCTTCAGGCTGCGCTTACTGCCTATATCGCCGACGGCACCATCCCGGATCCAGCATCGCGCCGCGACGGCAGTTTTGCCTATCCCGAAATCCGCCTGACCTACCGCGGCGGCAGCGACCGGCCCGCCCCGATGCGATCCTTCGGCCGTCTGGTGACGGAAGGCGAGTATAAGATCAGCGTTACCAAGCCCGCGATCTTCGCCGACTATCTGATCGAACAGCTGACGCTGTTGATCGAGGATTACGATGTCGAGGTCGAGGCGGTCGCCGGACGTCAGGAAATCCCGTTTCCCTATGTGATCGATCCGGGTCACGCGCTTAGCCTCGACGAGGTTTCCGCCTCCGAACTTGCCCGCTTCTTCCCGGCCACCGAACTTGCACATATCGGCGACGAGATTGCGGACGGTCTGTGGGTGGCGCATGACGATACGCAACCGCTCGCGTTATTTGACGGCCTGCGGACCGATTTCAGCCTCGCCCGGTTGCGCCACTACATGGGCACGCCGGCCGAACACGCACAGCGCTATGTGCTGTTCACCAACTATCACCGCTATGTGGACGAGTTCGTACGCTGGGCCGCGAGCCAACTTGGCCCGGATGCGGAAGGGAATCCCAGCCGCTTCACCGGACTGTCAGGCGCTGGCGGAATCATGATCCATGCCGGCGACGACGCGGACAAGATCGTCAGCGACAGCGCGTGGCGGCGCCATCAGATGCCCGCTTACCATCTGATGGCGGAGGATGGCACCGGCATCACGCTCGTCAATATCGGGGTTGGACCATCCAATGCGAAGACGATCACCGATCACCTTGCGGTGCTGCGGCCCGAGGCGTGGTTGATGATCGGCCATTGCGGTGGGCTGCGGCCAAGCCAGCGGATCGGCGATTATGTCCTGGCGCATGCCTATCTGCGCGATGACCACGTACTCGACGACGTCCTGCCGCCGGAAATCCCGGTGCCGGCGATCGCCGAAGTGCAGGTCGCGATGGCACGCGCCGCTGAAACGATCTCGGGGCAATCGGGTGAGGAACTCAAGCGGCGCCTGCGCACGGGAACGATCGTCACGACGGACGATCGCAACTGGGAGTTGCGCTACAGCCGCTCCGCGCTGCGCTTCTCGCTCAGCCGCGCGGTCGGCATCGATATGGAGTCTGCGACGATCGCGGCGCAAGGCTATCGCTTCCGCGTGCCGTATGGCACATTGCTGTGCGTGTCGGACAAGCCGCTGCACGGGGAATTGAAGCTTCCCGGCCAAGCCAACCGCTTTTACGAACGCGCGATCAACGAACACATGCGGATCGGGATCGAAACGTGCGAGGAATTGCGGCGTGAGGGCGAACGCCTGCACAGTCGTAAGCTACGGGCCTTCAACGAGCCTCCCTTCCGATAAATTCGTCCGCCGGCAGCTACGAATATGCGTGCCAGGGAAACCACGAGCGAGTTATGCGTTACGCTCGCTCAACGAGTTTCCATTATTTCTGAGGAGTTCCTCGCGATGGCCACCCCGCCGAAAAAGCCGACCGACGGCACCAGCAAGCCGCCTGCGCCGCGTAAGCCGGCAACGCCTCGCAAAACCGCGGTTCGTAAGACCGCCGCAAGTTCGACGCCGAAACCCGCCGCACGCAAGACCGCTGCCGCCGCCACGCCCGCCGCAGAGAAACCGGCAGCTGCCCCTGCCCCACGTAAGACAACCGCAAGAACGACGAAGGCATCCGCCGGCAAGTCGGTGACGGCGAAAGCGCTCGGCTCGGCCAAGGCTGCTGTCACCGGCAACAATCGGAACTGGGGCATCGCCGCGCTGGTCGGAACCGTAGGTGCCGCCGTGACGGCCGGCGTTCTCGCGCTTCGGGGCAGCACCCCGGCCAACGATGTCGCCGAGCCGAACAAAGGCAAGAAGGCGCATCAGGCCAATGGGCAGGATTCGTCCAAATCCTTCCAGGCCGGCATCGCCGACGAGGGCACGATCCCGGAATAACACGCGCAGAAGGATCCTCCGGGAAGGCGTCGCAACGTCTCCGGGCGGATAGTCTTTGTCGCGCCTCTAGTAGCAAGGGGACTTGGAAGCCCGCCGCTGTAGCAATGACGGGTCGCGCCACATCGACATGATAATCCGCGCTAAAGGCCGTCGGCGTTGCCGACGGCCCTCACGATCACCAGCCGGTCGGCTTTCCCTTATTCTGCGTGTCCAGCCACTTCTTCAGCGGCGCGAAATACGAAACCATGGCTTTGCCAGACATCTGACGGCTGCCGGTGAACGCCTGCAGCGCGTCGGGCCACGGTTTGGACTGGCCCATTTCGAGCATGGCGTTCAGCTTATCGCCTACCGCCGTGTTGCCGTAGAAGGAGCAGCGATGCAGCGGGCCTTTCCAGCCGGACTGCTTGCACGCTGCTTCGTAGAACTGGAATTGCAGCAACCGGGCGAGGAAGTATCGCGTGTACGGAACGCTCGCCGGAACGTGGTATTTCGCACCGGGGTCGAACCGGGTCTCGTCGCGTTCGACCGGCGGAACGATGCCCTGATACTTCAGGCGCAGGTCGTTCCAGCCCTTTTCATACCCAGTCGCGGGGATCTCACCCGAAAAGACGCCCCAGCGCCATTTGTCGATCAACAGCCCAAACGGCAGGAACGCGACCTTGTCCATCGCTTGACGCAGTAGCAGCCCGATATCCTTGTCCGCGCTCGGCACCTTCGCCTTGTCGAGCAAACCGATCTGAACGAGGTAATCGGGCGTGATAGACAATGCGACGAAGTCACCGATGGCTTCGTGGAACCCGTCGTTCGCACCGTTCATATATAGCATCGGCTGCTTCTGATACGCGCGCTGATAGTAATTGTGGCCGAGCTCGTGGTGGATCGTGACGAAATCGTCGCCATTCACCTTGGTGCACATCTTGATGCGCACATCGTCCTTGTTATCCAGATCCCAGGCGGAGGCGTGGCAGATGACTTCGCGATCCGCGGGCTTGGTGATCTGCGACCGGGCCCAGAACGTATCCGGCAAGGGCTTGAAGCCGAGCGAGGAATAGAAGCCCTCGCCGGCCTTCACCATCTTCAACGGGTCATAGCCCTTCTGTTTCAGCAGGTCGGTCGTATCGAAACCGAGATCGCCCGCCCCCTTCGGCGCGACGATATCGTAGATGTTTCCCCATTCCTGCGCCCACATATTGCCGAGCAGATCGCTGCGGATCGCGCCGGTCTTCGGCTGCACCGCATCGCCGTATTTCTCGTTCAGCTTCCATCGCACATAGGTGTGCAGGGACTTGTACAACGGCTCGACCTCCAGCCAGAGCTTGTCGGTCAGCTTGGCGAACTCTTCCGGGCTCATATCGTAGCCCGATCGCCACATCGCACCGACGTCTTTGTAACCGAGCTCGACCGCGCCCTTGTTGGCGATGTCGACCGTCGTCGCATAATCCGTACGCATCGGGGCGCCGACATTGTCGTGCCAGCTGACCCACATCTCCTTCAGCTTTGCAGGATCACGTTCGGTGCCCATCGCGGCCTCGATATCGCTCCCGTTGATTGGCTTGCCGTCCAGCGTGCCTTTGCCCTTGCCGTAGGAGGACGACATCTTCGTCACCAGGGTGGACAATTCCGTCGCCGCACCGGGCGTCGTCGGCGCGGGCAGCGTGATACTGCCGCGAAGCAGATCGAGCTTACGCCGCGTGTCGGGCGCCAGGCCCGCGACCTTGTCGTACTTTGCCGCCTCGAGCGCGAGCTTGACCGCGATCTCGGTTCCCTGCGCATTGATCCGGGAGGCCATCGCGTCCGTATCGTCGGTGATGTAGGTCGCGTTGACCCAGTTGATCTGGTTCGATTGCAGCGTGAAATCGAAATAGGTCTTTTCCGACTGCGCGATGAAGGCGTCGGCGTCGGCAGGCGTTGGTGCCGCATTTTGTGCGGAAACGGGCGTCGACGCCATCGCAAGCGACAGCGCCACAATCGAAATACCGGTGCGGATCATGATTACCCCTGGGCAGTTTTGCTTATGCCCAAGACTGCGCCGGTACCCGCCGCGTGGTCAAGCGCGCGGCGTCAATTGCCAAGGAAATCCGCAATCTCGCGGCCAAGTTCGGGCTTCACCACCGCGCTCATATGACCGCCGGGCACCGCCCGATAGAGACCGTTCGGCAACAGTTCCGCCAGTTCGGGCGCCGGGCCGTTATCCTCATCCTCCTCGCCCGACACTACGAGCACGGGTTGAGTGATAGCCGCAACCGTTTCGCGGGGCGTATCCACGAACGTGTCCAGCACACGGACCAGCGCCTCGGGATCACCGCTGGTCGTCTTCAGGAATGCCTCGGTCAGCCATTCCAGCGTGCCCCGTTCGAAGGTGCCCAGATTGGTCAGGATGCGTCGGAAATACCCGCCCCGCCCCTCGGTATCGGTCAGGCCGCGCAGACCCATGCCCGACAGGACGACGCGCTTCGGGCTGGCGCCGTTCGCGAGCATCCGCACCGTCGTTCGCGCACCAAGCGAATAGCCGCCAAGGTCGTAATCCGTGAGTCCGAGATGCTCGATCAGTGCGAAGCCGTCGCGCATCAGCACGTCGGGCGGATAGCTGGCGTCGTCGTGCGGCCGGGCGCTGTCACCGTGTCCGCGAAGGTCCGGCATGATGACCCGGAAGCCCTTGGCCGCGACCGCCTCCGCATGGCCGTAGCGGATCCAGTTCGTCTGCGCGTTGGAGAAGTACCCGTGGATCAGGACGACGGGGCGCCCTTCGCCGAGTTCGTGATAGGCCAGCCTGGTTCCGTCGAAGCTGTCGAGGAAGCGCGGTTCAATCGGGGAGTTTGCCAAGCTTTTCCATCCAGCGGTCAACGGTCGAAGGATTATCGGCCACCCGCGTAGCAGGCAAATGCCGCGTGTCGAGCCATTCGGCATGCCATGTCTCGGGCGAGAAATGATGCGTCGGCTTGAAGTGATAGGGATCGTCGAAACTGCCGACGGTGACGTCCATGCTGTCGCTGCCTTCGAGGAATTCGAACGTCAGCGGTGTGCCGCAGGCGGAACAGAACCCACGAAGCGCGATCGGCGAGGATTGGTAGCGATCGGGCTCCTGCTGCCACGTCACGTCCGCGCGCTTCATGCTGCGGAACGCGATCGATACCCCGCCGGTGGCGCGCTGGCACATCCGGCAATGGCAGAGATATGCCTCATCGCTATCGACTTCAGCCACGTAACGGATACGCCCGCACTGGCACCCGCCGGTCATCTGGGTCATGCCATTAATTCCATGCGCTGCCCATGTTCGCCTGATGCAACGGTATCGAAGAACTTTCGATCCGCGGTGAGCAGGGCGCAGTCCCGATCGATCGCAAGAGCGAGATACAGGCAGTCGTAGACGGCGTGACGTAAGCCGATCGACAACCTCAAGGCGGCGGGCAGAAGCGGCAAGGTCGGCGTAAGGTCGGGAATGATCATCGGCAGGGCCGCCAGATACTTTTCCGCGACATCGGCCGGCAGACCCGCATAGCGGACCTTCTTCGACAGCGCGCTGGCAATCTCAACCGAAAGCCAGTCCGGGCCGATACGTTCCGGTTCGAGCGCCAGCCGATCGGTGGCGAGATCCGAGCCGACCTCCTCCGTCAGCACTTTGACGACGACGCTGGCGTCGATCACCAGCATCAGCGTTCGTCGCGGTCGGCTCGAATCAGATCGGTGCTGTCCGTACCTCTCGCAGATTGCGGCGTCATCGCCCGGAGGCTCTTCGAAAAGGATACGAACCGCTCGCCGGACATCGTCGCCTTGGGGCGGGCGCTGGCAAGGACATCGCGCAACTCCGCCTCCAATGACCTGCCCTTCGCCTTGGCCGCTTCCCGATACTCGGTCAGCAACGCGTCATCGAGATTGCGGATAAGAACCTGTCCCATCCGCAATCTGATATCACGATGCTATCAGCCCCTCAATCAGCCTTTTTCAGATGGCGACGACCGAGCAATTCGGCGATCTGCACCGCGTTCAGCGCTGCGCCCTTGCGTAGGTTGTCCGACACGCACCACAGGTTCAGGCCGTTCTCGATCGTCGAATCCTCGCGGACGCGGCTGATGAAGGTGGCGAATTCGCCGACGCATTCGATGGGCGTGATATAGCCGCCATCTTCGCGCTTATCGTACAACATGATGCCGGGCGCCTCACGCAGGATGTCCTGCGCTTCCTTGGCCGAAATCTCGCGTTCGAACTCGATGTTGATCGCTTCGGAATGGCCGACGAACACGGGTACGCGAACGCAGGTCGCGGTCACCTTGATCTTGGGATCGAGGATCTTTTTCGTCTCGACGACCATCTTCCACTCTTCCTTGGTCGAACCGTCGTCCAGGAAGCTGTCGATATGCGGAATGACGTTGAAGGCGATCTGCTTGGTGAACTTCTTGGGCTCGGCGCTATCGCCGACGAAGATGTTGCGGCTCTGTTCGAACAGTTCGTCCATACCCTGCTTGCCGGCACCGGAAACGGACTGGTAGGTCGAGACGACGACGCGCTTGATCTTCGCGGCATCGTGCAGTGGCTTCAGCGCGACGACCATCTGCGCGGTCGAGCAGTTTGGATTGGCGATGATGTTGCGTGCCTTATAGCCGTCGATCGCCTCCGGATTCACTTCGGGCACGATCAGCGGCACGTCGGGCTCCATGCGATAGAGCGACGAATTGTCGATCACCGTGCAACCGGCGGCGGCGGCGACGGGGGCGTATTTGGCGGTCGCTTCGGAGCCGATCGCGAACAGCGCCATGTCCCAGCCGGTCCAGTCGAAATGTTCGATATTCTGAACCTTGAACTGCTTGCCGGTGTCGCCGTAATCGACCGTCAGCCCCTGGCTGCGCGACGAGGCGACGACGGCGATCTCGTCCGCCGGGAATTCACGCTCCGCCAGGATATTGAGCATCTCGCGCCCGACATTCCCGGTCGCACCCGCGACGACGATTCTGTAGCCCATGTCATATCCCCGTAATCAGTGTCGTCGCGCGCGATAGCAGAACCGGGCGTGCGGGGAAGATAGCTTTGCTATCGAATGCAGCGTCGAAGTTCACACAAAGTCACACGGTATTGGGTTTTCCGAGTACGTCACATGCGCGACGAGGGAGGCAGCGATCGGACATCAGCAGATAGGGACATGATGAAACGCGCATCGTGGCCGTATCGCACTACTCACGGCGTGTAGGACAGCGGCAGGCGATCGACCGTCGGCATTTCCGCCTGTCGCTATCGGCGGGCTTCGGTCAAAATTCTGATCCCCAGTTCCGTTCCGCGTTCCCCGTTCCCTGCTCGCGGAATGGTTCGGGGTCCGGGACGGGCGGTTTGAAAAGGCGCGGCGGAGCAGTATCCCTGCCCCGCCGCAGCCGATCAGTATTTCACGCGCAGGCGGGTGTAGTAGAAGCCGCCGTTGAAGCCGAACGGTCCGCCGTTACGTGGATAGACCTGACCATCGATCGCGCTGCCGGTCAGCGGGTAGATCGGGATCGTAGCGGTCGGGGCCAGACGATCGGGACGTTCGTCGGTGAAGTTCTGCGCACCCACCGCCAGCGTGAAATGTTCCGCGAACGTATAGCTGAGTTCCAGATCGGTGGTGAACTTCCCGCCGAACCGCTGATTCGGCACACCGTTCGTCTGCCCGTAGTCCTGAGCGCTGGTGAAGGAGCTGTAATAGTTCTCGCGAACGTTGAAAGTCAGGTTATCCAGCGACCAGCTCGCGTTGAAGACGACGCGATGCTTCGGCGCGAGGTTTTCGGCATCGATCAACTGCGCGACACTTATGACGCGAGCGTTCGAGGACAGCACCTTCGTCTCGTTGTAATTGTAGGCCAGCGAGAAGTTGAGCAAGGCCTCGCTGAGCCGCGTGCGCCACGTGCCGACGACGTCGATGCCCCGTGTCCGGGTTTTGAAACCGTTGGTGAAATATTGGACCTGGCCACCGAGTCCAACCGGTAGCAGGGCCGATTGCGCCACGAGATCGGCCGCGGTGACAGTGAAGGGCGACGTGACCCCGATCCGGTTGCGCAGGTTGATCTGATAGCCATCGACGGTGATCGTCATGCCCTTGACCGGCTGGACGATGAAGCCGAGCCCGTAATTGGTCGATTTTTCCGGGGTCAGGTCTGTAGCGCCGTAATAGCGCGCGACAGCCGTGTTCGTTGGAAACGTGCCGCTTTGTCGTGCGAGACCTGCGATGAAGGCGGTCGTGACGATCGAAACGTTGGATTGGCCCGGCGATGGCGCATGGAAACCGGTGCCGATGCTGCCGCGGACCGAGAAGGCATCGGCAAGCTTGTAAAGTGCGTTGACCTTGCCGACCCAGGCGTCGCCGAACGTGTTGTAATGTTCGTAACGTCCCGCCGCGCCGACGGTCAGCGCGTCGGTAAGATCTGTTTCCAGCCCGACATAGGCGCTGTAAGCTTTCTGGCTGAACTTACCCGCGGTCGCCACGCTGGTGCCGGCATATCCACTGGCACCCACGCCCTGGGCGGCGGTGGTACCGGAGGCGGTGTACACGCCGGGCGCAGTCAGCGTGTACAGGTTCTGGGCGACGGAATAAGGGCCTGCGCCATAGGATTGCGGATCGCCAGCCGTCTGTTCGTAGGTTTCCTTGCGGAATTCACCGCCCGCCGAAATAGTCAAAGGCGAGGCGAGGCCAAGTTCGGCTGCATAGGTGAAGTCGGCGTTGAAGTTGAGTTCGCGCTGGATCAGGTCTCCGAAGTCGAAGCTGGTTTGCGTGGTCGGGCCGTAGGAAAAATTGGCCGAGTTATACATCGATAACGACAGCTTGTTCCGCGCCATCGTGCCCGACACGTCGTACGTGAAGTCGCCGCTCGTGCCCTTGAACCCAAGTACGCCATAGATCTGCTGGGTTTCACCCACGAAACGCGGCGTGAAGCCGGCTGGATAGAGGGTCGCGAAGCGGAACGTGTTGGTATCCTGCACGAACCCGCCGGCAGGGCAGGTGGCGTTGCCCGTCGGGCAAGGCGTCAGGAAGAAGGTGTTGTTATACACCGCATTGGCGTTCTGCGCGCGCACGACGCCGTTCGTATCGACCGCGGTGCTCGAGACGGAGGGGCGATACTGGAAGCTTTGGTCGCCCTTGCTTTGTGCGTAATTGGCGAATGCGTAGATCTTGCTGTTATCGCTGACATTGATCGCCGCGTTCACGACCGATTTGAAACCGTGCGAGGGTGAATTGCCCCAGAACTGCACTGGTCCCGGCGCGTTAGGCAGTTGCGATGCGAGCGCCGGGAAAGCCTGAGCGAAGTTGACTGCCGAAGGACGGGTGGCGCCACGGCTGGTCTGTGCTTCGTCGACATATTCGCCGGTCACGTTGAGGAAGCCCCAGGGTCCCTCGATCCCGGCATTGCCCGCGATCTGATAACTTTCGCCGTCGCCCGCATAATATTGCCCGGTCCGGCCGACCAGTTCGATGCCCTGGTCCTGCCGCAAGCCATAGTTGAGCACGCCGGCAATCGCATCCGAACCATATTGCGCGGTCGCGCCCTCGCGCAGAACCTGCAGGCTGCCGATGGCGAGCGACGGGATTGCGGAAATATCGGGACCCTGCGCACCACGGCCGAGGCCGGTATCGCTGCCACCGTAAACCTGAACCAGAGCGGAGCGGTTGTACCGCTTGCCATTGATCATCACGAGCACTTGATCGCCGGACAGGCCGCGCAGCGAGGGCGAGCGGACGAAGGTCGAGGCGTCGGAAATCGAGTTCTGGCCGGCATAGAAGGACGGCACGATGTTTTTGAGCTGGTCTATCATGTTGGCGGCAGGCTGCGTGGTCAACTCCGCGGCGCTGATGACATCCACCGGCGACGCGGAGTTGGTCAACGTGCGGTCGGTGCGACGCGTGCCGAGAACGACGATCTCGCCGGCCGGCTCTTCAGCCGCGACCGGGGCCGCGTCCTGCGGTGTTTCGGTCGGGGATGTCGCGACCATGTCGGCGATCAGCGGGTCTGGCTGTGCGGCGGCGTGTGCGGCGGTTCCGGAAAGGAACGCGAATACCAGCGCGATAGTCGAAGTCGTGTATTTGATCATGTGAGCCCCCGTGGAAAGTAGCTCTCAGGCCCTGCCCCGTAAGTCTCTGTATCCGGCCGTCAATTGAGCAAGGCGCGCCGGGTGGACTGTTCATGTTTCCTGCTAATACGACGACGTCGTTATTCGCGTCGTGTTGCGCACCTAATGGCGCAACTAAAACCGTGGTGGCAAGCGTGCGTATGAAATTAAATTATGCTTGAGCCACAATGCGGCGTATTATCCAATAATACCAAATCGGTGTCACAATAAGTTCATAAGTTTTACTTGTTGTAGAACGCGATGCCTGGTGCGCCGGTTTTCTACGGAGCTATCGGTCGGCAAACACTGAACCAGCGAAAAAGGCCCGGGGATTGCTCCCCGGGCCTCTCGCATCCTCTCCGCAAGGACGTTACGGCTTTTGCCGTTTTGGTAGATCGCGTCGGGACCGAACCGCGTTGCCTCGAGCCTTCCGGGTCTCGCCCCGGAGTGCGCAACCAGCGCCAGACCGACCGCGTTACGCCGCGAACTGGTTCATCGTGTTATGCGCGCCGCCAGCCTTGAGCGCTGCCTCTCCGGCGAAATATTCCTTATGATCGTCGCCGAGATCCGAACCGGACATGTTCTGGTGCTTCACGCAGGCGATGCCCTCGCGGATTTCCTTGCGCTGGACGCCCTTGACGTAGCCGAGCATGCCCTGGTCGCCGAAATATTCCTTGGCCAGATTGTCCGTGGACAAAGCCGCGGTGTGATAGGTCGGCAGCGTGATAAGGTGATGGAAGATACCGGCGCGGGCCGCCGCGTCCTTCTGGAAGGTGCGGATGCGTTCGTCGGCTTCGTCCGCCAGTTCGGTGCCGTCATAATCGACCGACATCAGCCGCGCACGATCGAATGCGGACACGTCCTTGCCGGCTTCCGCCCATGCATCATAGACTTGCTGGCGGAAGTTGAGCGTCCAGTTGAAGCTGGGGCTGTTATTGTACACCAGCTTCGCGTTCGGCACGACTTCGCGGATGCGATCGACCATGCTCGCGATCTGCTCGATATGCGGCTTCTCGGTCTCGATCCACAACAGGTCCGCACCGTTCTGCAACGAGGCGATGCAGTCCATCACGCAGCGATCCGCACCGGTACCTTCGCGGAACTGGAACAGGTTCGACGGCAGGCGCTTCGGGCGCAACAGCTTGCCGTCGCGGTTGAGGATGACGTCCCCATTGCGCGCGGTCGTCGGGTCGATCTCCTCGCAATCGAGGTAGCTGTTATACTGGTCGCCGAGATCGCCCGGGGTCGTGCTGACCGCGATCTGCTTCGTCAGGCCGGCACCCAGCGAGTCGGTGCGCGTGACGATGATGCCGTCCTCGACGCCGAGTTCGAGGAAAGCGTAGCGGCAGGCGCGGACCTTCGCGAGGAAGTCCTCGTGCGGCACGGTGACCTTGCCGTCCTGATGACCGCACTGCTTTTCGTCGGACACCTGATTCTCGATCTGGAGCGCGCAGGCACCGGCCTCGATCATCTTGCGGGCGAGCAGGTACGTCGCCTCGGCATTGCCGAAGCCTGCGTCGATATCGGCGATGATCGGCACGACGTGCGTCTGGTGGTTCTCGATCGCGTTAAGCAGGCGCACTGCCTCGATCTCGTTATTGCCTTCGCGGGCATGATCGAGTTCGCGGAACATCATGCCCAGCTCGCGCGCATCGGCCTGGCGCAGGAACGTGTAGAGTTCTTCGATCAACGCGGGGACGCTGGTCTTCTCGTGCATCGACTGATCCGGCAGCGGGCCGAATTCGCTGCGCAGTGCAGCGACCATCCAGCCCGACAGGTACAGATAGCGGCGATCGGTCGTGCCGAAATGCTTCTTGATGCTGATCATCTTCTGCTGGCCGATGAAACCGTGCCAGCAGCCCAGCGACTGCGTGTAGTTGGCGGGATCGAGATCGTAGGCGGCCATGTCCTTGCGCATGATCGCGGCGGTGTAGCGCGCAATGTCGAGACCAGTCTGGAAACGATTCTGCAACCGCATGCGGGCGACCGCCTCCGCGTCGATGCCGTCCCACGTGCCGTTATGGCTGCGGATCAGATCCGTCGTCTGGGCGATATGCGTCTGGTAGGTCATCGGTCGGCTCCTGCGAATTGGATGCCGTCTAGCTATACAAATTTACACCGGCTGACAGAGGCGGTGACCACATCGCAGGGTAATCCTGTGGCCATAGTGGTAGTTAACGCTGTCGGGTTGCAAATTATTTACAACGGAATGTGATGACTCCGAGCGCGATACGCTTGCGCCCGATCTCGTCAGAAGGCGCCGGGTACCTCGCGCTGGACGGTGCTGGGGCGATCGGGCTGCAGAAGTTCGACACGGTTGCGGACCGCAAGCGTGCGCTGGCCGGAGGATTGCCCGATCGGCGTACAACTGCGCCCCGCGATGAAGTCGAGCGCCTGGCGGGTCGACCCTTCCTGGGGATCGCCCATCGGCTTGCTCAGATCGTCGGGCGCCTGGCAGCTCGCCTCCACCGTATTGGCAAGGCCGTCATAATAGGCACCCTGGCGGGCGGCGTTCTGTAGCGAGAATGCGATCACGCGGAGCCGATCGCCGCAGCCGGTATTGTCGCGCGCGATCTGTCCGACGGGCTTGCCATAGGTGTTTGTGCCGATCAGGGCCGCGTTGCCGTGGAGGTACGGGATCATCGCCGCGATCACCAGTTCGCTGGCCGACGCGCTTGCCCCCGTACCGATGAACGCGACTTTCATCGGTGCGATCGATTGCGATTGCGGCGCGAAGGTCCGGGTCGAATTGTTTGCAGATTTCTCACTGCGATAGGTCACATAGTCGAACACTTCGGATGTCGAACGATTGGCGCCGAGCAGGTCGCCCATCAGTTCGGCGATCGATAGCAACCCGCCGCCATTGTAGCGGAAATCGACGATAACGTTCGTCACGCCCTGCGCGCGGAAGGACGCGAAAGCGCTGCGCAATGCCGGGTCGGCGGTACTGATGAACGTGCGCAGATTGACGTAGCCGACCTTGCGACCGTCATCGTCGATCACCTTCGCGCCGTAGCGGGAGGAAACGGGCGTCAGGGTATAATCCGCCTTCGCGATCGTCACGTCGCGCGTCGTGCCGCCACTCGACACCCGCAGGACGCGCGTGGTGCCGGCCGTGCTTGGGCCGAGCGCGTCGGTGACCGCTGCCGAGCCGCCGGCGGCGATGATCGCGGAAACCGTGCGCAAGTCGTTGGCACTGGTGCCGATCGCCAGGATTTCGGCACCGCGGTCGATACCCGCCGCCAGCGCGGGAGCCCCTTCGAATGCCTCAGAGATATAGGCGCGTCCGGCGGGAGCATCGACGGACAGGCGCACGCCGAATCCGGCGCTGGACCCCGAATTGTAGAACGCCTCCTCCTCGGCAATCGACGTCAGATAGGTGAAGAAGCGATCCTTGCGCTGCGCCCGCGCGGTCGCCGTGAGCGCATCCAGGAATGTGTCGACACTGGTGTAGGGCATCGGATCGAGGCTGGCGGGCAAGGTATCGGGGAAGAGATACCATTCGCGCATCTGGCCTGCGACCCAGTCCTGCCGTGCACGGAGCGAACAACCGGACGCGGTCGGGGTGGTCGGCGTCGCGGGTGCCGCCGCGGACGTCGAGCCGGCACCGGAGTCGCCGCCGCCGCCGCATGCAGACAAGGTGGCAGCCAGCGCGAGCAGGCATGCCAAGGGGCGGCGTGTGGCGGATGTGGTCATGCGCGCACCATAGCGCGTGGCAGGGCCGGTGTCGCCGGGGATCGAAGGCGTGCTTCGGGCGCTAGGGGGCGCTGAGTGGTGCTATCGTCGGGACGCCAAAGGTCTTACGGTGCAGGATGCGTTCAATACCTCCAGCGCTTGCGGCGCCCATACTCGCTTTGTCTCTCCTGATGCCGGTGCCTGTCATGAGCTTGCCTGTCGATGCGCCTACCCTTCTGACCTGGCCTGACCTGACGAAGCGGGAGCAGCCGAAACCGGATGCGACGATCGCGTACGGCCCGGACGGAATGCAAAAAGTGGATGTCTGGTTGCCCGCCGCCCGTCCCGCGGCCGGCAAGCGCTTTCCGACGGTGCTGATGGTACATGGCGGGTGCTGGACGACGAGCATCGCGGATCGCAGCCTGATGAACTGGATTGCGGACGATCTGCGCAAGGCCGGTTATGCGGTGTGGAACATCGACTATCGTGGCGTCGACCGGATAGGCGGTGGTTATCCGGGGACGTTCCTGGACGCGGGCATGGCGGCGGATGCACTGCGGAGCCACGCCGCGGCCTATCATCTGGATATCAAGCGGATCGTCGCGGTGGGGCATTCGGCGGGCGGTCATCTCGCCTTGTGGCTGGCGGCGCGCGGCAAGCTGCCGACATCCAGCCCGCTACATGCCACCAAGCCGCTGAAGATCGCGCATGTCATCAGCCTGGGCGGTCTTCCCGATCTGGAAGCGGCCGCCGCCAGCCCGGACAATGGTTGTGGCGTCGAGGTTATCAGAAAGCTGGTGGGGCCGACGGGTGCGACACGGGCGGACGTCTATGCCGACACGTCGGTGCCAAGGCTTCTTCCGATCGGCGTGCCGCAGGATCTCGTCAATGGAGTGGAGGATCGCATAATTCCGATGCGACTGGCGACGGGATATGAGATGCAGGCGCGGTCGGCGGGCGACCGGGTTTCGCTGCATGTGGTTCCGGCGACCGGACATGTCGAGTTGGTCGCGCCGGAAAGTGCCGCCTGGGCCGAAACGAAACGCCTGATCCGGGCGGCACTGGACCAGAGATAAACGCTGTCGGGGCGCGCGACGCCTAAAGGGCAGCGGGCGGGATGAAGCGCCAGCGGAGCGGAAGAGCCCGCTGCCATAACGCCGCATCACGCTGTTCGGGCGTCATCCCCTCGGTCAGCACGGCAATCTGCCGCCGGGTCAGGCCGGAGCGTTCGCAGAAATAGGGACGCTGCGGCCTTTTCGCGAAATAACTGAAGAACAGGGCCGCCCGGTCCTGTTTCGTCGCGGGTTTGCCGCGGTGGAAATAGCGTGCGGTATCGGCGAAGACGATTGTCCCGGCCGCCCCCTCGCAACTGACCGGTGGCGCGGCGCGAAGATCGGCATCGGCCTTTTCGCGGAGGTAGAAATTACCGTCCGCGCGTTCCCCGGGAAGCAATTGGAACGGCCCGCCCGCTTCGTCGACATCGTTGAGGTAGATGGCCAGCTTGACCATCCGCCGGTCTTCGCGATCGCGGTGCCAGTCGCGGGTCGAGACTTCCCGGCCATCGGCCATGGTGTACTGAACGGTCACGCCGTCATACGCGACCGGCAGGCCGATATGTGCCTCCGCCAATCGCAACAGGACGGGATTCAGACCGAAGCGGAAGATTTCGGGGCGGGCGGCGATTTCCGTCGCGGGTACCATCAGAAAATCCATCCCGGCCTGCGCTTGCGACCGGAGCCTCGGGCGCCAGTCGTCGATCAACGCCGAAGCCGATGCGAACATCGCGTCCGCCCCGGGAAGAGCCAGCGCGCCGAGCGCGGACTGTGCGATACCCCGGTCCCGAAGCATGATGGCGATCGCATTCCACGAATCGTCCAGCACCGGCAGCGAGGGCTGGTGGTGCCGAAGCGAGCGATCGTAGCGGCGCTGGCTAACGCCAGATACCAGGGGGTTCGGGAAACATAGTCAACGGCTTGCCACGGCACGGCGCGCACCCGGCGGGTGACGCCATGCCACAATCTGCCATTCAGGATCGATCCGTTCCGAATGCCATTACTCGCATTGCCAGCGCCAGGGAGTCTCCACCGTATCATAAGACCGCATTCCGCCGTGCGACCAGAGACACGTTGCCGGAATGTTGCCAGCAATCGCGATCGTCGTCCTTCATTTAGGTAAGATCGATTGACCGATGCGAACGGACGGCTCACGATCTCCTACTGGCGCGATGGGCATTGGAGACGATGATATGCGGACGATCTGGGTTTCGCTGTTCCTGCTCCTCGGTGCGTGCAGTCGATCCGCCGAGGTGGCCTCGGAGCCTTCTAGGGAGGAACAAGCACCATCCGGACCTGGGATCGCGGTCACGGCCGCACCCGGCGTCGCTTTTGCCTATGCCTATGCGTTCAGCCTGCCGCCGACGCGCATCGCCGCAGCCCAGGAGACGCATGCCGCCGCGTGTGAAAGGCTGGGGGTTGCGCGGTGCCGGATCACGGGCATGCGATACCAGTTGGTTGGCGAGAACGACATAAGGGGGATGCTGGCCTTCAAGCTGGATCCGACGCTGGCACGCGCTTTCGGCAAATCGGGAATCGCGGCGATCGAAGCCGCGGACGGTCGGCTGGTCGATGCCGAGATTAGCGGCACCGACGCCGGTTCGGCGATCCGAAGCCTCGAAGCGGGCAAGGCCGCGGCGCGGGAAGAGCTGTCGCGGATCGACCGCGAACTGGCGCGCACGAACCTGCCCGCTAGGGAACGGGCCGAGTTGCAGCGACAGCGCGCCGACGTCGTCGCGAGTATCGCGCAGACGAATGCTGGTACCGCCGAACAGCGCGAAACGCTGGCGAGCACGCCGATGACGTTCGATTATCGGTCCGGCAATGCGGTTCGCGGGTTCGACCCGAGCGCCCCGCTGAAAAGCGCGCTGGATACCGCGATCGCTTCGGCACAGACGACGCTGGCGATCCTGCTGGGCGGGCTGGCGATCTTCGGGCCGCCCGCAATCCTGCTGTTCCTGTTGTGGCTTGGGTGGCGGCGCGTGCGTCACCTTTTGCCCAGGAGGAAAGCGAGCACCGTTGACCCCGTCGCGTAATTGCGCAGCGCACGGGCTTTCGATATAGCGCGGCTCTTCCCGCCCCGGCCCTGCGAATCCCGCGTGGCCGGGGCGCTTCTTATCAAGGGGTAATGCCGCATGGCTCGCCGCCGCCAGATCTACGAAGGCAAGGCCAAGATCCTGTACGAGGGTCCGGAGCCGGGAACGCTGATCCAGTATTTCAAGGATGATGCGACCGCCTTCAACGCGCAGAAGAAGGGCACGATCAGCGGCAAGGGCGTGCTGAACAACCGCATCAGCGAGCATGTCTTCACGCTGCTGGGGCTGATCGGCGTTCCGACGCACTTCATCCGCCGCCTTAACATGCGCGAGCAGTTGATCCGTCAGGTCGAGATCATCCCGATCGAGGTCGTGATCCGCAACGTCGCGGCGGGATCGCTCAGCACGCGCCTCGGCATCGAGGAAGGCACGCAGCTGCCGCGCACGATCATCGAATATTATTACAAGGACGATGCGCTCGGCGATCCGATGATCACCGACGAACATATCGCCGCCTTCGGCTGGGCCAGCCAGGAGGAGATGCACGACATCGCCGACCTGGCGATCCGCGTGAACGATTTCCTGTGCGGCATGTTCGCGGCCGTCGGCATCCGGTTGATCGACTTCAAGCTGGAATTCGGCCGGCTGTGGGACAATGATTATGCCCGCATCATCCTGGCCGACGAGATCAGCCCGGACGGTTGCCGCCTGTGGGACATGCAGACCAACGAAAAGCTCGACAAGGACCGGTTCCGCCGCGACCTGGGCGGCGAAGTGGAGGCCTATCAGGAGGTCGCACGGCGTCTCGGCCTGTTGCCGGAGGGTGCGGACAGCGCCGTTCTGGATCTCGAAAAGCACCGCAAGAGCAAGGGCAAGTAAGCCATGAAACTGCGCATCATCGTCACGCTGAAGCCCGGCGTTCTCGACCCGCAGGGCAAGGCGATCCACAAGGCGCTGGAAGGCCTGGGCTTTGCCGGTGTCGAGGACGTCCGGCAGGGCAAGCTGATCGAACTCGACGTCGCCGACGACACGAAAGATGCGAGCATCGACGAAATGTGCCGCAAGCTGCTCGCGAATACCGTGATCGAGAATTATCGGGTGGAACGCGCATGAAAGCGGCCGTCATCGTCTTTCCGGGGTCGAACTGCGACCGGGATCTCGCGGTGGCGATCCGCGATATCGGCGGTATCGCGCCAGCGATGGTGTGGCACGGCGATAGCGAGTTGCCCGAGGGCCTCGACCTGATCGGCGTGCCGGGCGGGTTTTCCTATGGCGACTATCTGCGATCCGGCGCGATGGCGGCGCGGTCCCCGATCATGCGCGCGGTGGCGGATGCGGCGGAGCGCGGTGTCGCTGTGCTGGGTGTCTGCAACGGGTTCCAGGTGCTGACCGAAGCGGGGATGCTGCCAGGCGCGCTGATGCGCAATGCGGGGATCGATTTCGTCTGCCGCGACGTGCCTTTGGTGGTCGAGAATGCCGACAGCATGTTCACGGGGCGCTATGCCAAGGGACAGACGATCTCCGTGCCGGTCGCGCATCACGACGGCAATTACTTCGCCGACGATGCGACGCTCGACCGGCTGGAAGGCGAAGGCCGCGTTGCGTTTCGTTATGGCGAGCCGGTCAACGGATCGGCGCGCAACATTGCGGGCGTGCTGAACGCGAAGGGCAATGTGCTGGGCATGATGCCGCACCCGGAGCGCCGGATCGAGACCGCGCATGGCGGAGCCGACGGGCGTGGGCTGTTCGAGGGGTTGCTGGGACTGGTTTCGGCCTAAGTCCTGTCCCACCGGTCGCGCCCATCCGTGCAGGCGCCCGTTCGCAATCTGGGGCAAACGGCGAAAGCGTGATCCGGCGTAACGGCTTATCGACCTAGCGCCCGCCGAACAGCTTGGTCCTGCGCGCGAGCAACAGGATAACGCTCGGCCAGAACAGAGTATTCCAGACATCATGCAGGTTCGCGCCGTAATTCTGCGGTATGTGGCCCGAATGACGGTCGCTGATATCCCATAGTTCACCGGCCACCGCCGCCACGGCGACGACCAGCCAGGGACCCCAACTGCGCAGGCGCCATCCGAACAGCAGCGCAGACCCGAAGAACAAGGTCAGCGCGACATAGATGTGCAGCGCATCCTTGGCGAGGTGCATGTGCTGGACCAGCCACAGCTTGACCGTCTGGAGCGCGCTCACACCTGCGTCCGGAACGGCGTGAAATCGGTGCCTTCGTCATAGACGTCGAGGCCCTCGCGGCGCTTCAGGAAGCCGACGACGATATAGGTCAGCGGCGTCAGCAACACTTCCCAGCCGACCTTCAGCACCCATTGCGTGACCAGCACCTTCAGCACGAGGTCGGTGGTCCAGCCATCGGCATAGAGGAAGGCGAGCGGGTAGAAGATCAGGCTGTCGACGCCCTGCCCCGCGATCGTCGACCCGATCGTGCGGCTCCACAGATGCTTGCCGCCGGTCCACAGCTTCATCCGGGCGAGAACGTAGGAGTTGACGAACTCGCCCGCCCAGAAGGCGCAGAGCGAGGCGAAGACGATGCGCGGCACCTGTCCGAAGATCGTCTCGTACGCCGCCTGATTGCCCCAGTCGGGCGCGGGCGGCAGTTCGACCACGACCCATGACATGAATGCCATGAACAGCACCGCGATCGACCCGGCCCAGATGACGCGGCGTGCGCGGGCATAGCCATAGACTTCGGTCAGGACGTCGCCGATGACGTAGGAAACGGGGAAGAAGAGTATGCCCGCGCCGAACGGCCAGTATCCAATTCCGGGGAGCCAGATTTGCGCGACCTTGCCCGCACCGATGACGTTCGACAGAAGGATGATCGCGACGAACGCGGCCATGACGAAATCGAAATAGCGCAGATTGGCGGTCGCCAGATGGCGCGCGTTGATCGGTGCCGGCACGTCCGCTTCCCCCGTGGTCTTCGAAAGCGACTATGAAGCCGGTTTCGCGCGCCCGCAATCCGCGCTAAACGAGCATCCGTGCGCGCCCGTAGCTCAGTTGGATAGAGCAAGGAGCTTCTACCTCCTCGGTCGGGGGTTCGACTCCCTCCGGGCGCGCCATTCCTTTCCGCTTTCAGGAGGCCGTTGCCGATGAGGATTCCGCTTTCGATCGCCGCGATGTCGATCATCGCGATTTCACCCGCGCAGGCGAAGCTGTCCGCGCCCGAGGCGGTGATGGCGAAGACGGTGGATGCCGAATATGGGCGGTCGGTGGCGTTGTTGCAGCGACTGGTGGACCAGAATTCGGGATCGATGAATTTCGCGGGGGTCGAGGCGGTCGGACGGATGGTGCGGGCGGAACTGGAACCGTTGGGCTTCACCGTCGTGTGGAAGCCGATGGCGGCGGCGAAGCGGTCGGGACACATCATCGCGACGCGGACCGGCAAAGCGGGCGCCAAGCGGCTGTTGCTGATCGGGCATCTGGACACGGTGTTCGAGAAGGATTCGCCGTTCCAGAAATTCGTCCGGCGCGGCGAGGAAGCGGAAGGCCCGGGTGCCGGCGACGACAAGGGCGGGATGGTCGTGATGATCTCCGCCCTGCGTGCGATGAAGGCGGCGGGAACGCTGGATGCGGCGAACTTCGAGATCGTGCTGACCGGCGACGAGGAGGATTCGGGCGATCCGATCGACGTGGCGCGCGCGGACCTGATCGCAGCGGGCAAAAGGGCCGACGCGGCGCTCGATTTCGAAGGGCTGTTCGTCGAGGATGGCAAGGACATGGGGTCGATCGCTCGGCGATCCTCGAACAGCTGGACACTGACGACCAAGGGCAAGACGGGCCATTCGTCGCTGATCTTCAACGCGACGTACGGCGACGGGGCGATCAACGAACTGGCGCGCATCCTGGGCGCGTTCCGGAACGAATTGCCGGAGCCGAACCTGACGTTCAACACGGGCATCGTCGCCGGTGGCGCGACCGCTGCGCTGGACGCGGACGGCGTTCGCGCGACGGCGACGGGCAAGAGCAACGTCATTCCGTCCACCGGCATCGCGCGCGGCGATTTCCGTACGCTGTCGGAGGAGCAGACCGCGCGCGTCAAGGCGAAGATGACCGCGATCGTCGCGAAGCACGCGCCCGGCACGGATGCTGAGATCGTGTTCGAGCAAGGCGGCTATCCGGCGATGGCGCCGACTGCGGGTAATCGCGCGTTGCTGGCCAAGCTGAACGGGGTGAATGCCGATCTGGGCTTGGCGGAGATGCAACCGCTGGACCCGTTGCGGCGTGGCGCGGGCGACATTTCGTTCGTGGCGAACGACGTGGACGGGCTGATCGGGCTTGGGCCAGCAAGCCGCGGCGATCATGCGCCGGGCGAGACGGTGGATCTGTCGAGCATCAGGCGGCAGGCGAAGCGTGCGGCGATCCTGATGACGCGGCTGGGCAGCGGGCGCTGATCGCGGGCTGACGGATCCGGGGCGAACGGAACCGGGGCGGGTTGATCCAGGCGGATGACTCGCCTGTTTCGGCGCGCTAGACCCGGTGCATGGCCAAGACACACACGTTCCATTCGATCCACAGCCACGGCCTGATCCGCGTCGGCGCCTGCACGCCGCAGGCCAGCGTCGGGGATTGCGCCGCCAATGCCGCCGCGACGATCGCGCTTGCGGAACGTGGGCATGAGGCGGGTGCGGACCTGCTAGTCTTTCCCGAACTGAACCTGACTTCCTATGCGATCGACGACCTGCACCTGCAGACCGCGCAACATCAGGCGACCGAGGCGGCGATCGAAGCCGTTGTCACCGCCAGCGCGAAGCTGAAGCCGGTATTGCTGGTGGGCGCCGCGCTGCCGAGGAACGGGCGGCTGTACAATTGCTGCGTGGTGATCGCGCGCGGGCGCATCCTGGGCGTCGTTCCCAAGACGTTCCTGCCCAATTACCGCGAATATTACGAGAAACGCTGGTTCGCATCCGGCGCGGAGATTGCCGGGGAAACGATCACCGTCGCGGGCCGGACCGCGCCGTTCGGCATCGACCTGCTGTTCGCGGCGGACGACCTGAAGCAGTTCATATTCCATGCCGAAATCTGCGAGGATTATTGGGCCCCCACCCCGCCATCGACGATGGGTGCGCTGGCGGGGGCGCTGATCTGCTGCAACCTGTCGGCATCGAACGTGACGGTCGGCAAGTCGCGCGAGCGCATGATGCTGTCGGCGTCGCAAAGCGCGCGCGCGACATGCGCCTATGTCTATGCCGCCGCAGGTCCGGGGGAGAGCACGACCGACCTGGCATGGGACGGGCAAGGCACGATCCACGAACTGGGTGAATTGATCGCCGATCGAATCGCTTCGGACACGACCCCGAGATCATATCGGCCGACGTGGATGTCGAGCGGATCGAGCAGGAGCGGATGCGCAACGGCACGTTCAACGACGCCGCCCGGATTGCTGGCCATCCAGAAAAGGCGTTCCGGCGGATCGCGTTCGAGCATCAGCCGGACTTTGCGGATACCGGCTTGCTTCGTGAGATCCGCCGCTTTCCGTTCGTGCCCAACACGCCGGAAAAGCTGGACGAGGATTGTTACGAGGCGTTCAATATCCAGGTCGAAGGATTGTTGAAGCGCTTCGTCGCGGCCCGCGCGGAACGGCTGGTGATCGGAGTATCCGGCGGGCTCGACTCGACGCATGCGCTGATCGTCGCGGCGAAGGTGATGGACCGGCTGGGGCGGCCGCGCGATCATATCCTGGGCTTCACGATGCCCGGATTCGCGACCGGCGACGATACCAAGGGCAATGCTTGGAAATTGATGCGCGCGCTCGGAATTGCGGGCGACGAGATCGATATCCGCCCGGCCGCGCGGCAGATGCTGGGCGATATGAGCCACCCGTTCGCGGCGGGCGAGCCGACCTATGACGTGACGTTCGAGAATGTTCAGGCGGGGTTGCGGACGGACTATCTGTTCCGGCTGGCCAACCAGCGCGGCGGGCTGGTGGTGGGCACCGGGGACCTGTCGGAGCTGGGCCTTGGCTGGTGTACGTATGGCGTCGGCGACCAGATGAGCCACTACGCCGTGAACGCAGGCGTGCCCAAGACGCTGATCCAGTTCCTGATCCGCTGGTGCGTCCAGACCGACCAGTTCGACCGCGAGACGGATGCGGTGCTGGAAGCGATCCTAGGCACCGAGATTTCTCCCGAACTGGTGCCGGCGGGGGCGGACGGCGCAATCCAGAGTACGGAGAGCAAGATCGGCCCGTATGCGCTGAACGATTTCTTCCTGCACTATACGATCCGGCATGGGCTGGCGCCGTCGAAGATCGCGTTCCTCGCCTGGCATGCATGGTCGGATGCGGCGGCGGGGCGCTGGCCGAAGAATTTCCCGGCAGCGGCGCGGGCGGAATATGATCTGCCGACGATCGTGTCGTGGCTGGAGAAGTTTCTGGTGCGGTTCTTCGTCACCAGCCAGTTCAAGCGGTCGGCTATACCGAACGGACCGAAAGTGTCGGCGGGCGGCGCCTTGTCCCCCCGCGGTGACTGGCGTGCTCCGTCCGACGGGACGGCGGCGGTGTTTCTGGAGGAGTTGCGGCGGAACGTGCCGTGATGGGCGTACGATTATGCCTATACGACGCCTGAAGAGGCAATCGCACCACTGTTCCCAACCGTTCACGCTGAGCTTGTCGAAGCGCGTGCCCTGGGCCTGTCCTTCGACAAGCTCAGGACGAACGGGATAAACATATCAGCGGTTCCTGCTGCCGACGATCAGGTCGGCCCAGAACCGATCAGCGCTTCGCCTTGCGGGCGGCGTAGCGGGCGTCGCGGGCGGCCTTGGCGGCGATGTCTGCGTCGATCAGGCGCTGCTTCTCGGCTTCGATCGCAGCGGCGGCGGCTTCGGCCTTGGCGATCTTGTCCAAACGGGCCTGCTCGATCGCAGCGGCCTTTTCCTCACGCTTCTTGACGAGGGCGGCTTCTTTGGCCTCGCGCGCGGCGGCGCGCGCGGCGGCGACAGCCGGATCGACCGGCGGCTTCGCCTTCAGCTTCTCGATCGCCTTCTGCTTCGCCTGGGCGGCGAGCGCCGCGCGATCCTGGAAGGTCGGTTCCTTATACGCCATTCGTCTTGGGGCCTTTCGGGCACTGTTCTTCAATCGATACCGTGGCGGAGAGGGTGGGATTCGAACCCACGGTACCCGTGAGGGCACGCCGCATTTCGAGTGCGGTACATTCGACCACTCTGCCACCTCTCCGCGAGGTCATAAGATGCAGCCAAGGACATGATCCTGCGGCCGGCACCGGTCGATGAAGGCGGGCGTCTAATGAACTATCCCGGCCCTTGCAACCCCGCCATTCACATCGCAGGCAACTCGCATCGAGCGTGGCGCGCCACGAAACTTGTGCCGCGCGGAAAGCGCATTAGATTACGCGCATGTCCCGTGCCCATATCCCAATGACCCCCGCGTCCACCGAAATCCCCCTGCCCCCGGTCGCCACCGCGCAATTCGGCATCGGTGAAGTCGTGCGGCATCGCATGTTCGATTTCCGCGGCGTGATCTTCGACGTCGATCCGATCTTCGCCAATACCGAGGAATGGTATGACGCGATCCCGCTCGACCTGCGCCCGCGCAAGGACCAGCCTTTCTATCACCTGCTCGCGGAGAACATGGAGTCGACCTATGTCGCCTATGTCAGCCAGCAGAGATCTGATTCCCGACGATAGCGACGAGCCGGTCGATCATCCCGCGATATCCGGGCTGTTCATGGATTATGCCGACGGACGGTATACTTTGCGGCCACAGCACAAGCATTGAAGGCGGATGCGATCGATCGATTTGCGTCGCTTTCGTGACGTGAATCGGTTGACAGCGACGCCCCCCCTTGCATAGGTGGCGCTTCTTTCCCGCGCCGGGTTCGCTCGACGTGGGGTTCGTTATTTTGAAAGTGATGTAAGGCCATGTTCGCAGTCGTGCGCACAGGCGGCAAGCAATACCGCGTCGCCGCCGGAGACAAGATCGTCGTCGAGAAGCTCGATGGCGAAGCAGGTTCGTCCATCTCGTTCAGCGACATTCTGCTCGCTGGCGAAGGCGCCGAACTGAAGTCGGTCGAGGGGCTGACCGTCTCCGCCGAGATCATCGCCCAGGCGAAAGCCGACAAGATCGTCGTCTTCAAGAAGAAGCGCCGGCATAACTATCGCCGCAAGAACGGCCATCGCCAGCAGCACACGATCCTGAAGATCACGGCGATCGGTTCGGAAGAGAAGAAGAAGGCCGCCCCCAAGAAGGCCGCAACCGAAGCGACGGGCGCAGAAGCCCCGGCCGCTCAGGCGTAAGGAGTAGTTCGAGATGGCACATAAGAAAGCAGGCGGTTCATCGCGCAACGGTCGCGATTCGGCCGGTCGTCGCCTTGGCGTCAAGAAGTTCGGTGGCGAATCGGTCGTTCCGGGCAACATTCTCGTGCGTCAGCGCGGCACCAAATTCTATCCCGGCACCAATGTCGGCATTGGCAAGGATCACACCCTGTTCGCGCTGACCGAAGGTCGCGTGACGTTCAAGCAGGGCAAGCTTGGCCGAAAGTTCTGCTCGGTCGAGATGCCGGCAGCGATTGCCGCCGAATAACATCGGGTAACCGGACGGGTTGCCCACCAGGGTGACCCGGGTCCGCGCAAGCGGTCCGAACAAGGGAGACGGGTCCACCCCGGCTCCCTTTTTTATTGCTCCCTCCCCTGCCCTGTCGCCGGTTCGTCACATCGACGTGCTTAGGCGGCGTCGCGACGAGGAGAGTAGACAATGTTCGCTCGCACGAAGAGATTGACGTTACGGCCGGGCTGGCCGGAAGATGCCGCCGCACTGACCCGCGCGATCGGGCATGCCGACGTGGCGGACAAGCTTGCGCGCGTTCCCTGGCCTTATGGGCTTGGCGATGCGGAGGCGTTCCTGTCCCGGGCACGTCCGTTCGACGCCCCCGGTTTCCTGATGTTCGAATCGCCGACCGTCGCGCCGCGGCTCGTTGGCGGGATCGGGTTGCAGCCGGGCGAGACGCTCGGCCAGTATGATCTCGGCTATTGGGTCACGCCCGACGCATGGGGGCGCGGTTACGCCACCGAGGCGGGCCGGCAGGTGATCGAGATCGCGCGCCATGCATTGCGGCTGAAGCGGCTCACGGCGTTCCATTTCGTCGACAATCCGGCGTCCGGTCGTGTTCTCGAGAAGCTTGGCTTCCGGCCGACGGGGCGTGTCGAGCCGCGTCCTTCGCTCGCGCGGGGCGGGTTGGCGCCATCGGTGATGATGGAGCTCGATCTTGAGGTCGAGCGATGCTGCGAGGAACTGCTGGCGGCTTGAGGCTGGGTGGCCGGGGTGCTTGGCAGCTGCTCGGCGAGCGCCTGTCGAGGCTGCGTTTCCTGTGATCGTCATTCCCGCGCAGGCGGGAATCCATAGTGGCTAACATTTCGCTTCAAGGCGAGACAGCGTGCTTATGGATCCCCGCCTGCGCGGGGATGACGGGGGGATGAGGGCCCGCGGGTGCGCCGCCTTGCACGCCCTCCCCGACGACCATCAGGCCGGTACGGGCGTCTTCGCCGCACGCGGCAGTATAGCCGCGGCATAATCGCTTTCCGCCAGACCGATCAGTTCGCGGTCGTCATGCTTCCACGGGTGGAAGCCGGGCAGAAAGAAAGCGATCCACGCGCCGAGGATCTTGCGCGCCATGCCGGGGTTGCCGAACGCATACCACGCCATCCGCGCCCAGACCTTCGGACCGGTCAGGCCGTCCTGGCGCAACAGTTCGATCATGCCGCGGCGACGGCCCTGGAAGAACTTGAACGTCGTCGCCACCATGACGATCGACTTGATCTTCCAGCGTTTCCAACGGGTCCAGTCCCTCGTCGCGTGCATCCACGTGTCGTAGGCGACGCCCTTATGCTCGATTTCCTCGGCGGCGTGCCAGCGCCACAAAGCCGCTGCCTGTTCGTCGCCGCCGGCGAGATGCTTCGGATTGGCGATCAATTCGTGGGCCAGCATTGCGGTAAAATGTTCCAGCGCCATCGTCGCAGCGAGGCTTGCAATCTGCGGCTTGCCCTTAGTGAGCGCGAGCGCGCGATCGACATCGCGTTCCAGCGGCGCGACGTCATAGCCCTGGTCGACGACATGGCGGTTGAACGCGACGTGTTCACGGGTGTGGATCACTTCCTGCTTGATGAAAGCCTGGATTTCGGCCTGCAGGCGGGGCGGCGTTCCTTCACGAAAATTACGAACGCTATCGACGAAAAAGCCCTCACCCTTCGGAAAAGTGACCGACAAGGCATTGTAGAAGGCGGTCGCGATAGGATCGTCGTTGAGCCACCAGCGCCGAATCGCAGAGCCGCGCCCGAAGCGCAGATCGCGGGGCGTGATCGTCAGATCGGCGGGAGTAGTTGCTTTCGCCACGGAAACCTCCAGAAAGGACTATCGATCGTTTAACTTACAATGATGTAAATAGGCTCTACTGACAAAAGTGTCAACAATTCGCAAACGCCTGTCCCCCGAACAGTCCCGCGATGCCGCGATCGAGGCGGCGCGTGCGCTGCTGGTCGAAAGCGGCCCGCAGGCCGTCACGCTGAAGGCGGTCGCCGCACGGATCGGTCGCACGCACGCCAACCTGCTCCACCATTTCGGGTCGGCGGCTGACCTGCAGAAGGCGCTGATCACGCACCTGGCGGATACGATCACCGCGCAGATCGGCGAGGCGGCGAAACGCGCGCGCGCGGGCGACCAGAACCCGCGAGAAGTGGTCGACATGACGTTCGACGCCTTTGCGCGGGGCGCTGGCGCGATGGCGAGCTGGATGATCCTGAGCGGCAACCAGGACGCGCTAGACCCGATTCTCGAAGCGATCCATCGGTTGGTCGATGATCTGTCGGAGGGGCACGAGCCGGGGCGGTCTTCGATACACGAGGAGACGTTGCAACTCGTGTTGACCGCGCTGGGCGATGCGTTGCTCGGCGGGCCGATGGCCAAGGCGCTGGGATTACCGCGCGAGACGGCGCGAGAACTGGCGTTGAAGTCGCTGGTGATGTCGCATCTGAGTTCGCCGGCGGTTTAGGCAGGGGCGCGCAGCGCGCTTCGGTCTCGCTTTAGCCGCGCTAAAGCGGTAGGCAGCGCCATGCATTTTCTCGACCAAGCAAAGATCTTCGTTCGATCGGGCGCGGGTGGCCCCGGGGCCGTCAGTTTCCGGCGCGAAAAGTTCATCGAATATGGCGGGCCGAACGGCGGCAATGGCGGCAAGGGCGGCGACATCGTGTTCGTCGCGGTACCCGGCCTGAATACGCTGATCGATTTCCGTTATACGCAGCATTTCCGCGCGCCGCGCGGACATGGCGGCGCGGGATCGAACATGACCGGCGCGGGTGGCGACGATCTGGTGATCCAGGTTCCTATCGGCACGCAGGTGCTGAGCGAAGACAAGGACGAGGTCCTTGCCGACTTCACCGAGGCGGGCGAACGTGTCGTGTTCCTGCGCGGTGGTGATGGCGGGCGCGGCAATGCGAGCTACAAGACTAGCACCAATCGCACGCCGCGCCAGCATGGTACGGGCTGGCCTTCACAGGAAATGTGGGTCTGGCTGCGGCTGAAGCTGCTCGCCGATGCCGGGCTGGTCGGGCTTCCCAATGCGGGCAAATCGACGTTCATCAACGCGGTCACCAATGCACAGGCGAAGGTCGGCGAATATGCCTTCACGACCACGCGTCCGCAGCTTGGCGTCGTGCGGCACAAGAATAACGAGTTCGTCGTCGCGGACATTCCCGGCCTGATCGAGGGCGCCTCCGAAGGGGCCGGAATCGGCGACCGGTTCCTTGGACATATCGAGCGGTGCCGCGTGCTGCTGCACTTGGTCGATGCGAACGACGAGGATGTGGCCGAAAGCTACCGCATCGTGCGCGACGAACTGGAAGCGTATGGCGGGGGGCTGATCGACAAGCCGGTGGTCGTCGCGCTCAACAAGATCGATACGCTGGACGACGAGCTGATCGCAGCGCTGTCCGCCGAACTGGAAGAGGCGAGCGGTGCGGAGGTCATTCCGATCTCGGGCGCGGCCGGAACGGGCGTGGACTGGGTGCTCGATCGGTTGCTGGAAGCGATCGGGCCGAAGGGCGGCGTGGTGGGTCCCGACGACGAAGGCGAGGACGAGATCGCTTGGTCGCCGGTCTGATCGGTTTGCGTCCGGGCGCGTGGTCGCGCCGCCGCCCTTGCGGATCCGTGGGGCAGCGAGTGGCACGACTGGCGCCCACGCGCTACCGCATCGTCTGATGTCGCTCTTCCCGCCCGAATCCTGTCCGCGGCTGATCGTGAAGATCGGGTCGGCGCTGCTTGTCGATCCCGACGGCGGCGTGCGGCGCGACTGGTTGGCCGGGATCGCCGCCGACATCGCTGCGCGCGCGCGAGCCGGTCAGCAGGTTGCGGTCGTCTCTTCGGGCGCTATCGCGCTTGGCGCGCGCCGCCTTGGGCTCGCAAAGGGCGGACGGGCGAGCCTCGAGGATGCGCAAGCTGCCGCCGCGGTGGGCCAGATCGCTTTGAGTCAAGTCTGGGCAGAAACGCTCGGCGCCGAAGAACTGACGGCGGCGCAGATACTGGTCACCCTGGACGATCTGGAGGACCGTCGCCGGTATTTGAATGCAGCCGCGACGCTGGACCGGCTGTTGGGGCTGCGTGTGGTGCCCGTGCTGAACGAAAATGACAGCGTCGCGACCGAGGAAATCCGCTTTGGCGACAATGACCGCCTGGCGGCTCGGGTAGCGCAGGCGGCGGGCGCGCAGGGTGTCGTTTTGTTGAGCGACGTGGACGGATTGTACGACCGCAACCCCGCGCTGCCGGATGCACAGCATATCGGCCGGATCCAGCGGATCGACGGCACCATCGAGGCGATGGCGGATCGTGGATCGGCGTCCGGCATGGGATCGGGCGGGATGGTGTCGAAGATCGCGGCGGCGCGCATCGCGAATGCGGCAGGCGCGCATCTTGCGATCGCCAGCGGACGAATCGATCGACCGCTATCGACTGCCGCGCGGCACACGCTGTTCGTCGCGGAAAAATCCGCACCGGCGCGCAAGGCGTGGCTGGCGGGCGGACTGACCGCTCGCGGCACGGTGCATATCGATGCTGGCGCGGTCGCGGCGTTGCGTGCAGGCAACAGCCTGCTGGCGGCAGGCGCCACGCGGATCGAGGGCAGCTTCGCGCGCGGCGACCTGGTTGCGGTGGCGGGTCCGGACGGCGCAGTGCTCGCACGCGGGCTTGCGGAATACGATGCGGCGGATGCGGTTCGCATTACGGGACAGCGGAGCGGCGCGCTGGCAGAGATACTCGGCTATGCGCCGCGGGGTGCGCTGGTGCATCGCAACCATATGGCGATGCTGTGACCATGCTGGCGATCACCGGTGGCACGGGCTTCATCGGCAAGCGGCTGATCGATCTCGCCTTGGCGCGCGGTTACGGCGTGCGAGCGTTGACCCGCCGCCCCCAACCGGACGCGAATGGCATTGCTTGGGTCGAGGGTAGCCTCGACGATACCGAAAGCCTCGCGCGGCTGGTGGAAGGCGCGGACGCCGTCGTGCATGTCGCAGGGGTGGTCAACGCCCCCAGCCTGCCCGATTTCCTGCGCGGCAATGCGGGTGGAACGGCCAATATGGTTGCGGCGGCGGAGCAGGCCGGGGTGCGCCGGTTCGTGCACGTATCCTCGCTGTCAGCGCGCAAGCCTTTGCTTTCCCATTACGGACAATCGAAGCAACTTGCCGAGGCTGAGGTCCGGGCATCGAAACTGGATTGGACGATCGTCCGGCCTCCGGCGATCTATGGTCCCGGCGACATGGAGATGCGCGACGTGTTCCGCATGGCGCGGCTGGGGCTTGCCCTGCTTCCGCCGCCGGGCCGAATGTCGATCGTCCATGTCGACGATCTCGCACGGCTGCTGATCGCCTTGGTCGATCACGATCCGGGCCGCATCATCCTGGATCCCGACGACGGCGTCCCCGGCGGCTGGTCGCACGAGGACTTCGCCCGCGCGGTGGGCGCGGCGGTCGGACGCAAGGTGATGCCGTTCGCGCTGCCGACCAAGGCACTGTCGATCGCCGCGCGGATCGACAGGATGGTGCGGGGTGCGAAAGCGAAACTGACGCCTGATCGGGTGGGCTATATGGTGCATCCGGACTGGACGATCGACCCTGCGCACCGGCCCGACAAGGCTTTGTGGACGCCGGAAATTCCGACGCGCGCCGGGCTCGCCGCGACCGCCGACTGGTACCGGGCGAACGGCCTGCTCGGCTGACCCCGCCCCCTTCCCGCCGCAATCCCTTGGCAAGGCCGGGGGCAAGCCGATAAGGACTTTGCATGACCGACCGCACCGCCATCTTCGACACCGTCGCCGCCCAGATCGAACCCTTCGACAAGAAGGGCGTCGAGATTACCGATGCTACCACGTTCCAGGGCAATCTGGAATGGGACAGCCTGACCGTGATGGATTTCGTCGCTGCGATCGAAGACGAGTTCGACATTATCATAACGATGAACATGCAGGCGGAGATCGAAACGGTCGGCCAGTTGGTCGATGCGGTCGCCAAGCTGAAGGGTTGAGCGGATGACCGACGCCGGACTTGTGACCGAGAAGCTGCCCGTCGACCCCGTGGCCGTGCCCCCAGAAACCGACCTGATGTCGAAGTTCGATGCGTTGATCGCCGAGCGCAAGGCGCTGATCGATACCGGCGTGACGGACCCGTTCGCGATCGTGATGGAACGGGTCAAGTCGCCGACCGAAGCGGTAATCGCGGGCCGCGACACGATCCTGCTGGGCACGTACAATTACATGGGCATGACGTTCGACGAGGACGTCATCAAGGCGGGGAAGGATGCGCTCGACCAGTTCGGATCGGGCACCAACGGCAGCCGGATGCTGAACGGCACGTTCCGAGACCATATGGACGTCGAGGAGGCTTTGCGCGACTTTTACGGCGTGTCCGGCGCCATTGTGTTCTCGACCGGATACATGGCCAATCTCGGCATGATATCTACATTGGTCGGCAAGGGCGAATACGTCATTCTCGACGCCGACAGCCACGCGTCGATCTATGATGGATGCCAGCAGGGCAATGCCGAGATCGTGCGGTTCCGGCACAACAGCGTCGAGGATCTCGACAAGAGGCTTGGCCGGTTGCCGAAGGAACCGGGCAAGCTGGTCGTGCTGGAGGGCGTCTATTCGATGCTCGGCGATATCGCGCCGCTGAGGGAGATGGTCGCCGTCGCGAAGAAGCACAATGCGATGGTGCTGAGCGACGAAGCGCACTCGATGGGCTTTTACGGCCCGAACGGACGCGGCGTGTATGAGGATCAGGGCTGCGACGTCGATTTCATCGTCGGCACCTTCTCCAAGTCGGTCGGGACGGTCGGCGGCTTCTGCGTGTCGAATCATCCGAAGTTCGAGGCGATCCGGCTTGCGTGCCGTCCGTACATCTTCACCGCATCGCTGCCGCCATCGGTCGTCGCGACGGCGGCGATGTCGATCTGCAAGCTGATGACCGCGACGAAGAAGCGCGAGCAACTGTGGGATAACGCCCGCAAACTGCACGGCGGACTGAAGTCGCTCGGGTTCCGCCTGGGGACGGAAAAGCCGGACAGCGCGATCATCGCGATCATCCTGGAGGACCAGGAACAGGCGGTCACGATGTGGCAGGCGCTGCTGGACGGCGGGCTGTACGTCAACATGGCGCGCCCGCCCGCGACGCCCGCCGGCACGTACCTGTTGCGCTGCTCGCTATGTGCGGAACATACGCCCGCCCAGATCGACACGGTGCTCGGCATGTTCGAGTCCGCGGGCAAGGCCGTAGGCGTCATCGGCTAGACCGTTTGCGCGTCTTTCCACGAGTCGCGGGAGCGTGTATACGGCCTGAACGATGAGGGGGATCGAGGGCGACATCTCTGCTCCTGGGGAGCGCAAGACCGCATGGCGGACCAGGATGCTGGTCGTGATGGCAGTGTCGGGTGCCGCCGTGCTGTTTGCCCTGACGCTTACGCTCGGCGAGGCCAATCGTCAGCGCGACCGGGCGCTGCGGCTACAGTCGCACAGCTACGAAGTGATGATCCTCGCGCGGACGCTGTCGAGCACGATCGCGCAATCCGAAGCATCGCTCGGCCGCTACGTGATCAGCACGGACAAGCAATTGGGGCGGTTGTATTCGGAGGAGTGGAAGAAGGCAGGGAATCTGATAGGGAAGCTGGACCGGGTTACTCGGGATAATGGCGTCCAAAATCAGTCGGTTGCGCAGCTTCTTGAAGCTTATGACGCGCGCGGGTCGGAATTGTCGGATACGGCACTCAGCACCAATTACGGCAAGAACGACATGGCGCTGAAGCGCTTCTACCGCGCGGGGACGGCGGTGTCGCTCGTCAGAATCAACGAGCTGCTCGACAGGATCATCGCACAGGAACGCAGCCTGCTGGACCAGCGGACCAGCAGCGCGATGCAATCGGCCGAGCGATCGAACCGGTCCGCGGCGGTGCTGGCGGTGTTCGGCATGCTGATCGTGTTCGGCGCGATCGTGCTCGGATGGCTGACGGTCAACGCCTTGGGCGAGCGGGCCGCGGCGCGCGCCGAAGCGGACCAGGAACGCGAGCGGTCGCACGAACTGCAATCCGCGGTCGAGCGCGCGACGAACGAATTGCGCAAACAGGAAAGCAAACTGCGCCAGGTCCAGAAGATGGAGGCCGTGGGCCAGTTGACCGGCGGCATAGCGCACGATTTCAACAACATGCTGGCCGTGGTTCTGGGCGGACTGGAACTCGCCAAACGCAGCCTGGACAAGGATCCCGAGGCGGCGCCGCGTCACATCGACAATGCGATGGAGGGCGCGAACCGCGCCGCCGCGCTGACGCGCCAGTTGCTGGCGTTCAGCCGCGAGGAAACGCTGAAACTGGAGCCGATCGCGGCGGGCGAACTGATCACGGGCATGTCCGACCTGCTGGATCGCACGCTGGGCGATGCGATCACCGTGGAAGCACGCGATCGTGGCCGCGAATGGCTGACCTGCGCCGACCGGCATCAGCTGGAGAACGTGATCCTGAACCTAGCCGTCAATGCACGCGATGCGATGAAGGGTCGTGGGCGGCTGACGATCGTGACGGCGGGCACCCATCTGGCGGAACATGCGGTCGGACGCTGCCCGGCGGGGCAATATGTCACGATCGCAGTGACGGACACGGGCCACGGCATGACCCCCGAAGTGATGGAGCGCGTGTTCGAACCGTTCTTCACGACCAAGCCGATCGGTCAGGGCACGGGCCTTGGCCTGAGCCAGATCTTCGCCTTCGTCCGGCAGGCGCAGGGCGAGATCGGGCTGCAATCGCGGCCCGGCAAGGGAACGACGGTGACGTTGTACCTGCCCCGCCACATCGCGCAGCCGCAGGAGATTGCGGACAGCCCCGCCCCCCTGCCCGACGTCCGCCCGGCCACCGCGCTCGACATCCTGGTGGTCGAGGACGATCCGCGCGTGCTGACCGCGACGATGGGCGCGCTGGAGGATCTGGGGCATCGCCCGATCGCGTGCAACGACCCGCGCGAGGCCCCGGCGATGCTGGCGACGGCGGGCCCGGTGGACCTGATCGTGTCGGACGTGCTGATGCCGGGCCAGACCGGACCCGAACTGATCGCCGAGGTGACGCAGGATTACCCGCAGGTCGCGGTGCTGTTCGTCACCGGATATGCGGGCGAAGCGGGTGGCGAGGCGGAATTCGGCGGACACCATGTGTTGCGCAAACCGTTCACGATCGCCGGGCTGGAACGTGCGGTCGGCATGGCGATGGCGGCCGAACGGCCTGCGCCGGAATCGCTCCGGCCCCTGCCGATCGATAGCGTCGCGGCCGAATAGGCCATTTAGCGGCTGACGTGGCCGTATCGCACCGATATAGCGGCCTTCCCGCCCCCTCCCGTCCCCCTCCCGCATCATCCTGCGCCCCAGCCGAAAGCCTCGCACAGCCCCATGAAGTCGATCGATCGCTACATGGTCCGGCTGATCCTGGTGCCGCTGCTGTCGACGCTGGTCATTTCGGCGATGCTGCTGGTGCTGGACCGCATGTTGCGGCTGTTCGACTTCGTCGCGACGGAGGGCGGACCGGTGACGGTGGTGTGGAAGATGCTCGCCAATCTGCTGCCGGAATATCTGGGCCTCGGCATTCCGATCGGGCTGCTGCTGGGGGTACTGCTGGCGTTCCGCAAGCTGGCGACGAGTTCCGAACTGGACGTGATGCGCGGCGTGGGGATCAGCTATTGGCGGCTGCTGCGCGTGCCGTACATGTTCGCGATCGTGCTGGCGCTGGCCAATCTGGCGATCGTCGGGTTCATCCAGCCAAAGGCGCGCTACGCCTATGAAGGGCTGCGGTTCGAGCTGCGCACGGGCGCGCTGGGTGCGTCGATAAAGGTCGGCGAATTCACGCATTTCGGCGAGAAGATGACGATCCGCATCGAACGGAGCCGCGAGGAAGGCCGCAAGCTGTCGGGCATCTTCGTTCAGGCGGTGGGCAAGGACGGCACGTCGTTCGCCGTGACGGCGGAAAGCGGCAAGTTCCTTGCGACGGACAATCCGGACGAGATCGTGTTCCAGCTGACCAACGGCGTACTGATCAGCCAGGCGCCGAACATCCCGACCCCGCGCGTGCTGACGTTCACGACGCATAACCTGCCGATCCCGCTGCCGAAATACGGCAATTTCCGGCAGCGCGGCGAAGGCAACATGGAACTGACGCTGCCCGAACTGGTGCGGATCGGCAGCAATCCCGCGACCAGCGAGGAAGTGCGCGACACCAGCCGATCCGCCTTCCACTTCCGCGTGGTGGAGATTGCGACGATGTTCCTGCTGCCGATGCTGGCGCTGGCGCTGGGCATACCGCCGAAGCGATCGACCTCCGCGCTGGGCGTTTTCCTGGCGATCGTGATGGTCGTCACCTATCACAAGATCAACCAATATGCCGAAGCGATCGGGGGCCTGGGCAAGATCGACCCGCTGATCGCATTGTGGGCGCCGTTCGCGGTGTTTGCGGGGCTGGTCGGCTGGATGTATTATACGATCGCATATGTTCCCGACGGCCAGCCGATCGGCGCGCTGGAACGCGTGTTCGGCAAGATCGGCAAGTGGATCGTCCGTCGACTGCCCGGCCGTCGCCGCGATCCGATCGCGGACGAACAGGCGGCTTCCACCGGGGCAAGCGCGGTATGAACTTCTTCCCGTCCCGCGTCGTCGCGATCTACATGGCGCGCCTGTTCGTCGTCCGCACCTTTGCAGTGATGGCGGGGCTGGTGCTGGTGTTGCAGGCGCTGGACCTGCTGGGCCAGTCGGGCAACATCCTGGCCTATCCCGGCAACGGCGACGCGCAGGTGTGGCATTATATGAGCCTGCGCGCGCCGCAGATCATATCGTTCGTGCTGCCGTTCTCCGTGCTGCTCGGCACGATCCTGACGCTGACGCAGATGAACCAGAATAGCGAGATCATCGCGCTGAAGGCGTCGGGCCTGTCGGCGCATCAGGTGCTGGCGCCACTGATGCTGGCGAGCTTCGTTGTCGCGATCATCTCCTTCACGTTCAACGACCGGATCGTCGCGCGCGCGACATCGGCGCTGAACCAGTGGCAGCAGGTCAATTACGGGCCGATGCCGATCGATCGCGGGGATCGGTCCAACGTGTGGGTGCGCGACGGCGACGATCTGATCCAGGTGGACCAGATCAAGGGCCGGGGCGATGCGGCACAGCTTGGCGGGGTGACGCTGTACGATCGCGAGAACGGCAATCTGGTCGGGATCATCGAGGCGAAGCGCGGGCGCTATGCCGCGCCGGGCTGGCAGATCTTCGGTGCGACGCGGTTCGACGTGAAGAGCGGGAAGCGGTCGGCGATCGGCAATCCGGTGGTCGCGAAGAGCGTGCGGCCCGACCAGTTCACGCTGGCGAAGGTCGAGGCGGAATCGCTGTCGTTCGGGGCGTTGCGCAGTGCGATCGGCGATCTTGCCGATGCGGGGCGCCCGACGAAATCGCTGGAGGGGGCGGCGTGGCACAAATTGTCGGGGCCGCTGTCGTCGATCCTGATGCCGCTGCTGGGGGCGGTCGCCGCGTTCGGGCTGGCGCGATCTGGCAAGCTGTTCCTGCGCGCGGCGATCGGGATGGGGCTGGGCTTTACGTATTTCGTCGCCGACAACTTCGCCTTGGCGATGGGCAATCTGGGGGCGTATCCGCCGTTTCTGGCAGCCTGGGCGCCGTTTTTGCTGTTCTTTTTGATTGGTGAAGCGGTTTTGGTTCGGACTGAGGAATAGCGCGCGGGGCGGGGTGATGTGGCCGCTTGCGGCCGGTTGACGGCATCCGTCGCCGAGTTCGTGATTTCCGAGAGCGGTCGGCCGGGGCGTTGCAAAAGGTGTCCCTTTCACACCCGTATCCTGAATGCCCTGATCCGGTGGAAGCCGACGCGAACTGGCGTGCGGTAAACGCAAAAAGAGCCGCCAGCCGGATGGTGGCTGACGGCTCTTCCGATCTCGAAATGCCTGATTTCGCTTAAGCGAAGCTGACCTTCGTGCTGATGCGACGACGACGCAACACGCAGCCGGTCAGGCCAAAGCCGACGATCATCATCGCCCATGTGGCAGGTTCTGGCACGGCCGCCGCCGATGCCAACGAGTCCACGCTGATCGAGTAAACCGCGAGATCGTTGATCGTCATGACGTAGGATTCAAAAGGCAGACGGTGCGTTGGATTCCAGAGCAGTCCATGTGGATAGCCCGAATAAGACAATGAATCCGAAAAGGTATCCATATAGGACTCAGCGTAGCCAGGCCGCTCTGATAACACCAAATCGCTTCCGGCGTAAACGTTCGATACGCGCTGGTCCTCAGAGTAAAATGGGTAAAACTCTGGCCTTAAGATACGATCGGTCGTGAAATTGAAAATGAAGGAATCATAGCTGTCCTCGCCAGCATTGCCACCGGCAGCGGTTACGCCGTTGAGTGGGTTATACCATCCCACGACGGCGCTAACTTGCATGCTAGCCGACGTGACATGCATAATGGTGAAGGTTGGCCCCTTGCCCGAGACGATCGCGTTTAGTTCGGAGGGATAGGGCCAAAAGCGTTTCTCTCCTGTTTCCGCGTAGTGCTTGTTGCCCCAAAGGCCCAAGTCAAAAATGCTGGTGAGCGTCAGAGACCCTTTTCCAAGCCATCCGGTGAGTTGGTTGGTGTAAATGCCCGGCTGACTGGCCTCCGCAGCGGCGAATCGATCGAAGGGGCTGTCGGTAATGACCTTGGTGGCCTGCGCACCGGTAGCGGCGGTCAACAGGCAGACGCCCAAAGCCAACTTCGCAGCAACCCGATTGATCTTTTTCATAAACCCCAGCCCTAATTCCAGCGGCCGCATAGCCCCCGCTTTCGCGTGACGCGCAGTAGCAGCACTTACTCGCAAGCGCTGTAGGTCAATGACCTACAAGACCGGGTCTCTCCTGGGCATTGTGTCCCCGATCGGGTCACTGCGCCGTTGCCCGGACGACGGTGACGCGCTGCCGGAAGGCTGTTCCCGACACACGGATCGACCACCCGGCGTCAGTTCCGTCGCACAGGGGTTCGCTTTTGCACGATCACCGACCAGCCGAAAAATCAGTGACTTGACTGTTGCAAAAGGCTGTCGCGGAATGCCCGCTTCGCTATGGGACGTCCCCAGAGGCCGCCAGTCCGCTTGCGCCGAAAACGGACCCTACCCCTGACTCAGCGGGCGACCATCGTGCTGCGGGCGATCTTGGCGACCAGCCCCGGCAGGCCGGGATAGCTCGCCTTGTGATAGGGCGATTCCTGCTCCAGCGCGGCGGAGATGCGGCGGTGGGCCTCTCCGAGGGCATGATAGGGCAGGCCCGGCAGCAGATGGTGCAGCGCATGATAGCGCAGGCCGACCGGCGCCCACAGCATCGGCAGCAATGCCGGCGGGGGCACGTTGACGGTGTCGAGATATTGCGCGGTGACGGTCATCGCCTCGCCCTCATTCTCCCACAGATGCGCGACGAGCGTGCGGACCTGATTGATGACCATGACGGCGGACGCGATGCCGAGGCCGATCAGGAAGGTGCGGAGCGGAACCGTGCCGGTCGCGACCATCACGACGATCGCGATCGCCCATACGCTGGCCAGCACTTCCTGCCACAGCCATTGCGTGCGCGCGGCTCCTTCGGGTGCACGGCGGCGGAAGCCGGGGTTGATCGACAGCGACGAATAGCGCTCGATCACCAGACGGCGCACGGCGGGGATGATCGACAGCGGCGTCAGCACGGCGAAGCGGAACACCAAGGCGACCGGACCGAGCGCCGAGATCACGATGAACAGCGGCAGCGTCCACGGCTTCATCAGCGCGAGCGGGAGATATTCGGGATCCTCCGCGGTGCCGTAGCGCGTGCGGGCGTGGTGGAGATTGTGCACCCCTTCGTACATGAAGCTGGGCACGAGCAAGGGGATGCCGGCGATCAGGTTCCACGCGACGTGGAAGCCGGGCACCGCCGATGGCTTGAAGTGCGTCAGTTCGTGGATGAACGATCCGGCGCGGTAGAGTGCCAGGACGGACACGATCGCGGCGAGGATCGCCCACGCGCCGGGTGCGATCACGGCCGCGGCGAAGGCGGCGTACCCGACGACGGCCGAGGCGATCAGGTCTGTCCAGTAGATCGCCGGGCGATGCGCGAGGATATCGCGGGTCAGATCGGCGGCGGCGCGGAGCATCGCGCGATCGTCGGCGATCCGTTCCCGGGTGGCGCGCGCCTCTATGGCTGGAGCCGGGCGCGAGCGGCGATCGAGGGCGACAGAGCTTTCCATAAGGCGTTCCATTAGCCCTAGATAGTGGCGGCACCGTGGCAGCAACAGGGGTGCGGTGGCGCTGCGACCCGGCACGCTTGACAGCGGGGCGCGCACGCGGGACTGACACGGCCAGTTTTCGCATCCCGTCCTTCGCATGAGGCGCGCCTTGACCGACCCACTGCTCACCATCCGTCCGATCAGCAGCAAGGCCGATCGGAAGGCGTTCATCGATCTCGCATTCCGGCTGAATGCGGACGATCCGAACTGGGTGCCGCCGCTGAAGGGCGAGGCGCTGGGGCTGATCACGCCGGAGAAGAACGGGTGGTTCAGCCATGCCGAGGCGCAACTGTATTTGGCCGAACGCGGCGGGAAGGTCGTGGGGCGGATTTCGGCGCATATCGATACGCTGGCGCTGACGCTGCCGCCGGAACAGGGGTTCGGGCCGGGGGTCGGCTGTTGGGGACTGCTGGAGGCGGAGGATCGCGCGCTGGCGCACACGCTGATCGCGACGGCGGAGGAGTGGTTGCGCGGCAAGGGGATGGTGCGTGCGCTGGGGCCGATCAGCATGTCCGTCTGGGAGGAGCCCGGGCTGCTGGTGGAGGGGTTCGATCATCCGCCGACCGTGATGATGGGGCATCACAAGCCGCATTATCAGGAATGGATCGAATCTGCCGGCTATCACGTCGTGAAGACGCTGTTCACGTACGAGCTGGATATCACGAAGGAGTTTCCACCGATCTGCGGGCGGATCATCGCGAGCGGAGAGAAGAATCCGCGGATCCGTATCCGGAAGGTCGACAAGTCGAAGTTCGACGAGGAGGCGCGAATCATCCTGTCGATCCTGAACGATGCATGGTCGGACAATTGGGGCTATGTCCCGCTGACCGAACCGGAAATCGCGGACGTCGGGGTGAAGCTGAAGCCGATCGTCTATGAGGATCTGATCCGCATCGCGGAGGTGGATGGCGAACCGGTCGCGTTCATGATCACGCTGCCCGACCTGAACGAGGCGATCGCGCCGCTGAACGGCAGCCTGTTCCCGTTCGGCTGGGCGAAGATCCTGTGGTGGTTGCGCAAGCCGAAGGTGCGGACGATGCGCGTGCCGCTGATGGGCGTCGTCAAGCGGCTGCAATCGTCGCGGTTGGCGAGCCAGCTGGCGCTGATGATGATCGAATATATCCGCCGCGCATCGGTGAAGGATTATGGCGCGTCGCGGGGCGAGATCGGCTGGATCCTCGAAGATAATCAGGGGATGCGGTCGATCGCCGATATCATCGAATGCACGGTGAACAAGAAGTACGAGATTTACGAACGGACGCTCTGACGGAGCGATGCCCGCGGCGGGCGAAACCACCGCGGGCCGATCGGATCATTTGGCGAGCGGATCGAAGCCCTGTGCAAGCCAGTCTGCGCGGGTCTGGCAATGCTTCACCGGGATGCGCGAACCGGTGAACGTCTCGATCACGCAGTAGCGGACCGGCTTGGCGGCACGGGCGGCGGGGGCCGGGGCGGCTTCGGTCTGCTCCGTGGCGGGTTCCGGCGCGGTCTTGGCGGGTTCTGCAAAGGCGGCGGGGGCGACGCTCATCAGGGCGGCGGTCAGGGCGAAAGCGGCGGTCTTGATCATGGTGTCCTCCATCGATCGATCCGGCTTCATGCCGGTCGTAACCGTGTTAGTGCATTAGTCATGCCAAACACCTGAACCGTGCTAGATCAATGGCTTAGCCGATTTTGACCGCCGGAAAGGGCGTGTGGCGTGCGAAGATCGAGGACTGGACGCCAACGTTCGGGAAATTTTTCAGAAGTGCTTCGACACGCCGAGATAAAGTTCGAGATCGGGCGAATTGTGGTTCAGTCCGGCATTCGCGCCCGCATCGAATTGCAGCGTCTTGCCGACCATCGAGGCGAGCGACAGCCCGGCGAGTGCCTGCGTCGTCCCACCGGTCGGATCGTCGTCACGCGAAACCTGAAGTTCGGCGGTGGCGGTCAGCGTCTTGCTGAGCGCCCAGGCGAGGCCGGCGGTCTCGCTATAGGCCAAGTGGCGGCCGTGCCCGTCCTGATCGACGGCAGCATCGACCTCCGACGTGGCCTCCAGATTGAGCGCGTCGTTCAGATCGTAGGTGACGGGCACGAGCATGCCCGCGCCCCAATCCCCTGCCCCGACCGGCTGGCGGCCGACCGGAAGCGTCGCGAACGGCTGTAGCGCGACGGACAGGCCATTGCCGTCCGGATTGCGCAGATTGAGCTTGGCCCCCAACAGCGCATCGCCGACGCGGTTGGCGCGATCCACATCGCCGCTGGCCTTGTCCCGCGACCGCATATGGCCGAACGGCGTGAACCCCGCCTGCAATTCCACCGCGTTACCGACGCCGATCCGCACCAGGGTGTCGCCGATCAGGACGGTATCGCTGCGCTGATCGGAATTGTCGTCGCGGGTCCAGTCGCCGAGCGCAGTTTCGACCGAGACATGGCCCGGCGCAATCGTGCAGGCGGGCGTGCCCAGCCCGGATCGATTGGGGCAGTAATCCCGATCCTGCGCCAGCGCGGGCGTGGCCGAGGCGATGAGAAGTCCGGCCAGCATCCAACGCATGTTCATGTCCTTACGAGCGCAGTTTGACCCAGGTGGGGGCATGGTCGCTGGCCTTTTCGCGACCGCGATAGTCCTTGTCGACACCGGCGTCGGCCAGCCGATCGGCGGCGACGGGCGACAGGAGCAGATGATCGATGCGGAACCCGGCATCCCGCTGCCACGCACCCGCCTGATAATCCCAGAACGTCCACACCCCGCCCTTCGGGTAGCGCGTGCGCAAGGCATCGGTCCAACCCTGTGCGACGAGACGACGAAACCCTTCGCGGCTTTCGGGCTGCATCAGTGCATCGTCGGACATGGCGCGGACCGAAAACGTATCATCGTCGTTCGGGATGACGTTGTAATCACCCGCCAGCACGACGGGCTTTTCCTCCGCGAGCAGGACGCGGGCACGATCGGCAAGCCGATCGATCCAGCGCAATTTGTAATCGAACTTCGGACCCGGCTGCGGATTGCCGTTGGGCAGATAGATGGAGGCGACGACGGTGCCGTCGATGTCGCATTCCAGATAGCGGCTATGTTCGTCCTCCGGTTCGCCGTCCAGACCGCGCTTGCGCTCGACCGGGTCGGCGCCCTTGGCAAGCACGGCCACGCCGTTCCAGCTTTTCTGTCCGTGCCAGACCGCGCCATAGCCCGCGGCGCGGATGTCCGCTTCGGGGAAGGTTTCGTCGCTGGTCTTCAATTCCTGCAGGCACACCACATCGGGTTGCTGCTCGGCAAGATACTCGACCAGACGCGGCAGCCGCGCCTTGATACCGTTGATGTTGTAGGTGACGATCTTCACGTAGCGGCGCGATCAGACCGAAAAGCTGGAGCCGCAGCCGCAACCGGACGCGGCGTTGGGATTTTCCACGCGAAACGCCGCGCCGCCGAGCGATCCGACGTAATCGACGGCACAGCCGCGAACGAGATCGAGGCTGATCGAATCGACAACCAATCTTACCGCCCCGGTTTCCGCGACGACATCGTCATCCGCGACCGTGTCGGCGAGCTCGAACTTGTACTGGAAGCCGGAGCAGCCGCCGCCATCGACAGCAAGACGCAGAATGGCGGGCTTGCCCTGCCGCTCGGCAATCGCCGCGACGCGAGCGGCAGCGGACGGGGTCAGCGATACGGGAGCGGGAGCGATGGTGGCCATAGGGTGGAGATAGGCCGTCGCGCGGGGATCGGCAACCGGGGCCGATCCCTGACGATCAGTCAGCGGAAGCGACCGCCGGACCGCCCATTGCGACCGGGGTCATCTTCACGCCGTTCTGCGTGTTGTTCAGATAATCGGCGGTCTGCAGGAATGGGATCGGATTGACCGCGTGACCGTCGATGCGGACTTCGTAATGGAGGTGCGGGCCGGTCGAACGGCCGGTCGAGCCCATCAATGCGATCAACTGGCCGCGCTTCACGCGCGTGAAGGGTGCGACGAGGATCTTGGACAGATGGCAGTGGCGCGTCTGGATACCCTTGCCGTGATCGATCTCGACCAGATTGCCATAGCCGCCCGAACGCTCGGCGCGATCGACATAGCCGTCGGCCGTCGCATAGATCGGGGTACCGACGGGACCGGGGATATCCACGCCGGCGTGCATTGCAGCGGTGCCGCGGAACGGATCGGAGCGGACGCCGTAATTGCTGGTGAAGCTGAGCCGTTCCACCGGCTGTGCCGACGGAATGGCGATGACGGTCTGTTCGAGCGTGTCGAGTTTCTTCCAGGTCATGAACAGCGAGCGGAACTGCTGGTCGGCCTGAAGATCGATGCTGGCTTCGTTGCTGTCGGCGGCTTCGAACGGACCACCCACCGCGACGGTCTTCGCTGCGACGATGCCGGTGGAGGCTGCAGCGCCTGCCGGGGCGTTGGGGACGGCATGGGCAACGCCGCAAGCCGATACGCTCATTGTGACGGCTGCGATCATGTTCCGGGCGGTGAACCAGGCCCGGCCTTGCGCGAACGTACCAGCGGCATTTTCCGCGGTATCCGCGATAGAAATCTTGGTCATTAATCCCCGGCGATCTTGCTAGGGACACCGGAATATCCGGCATCCGAACCTTGAAGTGTCGAGATCGCAGCCCCTCCGCGTTCTGACGCAGCCTTTCTGACCCGCGAAGTAGTTAACTAACAACCCTGTCGGTTGGAATGAGCGGCCAACCGCAGGACTTAAGCGGTGAGTCGTTAAATCGTGGGTGAACGTTTCGCGAACTTCATGATGCGCCGCAAAATCTTCATGGGCAGGATCGGTCGTTTCGTTCGACCGATTTGCGACGTTCGCGGTGGTTAATCGCGCGTCAGGCGGATGCGCGCGCGACGTCCAGAACGGCCGCGGCGTGACCCGGCACCTTCACCTTGCGCCACGACCGGACGAGCGTTCCGGCGGCATCGAACAGCCATGTCGACCGGTCGATGCCCATATAGGTCTTCCCGTACAATTGCTTCTCGCCCCAGACGCCGAACGCCTCCGTCACCGTGCCGTCCATATCGCTGGCGAGCGGTACGGCGAGATCGTATTTCGCGGCGAATTTCACATGCTTGGCTGGCGTGTCCTTCGATACGCCGAGCAGTTCGAACCCAAGTGCCCGGAACTCCGGATAGAGCGCACCGAATTCCTGCGCTTCCTTGGTGCAGCCCGGCGTGTCGTCCTTCGGATAGAAATACAGCACCAGCGGCTTGCCGATGAACGTGCGCAGCGCGAGGTCCGTCCCGTCCGGTCGGACGAGCGTGACGTCCGGCATCGTATCACCCGTTTCGATCGTCATCGCCACCTCCGACATCCGCCCAGAATTGCATAACCTCCTGCCGTGTGCGGTCGAACGCGGCAAGCGTCGCGGGCCAGTCGGGAAGCCCGACGGCACGCGCGACCAGCGCCTGCGTGGTCCGTTCGGGCACCTGCGCGTCGGGGGCGACGAGCCTGAGGGTCACGATCAATCGTGTGAGCAGGTCGTGGCAGGCCCGCATGTCCGGCGGCGCATGCCCGGCGGCGATCAACGCGTCGATCGCACGACCCAGATTAGGGTCGAAGCCGGTGCGATGCGTGAGCTGCGCGAGATGCGTGGCGAATTCGAGATCGACCAGTCCACCGGGGGACAGCTTGGCATCCAGCGGACCGGCGGGCGGCTTGTGCGCGGCCATGTCGGCGCGCATCTTGGTGCCGTCGGCAATCAGGTCGCGCTCCGGACGGTCGCCGTTCAGTACCGCGTCGATCACGCGGATCGTTTCCGCGCGCGCCGATGTGGAGCCGAAAACGGGGCGTGCCCGCGTCAAGGCCATATGCTCCCACGTCCATGCGCTTTCCCGCTGATACCGCGCGAAACCGTCGAGCGAGACGGCGAGCGGCCCCTGCGTGCCCGATGGGCGGAGGCGGGTATCGACCTCGTACAGCGGACCGGAGGCGGTGGCGACGGACAGCGCGCCCGTCAGGCGCTGTGCGAGGCGGTTATAGTATAGCACTGCACCGAGGCGTTTTTCGCCGTCGGACTCCGCAGCGAAATCGCCGGTGAAGAGATAGATCAGGTCGAGATCGGAAGCGTGCGTCAGGGCGCCCCCGCCCATCCGTCCAAGTGCCAGCACGACGAGTTCGCTGTCCGCCACACGCCCGTGTTTCGATGCGAATTCGGCGACCGTCGCCTCGGCCAGCACGCGGATCGCCGCCTCCGCCACGCGCGCATAGCCGGCCGATACGTCTAGCGGATCGGAGACGCCGGCAACGATCTGCGCGCCCAGGGCGAAGCGCTTTTCGCCAACGACCTTGCGCACGTGATCGAGCCGCGCCTGATAGTCCGCCCCCTCCCCCATTTCGGCGGCGAGCGCGTCGATCGATCCGACCGCCTCCAGCGCGGTCGCGTCGATCAGGCCGTCGAGCAGTTCGGCGCGGCGGCCGAGTGCGTCCGCCAACGGCTCGGCATGGCTGAGGATCGCGCCGAGCAACCGCGCGAGCGCGGGGCGCGCCTCAAGCAGGCGCAGGAAGTTGATCGCGCTGGGCAGGCGCGCGAGCATCGCGTCCAGCCGCAGGATCGCGGCGTGCGGATCGGGCGCGGTGCCGAGCGCGTCGATCAGGCCGGGCAGCACCGCCTCCAGCGCCTGCAACGCCGCCGGGCTGCGCAACGCGGCATAGGAGCCCGCGCGCCACTGTTCGATCCGCTGTACCGCGCCGGTCGTGTCGGCAAATCCGGCAGCGGCGAGCTGATCGGCCAGCCGCGCGGCATCGTGCGACAGCCCGTCGGTTTCGCCAGGTTCGATCGAGATCGTAGATGCGGGCGGTGCCGGCGACGTGCGGGCGCAACAGATCGAGCAAGGCGGGCCCGTCCGGCAGGCCGTGCAACCGCGCGACGCCGTCCAGCGCCGGACCGGTCGGCAGGCGATGCGTCTGGCGGTCGTCGATCATCTGCACGCGGTGTTCGATCGTGCGCATGATCGTGTAGCTGTCGGCCATCGCCCTTGCTTCGTCCGCGCCGATCCATCCGGCGCCGGCGAGCGCCGACAGTGCGTCGCGAGTGGCCGGGGCGCGCAGGGCGGGATCGCGGCCGCCGTGGATCAACTGATGGATCTGCGCGAAGAACTCGACTTCGCGGATGCCGCCGCGCCCGCGCTTGAGATCGAAGCCGGGGCCGAACGCCTGGCCCTGCGCGTGATGATCCCGGATGCGGCGCGAGATGCCGCGGATTTCGCCGATCGCGCCGAAATCGAGCGCGCGGCGCCAGACGAACGGGCGGATCGTGTCGAGGAAACGCCGCCCGAGCGCGACATCACCGGCGGCGGCGCGGGCGCGGATGAAGGCGGCGCGCTCCCACGGCAGCGCCTGCGATTCGTAATAGCCGATCGCGGCGTCGATCGGCAGCGCGAGCGGCGTGGCTTCCGGAGACGGGCGCAGGCGCAGGTCGACGCGCAGGACATAGCCGTCGCCGTCGCGCGCCTGGAGCAGTTCGACGACGCGCTTGCCGATGCGTATCGCCGCTTCCTGCGCATCCTCGCGCGGGCGGCGGGGCAAGGTCAACGGATCGAACAAGAGGATCGGATCGATGTCCGACGAGTAATTGAGTTCGTGGCTGCCCTGCTTGCCGAGTGCGATCGCGGTGAAGCCGACGGGCTCGGCACCCGGCGTGCGTTCCTCGATCGCGGTGCGGATCGCGAGATCGAGCGCGCGGTCGGCAAAGTCGCTGAGCGCGCGGGTGACCGCGGTCAGATCGAGCAGCCCGGCGAGATCGCCGATCGCCACCAGTACCGAAATACGGCGTCGCGCGAGCCGCAACGTGCGGGATACAGGCTGATCGTCCGCGATCGGGAGGGGCAGGTCGAACGGCGGAAGGTGGCCGGCTTCGAGGTCGGCGGCGAGATCGGTTTCGCGGCCCAATGCCATCGCCAGGAACGGCGATTCCGCCCGCGCCCGTGCGAGGGCTTCGATGATCCGGGGGTCTGGCGAGCGGCTGTTCATGCGACGAAGCATTGCATCGGCGCTCCCGCTGCCGGTTGGCAAGCAACAAATGGCCTTTTCGGCCGTTTTAACGTGCATGATGTCTCACGGCCAAACCATATCGACATACGACGCCGCGGAGGGCTCAGTGCTTGTCGCGACGCCTTATGCCGGGGACGTCGTGTCCGGCGCGCTGCATTGCGCCTATGACGGGCGAGACGAGCTGCCGGACGATTGGATGTCGCTGCTGGACTGCCTCGACCGGATCGATTGATCGACATATTTCCGTTCCGCATGCGTCGCTAACGCCGCTCTGTTCGTAGCGCCGTCGAGACGATATGCTGCGTCATCATTTCGAAACGGATCATGTAAGATGCTCGACACACCAGCCGCCCAGGTTCCCGCTTTATCGTTGAAGGACGAGGCCGCCGACCCGGCCGCCTTCGCCGCGGCGCTGGGCGGATCGTTCGAGCGGTTCGGGTTTGCGGTGGTCTCCGATCACGGTATTTCCGATGATCTGATCGCGCGGGCCTGGGAAGAAACGAAGGAGCTGTTCGCGCTGCCGGATGAGGAGAAGCGCAGCTACTACACCGCCGCCGGCGGCGGGCAGCGGGGCTATACGCCGTTCAAGACCGAAATCGCCAAGGGCGCGAGCGCGGTCGATCTGAAGGAATTCTGGCATGTCGGGCGCGGCCTGCCCGAGGGGCATAGATATTCCGACGTGATGCCGCCCAACATCTGGCCTTCGCGGCCAGAGGGGTTCCGCCCGGTGTTCGAGGAATTGTTCGCGGCGTTCGATACGGCGGGCGACCGGCTGTTGTCGGCGATCGCACGGCATCTGAAGCTGGACGCACACTGGTTCGACCCGGCGGTGAAGGACGGCAATTCGATCCTGCGGCTGCTCCATTATCCGCCGATTCCCGTGGATGCCGAGGGCGTGCGGGCGGGCGCGCATGAGGACATCAACCTGATCACGCTGCTGCTGGGTGCGGAAGAGGCGGGACTGGAACTGCTCGGCAGCGACGGCATGTGGTTGCCGATCAAGCCGCCGGAAGGTGCGATGGTCGTCAATGTCGGCGACATGCTGCAACGGCTGACCAATCACGTCCTGCCATCGACTACGCACCGCGTCGTCAACCCGCCGCCGGAACGCCGCGGACATTCGCGCTATTCGATGCCGTTCTTCCTGCATCCCGCACCCGATTTCCTGATCGAGACGCTGCCGTCGTGCATCACGCCGGACAATCCCAACCGCTATCCCGAGCCGATCACTGCGCACGATTATCTGCACGAACGGCTGGTCGAGATCGGGCTGGTGAAAAAGTAGCGGAGCTTCACGCTTGCGGAACTGCCCCACCCCAACCCCTCCCCTGAAGGGGAGGGGCTTTTCAGGGGTGGGCTGCCTCGCTTAGGGCATCGGCTTGAATTCGGGGGTATGGCCATGACAACACCTTTACGCATCGCGCTTGCCGGTCTGGGCACGGTCGGCGGCGGCGTCGTTCGCTTGCTGGATGCCAATGCCGCGCTGATCGCGCGTCGCGCGGGTAGGCCAATCGAGATCGTCGCGGTGTCCGCGCGCGACCGGTCGAAGGATCGCGGCGTTGACCTGTCGCGTTTCGAATGGGTCGACGACACGAGCGCGCTGGCGAGCCATGCGCAAGCCGATGTCGTGGTCGAACTGATCGGTGGATCGGATGGCCCTGCCCTGACGCTGGCGCGCGCGACGTTGAAGTCGGGCAAGGGGTTCGTCAGCGCGAACAAGGCGATGATCGCGCATCACGGGCTGGAACTCGCGCGCACGGCGGAAGAGTCCAAAGCGGCGCTGAAGTTCGAGGCGGCGGTGGCGGGCGGCATTCCCGTGATCAAGGGGCTGCGCGAAGGCGCCGCGGCGAACGAGATCGCGCGGGTCTACGGCATCCTGAACGGCACGTGCAATTTCATCCTGTCGAAAATGGAAGCGGAAGGCCGCGATTTTGCGGAAGTGCTGAGCGAGGCGCAGGCGCTGGGCTATGCCGAATCCGACCCGACGTTCGACATCGACGGCATCGATGCGGCACACAAGCTTGCGATCCTGTCGAGCATCTCGTTCGGTACGCAACCGGCTTTCGGCGGCGTGGTCGCGAACGGCATCCGCCACGTAATCGCAGCGGATATCGCGGAGGCGGCGGCGCTCGGCTATCGCATCCGCCTGCTCGGCATCGCGGAGGATGGCCCGCACGGATTGTTCCAGCGCGTGCATCCGCATCTCGTCCCCGTCAGCCATCCGCTGGCGCATGTCACCGGCGCGACTAACGCGGTGGTGGCGGAAGGGAATTTCGTCGGCCGCCTGCTGTTCCAGGGGGCGGGTGCCGGTGACGGGCCGACCGCATCCGCCGTCGTCGCGGACCTGATCGACATTGCGCGTGGGGAATATGGCCCCGCCTTCGCGATGCCGGCCGATTCTGCTAGTCGAGCAGAAACCCGCCGACGCGGGCGAGCGCCGCGGCCGTGCGTACGTCCGCTTCACCGTGGCGGACAAGGTCGGCGTGCTGGCGGAGATCGCCGCAGCGATGCGCGACGCGGGCGTGTCGATCGAAAGCCTGATCCAGCGCGGATCGGGCAGCGAGGATGGCAGCGTGCTGGTCGCGATCGTGACGCATGAGGGGCCGGAACGCTCCGTCGCGCAGGCGCTGGAGAAGCTGCGCGGATCGCAGAGCCTGCTGGGCCAGCCGGTATGGATGCATATTCTGGGGTAGGATCGGGGTCGCTGGCTGTGAGCCTGAGATTGCCCCACCTTTTCCGTTCGTTTCGAGCGTAGTCAAAAAAGCTGTTCCGCGTGCCCGCCGGGCCTGTTTCTCGACTTCGCTCGAAACGAACGGATCAGGATGGATTGTTCGAACGGGCCGGGAGATGGACGCTGCGCTCGAAACGAACGGAGGGGCGAATGGATTGTCCGAACGGACCTAAGGATGGGTGCAGAATGTGCTCTTATCGGCGGCTTGTCAGCGGTGGGCTAAGCGGCGTTGGCTTGAGCGGCATCGATCAGGCCGCATAGAGCGTCGCGGCGTCAGGGCAGGATCACGCTGGCCGGCATCGGCGCGTCGAGATCGATCGGTACGCGGCCAGTCTTATCCGGTTTCTTCGCGAAGGCCCGTTTGGCGAGATCGACCGCGCCGGCGATGATCGGCACGATGGGTGGGCCGAAACCGACCGTGCACCCCCTCATCTGCGTGGTGCAGGGCGCGTTTTCCGCGTTCATCGCGGTGGTCGCGCGCATGTCGGGATTTGACGGCTTTGGCCCTTTGGGGATCACCTCGTTCGGATAGGGCAAGGTCTGCGACGGCAGGGGCTGGCCGCAGACGATGATGTCCTGGTCCTTTTCGACGGTGGAGCTTGCCGGACGGCACGGCTCGTTTCCGACCGGCTCCAGGATCGACCAGGACTCGCCCTTGGGGTTGTCGGCGCCGGATGCCGTTGCGGCTTGCGCCAGAAGGATCGCCATTAGCATGACCGGAGGATGCGCGGCAATCGTGGCGAGATTCAGGCGTCGGCCGGAACCCTAGCGACGCCGAGCGCCGGGATGTCGATCGCCGGGCAGCGGTTCATCACGACCTGCAGGCCCGCCGCCTCGGCTCGTGCCGCCGCATCCTCGTTGACGACGCCGAGCTGCATCCAGACCGCCTTCGCGCCGGCTGCGATCGCCTGATCGACCGCGTCGCCCGCCGCTGCCGAATTGCGGAAGATATCGACGATATCGATCGGGTCGCCGAGTTGTTCGAGATCGCGGAAGACGAATTCGCCGTGAATATGTTCGCCGGTGATCTGCGGATTGACCGGGATGACGCGGTAGCCGTGGTCCTGCAGCGCCTGCATCACGCGGTAGGATGGGCGGTCGGGGCGGTCCGATGCGCCGACCATCGCGATGGTGCGGGCGTTTTCGAGCAGCGTCTTGATCTCTGCGTCGGATGTCAGGGGCATCGTGAAATCTCCTATCGGTCCGGCGGGAGCGCGGGCATCAGCCCAGCCACGTGTCCACCTTGGCCGCCACTTGCCTGAACGCAGTCGCTTCCGCCCCGTTCCCCGACACCGGGGGGACGCCCGCATCCGAGGCCATCCGAATCGCGATGTCTAGCGGAATGCGGCCAAGGAACGGGATGCCCAGCACGCCGGCCGCCGCCTCGGCTCCGCCATTGCCGAACGGGTCCGATATCTCGCCGCAATGCGGACAGGCATAGCCGGCCATATTCTCGACCAGCCCGATGATCGGTACGCCGGCCTTGACGAAGAAGTCGATCGCGCGCTTCGCATCGATCAGCGACAGGTCCTGCGGGGTGGAGACGATCACCGCGCCCGCCGGACGGTGTTTCTGCACCATCGTCAACTGCACGTCGCCGGTGCCGGGCGGCAGATCGACCACGATCACGTCCTGGTTGCTCCAATTGGCATCGAGCATCTGGCCGAGCGCCCCCGCCGCCATCGGCCCGCGCCACGCGACCGCCTGATCCGCGGCGACCAATTGCCCCATCGACAGGATCGGCACGCCGTATGGCGTCGAGACGGGTTGCAACTGCTTGTCGTGCGCGGTCGGCTTCGTGCCTTCCACACCCATCAGCATCGGCTGGGACGGGCCGTAAATGTCAGCATCGACCAGCCCGACGCGCCGTCCGAGCGCGTGCAGACCGAGTGCGAGATTGGTCGAGACGGTGGATTTGCCGACCCCGCCCTTCCCGCTCGCCACCGCGACGATCCGGCGCGTGGTGCGCTGGCTCGTCTGCGCGACGCGGACGGTCGCGACGCCCGGAACGGCGAGCGCGGCGGTGCGGACATCGGCTTCCAGTGCTTCACGTTGCGGCTCGTCCAACCCGGTGACGTCGAGGATGATGCTCGCGCGGTCATCGTCCATCCGTACGGTCGCGCGGGTTCCTGCAATGCGTTCAAGAGCATCGGCGATTGTAATATTCTGTGCCATCGCCGCGCAGATAGGACCGTTAAGGGTGCTTGCCACTGTTTTTCGTAAACACGCACCCCTATAAAGACTGCATGACGATCCTTACCGGCTGGCTCCAGCGCTTCAATATCCACTTCTCCGATGCGCCGAAAAGCCCCTGGGGTAATGGCAATGGCGGTAGCAACAACACCGGCGGCGACGGCGGTGGGCCGCGCAATCCGTGGGCGGTTCCGCCCGGCGGCGCGCGGGGCAGCAAGCCGACCGCACTCGACGAATTCCTGCGTCGTGCGCGCGGAACCGACGGCGGCGGCGGTGGCGGCGGTTTTTCCGGCATGCCCGGCACGCCCGGCGCGCGGAACCTGTGGCTGATCGGTGCGGGTCTGATCCTGCTGGCGTGGATACTGCTGACCAGCGTGTGGCAGATCGGGCCGCAGCAGCGCGGCGTCGTGACCAGCCTGGGCCGGTATTCGGGTACGCTGGAACCGGGTATCCGCCTGACCCTCCCCGCGCCGTTCGCGAACGTGTTCAAGGTGGACGTCCAGAACATCCAGACCGACGATTTCCCGAGTGGTTCGGGTGGCGAGAATCTGGTCCTGACCGCAGACCAGAACATCATCGATCTCGCTTATTCGGTGCGCTGGGACATTTCGAACCCGCAGGATTTCGTGTTCCAGATCGCCGATCCGAAGGAAACCGTGCGTGCGACCGCCGAGAGCGCGATGCGCGCGGTGATCGCGACGACGCCGCTGGACGATGCGATCGGTTCCGGGCGCGGCGTGGTGGAGGCGCGTGTCCAGCAGCTGATGCAGGAAGTGCTCGACAGCTATAATTCCGGCGTCCGCATCCGCGGTGTCGCGATCCGCCAGTCGCAGGCGCCGAACGCGGTGATCGACGACTTCAAGGCGGTGTCCGCCGCGCAACAGGCGGCACAGAGCAACATCAACCTTGCGCGCGGTTATGCGCAGCAGACGTTGGCCTTCGCACAGGGTGAAGCGACGTCGTTCGACAAGGTGTACGAACAGTATCGCCTGGCCCCCGAAGTGACTCGCCGCCGTATGTATTACGAGACGATGGAGGCCGTGCTGGCCAAGAGCGACAAGACGATCGTGGAAGCGCCCGGCGTGGTGCCGTATCTGCCGCTGCCGGGGGCTGCGCGCAGCCTGCCCGACGCGGCGCCCGCCCCTGCCCCGGCCAAGCCGACGCCCGCGCCGACGACGGGAGCCGCCCAGTGAACGCCTTTCCCCGCAATCCGATCGTCGCGGTCGCCATCGCGCTGCTGGTCCTGATCCTGATCGCCAGCACGATCAGCATCGTTCCGGAAACCAAGCAGGTCGTCGTGCTGCGCTTCGAACAGCCGTATCGCACGGTCAATCGCTGGCAGCCGAACCAGCCGTTCGGGCGGACTGGCGCGGGCGTCGTATTCCGCCTGCCGTTCGCGGATCGTCTGGTCTGGGTCGACAAGCGCATCCTCGATGTCGAACAGGGCGATACGCAGGTTCTCTCGACCGATCAGCTGCGTCTGTCGGTCGATGCGTTCGCGCGGTTCCGGGTGGTCGATCCGCTGAAGGCGGTCGTCTCCACCGGCAGCACGAGCAATACCGAGGAACGCATCATCGCGCAGCTCAGCCCGCTGCTCGGCTCGGCGCTACGTAACGAACTCGGCAAGCGGCCGTTCGCGGCACTGCTGAGCCCGGAACGTGGTCAGGTGATGGATAATATCCAGGCGGGATTGCAGCGTCAGGCGAGCCAGTACGGCGTGCAGATCGTCGACGTGCGGATCAAGCGTGCGGATCTTCCGGACGGCAGCCCGCTGGAAAGCGCGTTGCAGCGCATGCGGACGGCGCGTCAGCAGGAATCGGCGACGATCACCGCGCGCGGCCAGCAACAGGCGCAGATCATCCGCGCCGAAGCGGATGCGGGTGCGGCGAAGATTTATGCCGAGGCGTTCAACAAGGATGCGGATTTTTACGACTTCTACCGCGCTATGCAGTCCTATCGTTATACGTTCGGGGCAAATAACGACGGCAAGCCGCGTGGGAATACTTCGTTGGTCTTGTCCCCGAACAATGCCTACCTACGTGAATTCCAGGGCCGTGGTCGATAATCGGCAAGCTGTCGGTCCGTTCACATTCAATCTCCGTTCAGCAACCACCGGCGAAAGGTCCGGATGTTGCCATCCGGCAGTCGAGAGGAAATGACCCACGTGCGTTATGCTTACGCTATCACCGGTGCACTGCTCCTGAGCGGCACCGCCGCGACGATGATCTACAACCCGACCGCGTCCGCGCAGGTCGCCCAGAACGAACCCGGCACGATCCAGGCCGCCGCACCCAAGCCGGGAGCTCCGATGAGCTTCGCCGACATGGTGGCGAAGCTGCAGCCGGCGGTGGTCAACATCTCCACCACGCAGAAGATCACGCAACAGGCGCAGCCCAACCCGTTCCAGGGCACGCCGCTGGGTGAATTGTTCGGCCAGATGAACGGCGGCCAGGGCGGCCCGGTGACGCGCGAGGCCAGTTCGCTGGGGTCGGGCTTCATCATCTCGCCCGACGGTTATGTCGTGACGAACAACCACGTCATCGCGCCGGGCGCGAAGGGCGCGACGGTCGAATCGATCAAGGTGATCATGATCGATCGCAAGGAATATACCGCCAAGCTGATCGGCCGCGATCCTGCATCCGATCTGGCGCTGCTGAAGATCGACGGTGCCAATTTGCCGTTCGTGAAGTTCGGTGAGTCGGCGTCGGCGCGCGTCGGCGACTGGGTGCTGGCGATCGGCAATCCGTTCGGGCTGGGTTCGACCGTCACCGCAGGTATCGTCTCCGCATTGCATCGCGCGACCGGCGCTGCGGGCGCCTATGACCGCTTCATCCAGACGGATGCGTCGATCAACCAGGGCAATTCCGGCGGCCCGATGTTCGACCTGAACGGCAACGTGATCGGCATCAACAGCCAGATCATCTCGCCGACCGGCGGGAGCGTGGGCATCGGCTTCGCTATTCCCGCCGAGGACGCCAAGCCGGTGATCGATACGCTGCGCAGGGGCGTGGCGGTCAAGCGCGGGTATCTGGGAATCGGTATCCAGCCGATGACGGCGGATATCGCGGCGGCACTGGGACTTCCCAAGGATCGCGGCGAAATCGTCTCGCGGGTCGAGCCGGGCGAAGGTGCGGCGAAGGCCGGGCTCAAGCAGGGCGACGTCGTCGTCCGCGTCGCGGGCAAGGACGTCACGCCCGACCAGACGCTCAGCTATCTGGTCGCCAATCTGACGCCGGGCAGCTCGGCCAAGCTGGACGTGATCCGCGACGGCAAGCCGGTGGCGCTGAATGCGACGATCGGCACGCGTCCGACCGAGGATCAACTCGCGGCGCTGAACGGCGGCGGTGACGATGACGGCTTGCCAGACACCGACGACGAACAGAGCGGCCAGGCAGCCGGCGCGAACGCGCTTGGCCTGCAGGTCGTCCCGCTGACGCCCGCGATCGCGCGCAGCCTTCAGCTGGAAGCAACGGTGCAGGGCGTGGTCGTCGCGGCGGTCGATCCGTCGAGCGACGCCGCGACCAAGGGCCTGAAGCGTGGCGACGTGATCGTCTCGGTCAACCGGGTGCCGACGCGCACTGCCAACGACGTGGCATCGGCGATCGCCGCCGCCAAGTCGGCCGGTCGCGATCAGGTGCTGGTGTTCGTCCAGCGGCCACGTGGCGCAGGCGGCTTCATCCCGCTGAAGATCAAGAAGTAATCGTGCGCGGGAGGGGCTTGCCCCTCCCGATGCATTTGCCGGGCCGGCGGTCGAGCGACGGATCGCCCTCCCGCATTTTAGTTTCCCTCCCTCGCCAAACGCGCGATAACCCACGTCAAGTATAGCGTGGGGATTAATTATGGCGGACGGACCTATCTTCATCGGCAGCGGCCCCGGCGGCGTCGATCCCCAGAATCTGGAACTCAAGCGCGCCAACCGGCACGGGCTGATCGCGGGCGCGACCGGCACCGGTAAGACGGTAACGTTGCAAGGCATCATCGAGGGCTTTTCGGCACGCGGCGTGCCGTGCTTCGTCGCCGACGTGAAGGGCGACCTGTCTGGGCTGGCCATGGCCGGCTCCCCTACTGCCAAGACGCATGCCATCTTCGCCGCGCGCGCCGCGGAGATCGGGCAGACCGACTGGACGTATAGCGACAATCCCGTGCAATTCTGGGATCTGTACGGCGAACAGGGCCATCCGATCCGCACCACCGTCAGCGAGATGGGGCCGCTGCTGCTGTCGCGGCTGCTCGATCTGAACGAGGTGCAGGAAGGCGTGCTGAACATCGCATTCCATGTCGCCGACAAGGACGGACTGCTGATCCTAGACCTGGACGATCTGCAGTCGATGCTGGTCCATTGCGGCGAGCGTGCGGATGAACTGACCACGACGTACGGCAATGTCAGCAAGGTGAGCCTCGGCACGATCCAGCGGTCGCTGCTGCAATTGCGCAGCCAGGGCGGCGACCATTTCTTCGGCGAGCCTGCGCTCGACATGGACGATTTTATCGGGGTGGACGATACCGGTCGCGGCATCGTCAACATCCTCGCCGCCGACAAACTGATGGCGTCGCCCAAACTGTATTCGACGTTCCTGCTGTGGCTGATGAGCGAGTTGTTCGAGCATCTCCCCGAGATCGGCGATCCCGACAAGCCGACCCTGTGCTTCTTCTTCGACGAGGCGCATCTGCTGTTCGACGAGGCCCCCAAGGCGTTGCTCGACAAGATCGAACAGGTGGTTCGCCTGATCCGGTCGAAGGGCGTGGGGGTCTATTTCATCACGCAGAACCCGATCGACATTCCCGATACGGTCGCGGGCCAGCTCGGCAACCGCGTGCAGCATGCGTTGCGCGCCTTTACCCCGCGCGATCAGGCGGCGGTGAAGTCCGCCGCGACGACGTTCCGTGCCAACCCCGACATCGATGTCGCGACCGCGATCACCGAACTGAAGGTCGGCGAGGCTTTGGTGTCGCTGTTGCTGCCCGACGGATCGCCCTCCCCCGTCCAGCGCACGCTGATCAAGGCACCGCGTTCGCGCGTCGGTCCCGTCACCGCGGTCGAACGCGGGGTGCTGATCCAGACCGATCCGATCGGCAGCAAATACGACACGCTGATCGATCGCGAGTCCGCCGAGGAAATCCTCGCCGCGAAGACGAGCGAGGCAGCAGCCGCCGCCGCGGAAGCCAAGGCGAAGACCGAGGCGGACAAGGCCGCCGCGGTGCAGGCGAAGGCGGATGCGGTGGCCGCGAAGGAAGCGGAACGGAAACGCGTCGCCGATCAGCGCGAGGCGGATCGCCAGGCGAAGCTGGCCGCGCAACAGCAGAAGGCCGCCGAACGCGAGGCCGCGAACAGCCCGTGGAATCGCGCCGTCACGTCGGCCACTCGGAGCGCGTCCTCCGCGGTCGGCCGAACCGTGGCCAACGAAGTATCCAAGGCGGTTTTCGGATCATCGCGCAGCGCGGGCTCCGGAATCGTCGGCGGTCTCGTCCGCGGCATTCTCGGCGGGTTGTTCAAGGGACGGTGACGGCGCCGTCATCCTGATCCGACATAGGGTTACATCCGGGCGGCGCAGGGTATAGCTTTGCACCATCAGCAGAAACCGAGCCCCCGGAGCCTTATGAACGACATCACCGCAGAAAGCCGCACCGACTGGACCGCCGTCGGCGAAGCGCAACTCGCCGATGCCGTCGCATTGCGGCGCGCGATCCATGCCGATCCGGAAATCGGGCTGCAATGCCCGCGCACGACGGACAAGATCAAGGCGGCGCTGGCCGGCCTGCCGCTGGAGATCCGGGACAGCACGTCCACGACCGGCTTCGTCGCCATCCTTCGCGGTGGGCGGGATAATGGCCGGACCGTTCTTCTTCGGGGCGACCACGACGCATTGCCGATGCAGGAGGAAACCGGACTGCCCTTCGCCAGCACCGTGCCGGGCGCGATGCATGCGTGCGGGCACGATCTGCACACCGCGATGCTGGTCGGCGCGGCGCGGGCGCTGTGCGCGCGGGCGGCCGATTTGCCGGGAACGATCGTGTTCATGTTCCAGCCGGGCGAGGAAGGGTATCACGGCGCACGCTTCATGATCGAGGATGGGCTGCTCGCCGATCCGAAGCCGGAGGCGGCGTTCGCCTTGCACATTTCGCCCAACATGCGATCCGGCGTGTTCGTCAGCCGTGCGGGGGCGCTGCTGGCCTCCACCGACGCGATCAACATCACGGTGCGCGGCGCGGGCGCGCATGCCGCCATGCCGCAGGACGGAATCGACCCGATCCCGGTGGCATGCGAGATCGTCACCGCATTGTCGACCTTCGTCGCGCGGCAGATTGCGGTTACCGACCCCGCCGTCCTGTCGATCACGAAGATCACGGCGGGTTCCGCCTACAATATCGTGCCGGATGAGGTGCAGATGATCGGCACGCTGCGCACGCTGTCCAACGCGACGCGGACCAAGGCGAAGGCCGGGTTGCAGCGGATCGTGGAGCATGTCGCGGCGGCGCATAATTGTGTCGGCGAATTGCGCATCGACGAGGGGTATCCGGTGACGCAGAACGATCCGCGCGCGGTCGCGATGATCCGCGACATCGCGGTCCGGCTTGGCGGCGACGGCAGCTATGTCACGATGCCCGCGCCGATGATGGGCGGCGAGGATTTCTCGTACGTGCTGCGCGACATACCCGGTGCGATGGCATTCGTGGGCGTGGCGCCGGAGGGCACCGATCCCAACACCAACCCGCCGCTGCACAATACGAAGATGACGATCGACGAGCGCGTGATGGCCAAGGGTGTCGCGATGCATTGCGCGTTGGCGGAGGCGTTCCTGAACGACGGGCTGGGCGACTGAACGCGCGGGGAACGGCGAATTGAGGCTGTTCCCTACCCCGCCGCCGTGCAACGGTGGCGTAATGACCGATACGCGATCCGCCCCCGCCGCCAGCGCACACCCGCTTGCCGAACTTACGATCCGGGGCGTCGTTCTCGGCGCGTTGATCACGGTGCTGTTCACCGCGGCGAACGTCTATCTCGGACTGAAGATCGGGCTGACCTTCGCGACGTCGATCCCCGCGGCGGTGATCTCGATGGCGATCCTGCGTTTCCTGCCCAATTCGAACATCCTGGAAAACAACATCGTCCAGACGATCGCGAGCGCAGCGGGCACGCTGGCGGCGATCATCTTCGTGTTGCCGGGCCTGATCTTGGTCGGCTGGTGGAGCGGATTTCCGTTCTGGACGACGGCGTTCGTCTGCATGGTCGGCGGCATCCTGGGCGTGATGTTCTCCGTACCGCTCAGGCGGGCATTGGTCACCGGATCCGACCTGCCCTACCCCGAAGGCGTCGCGGCGGCGGAAGTGCTGAAGGTGGGGACGGAGTCCGCGGGCGGCGATGTCGAGAATGCCAAGGGGCTGCGCGTGATCATCTTCGGATCGATCGTGTCGGCTGGCTATGCGCTGCTCGCCGCGATGAAGCTTGTCGTGGCGGAGGCGACGAAGAACTTCCGCTTCGGCGGCAGCGCGAGCGGGATTTCGGGCAGCTATTCCATGGCGTTGATCGGCGTGGGGCATCTGGTTGGCCTATCGGTGGGCCTGGCGATGTTCGTCGGGCTGCTGATCGCGTGGGTCGGGCTCGTGCCGTATCTGACCGCGGGCAATGCCTTTACCGAACCGCTGGATACGATCGTCAGCGGCGTGTTCCGTGGGCAGGTGCGCTTCATCGGCGCGGGGACGATCGGCGTGGCGGCGATCTGGTCGTTGCTGCGCATCGTCGGGCCGATCTTCGGCGGATTGAAGTCGGCGATGGCGGCATCGCGGGCGCGCGCGGCGGGGTCTACGCTGGACGTGACGGAACGCGACCTGCCGATCGGCATCGTGGCGGGTGCGGTGTTGCTGACGCTGCCGCCGATCGCGTGGCTGCTATGGAATTTCTCCGCCGGTGGGCCGGTGCACGAAGCACCGTTCGCGGTGATCGGCGGGACACTGGTCTTCATCCTCATCGCCGGCGTGCTGATCGCAGCGGTGTGCGGATATATGGCGGGCCTGATCGGTGCGTCGAATTCGCCCGTATCGGGGGTCGGCATCCTCGCGGTGCTGGGCGCGTCATTGCTGCTCGTCGCGGTGTTTGGCCACGGTACCGATCCGTCGCGCGCCAATGCGCTGGTCGCCTATGCATTGTTCACGACCGCTATTGTGTTTTCGGTGGCGACGATATCGAACGACAATCTGCAGGATCTGAAGACCGGGCAGCTGGTGGGGGCGACGCCGTGGAAGCAGCAAGTCGCCCTGGTGCTGGGCGTCGTCTTCGGGTCGCTGGTGATCCCGTTGGTGCTGAACCTGTTGAAGGATACGTTGGGTTTCGTCGGTATGCCCGGTGCAGGGCCGAACGCACTGTCGGCGCCCCAGGCAGCGTTGATCTCCAGCCTGGCCAAGGGGGTGTTGGGCGGCGATCTGGACTGGACGCTGATCGGGTCGGGTGCGCTGATCGGCGTATTGGTCGTCGCGGTCGACGAGATGCTTGGACGCACTGGTAAGATGCGCCTGCCCCCGCTTGCGGTCGGCATGGGCATCTATCTGCCGATGTCCTTGACATTGCTGATCCCGATCGGGGCGGTGATCGGGTACTACTACAATCGCTGGGCAGAACGGTCGCGCAATCCGGAGTTCGCGGAGCGGATGGGCGTGCTGGCCGCGACCGGGCTGATCGTCGGCGAGAGCCTGTTCGGGGTGGCGTTCGCCGGCATCGTCGCCTGGGTCAACCGAAGCGGGCCGGTGCCGGCCATCGATGCGCCGTTGGCCGTGGTGGGCGCAGATTTCGAACATGTCGCGCTGTATGTCGCGCCGGTGTTGTTCGTGGCGCTGATCGGCTGGCTGTATTCGCGGACGCGCAAGCTGGCAGGGTGACGACCGCAGACTGATATAGGCCGGGTTACGTGATCCGACCCGAACCCACCGTTCGTCCTGAGATTGTCAAAGGGCGGGCCACCGGTACAGGTGCTTCGACAGGCTCAGCACGAACGGGTTAGAGTGAGGTCGCCGACCTCAAGGACGTCGACACCGGCTGCCTCGACACGGGGTGATCCACCACCCCAACCGATCACTCGCGTGCCATTTCCGCCAGCATCGTGCTGATCGGGATGAACGCGAAGGCGACGGAACTGTCGGCCACGCCATACGGCACGAACAAGGTGTCACCGTGGCGGATCGCGCCGCAGGTGTAGACGACGTTCGGGACATAGCCCTCGCGGTCCTGATCGGCGGCGGCGAGGATCGGCTGGATCGTGCGGCCGATGACCTTCGACGGATCGTTCTTGTCGAGCAGGACTGCGCCGATCGAATATTTGCGCATCGCGCCGACGCCGTGCGTCAGCAGCAGCCACCCTTCCTCCAGTTCGATGGGGGGCCGCAATTGCCGATCTGGACCAGTTCCCAAGGATATTTGGGTTCGAGCAGGCGCGTGCCCTCTTCCCAATGCGTCAGCGTGTCGGATTCGAGCAGGAACAGGTTTTCGCCGTCCTGACGGCCGATCATCAGATACTTGCCGTTCACCTTCTTGGGGAACAGCGCCATGCCCTTGTTGCGGCTTGCCGGGCCGGACATCGGGACGAGATCGAACGCGCGGAAATCCTTGGTGCGCATCAGTTCGGACTGGATCTGCGAGCCGTTGTAGGCGGTGTAGGTGCCAAGCCATTCGACGGCGCCGTCCTCATGCGTGAACTGGACGAGGCGGAGATCCTCGAGCCCTTTCGACTGCGCCGCGGTGATCGGGAAGATCACCGTGCCCGACAGCGTGGAATCGCGGTGGCGATAGACGGTGATCGGACCGACGGGGAGCTCGTCCTCTTCCTTGCCGACCGCGTCGGTGGCGGTGGCGAAGGGTGGCTCGGGCGCGAGTTTCAGCTGGTTCTGGTCGGTGATAATGCCTTCGCGGAAGGCGACGGACGAGATGTGTCCCTCGCCCACCGCGCGCAGGCTCATGAGTATACGGAGCGATCCAGGCGGCATGCCCGACTGGTCGAAATGCGGTGTGGCGCTGGGGTTCATCAACGCGGCGGCAGCGTAGGAATATTCGTGGCAGAAATATGCGCCGATCAGCTGACGCTTCTCGTCGCCGATCTCGCTGCCGTCGAGATCGAGCATCGCCTCTATCTCGTCATAGCGCGTCATGAATACGCGGCGGGTCTGCCAGTGCCGCGCCTCGAAATCCTTCAGAACGACTTCCAGCTCCGCTCGGGTCTGCTGGATGTCCATCTCGAGCACCTCGCGGACCAGCCGTTCGGTTCTGCTGCCGCCGTTGCCCGCCCATGCGAGATGGAACGGGCGGACGACGACGCGAGAAGGATCGGCATGAAGCCGCAATGCGTGGTGGAACAGCTCTGACACAGACTTCCTCGCTTCAACGCCCCGGTAGCGGCGTCGGTAGCGAGGCTAGGCGACGGCGCTAGATGGTCCTGCCACGCTTTCGACGCGCTTTGAAAGCCCAGAAATGGCGCAAGAGGCCAATTGCAGCGCCAGAATCGACTCGGCGCCCTGATTCCGGTTCAAACCGGTCGGCATCAGGCCGTCGAAACAGCCCCCGTCCGACATGGTCGCCAGCGGCATGTCGAGATCGTTCTGTCCGAGATACCAGAGATAGGCCCGGTTCGCTTCATCGAACCAACGTACGTCGGCGGTCGCATCATAGGCCGCGACGCACGCATCCACGGTCGCCTGCGCTTCCAGCGGCTGCTGGTCGAAGGGCAAGGGATCCGCATAGACGCGGCCGAAGCTTTCCGTACCGACCGCGCGGAAGCGTCCCTCGGGCGAAGTCTGCTTGGCGATGATCCAGTCGAGCGTGTCCAGGCCCGACTTGACCAGGTCGGCGCGCTTCAACGCCGTGCCGGCGCGGATCATCGCTTCCGGCAGACGGGCATTGTCGTAGGCCAGGACGATTTCGAACCATTCCCATTCCGGACGGCGCGCTTCCGCAAGCAGGGCGAGCAGTTCGTCGGAGAAACGGGCGAGGATCTGTTGCGCCATGACGTGGCCCGGATGCGCATCGAGAACAGCGGCGGCGCCGAGCATGCAAAAAGCGTGCGCGCGGGGGCTGCCGAGATCGAGCGCGAGCGATGCCGTCATGTCGAACATCGACATCGCCCAATCGCGATGCTTCGCCTGCTTCGCATCGCGGGCCGTAACGCCGAGCGACCAGAGCGTGCGGCCGTTCGAATCCTCCGACCCGAACTCCTCGCACCATGTGCGGTCGAAATTCATGAAATTGCGGAAGCGGCGCACGTCCGGGTTCCACGCATATTGGATGAACGACTGATAGATCGTCATCCACTTGTCGCGCGTCACTTCGTCGAGATCGTCCATCCGCGTGAGCAGCATCAGCGCTCGGACGTTGTCATCGATGCAATATCCGTGACGGCGGTCGGGGATGGAATAGATCGAATGCTGCAACATACCGGTCGAATCGCTCATGCGTTCAACCGCGGAAAAATCCGGCTTCAGGACCGCGACGGTGTTGCTCTTGGGCAGACGGCGCGGTTTGGACGCGATCATCCCGACGATCTCGCGCATCGCGGTTTCGACGAGAACGGGCCAGATCATCGTCCGGCCGCGATCATACGCACGCTGCGACAGACGCTGGCGGTTGCGATCACTTCCGAGCAACAGATTGATCTCACGGGCGAATGCCGCGCTGTCGCCGAAATCGACCAGCACACCGTGCCCGTCCGCGAGAATTTCGGTCGCGTGGACGTACGGCGTCGATACCACCGCCTTGCCGACGCCGACGGCGTAGCTGAGCGTGCCCGACGTGATCTGAGCCGGGTTGTTATAGGGTGTCGCGTAGATGTCCGCGCCCTGCAGATAATCGATCAGTTCCTCATGCTCGAGGAACTGGTCGATGAACTCGACATTCGCGCCGACGCCGAGGTTCGCCGCCAACGTCTTCAGGCGATCACGATACTTCTCGCCCTCATGCGCAACGAGGTTCGGGTGGGTGGCACCGAGCACCGCGTAAAGCACGTCGGGATGTTCTGCGACGATGGCGGGCATTGCCTCGATCAAAGTCTCGATGCCCTTGTTGGGGGCGAGAAGGCCGAACGTCAGGACGACCTTACGGCCTTCCCAGCCGAACTTCGATTTGAGCGTTTCGGGGTCCACCAGTGCACGGTCCGGAACGCCATGCGGGATCATGACGATCAAACGGCCGCTCGCACCATAGACGCGCTCCAGAATCTCGCGACCGCGCTCGGCCATGACGATGACGCGCGATGCCCGGCGCAGCAGGCCCTCCATCACGCGACGCTCATCGGCGCTCGGCTTTTCGAGGATCGTGTGCAGCGTGACGATGACCGGGATCGACACGCGGTCGAGCAGGGAGAGAATGAGCTCCCCCGCCGCACCGCCGAAAATGCCGTATTCGTGCTGAAGCCAGATCGCCTTCGCACCGCTCGCCTCGATCGCGCGGGCGGCGGAAAGATAGGCCGTCCGATCCTTGTCCGGGATGCTCATCGTCACTTCGGAGGGATAGTCGTATCGGCCGGGATGGTCGTCCATCGCATAGACGTCGACCTGCATTTCCGGGAACCGATCCTTCAAGGCGGTGAAGGTATCTGTCGTATATGTTGCAAGGCCGCATTTGCGCGGCAGGAAATTGCCGATCAGTGCGATGTGATCGATGCCGGAACCTACTTCTGTCGCGAGCGCCATCGAATTACCTCAACATGAAATGGGGGCTGGGAGCCCCGACTCTGCCTCCCTCGAACGGCTTCATGAGAATATGGTTGCAATCATGTTGCAGCGCAACGTGCGAATCTCGATAGTTCGCATCGTTGCTGCGATGAAATTTTGAAATATTGATTGAAATCAACCACGTCCCCGGTAGCCGGGAACGTCCTGCGGCGGCAGCCAAAGTCCTTCCGGCGGCATTCCCGATTGCCAGAAGACGTCGATGGGAATGCCCCCGCGCGGATACCAGTATCCGCCGATCCGCAACCATAGAGGTTGCATCTCGGAAAAGAGGCGTTCGCCTATTCCGACGGTGCAATCCTCGTGAAATGCCTGGTGGTTTCGGAAGCTGCCAAGGAACAGCTTGAGCGACTTGGATTCGACGATCGTTGCTGCAGGTGCGTAATCGATCACGAGATGCGCAAAATCGGGTTGTGCGGTGACCGGGCATAGCGACGTGAATTCGGGCGCGGTGAAGCGCACGAGATAGGGCCGTCCGGTCCGCGGATTGGGGACGTAATCGAGGATCGCTTCCTCGGGCGATGCGGGGAGCGCGCTGGTCTTGCCCAGATGGGCCATTGTGTCTGGAACGGTCATGCGCGCCTATCTAGGAAATGCGGCGCATAATTGGAACCGACGCCGGACCGACGCGCCCGGTCGGCTCCAGTCGCGGCAGTGCCCGAGCCCGATCTTCCGCCGACGCCCTCACTCGACGGGACGTGCGGCACTGGCTAGGGAAGGCGGGAACGGAATTTGGAGAGACGGCATGGACTCGCTGGTAACGACGGAATGGCTGGCAGGCGAATTGGGCGCAAACGACCTGCGCGTCGTGGACGCGACGTATTTCGCCGGCTTCGGGGACCGCGATGCCGCGGCCGAATATGAGAAGGCGCATATTCCAGGCGCGGTGTTCATGGATCTGGGCGAGATCGCCGATACGTCGAGCGATCTGCCGTCGATGCTGCCCGCCCCCGAAAAGTTCGCCAGCCGCATGCAGTCGCTGGGGCTCGGCGATGGCAGCCGGATCGTGCTGTATGATAACTCGCCCTATCACACGGCGGCGCGCGCCTGGTTCATGCTCCGCACATTCGGCGCGCACGATGTCGCGATCCTGGATGGCGGCTTCGCGAAATGGCAGGCCGAGGGGCGCGACGTCGCCAGCGGCAAGGAGCAGCTGCGCCACCGCCACTTCACCGTCTGGGCCGACGACAAGGGCGTCCGCACCAAGGACCAGCTGAAGGCGAATATTGACAGCAAGGCGGAGCAGGTGGTCGATGCCCGTTCCGCTGCCCGCTTCACCGGCGAGGAACCCGATCCGCGCCCCGCGACGCATGCCGGCCACATTCCGGGTTCGAAGAACCTGCCGGTCGGCCAGTTGTTCAACGATGACGGCACGTACAAGACGGGCGACGCATTGAAGGCGGAATTCGAGGGCGCGGGGATCGACGTCGCCAAGCCGCTCGTCACGACCTGCGGTTCGGGCATCACCGCGTCGGTGCTGGCGTTCGGCGCGCACCTGCTCGGCAACGAAGCCGCCGTCTATGACGGTAGCTGGTCCGAATGGGGCGCCGCGAGCGACACGCCGAAGGCTACCGGCGCGGCGTGAGCCGCGATAGCGACCGGCCCGTCAGCGACGCGACACGCGTCGTATCGGCGGGCCGGCGTCCGGAATGGACGCAGGGGATTGTCAGCCCGCCGGTATGGCGCGCCTCGACGATCCTGTATGACGATGTGGCGAGCCTGCGCGAGCGCGGCTCGAACACGCATCACCGTCTGTTTTACGGCCGCAAGGGCACGCCGACGCAGTGGGCGCTCGCCGATCCGCTGACCGAACTGGAACCGGGGGCTGAGGGCACGTTCCTCTATTGCTCGGGCGTGGCGGCGGTGGCGGCGGCATTGCTGTCCGTCCTGTCGCCCGGCGACGAATTACTGCTGCCCGACAGCGCCTATGATCCGACGCGCGGTCTAGCGCTCGGACTGCTCAAGCGGATGGGCATCCGGACGCGGTTTTACGACCCGATGATCGGCGCGGGCATTGCCGACTTGATCGGCGACCAGACCAGGGCGATCCTGCTGGAAAGCCCCGGCAGCCTGACGTTCGAGGTGCAGGACGTGCCCGCGATCGTCGCCGCCGCGAAGGCCCGCGGCGTCACCACGCTGATCGACAATACCTGGGCCACCCCCTGCTGTTCTCGGCAATCGCGTCGGGCGTCGACCTGACGATCCTTGCCTGCACCAAATATGTCGTCGGGCATTCGGACGTGATGCTGGGCTCCGTCACCGCGGCACCCGGCCATTTCGGACGCCTGCAGGATACCAGCTTCCAACTCGGGCAGGTCGCGAGTCCGGACGATTGCTGGCTGGGATCGCGCGGCTTGCGCACGATGTCGGTGCGGTTGAAGCAGCACGAGGCGAGCGCGCTGAAGATCGCTCGCTGGCTGGCGGAACAGCCGCAGGTCTCGACCGTGTTGCATCCCGCTTTGCCCTCCTGCCCCGGCCACGAGTTTTTCGTGCGCGATTTCAAGGGATCGTCGGGGCTGTTCTCGTTCGTGCTGAATGGCGGCGGAGAGGCCGAGCGCGCGGCGTTGATCGACGGGCTGGCGCTGTTCGGCATCGGCTATAGCTGGGGCGGATTCGAAAGCCTTGCGCTACCGGTCGATCCGCAACGGTATCGCAGCGTCACGCGGCGGACCGATGCTGGGCCGATCGTTCGTTTACAGATCGGGCTGGAAGATCCGGACGACCTGATCGCGGATCTGGCGGCCGGACTGGAAAGGTTCGGGGCTGCCCTTGGGTAAGGCTTGCGACCTTCGGACGGTGCTACTCACATACATCCGTTCGTTTCGAGCGTAGTCGAGAAACTCGGGGTGGCCCGTTAGCCGGTTTCTCGACTTCGCTCGAAACGAACGGGTGGGTGAGTAGGGCCGTGTCAGAAACTCGGGCGACATCGGACGCCTGAGGCCATTCCAACCCAACGAAAAAGGGGCCGCCTCGCCGGCAGCCCCTCTACACATTTGGGTAGCCGAACAGACCGGAGCCAGTCCGCCCGAACCGTTCAGTTCTTCGGCGTCGCGCTTGCCCGCGCATCCTGTCCGTCGCCTTCCGGCGCGGCGACGATGTCGCGCGTGGTGCCGGCCTTATCGACGACGACGGTGCCCGGATCGCCGGCGTCGGAACGGATACCGTCCGCAGTCGCATCGCCGCCGGCCGCATCGACGACTGCGGTTTCGGACGCGCTACGCGCCGAGGTGCCGCCGAACAGCGCGTCGAGCGCCTGCGCGTTGGGGTTGCCGGCCGTCGTCGCCGCCGCGCCGGGCGTGGGGGGACGAGCGAGAAATCGGGCGGGATGACCAGCGGGGCCTGACGCGCGACGGCGAATTCGTCCGGGCGTGCGCGGTCATAGCCACGCTTGCCGCAGGCGGAGAGCGATGCGACCAGCGCGAGGCCAGTGGCGACGATAACGAATTTACGCATTAGAATTCTCCACTGGCGCCTTGCCGGCGTCCTGCACGTCGCTTGAATTGGTCTTGTCTGTATCGCGGATCAGAAGCGCGCGCACCAGCAAGATGATGACGCCGATCGTAATCGCGGCGTCGGCAAGATTGAAGACCAGAAATGGTCGCCAGTTCCCGATGTGGAAATCCGCGAAATCGACGACGTAGCCGAACCTGATCCGGTCGAGGATATTGCCCAGCGCGCCGCCCAGAACCAAGCCCAGCGCCATCTGATCGTAGCGGTTGCGTTCGCGCGTCATCCAGATCGCGACACCGATCGCGATCACCGCGGTCAGCGCGACCAAGGCCCAGCGCGTCGTATCGCTGTTCGCCTGAAGGAGCCCGAGCGAGATGCCGATGTTCGGCACAAAACGCAGGTCGAAGAAGGACACGATCTCGCGATACTGGCCGAGCCGGTCGATGCCGAGCGGCCCGACGACGATCGCCTTCGACACCTGATCCGCGACGAACAGCGACACGGCGGCGATCACGCCGGCTTTCGGCATCCCGTTTTGTGGCAGGCCGCTCATGCGACGACTTTCGTGCAGCGATCGCAGAGCAAGCCGTCTGTATCCACCTCGGGAAGGTGGCGCCAGCAGCGGCCGCATTTGTGATAGTCGGTCGGGGTCACGCCGATGCCATCGGCGGTCGAGACTTTCGCGACGATGAACAGTTCGGCCAATGCTTCCTCGGACAGGATCGCATTCGGCACGGTCACTTCCGCCTCGAGGCTGGAGCGGACGCGCTTTTCGCGGCGGAGCGGCTCGATCGCTTCCGTCACCTGGACACGCAAGGCACGGACGTCGCTCCACTGCGTCGACACGGCATCGTCGCCCGGTAGCGCGGGCAGTTCCGGCCATTCGAGATAATGCACCGATCCGTCCTCGCTCGGAAAGCGCGCCTGCCACGTTTCCTCGGCGGTGAAGCAGAGGATGGGCGCGGCGTAGCGGACCAGTGCGTGGAACAGGATGTCCAGCACCGTGCGATACGAGCGGCGTTTGATGTCGTCCGGCGCGTCGCAATAGAGCGAATCCTTGCGGATATCGAAGAAGAAGGCCGACAGGTCCTCCTGCGCGAAATCGGTCAGCAAGCGCAGGTAGCGATTGAACTCGTATCCGGTCGCCGCCGCACGCAGTTCGACGTCGATCATGCCCAGCCGGTGGAGAACGTATTTCTCCAGATCGAGCATATGCTTCACCGCGACCTTTTCGGCATCGGTAAAGCCGTCCAGCGCGCCGAGCAGATAGCGGAACGTGTTGCGCAGCTTGCGATACGCATCGCCCGCCGTGCCAAGCACTTCCTTGCCGATCTTCACGTCGTCGAAATAATCGGTCGACGCGACCCACATGCGCAGGATGTCGGCACCCGATTCCTGGATGATCTTGAGCGGATCGACCACGTTGCCGAGAGATTTGGACATCTTGCGCCCCTGCCCGTCCAGCGCGAAACCGTGCGTCAGGACCGCGTCATACGGTGCCCGCCCGCGCGTTCCGGACGATTCGAGCAATGACGACTGGAACCAGCCGCGATGCTGGTCGGACCCTTCGAGATACAGGTTGGCGCGGACGCCCTCGCCGTAGCGCGCCTCGATCACGAAGGCATGCGTCGATCCGCTGTCGAACCAGACGTCGAGAATGTCGTTGATCACCTCATACTCGGCGAGATCATAATCGGCACCGAGCAACTGCTGGTGATCGGCGGCGAACCACGCGTCTGCGCCGCCGGCCCTGAATGCGTCGAGAATGCGCGCGTTCACCGCAGGATCGTTCAGATATTCGCCCGTCGCGCGATTGACGTACAATGCGATCGGCACGCCCCAGGCGCGCTGGCGGCTGATCACCCAATCCGGGCGCCCCTCGACCATCGCGCGGATGCGGTTTTCGCTGCGCGCCGGGACCCAGCGCGTGCGGGCGATCGCGTCGAGCGCGACCTCTCGTAACGTCGCGCCGTTGCCGGGGCCGGTATCCTCGAAGGCCGGAACATCGACGTTCGTCGGCGATCCCTCTGGACCGGACAGGGCCGCGCCGGGCAGCGCCTGACCGGTACCGGCCGTATCGCGGTCCATGGGGATGAACCATTGCGGCGTGGCGCGGAAGATGACCTTCGCCTTGGACCGCCAGCTGTGCGGATAGGAATGCGGGAAATCGTCGCTGGCCGCGAGCAACGCGCCCTTCGCGCGCAGGTCCGTGCAGATCGGGCCATCCGCAGCCACGAACTTCTTGTTGATCACGCTGCCCTGACCGCCGAGCCACGCCCAGTCGGCGCGGTACATGCCAGCGCCGTCGACCGCGAAGACCGGATCGATGCCATATCGCTTGCACAGCAGGAAGTCGTCCTCGCCGTGGTCAGGCGCCATGTGAACGAGGCCGGTGCCGGCGTCGGTCGTGACGAAATCGCCCGGCAGGAACGGGCGCGGCTTCTCAAAGAAGCCGCCGAGTTCGTGCATCGGGTGACGGGCGGTCGCACCTTCGAGTTGCGAACCCTTGCCCCGCCATGTCACGTTTTCAATGCTTGAAAACTCTTCGTCGCCGAACAGCGGCAGACCCAACGGACTGTTGGCTCGCAGACGAGCAAGAAACGGACGCCACAACTCCGGGCTGATTAAGTATCTGCCCCGGCTTCCACTCTCGAAGCGAACTTCGACAACAGCGTATTCAATATCCGGCCCATAACTCAGCGCCTGATTGACCGGAATCGTCCACGGCGTCGTAGTCCAGATCACCGCATGCGCGCCGACCAGTTCGGGCGCGTTCGGCGCGTCCGTGATCTCGAACGCGACGTCGATCTGCGTCGATACGACGTCCTCATATTCGACCTCTGCCTCGGCCAAAGCGGTCTTCTCGACCGGGGACCACATCACGGGCTTCGCGCCGCGATACAGTTGGCCGCTTTCGGCGAACTTGAGTAGTTCGCCAACGATCGATGCCTCGGCGTCGTATTTCATCGTCAGGTAGGGATCGGCCCAGTCGCCCATCACGCCCAGCCGCTGGAACTGTTCGCGCTGCACTGCGACCCATTTCTCGGCATAGGCGCGGCATTCGGCGCGGAACTGCGCGACGGGCATCTCGTCCTTGTTCAGCTTCTTCGCGCGATACGCTTCCTCGACCTTCCATTCGATCGGCAGGCCGTGGCAATCCCAGCCCGGAACGTAAGGCGCATCCTTGCCCATCAACGATTGGCTGCGGACGATGATGTCCTTCAGCACCTTGTTCATCGCATGGCCCATATGGATGTCGCCATTGGCGTAAGGCGGGCCATCATGCAGGATGAAGCGTTCGCGGCCTTTGCGCTGTTCGCGCAGCCGATCGTAAATGCCGAGTGCCGCCCAGCGCGCCAGGATCGCGGGTTCCTTTGCGGCAAGACCCGCCTTCATGGGGAAATCGGTCTTCGGCAGGAAGACGGTGTCGCGCCAATCGGCTTGGCTGTCGGTGCTGTCGGTCATAAGTGCTGCGGCTTTAGCGCGGGATATACCGCGCGTCATCTATTCCGTAACGGTCCGGAAACGCCGTCTTACGCGGCGCCGTCCGTCAGGATCGCGCGCGCGCGGTCGCAATCGGCATCCATCTGGGAGGTCAGCGCGTCCAGCGTATCGAACTTCGCCTCCGGCCGCAGGAATTCGATCAACTCGACCTCGATCTCCTGCCCGTACAGATCCTCCGCAAAGTCGAAGAAATACGGTTCGAGCAATTCCTTGGGCGGGTCGAAGGTCGGGCGAATGCCGAGATTGGCCGCGCCATTCACCACGCGTCCGTCGGGCAGCCGCCCGCGGACCGCATAGATGCCGTAAGCGGGGCGAAGGTACTTGCCCATGTCGACGTTGGCGGTCGGGTATCCGATCGTGCGGCCCAGCTTGTCGCCATGCTGCACCGGTCCGCGAATCGCGAAGGGGCGGGTCAACAGACGCGCCGCCTCGCGCGGGTTGCCGGCGACGAGCGCCTGCCGGACCAATGTCGAGGACACAGCGGTCCCGTCCAAGGTCACGGCGCCGACCGTTTCCGCGGAGAAGCCGAAGTCTGCACCGAATTCGGCAAGCGTTTGGACATTGCCCTGCTTGCCCTTGCCGAAGGTGAAGTCCTCTCCCGTCACCACGCCGCCGACATCCAGGCAGGCGATCAGCCGATCGGTGACGAACTGTTCGGCGGTCAGTTCGGCAAAGGCGGCGTCGAACCCGAACACGACCATCGCATCCGCGCCGGCCGCCGCGAACAGTTCCTGCCGCTGGTCGAGCGTGGTCAGGCGGAACGGCGGGGTATCGGGGCGGAAATAGCGCACGGGATGCGGATCGAACGTCGCGACGATCGCCGGGCGACCCTCGGCCCGCGCACGGTCCACGGCACGACCGACCACCGCCTGATGGCCAAGATGAAATCCGTCGAAATTGCCGAGCGCGACGATGCCGCCTGCGAAATGCGAAGGGACCGCCGCGCTGCCGTCCAGCCGCTGCATAGTCGCGCTATAGGGTGGCGGATTGCGGCGCGCCAGACTCTCCGTACCGGGTACCGTGCTCAGTCAGGGCCGGGGCGCGATCCCGGCGCGGATCACGCGCAGCACGTTGCCGCCCATCACCTTCGCAATGTCGCCGCGCGCAAAACCACGGTCCATCAACGCCTGCGTCACCGCGGCCAGCTTGCTCGTATCACACCCCGTCGTCACCGCGCCGTCGAAATCGGACCCCAGACCGACATGATCGATCCCGCCAACATTGCGGGCATGCGCGATCGCATCGGCGATCTTCGCAGGCGACGTGCCACAGACCGCGCCGTCCCAATAGCCGATACCGACGACTCCGCCGGTCGCCGCGACACCGCGGATCTCGTCGTCGGTCAGGTTGCGGTTGACCTTGCACGTCGCCTGCACGCCGCCGTGGCTGGCGACGACGGGACGCGTTGCGATCTTCAGGATCTCGGCGACTGTTTCGTGGCTGGAATGCGCGATATCGACGATCATCCCGATCTTCTCCATCCGGGCGATCACCTGTCGACCGAGCGGGGTCAGCCCGCCCTTGCGCTCGCCATGCATCGATCCCGCAACTTCGTTGTCGAAGAAATGCGCCATGCCGGCCATGCGGAACCCGGCCTTGTACAGCGTATCGAGATTGGCGAGGTTGCCCTCGATATCCTGCAAGCCCTCGATCGACAGCATACCGCCGGTGATCTTGGCCCCTTTTGCGCGTTCGGCGAGCAATGTGTCGAGGTCGCCGGGCGAACGGATTACACGCAATGCACCGTTCGAGGCGGCGGCGAAGCGATCGAGCTTGGTCGCATGCCACAGGGATCGCTGGAGCAAGGAATTCCAGGTACGGATCGGCTGGAGATCGGCGATTGCGAGGGTGGTGATGTTATCCGTGTCGGCGGAATTCGAGTCGTAATTCTGCCCCTTGGGCGTCTTGGTGACCGAGGAGAATATCTGGAGCGCGACATTGCCGTCCTGCAGCCGCGGCAGATCGACCTGTCCTCGCGTCGATCGTTCCAGCAGGTCGCGCTTCCACAGCAGCGTGTCGGCATGCATGTCGGCAATGTCGAGGCCGAGATGCACCTGCCGTGCCGCCGGGGTGATCTTCAGCGCCACAGGCACGACCTTGTTCATCGATCGCTCGGCAATACCGGGTGCAAAGATCAGGAACGCAGCGAGCGCAACGACGACTAGCGCCACGATACCGTACAGCCACTTCCGCATGCATTCCCCCGTGTGTCAGCCGCGCCCCAGCGTTACGAAGCTGTAAGCGGGCCGATCTCCTTCGGCGGGCATATCCTGCCGTACGACTTCGTGCCAGCCTTCGAACGCGGGGACCAGCGCATCGCCCTCGGGCGTCGCATGTACCTCCGTCACTTCGATACGATCCGCACGATCGAGGAACAGCGCATAGACTTCCGCGCCGCCAATCACGCTGACATCCCCCCTCCCTGCCAGTTCCAGCGCCTCTTCGACGGACTGCGCCGGCTCCGCGCCCGGAGCCGACCAGTCGGAATCGCGCGTGAGCACGATATGCCGCCGTCCGGGCAGCGGCGCCGGGAAGCTGTCGAACGTCTTGCGGCCCATGATCATCGGCTTGCCGGCGGTCAGCGCCTTGAAGCGTTTCAAGTCGGCCGGGAGGTGCCAGGGCAGCTTTCCGTCACGACCGATCACACCGTTTTCGGCACGGGCAAGGATGAAGGTTATCATACCGCTTCATGCCCCGGGCGCCGGACGAAGGCGAGCCTTCCGTCGATCAGGCGGCGTGCTTCTTCACATAATCGTCGGGGTCCTTGTCGACGACCTTGACGCCGTTCAGATGCTGCGCCTCGAACGTCGCGAACTGCACGGCCAGCTCATGGCGTTCCTCCAGCGTCGCGTGCTGGCGGAAGTCGGTCAGGCCCTGACGTTCCTCCTCGGCCATATGATCGCTGTTCGCCTTGTTGCATTCGCCGACCGCTGCGAACCATTCCGGCGACCCGACCGGGTGCTTCTGTACCGCCTCGCCGGTATCGCGGATGTCGTTATGATCCTCGATCGCGTCCTCGGTTTCTTCCGCCGCGGAAGGCGCGTCGTTTCCGCCCGTGCCGATCTTCATCAGACGCGGGTAGAAGAAGCGTTCCTCCGCCTCCGCATGCGAATCCAGCAGGTTCTTCAGGCGACCCCAGATGGCGGTGAGCGCCTCGACATTTTTTGGATCGATGCTGTCGATCTGCGCGAACAGGCTGCGCTGCTGGGCGTGTTCGTCCAGGATGAGTTGGGTGATGTCCATGATTGCCCTTCCGTAACGGTTCGGGCGGTCAACCGCGAGTGATGTCGCACGGTTCCTATTGCGATCTCGCTTTCGTTTCGCAGGGGCCAGGAAGCGTGGCAGTGGCAAAGGGGCGTAGATCGCAAGTTGCGGCCCGGCGGGAGCAGGTCCCCCGCCGGACCGCCGCAGGTTCAGATCATCGCTTCCATGCCCATGGCGGTGAGAACGCCATTCTGGATCGGCGCGACGGCGGCGTTGATCTGCTCCACGCCGAAGTCCATTCCATCCGGCATCACTACGGTGCGCAGCGGCCGGCGATCCGTCGCATCGACCAACGTGGCAATCGCGTCGGCAACCAGTTGCGGGCGCGGCGGGTTAGCGGGATCGAACTGCTGGTCCGAATGTTCGCGAATCTGCCCGGGGACGGCGGCCACGTCGCCATAGGCTTCGAGCACTTTTGCATCCGATGGCTGCGGGCTGGACGAGATCAGGTTGCTCGGGAACGGACCCGGCTCGACGATCACGGAGTCGATGCCGAAGCTACGCAGTTCGTAGCGGTAGGTTTCAGCTAGCGCCTCCAGCGCGAACTTGCTGGCCGCATAGACACCGAAGAACGGGACCGTGAAGCGCCCCATCAGCGACGTCACCTGCACCAGCAACCCGCTGCCCGCGGCGCGCATGTAGGGCAGGACGGCGCGATCTGTACGGACGGCGCCGAATACGTTGACCGCGAACAGGCGTTCGACGTCCGCGACCGTATACGCTTCCGTCACGCCGATCGGCATCAAACCGGCATTGTTGACCAATACATCGATCCGACCGTGCTGCGCGATGACGGCATTGATGGCCGACTGTACCGACGCGTCGTCCGCGACGTCCATTTCCAGCACATGCAACGGATTGCCGTCCGCCTTCGCGGTGTCGAGCAACTCGTCGCAAATCGCGCTGTTCCGTCCGTCGGCATCCCGCATCGTCGCCACGACGGTATGTCCGCGTCGTGCGAGTTCCAGCACCGTAAGCTTTCCGAAGCCGCTGCTCGCGCCGGTTACGACCACCACTTTGTTGCTCATGTGGACTTTCCGTTCATTCGTTGAAGAATGACGACGGAGTAGACAGACCTGTCTACTCTTGCAATAGCAATCGTCGGAAGGCTCGGGCGGCGTGCGTTGCGTCACCCGAGCGATGCGGAGTAGACAGCGCGACATGCAGGACTTGATCGATTTGGAGGCCCCGCCGCTCGCGACGCTGCCGGCCCGCGAGCGCATACTGAGGACCGCGTCCGACCTGTTCTATCGGTACAGCGTCCACACGATCGGCATCGACCGGATCATCGCCGAAAGCGGCGTCGCGAAGATGACGTTCTACAAATACTTTCCATCGAAAGCGCAGCTGGTCGCCGATTATCTGCGACATAAGACGGTCGGCTGGCTGGGTATGCTTGCCGCCGCGGCGGACCAGCCCGGTCTTTCGCCCATCGCGAGGGTCGAGGCCATTTTCGATGCCCTGGACGGGCCGTTCCGGACGCCACCGTTTCGCGGCTGTCCCTTCGTAAAAGGGCTTGCCGAGTTCGGCCCCGAGGCGGATTCTCCGGACGTGAAAGCGACGATCGCGACGTATTTCGAAAAGTTGCACGCGCTCGTCGCCGGGGTGATCGCTCCGTTAAGTTTGGCCGAACCGGAGAAAGCGGTGTTGCAGGTCCTGACGCTGGTAAACGGATCGATCGTGTTGGCGCAGGCGACGGCGGACCCGGGGATCGCCAGTGCCTGCAAGGACGCGGCCAGGACCTTGCTCGAGGCGGCACCGAAACGGTAGGACGAAGGCCGTTGGCCGGATTTCCCTCGTTCAGCCGAGCGCGCCGGCGAAATACAATATCGCGCCTGCTGCCGATGCGCCGAGCAACGTCACGATAACGTTCGCGCGCAGGACGAACACCGCGATCACCGCTCCGAACGCCAGTATCCCCGCCCACGGATCGATAGTGGACAGGACCGGCGCGTCGAAGCGGATCGGCCCGATCGCCAGCGCGCTGGTCTGGCGAAACAGCGTGTGGAGCGCGAACCAGACCGCGAGGTTGAGCACGACGCCGACGACCGCCGCCGTGATTGCGGAAAGCGTAGCGGCGACAGCTAAGTTATTGCGGAGGCGTTCGATTATGGGGGCGCCAAGGAAGATCCAAAGGAAGCAGGGTGTGAAGGTGACCCAGGTTGCGAGCAGGCCGCCGAGAGTGGCGGCGAGCAAGGGGGACATGCCGCCGGGGTCGCGGTAAGCACCGAGAAAGCCGACGAATTGTAGCACCATGATCAGCGGCCCGGGCGTCGTTTCCGCCATGCCGAGACCGTCAAGCATCTCACGCGGGGCGAGCCATCCGTACTGCTCGACCGCTTGCTGAGCGACATATGCAAGCACCGCATATGCACCCCCGAACGTCACCATCGCCATCGTAGAGAAGAAGGTCGCGATGCGGCTGAAGACATGGTCGGGACCGAGCGCGATCAGCAGGGCGGCGACCGGCACAAGCCACAAGGCGAGCCAGACCAGCGCGGTCCGCACTGTCTCTCGCCAGCCGGGCCGGGCATGTGCCGGCAGGTCCTCGCCCAGCAGCGTGTCGGTATCGGCGACGCCCCCGCCCTTTGCTCCGCCATGTCCACCGCCGCGAAAGGCCGCATATCCCATGCGACCCGACCACCAGCCGATCAGGCCGGCACCAAGGACGATCAACGGGAAAGGCGCGCCGAGGAAGAAGATGAGGACGAACGCCGCCGCCGCAAGCAGTCGTGCGGGCGTGGTGGTGAGCGCGCGGCCGCCGATCCGCACTACCGCCTGCAGCACGATCGCGAGCACGGCGGCTTTAAGGCCGAAGAACAATGCGGAGACGATGCCGACGCGGCCATACAGCACGTACACCCAACTGAGCGCCATGATCGAAACCACGCCGGGAACGATGAACAGCACGCCGGCGACGATGCCGCCCCTGGTTCGATGGATCAGCCAGCCGATATAGGTGGCGAGTTGCTGCGCCTCGGGGCCGGGCAAGAGCATGCAATAGTTGAGCGCGTGCAGGAATCGCTGTTCGCCGATCCAGCGTTTCTCATCGACCAGGATCCGGTGCATCACGGCGATCTGTCCGGCCGGCCCGCCGAACGACAGCAAAGCGATGCGCAACCACACCCAGAAAGCCTGGCCGAGCGTGACCGGTTCGGGCCGCGAAGCAGCGACGGCCGGTGCGATCGTCGCGGCGGTCATGCGGACACCTTTGCGCGCGGCGGCTGATGCGAGGTCCAGTTGTGCGTTTCGCCCTGCGCATCGCGGCACCATCGGTACAGCGCATCATAGATCGCCATGCCGGCGTCGAGCTGGGCATGATCGTCGCCATGCAATCGCGACAGGCCGAGCGAGATCGCCAACAGGCCGGCCGCTTCGGGCGCGACGTCCAGCCGGTCCGTGTCCGCCCCGCGCACGATTGCAGCAAGGCGGACCAGCGGCTCATGCGTTGCCAGGCCGAACGCATCGACCATGACGTCGAACGTGCAAAGATCGCCACGATGGCTCCAGAACACGCCGTCGTCGGCAATGTCGAACGGTTCGGCATCCCGTTGCCGCGCGACCGCCAGCACCTCGCCCGGCGGGACGAACAGGAAGCGCGCGTCGGGATCGACGAAGCGGCGGATCAGCCACGGACAGGCGATCCGATCGACCTTGGGCCGCGCCCGCGTTACCCACCACGTTCGGCCATCGTCATGCCGTGCCGGTAGATGCTCCAGCGACATCGTCGGGAGCCCAGCCGCCGTCCAGCCGGAAAAGCCGCCGACCAGTATCTCCGCGGCGCGCCCGTCACTGCGCAGGATCGCAGCGGTCGCGACCGCCTGCGCCCCGCCGTCGTGATCGACGACCACGATCGACCGGTCGGGGTGCGTTGCCCATCCCGCCGGTAGACCCGAGGCAGCGAAGCGCGATGCGGGGATCGCCGTCTCGCTTTCACCACGCAGATCGAGGATGCGCGGCGCATCGGGCGCGGCCAGAAGGCGGGCGAGTTTATCGGGCGTGATGGCGTTCAGAGCAGGCATGGCGCGTCCTTGGCATATCGGGCTGGACGCGATTCTTCGGCTGACGCCTCGTGGGGAGATCGCGGTCCCCATGGCGATAATCAGCCACGATCGGAACGGCGTGTCAATATTCGTCCGTCTGCGGTCGAAGAGGCGCGAGCGGCCGCCGCAACGGACGCTTCGATATCAGACGGCGACGTCCGCCTTGATCGCGGGATGCGGGTCGTATCCCTCCACCACGAAATCGCCGATGCGATAATCGTCGATGCTGTCGGCGTGCCTGATCAGGCGCATCGTCGGGAAGGCACGCGGTTCGCGCGATAGCTGTTCGCGCGCCTGATCCAGATGATTGAGGTACAGATGCGCGTCGCCGGCAACCCAGACGAGTTCGCCGGGGGTCAAGCCCGCTTGCTGAGCGAGCATCAGTTGCAGCGCGGTCGCGCCGACGAAGTTGAACGGGGCGCCGAGCAGCAGGTCCACGGATCGCTGGAAGAGCAGGCAATTCAGGCGGCCGTCCGACGTTACGTGATACTGGTAGACCATATGGCAGGGCGGCAGCGCCATCTGACCGAGTTCCGCGACGTTCCAGCCGTGGAATAGCATGCGGCGGCTTGCCGGATTGGTTTTCAGCGTATCGACGAGCGTAGCAATCTGGTCATGTTCGCTGCCGTCGGACCCGAGCCAGCGGCGCCATTGCTTGCCGTAAACGGGGCCGAGATCGCCCCACCGCGCCGCAAAAGCGTCGTCTTCCACGATGCGCTGTTCGAACGTGAGCTGATCAATCTGCTCGCCCGTCTCCCGCCGATAGGTCGCAAGCGGCCAATCGCTCCAGATGCGGACGTCCTCACGAAGGAGCGACTGGATATTGGTGTCGCCGGTCAGGAACCACAGCATCTCCTTGACCGCCGGTTTCCAGTAGACTCGCTTCGTGGTCAGGATCGGCACCTGCCCTTTCGACAGATCGAAGCGGGTCATCGCCCCAAACAGGGACCGCGTACCGACCCCGGTGCGATCGATCCGCTCATCGCCGCGGTCGAGTACATCCGCAACCAGATCGAGATACTGGAATTCCTGAGTCCGCATTCCACGGCTTTGGCATCGGCCGGATGCCGACGCAATCCGGGGATTGCCGGCAGAGGTTAGCGCAGCAATGGACCGGGCTGCGCTTTACCCGCGACACCGGCGTCGCCCAGCCTTGAGTCGTGGCCAGCGCGCACATCATTTCGACGCAAATCCGCCACGTGCGCGATGCCGAAAGCGCCCGCGCGCTGTTCGCGACGATCGCCGCACTGTCGTATGAGATGGTCGCCCTGGCCTATCTTGATCCGGATCGGAGGTTGTTGGGCATGCGGCATGCGTTGCCGGGTGATGAGGCGGCCGCCGAGGTTCCGGTGCGCCTGATCCTGCGCGACGCGCTAGGGATGGATGCGGCGAGCGTCGTGATGGCGCATAATCATCCGGGCGGCGACCCGACCCCTAGCACCGCCGACCGCGCAGTCACGCGCCGGGTGGCGCGCGCGCTGGGCATGGTGGACATTACGCTGATGGATCACATCGTGCTGGCCGCGCAGGGATCGTTCAGCTTTCGCGCGATGGGTTTGTTGTAGGTGGCGTCGGTCGGTTTCGGGCGCGCGAGATGGCTGTCGAAGGGTTGCCCGGCCCGCCCTTCGACAAGCTCAGGACGAACGGGGAGGGGCGACGGCAAAGAAAGACGCCGCGAAAGGAGCGTTGTGTCGGGACCCGCGATGACACGGTGACTCGTCGTCGGAGCGAGCGCATGAGCGTCTTACGCCCGTTCGTGCTGAGCTTGTCGAAGCGCCTGTCCCTTCTTCCCGCCCTTCGACAATCGGAAGGACCGGGGGGTGCCCGTCGCGGTGATGGTGGCGTTAGCGTTGTCGGCACACCACCGCCGCGGCGTCAGGTCGCGACGAGCTTGCAGGGCCGGATCGAGCGGGGATCGGGGCGCTGCCCTTCGACGCGGAACGTGGCCATGTAGCCGCCGGCGGATGGCATGTTCGTGGTATCGACCAGCGCATAACCGACCGCAGCGAATTCGCATTTCAGCAATTCGGGCGGCGTGCCGTGATCCTGCGTGCGGCGATCGGCATCGACCACGACGACTAGCCCGCCGGGACGGAGCGAGGGACGCATGCGCCACAGGAATTCGTAGGGCTGCTCGATCTCATGATACATGTGGACCATGAAGATGCGGTCGAAACTGTTGTCCGGCAGTTTCGGGTTGGACGGTTCGCCCAGGCGCACACTGACATTATCGAGCCGCTCACGGGCGACGCGTTCGGCAAGCGTATCGCGAACACTGGCGACGATATCCTCCGCCAGGACGCGACCGTCCTTGCCGACACGCTGCGCCAGGCGGATCGTGTAATAGCCCTCGCCGGCGCCGATATCCGCCACGGTCATGCCCTTGGTGATGCCGGATTTCGCCATCACCTGCCCCGCTTCGTTGAGGCGATCGCGCGCCTCCTCGGTCGACCAGCGCGACGACACGATATGGGCGACGGGCCGATCGGCGGCCGGGAACGGGCCGACCTTGTCCTTGACGGGCTTGATGACCGGCGCCGCCTCGCACGCCGCGAGCAGCGCCAGCGTAGCCGTCATCCCGAAGGCCGCGAGCCGCCGCACGATCAATCCACGTCCTCGATCTCTACGGCTTCGCCCGTCACCCGCTGCGAAAGGGCCGCGGCCATAAACGCATCCAGATCGCCGTCGAGCACGTCCGACGGTGCGGTGGACGTGACGCCGGTGCGCAGGTCCTTCACCATCTGATACGGTTGCAGGACGTAGCTGCGGATCTGATGCCCCCAGCCGATATCCGTCTTGGAGGCGTTTTCGGCATTGGCGGCCTGTTCACGGATCGCGAGTTCACGTTCGTACAGGCGCGCGCGCAACTGATTATACGCTTCCGCCTTGTTCTTGTGCTGCGACCGCTGGTTCTGGCACTGCACGACGATACCGGTCGGGATGTGCGTGATGCGCACCGCGGAATCGGTGGTGTTGATGTGCTGACCGCCGGCGCCCGACGCGCGATACGTGTCGATGCGCAGGTCGCTTTCGTTATAGTCGACCTCGATATTCTCATCGACCACGGGATAGACCCAGACGGACGCGAACGACGTGTGACGACGCGCCGCGCTGTCATACGGGCTGATGCGAACGAGGCGGTGCACGCCGCTTTCGGTCTTGGCATAGCCGTACGCGTTCTCGCCCTTCAGCAGCAACGTGGCCGATTTAATCCCGGCCTGCTCGCCCGAATGCTGATCGACCAGTTCGACCTTCAGGCCGTGGCGTTCGCCCCAGCGCTGATACATGCGGCTCAGCATTCCGGCCCAGTCCTGGCTTTCCGTGCCGCCAGCACCGGCGTTGATCTCGACATAGGTGTCGTTGCCGTCGGCCTCGCCCGCGAGCAGCGCCTTGACCTTGTCCTTGTCGGCACGCGAGGCAAGTTCGGCGAGCGCGGCGACGCCGTCCGCCTCCATCTCGGTATCGCCTTCGGCCTCCGCCATCTCGATCAGCTCGACCGTATCGCTAAGCTCGCTCTGGATCGCGCGGGTCGCGGTGATCGCCTCGTCCAGGCGACGGCGTTCGCGCATCACTTCCTGCGCGGCCTTCGGATCGCTCCACAGAGCCTGATCCTCGACGCGGGCGTTGAGTTCGTCCAGGCGGCGGAGCGCGCGGTCCCAATCGAGGAAGCGACGCAGCAGCGCCAGCGCCTCGTTGATCGTATCGACATGTGCCTGCGCTTCGGCGCGCATGGGTATTCTCCAGTATCCATCCCGGCATGGGCCGGGGCCTTTTGCGGCATGTGCCGCGCTGTTTTGTCGCGCCGGTGCCGGACGCTGTTTAGTCGCGCCGGTGCCGGCCGATGCCGGTGCGCGTCGCTTAATGGGAGGCGCTAGTAGATTCCGCCCTCTCTCTGCAAGAAATCGCTGTCGCGGCGTTGTTCGATGCGGGCGGCGGCGGCCTTTTCCTCGCGCGCCTTGGCAGCGGCGACGGCGGCGGCAGGATCGGCCAGCACGCCCGGACGGCGGATTGCGCGACGCGGTTCGCTTTCCGGCTTGAACGCTTCCCAGATCACCGCGGCCTTCGGATCGGACGTGGGCCAGGCACCGAAAACGGGCTTCCCGCTTTGACGATCAATGCGCACCATGCGGACGCCGGGCGGCGCGCGGAAGGGCAGCTTGTCCATCCCCTCATAGGCCTTGATCGCCCATTGCTTGAAGATCGGCGCGGCGATCGTCCCGCCCTGCGCATAGCCGCCGAGCGACCGGGGCGTATCGTATCCGATATAGACGCCCGCCACCATCTGCGGCGTGCCGCCGATGAACCAGACGTCGGTCGGGCCGGTATTGGTGCCGGTCTTGCCGAACATCGGGCGGTCGAGATCGCGCAGGACGGTCGCGGTGCCGCGCTGGATCACGCCTTCCGCAATGTGCACCATCTGATAGGCGCTGATCGCGTCGAGCACCTGCTTGCCGCGGATCACCGGGCGCGGCATCGCCTTGCCGTTCCAGTCGGCCGCATTGCAATTGTCGCAGGCGCGCCAGTTGGCCGGCCAGACGACCTTGCCGTGGCGATCCTGCACGAAGTCGATCAACGTATAGGGATGCGCGCGCCCCTGATTGGCGAGGATGGCATAGGCGTTGACCATGCGCGACACGGTCGTCTCACCGGCGCCGAGCGCGAAGGACAGATAGGGCGCGTATTTGCCGACGCCGATCTGGTCCATCAGCGACACGACCTTGTCCATGCCGGTCTGGCTGGCGGCGCGGACCGTCATCAGATTGCGCGACTGTTCGACGCCCCAGCGCATCGTGTGCGCGCCGGAGCCGCCGCCGCCGAAGTTGCGGAAGCACTTCTGCCCGAGCCGCGCGCCCTGATAGACGCAGAACGGGCCGTCGACGATGCTGGACGCAGGCGTCATGCCACCGGCGAGTGCGGCGGCGTAGACGATCGGCTTGATCGTGGAGCCGGGCTGGCGCTGCGCCTGGGTGGCGCGGTTGAAGCTCTGGATGCGACTGTCGAACCCGCCCTGCATCGCGAGCACGCGACCGGTGGCCGGTTCCTCGACGACGAAGCCGCCGGAGATCTTCGGGATGGCGCGCAGCGCGAACCCCGACCCCTCGGGTGCGACGGCGATGATGTCGCCGGCCTTCAGCGCATTGAACGCATTGCCGCCCTTGCCGCGGACCGGCATCTGCGCGCCCCAGCGCGGCAGATCGCCGGTCTGGCCGTTGGAGAAGCCGATCCGTGCCGCGCCGCCATCGCGCGAGATGACGATCGCCGCGCGCCAGTCGCGATAATCGAGCCCGATATTCGTGTTGAGCATCGCCGACTGCCAATTCTCGCTGTCGATCTCGACATGACGGATCGGGCCGGACCAGCCGCGGCCGCGGTCGAAGCGGAGCAGGCCGTCCTGCAATGCTTCCTGCGCATATTCCTGCTGCTTCGCGTCGAACGAGGTGCGCACCCACAGGCCGCCGCCATAGACGCTGAACGGGTTGCGGCCGTCGTCGGAATTCTCGCCGAACTTGTCGATCAGCTGGCGGCGCACTTCCTCGACGAAATAGCCCGAACCGGCAACCTCGGCCTTGGGCGTCTGGCGCGGGACGGTGCCGAGCGGCTGGGCATTGGCTTCGGCGAACTGCGCCTGCGTGATGAAGTTGTTCTTGACCATCTCCCGCAGCACATAGGACCGGCGGGTGAGCGCGCGTTCGGTGTGGCGGATCGGATCGTAATTGGACGGCCCCTTGGGCAGGATGGCGAGATAGGCGATCTGCGCGAGATCCAGCTGGCTCAGTTCCTTGCCGAAATAGGCGTAGCTCGCCGCCTCCACGCCGAACGCGTTGCGACCCAGCGCGATCTGGTTGAGGTACAGCTCCAGGATCTGCGGCTTGGTCAGCGTATCCTCGATCCGGTAGGCGAGGATCGCCTCCTTCAGCTTGCGGCTATAGCTGGGCGCGTTGCCGATCAGCAGGTTCTTCGCGACCTGCTGCGTGATGGTCGAGGCACCGGCGGGGCGCTTGCCACTGCGGAAGTTGTTGATCGCCGCGCCGACGATGCCGGGATAATCGACGCCGTGATGTTCGAAGAACGTCTTGTCCTCCGCCGCGAGGAACGCCTGCACGACCAGCTTCGGATATTCGGCATAGCTCAACTCGACGCGGCGTTCGCGGGCGTAGGAATAGATGGGCGTGCCGTCGATGCCGCGGACGTTGGTCGGCAGCGGCGGTTCGTAGGCGCGCAATTTGTCGACCGAGGGGAGATCGCGCGCGAACAGCAGCCAGATCAGCAGCACACCGAGCAGCCCGAGGCCGATCAGGATCGCGATCCCCTTCACCCACCAGCGCCGCCACAGGCGGGTCAGGAAAGACGCTTCCTCCTCCCGGCGAATACGGACTTCGAAATTGGGGGAGTCGGGTTGGGCCATACAGGCCCCAGCCTCTAGCAAGTTTCGCGAGGCTTGCCAGCCGCCGATTGGTCGCGGGCGGGCCGGCCCCAGGCAGACAAAGAAAGGGCGGCACCCACCGGGGGTACCGCCCTTCCCTTCAGAGACTTAGAGTCTGGTCAGAACCTTAACGGCCCGTCCCCTTCTTAACGGCAACGCGTGTCGTTATTGCCCTTGTCGATCGCCTTGCCGCCGAGCGCACCCGCGGCGCCGCCGATCAGCGCGCCGAGCAGGCCCGAGCCACCCGGAGCGATCGCCGCGCCCAGCGCGCCACCGGCCACGCCACCGACGATCAGGCCGGTCGTGCCGTCGTTGCGGCGGCAGTAATAGCGGCCGTCATTGCCGCGATAGACCCGGTCGTTCGACGACAGGCGACGCTCGCGATAGCGGCGGTTGTCCTCGCGGTAATAGCGGCCCGCATCGTAGCCGCCGTACGCGGGATCGGGGCTGTTATAATCGTAGCGGCTATAGTCGCTGGCATAGCCCGGACGGCCGCTGCCGTAATCGTTGCAGCCCGCCAGCAGAGTGGAAACGGCGAGGACGCCGATGGTCAGAGCGCGCATAAGAGGTCTCCCTGTTGAGTGATGCCCGTTTAGCAGTGAAGGCCCAATGCACGGGGTGGGCAATTCGTTGCGTAACCGGATGAGCGAGATCAGTTAGACGCGCCGGTCTGCGAATTCATCTCGCCCTGTTCGGCGACGAGCGAGGGTGCGGGACCAGTGGCGGGCCGCAACGCCTCGCGCTCCGCCTCCGACATCGGCGCGTCCATGTTGGGGCGGAAATCGAGCGGCGCGCGATCGTTTTCGGTCGGGTGCGGCTTGTCGGCGGCGAGATCGGGCGTGGCATGTTCCGCCGTGTCGTTGGCGGCGGCTTTGGTCTTGAGGCTGGAGACCTCGTTCGAAATCTTCGCCGCACCATCCGTGGCCCAGGCCGCGATCTGGCGGCGTGCGAGGAACCCGGCAATCCCCGCCCCGATCGCCAGCACCGCCGCCCCGGCGGACAGCGCGCGGTTGTTGGTGGACTTGGGGCTAGCCTTGCGCGGCGGGGCGCGGCGGTTGGCGGGTTTGCGGGGTGTGGTGGATTTTGGGGCGGTGGTGGCCATTGGGGGGCTCCGATGATTGGGGTTGCATCGGTAACCAGCGGGAAACGTGGGCGTTCCGGCGCAGGGCGTATAAAGTCACACTAGGGTCACACTATGCGGGGTGTTCCGTGGGGCTTGGCGGGTGCCGAAGTTCATAGAAGTTCACACGCTATGGGGTGTTCCTTGGGGCTTGGGTGGATAACGAAGTTCACAGAAGTTCACGCCCTACAGAGTGTTTCGTCAGGCATGCCAAGCCGGGATGGGGAGGACGGCGACACGAGCCGCGACATTGGCCTGCCGTTGAAGAACGCGTCTGCCGCTACCACGCGGAGCGCGCTGGCTAGGCGTTGCGACGACCGGTGGCGAAGCGGCGGCGTGGGTGGTTTGGTCGGGATGGTCTGGCAAGTTAGGCATCCGGTCTGGAAGGGAAACGGATCAGATATGCCGGATCGGAACGTGTAGGACAGGCCTGTTACGCGATAAACGAGCGCAGGACGTTCCGAGGGGGCCAGCACCGCGGCTGCAGGTGTTGCTTGCATTTGTCTTGGCGCTAACCTTGCGCTGCGGAGCGCGGCGGGTGGCGGGCTTGGGGGTCGTGGTGGACTTGGGGGCGGTGTTTGGCCCTTGGGGTGCTCCGATGATTGGGGTTTCATCGGCAACCAGCGGAGCGTGGGCGTTCCGGGTGGGGCCAGGAAAAGTCACGTAAGTTCACGCCCTACAGGAACCAGCATCCCCTTTGCCGAAAACGGTCATGTAAACTGACAGGCTACCCGAAGCGTCATCACGCAATTACTGGGACCGAAGGTCGCAAGATCACGCTGTACACCGAGCGCCGTCAGCCCCACGGGAGCCTGACTGTGTTCGGATGGAACGACGGATCATGGTGATCACCTTTCGTCCGGACCGGAAAATTGATATGTCCCGCCTCCAGCGTGGGCCATGAGGCAAACCAAATATCCCGGATCGAGCGTGAGGACAGTCCCGCGGATAACCTTTACGCAGCAAATTGGGAGCTTATCAGCCCCAACGACCGTTACGATCAAAATTTAATAACTATTATGCGACGATGACCCTATCTCAAGTCTAACAGCCACAATCACGTTCAATTCTCGAATTTGGTTCAAACTTTGATCGAAACATCAACCGTGATTATATTTTACTCGATCGTTGCGACAAAGTCTCTGATGTTTGGCTTCTGCACATCTAGCTGAGTCTGATTAACGGTAATTTGTCTTCCAAGTAAATTTCTAGATCCCGACAATAATCGCATAATTGGAATCCCCAACGCACCCGACATTACAGATGCCGTATTGGCGTCTCTAATCTCAGCTTGAAACATCCGCTTAAATTCTAATCGCGATCTCGGGGCGGGCGCACCTGAGGGATGGACCGCAAAAAGAGATGGATTAGAAGTCCATACCGAATAAATTTCTGCACCAATCTCGTTTACAACAGTGCGAAATGCACTCGCGGTACTTAGATTCGCTGATGTCAATCTGTTACCGACATAACTATATATTTCAGGCACAGACATTCTAAATCTTTGGGAATTGAGATAATATTCCGACTGCCCCCCAGCACCCAATCTACGCACTCCATATAGCAACGCTAAAACTGCCCTCACAGCGCGCTTAGAAGAACCATCTGCCGAAAATGGTATAATAAGTCGGTCAGATGCCGACATCGCTAATTCGGTATAAATCGAGAAACTTGGATTACAATCAATAAAAACAGTACTGTTTTCAACGTTCCAAGATCGACGAATGTCCGCAATTAGATCCGATATCCAAAGGTGTACAATTCGCCAAGCCTCGCCTGGCCCAGGATTAGTTGCCCCCTGCACTCGGGACGCTAGGACTTCAAGCTCTTCATCACCAACAACGAGATGAAGATTGCTCGGTATCCATTGGTTGAAATCGCTAACCCTTTGCGCATATTGCGATCCGACATTTGGATTTACATACGGACTCAGAATTCGCTCGGCGATGTATCCAGCAATGGTGCGTTTTGGCGACCCGCTAGCCAGCTCGTTGAGCACCCTTTCACCACCCTCAATCCCACCAAGCAGCATGCTAGAGGAATTAGCCTGTGGGCACAGATCGATCACAAGCACGTTTTCTGAAGGATGCGTACGGGCATATTCCGCCGCAATCTGGAACGTGAGGTAGCTTTTACCCACGCCGCCTTTGTTGTTCCAGAGTGCATAAACCGCCACTTGAGTCTCCCTCGTAATCTGAATTGATCAATGGCAGAGATCAAAGTGCTAGTGTTAGTTTTTTTACGTCGCTATGGGCGATCGGGTTAATGCCGCCCCCAACAGCGGCTTCAAATACCGCCCAGTAAAGCTCGCCTCCACCTTCACGACATCCTCCGGCGTGCCCTGTGCGACGATCTCGCCGCCCTTCACGCCGCCTTCGGGGCCGAGGTCCAGCACCCAGTCGGCGGTCTTGATGACATCCAGATTGTGTTCGATTACCACGACGGTGTTGCCCTGTTCGACCAGTTGGTGGAGGACTTCGAGCAGCTTGCGGACATCCTCGAAATGCAGGCCGGTCGTGGGTTCGTCGAGGATGTAGAGCGTCTGGCCGGTGGCGCGGCGGGACAGTTCCTTGGCGAGTTTGACGCGTTGCGCCTCGCCGCCGGACAGGGTGGTGGCCTGTTGCCCGACCTTTACATAGCCCAGGCCCACCTCGACCAGCATCGCCATCTTGTCGCGGATCGGGGGGACGGCCTTGAAGAATTCGACCGCGTCCTCGACCGTCATGTCGAGCACGTCGGCGATGCTCTTGCCCTTGAACTTCACCTCCAGCGTCTCGCGATTGTAGCGTGCGCCGTGGCAGACGTCGCAGGTGACGTAGACGTCGGGGAGGAAGTGCATCTCGATCTTGAGCAGGCCGTCGCCCTGGCACGCCTCGCACCGGCCGCCCTTGACGTTGAAGCTGAACCGGCCGGGCTTGTAGCCGCGCGCGGCGCTTTCCGGCAGGCCGGCGAACCAGTCGCGGATCTGCGTGAAAGCGCCGGTATAGGTGGCGGGGTTGCTGCGCGGGGTGCGGCCGATCGGCGACTGATCGATGTCGATCACCTTGTCGAGATATTGCAGCCCGGTGATCTTGTCGTGCTTGCCCTGCACGATGCGCGCGCCGTTCAGTTCGCGCGCGGCGGCGGCGTAGAGCGTGTCGATCGTGAAGCTGGACTTGCCCGACCCGGACACGCCGGTGATGCAGGTGAAGGTGCCGAGCGGCAGGCTGGCCGTGACGCCGCGCAGGTTGTTGGCGACGGCGTTGTGGACGGTGATCTTCTTGCCGTTGCCCTTGCGGCGCGTCTTGGGCACGGCGACCTCGCGCGTGCCGTTGAGGTAATCCGCGGTGATGCTGCCCTTGGTCTTGAGGACCTGTTTCAGCGTGCCCTTGGCGACGATCTCCCCGCCGTGGACGCCCGCGCCCGGCCCCATGTCGATGACGTAGTCGGCGGTGCGGATCGCATCCTCGTCATGCTCCACGACAAGCACGGTGTTGCCGAGATCGCGCAGGCGGCGCAGCGTCTTGAGCAGCATGTCGTTATCACGCTGGTGCAGGCCGATGCTGGGTTCGTCGAGCACGTAGAGGACGCCCGACAGGCCTGATCCGATCTGCGACGCGAGGCGGATGCGCTGGCTCTCGCCGCCGGACAGCGTGCCGCTGGTGCGGTCGAGGTTGAGATAGTCCAACCCAACATTGTTGAGGAAGCCCAGGCGTTCGAGGATCTCCTTCAGGATGCGTTCGGCGATCGCATTCTGCTGGTCGCCGAGTTCGGCGGGGATGTTCTGGAACCAGGTCAGCGCATCGACCACCGACAGGCGGGTGACGCTGGAAATGTCGCGCATGCCGACCTTGACCGCCAGCGCCTCGGGCTTGAGGCGGGCGCCGTGGCATACCTCGCACGCGGCGCTCGACTGGTACTTGCTCAGTTCCTCGCGCATCCAGGCGGATTCGGTCTGCATCAGGCGGCGGTTGAGGTTACCGATGACGCCTTCGAACGGCTTCTTCACGTCGTACGACTTCTTGCCGTCGACGAAGGTGAGCGTGACGGGTTTGCCGCGCGTTCCGTGCAGGATCATGTCCTGTATGTCGGCGGAAAGGTCAGCCCAGGGGGTTTCGAGGCCGAAGCCGAATTCGCGCGCCAGGCTGCCCAGCACCTGCATGTAATAGGGGCTGGGCGGGTTGGACTTGGCCCAGGGGAAGACGGCGCCCTTCTTGATGCTGAGCGCGTGGTTGGGGACGACCAGATCGTCGTCGAACAGCATCTTCTCGCCAAGGCCGTCACAGGCCGGGCATGCGCCTTGCGGGGCATTGAAGGAGAAGAGGCGCGGCTCGATCTCGGCGATGGTGAAGCCGCTGACGGGGCAGGCGAATTTCTCGCTGAAGACGATGCGGCCGGGGGCGCATGATCGCCCAGCACCGCGCTGCTCGGCGTGTGCGGTTCGACGGGATCGGCGGGGTCGACATAGGCCAGCCCCTCGGCGAGCTTCAACGCGGCCTCGAAGCTTTCGGCGAGGCGGGTGGCGACGCCCTCCCCCACCACGAGGCGATCGACGACGACCTCGATATCGTGCTTGTACTTCTTGTCGAGCGCGGGGGCCTCGTCGATCTCATGCACCGTGCCGTCGATGCGGACGCGGGTGAAGCCGGCCTTCTGCCACTCCAGCATCTCCTTCTTATACTCGCCCTTGCGCGCGCGGACGACGGGGGCGAGCAGGTACAGCCGCGTCCCCTCGGGCAGCGCCATGACGCGATCGACCATCTGGCTGACGGTCTGCGCGGCGATCGGCTCCCCGGTGGCGGGCGAATAGGGAATGCCGACGCGCGCCCAGAGCAGGCGCATGTAGTCGTAGATTTCGGTCACGGTCGCGACGGTCGAGCGCGGGTTGCGCGACGTCGTCTTCTGTTCGATCGAGATGGCGGGCGACAGGCCCTCGATATGATCGACGTCGGGCTTCTGCATCAGTTCCAGGAACTGGCGAGCATAGGCTGACAGGGACTCGACGTAGCGCCGCTGGCCCTCGGCATAGATGGTGTCGAAGGCGAGGCTGGATTTGCCCGATCCGGACAGGCCGGTGATCACCGTCAACGTGTCGCGCGGAATGTCCACGGAGACATCCTTGAGGTTGTGTTCCCGCGCGCCGCGGACGGATATGTGAGTCAGCATGGGGCGTCGTGTTCCATATTTGTTCGGATCGGGCAAGCGCTTGCGGCGATGTGTGCAGATGGGTTCGGGGGGCGGGCAAGGCAAGGTTGGATCATGATGCTGGCCATTGCAGCAACGCGAGCCTGCATTGGACAAGGTCGGTCCAAGCCTTCATGTTTGTCGCCTGGCGATAGGTGTATCGCCGCGGGGTACCGAACATGTCTAACATCGCACTTATCGTCGCAATCGCGGTCACCGGCCTTCAGGTGGCGACGCCGAACGAATCCTCCAAAGACGTAGCCTGGAAGCCCTCGGGACCGTGGTTCGTCGAATACGCCGACAATATGTGCGTGCTGAACAGGAATTATGGAACGGGTCGCGAACGGTTGCTGTTGGGGTTCCGACCATCCCCGATGGGCGAGCGGATGGAAGTCGTTACGATCACTTCCGAGGCGCGGGGCGTTACGATGCGGGGAACCGGCAAGGTAGATATCCTGCCCGACGGTCGATCCGTGCCATCGGATTTCGTGTCATGGCGTCCGAAGGACCGGCCCGACACCCGAGTGACAATGTTCGAGCTGTCGGAGAAAGACATCAACGACGTGCTTTCGGCGGGCCAATTCAAAATGAGCGGCGCCGGTCTGAAGACCGTTCAAGTCGCACTGAAAGGCACGACCGCGGCGCGAGACGCGCTGCGGAAATGTTCGGACGACCTCCTGCAAAGCTGGAAGATCGATCCTGCGGAGCGTAGCCTTATGGCCCAACGCCCGCTTGCACTTGGCATGGCGAGTTGGGTTAGGGACAACGATTACCCGATAGCAGCCCTGAAAGCCGGTGCACAAGGTACCACCTCAATCATCTGGCGGGTCGGCATTGACGGCAGGGTTACGGATTGCAGGGTGGTGCGCAGCAGCGGGCATGCCCTTCTGGATGAGACTGCCTGCAAGCTCGCCGTAAAATACTCGCGGTACAAGCCGGCGGTCGGCAAGGACGGAAAGCCGATGGCCGCGCATGTCTCGCTGAACTTCACTTGGATGCTCTAGCGCTGCAGAGGTCAGGAACGAGCCACAAAGTGCTTGCCAAGCCCGTATTACTTGCTTAACACACCATGACGACTACAAGCGTAGTCGTCTGGATTGGGTGGTGTGATGCAGCAGGAGATGATGGCGACGTTCGGTCGAGGGCTTGGCCTGACGATCGGTGCGATCGGGGCGCTGGCGTCTCCGGCGGAGGCGCAGATCACGGGTGCGCCGGTAGTCGCCGAGCAGCCGTCTCAAGATGCCGCCCTGCCCGGTCCGACCAACGCCCGGCGAAGCTATGACGCGGCATATTTCGCGAAGTACGCGCCCGCCACGGCGTTGCAGATGGTGGAGCGCGTGCCGGGATCTCGTGATCGAATCGGTCGATCCATCGGTGCGCGGGTTCGGGCAGACGGCGGGTAACATCGTCATCAACGGGCAGCGGCCAAGCGCCAAGGGCGAGACGCTGCAGACATTGCTGTCGCGCATCCCCGCTAGCCGGGTGGCGAAGATCGAGGTTGGGCCGGGCGACCTGTTCGGCGCGGACTATACCGGCAAGTCGCAGGTGTTGAACCTGACCCTTATCGCGGGCGGCGGGCTGGCGGGAACGGTCGAGGCGTCGGCATCGCGAGACTTCACGGGCAAGATCCGTCCGGCGGGCAGCGCATCGGCGTTGATCAAGCGCGGCAAGTCCACGTTCAATGCGTCGGTCACCGTCGAGAATAGCCAGACGACGGAAGAAGGCACGGACCGTGTGGTTTCCGTGCCCGATGGCCGATTGCTGGAATTCCGCCGCAAGGTGAACACGACCGACGAGCCAAACATCGCGGTTGCCGGATCGTGGGAGCATAACGATGGCGCGAACAAGACGGCGCATTTGAACGCCCGCGTGTTCGTCGATCGGTTCCGGCTGACGCAATCGAACATCGTGACACCACTGGCGGGGCCGGTGCGCAACGATCCGCTGACTCAGCGGCTGAATTACGACAGTTACGAGTTCGGCGGCGAGGTTACGCGTCCGCTGGCGGGGGGCGGGCTGAAGCTGATCGGGCTCACGACCCGGCGCGACAGGTTGAGTCGGGATGCGTCGTACAACCGCGTCGGTGACGCCACGATCGGTGGGTTCACGCAGCAGTTGAAGGACCGGCTGACCGAGACGCTGGCACGCGCGGTGTGGAGCCGGCCGAACCTATTCGGCTGGTCCGTGGATATCGGCGCGGAAGGTGTGATCAATCGGCTGACCAGCAAGGTCGACCTGTCGGTAATCGATGGCAGTGGGGTAGCGACGCCGATCGCGTTGCCCGTGGACGATGCGGTGGTGAAAGAAGTTCGTGGCGAGGCCTTCATCAATGCCGGGCGCGCGATCAATTCGAAGCTGCGGATCGATCTGGGCCTGACGCAGGAGATGTCGCGCATCACGGTGACGGGCGATGCGAAGGCGGAACGATCGCTGAGCTTCCTGAAGCCCAAGGTTACCATCGACTGGCGACCCGACCAGCAATGGCGCGCGCAGTTGTCCGTGCAGCGAACCGTCGCGCAGTTGCAGTTCGAGGATTTCATCAGCGGGGCCGAATTGTCGAACAACCGCGTCAATGGTGGCAATGTCGATCTGCTGCCGCAGCGGTCATGGGAAACGCTGCTCACTGTCGAGCGGAAGCTGCTCGGCGACGGACTGTACAAGCTGGAACTTGGCTACAACAAGGTGTCGCTGGTGCAGGACCGGGTGCCTACGCCGGAAGGGTTCGACGCGCCCGGCAATCTGGGCAACGGCCACGTCTTCATATTCCGCAACCGGATCGACGCGCCGCTCGGCAAATTGGGTATCAAGGGCGGGCGACTGACACTGCTTGCGTCCTATGTTTCTACGTCGGTGATCGATCCGTACACACTGCGCTCGCGACCCTTTTCCGGCAATTCCGCCTTTGTCGGCGAGGCCAACTTTCGACAGGATTTTCGGAAATTCGCCTGGGGGTTCGGGCTGAGCGGTGGAACGTCCGGGACGTTCTACCGGCTGGACGAGACCGATCGCAATTTTCAGGAGGTGCCGCAGGTGACCGTTTTCGGCGAATGGCGGCCGGATGCGCGGACAACCGTGAACCTGAGCATCAACAATCTGACCAACCGGGCCGGTCGCCGGGTGCGGACCTTCTATCTGCCGGACCGGCGCAATCCGAGCGCCTCATCGATCGAGTATCGGGATCGCAACTCGCACGTCGTGCCGCTGCTGACGTTCAAGCGTAGCTTGGGGTAGTTTCCGACGTTTTGAGTCGGTTTCGAAGGTGCAGCATTGCCGTTCGAGGAAGCCGGTTGGAGCCGGGAACAGCGGGCTTATGGATCCCCGCCCTCGCGGGGATGACAAAGTTGATTTACGCCCCTCCCCGTTCGTTTCGAGCGTAGTCGAGAAACCGTTTCCGGGTTTGGGGGCTTGTTTCTCGACTTCGCTCGAAACGAACGGCGGAGAGGGTACGAATTTCAGTTTGGGTTTTGCCGCGGCGGCTGATGTCGGCGGGATTTGACCGGCGACAGGGCTGACGGACGGCACGGCCGCCGGACGGCCCGCATCCGCGAGCCGTCCGGTCGATCCGTCGATCAGGCCTGGAGTTGCAGCTCGGGCGTGGGCATCTTGCCCTGCGTTACCTGCATGCCGAAAATCTCGCGCATCAGCGACAGCGAGAACAGGTGTGCGTACAGGAGCGGCAGCATGCCATTCTTGTGGATCTTGCGAAGCTGGTCACCGCGCAGGTCGTTCAGCTTCTCTTCGTTGACCATCTGGAAACCGCGATAGATGAACGGCTGCTCGTTACCTTCCTGCTGGATGGTGACTTCGCCGTCCATCAACAGGCCCATTTCCTCAAGGTCCTTCATGAAGTTGCCGGTACGTGCGCCGGCTTCCTCGAAGGTTTCGTTGAACTTGAGCACCGAAGTGACGAACTCGCTGGGCTTGCCATCCTCGAACAGCGGCTCGCCTTCCTCGAACGCGCCGATCAGGTCGGTGGTCGGATCGAAGCAAAGCGACAATTCCTGCGCATCGGGATGCAGCTTGGCGAGCATGAAGGGATAGCGGCGGATATAGGCCGGGATGTACATGCCGTTCTGGGCGAAGCCGCCTTCGTTATCGACGAAGACGTTGACGCCTTCGTTCATCCCCATCAGGCCGATCGGAACGGGATTTTCGCCGACAGTGAAGACGATCGGCATATAGCGCTGAACCAGCGTGAATTCGTCCACCGTGAGCGGAATGGCATGCTGGCCGACGACGAACTTGGCCTTGTCCGCCGGACGCAGCTTGTAGTTCGCGTGCGCCTCCGACGAAAGCGGCTCGAGCGCCTGATAGAAGAGGGGAAGCTGGGACTGCGGCGCGCTGGCCATTATGTTCTCCATCGAAGTCGACAAACTGCCGCGCGGCCCTCCCCCACGGCGAATGGCCGTTGGCTCTATGGCTTGGGGGCATCCGGCGCAAGAGCAACGAGCTTCCCCGGGTTCATCAGGCCGAGCGGATCGAGCCCTGATTTGATCGCGCGTAACGCGGCCAGCCGCGCAGGGGCGGAGAGGCGTTCGAGTTCGCCGCGCTTCATCTGGCCGATGCCGTGTTCCGCCGAGATCGATCCGCCCGCCGCGACTACCAGATCGTGGACGAAGCGTGTCACGACCGGCGCCTGGTCGGCATACCAGATCGCGGGATCGGTGCCGGGCGAGGCGCGGACATGGAAATGAACGTTGCCATCGCCCAGATGCCCGAAACCACTGGCGTGCGTGCCGGGAAACGCGGCGTCGCAAGCGGCGGCGGCCTCGATCATGAAACGCGGCATGACCGCGACCGGCACCGAGATGTCATGTTGCGCGGCGGGGCCGAGCGCACGTTCGGAGGCCGAGATCGAGTCCCGGATGCGCCAGAAAGCCTCCGCCTGCGCCTCGGTCGTCGCGATGGTCGCGTCCGCGATCAGTCCGGTGTTCAACGCGGGGGCGAGTAGACGTTCGAGCAAGGCGGCCGGCGGCTCCTGCTGCGCATCGGTTGCCACCGCCTCGATCAGGACGTGCCACGGATGCGCACCCGATAGCGGTGATCGCGTTTGCGGCACGTGAGCGAAAACCGCGGCGAGCGATTCTGGCCGGCAGCAGTTCGAAACTCTCGATCGCCCGGGTCTGTGCCTCCATCTGCCGGAGCAGGCGGAGCGCATCGTCCGGACTGGCCAGTCCGACCCAGGCGACCGCGCGGGCGGCGATCGCCGGCGCGAGCCGCAGCGTCGCGGCGGTGATGATGCCGAGCGTCCCCTCCGCCCCGATCAGCAGCTGGTCGAGGTCATAGCCGCGATTGTCCTTTTTCAGCGCGGACAGGCCGTCATGCACCTGCCCGTCGGGCAGCACCGCCTCGATCCCGGCGATCAGCGCGCGCATCGTGCCGAAGCGCAGCACTTGCGTTCCGCCGGCATTGGTCGAGGCAAGCCCGCCGATCGTCGCGCTTCCCTTCGCGCCGAGCGTCAGCGGGAAGCGGCGGCCGTGCGCGATCGCCGCGTCGTGCAGATCGGCCAGGATGACGCCCGCCTCCGCCACCGCGAGATTGTCCAGCGGATCGATCGAACGGATGCGGTTCATCCGGCGCAGGGACAGGATCAACGCGCTGCCATCCGCAGGCGGCGTCGCACCGCCAACCATCGACGTATTGCCCCCTTGCGGAACGAGCGGAACGCGGTGTTCGGCGGCGAGCCTGACGATCGTCGCGACACCTGCCGTATCGGCAGGGGACAGGATTGCGGGCGAAACGCCGTCATACCGCCCGCGCCAGTCATGCAGCCACGGATCGATCGCCGCGGGATCGGTCGTGACGGCCTTGTCGCCGAGCGCGGCGCGGACCGCATCGATCAAACAGGATTGAGGTGAAACCATGTTCCGGCGGTATCATGGCGCGCAGGGGCCGACAATTGTGGCACCCGTCGCCACAATTCATGCACCGTTCAAGCGAATGGGGTAACACCGGCGGATCGATGCCGAATCCCTTTCTCCCTTCCGTTGTGATGTTGCTTACCCTGCCCGGAGCCGCCCTGGCGCCGGTCGAGGATATGGACGGCTTGGAAATCGCGCAATTGACGATCCGGCAGCGCATCGTGATCCGTATTCCGACCCCGCCCGCCCGCGCCCAGTCCTTGCCGATCCCGCGCCCGGTGCGTCCCGAAATGGAGGAGCATAAGGGCCCGCGCTGTGTCGCGATCGACACGCTGGCCGGATCGGGCGTCGCGCGTACCGACAGCGTCGATCTGGCGATGACGGACGGCAAGCTGCTGCGCGCGAAGCTGGCCGACAATTGCCCGGCGCTCGATTTCTACGCCGGCGTCTATGTGAAGCCGGCGCCCGACGGGTCGCTTTGCGCCAAGCGCGATGTGATCCGTGCGCGATCGGGGCGCGCCTGTGCGATTTCGTCGTTCAAGAAATTGAAGCTGAAACGCTGAATATAGCCGCTGTTTGGTGAGTAAAACTTGACATTCGCGCCCTTCTGCGCAAGCGCGTGGCGGCTGGCCCGGCCACGTTGCCCAGGCCCTTTATTTCCGGATACTGCATGACCTTCGCCGATCTCGGCCTTTCCGACCAGCTTCTAAAAGCCATTGGCGAATCCGGCTATACGGAGCCGACTCCGATCCAGGCGAGCGCGATACCATCCGTCCTGATGATGAAGGACCTGGTCGCGATTGCGCAGACCGGAACGGGCAAGACCGCCGCGTTCGTGCTGCCGATGATCGACATCCTGGGCGAGGGCCGCAGCCGTGCGCGCATGCCGCGATCGCTGATCCTTGAGCCGACGCGCGAACTTGCTGCGCAGGTCGCCGAGAATTTCGAGAAATACGGCAAGTATCACAAGCTTTCGATGGCGCTGCTGATTGGCGGCGTATCGATGGGCGACCAGCAGAAGGCGCTGGAAAAGGGCGTCGACGTGCTGATCGCGACGCCGGGCCGCCTGATGGACCTGTTCCAGCGTGGCAAGATCCTGCTGACCGGTTGCGACCTGCTGGTGATCGACGAGGCGGACCGGATGCTCGACATGGGGTTCATCCCGGATATCGAGGAAATCTGCACGAAACTGCCCAAGTCGCGCCAGACATTGCTCTTCTCCGCGACGATGCCGCCACCGATCAAGAAACTGGCGGACAAGTTCCTGAACAATCCCAAGACGATCGAGGTCGCCCGCCCGGCCACCGCGAACGTCAACATCAAGCAGTGGGTCGTGCCCGTCACTTCGGCGAAGAAGCGCGACAAGCTGATGGGCCTGCTGCGCGCGGAACAGGTAAAGACGGGGATCATCTTCTCTAACCGCAAGACGACGGTGCGCGAACTGAACAAGGCGCTGCAACGTGCGGGCTTCGCGTCGGGCGAGATTCACGGCGACATGGAGCAATCGCAGCGCATTGCCGAACTGGAGCGCTTCAAGAAGGGCGATATCAACCTGCTCGTCGCGTCCGACGTCGCGGCGCGCGGGATCGACATCAAGGGTGTCAGCCACGTCTTCAACTTCGATGCGCCGTGGCATCCGGACGATTACGTCCACCGCATCGGCCGCACGGGTCGCGCGGGCGCGACGGGCATCGCATTCACGTTCGTGACGCCGGACGATGCCGAGAATATCGAGAATATCGAGAAACTGACCGGCATGAAGATCGAGCGCTACGGTGCCGATACGGCGCCGGATGCGGACGAAATCGCCGAAGCGGCGCCAGAGGCGCGAGAGGAAAGCCGTCCGCGTCGTGGACGTGGCCGGTCGACCGCCAAGGCTGCGGTCGAGACGGTAGCGGTCAAGGACGACGTCGCCCCGCGAGAGTCGCGCGAACCGCGGGTGCCGCGCGAGGATCGGCCGGCGCGCGAAGACCGCCCCGCCCGCCAGGCTCGCGAAAACCGTCCGGCACGTGAAGAGCGGGCCCCGCGCGAAGAACGTCCGGCACGCGAAGACCGTCCGGCGCGTGATAGCCGTCCGCCGCGCAACGAGCGGTATGACGACCGTTCGGCTCGTGGTTCGCGTGCGCCGCAGATGGAGAGCGAAAGCGATGACGCCAGCGGCTGGAACGGCCCGGTGCCGAGCTTCCTGAGCGCGAAGCTGACGACAGACTGATCGCACGTCGAATGGACGATGACGATCCGTTCGAACGCGTACCTGTCGTCGCGATTGCCAGCCCGTGCGTGAACCGGTGCGAGTTGGACGATGCGCGCAATCTGTGTCTCGGCTGCGCGCGGACGATCGACGAGATCGGCGGCTGGAGTTCAGGTAGCCCCGAATGGCGGGCCGATGTGATGGCGGCTCTGCCCGCGCGGCTGGCTGCGCTTGAGGATCGTTGACGGCAGGACCGGTCTAAAGTAGATCGGGTGCGACGGTGCTTCGACAGGCTCGGCCCGAACGGTTGGGTGTTAGATCATTGAAATGGGCCTGTTTCTCGACTTAGCTCGAAACGAACGGGGTGGAAGGGATAGCAAACGAGAGCGAGCTAAGCTGCTGGCCACCCACTTACGTTCACCCTGAGCGTTTCGAGACTCCGGCCTTTTATCTCAGTCGGTCAAAGCGACTTTTCGAACAGGGCGAGCATGCGGCCCCATGCGCGGTCGGCCTGCGCGGCATTGTAGACCTTGCTGTCGGGCGGGCACCAGCCGTGCATCGTCCCGGCATAGACCTCGATTTCGGCGGGCAGGTTCGCTGCGGCGAAGGCCTCGCGGACCTTGTCCTTTTCGGTCGGATTGCGCGCGTCGTCATTCTCCGCCACCGCGAACAAAAACGCCGCCTTCATCTTCGGCACCATCAGGTGCGGACTATCCGGCTTGTCCGTCGCCAGACCGCCGCCGTGGAAAGAGCCACCGGCGCGCACCCGATCGGGGCGCAGCGCGGCGGTGATCATCGTCATCGGGCCGCCCATGCAATAGCCGGTGCTGGCCATACCGCGTTTGGTATCGACCGATTTTTGCTGGTCGAGAAAATCGGTGAACGCCTGCGCGTCGCGTGTCGTCGCCTCGGTCGTCAGCAATGCGCGCCACGGCATGATCTTGGCCCGCACTTCGGGCTGGTCGAAACTTTCGCCCGGTTTCAGGAACGGCGCCTTGGTCGAGCGGTAGAATTGGTTGACGACGAGTACCGCATAGCCGGATTCGGCGAGACGCTTCCCCATCTGCTGAAAAGCGGGGCGAACGCCCATGATGTCCGGCCAGATCAGGACAGCGGGGTGCTTTCCGCTGCTAGGGGCGACGAACCAGCAATCCGCAACGCCATCGGGGGTCTTGATCGATACCGATTTGCCGCGCACGACGGCGGCATTGGCGGGGCTTGGCAGGAGCATCGCGATACCGGCCGCGCCGGCAGCGGCTCCGAATTGGCGACGCGACAAACCCGACAGAAACTGCGCGTTATCTTCGGCGGTATGCTCGTCGCACATTCTACTCTCCTGACGATTCGCCGAGGCGGCGTTGATCGCAGGCTAGCGGGTCGGGACCGGATCGTCACCCCGTGCGGGCGTGGTATCGATCAGCTGCGGGGATGAAGCATCGCGATCGTTGGGCCTGCGACAACCGTGGGTTCGAGCGCATTATTCCGGTCGAGCAAGTGGATATACTGAAGCAACGTCTGTTCCTGATCGGTCCCAGCCGCCGAACGGTTGCTGGGATGACCGGCCTCAGGCGCGCCGATATCGACAAAACGGCTGCCCCAGCGATCGGCGAGCGCGAGGACCTGTTCCACATACGGAGTCACTTCGCTCGCCACGATCGACGCGAACGGCAAGGCTTGCGTCGGGCCGGTACTCGCGCTGGCGGCGATCGGCGCCTGACCGAACCCTACATGAAGGGGGGAACGGAAGACCGCGCCCTGAACCGACCGCAAGTAGCTGCGTGGGGAAAGCTGCGCCCACCAGGCGACGGCGAGACAGGCGACGCCGTGCGCGAGGATCACAGCAGGCGCAGACCGCCTCGCGAACGCTTCGTCCAGTTGCAACGCCCAGCGGCCGTTGGGAAATTTGGACAAGTCGAGTTCGATACGGGAGGCGGTCGCCGACTGAATGAGCGGCTGATACGTATCCCCCGCTACGGTAACGAAGACCGGGTCGGCGCGTTCTATCGAAGTATCGTGAACCAGGTCCATGACTGCTCTCCCATGCCCTTATGCGGGTGCGGCGTGCTGCATCGGCACACCGATTCTTGTGATGCGATAACGCGAGACTATTCCCATCGGATCCATAGACAATGCACATTCGCCGGAAAGCGGCGACGAAACGCCGAAGCGATCGGAAGAACCGGGAAAAGAAAACGGGTCCGGCGCGAAGGCCGAACCCGTAGGTTACGCTTGGGAGCTTACCCGGCGTGTCTCGTTACCGCCGTTAGGAGGAAATCTTAAAGGGCATTGCCGGCCGCGACGGCGTTGTCTGCCGTCATGTTGTCGACGGCGGGATCCAAGGGGGTCGCGGCGTTCGCGTCGAGGGCATCGGCATCGTTGCCAAAACCGTTCTCGGTCGCTGCGGTCTCGTCGTTCAATGCGACATCGCTGACGGTCAGATTGTTGCCCGCGTCTCCCTTGGGCGAGCAGGCGGCAACGGCAAGCATGGCGGCAAGGGCTGACGGGACCGCCAGATTGATCTTCTTCATGGATACTCCTTCTTGGGTTGAAATCGTTGAGCGCGAGAGAGTTATTGGCAGGCGGAAGAGGTTCGAAGCGACGTTCCGACCAGCGAGAAGAAGGCTCGACTCTGCGCCGAGCGATCCACATCCCATTCGGGATGCCACTGCACTCCCAGCACATCCGCACCGCACGGGCGGGCCGAAACCGCCTCGATCAAGCCGTCATCCGCTGCGACCGCCTCGACTGACAGGCCGCCGCCGAGCCGGTCGATGCCCTGTTCGTGGACCGAATTCACGGACATGCGGTGCCGACCCGTGGCGGTGGCGAGTAACCCGGCGTCATTCAGTTCGACATCGTGGCAATGGCCGAACAGGTCCTCGAAGCATCCGTCCCACGACCCGCGATGGTGCCGTCCGTGACAAGCTTCGGTCGACAGCGTACCGCCGAACAGGACATTGATCTCCTGCAAGCCACGACAGATGCCAAAGACGGGCTTGCCCGCCTTGATCATGCGATCGGCCAGCGCGAGCGCGACGGCGTCCCGCTGCGGATCGACCTGTTGGCCCGCAGGCAAAGGCGGGCCGCCATATCGATCGGGCGAGACGTTGGACCGCGAACCGGTCAGCAACAGTCCGTCGAGGATCAGTGCCATCGATGCGATATCGACCGCCTCCGTCACCGCCGGAACGAGCACGACGGTAGCATCCGAAAAGCGCGACAGCGGCGCGACGAAGCGCGTAGCGACGGACTGGATCGGGCGATCGATCGCCTCGTTGCAGCACAAGACGCCGACGACCGGGCGCGGACCTATCATTCCGCCGCCGCCCGCAGCAGCACATCGCGTAAGGCGAGCCCAGCTTCGGCATCCAGCCGCTGCGCCTCGGGCTGAACGAGCACGCTGTCCTCCGGTACGTCCGACAACAGCCAGACATTGCCACCGATCGTCGTCCGCGCACCGATGGTAACCCGACCGAGAATCGTCGCACCGGCATAGATGACGACGTCGTCGCCGACGATCGGGTGGCGGGCATGCCGTTCGCGCACGTCGTCGCGCGCGGCGCCGGCGGGGCTGCGGGCGCCCAGCGTGACATGCTGGTACAATCGGACCCGCGCCCCGATGATCGCGGTTTCGCCGATCACGACGCCGGTTCCGTGATCGATGAAGAAGCTTTCACCGATCGTCGCACCTGGGTGGATGTCGATCCCGGTGCGCTCGTTTGCGATTTCCGAGATGAGCCGCGCGACGATCGGCGCACCGAGATCGTACAGTTCGTGCGCGATGCGGTAGTGCAGGCTGGCGATCGCGCCGGGATAGCAGACCAGTATTTCGTCGACACTGCGCGCCGCGGGATCGCCGAGGAACGCCGCCTCGACATCGCTGTCGACCAGCCGCCGGATGTCACCGAGCGTGGCGGCGAACAATCGGACGATCGTCGACGCCTGATCGCTATCGAAAAGGCCTGCTTCCGGCTGCCAATAGCCGAGTTCATTGCCGATCTCGCGCTCCAGATCTGTGCTTGCGGCGAGCAGCTTGGCGGCGACGAAATTGTCTTCCTCCGCCGGTCCGCCACGAAACTGTCCAAGACGGCGGGGATACAGGGCAGCGGCCAGTTGGGCGACTACTTGTTCCAGTGCGGATCGCGAGGGGAAGCTGACGACGTCGCGGGATTCGTCCTGACGCTCCCGCCATGCCGACCGTGCCGCGCGGAGATCGGCGATCGCATCGCCGATCGTGAACGACCCGCGCGATGCGCCGGACAGGTCCCGATCGGTCTTCAATGGGTATGCGCTCATGGCTAACCTCCGACCACGAGCATATCCTATCGGAGCGGTGGGAATTGAAAGAAATGCTTCGATGAAGGGAAGCGGGCCTTTATGGATGGGCTTTCCGCCTCACTATCCGCCATCGCCCGTTCGTTTCGAGCGTAGCCCTTCCCCATACGTACCGATCGTCTACACCGACGCGCTGGGGGCAAGATGATCGATCTGAGCAACATCGTGGCGGACATCGCGGCCGAAATGGCCGCCGCGCCGGATCGTGGCGAAGTGGCCAGCTATATCCCGCCTCTTGCCGCGATCGATCCCGCCCGGTTCGGCATGGCGATCGTGACGTCCGATGGAGAGTGCTACGAGGCCGGCGATGCGGGATCCCCATTCTCGATCCAAAGCGTATCGAAAGTGTTCGGGCTGACGATGGCGCTCGGTCAACATGGCGAGGCTTTGTGGCGGAGGATCGGGCGCGAGCCGTCAGGCAGCGCGTTCAACTCGATCGTCCAACTAGAGTCCGAACACGGGATTCCGCGCAACCCGTTCATCAATGCCGGGGCGATCGTCGTCGCGGACCTGTTGCTGGGGCGGAGCGAGCCAGGCGAAGTACTGGGTGAAGTGTTACGCTTCGTGCGAACACTGGCGGGGGACGACGCGATCTTCATCGACGACACGGTGGCTGAGGCGGAACGGGCGACGGGGTTCCGCAACGTCGCGCTGGCGAATTACATGAAGGCGTTCGGCAATCTGAACAATTCCGTCGATCGCGTGCTGGGCGTCTATTTCAACCAATGCGCGATCGCGATGACGTGCCGGCAACTGGCGCAAGCCGGCGCGTATCTGATGCTGGGCGGACGCAATCCCGAGACCGATCGCAACGTAGTATCAGTGCAGCGCGCACGACGGATCAACGCGCTGATGATGACGTGCGGCCATTATGACGGGTCGGGCGAATTCGCATTCCGCGTCGGTCTGCCGGCCAAATCGGGGGTCGGCGGCGGCATATTGGCGATCGTGCCGGGCACGGCGAGCATCGCAGTCTGGTCGCCGGGTTTGAACGATCGCGGCAATTCGCAACTCGGTTCGCTCGCACTGGAGCGGCTGGTTCAGCGGACCGGCTGGTCGGTGTTCGATCCGCCGGCCTGCTGACGGAGGTCAGTCGCCCGCGCCGATCTGGAGCAGTTCTGCCATCGCGCGGGCGATATTCTCGAGCGTGTAGGGTTTTTGCACGACGATGCGGTTGCGATGCTCCCTCGGCAGCTGCGCCTGCTCGCCATAGCCGGTCGCGAACACGAACGGGATGCCGAGCTCCAGCAGACGATCCGCGATCGGCAGGCTGTTGCGGTCGCCCAGATTGATGTCGAGCATCGCAACGTCCGGGCGCGCCGCGTCGATCAGTTCAAGCGCGGCATCCACAGTTGCAGCGGTGGAAATCGTATCCGCGCCGAGCCGTCCGACGATATCCTCCGCGTCGAGCGCGATGATCAGGCTGTCCTCGACGACCAGGACGTCATGGCCCGCCAACATGCGCGGCGGTGGGGTCTGCGGATGGCCGATCGACGGGCGCGTGAACTTAATCGCCGGGCCAGCAAACGATTTGGGTTCGGACACGTGTCTCGCAGGGATACGGAAGCTCGCCTCCACCCCGGTGCCGAGATAGTCGACGGTCGCGGTGCCGCCGAGATCATAGGGAACGGAGCGATGTATGATCGTCGTGCCAAAACCCTTGCGGGTCGGCTTGCGAACCAGCGGCCCGCCGCTTTCGCACCAGCGCAGCAGCAGGTCCCCGGCCTCGTTGCGGGTCCAGTCCAGCTTCACGCGGCCTTCCGGGACCGAAAGGCTGCCATATTTGGTTGAGTTCGTCACCAGTTCGTGCAGCACCAGCGCCATCGTCGAGAAGGCCTGCGGGTTAAGCAGAACGGGTGCGCCATCCGTTTCCACGCGGTCCTTCTCGTTCACGAAGGCCGCGGTCTCCGCATCGATAAGGGCCTGCATCGGTGCGGGGCCCCAATGATCGTCGGTGATCTGGTTATGCGCGCGGGCCAGCGCGTGGACGCGCCCGTCGATGACCTTGACGAAATCCTTCACCGCTTCCTCGCTTGGCTGCGACTGACGGATCAGTCCGCGGATCACGCCCAGGATGTTGCGGACGCGGTGGTTGAGTTCGGCGATCAGCAATTCCTGACGGGCGCTGGATTGCTGACGCTCCGCCGACGCCTCGTCCGCCAGGCGCAGCACGACCTCGATCAGCGTCGCACGCAGCGTTTCGGCGACACGCACTTCCGACGGCGTGAAGGGTTGCGAGCGGCCCTGCACCAGTTCCTTCCACTCGGCAAAGCTTTCGCGGGGGGTAAGGCGCGGACCATTGGGACCGAGCACCGCCGGCTTGTGTGGATCGCCGCCCCAACGCACCGACCGCACCAGTTCGGACCGGAACAGGACGACATAGTCGCGCGGCGACCGGGAAATCGGGATCGCCAGCATGCCGGCCGCGTCGGAGGCGAAGCTTTCGGCGTTGGATACGATGCCTGCGATATGATCCGTCGCATACACCTTGCCCGCGGCGGTACCGTTCAGCGCGCGGACGATGCGCCGAAAATCCTCCAGCGGCGGGGTGACGCCCGAAAACGCGCTGTTGCCCGCGATCCAGACCGCGACGCCGTCCGCCGGAATGGCGTGCGTCAGGATATCGCCCAACCAGTCCGGATCCTTCAGCAGCGTTTCGTCCGATGCCACCGCGCCGAGCAGTTGGTCCGAAATGTCGCGCGCGCGGCGTTCATATTCGACGGTTTGTTGGCGCTCGCGGCTTTCCAGCCGCATCGCGAACATCTGCGCGAACAACTCGCTGACCGATCGCCGTTCGAACGTCGGACAACGCGGGGCGTAATGGTGGCAGGCGAACAGGCCCCAAAGCTTGCCTTCAACGATGATCGAGATCGACATCGACGCCTCGACGCCCATGTTCTTTAGATACTCGATATGGATCGGGGACACTGATCGCAGCACCGACAGCGACAGGTCCAGCGGTGCATTCATCTCGTCACGCTGCGGCACGATCGGGACCGGCACGGCATTAACGTCGGTGATGATGCGCAACAGGTTGCGACGATAGAGTTCGCGCGCTTGCGCCGGAATATCGCTGGCCGGATAGCGCAGCCCCATGAACTTGCCGAGCCCGGCCCGCACCGCCTCCGCCACGACTTCGCCCGATTGGTCGGGGGCGAAGCGGTAGACCATGACGCGGTCAAACCCGATCAAGGCGCGGACCTGACGTGCGCCTTCCTTGAAAAAGGCCGGCATGTCCGCGCACTGGTCGAGACGCGTGATCATCGATCGGACCATGCCGCCCGCATCGCCATGCTCGCCCGACGCAGGTTCGGCTTCGATAACGATCTGCCCGCCGGACAGATGGACCGCGATGTCGTAGCATCGTCCATCGCCCTGCAGGTCGAAGTTGAAGACACGCTCGACCGAGTCCGGACCGCGCAGCATAGCGGTGCGATTGCGAAGATCGTGCACCGTGGCGCTTGGCCAGATTTCGGACAGTGGTTTTCCGATGACTTCTTCGGGCGACCGATCGATGAATTCGGCGATGTTCGCCGATACGCGCGCCACCAGCCAGTCGGCGGTCAATGCGACGAGGAAGCCGATCGGCTGGATCGCGCCGAGGATGTGGATCGGCTCGCGATCGCAATTGGTCAGATCGACCTTGGGAATTCCGTCCGCCACCTACTCTACCCTCATACTCGCCCGGCCAGCGCGTTCGAACATGCCGAACACCTGCCGTGCCGCCGCTACCGCTTCGTCGATCTCGATCGCAGCCACCAGATCGCGGTCGATCACCTGCATCAGAGTGCGCCACGACCCGGGCAATGATGCACCCAAAAACTTTCGCGGCAGTGAACCGGGCACCGATCGCACCAGCATCGCGCCGCCAAGCCGAGATCCTTCAAGCACATAGATGGCGCCGAGGATTTCCGATGCAGTTCGAAACGACGGTTCCGCCCTCAAACCGCCGCTGTCCGACGCAGATATGTTCGATCCGATCTTACGCAAGTCGTCGCGCAATAGGTCGGCGCGGCGGCGCAATGGCCAATCGGGCAGGATGCGCTCCGCCTGCGCGCAATCCAGGGCCACTTCACACGGCAGGTGCGCCGCCGCCTGTGCCATGAGAAACGCGGCATAGTCGTCATGCGTATCGAGCCGAAACGTCGAATAAACCGAATCGACGGCGTCGTGCAGGTCGCGAGTTTCCCGCCGTAAAACGTCCCTCGCGCCGGTCATGCGTGCAGCGGATCGTCCAAGCGGCGCGCAGATCCCGAGGTGTCGGCCACACCGGCCGACACCGGCAGGCCACCGCCCTTACGACATTGATCGGGCAATATGATGAATATGCGACCGGTTGCCATCTCTACGGGCGGGTCCGGAGGCCGAGCCAGGCCCGATTTGAAGTCAAATGCATGAGGGCGGGTTAGCAGCGCGGGCAAGCGACGACATCATTTTTTATGTTTATCGAACGTTTCTGGAACGTCGGACATACAATCGGTTGTCGGAACCATTGCATGTTTTGGTACACGAGGAGGCGTTCGGTAGCTCGTGCGGCATGCGTCGAACTTCGATTTCGTGCGTTGCGGCTGTCTTAACTTCTGTCAGGAACTTCAATTGATGATCTCGAACAAGGCCATACTCGCTATCGTCGCGCTCAGTCTCTCGGTGTCCGTGCAGGCGCAGGAGAAGAAGAATACGGCCGATGTCGCCGGTGACATCGCCAGCCAGCCTGTGCGTGACGTGGGTATCGCCAAGACGTCCATACCGCCGATCCTGAAGTCCGCGGCGGCCGCGCCATATGCATCGATCAAGGGCTGTTCGCAGATCAACGCGGCGATCCGCGACCTCACCCGCGTTCTTGGACCCGATCTGGATTCGGGGAGCAGCGCGCCACGTGCCGGGATCGCCGAAGTCGGTGGTCGTGCGGTCGTGAATTCGCTGATCCCGTTCCGGGGCGTCGTGCGCGAAGTTTCTGGTGCGGCCGGGGCGCAACGGCGGCTCGATTCGGCAATCAGCGCCGGCTATGCGCGCCGCGGATATCTGCGCGGGCTGAAAAGCGTTCGCGGCTGCCGCTGATCCGCGGATGAACGTTTAGGCTGCGCTTTCATTGTTCGTCATCCCCGACAGACGGGGATGACGAACAATGCTTTTGGGATCAGATCAACCCGCTAAGAGGGCTTGATGGGTCGGCGTACATTCGCTTGCCCATACGGCCTGCAAGATAGGCCAGCCGCCCCGCCTCGACCCCGGCCTTCATCGCGGCGGCCATCAGGATCGGGTCCTTCGCTTCGGCGATCGCGGTATTCATCAGCACGCCGTCGCAACCGAGTTCCATCGCCGCTGCCGCTTCCGACGCAGTGCCTACGCCCGCATCGACGAGCACGGGCACGGTGGCGCCTTCCACGATGAGACGGATCGTCACCCTGTTCTGGATACCGAGACCCGAACCGATCGGCGCGCCGAGCGGCATGATCGCCACCGCGCCGACGTTTTCCAGCCGCTTCGCGGCGATCGGATCATCGACGCAATAGACCATCGGCTTGAAGCCTTCCTTGGCCAGGATCTCGCACGCACGGAGAGTCTCGACCATGTCGGGATACAAGGTGCGCGCTTCGCCCAGTACCTCCAGCTTGACCAGATCCCAGCCGCCGGCCTCGCGCGCCAATCGCAGCGTGCGGATCGCGGATTCGGCGTCGAAGCATCCAGCGGTATTCGGGAGATAGGTGATCTTCTTCGGATCGATGAAGTCGGTCAGCATCGGCGCGTTGCGATCCGATACGTTGACCCGGCGTACGGCGACGGTGACGATCTCCGCCCCGCTCGCTTCGACCGCCGCAGCATTCTGGGCGAAATCCTTGTACTTGCCGGTGCCGACAATCAGGCGCGAGGTGAAGGTGCGGCCCGCCACCGTCCAGCTATCGGGCTTCACACCGGTGCCATGATCGCCGCCGCCGACGAAGTGCACGATCTCCAGTTCATCGCCATCCTCGACGATGACGTCTCCCAGCGTCGAGCGCGGTACGATCTCGAGATTGCGTTCGACCGCGACCTTCTCCGGCACAAGGCCGAGATCGGCGGCGAGTTGCGCGATCGTCAGGCCGGCGGCGATACGGCGGTGTTCGCCATTGACGCGGATCGATACGGTGTCGTCGGAATGCATCTCTAATCCTTGCCGTTCGGTTCGAGCGAAGCCGGGAAGCCAGCCCCCCGAAGCCCGTATCTCGACTTCGCGCGATACGAACGGGTATGGGGAGGCAGACGCGATATAGGCCCTGGGGCTATCGTCGCAACCGAAAGGCCCGGAAACTTGCCCGATACCGTCCCCGCCGCCACATCCCCGACGATCTATGTCCTGAACGGACCGAACCTAAACCTGCTCGGTATCCGGGAGCCGGAAATCTACGGACATGACACGCTAGACGATATCGCCGGCATGCTGGAGGATCGGGCGCGCGAGATGAACCTGAAGATCGACATGCGCCAGTCGAACCACGAGGGTCACATCGTCGACTGGCTGCACGAGGCACAGGCCGAGGGGGCGAAGGCGGTGATCCTGAACGCCGGTGCCTATACGCACACGTCGGTCGCGATCCTGGATGCGATGAAAGGGATCGTTACGCCGGTAATCGAGGTTCATCTGTCGAACCCGCATATGCGCGAAAGCTTCCGCCATCACAGCTATATTAGCAAGGCGGCTAAGGGAACGATCGCAGGGTTCGGCGCGCTTTCCTACGTCCTTGCGCTTGAAGCCGCCGCGCGTCTCTGACAGGACGCGGCCAGTATAAGGGATGTCTATCCCGTAGAAGGAGTTCAGGGTCGAATGACCGACGCAAATTCAACTGAGGCGATGCGGATCGATGTCGATCTCGTTCGCCAGCTCGCGCAACTGCTCGACGATACCTCGTTGACCGAGATCGAGGTCGAGGATGGCGGGCGCAAGATCCGTATCGCACGCAAGGCGGCTGCCCTCGCTGCGCAACCGGTTCAGTATGCGGCACCGCCCGCCGCGGCTCCGGCTGCGTCCGCAACCGCGCCAGCCGCCGCCGAAGTCGGTGCATCCGCCCCCGCAAGCACGGCGGATGCGGTCAAGTCGCCGATGGTCGGCACGGTGTATCTTTCGTCCGATCCGACCGCCAAGCCGTTCATCGCGGTGGGCGACACGGTCGCGGCCGGTGCGACGCTGCTGATCGTCGAGGCGATGAAGGTGATGAACCCGATCGTCGCTCCGAGCGCGGGCACGGTGAAGGCGATCCTGGTGCAGGACAAGCAGCCGGTCGAATTCGACCAGCCGCTGGTCGTGGTCGAGTAACCAGCCTTGCCCCAGATCAAGAAACTGCTGATTGCCAATCGCGGCGAGATCGCATTGCGCATCCACCGCGCGTGCCACGAAATGGGTATCCAGACGGTTGCGGTGCATTCCACCGCCGACGCCGATGCGATGCATGTTCGGCTGGCCGACCAGGCGATCTGCATCGGTCCGCCGTCCGCGACCGATCCTACCTGAACATCGCCAATATCATTTCCGCTGCCGAAATCAGCGGCGCGGATGCGATCCATCCCGGCTATGGCTTCCTGAGCGAGAATGCGAAGTTCGCCGAGATCGTCGAGGCGCACGGCATCATCTTCGTCGGGCCGAAGCCCGAACATATCGTCACGATGGGCGACAAGGTGGAGGCGAAACGAACGGCGGGTGCGCTCGGCCTTCCGCTGGTCCCCGGATCGGACGGTGCGATCAGCGATATCGATGAGGCGAAGGAAATCGCCAATCGCATCGGCTATCCCGTCATCATCAAGGCGGCATCGGGCGGCGGCGGGCGCGGCATGAAAGTGTGCGCGTCCGAGGACATGCTGGAAACGCTGATGAGCCAGGCGGGCAGCGAGGCCAAGGCGGCCTTCGGCGACGCGACCGTCTATATGGAAAAGTATCTCGGCAACCCGAGGCACATCGAGTTCCAGGTGTTCGGCGACGGCAATGGCAATGCGATCCACCTGGGTGAGCGCGATTGCTCGTTGCAGCGGCGTCACCAGAAGGTGCTGGAAGAGGCCCCCTCGCCCGTGCTCGGCGAGGCGGATCGCGAGCGGATGGGCGCGGTGTGCAGCAAGGCGATGGCCGATATGGGCTATCGCGGCGCTGGCACGATCGAATTCCTCTGGGAAGACGGCGAGTTCTATTTCATCGAAATGAACACCCGGCTGCAGGTCGAGCATCCGGTAACGGAGATGATCACCGGTCTGGATCTCGTGCGCGAGCAGATCCAGATTGCCGAGGGTCGCCCGCTGACGCTTCGGCAGCAGGACGTGGTGTTCCGCGGCCATGCGATCGAATGCCGCATCAATGCCGAGGATCCGCGAACCTTCGCCCCCCCCCCGGCCTGGTGAAGATGTTCCACGCGCCGGGCGGGATGCACGTTCGCGTCGATAGCGGCTTGTATGCCGGATACCGCGTGCCGCCTTATTACGATCCGATGATCGCCAAGCTGATCGTGTACGGAACCACTCGCAACGGTGCGCTGCGTCGGTTGCGCCGGGCGCTGGAAGAGTTCGTCATCGAAGGACCGACGACGACGATTCCGTTGCATCAGGCGCTGCTGGACGATCCCGATTTCCAGGCTGGCGACTATACGATCAAGTGGCTGGAGGAATGGCTGGCGAAACAGGACGTCGCCGGGTGAAGGCGACGATCTGGCACAATCCTCGCTGTTCCAAATCGCGCGAAACGCTCGCGATCCTGAACGGGACGGCGGGGCTTGAGGTCGAGGTGATCGAGTATCTGAAGCACCCGCCGACACGCGAGCGACTGGCGGACTTGTACGCCCGCGCGGGCCTTTCCCCGCGTGACGGGCTGCGCAGGGGCGAGGCGGCCGCAAAGCCGTTGACCGACGCAAGCGACGACACGGTGCTCGACGCGATGGCCGCCGACCCGATCCTGATCGAACGGCCGCTGGTGGAAACCGACAAGGGCGTGCGGCTCGGGAGGCCCCCGCAAGCGGTGTGCGAAATCCTGTGAGTCCGCTCGAACCGGGGCGCAATTGCTGGCGGATCGAGGCGGCGACGCGCGCAACGGTGATCATCGATGCCGACCGCTACTTCAAGGCGGCGCGCGCGGCGATGCTGAAGGCGCGACACCAGATACTGCTTGTCGGCTGGGATTTCGACGCGCGGATCGACCTGACGCCCGATGGCGATCCCGGCGACGGTGCACCGCGCACGATCGGCGATTTCATCATGTACTTGGTCGAGCGAAATCCGGACCTCGACGTCTACACGCTGCGCTGGGACACGGGCGCGCTGAAGACGCTGGCGCGCGGATCGACGATCATTACCGTCGCCAAATGGATGATGCACAAGAACATCCATACCAAGCTGGATGGCTATCATCCGGTCGGCGCCTCGCATCACCAGAAGATCGTCGTGATCGACGACTGTCTCGCCTTTGCCGGTGGAATCGACATGACGTCGGAACGCTGGGACACGCGCGACCATCTGGACGACCAGCCGTTCCGTACCCCGCCGGGCGGGCGCAAACAGTATAAGCCGTGGCACGATGCGACGACGGCGTTGGCCGGTCCGGTCGCCGCCGCGCTTGGCGAACTGTGCCGCGATCGGTGGGTGCTGGCGGGCGGAAAGCCGATTCAAGCGCCGAAACCGGTGCACGAATGCTGGCCCGACGATCTCGACGTGGATTTCCAGGATATCCGCGTCGCTATATCGCGGTCGGAACCCGAGATGCCAGATCATAAGCCGGTGACCGAGATCGAGAACCTCTATCTCGATCTGATTGCCAGCGCCGAGCGGCATATCTACGCGGAGAGCCAGTATTTCGCTTCGCGTCGTATCGCCGAGGCGATCGCCAAGCGATTGGACGAGCCGAACGGCCCCGAAATCGTCATCATCAATCCGACGACCGCACAGGGCTGGCTGGAACCGATCGCGATGGATACGGCGCGCGCTCGGCTGTTCGAGGCGCTGAAGCATCGCGACACGCATGGTCGCCTGCGCATGTATCATCCGGTGACCAAAGGCGGCGAACCGATCTACGTCCACGCCAAGATCTTGGTGATCGACGACCGGATCCTGCGGGTGGGGTCATCGAATTTCAACAACCGTTCGATGCGGCTCGACACCGAATGCGATGTTACGATCTCGGTCGCTGGCGGCGCCGATCCGGCCTGTATCATCGCGATTCGAGATGGCCTGATCGCCGAGCATCTTGCCGCCGAACCCAAGGCGGTGGCGGCTGCGATAGCGGAAACGGGTTCGTTGATCACGACGATCGATCGCCTGCGCGCTGCCGGACGAACGCTGATCGACTATGAGGTTCCCGACCTGAATGATGTCGAGGCCTGGCTGGCGGATAACGAAGTGCTCGATCCGGAAGGACCCGCCGAGGTGTTCGAAGTGCTCAGCAAGCGCGGGCTGTTCCGGCGCATGCATTTGTGGCGCCGGCGAAAAGCGTAACGGAGGGGTCGGACTGGCGCAGCACAGGATGCGGCCACCCTACCCACCCATTTCCGCCGTGATATCCTGCTTCGTGCCGTACAGCATTACCGCGCGGCCGTTCCGCTTCTGCACGTCGGCGTTCAATCGCATCCAGCGAAGCCCGCCATCGACCCGCCGGATCTGCGCCTCGAAAGTGAAGCTGCCGCACGTTTCCAGCGCCTCGGTTCGCAGGCGTTCGAGCAAGCGTCGCGATTCAGGCACATAGAATTCCAGCGTCGACCGGCGATCGATCGTGGAGCCGCTGGGGAGACCGAACAGGTCGAACACGCCCGTCGACCAGCTCAGTTTCTCGCTCGCCAAGTCGCATTGCCACGCCGCGGGCAATGCCGGCAGGGTCGAAGGCTCCTCATCTGTCGGTAACGTCAGCACAGCGGCCGGCGCGCAGGCCTGACGGATCCAATGACGTTCCTGATGCAAGCTCATCCCTCCCCTTCGCCGGTCGTGCGTTAAAGCGAGGTTAGCCAGTGCGTCGATTTCTGCCGCGCCGCGCATCACGACCGTCAACCACGGGGTGACGAATTGAACCGGCGTCGCTAAAGCGCGGACATGAGCGAAACCAGCCCGCAGATCACCGCCGCGATCGTCGCCGAACACGGCCTGTCCCCGGAAGAATATGAGCGCGTCCTGCACGCAATGGGGCGCGAACCGAATCTGACCGAACTGGGCATCTTCTCGGTCATGTGGTCCGAACATTGTTCGTACAAATCCAGCCGCATCCATTTGAAGAAGCTTCCCACAACCGGGCCCCAGGTGATCTGTGGACCGGGCGAGAATGCCGGGGTGATCGACATTGGCGACGGGCAGGCGGCGATCTTCAAGATGGAGAGCCACAATCATCCGTCCTATATCGAGCCCTATCAGGGCGCGGCGACGGGGGTCGGCGGCATCCTGCGCGATGTGTTCACGATGGGCGCGCGGCCGGTCGCAAACCTGAACGCGTTGCGGTTCGGTTCGCCCGATCACCCCAAGATGAAGCATCTGATCGCGGGCGTCGTTCACGGCATTGGCGGGTACGGCAATTGCGTCGGCGTGCCGACCGTCGGTGGCGAGGTGAATTTCCACCCGGCCTATGACGGCAACATCCTCGTCAACGCGATGACCGTGGGCGTCGCGGATCAGGACAAGATCTTCTACTCGGCCGCCAGCGGTGTAGGCAATTCGATCGTCTATGTCGGCGCGAAGACCGGCCGCGACGGCATTCATGGGGCAACGATGGCGTCGGCTGACTTCGGCGAGGATGCGGATGCGAAGCGCCCGACGGTGCAGGTCGGCGATCCGTTCACCGAGAAATTGCTGATCGAGGCGTGTCTGGAGCTAATGTCGAGCGACGCGATCGTCGCGATTCAGGACATGGGCGCGGCGGGACTGACATCTTCATCCGTCGAGATGGCGAGCAAGGGCGGCGTCGGGATCGAACTGATCATGGACGACGTGCCGCAGCGCGAAACCGGCATGACGCCGTACGAGATGATGCTCTCCGAATCGCAGGAGCGCATGCTGATGGTGCTGAAGCCCGGTCGGGAGGATTTCGCAGAGGCGATCTTCCGCAAGTGGGAACTGGACTTTGCGGTCATAGGGCATGTCACCGAAACCGGGCGAATGGTGCTGAAATGGAAGGGGAACGTCGTCGCGGACATTCCGCTCGCACCGCTTGCCGACGAAGCGCCGCTATACGATCGTCCGCATGTGCCGACGCCACCGGCAAAGGCGCTCGTCGATGTGCCGGAAAGCAAGGATATTGCCGCCGACCTCGTCAAGCTGCTGGGATCGCCGGATATCGCCTCGCGTCGCTGGATCTGGGAGCAATACGACCACATGGTCGGTGGAGACACCGTGCAGCGGCCCGGTGGCGATGCAGCGGTTGTGCGCGTTCACGGTACGCCCAAGGGGCTGGCAATGACGACGGACTGCACGCCGCGATATTGCTTCGCCGATCCGTATGAAGGCGGAAAGCAGGCGGTGGCGGAGGCATGGCGCAATCTGAGCGCAGTCGGTGCGAAGCCGCTGGCCGTCACCAACTGCCTCAATTTCGCCAACCCGCAGCGTCCGGAGATAATGGGTCAGATCGTCGGGTGCCTGGAGGGGATGAGCGACGCCTGCCGCGCTCTCGACTTCCCGATCGTGTCAGGCAACGTCTCGCTATACAACGAATCCAAGGCGACGGGCGGCGGCTCCGCGATCCTGCCGACGCCGGCGATCGGGGGCGTCGGCCTGTTGGCGGATTGGTCGAAGAGCGCGACGATCGCGTTCAAGGGCAGCGGCGATATCATTCTGGCAGTCGGAACGCGACGCGGCGATCTCGGCCAGTCCTTATGGCTGCGCGAATGTCACGCCCGCGAGGAAGGGCCGCCGCCGCGTGTCGACCTCGACCTCGAGCGGAAGGCGGGCGACCTGATCCGCGAAGGCGTGACCAAGGGACAGCTGACGTCGGTACACGACGTGTCCGACGGCGGTATCGCGGTCACGATCGCCGAGATGGCGCTTGCCGGAAACATCGGGGCGATGATCGACCGCAAGCAACCGTTCGATTGCGCGCACAGCTTCTTCGCAGAGGATCAGGGCGTGTATATCGTCACGGTCGAGGACAGCGCCCTGATGGATTTCCTGGGAGCAGCGCACGCGGCCGGGGTGGAAGCCGAGCCGATGGGTCGGACAGGCGGCAAACGTTTGATCTTCGAACGCCCGAATCGCGATGATGTCGTGACACTTGAGACGTTGCGAAGCGCGCATGAGGGATTCTTCCCGACACTGATGGGGTCGGCTGCCGCCTGATCCGGGAGCAGATGAATGTCTCTGGCATTCATCCAATACCGAACGGTCGCCAGGGTATCGACCGGTCATAATGCGAGTCATGCGCAAAAGCGCTTGCGATCAATTCGCATTAGCCCTAGTTTGCTCCGCGAGAGGTGGAGCATCACATGGTCGTTTGCGTCTGTAATGCGATTAAGGAAACGCAGGTTCGCGAGGCGGCCCGCAACGGCGCGACCAGCGCGTGCCAAGCTTATCGCAGTCTAGGACGGCAGCCGAAATGTGGTCAATGCGTGCCGTTCGCGCGATCCATTATCGATGCGGAACGTGCTGCTGCGTAGCGTTCTCACTCGCTAAAAACCGCGGAAATCCGCCATTTTTTGGCTGGGCGGGACAGGTGAATTGAGCTATTCGTCTCCGTAACGAACGGAGACATAACATGCGCGGCGATCCCAAGGTTATCGATTATCTGAACGAGGTGCTCAAGAATGAGCTGACGGCCATCAATCAGTATTGGCTGCATTATCGGCTCTACGATCACTGGGGCGTTCGGAAGCTGGCCGAATTCGAGAAGCACGAATCGATCGACGAAATGAAGCACGCGGATATGGTTGCCGAGCGCATCCTGTTTCTCGACGGCCTGCCGAATTTCCAGCTGCTCGGTCGTTTGCGTATCGGGGAGTCCGTACAGGAAGTGCTGCAAGCGGATCTGGACCTCGAACTGGAGGCCCTGCCCCCGTTGCGCGACGCGATCGAGCATTGCGAAAAGGTCCGTGACTATGTCAGCCGTGATCTGTTCCGCCGGATCCTCGACAGCGAGGAAGAGCATGTCGACACGCTGGAGCGCCAGTTCGAGATGATCGGCCGAATGGGCATCGAGAATTACGTCCAGCTGCAAAGCAGGCCTGCGAACGAAGAGATTTAAGCTTTGCCATGATGTCACTGTGACGTGGGGCTGGTGCGATGCGCCGGCCCCTTTTCTTTGTGCCGTTTTACGATCCTAAACCGGGGCAAACCCTTCGATGTCGACGGTCTTCTTATAAACCACCCGGAGGTCGTGATCGCGCCCGGCACACCAATCGAACGCTGGTGCCTGAGCGCGACCGACATCGATCGTATGAGAGCGATTGCGGCTTTGCCGATGATTGCCGGTGTCGGCGCGATTTGGGCAAGCACAGAAACGAAAGCGATCGAAGCCGCCGGCATACTAAGCGCGGCGCACGGCTTGGGCATCCAAGTTGCCGAAGACCTTGGCGAGAACGACCGGACTAGCACCGGATTTCTGCCACCGTCCGAATTCGAACGCGCGGCGGACGCATTTTTCGCGCAGCCCGAAACCAGCGTTCGTGGCTGGGAACGCGCTGTCGACGCCCAGGCGCGCGTGCACCGCGCGGTAAGCCGGATCGCCTCCAGTCATGTGAACGGCGATCTTGCGATCGTTGCCCACGGGGCTGTCGGCACATTGCTGTTTTGTATGCTGGCAGGAAGCCTGATCAATCGATCGTTCGATCAACCGTTTCAGGGCCATTTCTGGCGGGCGTCCTTGCCCGACCTGCGCCCCATCGAGGGCTGGAAGCCGATCGCGCCCCGGGCTTAGGAGCTCACACCGAAGCGAGCCACGAACCCGGCTTAGAGGGTGCGGCGTCCAAAGCCGGTGCCGGGACGGCGCGGCACCAACGGATTGGCTTCGCGTTCCAGCAATGCCAAAGTCTGTTCGAACATCGGGCGCAGCTGGACGACATGCTCCAGCGCCTCATCGGGAGTGTCGTGATTTTCGACACAATCGCGTGCGATCGATCTCGATCACCTCTGCGAGCGCACCGAGCGGTTCGGCACCGAACTGACGCGCCTCCCCTTTCAGAGTATGCGCCGGGATAACGAGAGCGGCCGCATTGTTCGCGCGCATCGCAGTCTCGATCGTCGCGACGGACTTTACGCCGTCCTCCCGGAAATATCCCAGGATACGAACGAACCCTGCGCCAAGCTCGGCGCGGGAACGCTGAAAGGCGGCCCAATCCACCAAAGTGCTGCCTTCGAACGACACCGGTATCTCCTCCATTGGCACGACATGCCGTTGAGATCACCCGATCCTTCTATCGTCGGCGAGTAAACGTAAGGTTGACGTCCGGCATCTTTCGACCGCTGCGAATACCGGCCCAAGCAATTGATACTTGAGAAGCTTTATTACGCAGACGGTCAACAGCCTACCGGTCGAACGGGTTCTTGGGCGCGCGCAACGTCAGGCGCACCGGAACCGCCCCGAAGCCGAGATCTCGCCGAATTCCGTTGATCAGATAGCGCTGATAACTCGTCGGTAATTGATCGACGCGTGTGCCGAAAAGGATGAAGCCGGGGGGCCGGGTTTTGGCCTGGGTGAGGTAGCGCAGCTTGATCCGCTTACCGCCGGGTGCGGGCGGCGGATTGGCCTCGACCGCCTTTTCGAACCAGCGGTTGAGCTCACCGGTCCCGATCCGCTTCGACCACGCCTCGCGCGTTTCGAACGCGACCTTGATCAGCATGTCGAGGCCCTTGCCCGTCGCCGCCGAGACCGTGAGCACCGGCACGCCCTTGACCTGGCTAAGCCCCTCTTCGAGCGCCGCCTTGACGCCGTTGAACAGCGAACTGGCATGTTCCGCCACGTCCCACTTGTTGAGTGCGACGACCAGCGCGCGCCCTTCTTCGAGCGCGGCAGAGGCGATGCGTAAATCCTGCGCCTCCAGCCCACGAGTCGCGTCCAACAGAAGTACGACGACCTCCGCGAAATCGATCGCGTGCAGTGCGTCCGCAACGGAGAGCTTTTCCAGCTTGTCCTGTACGTTCGCGCGCTTTCGCATGCCGGCGGTATCGATCAGCCGGACGGCGCGCGGTTCACCGTCCTCGTCGTGCCACGTCCAGTCGACTGCGATAGAATCGCGCGTGATGCCGGCCTCTGGCCCGGTGATCAGCCGTTCCTCACCCAGCATGCGATTGATGAGCGTCGACTTGCCGGCATTGGGTCGTCCGACGATTGCCAGCTTCAACGGTGCACTGAGGTCGTCCTCGCCATATTCCGGCTCCTCCTCAACATCCTCGCGGTCGATATAAGGAAGCAAAGCCTCGAATAGGTCGCCCATGCCCTCGCCGTGCTCAGCCGAGAGCTGGACCGGGTCGCCATAGCCAAGCGCGAGCGATTCGAGGATGCCGGCCTCGCCTGCCTTGCCCTCGGCCTTGTTCGCGACAAGTACGATCGGGGTGTCGGAACCGCGCAGCCAGCGGGAAATCTCCTCCTCCAGCGGTACGACGCCAACGCGCGCATCGATCATGAACAGGGCGACATCGGCCTGCGCGACGGCGGCCTCGGTCTGCTGGCGCATGCGGCCGGGCAGCGTGGCGGCGTCCTCGTCTTCATAACCCGCGGTGTCGATCACGCGGAAATCGACGCCGACGAGCGTCGCATCGCCCTCGCGCCGATCGCGCGTCACGCCGGGGCGATCGTCGACCAAAGCGAGCTTCTTGCCGACGAGGCGATTGAATAGAGTCGACTTGCCGACATTGGGACGGCCGATAATCGCGACCACGGGGAGCTTGGACATGCGCGCGCCTTAGCCCGGTTGGCACAAAAGGTCACGCGGTGTGACGTCCGTATTACCAAGGGGGTGGCCCGCACCGTGAGGTGCGGGCACCGATCGCTTACCGGTAGGTGGCGATCCGCCCCTTCATGTCCAGCACGTACAACGTATTGTTTGCAACGATCGGGGCAAGATTGAACGGAGCGCCCGACTTTACGACGGTGCCCGGTTCACCTGTCGTGACCGCGACGGAAACGATCTCGCCCTCCGAATTCGTCAGGATCAGACGACCGCCGGCGAGCACCGGGCCGAACCAGGTGATCGTGCCCGAACGCTTCTTCTCGTTGGTGAACGCCCGCAACTGGCTGATCCAACGGACCTTGCCCGTCGCACGCGACAGACAGACCAGACGGGCATCGTCGGTGACGAGAAACAGCCATTCGCCCGCGATCCACGGCGTGGAAATGCCGGCAAAATTCTGTGCCCAGACGCGGCGACCTGTGGCGATATCGATCGCGACGGTACGACCGCCCTGCCCGACCGCATAAACGCGACCCTGATCGATTACCGGCGACGCATCAATGTCCGACAGCGACGAAACCGAGGTGGAAATTGCGGAGCGCGACAGTGCGTCCTGCCACAGAGCACGACCATTTTCGTAGCGATACGCGTTGAGTTCGCCCGACGAGAAGCCGGCAACGACCGACCCCGATCCCGCGGCCGGGGCGGCAACACCGAACACGCCTTGCGATTCGAGGCTGCCCGAGGACTGCCATGCCGTTTTGCCGTCCGACTGGTTGAGCGCAAAAAGCTGGTTGTCCTGGCTCAACACATAGACGTTGCCGTTGGAAATAGTCGGCGCACCGCGCAACGGGCCACCGGGCTTGCTGCGCCACAATTCCTTGCCGTCCGCCGCATTCAGCGCGACGACGTCGCCAAGGCCGTCCGTCGCAAAAACCTTGCTATCGTCGAAGCTTACGCCGCCGCCGAAACGGGCTTCCTGATTCTTCTTGCCGCTGGTCAGCGTGACCGACCAGACGCGCGCGCCGGTGTCGGCTGCGAAAGCGTGGACCGTCGCACTGACGTCCATCGCGTAAAGCCGCCCCTCGCCTACGACGGGCGGCGAAGCGAGACGCTGGCGATTGCTGCCGCCGTCGATCTGCGCGGTCCAGCCGCGCGACAACGTTTGGCCGAGCGCCAACTGGCCCATCGACTTGGCCGCGTTACCGCCCGGCTGCGTCCATTCGGTATTTACCTCGGGCGCCGGCAGCAGGACTTCGACCGCGGCAATCGTCTTGTCTGCCTCAACCGGCGCTTCGGACAGCAGGATCGGCACGCGATCGCCCAGGACGGGAGTCTTCTTCCCGCCGCCCTTGAAGATGCCGCAGGCGCTGAGCGCCATCAGCGCCGCGATAGCGAGCGACGCCCTGGTCCGTGTCATCATGGTGCTTTCGTTTCCTTAACGGTATCGACCGCGTCGATCCCCAATACCCCGGCCATCTGAACCGCGCGTTGACGGATCGTTGCGGGGACGGCCTCGTCCTTCGCGATCTGCGCAAACATCGGCCCGGCAAGATCGTTGCGGTTCATGCGCAGATAGGCGGCGCCGACCAGTTCGCCGGCACTTCCGAACCACGGGTTGCCTTTGACTACCAGTGGCTTGAGCCGCGTCACGACGACATCGGGCTTCAACGTATCGAATTCGGCCGAAGTCTGCCGGATCAGCCCGAGATCACGGAATGGCTGCGCCAGGGACTCGTCTGCGGCGATCTCGCCGAACTTGGCAGCGGCACCCTTCAGATCGTTCTTCTGCAGCAGGATGTTACCCTGGCTGAACTTTGCCGACGCGCGCACGCCATCGACGTCCGATGCAGCCAGCTTCGCGAGCGAACCTGAAGCGGCATCGACCCGCTGAGCGGTCAGATCGTCCAAAGCGGCGGTCAGTTGCTCTCCGGCGACGCCGGCCGCTTCGGTCTGACGGTGATTCCAGTATAACGCGCCGCCGAACAGCGCGAGCGCGATCACGATACCGCCGACGAGCCAGCGCCCGTAACGCGTCCAGAAACTGGTCAGCTGATCGCGGCGGAGTTCTTCATCGACCTCACGCAGGAAAGCTTCGTCGGTGTGCGGCGTGACGGCCAAGGCAGGCTCCAGATCGGGTCGGGGAATGGGAAGGCGCGGACCTTAGCGATGCGCGCCCGTCAGGGAAAGGGGCGCGGGCGCAAGCTGTTTGCGGGTCGGCCCGAGCAACTCAGTTTTTGGGTTGATAGGTTTGTTCCGGCCCCGGAAAGGATCGCGACCGGACGTCCGTTGCATAGGTCTCGACCGCGGCAGAAATACGACCAGCCATATCGTCGAATTTCTTCACGAACCGCGCCGTGCGTTCGAACAGGCCGAGCATGTCTTCGGTGACCAGAACCTGACCATCGCAATCGGCCGATGCTCCGATCCCGATCACGGGGCAGGATACTTCCGCCACGATCGCACGGGCGAGTGGTTCGATCACGCCTTCCGCGACGATCGCGAACGCACCCGCCTCCGCAATGGCCTTGGCATCGGCGATGATCTTCGCATGTTCGGGAGCGCTACGGCCGCGCGCGCCATATCCGCCGAGCGCGTTCACCGCCTGCGGCGTGAGGCCGATATGGCCCATGACCGGAATGCCGCGCGCCGACAGGAACGCGACGGTCGGGGCCATCGCCGCGCCGCCCTCCATCTTGATCGCCGCTGCGCCGGTTTCGGCCATGACGCGCGATGCGGACAGGAACGCCTGTTCAGGGCTCGCCTCGTAACTGCCGAATGGCATGTCGATGACGACGACCGAATGGTACGATCCGCGGACGACTGCCGCCCCGTGCGCGCACATCATGTCGAGCGTCACCGGCAACGTGGATGGCAGGCCGTAAATCACCTGACCCAGACTGTCGCCGACGAGCAGCAGGTCGCAATGCGGATCGAGCAGTTGCGCCATCCGCACCGTATAGGCCGTCAGCATTACCAGCGGTTCCTTCCCCTTGCGGGCCAGGATAGCGGGAACGGTCAGGCGCTTCATCGGCGCGGGCGTGGGGTTGGCACGGCTGGTCGACGTGTCGATCGTGAAGGTCGTAGACATTGCCGTCGGTTAGCCCATCGCCGGAGTTGACGCCAGCCGCACGCCGCTCACGATGTCCACCCTCGTCGGCGTGCCAACCCGGCGAACCAGATCTGGAATATCGCGATAGCGGCGATCAGGATGGGGAACAGAGCCGCAGTTGCGAACCCCTTGACGGCGATCAGGTCCGTAACCGCAAAGATGTATCCGAACATCACGACGATCAGGACGAGTGACAACACGAACAGGGGGCGACCCAGGCCGGACCGCAGCAGCAGGGCAATCGTGCCGATGAGCCCGCTCCACACTGCCGCACCGTAAACCCAGATGAACCAAGAAGGGCGACTGGCCAGCAACGCACGATCATATGCGCTGAGGCGCGCCAGTTGCTCGGGCGTCGCGGAAACGTCCTGATAGAAAGCGACGACGCCCATCACGCCCCAGAAGAGCAGCAGGAAGCCGACCAGCCAGAACCACAGGGGTGCCCTGTTGCGTCGCATCGTCATCGCACTCCCCTCCCGTTTATCTGGCGGCAGAGTGCGCTGACGATTGGAGAAATGCAAATCCGTGCGCGGATGACCGGCAACGGGTCAGCCGACCTCGACCCCCTTCCAGAAGGCGAACCGGCCCTTGATCTCCGCAGCCGCAGCTTTGGGATCGGCATAATACCAGGCGGCATTCGGGTTCCGCTCGCCATCCACGACGATCGTCTTGTAGCTGGCATCGCCCTTCCACGGGCAGTGCGTGTGCGTATCGCTATCCTCGAACAAGGAGGCATCCACGCTGTCCGCCGGAAAATAGTGGTTGCCTTCGACCACGACCGTATCGTCCGATTGTGCGATCACTGCGCCATTCCATCGTGCCGTCGTCATACAGAAGGTCCTATCAGCTTATGCCGGATTCCAGATAGGTATCCGGCTTGAACCCTGCCAGCAGCACGTACCCGGATTGCAGGATCGGGCGTTTGATCATCGACGGCTGCGCGACCATCAAGGCGATCGCCTTGTCTTCGTTCATATCGTTACGGTCGGCATCGGGCAGTTTACGGAACGTCGTACCCTGTCGGTTGAGCACAGTTTCCCAGCCAAGAACGCCACACCACTGTCGCAACGTCTCCGCGTCGATCCCGGCTTTCTTATAGTCGTGGAACGCATAGGCGACCTGGTGGTCGTCCAGCCATGTGCGGGCCTTCTTCATCGTGTCGCAGTTTGGAATGCCGTGCAGCGTCACGGTCATTTGGCGGTCCTCTGCTTGGCGAAGTCGGTCGCGAAGGCCGCGCGGGCGTCCCGGACCATCTTTGGGAGAACCGCCCGATCGATCAGGGTGTTGCTGGCTACGCGGCTCAGCAGATCGACGGACTCCGGGTGGAACGGCAACACGATATCGGCCTTCATCGCGCCGAGCCGGTCGAAGCTTTTGCGGAAATCTGCGACGATGCCCGGATATCGCCGGTTCCCAACCAAGCAGTTGCCAGCAACGGTAAGGCTGCATGCGAACAGCACGTCGAGCGGCCGCCGGTTCTGGACGATGCGCACCGACCAACTCGTGCAGCCGGGCGTGTGACCTGGCGTTGACACGGCGCGCAACGTGACGTCGCCGAGGGTCACGCGATCACCGTCGCGTACCGCACGATCCACCGGGACGGCGGGGAAGCGGATTACGCCATAGCTCGTCTCGCCCGGTGGTATGCCGCTCTCCAGCGCGGCGCGGTCGCCGGCACCGGCGACCAGCTTCGCGCCCGTCATCCGCCTCAGCGCCGCGATCGCCGCGACGTGATCGAAATGCGCATGGCTGGCGAGAATCAGCTTAACGTCGCGCAGCTTGACGCCACGCGCCGCGATGTTGCGCGCAACGACGGGGGCGTTCTCCTCCATCGTGCCGTCGATCAGGATCGCACCGCCGGACGTGTGGATGAGATAGGCCGCGAGCCCTTCGGTGCCGACATAATCGATCGGCCCGATCACGCGGAACGGCGCGATCGGACGCGTCCAGGCAGGTGGATTCTTCGCCACTGCCGGCTCGGCCAGGGCGGCGACCGCAACGATCGCGAGACCGATCCGCCCGATCATCGCCGCGTCATTCCCACTCGATCGTGCCCGGCGGCTTCGACGTATAATCGTAAGTGACGCGGTTGATGCCGTTCACCTCGTTGACGATCCGCGTCGCGACACGAGGCAGGAAATCGCCGGGGAACTGGAACGCCTGCGCGGTCATACCGTCGGTCGATGTCACTGCGCGCAGGGCAAGCACGAAATCATAAGTCCGCCCGTCGCCCATCACGCCGACCGTGCGCACCGGGAGCAGCACGGCGAACGCCTGCCAGATCGCGTCGTACAGGCCTGCGTTGCGGATTTCCTCAAGGTAGATCGCGTCGGCCTTGCGCAGGATATCGCAGCGCTCCTTGGTCACCTCGCCCGGAATACGGATCGCGAGGCCCGGTCCGGGGAATGGGTGCCGCCCGACGAACGCCTCGTTCAGCCCGAGTTCGCGGCCGAGCACGCGCACCTCGTCCTTGAACAGTTCGCGCAAGGGCTCGACCAGCTTCATGTTCATGCGTTCGGGCAGACCGCCGACATTGTGGTGGCTCTTGATCGTTACGGACGGACCACCGGTGAAGCTGACGCTCTCGATCACGTCGGGGTAGAGCGTACCCTGCGCGAGGAACTCCGCGCCGCCGATCTTCTTCGCCTCGGCTTCGAACACATCGATGAAGGTCGCGCCGATGAACTTCCGTTTCGCTTCCGGATCCGTGATGCCGGCGAGCCCGTTCATGAACAGGTCCTGCGCCTGAACATGGACAAGCGGGATGTTGTAGTGGTTGCGGAACAGGCCGACGACCTGCTCGGCCTCGCCAGCGCGCAATATGCCGCCGTCGACGAATACGCAGGTCAGCTGATCGCCGATCGCTTCGTGGATCAGCAGGGCCGCAACCGAGGAGTCAACACCGCCGGACAGGCCGCAGATTACCCGGCCCGTACCCACCTGCTTGCGGATTTCCTCGATCTTGGCGGCGCGGAAGCCGGCCATCGTCCAATCGCCTTCCAGCCCGCAGACGTGGCGGACGAAGTTGCAGATCAGCTTGGCTCCGTCCGGCGTGTGGACGACCTCCGGGTGGAACTGCATCGCGTAATAATGCCGGTCGTCGTCGGCGATGACGGCGAAGGGGGCGCCGGGGCTGGCGGCGACGGGACGGAAGCCGGGGGCAAGCGCGGTGACCTTGTCGCCGTGGCTCATCCAGACCTGATGATTTTCCTGTGTCGTCCACAGCCCGTCGAACAAAGCGCAGTCGTCGGTCACCTCGATCACGGCGTGACCGAATTCGCCGCTGTCGCCGAGCGTTACGGTACCGCCCAATTGATGCATCAGCACCTGCTGCCCATAGCAGATGCCGAGGATCGGCAGTCCGCTGTCGAGGATCGCCTGGGGCACACGGGGGGAGCCGTCGTCGAGCACCGAGGCCGGGCTGCCCGACAGGATCACGCCCTTCGGCTTCATCCGGTCGAACGCTTCGGCGGCATTCTGGAACGGGGCGATCTCGCTATAGACCCCCGCCTCGCGGACGCGCCTGGCGATGAGCTGGGTCACCTGGCTGCCGAAATCTACGATGAGGATGGAGTCGGGATGCTGGATCATGGCGCCAGATAGCGGGAGCCGGCGCGAGATGCCAGCCCACGCCCTTCCCGGCGTGCAGGGAAGAGCGTGGGGGCGGTTCGGTTACTGGACGGGCTTCACCTGCAAGCCGGTCCATTTGGCGGCGAAGGCCCAGTTATCGGCGGCTTCCTCGATCACCTTGTCGGTCGGTTTGCCGCTGCCGTGGCCGGCGCGGGTCTCGATGCGGGCAAGGTGCGGTTTGTCGCCGATATCCGCCGCCTGCAGCGCGGCGGTGTATTTGAAGCTGTGGCCGGGGACGACGCGATCGTCCGTATCGGCCGTCGCGACGAGGATCGCGGGATACGCGCGACCGCCCTTGATGTTGTGATAGGGCGAGTAGCTGTACAGCGTACGGAAGTCGGCCTCCTTCGACGGGTAGCCGTAGTCATCGACCCAGTAGCGGCCCGCCGTGAAGCGGTCGAAGCGCAGCATGTCCATGACGCCGACCGCAGGCAGTGCTGCGGCGAACAGATCGGGCCGCTGGTTGGTGACCGCACCGACGAGCAGGCCGCCATTCGATCCGCCCTGGATCGCGAGACCGTCCTTCGTCGTGATCCCCTGCGCCTTCAGATACTCGCCCGCCGCGATGAAGTCGTCGAACACGTTCTGTTTATTGGCGAGGCGTCCGCCGTCGTGCCACGTCTTGCCATATTCGCCACCGCCGCGAATGTTCGCGACCGCGAGCACGCCGCCCTGTTCCATCCAAACCAGCCGGGTGGCGGAGAAGCTGGGGGTGGTCGAGATGTTGAACCCACCATAAGCGTAGAGCAGGGTCGGCGCAGGACCCTTCAGCGATTTCTTGCGGACGACGAACATCGGCACCTTCGTTCCGTCCTTCGACGGATAGAAGACCTGCGAGACGTCATAGGCTGCGGGGTCGAACGCGACCTTGGGCTTGGCGAATTCCTCGACCCGGTTGGTCTTCGCATCGTAGCGCAGGATCCAGGCCGGATAGTTGAAGCTGCTGAACGCGAAGAAGGTTTCGGAATCGGTGCCGTCACCGCCGAAGCCTGAGGTCGTACCGATCGCGGGCAATGGCACCTTGCCTTCCGCCTTGCCATCGAGCGAATAGCGGCGGACTTCGCTCTTCACGTCGACCAGATAGGTCGCGATCAGCTTCCCGCCGATGATGCTGGCACCTTCGAGCACCGCCTTGTCCTCCGGAACGATGTCGGTGACCGGCGGGCTGGCCGAGCGGGCGAACAGGTTCATCATCACGATCTTCTGCCGTGGTGCGTCCTTGTTCGTCATCCAGTAGAAATTGCCGCCGACATTACCGGCCAGCGACCATTCGTTCTCCAGACCCTTCACGATCGTCCGCGGCGCGGGCGTCGGTGCGGTCAGGTCGATGACGGTGATCTGGTAGCGGTTGTCGGTACCCTGCGTCGTCGTGATGACCAGCCATTTGCCGTCGTCCGTCACCTGCACCTGATGCCCGTATTTCGGGTTTTCCGGCGTGGCGTAGACCATCGTATCGGCGGACTGCACGGTGCCCAGCGTGTGGAAGAATACCTGCTGGTTTTCGTTCAGCGCCTGGAACTTGGCGCCTTCCGCGGGGGCGGCGAAGCGCGAGTAATAGAAGCCGGACCCGTCCTTCGCCCAGGCAATGTTCGAGAATTTGACCCACTCGATGGTGTCGGTCGCGACCGTGCCGGTAGCGACGTCGAGCACCTTGACCGTGCGCCAGTCGGTGCCGCCGTCCTGGATCGCATAAGCGAGCTTCTTGCCGTCGTCACTGGGCGCCCATTCGGCGAGTGCGGTGGCGCCGTCCTTCGCCCAAGCATTCGGATCGATCAGTAGGCGCCCCTCGCCGCGCAGCGTATCGCGGACGTAGAGCGCGGCTTGATTCTGCAGACCGCTGTTCCGGCTGTAGAAATAGCGGCCGCCCTTCTTCACCGGAACGCCGAAGCGTTCGTAATCGAGCAGCTGCTTGATCCGCGCCTTGAAGATGTCGCGGCCGGGCAATGTCGCGAGATAGGCATTGGTGACAGCATTTTCGGACGCGACCCAGGCGGCGACTTCCTTGTCGGTTCGGACGTCGTTTTCCAGCCAGCGATAGGGATCGGCTACCTTTACGCCGAATTGCTCGTCGACCTGATCGACCTTGCGGGTTTCGGGATATTGCATCGGGAAGGCCTTGATCGGGGTGGGAGACGCCTGGGAGAATGCGGGTGGTGCAATGGCGATCAGGGCAATCAACGGAACTACGCGGCGCATCCAAGACTCCAGACATGCAAAAGGAGCCGCACTCTATCGAGTACGGCTCCTTTTGGAAGGCTTGTCCTGGCGGTGACCGGGTGCCGAGAGCGGATCGCCCGCGGTGGGCCCCCTCCACCACTCGGCTGAAGGAGCCGAGCGGTCCCCCTCCCCGTACCGGGGAGGATCAGGAATTATGCCGCTTCGTTGTAATCGTCGTCCGAATAGACTGGGCCCGAATCCTGGCCCTTGGCATCGACGTCGCGATCGACGAATTCGATGACCGCCATCGGCGAGGCGTCGGACAGGCGGATGCCGGCCTTGATGATGCGGGTATAGCCGCCGTTACGGCCGGCATAGCGATCGGCCAGAACGTCGAACAGCTTCACGAGCTGCGCATCGTCGAGCAGGCGGGCATGCGCGAGGCGACGGTTGGACAGGCCACCCTTCTTCGCCAGCGTGATCAGCTTTTCGACGTACGGACGCAGTTCCTTCGCCTTGGCGACGGTCGTGGTGATCTGTTCGTGCTTGATGAGCGCTGCCGACATATTACGGAACAGGGCTGTACGATGGGCCGAGGTACGCTGAAGCTTACGGCCGCCTACGCGATGACGCATGTTTTATGTCCTTCTTCGTTCGTTATGGGGCCGTTTGACGGAACCCCGTACCAGGCGGTGCGAAACGGGCCACCGCCCAAAACCCTTGGAAGTTAACGGAAGGTCACACGGTATGAGCCGTGCCGTCTTCCGAAGTTCACAGAAAGTCACACGGTATCGACCACTGTGACTTCCGGTGTTGCCGGGCCGCCGTGGCAAAGCCACGTCGTCGGATGGAGCCTTCGGCACCACCGGCCGGGCTGGTTTCGTCTCCGGCGCAGCTTTCGCTGCGCCGGTGCGAAATCAGCCCATGATTTCCTGTTCGAGCTTCTTGGCCATCTCTTCGATGTTTTCCGGCGGCCAGCCCGGAATTTCCATCCCGAGGCGGAGACCCATCGACGAGAGGACTTCCTTGATTTCGTTGAGCGACTTGCGGCCGAAATTCGGCGTGCGCAGCATCTCGGCCTCGGTCTTCTGAACCAGATCGCCGATATAGATGATGTTGTCGTTTTTCAGGCAGTTGGCCGAGCGAACCGACAGTTCGAGCTCGTCGACCTTCTTGAGCAGGTAACGGTTGATCTGCTGCGTATCGCCAGCCACTTCGCCCGTCGATGCCGGAGCAGCGTGGCCGATCGGTGCCGAACGTGCGACGCTGGAATCGTCGAAGTGGACGAACAGAGCGAGCTGGTCCTGAAGGATGCGACCGGCATAGCCGACTGCGTCTTCCGGGGTGACGGTGCCGTCGGTTTCGATCGTCAGCGTCAGCTTGTCGTAATCAAGTTCCTGCCCGACGCGGGTATTCTCGACCTTGTAGCTAACCTGCTTGACCGGCGAATACAGCGCGTCGACCGGGATCAGGCCGATCGGCGCATCGGCCGGACGGTTGGCGACCGCAGCGACATAGCCCTTACCAACATCGGCGGTTAGTTCCATGTTGAGCGTCGCGCCATCGTCCAGATGGCAGATGACCAGAGCCGGGTTCATCACTTCGATGTCGCCCGACACGGCGATGTCACCGGCAGTGACGGTTGCAGGACCGGTCGCCGACAGCTGGAGACGCTTCGGGCCTTCGCCCTGCATGCGCAGTGCGATCTGCTTCACGTTCAGGACGATGTCGGTCACGTCTTCACGAACGCCGGCGAGCGACGAGAATTCGTGCAGCACGTTCTCGATCTTGATCGAGGTCACCGCAGCACCCTGCAGCGACGACAGCAGGACGCGGCGCAGCGCGTTGCCGAGCGTCAGGCCGAAACCACGCTCCAGCGGCTCGGCAACGAAGGTCGCCTTGCGCTTGCCGTCTCCCGACTTCTTCTCGAGACCGTTGGGCTTCTTGAGTTCCTGCCAATTCTTTGCATTGACGGACATGGGCTTCCCCTTGGTTTTGGACCGGTGCGGGCGGGCCCCGGCCATGAGAGAATCGGCTGCGCGGCGTGATCAACCGCGCGCAGCCGAGAAACGAAGATCAGACGCGACGACGCTTCGAAGGGCGCACGCCGTTGTGCGGGATCGAGGTGACGTCGCGGATCGAGGTGATCTGGAAACCGACAGCCTGGAGCGCGCGCAGTGCCGATTCACGACCCGAACCCGGGCCCTTCACTTCGACTTCAAGCGTGCGGACGCCGTGTTCGGCGGCCTTCTTGCCAGCGTCTTCCGCTGCGACCTGCGCAGCATACGGGGTCGACTTGCGCGAGCCCTTGAAGCCCATCATGCCGGCCGAGGACCACGAGATCGCGTTGCCCTGGGCATCGGTGATCGTGATCATGGTGTTGTTGAAAGACGCATTCACATGGGCGACGCCCGAAGTGATGTTCTTGCGCTCACGCCGCTTAATGCGTTGCGGTTCACGTGCCATTTTAAATTCCTAATCCCTGATAAAGGTAAGCGAGCCGCCGCAAGACGCGACGGCTGCGAGCTTACTTCTTCTTGCCGGCGATCGGCTTTGCCTTGCCCTTGCGGGTACGGGCGTTCGTGTGCGTACGCTGACCGCGGACCGGCAGGCCCTTACGGTGACGCAGACCACGATAGCAGGCGAGATCCATCAGGCGCTTGATGTTCATCGCGACCTGACGACGGAGATCACCCTCGACGGTGTAATCGGCGTCGATCGTTTCGCGAATCTGCAGCACTTCCTGATCGGTCAGGTCCTGCACGCGACGCTCTGGCGCAATGCCCAGCTTTTCGGTGATCGCCTTGGCATGCGTGTTACCGATGCCGTGGATGTAGGTGAGCGCGATGACGACGCGCTTGTTGGTCGGGATATTTACCCCGGCGATACGAGCCATGAATTAAATTCTCCTGCTCCACGGGGCAGCATGGCTGCAGCCCCATCTCATAGCGTTGATGCACATCCCTAAACGCAAGAACGCGGCGCACGCAAACAGCGCCGCCGGGACCGGTGTTTCGGAATGATCGCCAGATAAGGTTGCGACACGCACGAGTCAAGCGATGGGTTCCACCCCATTCCGCAATTCGATGCGGCGCAGTTTAAGCCATTTGTTGAACGCGACCGCGGTCCAGGCAAGTTCGACGAGCCCGAACGGCCAAGCCCCCTGCAAAAAGCCGTAGGCCGACCCCATCAGGCACCCGGCGGCGAAGGCGAGCGTCCACCAATGGCTGCCCGCCTCCTTCATATAGCAGACCAGCATGAAGGTGACGGCAAACAGGCCGAACAGGGTCAGTGCGTCCATTCCGTCCCCATGCCCCGTGCGGATCGCCCCGCCAAGTCCGAGCCGCGACCGGACCACGAAAATTCCACCCATAATACACGTCGATCGGGTACAAAATCATCCGATCCGGTTCACTTACTTTCGATTAACCCCGAGACGGAAGAATGGCCGTCCAAGAAGGGACGACAATGCATTCTATCGTGAATAACGTGAAGCTGGGCTTTATCGAGGTGACCGTCGAGGGTCTATGGACCGAACATCATTTCGAGCAGTTCGCCGCCGATCTTCGGGCCGCGATCGTCGCCTTTCCCGATATCGGCTGCCCGCCAATGACGCTGTACAACTATACCGGCGCATCGATCCAGACCCAGTCGATCGTCGCGCGGATGCAGGCGCTGGCGCACCACCCCGCGATGATCGACCGTCGCGTCGCGATGTACACGGAAGGCTGCCTCGCCCGCCAGCAGGCCAAGCGCGTCGCGGGCAATCGCACCAACATGCGCGTATTCGATTCCCGCGAGTGCGCGTTGGCGTTCCTCGCCGAAGGGTTCAACCCGGCAATGCCCGATATCGCGCATCATGCCGGCGCGGCGACGCAGGTTGTGCAGAGCGCCACCGGCTGATCATCGCGGCACGACGATCGCGGCTATCAGTCCGGGCGCATTGTCGCCGAGTTCCAGCCTGCCGCCATGCAACCGCGCAACCGCGGCGACGAGCGACAGTCCCAGCCCCGCCCCGGGAATCGTCCGCGCGCTGTCGAGACGGCCGAAGCGGCTGAGCGCCTGTTCGCGGTCCGCCTCCGCTATACCGGAACCGCGATCCTCGACTTGTAGACGGATTTCATTCGTCCCGGGCACGAACGCGGCCCGCAAGGTGATCTGTCCGCTCTTTCCGGCGTGACGCAGCGCATTGTCGATCAGGTTGGTGATCGCCTGCGTCATCAGTTCACGATGCATGACGATATCCGGCAGGTTAGGTTCGACTTCTGCCGTAAGGACTATCCCGGCATCTTCGGCCACGGGTTCGTAGAGTTCAGCGATCTCCTCGATCAGCGCGGCGGGCGCGATCGTCGTGAAGCGATTGCGCGAGACCGATTGCGAGCGCGTGATCTCCAATAAGGTCGACAGCATCCGCATCACGAGATCGGTTTCGACCAGCAATCCGGACAGCGCCACATCGCGCTGCACCGGATCGGTGACGAGGATCGCGGTCTCGGTCTTCGCGCGCAGTCGGGCGATCGGGGAGCGGAGGTCGTGCGCGAGACTGTCAGTGACGATGCGCAGTTCGCCCATCAGCCGTTCGACCTTGTCGAGCATCGCGTCCAACCGGATCGACAGGCGATCGAATGCGTCGCCGCCGCCCGCGACCGAGCCGACCCGTTTGGTCAAATCCCCCTGCCCCACCCCCTCGATCACCGCGGCGATCGCGTTCAGCCGGCGTCCGACGTAACGGGCGACGACCAGCCCGCCGCCGATCCCGAACATCAGCGACAGCGCCGTCGCGAGCAACAAGGCCCGTTCGATCCCGCGCCTTTCCTGCTGCCAATCGTCCATGAGATGCCCGCTTACGAGACGATAGGCGCCGATCCGTCGGACGGTATACCCCGCCTCCTGCCCCGCCCACGGCTCTTCGTCACCCAGCGCGCCGACGCGGAAACCATCCCGGCGCGGTGTTTCGATCGACAGATGGTCTGGGCCGATACCGCTGCGCTTGCGGCCTGTGTCGTCGATGACGAGTGCGATGAGCGAGGTGTCGGACGACCGGGCAGCGTCGTCGATCGCTGCGATCAAGGCGGGCATGCCGCCCGATCGATATACCGAAAGGAACGCATCGGATTGTTCTGTCGTGTCGCGGCGCACCGCCTCGACCGCGTCGCTATGGATCTGTTGCCACAGGAAGGCGGCGAGGACGAGGTTGGTGGCCATCGCCAGCGCGATCGCCAGCAGCGCGATCCGCGCGGTGACGGAAAGGCGGAGTGCGCGGGTGCGGTTCAAGCGTCGAGCGAAAGGCGATAGCCCGCCCCGCGCACGGTGTGCAGGATAGGCTGGGCAAAACCGTCCTCCAGCTTGCGGCGCAGGCGGCCGATATGCACGTCGACCACGTTCGATCCCGGATCGAAGTGATAGTTCCAGATCTTCTCCAGCATCATCGTGCGCGTGACGACCTGCCCCGCGTGACGGGCAAGATATTCGAGCAGGTTGAATTCCCGCGCGCCGAGCGGGATAGCCCGCCCCTGCCGTACGACGGTGCGGGCGAGCAGATCGATCTCGAGATCGCCGACGCCGAGCCGCGTGGTCTGCGCCGACGCTTGCGGGCGCTCGAAACGGCGCAACAACGCCTCCACGCGCGCTGACAGTTCCGCGAAGGAGAAGGGTTTGACCAGATAGTCGTCGGCGCCCGCATGCAACCCGTCGACGCGATCATCGACCGTAGCGAGCGCGGACAGGACCAGCGCCGGCGTACTGACACCAGCGGCGCGGACGGCGTTGATCATCGACAGACCGTCCAGGCCGGGAAGCATGCGATCCGCGATGATGAGGTCGAAGATCCCCTCGCTCGCCAGGAACAAACCGTCACGTCCGTCGCCGCACGTTTCCACGGCGAAACCCGCCTCGGCGAGGCCCTTGGCGAGGTAGGCCGCGGTGGCGGTGTCGTCTTCGACGATCAGGATCTTGCGCGTCATGAGGCGTATCCGGCTGGACCCTGTGTGTAGAATAGGAAGAGGCCGGCGGAAAGCGTGCACTTTCCGCCGGCCTTCGGCACGCCCAGGGGTCGCGTTCGCGCCGAAGTCGCTATGCCTGCACCTTCCGGGCGATGCATTACCGGAAGACGGGGAGTCGGCAGTCGCTGCCTCTGTCGACCGGTGTACCCGTTCGGCCTTGCCGGATCGGTGACGCGCCGATGAAAAAACCGTCATGTGGAAAGGTTCGACGTGTCGATAAGACGTCGAACTCAGCCCGCCCGAAGCCCTAGCCGCAGGCTGATCGCGCCACGTTAGTGCTTTTGGTAATTATCGGGACGGGGCGGTCCCCCCGCCGCTTACTTTGCGTCGAGGATCGTTACGATCGCGGCTGTCACCTGATCGATATCCGCCATGCCATCGACACGACTGACCAATCCGCGCGCTTCGTAGATCGGCAGGATCGGCGCAGTCTTGCCGCGATATTCCTCCATGCGCGTCCGCACGGTTTCCTCGTTGTCGTCCGGGCGGCGCTTGAACTCTGTGCCCCCGCACGTGTCGCAGACGCCAGCGACCTGCGGCTTGTGGAACTCGTCGTGATACCCTGCACCGCAATTGCCGCAGGTATACCGGCCAACGATCCGTGCGACGAGCGCATCCTCGTCGACTTCGAGTTCGATCACGTGATCGAGCGTCCGACCGCGATCCTGCAACAGCGTGTCGAGCTGCTGCGCCTGCGCTGCGGTGCGGGGATAGCCGTCGAAGATCACGCCGCCGACCGTATCCGCCTCGTCCAGTCGTTCGCCGATGATGCCGGAAACGATGTCGTCCGACACCAGTCCGCCCGATTCCATGACCGACTTCGCCTTCAAGCCGGTCGGTGTGCCGGCCTTGACCGCGGCGCGCAGCATGTCGCCGGTCGAAAGCTGCACCATGCCGTAGCGCGTCATCAGCCGTGCGGCCTGCGTGCCTTTGCCGGCACCCGGAGGGCCAAGAAGGATGATATTCACGACAGCATTCCCCTCACGTCGTCACGTTCGATCCGCTTAGCGGAGCCGCCCGCCCTTCAGCTTCGCCTTCTTGATCAGATCGCCATACTGGTGTGCCAGCAAATGCGACTGGATCTGCGTCACCGTATCCATCGTTACGTTGACCACGATCAACAGGCTAGTCCCACCCAGGTAGAACGGGATGCTGAGCGCCGATACCAGATATTCCGGCAGCAGGCAGATCACCGTCAGATAGGCCGCACCGATCACGGTGATGCGCGTCAGGACGTAATCGAAATACGTCTCGGTATTCTTGCCGGGGCGAATACCGGGAACGAAGCCGCCATAGCGCTTCAGGTTGTCCGCGGTTTCTTCCGGGTTGAACACGACCGCGGTGTAGAAGAACGAGAAGAAGATGATGCCGGCGCCGTACAGCAGCATGTACACCGGGCTGCCGTGCTGCAGATACTGGTTCAGACTGATCACGAAATCGCCCCAGCGGGATTCACCGGCAACGCGCTGGCCCGCAAACTGGCTGATGGTCAGCGGCATGAGCAGCAGCGACGATGCGAAGATCGGAGGGATCACGCCCGCGGTGTTGATCTTGAGCGGCAGATGGCTGCGATCGGCCTGCATGCCGCGCTGCGTCTGGCGCTTGGGATACTGAATCAGGATGCGGCGCTGCGCGCGCTCCATGAAGCAGATGAAGAGCACGAGCATCACGACCGCGGCGATGATCGCGATCAACGTGCCGCCGCCCATGCTGCCCGAACGTCCGCCCTCGAACAGGTTGAACAAGGTCGTCGGCAGGCTGGCGACGATGCCGGCCATGATGATCAACGACATGCCGTTGCCGATGCCGCGTGCGGTGATCTGCTCACCCAGCCACATCAGGAACATGGTACCGCCGACCAGGCTGACCACCGCGACGATGCGGAACAGCATGCCCGGATCGACCACAGCCCCGCCCGCTTCATACCCGACGGCGAGGAAATAGCCCTGCACCGCGGTGAGCGCGACCGTCCCGTAGCGCGTGTATTGGTTGAGCCGCTTACGACCGCTTTCCCCGTCCTTCTTGATCGCGGCGAGCGCGGGCGACAGCGAGGTCGCGAGCTGCACAACGATCGACGCGGTGATATAGGGCATGACGCCCAGCGCGATCAGACTGGCGCGACCGAGCGAACCGCCCGAAAACATGTTGAAGAAATCGAGCACGCCGCCGCTGGTGCGGTTGGCGAGGTTGACCAGCTTGACCGCGTCAATCCCCGGCAACGGCACATAGGACAGCATCCGGAACACGATCAGCACGCCGATGGTGAACCACAGGCGCTTCTTGAGATCGGTCGCCTGCGCGAATTTCGAGAGACTGAGGCCTTGGGCCATCTGGTCGGCTGCGGATGCCATTCTGATCTATCGTCCCAAATACCAGCCCGATCTACCGGGCCGGGAAACAAAAGCGGCGGGAAACGTTATCCGCCCCCGCCGCCCATATAGTCACGCTTCGAGGCTTGTCTAACCTTCCGGGAAATTAGTTCCCCTCAGGCATTCGCCGAGGTACGCCCGAAAGACTTTACCGGACGGATAGTCGCGCCAGACCGGCGCGATCCGTCCAACCGTTCCCCGACTCGCGTCGGGGACGGCGATCAGGCCTTGAACGATGCCTTATGCGCCTTGCGCTCGGCGTACTTCGTGCCCTTCTTCGCGGCAGCCTTGTCGGCAGCTGCGACGACTTCGATCACCGAAACCGAACCGCCAGCCTTCTCGACCGCTTCGATCGCGCCCTTCGACGCGCCGGCGACGGTGAAGGTCAGCTTCGACGACAATTCGCCCTTGCCGAGCAGACGGACGCCGTCCTTGCCACCACGTGCCAGGCCAGCAGCCTTCAGCGCGTCATGGTCAAGCGAGGCGCCAGCCTCGATCTTGCCGGCGTCGATCGCCTTCTGGATCGCGCCGAGGTTCACTTCGGCATAATCCTTGGCGAAGATGTTGTTGAAGCCGCGCTTCGGCAGACGCATGTGAAGCGGCATCTGGCCGCCTTCGAAGCCGGCGATGCTGACGCCCTCGCGGCTCGTCTGACCCTTGATACCGCGACCCGAGGTCTTGCCCTTGCCAGAACCGATACCACGGCCGACGCGCATGCGGGACTTACGGGCACCTTGATTATCGCGGAGATCGTTCAACTTCATGATATGCACTCGCTTTCGCTTTTTTCGCGCTGATGGGATGATTTGGAAGCGGCGCGGTTAGCGGACCAGGCCGAGCCTGTCACGCGCCAAATGGCCGCATCCGGGGCAGTCCGCAGACCATGCCCCAAAACCGCAACCCTCCCCCGCCGGAGCGGGAGAGGGTCAGGGATCTTACTTTTCGACGCTCAACATGTGCGAGACCTTGCGGATCATGCCCCGGACTTCCGGAGTATCCTCGAGTTCACGCGTCTTGTGCATCTTGTTCAGGCCGAGACCGATCAGCGTCGCGCGCTGGTCCTTCTCGCGGCGAATCGGCGAACCGGTCTGCGTCACTTTGATGGTAGCCATTGTCGTTTACTCCACGATCGCTTCGGCGTCGGCCTGCGGCGCATCAGCGCCACCACGACCGAGCAGGTCCGCGATCTTTTTGCCACGACGCTGCGCGACCGACTTCGGCGAGACCTGTGCAGTCAGCGCTTCGAAGGTCGCACGGATCATGTTGTACGGGTTGGACGTGCCGACCGACTTGGTCACCACATCGCCCACGCCCAGCGATTCGAACACGGCGCGCATCGGGCCACCGGCGATGATGCCGGTACCGGCAGGAGCCGAGCGAACCGTGACGAGACCGGCACCGAAGTGACCGCGACCGTCATGATGCAGCGTACGTCCGTCCTTGAGCGGAACGCGGATCATGGCCTTCTTCGCGGCCGCAGTGGCCTTGGAGATGGCTTCAGGAACTTCGCGTGCCTTGCCGTGACCGAAGCCGACGCGGCCCTTGCCGTCGCCGACGACGACGAGTGCTGCGAAGCCGAAGCGCTTACCGCCCTTCACCGTCTTCGAGACGCGGTTGATGTGGACCAGCTTCTCGATCAGCTCTTCGCCGCCATCGTCGCTGCCGGGACGGCCGCCACGATTGTCACGACCGCCGCGATTGTCGCGACCGCCACGATTCTGGCCACCGCCACCGGGACCGCCACGACCACGGCCGCCGCGGGGTGCGCCGCCGGGACCACGGTTTTCCTGGGGAACCGGCGCACCGTCTGGCGAAGCTGCTGCTTCGGTCGGAATGATGTCGTCAGCCATGTCTTAGAACTCCAATCCGGCAGCGCGGGCGGCTTCCGCCAGCGCCTTGACGCGACCGTGGAACAGGAAACCGCCGCGGTCGAACACGACCTGCGTCACGCCTGCCGCCTTGGCCGCTTCGGCAACGCGGGTACCGACCGAAGTCGCCGCGTCGATCGTCGCGCCGGTCGTGCCGCGCACGTCCTTTTCCAGCGTCGACGCCGAGGCCAGGGTCTTGCCCTGTGCGTCGTCGATCACCTGGGCGTAGATGTGGCGACCCGAACGGTGGATCGACAACCGCGGGCGGGTGCCGCCACGCGAACGAAGCGCGGTGCGAACGCGAAGACGGCGCTTCGCGAAGAGGGAGAGACCTTTGGTGCTCATTACTTCTTCTTCCCTTCCTTGCGGAAGATGAACTCGCCGTCGTACTTGATGCCCTTGCCCTTGTACGGCTCGGGCTTACGCCAGCGACGGATTTCCGCGGCCAGCTGACCGACCTTCTGCTTGTCCGACCCCGAAATCTCGATCGTCGTGTTGTCCGGCGTCTTCACCTCGATGCCTTCCGGCACGTCGATGTTGACGTCGTGGCTGTAGCCGAGCTTCAGGTTCAGGTTACGACCCTGCGCTGCCGCACGATAGCCGACGCCGGTGATCAGCAGCTTCTTGGTGAAGCCATCCGACACGCCGGTGATCAGGTTCTGGACCATCGTCCGCTGCATGCCCCAGAAGGCACGCGCACGCTTGGTCTCGTTGGCCGGCTGCACCGAGATGCCGCCTTCTTCCATCGTGTAGCTGATCTCGTCGCGGAGCGGCATGGTCAGGGTGCCCTTGGGGCCCCTCACGCTGAGAACCGCGCCTTCGATGTTCGCCGTCACGCCCGATGGGATCGTGACCGGCTTCTTGCCGATGCGGCTCATCAGAATACCTCCGCCAGGACTTCGCCGCCGACATTCTGTTCGCGCGCTTCGGCGTCGGACAGAACGCCGCGAGGCGTCGATACGATGGTGATGCCCAGGCCGTTCATGACGCGGGGCAGTTCGGTCGAACCCGAATAGACGCGGCGACCCGGCTTCGAGACGCGGGCGACATGCTTGATCGCGGGCTGGCCCTCGAAATACTTCAGCTCGATGCGGATGCCGGCCGCGGGGCCCATCTGCTCTTCGCTATAGCCACGGATATAGCCTTCGCGCTGCAGCACGTCGAGCACGCGGGCCCGAAGCTTGCTGCCCGGAGTCAGGACGGAGTCCTTCTTCGCGCGCTGGCCGTTGCGGATGCGGGTGAGCATATCACCCAGTGGATCGGTCAATGCCATCTTCGGATCCTTACCAGCTCGACTTCGTAACGCCCGGGATCATGCCCTTGTTGGCGAGATCACGAAGCTGAATACGGCAGAGGCGGAACTTGCGGTAATATGCACGCGGACGACCGGTCGTCTCGCAACGGTTGCGAATACGCGTCGGATTACCGTTGCGGGGAATCTCGGCCATCTTCAGACGGGCTTCGATCCGCTCGCCGTCCGACAGCGACTTGTCGCCGGCGATCGCCTTGAGCTTCGCGTACTTCGGCGCGTACTTCTTGACGAGCTTCTTGCGAAGTTCGTTCTTGTTGATGGAGCTTACCTTAGCCATCTTATGCCGCCTTCTTTTCGTCTGCGGATTCTTCCTGCGGGAACGGGAAACCGAACAAGCGGAGCAATTCGCGTGCTTCCTCGTCGGTCTTCGCGGTCGTCGCAACGATCACGTCCATGCCGCGGATCTGATCGACCTGGTCATAGCTGATTTCCGGAAAGATCAGCTGTTCCTTCAGACCGCAGGCATAGTTGCCACGGCCGTCGAACGACTTGGGGTTCAGACCACGGAAATCGCGGACGCGCGGGAGAGCGATCGTGATGAAGCGATCGAGAAACTCGTACATCCGCTCACGACGCAGCGTAACCTTCACGCCGATCGGCATGCCTTCGCGCAGCTTGAACTGAGCGATCGACTTCTTCGCCTTGGTGACGACGGGCTTCTGACCTGCGATCAGCTCCATCTCGCCAGCGGCCTTGTCGACCTTCTTCTTGTCCTGCGTGGCTTCGCCGACGCCCATGTTCAGCACGATCTTGTCGATGCGCGGAATTTCCATGACGTTCTTGTAGCCGAACTTGTCGGTCATCGCTTTGATGATCGTGTCGTCGTACATCTGCCGCATGCGCGGCTTCGCGTTGGTTGCCTCAGCCACCGACTTTCTCCCCGGTCTTGACGGCCACACGGACCTTCTTGCCGTCCTGGGTCTCGAAACGGACGCGGGTCGGCTTGCCATCGGCAGTCACGTGAGCGACCTTCGAGACGTGCATCGGCGCTTCCGAACGGACCAGGCCACCCTGCGGGTCGCCCTGGGTCGGCTTGGTGTGACGAACGGCGACGTTGACGCCCGACACGACGACCTTGCCGTCGCGCGGCAGGGCCTGGGTCACTTCGCCGGTCTTGCCCTTGTCCTTGCCGGACAGGACGATGACGCGGTCACCCTTCTTGATCTTCGCAGCGGCCATTACAGCACCTCCGGCGCGAGACTGATGATCTTCATGTGCTTCTTGCCGCGCAGTTCGCGCACGACCGGGCCAAAGATACGGGTGCCGATCGGCTCCTCGTTCTTGTTGACCAGCACGGCTGCGTTACCGTCGAAACGGATAACGGTGCCATCGGCCCGGCGAATGTCCTTCGCCGTACGCACGATGACGGCACGGTGCACGTCGCCCTTCTTCACGCGGCCACGGGGGGCAGCTTCCTTGACGCTGACGACGATGATGTCGCCCACGCCTGCAACACGACGCTTGGAACCGCCAAGCACCTTGATGCACTGAACCCGCTTCGCGCCGCTATTGTCAGCGACGTCGAGATTGGATTGCATCTGGATCATCGATCCGCTTCCTTCTCACTATGACACCGATTCCGACCGGTGCCGCCTACACATGGCCTTGCGGCCGTTGCGTGCTTCGGGCCGTTAGGCCGAAGCGTCTACATCGACCCGTTCCGGCGTCGCATGGGTGTTAACCCGATCGATCACCTTCCAGGTCTTCAGCTTGGAGATCGGCGCCGTCTCTTCGATGCGCACCGTTTCACCCTGCTTGTATTCGTTGCCCTCGTCATGGGCATGATACTTCTTCGAACGACGGATGATCTTGCCGTACAGCGCGTGCTTTACCTTGCGCTCCACGTTCACAACCACCGTCTTGTCGCCCTTGTCGGAGACGATCAGCCCCGTTAGCACGCGCTTCGGCATGTCTAAATCCTTACTTGGCAGCCGCGTCGCGCGAGCGAGCGGTTTGCAGCGTCTTGATGCGAGCGATGTCGCGGCGGACTTCGCGAACCCGGCTCGGCTTTTCGAGCTGGTTGGTCGCGGCCTGGAAACGGAGGTTGAACGCCTCGCGCTTCAGGTTGCCGAGTTCTTCACCCAGCTGGTCCTCGGTCTTCGCCTTGAGGTCGTCGATGCGGGCCATGTTATGCAACTCCCAGATGCGAGGTGTCGCCGAGACGGGCAACGACCTTCACCTTGATCGGCAGCTTCATCGCTGCGCGGCTGAACGCCATTGCAGCGATATCGCCCGGCACGCCGTCCAGTTCGAACAGGATGCGGCCTGGCTTGACGCGGGCCGCCCAATATTCCGGCGAACCCTTGCCCTTACCCATGCGGACTTCGGCAGGCTTGCCGGTGACGGGCAGATCAGGGAACACGCGGATCCACAAACGACCCTGACGCTTGATGTGACGCGTGATCGCGCGGCGAGCCGCCTCGATCTGACGCGCGGTCAAACGCTCCGGTTCCATCGCCTTCAGGCCATACGACCCGAAGTTCAGCGTGGTGCCACCCTTGGCATCGCCATGGATCTTGCCCTTGAACGCCTTGCGGAACTTTGTCTTTTTCGGTTGAAGCATCTCTTCAGTCCTTAGCGGCGGTCATCGCGCGCCGGGCGCACGCCGGAGGTCTGAGCCTCCATCATGATCCGGTCGGTCGCCATCGGGTCGTGACCCAGGATTTCGCCCTTGAAGATCCACACCTTCACGCCGCACACGCCATAAGCGGTGTGGGCCGAGGCTTCGGCATAATCGACGTTCGCACGCAGCGTATGCAGCGGAACGCGACCTTCGCGATACCATTCCGACCGTGCGATTTCAGCACCGCCAAGACGGCCGCCGCAGTTGATCCGGATGCCTTCGGCACCCAAACGCATGGCCGACTGAACCGCACGCTTCATAGCGCGACGGAAAGCGATACGACGCTCGAGCTGATCGGCGATACCCTGTGCGACGAGCTTGGCATCGACTTCCGGCTTGCGGATCTCGACGATGTTCAGGCTGACATCCGACGAGGTCATCTTGCCGAGGGTACGGCGAAGCTTCTCGATGTCCGCGCCCTTCTTACCGATAATCACGCCGGGGCGTGCGGCATAGATGGACACGCGGCACAACTTCGCCGGACGCTCGATCACGACCTTGGAGATCGCGGCCTGCGGCAGCGTCTTCATGATGTACGCGCGCATCTTGAGGTCTTCGAGAAGGAGACGACCATAGTCGGCGCCTTCCGCATACCAGCGGCTGTCCCAGGTGCGGTTGATCTGCAGGCGCAGACCGATGGGGTTCGATTTCTGACCCATTACGCTTCTTCTTCTTGCTGTTCGCGAACGACGATGCGCAGGCGGCTGAAGGGCTTGAGGATGCGCGTCGACTTGCCGCGACCGCGCGTGGCGAACCGCTTCATCGTGATCGACTTGCCGACCGATGCCTCGGCGACGACGAGCGCGTCGACATCAAGGTTATGGTTGTTCTCGGCATTGGCGATCGCCGATGCGAGCACCTTGCGTGCGTCGACGGCCATGCCCTTGGTCGAGAACTGAAGGATGTTCAGCGCGTCGCCGGCCTTCTTGCCGCGGATCAGCGCGGCAACCAGGCCGAGCTTCTGCGCGGAACCGCGGATCTGCGTGCCGACCGACAACGCTTCGTTATCGGCCACCTTGCGAGGGGATTTAGGCTTGGACATCAGCGCTTGCCCTTCTTGTCGGCGGCGTGGCCTGGGAAATAGCGCGTGGGCGCGAATTCACCGAGTTTCATGCCCACCATGTCCTCGTTCACCGTGACGGGAACGAACTTGCGGCCATTGTAGACGCTGAACGTCAGACCAACGAACTGAGGCAGGATCGTCGAACGACGCGACCAGGTCTTGATCGCACCGCGCGCATTGGTTTCCTGCGCGGTCTCTGCCTTCTTCAGCAGATGCAGGTCCACGAACGGACCCTTCCAAATGGAGCGAGCCATTTACTTCTTCCTCGCGTGGCGCGAACGGATGATCATCTTATCCGTCGACTTGTTATGACGAGTGCGGGCACCCTTGGTCGGCTTGCCCCATGGCGTGACCGGATGACGGCCGCCCGAGGTCCGGCCTTCACCACCGCCGTGCGGATGGTCGACCGGGTTCTTCGCGACACCGCGGGTCAGCGGGCGGATGCCCTTCCAGCGGTTGCGACCAGCCTTGGCGAGGTTGGTGTTGCCGTTGTCCGGGTTGGACACGGCACCGACCGTCGCCATGCAGTTCGCATGGATGTAGCGCTGCTCGCCCGAGTTCAGGCGGACCATCACCATGCCCTTGTCGCGACCGACGACCTGCACGTACGTGCCGGCGGAACGGGCGATCTGGCCACCCTTGCCCGGCTTCATCTCCACGTTGTGGACGATCGTGCCGACCGGCATCTGGCCCAGTTCCATGGCGTTGCCCGGCTTAACGTCGGTCTTCTTGCCTGCGATGATCTTGTCACCGACGGCGAGACGCTGCGGCGCGATGATGTACGCGACGTTGGGCTTGCCCTCGTCCGTGTCACCATAGTTGATCAGCGCGATGAACGCGGTGCGGTTCGGATCGTATTCGATCCGCTCGACCGTGCCTTCGACGTCCCAGACGCGACGCTTGAAATCGATGATACGATAGCGCTGCTTGTGACCGCCGGCGATACCGCGCGACGTGACGTGACCCTTGTTGTTACGGCCACCGGTCTTGCGCTTGCCTTCGGTCAGCGCCTTGACGGGGCCGCCCTTGTGCAGGCCGGACCGGTCGACGAGGATAAGACCGCGTCGTGCCGGGCTGGTCGGATTATAATGCTTGAGTGCCATTACGCGCTGACCCCCTGCGTCACGTCGATCGACTGGCCATCGGCCAGCGTGACGATCGCCTTCTTGATGTCGGACTTGGTGTAGGGAACGCCCTTCCACCGCTTGGTCTTGCCCTTCTGGACGATCGTGTTGACCCCCAGAACCTTGACCGAGAACAGCGCCTCGACGGCAGCCTTGATCTCGGGCTTGGTCGCGTCGTTGCTGACGCGGAACACGACGGCGTTATTCTCGCTGAGCAAGGTCGCCTTCTCGGTGATGTGCGGCGCAACGATCACGTCGTAATGACGCAGATCGATATCGCCTTTCTGCTTCTTAGCCATTGAAGCGCGCCTCCAGCATTTCGACGGCAGCGCGGGTCAGAACCAGCGTGTCGTGCTTCAGGATATCATAAACGTTGGCACCGGCAGCGGGCATCACGTTGATCGTGTGGACGTTGCCCGCAGCCAGCGCGAAGCTCTGCTCGACCATGTCGCCGTCGATGACCAGCGCGGTCTTGCCCGCACCGAGGTTGGCCCAGTTCGCCAGCAGCGTCTTGGTCTTGTTCTCGGCAACGGTCAGGCTGTCCATGACGACCAGGGTACCGGCCGCAGCATGGCTCGAAAGCGCCATCTTGAGACCGAGCGCACGAACCTTCTTGTTCAGCGACGGGTTGAAGTCACGAACGCGAGCGCCGTGTGCCTTACCACCACCGATGAACACCGGAGCGCGGCGATCGCCGTGACGAGCCGTACCGCCGCCCTTCTGGCGACCGAACTTCTTGCCCGTGCGAGCCACGTCGGCGCGCTCACGCGTGCCGCGTGCGGTCGCACGACGCTTTTCGAGCTGCCAGGTGACGACCCGGTGCAGGATATCCGGACGGGGCTCGATACCGAACACCTCGTCGTTGAGTTCGATGTCCGCGCCCTTGGCGTTCGCATCGAAGGACTGAATGGTGACCTTCATGTTCAGCCCTCCTGGCCTTCGGTCGCTTCGACGGTCGAGGTGTCCTCGGCAGGCGTGTCAGCGGCGGTGTTAGTGTTCGCGGCCTGCTTCAGGCCAGCGGGGTAAGGCGCGTCCGCATGGCGGGCGACCTTGACCGAATCCTTGACGAGCAGATAGCCGCCCTTCGAACCGGGGACCGAGCCCTTTACGAAGATCAGGCCACGCTCGACGTCGGTCGATACTATTTCGAGATTCTGCTGGGTGCGGTTCTTGTTACCCATCTGGCCGGCCATCTTCTTGTTCTTGAAGACCTTGCCCGGATCCTGACGCTGACCGGTCGAACCGAGCGAACGGTGCGAAACGGAAACGCCGTGGGTAGCGCGCAGACCGCCGAAGCCCCAACGCTTCATGCCGCCTGCGAAGCCCTTACCCTGGGTCACGCCCTGGATATCGACGATCTGGCCAGCGACATAATGATCGGCCGAGATAGTTGCACCGACTTCGAGGAGCGCATCCTCGGCGACGCGGAATTCCGCGACCTTCGCCTTGGGTTCGACTTCGGCCTTGCCGAAATGGCCACGCTGCGGCTTGGCGACGTTCTTGGCCTTGGCCGAACCTGCACCCAGCTGTACTGCGGTGTAACCATCACGGTCGGCCTCGCGAACGGCCACGACCTGCAGATTTTCCAGTGCAAGGACAGTGACGGGCACGTGGCGCCCATCATCCTTGAACAAGCGGGTCATCCCCATTTTCTTCGCGATCACGCCAGTGCGCATGATCATGCTCCTTCTACAGAGGCACCCCGGAACCATTTCCGAAGGTGCGTGCGGAACCCCGGCGAAGGCAAATGCCGCGCCAGGAACCCCTGGTGGCTCCCCGATCGAAGTGAACTTCGACTAGTTTACCGTCAGCCCAACAATTTTATACTGCCGCCCCGACCCGGGCTGGTGCCTCCCTCGGGAGGCGTGTCGGGGGACGCAGACCCGGGCTAGCCCGGCGGTATCCCTATCTGATTCGCCCTGCGGCCGAACCGAATCTCGTTTGAGAGCGCCGCTTTTAGGCCAGCTTGATCTCTACGTCAACGCCGGCAGCCAGGTCGAGCTTCATCAAAGCGTCCACGGTCTGCGGGGTCGGCTGGACGATATCCAGCATGCGCTTGTACGTGCGAACTTCGAACTGCTCGCGCGACTTCTTGTCGATGTGCGGGCCACGGTTGACCGTGAACTTCTCGATGCGCGTCGGCAAAGGGATAGGACCGCGGATCAGTGCGCCGGTGCGACGGGCAGTATCGGCGATGTCGCCGGTTGCCTGATCGAGCACGCGATGATCGAATGCCTTCAGACGAATCCGAATGTTCTGCGTTTCCATAGTCCCTACCGATGCGAAAGAGCGGGCCGTCTGTGACGGCGCTGGTTGTTCGAAAAGTTGAGCGGCACCTGAAAGATGCAGCCCTCATAAAATAGCAACCGCCCGATCCCCTGCCCCGCGAGGGGACAGGGAATCGGGCGGTGGCGGCGTCTATATTACGCGGTAATGCCGCTGACAATCCCCGAACCAACGGTACGGCCACCTTCGCGGATCGTGAAGCGCTGGCCCACGTCCATTGCGATCGGTGCGATCAGCTTCACGCCAAGTGCAACGTTGTCGCCAGGCATGACCATTTCCGTGCCCTCAGGCAGTTCGACGGTGCCGGTCACGTCCGTGGTGCGGAAGTAGAACTGCGGGCGGTAGTTGGCGAAGAACGGCGTGTGACGGCCACCTTCGTCCTTCGACAGCACGTACACTTCCGACTGGAAATCGGTATGCGGCTTGATCGAACCCGGCTTGCAGAGAACCTGGCCACGCTCGACTTCTTCACGGCCAACGCCGCGGATCAGCGCGCCGATGTTGTCGCCAGCCTGGCCCTGATCGAGCAGCTTGCGGAACATTTCGACGCCCGTGACGGTGGTCTTGCGAACCGCAGGCTGGATGCCGACGATTTCGACTTCCTCACCGACCTTGACGATACCGGTTTCGACGCGGCCCGTGACGACCGTACCGCGACCCGAGATCGAGAACACGTCTTCGATCGGCATCATGAACGGCTTGTCGAGCGGACGCTCCGGCTGCGGCAGGTACGTGTCGACGGCCTGCATCAGCTTCAGGACGGCGTCATGGCCAATTTCCGGGGTCTTGTCTTCGAGAGCGGCAACAGCCGAACCCTGGATGACCGGGATGTTATCGCCGTCGAAGTCATACGACGACAGCAATTCGCGGATTTCCAGCTCGACCAGCTCGAGGATCTCGGCGTCGTCGACCAGATCGACCTTGTTCATGAACACGACCATCGTCGGCACGCCGACCTGGCGTGCGAGCAGGATGTGCTCGCGGGTCTGCGGCATCGGGCCGTCGGTCGCCGAAACCACCAGGATCGCGCCGTCCATCTGAGCGGCGCCGGTGATCATGTTCTTCACATAATCGGCGTGGCCGGGGCAATCGACGTGTGCGTAGTGACGGGCTTCCGTCTCATACTCGACGTGTGCGGTCGAGATCGTGATGCCGCGCTCGCGCTCTTCCGGAGCCTTATCGATGTTGGCGTAGCTGGTGAACGTGGCGCCACCGGTTTCTGCCAGCACCTTGGTGATCGCTGCGGTCAGCGACGTCTTGCCATGGTCGACGTGACCGATGGTGCCGATGTTGAGATGCGGCTTGTTCCGCTCGAACTTTGCTTTTGCCATTTTCGCCTCTTCTTGATTCAGATTCGCGGCCATGGGGCACCACGCGAATGGCGCCCCTTAACGACCTAGTTTCGATTACACCAGCCCAATGGCACCCCTATTCGAAAACAGGGGCGCGGATCAGGCAAGCTTTGCCTTCACTTCGTCGGCCACGTTCGACGGAACTTCGTCGTAATGGCTGAACTGCATGCTGTACTGCGCGCGACCCTGCGTGAACGAGCGCAGCGCGTTGACGTAGCCGAACATGTTGGCCAGCGGCACCATCGCCTCGACCGTCTGCGCGTTGCCGCGGCTGTCGGTGCCCTGGATCTGGCCACGACGGCTGTTCATGTCGCCGATCACGTCGCCCAGATAATCCTCCGGGGTGACGACCTCGACCTTCATGATCGGCTCGAGCAGGGTGATGCCCGACTTCTGCGCCGCTTCGCGCATTGCGCCGCGCGCACAGATTTCGAACGCCAGCGCCGACGAGTCGACGTCGTGATAGGCGCCGTCATACAGGTTGATCTCGAAATCGATGATCGGGAAGCCGACCAGCGAGCCCGTGGCAGCCGTTTCGCGGAAGCCCTTTTCGATCGCGGGGATATATTCCTTCGGAATGTTACCGCCCTTGATCTCGTCCTTGAAGACGATGCCCGACCCGCGCTCGCCCGGCGTCAACTTCACCTTGACGCGACCGAACTGACCCGTGCCGCCCGACTGCTTCTTGTGCGTGTAATCGATGTCGACCGGCTTCTTCAGGTATTCGCGATAGGCGACCTGCGGCGCGCCGACGTTCGCCTCGACCTTGAACTCACGCTTCATGCGATCGACCAGGATCTCGAGATGGAGCTCGCCCATGCCCTTGATGATGGTCTGGCCGCTTTCCGCATCCGAGGTCACGCGGAACGAAGGATCCTCGCGCGCCAGGCGATTGAGCGCGACGCCCATCTTTTCCTGGTCGGCCTTGGTCTTCGGCTCCACCGACAGCTCGATCACCGGCTCGGGGAATTCCATCCGCTCGAGGATGATCGGAGCGTTCATCGCGCACAGCGTGTCGCCCGTCGTCGTGTCCTTCAGGCCCGCCAGAGCGACGATATCGCCGGCATAGGCCACCTGGATGTCCTCGCGCTCGTTCGCATGCATCAACAGCATGCGGCCGACCTTTTCCTTCTTGTCCTTGACCGAGTTGGTAACCTGCGACGCGGTCTCCAGCTTGCCCGAATAGATGCGGGCGAAGGTCAGCGTACCGACAAACGGATCGTTCATGATCTTGAACGCCAGTGCCGAGAACGGAACGTCGTCTGAGGACGGACGCTCGTCCGGCGTCACGCCGTCGAGCTTCAGACCCTGGATCGCGGGAACGTCGAGCGGCGAAGGCAGATAATCGACCACGGCGTCGAGCAGGGGCTGGACGCCCTTGTTCTTGAACGCCGAACCGCAAACGACCGGGACGAACGCCATCTCCAGCGTACCCTTGCGGATCAGCTTCTTGAGATCGGCCGTGCTCGGCTCGTTGCCCTCAAGATACGCTTCCATCAGGTCGTCGTCCTGCTCGACGGCCATCTCGATCAGCTCGCTGCGATACTTGGCGGCCTTCTCGGCCATGTCCTCGGGGATGTCCTGATAGACGAACTTCGCACCCAGGCTCTCCTCGAGCCAGATAATCGCACGGTTCTCGACCAGATCGACGAGACCCTTGAACCCGCCCTCGATACCGATCGGGAGATACAGGACGGCCGGACGCGCGCCCAGACGATCGATGATCGAATTGACGCAGAAATAGAAGTCGGCGCCGGTACGGTCGAGCTTATTGACGAAGCACATGCGCGGCACGCCGTACTTGTCGGCCTGACGCCACACGGTCTCCGACTGCGGCTCGACGCCGGCAACGCCGTCGAAGCAAGCGACGGCACCGTCGAGCACACGCAGCGAACGCTCGACTTCGATCGTGAAGTCGACGTGGCCGGGCGTGTCGATGATGTTGATCAGATGTTCTTCGCCCTTGCCCTCTTCGGCGCGCCATTTGCACGTCGTAGCGGCGGACGTGATCGTGATCCCGCGCTCCTGCTCCTGCTCCATCCAGTCCATCGTCGCCGTGCCTTCATGCACTTCGCCGATCTTGTAGGACTTGCCGGTGTAATAAAGGATACGCTCGGTCGTCGTCGTCTTGCCGGCGTCGATGTGCGCCATGATGCCGATGTTGCGGTAACGGTCGAGCGGATGGCTGCGGGCCATGATCGTTGTTCCTTGAAGATATGGGGAGCCGGCCGAGGCCAGCTCCCCATTATATAGGGTTGGATGTTACAGGTGAAAGTCCACCGGTAGCATGATTACCAGCGGTAGTGGCTGAACGCACGGTTGGCTTCCGCCATACGGTGCGTGTCTTCCCGCTTCTTGACCGCGTTGCCACGGTTGTTGGCGGCATCCATCAGCTCACCCGACAGACGGGCGGCCATTGTGTTCTCGCTGCGCGACCGTGCGGCCGAGATCAGCCAGCGGATCGCCAAAGCCTGCGAACGTTCGAAGCGGACTTCGACCGGGACCTGATAGGTCGCACCACCGACGCGGCGGCTGCGCACTTCGATGTTCGGCTTCACGTTGTTCAGCGCGTCGTGAAACACGCTGAGCGGATCCTTCTTCGCACGGGCTTCGACGGTTTCGAGCGCACCGTACACGATCAGTTCGGCGACGGACTTCTTGCCGTCGAGCATGACCGAATTCATGAACTTCGAGAGAACCTCATCACCGTACTTAGGATCGGGGAGGATGATACGCTTTTCTGGGCGACGACGACGTGCCATTTCAATTTCCTTCTAAACTTCAGCCATCTGGGATCGGCCAATTTGGCCGACCGGCTTACTTCGGACGCTTGGCGCCGTACTTGGAACGCGACTGGCGGCGGTCCTTCACGCCCTGTGTATCGAGCACGCCGCGAAGGACGTGGTAACGAACACCGGGAAGATCGCGCACACGGCCGCCACGGATCAGGACCACCGAGTGCTCCTGCAGATTGTGGCCTTCACCCGGAATGTACGAAATCACTTCGCGCTGGTTGGTCAGGCGAACCTTGGCCACCTTGCGCAGAGCCGAGTTCGGCTTCTTCGGGGTCGTCGTGTACACGCGCGTGCAGACACCGCGCTTCTGCGGGTTCTGTTCCATCGCAGGGACCTTGGACTTGGCCTTCTGCGGATCGCGGCCCTTGCGGACCAGCTGGTTAATCGTCGGCATTGAAGCCTTCACCTTTCAAATGGTTACTTTGCTGGAGCCTTTGAGGGCGCCTAGGAATACAAAAAGGACCGCTAGGAACGGAAATGTCCCCCGGGCCCTGGAATGCATCCAGCAATGTTCAAGCTTGCCCAGGGGGGACGGAGGTCCACCGAAGCAGCGGCGCATATATACGCCGACTCACTACGGGTCAATGTGGATACGTCATCCAGTTCGCGCGCAAGTTGGGCCGGCACGCTTTTATCCACAGGCGGGTGGTTATGCCCCCGCCCCTCCGCTACATGACAACGGTGACTTACGATATCCTGATCATCGGCGGCGGCATCAACGGCTGCGCCATCGCGCGCGAAGCGTCCCTGCTGGGCCTGAAGGTCATGCTGGTGGAGCGCGACGACCTGGCCGGTCACACCTCGTCTGCATCGACCAAGCTGATCCACGGCGGCCTGCGCTATCTGGAATATTACGACTTCAAGCTGGTCGCGGAAGCGCTGCGCGAACGCGAACGGCTGGTGAAAGCGGCGCCGCACATCATCCGGCCGATGCAGTTCGTATTGCCGCACGAAAATGCCGTGCGGCCCTGGTGGATGGTGCGGATCGGCCTGTATCTGTACGACTTCCTGGGCGGAAAGATGAGCCTTCCCCGCTCGCGCGGCCTGCGCAAGAGCGACACCCTGTACGCCGCGCCGCTGAAGCATGGCGGCAGCGGGTTCGTCTATTCGGATGCGTTCGTGGACGACTCCCGTCTCACCGTGCTCAACGCGATCGACGCGGCGGATAATGGTGCAGACGTCGCCGTGGGCGTCGCGGTCGAGTCGGCGCGTCGCGAGGGCGGCATATGGCGCGCGACCCTGTCCGACTGGCGCACGGTCGAGGCGCGCGCGATCGTCAACGCCGCCGGCCCTTGGGTCCACCAGATGCTGGGCAGCCTGGGCGTCAATGCCAGCAGCAACGTCCGCCTCGTCAAGGGCAGCCATATCGTCGTGCCAAAGCTGTTCGAGGGCTCGCACAGCTATATCCTTCAGCAGCCCGACCGCCGCATTGTCTTCGCCATTCCCTATCAAGGCGACTTCACCGAGATCGGGACGACGGACGTGCCCGTCGATGCGCCCGAAGATGCACGGATCGATGATGACGAGATCGCCTATCTTTGCGAGGCGGTGAATCGGCATTTTACCACGCAGATCACGACCGCCGACGTCACGTCCACCTGGTCCGGTGTGCGGCCGCTCTATGACGACGGCGCGAGCGAGGCCAAGGCGGTGACGCGCGACTATGTGCTGGAACTCGACGCCAATGGCCCTGCTTTGCTGTCGATCTTCGGTGGAAAGATCACCACCGCCCGTCACCTCGCGGAAGAGGCGATGGAAAAGCTTGCCCCTTCAATGGGCTTCAGGGCCCATCCGGTCAGCCGCGCGCGCGTCTTTCCCGGTGGCGCGATCGCTGATTTCGATACGTTCCACGCTCAGGTCGTCGCGACGTGGCCGTTCCTTGGCGAGGCGCGCAGCCTGCGCATGGCGCACGCTTACGGCCAGATGCTGGCCGAGATGCTCGGCGGCATTACCGACGAAGCAGCGCTTGGTCCGAATCTGGGCGGCGGGGTGACCGAAGTCGAGGCGCGGTGGCTCCACGATCGCGAATGGGCACGCACCGCGGACGACGTCCTGAAACGCCGTAGCAAGGTCGGCCTGCATCTGAGCGCCGCGGAAACCGCGGCGTTCGAAGCGCGCTGGAATGCGATGTTTCCGCGCGAACCGTCCTACGCCTGAGCATTTGACGACAGATGATGGCGTCCTACCTTTGACGGACACCCCGCATATCCTCTAGCGAGCCGCCATGCCCCCCGCTCCCATCCGTGTCGCTGCACTGTATCGTTTCGCGCGCTTCGAAAACCCCGCCTCCATGCGCGGATCATTGCTGGATGCCTGCGTCGCAAACGCGATCAAGGGGACGCTGCTGCTCGCGCGCGAAGGCATCAACGGCACGATCGCCGGCACGCCGGATGCGATCGACGCGATTTTGGCGCACATCCGCGCACTGCCCGACTGTGCGGGTCTGGAGGTGAAATTCAGCGCCGCGGACACCCTGCCGTTCCACCGGATGAAAGTGCGCATCAAGCGCGAGGTCGTGACGATGGGCGAGCCCGATATCGATCCGCTGAAAGGCACCGGGCATTACGTGAAACCCGCCGACTGGAACGCGCTGATCGACGATCCGGACACCATCGTCATCGATACGCGCAATGATTACGAGGTGAAGGTGGGCACGTTCGCGGGCGCGATCGATCCGCAAACGCATAGCTTCAGCGAGTTCCCCGACTGGTTCCGCGCGCACCGCGACGAACTGTCAGGCAAACGGATCGCGATGTTCTGTACCGGCGGTATCCGGTGTGAAAAATCCACCGCCTTCCTCAAATCCGAAGGGATCGAGGACGTCCATCATCTGGAAGGCGGCATCCTGAAGTATCTGGAACAGGTTCCTGCCGCCGAAAGCCGTTGGGAAGGCGAGTGCTTCGTCTTCGACCAGCGCGTCGCAGTCGGTCATGGGCTGGAGATCGGAACGCACGGCCTGTGCCACGCCTGCCGCATGCCGGTCAGTACGGAGGATCGCGCATCGCCGCTCTACGAGGAGGGCATTAGTTGCCCTGCCTGTCACGATTCGCGCGACGACGCGCAGCGTGCGGGCTATGCCGAACGGCACCGGCAAGTCGTGCTCGCCGAGGCGCGCGGTCAGGCGCATGTCGGCGCGGTGCGATCGGAACAGCGCGGCTCCTAGTTCAAAGGCTTACCTGAGTTTCACAGCATCCAGACGAGCACGTTCCCCAGCAGAACCAGCGACATCACGAGCAACAACACGCCTTTCTTCCGATCCCGCTTCGTCGCGATGAGATAAATGCCGCCGGCGATGCAGGCGAACATGCCCAGCATCGCGACGGCGGGGGCGGCGGCGCCTATGCCGGTCAAGGTTTGCGTGTTCATTGCCGTCCATTACTCGCTGGTTTCGATCGAAGTCGAGCAACAGGTTCGACTGGCTCGTTCGGGCTTTGCCGTCTCAGTCGTCGCCCGCCAACACCCGGCCATAAGCCTCGCGATCGACGTTACCGCCGGACAGCAGCACAAGAGTCCCCGCACTCGCATCCGCTTTCCCCGCGAGCAACGACGCCAGTGCCACCGCGCCGCCGGGTTCCACGACCAAGCGCAGGCGCTCCGCCGCCCAGCGCTGCGCGGTGCGTATCTCCGCCTCGCTGACCGCGACCCCTCGCACGCCGCGCCGCGACAGCACATCGAACGTCAGCGGCGACACACGCATGGTCTGCAGCGCATCGCACGCCGTCGGGGGAGGGTTCGCCCCGACCTCCTCGATCCACCGGGCGTCCAGCGACCGGCCCATATCGTCCCACCCTTCCGGCTCGACGACCGTAATCGTCGCATCTGGCAGGCCCAGCGCGATCCCTGCGGCAAGTCCGCCGCCGCCACATGGCACCAGCGCCTGCACGACCGGACCCAGCCCCATCGCCTCCATCTGTACGGCGGCCTCCAGCCCCGCGCTCCCCTGCCCCTCGATCACCCAGGGATCGTCGAAGCTCGGCACCAGCACCGCGCCGCGCGCCTCGGCCAGACGTGCCGCGATCGACTCGCGACTCTCGGTGCGCCTGTCGTACGAGACGATCTCCGCGCCGAGCGCCAGCGTGCCGTCGCGCTTCGATTTCGGCGCATCGGCCGGCATCACGATTGTCGCGGGCATTCCCAATCGCTTAGCTGCCCACGCCACGCCTTGCGCGTGATTGCCGGACGAGAAGGCGACGACGCCGCGATGACGCAGGTCGGGATCGATCGCGGTCAGCCGATGCCATGCGCCACGCAGCTTGAACGCGCCCATCGGCTGGAGTGACTCCGCCTTGAAAGCGATTGAAACTCCACGAATCTCAGACACGAACAAAGGCGATGGGGCCACCACTTCGGCGATCTTCGCCGCGGCATCGCGGACCCCGGCGCGGGTGGGCTGTCGCACAAACGTCACACTTCATCTCCGCAGCGGGGTCGGGGGGTCCAATACCGCTTTACATCGCAGAAACACGACCCTATTTCGCGCTTCCGCTGCCCCATGGGACTTCCAACCGCAAGGCAGTGTTTCGTGAACTTGTCTTCGGACATTGGAGGTCCCTTGAATTGCACAAGCATCATAACGCGCTGGGGTTAGCGACCACCCGTCAGACTGCCGTATCCGCAGCCGACATCGCTAAATCTCGACCGGTCCAGCCGGTCACGCTCATTCGCCCGCATGCCGCGGCGCGTGCCGCCCGATTCTTCGTGGAGAAGTTTCCGGGTCGCTCGCTTTATGCGGTAAAGGCGATCCGTCGCCGGATCTGATCCAGATCCTGTGGGACAGCGGCATCACGCATTACGACGTAGCCTCGATCGCGGAGGTGCGACTGGTCGCGCGTCTGCTTCCGGAAGCGACATTGTGCTTCATGCATCCGGTCAAGGCACCGGAGGCGATTGCCGAGGCGTATTTCACGCACGGTTGCCGCACCTTCAGCCTCGACTCGATCGAGGAACTGGACAAGATCCTGGAGGCGACGCGCCATGCGACGGACCTGACCTTGTGCGTTCGCCTGCGCGTTTCGTCCGAGCATTCGAAGCTCAGCCTCGCATCGAAGTTCGGCGCCGCGCCCCATGAGGCGAAGGAATTGCTGTTCCGTGCCCGTCAGGCGGCGGATGCTCTGGGCATCTGCTTCCATGTCGGATCGCAGGCGATGACGCCGGAGGCTTATGCCAATGCGCTGGAACGCGTTCGCGCAGCCATCGTCGAGGCGGCCGTCACGGTCGACGTGATCGATGTCGGCGGCGGCTTCCCCAGCGTCTATCCGGGCATGGAGCCTCCCCCGCTGGAACGCTATTTCGAGACGATCCACCGTGCGTTCAGATCGCTGCCCGTCAGCTATTCGTCCGAACTGTGGGCCGAACCGGGCCGGGCATTGTGCGCGGAATACAGCTCGCTGATCGTTCGCGTAGAGCGTCGTCGCGGCGACGAACTCTATATCAACGACGGTGCATATGGCGCGCTGTTCGATGCGGCGCATGTCGGCTGGCGTTTCCCGGTGCAATTGCTCCGCGAACCGGACAGCCGCGCCAAGGACATGGAGTTCAGCTTCTACGGTCCGACCTGCGACGACATGGACCACATGGCCGGTCCGTTCATGCTGCCTGCCGACGCGCAGGCCGGCGACTATATCGAGATCGGCATGCTCGGTGCCTATGGCTGCGCGATGCGCACCGCGTTCAATGGCTTCGGCTCGGACGAAACGGTGATCATGGACGACGAACCGATGGCATCGCTCTACGTCGAGGCCGACGAGATGGTCGCGTCGAACGTCGTCACGCTGTAATAGACTAAAAGTATCGCGCTCTTCTTCCCCCCTCCCGCTTGCGGGAGGGGTCGGGGGAGGGCTTGAACATTCGGGAGCGGCACGACTGCCCTCCCCTAACCCCTCCCGCAAGCGGGAGGGGAAGAAGGAAGAAAAATGACCGAACCCCTTAACACTAACCGCAAGGCGGAACTGCTTTCGACGACGGTCGAGCATATCGACATCACCAAGTTCGACGCCCGCCCCATTGTCGACGCGATGAAGAAGATGAGCTTCACCAGCCGCGACCTCGGCCGCGCGACGGACATCTACAACCAGATGCTCGCCGATCCGGATTGCTCGATCTTCCTCGTCATCGCCGGCTCGACATCGGCCGGCGGGTGCATGGACCTGTATGCGGAACTGCTGCGCAACAACATGATCGACGGCGTGGTCGCCACCGGAGCGACGATCGTCGACATGGATTTCTTCGAAGGCCTTGGCCACAAGCATTACCAAGCGCTGGAAGTGCCGGACGACGACACGCTGCGTTCGCTGCTGATCGATCGCATCTACGACACGTATATCGACGAAGAGCAGTTGCAGCACGTCGATCACACCATCTTCGAGATCGCAGAGACGCTGGAGCCGCGGCCCTATTCCAGCCGCGAGTTCATCCGCGAGATGGGCAAGTATCTGGTCGAGCATGGCAAGAAGGACAACAGCCTGGTCAAGCTCGCCTATGAGCATGACGTGCCGATCTTCTGCCCGGCGTTCGTCGATTCTTCGGCGGGCTTCGGCCTGGTCAAGCATCAGGTGGACCGCGCCAAAGCCGGCAAGCCGTACATGGTCCTCGACGCGATCGCCGACTTCCGCGAACTGACCGACATCAAGATCAAGGCCGGCACCACCGGCCTGCTGATGATCGGCGGCGGCGTGCCGAAGAACTTCATTCAGGATACTGTCGTCTGCGCCGAGATCCTGGGCCATGACGACGTGCAGGTGCACAAGTATGCGGTACAGATTACCGTCGCCGATGTGCGTGACGGCGCCTGCTCATCCTCGACGCTGCAGGAAGCGGCGTCGTGGGGCAAGGTGAACACCGGCATCGAACAGATGGTGTTCGCCGAGGCGGGGTCGGTCATGCCGCTGCTGGCATCCGACGCCTATCATCGCGGCCTGTGGAAGGACCGTGCGAAGCGTCGCTGGGGCGCCAGCTTCGACTAAGACGCGCGCGCAGCCCGACGATTTCGGGCTGCGCGGCGACGAATCTTTACGCCCCAGCACGATTGGTCACCGCATCACGCTCCAGACGGTCCGGTTGCGGTGGCACCGCGAATAAGGCACCTCCCCTGACAAACAGGGGGAGGTTTTTCATGCATAGCGAGATTCTGCAGCCGATCGTCGTGCTCGTCGGCTGGACGATGGTCATGTGGGCGTACATGGTCGCGACCCGTCTCCCGGCGATGAAAGCCGCCGGCATCGATCTCTCGAAAGTGAGCGGCAGCAAGCCGGGCCAGCTTGATGCGATTCTGCCGCCCAAGGCGCAGTGGCCGGCGCACAATTATATGCACCTGATGGAACAGCCGACGGTGTTCTACGCCTCCGCGCTGGTCCTCGCCGTGGCTGGCGTCGGCAACGGCATCAATGCGTGGATCGCCTGGGCCTATGTGGCTTTCCGCATCGTCCACAGCATCGTGCAGGTCACGTCGAACAAGATCAGCATCCGGTTCGTGTTGTTCGTGCTATCCAGCCTCACGCTGATTGCGCAGGTGCTCCATGCGGCGATTGCCGTGTTCCACTAACTGGACCCCGCCTTGGAGCGGGCAAGCGCCAGTGCCTAGCCGAATATCCGCTGCATCGATCGTTCCAGCATGACCAATTGCCACAAGGTGCGGCCATGATCCGCACGCCCGGCGCGATGGTCGGCGGCGAGCTTGGCGATCGGGGCGGGATCGAACCAGTTTGCCAGCACGCGCGATTTGGCGAGCCGGCCAGCCTCGTCCGCCAGCGCGCCGTGGAACCACGCCGCGATCGGCGTGACGAAGCCCATTTTCGGCCGGTAGAGGATATCCTTCGGCAGATAGCGCTCCATCGATCGCTTCATCAGCCACTTCCCCTGCCCACCGCGCAGCCGCATCGAGACCGGCAGCGACGCGGCGAATTCCACCAGCCGGTAATCCAGCAACGGCTCGCGCGCCTCCAGACCGACGGCCATGCTGGTACGGTCGGTCTTGGTCAGGATGTCGCCCGGCAGCCAGTGCTGGAAGTCGGCATATTGCGCACGGTCGATCGGATCGCGCGCGGGGGCATCGCGCATCGACCGGACGTAGCGATCCTCCGCCCGGTGTCCGCCGAGCTCGCGCTTCGCCGCGGCCGAAAATAACGTCGCGCGCAGCGCGGGCGTGGTGACGCCGACGGCGCGGGCATAGGCCTCGGCACCATCCTCGCCGAGCGCCAGCAACGTCGTCTTGGCGCGCAGCGGCCGGGGCGCCCAATCCGCCTTTGGATAGTAGCGCCCAAGCGTGCCGAACACCTGCGTGCGCAAATGCGACGGCAACAGGCCGCGCACGCGTTCCTCCGCCGCCTGGAACTTGTAGCGGCGATACCCGGCCATCGCCTCGTCTGCGCCGTCGCCGGACAGTGCGACCGTCACCCGCTCCCGCGCCAATTCGCAGACGCGATACGTGGCGAGCGCCGAAGCGTCCGCAAACGGCTCGTCGAAGGCCGCGACCAATGTGTCGATCAGTGCGAAATCGTCTGCCGCGACGACGCGCTCCCGGTGATCGGTGGCAAAGCGTTCCGCGATCGTCTTGGCATAGGACCGCTCGTCATGCCCAGCCTCGTCGAAACCGATCGTGCAGGTCTGTACCGCGCGTCCCGTCGTCTCCGCCATCAGCGCAACGACGGCTGAACTGTCCACGCCCCCCGACAGGAAAGCCCCCCAGCGGCACGTCCGACACCATCCGCGACCGAACCGCCTCCCGCATCAGGGAGACGAGTTGTTCCTCCAGCGCCTTGACCGAGCCCGTCGCTCGATTCGAAAAGTCGACTTGCCACCACCGCGACGGCGCGGGCACGGGCTTGCCGCGTTCGATCAGGAGCGAATGGCCGGCAGGCAGTTTGCGTACCCCGCTGACGATGCAGGCGTCGTCGGGCACGTAGCCGAACGCCATATAATCCTCGATCGCGGAAACGTCCGGCTCGCGACGCAACAGGGGATGGGCGAGCAGGCCTTTCAATTCGGAGGCGAAGGCCACGCCACCGTCCGACAGTTCGGCATAATGGAGCGGCTTCACGCCGAGCCGGTCGCGGGCGAGGAACAGGCATTGCCGCCGCGCGTCATGCAGCGCAAAGGCAAACATGCCGTTCAATCGGTCCAGCATGGCCGGGCCCCATTCGGCCCAGCCGTGCAGCAACACTTCGGTATCGCCCGACGTCAAGAACACCGCGCCCCGTGCCTGCAATTCCGCGCGCAACTCCGCGAAATTATAGATCTCGCCATTATAGGTGACGGTCAGCGCGCCATCCGCGCTCGCCATCGGCTGCGGCGATCCCGCCACGTCGATGATCGACAGCCGTCGGTGGCCCAGTCCCACGCCCGGCCCGGTCCACACGCCCGATCCATCCATCCCGCGATGCGCCTGCGCATCTGCCATCGCACGAATGCGCGCCGGATCGACGGGCTTGGGCGTCGCTGGATAATAGAGGCCGGCAATACCGCACATGACTTCAAACCACCGTTCGTTCGCGGCCTGTTGGCGGACCGTCCGCCCCGATAACAGAACAGATCGGACTGGTGGAGGGCGTCACCACACGAAACCTATACAAGCAGCTTATTGGTGCAGGGACGGCGGCGTACCGACGATTCGATCCACCAGTCGATCGAGCGGACCGAGTGTCGCGACGAACCGGGCCATTGCGGCGCGCGCATCCATTCCCGGCACGAATTCCGACGAGACGTGCACCGCAACGGCGCGTTGCGGGCCGCCGAGCAGTTTCGCCCTCAACGTTTCCAGCTTCACGACGCGTTCGTCCTGCGTGACGACAGTGCCGATCACATACCATGTGGCGACCTGCCGCTCGACCGGGCCGGGCGCAGTGATGCGCATGGTCGACCCGCCAGCCAGATCGGGCAGGTCCGCAACCCGCAGCCAGATGTCGTCCTGACGCAGCACACCGGTGCCGAAGGAGACTAGTTCCTTGCCCTCCCGCTGATCGCCATAGACGGCGATCGCAAGATCGACCGCGCTACCACTTACGTCACCGTAGCGACCGATCAGGAAATGATCAGCGCCGGGATAATATGGCGACCAGGGGGCGCGGGTGCTCATCGGCATGCGGTGCCAACCCGCTATCTGCGGCAGCTTTATTGCACGTGGCAAAACCTGCGCGCGGCTTGCGACGATGCCGCCCCATGCAGGGAATATTGCCGCAACCGTCAGGGTCAGGGCGGCGGCAAGCAGCAGGTCGGTTCGCCGCACAGGCACGGCCCCCGCTCTTGCCGGATCGAAAGCGGGATCGTCCGGCGCGCGATCGAACCAGCGCCAGCCGATACCGATCACTGCCGCCATGACCAGCCCGAAGAATATCCAGCCATAGACGATGTGGTCGAGCCCCGTCGCGCGCTCGACCGATGTCAGGTGGGCGGCATAGATCGTACCGAAGGCGCGAAGGCCGTTGGCGATCACCGGAACCACAAGCGCCACGACCATGAAGACCGCCCGCCGCCGCCACGACACGAAGCAGACGTTCGCGACGAGCGTCCCATAGGCGATCATCGCGATGACGAACTTCGCGCCCGAACATGCTTCCGCGACCTCGAAATAGCCGTTCGGGATCGTGATCAGCACGCCGTCCACGGTGGCGGGCACGTCGAAAAGGTGGAGCAGCGGCATCGTCATGCCGACGGTGATCGTCTGCAACGGCGATTCCAGCCCTTCCCCGAAAGGCACCATGAAAATGGCGTAACAGAGTGGAAAGAGCAGACCGCGTGCGACGATCGGTCCGAGGATCGTCAACACCGCCCCCTGAAGCATCAGGACGAGTCCCAGATGCCTGGCCAGTGCGACACTTGCGGCATCGCCGAGAAGCCAGCCGAACCCACCCACGGCGACTAATATGACGCCGGGCCACCAGGACGTCGGCTTCAGTTCCGCGAGTTGCGCGCGACGCTGCCAGACGAGCCAGCCGATAACCGGCGCGACGAACAGGCAGTGCCCGAACGTCGTGCTGGTCCACCAGATATGAGTCAGGTCACCCACATCCCTGCGGAACAGCAGCAGCAGGATCATCGTCGTGCCAGCCAATACGGCCAAGTGACGCTGCCAATTTGTCACCGTCCGGGAAACGGCGAACCTATCCGCCGGGAGAGCGATCGTCATGCGGCGTCGCGGTGCGCGCGCGGCCCGATCGCCTGGGCGAGCAGCGCAGTCAACGGCGAAAGCCGCGCGTCCCAGCCATAACGCTGCATCACCTGCCGCCGCGCGGCCATACCGCGAACTCGGGCCGCATCGGGATCGGATAGTATGGCGATGATCTGGGTCGCAATTTCCTCTGCGGTTTCGCCGACGGCGATCGTATCCGCATGGTCAATGCCTTCCGCCGCCGGGGCGGACGCCACGATCGGACGTGCCATCGCCATCGCCTCCAGCACCTTGTTCTGGACACCGCGCGCAAGTTTCAGCGGCGCGACGATTGCCGCGGCCGCCGCGAGCCAGCCGCGAACGTCAGTCACTTCGCCAGTGACGAGGATGCCGGGACGCTTGCCCAGCGCCTTGACCGCGTCGGTCGGCGCGCGACCGACGATCGCGAAGCCGGCATCGGGATAGCTCTTGCGGACCAGAGGCAAGATCTCATCGGCGAACCACGTCACCGCTTCGACATTGGGACGGTAATCCATCTGTCCCGTGAAAACGATCGTACGCGGCGGCAGGTCGATCGGCACGAAGCTGGCATCGGGATCGAAGGTGTCGGTATCGATCCCGTTTTCGATCGCGAAGACCCTCTCCGCTCCGGTCTGGTCGCGGAACAACGCTGCTTCCGCGTCGCTGACGAACAGGCTGGCATCCGCTCGTGCAGCGACCTTTGCCTCATAGGTACCGAGCAGCCGCCCCTCGCGTCGCATCAGCCAGCCCATCGGCCCCGCCTGGGTACGGCCGTAACCGGCGAATTTGGCGGAATCCATATCGACGAAATCCATGACGACGCGCGCTGTCGTATCGGTTGGCACGTATTGCGCCATCTGGCTGGAGAAGACGTAGATCGTGTCGATGTCGTGTGTCGTCAGCACCGTCGAAACCGCCGCGCGGACCGCGTCGTCGTCGAATGCCGCGAGCGAGACCGGTCGGTTGGTCAGCATCGCCTGCAACGCGGCCACGGCACGCGATTTTCCTCGCCAGATGATACTGGTGTGATCGGTCAGCCCGCTGTCGCTACCCATGTCCCGGCGATCGTCGGCGAACGCGACGAGGTGCACGCGTTTGCGCGCCGCCAGGAACTTCAGGACGTTGAAGCCGCGGATCTTGTCGCCCCGATCGGGCGGATAGGGCACCCGGTGGGCAAGGAAGAGAATATCACTCATCGGACGGCCTCAGCCGAGGCCCTTTGCGATATGCGGCCCGACCGCGTTGGCCACCCATAAGGGCAGTTTCTTCCATGCCGCGATCTTCAACGCGTAGCGTGGGTCGAGCGGATTGATCTCTCTCGGGGCCTGTCCAGCCGCGGCGCGCTTCGCATAGCTCAGCGGGGTACCGGCAAAACCCCAGTTCTTCTTGTACGCGGCGGGTCCGGTGCCGACTTTCGACCGCCCGAAGTCGAAGCGGGTGCAGCCGCGCGCCCGGGCATGGCTCATCAAGGCGAAATACATGCGGTCATTGGCACGCAGGGACCGCGCATCGGATGTCCCGCCGCCCCAATAGGGATATGCGGTGCCATTGAAGTATAACGTCAGGACGCTTGCGTGTGGCGTGCCGTTCGCCTTGACCGTCAGGATGTCCGCATCCTCGCCGAACTCGGAGAGCACCTCGCGGAACAGTTGTGCGGGAAAGACGGGTGTGCCCAGATTGCGAACAGACTGCGCGTATACGGCGTAATGGGCGCGTGCCGCCGCGGCGTCGCGGCCGACCGTTACTTCCAGGTCGGAGGCGAGACTCTTGCGAACTTCGGCGCGCTGCTTGCGGGGAACGGCGAGCAGTTCCGTATCGTCGTTGGCCGCAAGGTCGCGGACGAAACCAAGGTAATTGCCTTCGTCCCGCAACCACTCCGTGCCCTCCGCCGGGCCGCCGCGCAGTTCGAGCGTGGGGCAGCGCAGTTCCTGCGCCAGCGCCCACGCCGCTTCGCCCAACTGGCGGATCGCATTCGGCTCCGTCGTCAGGATACCGCCATCGACTGCAAACCCGTTCGACACCAAGGCGCGGCCGAAAAGAGGGGACGATATTTCGGTCATCGGCAGCAGCCCCGCGAGGCTGTTGTCCGAGCGTTCTGCGATCAGCGTATGGCTGATGTGGCCGCATGCACGCGCAACTGCGACACTCCATGCCGGGAGGTGGAAAGGAGTCGCGCCTGCTTGTGCGCGCACCCAGGCGTCGATCCGCGCGCGTTCGCCGTCGCAATTCAGATCCGCGAACCGCAACGTCAATGGAACGTCCAGATGCATCATGTTCATTGCAGACGCGACCGGGCGGCAGCGACGACGTCATCCATCCGGCCCCAGTCGTGGCGACGGATAAGCTCGCGCAGCTTGCCCGACATCGCCCCCAAGCGGCTGTAGTGCCGCACCTTCGATCGCAGGGGCGCGTTGAGGACACGCGGCTGGCCCGGATCGATCTCCCACGGATGAAAATAGAACACTGCCGGCTGGCCGTCGCCGGACACCTGTCCCACCGCGAAGTTCATCAGCGCGGATGGCAGGAGGCGGAAAAAACCGCCCCCGGTCGCCATACGACGCCCCGCCAGATCGGCGACCGTCACCGGCACCTCCAGCAGATCGGCGTCGGCCAGCGGGCGGAACGCATAGCGCGGTGCCTCGGGCCAGCCATAATGATCATGCTTGAGCGGGGCGACGCTGGACGAATAGGTATAGCCGGCCTCGGCCAGTTCGACATGCGCCCAGGGCGTTCGCGCGTCGATCGAGAAGCTTGGCGCGCGGTAGCCGGTCACCGCCTGCCCGCCCGCATCCTCCAGCACCTTGCGCGCCCGCGCCAGATCGGCCCGGAACGTCGCCGCGTCCATCGTGAAGACGCGCTGGTGATCCCAACCGTGGCTGGCGATTTCGTGTCCTGCGTCCGCGATCCGGCGGATCAGCGCGGGATGACGTTCCGCGACCCAGCCCAGGGTGAAGAACGTCGCCTTGACGCCGGTCTCGCTGAACAGTCCAAGCACCGCGTCGGTATTGCGCTCCACGCGCCGTTCCAGCGTTTCCCAATCGGCCTTGTCGATGACCTTTTCGAAGGCGCCGACCTGGAACCAGTCCTCGACATCCACGGAGAGCGCATGGCGCATCGGGGGATCAGCCGGCCATCGCGACGAAAGCGGTTTCGCTGCGCGGATCATGTTCGACCCAATCGACCAGCAACGTCAGGACACGCCGCAGCGCTTCTTCCTGATTTTCTATCCGTGCTTCCAGCGCCGCGATACGTCCCGTGGGCGAGAATTCCTGATATACCACGCTCGTTCCATCCTCGCTCTCCACTGACTCAGGTTGGCCGTCGGCGACGATGGCGGGTTCGTTCTCGACGATCGTAGCAGACCGGCTTTGCAGCGGTTCGACCTCGCGCAGATTAGACGTCGGCAGGATCACATTCTGGGTCGTGGATGGCGTATCGGCCGCCATATCCGCGAGTACCTCGGCTACGACTTCGTGATCGATTGTGCCGAGTTGCTCGATCGCACCGAACAGCAGGACGCGGCCAGCCAACTGGTTCAGCCGGCGCGGGACGCCATCGGTCGCATCGTACAGCGCACGGAACGCATCCGGCGTGAACCGCGGATTGCCGGCCCAGCCGACCAGCGACAGGCGGTGAACCATATAGGGCTCGACCTCTTCCGCGCCCATCGGATCGAGATGATGCATCGCAATCACGCGCTGACGAAGCTGCTCCAGTCGGTCGGAGCCATGAAGCCGCTCGCGAAATTCGGGCTGGCCGAGCAGGAATATCTGCAACAGCGCATGCCCGCCCGCCTGGAAGTTGGACAGCATCCGCAACTCTTCCAGCGAGGAGACCGGCAGCGCCTGTGATTCATCGACGATCAGCAGCGTGCGCTTGCCCGCACGCGCCGTCGCGTGCAGCCCACGTTCGATCGCGGTGAGCAGTTGCGCCTTGGCCAGACCATCGGAATCAATGTTCAGCCCGTCCGCCACCAGCCGCAGCAGATCGTCTGCCTCGATCTGCGTCGAGACGATCTTGATGACGTTCAGCCGTTCGCGATCGACCGTCGCCATGAGGTGCCCGACCAGCGTCGTCTTGCCCGCCCCGACATCGCCGGTGATGACGATAAAGCCCTCGCCCTGCGACAGGCCGTAGCCGAGATACGCCATCGCCTTGCGGTGCGTCGCGGTCTCGAACCAGAAACGCGGATCGGGCGTCAATTGAAACGGTCGTCCGGTCAGGCCATAATGGTCGTCGTACATCGTCACCACCTCAACGGGCGCAGGATTTATCTACGCCACCAAGTCTATCCGCAATCGGTTAACCGATTGGTCACTGCCCATTGGTGCCGGATATTGCGGCACTCCATGATCGTCAGAAGCTGTATCGCACTCCAACCTGAGCCTGTCCGGAGGTCTGGTCGTCCAGACCTTCCTGACTGAAATTATAAAGGCCCGCGGTCAGCGTCGTGCCGACGCGCCCGAAATTCCGGTAATAACTTGCCGTCGCGCCCGTCGAGAAGACCGCCGGGGCATCGGGCAACCCGCTTTGATAATAGTTCAGGAACAGGTTGCCGCTGATCCCGGAATTCCGATCGAGCGTCAGACTGGCGAATCCCTGGCCATAAAAGCTTTCGTCATCCGCGCCGTCGACGGTGAAGCCGACTCCACCTGGCGCGTAGAGCTTGCGGCTGGCATAGCCCGCGCCGATACCGAAGCTGAGCGGACCGCGATTGGCTGAGATCACCGCATCCACGCCGCGCGCCCGGTAGCTGGCGGTCGAGATCGACTGGAGCACGCCGTTCAGGCAACTGCCCGCGGCGATGTTCGACTGACCGAATGTACAGCCGGAAAATTGTTGGCTGAACGCGTCGCGCTGGTCGATGAAATTTGCCGGAAGGGCACTGATGCCGTTCCGCAACTGGCGCCCGAACGTATCCACGCTGTCATAGACGTTGATCTGGATACCGATCGACCGGCTCGCGGCATAGCTGAGCGACCCCGTATAAGTCATCCCGCCATAGCGTTTCCCGATGCGAGTCTGCAGCGTCGTGCGGGGGGACGGCTTCCACACCAGTCCCGCGTCGTAGATCAGCCCGTCCGTCTCGTAGGCGATGCGCCTAGGCGATGCGGGGTCGGTCACGAAACGGTTGTTGGCATCGACCACCGGCTGTCCGGTCGCAGAGTCGGTCAGCGGGTCCTTCTGCGAGACGGTGATCTTTTCGTATCCTGCACCCGCGGTCAGCGCGAGGCTTCGCGTGACCGGAACGAGGACGTCGCCGCGGACGAAATTGCCTTCGTACCGCTGCTTGAGCTGGCTCGCATCGTCTCGTTCGTAGGCGCCCGAGACCGTGAGCCCGACCGGTAGCCCCTGCCCCGGCCCGACCCCGATCGACGCCTGAACCAGGTGGTTCGTGGAGTCGTCGAACGCATCGAGACGCGGGCTGTTGGGGGCCACGCCGGTCGCCCCAGGTGCCTCGACCTTGGTATAGCCGAAGCGATAGCTGGCCTTCAGGTTCGCCGCCCCGACCCGCGTCGCGACGCTCGGCCCGACATAGGCGGAATATATTTGCGTCACATTGTCCTGCGAGCCGACCAGAAGAGCCGGCGCGGCACCGCGGATATCGGACCGCGCCCGTGTCGCCAGTGCGCCGCCCTCAATGCTCAGTCCGGGCGCGACGCGCACGGTGGCGCGGGCCAACCCCGAATTCACATCGTCGTCACCATAACGATCGTCCCAGGAGAAGTTGTGCTGGTAGTTGTAACTCAGCTGCACTTCGATGTTGCGCGTGCTGACCACCGCATCGACCCCCGCCGACGCCGTGGAATAGGTGAGGACGTCGCCCGTCTGGAGATTACCGGTAAGCACCTGCCCCAGTTCGATATAGGGCGTGATCGACGTGCGCGGCCCCGCCACTGCCGGACTGGCAACGATCAGCATCATGCTACCTGCCGCCAACAGGGATGCGCGGATCACTTGGCCTCGCCCTGCGCGTAATAATCGCCGTAGCGGCGGCCGCCGGGATTGAACGACACTGCATTCAGGATCAGTTGGATATGCTCGCATGCATCCAGTTCGGCGACCGCTTCGCGCAGATCGCCGTCGACCGTGCTGTCGGCGCGAACGACGATCAACACCTGTCCGACCTCGGCCGCGAGGACGGAGGCGGGCGACGCGGCCAAAGCGGGTGGCGAGTCGAAGATCAGGATCCGGCGCGGATCGGCGGCGAGCAGTTGCACGATCAACTCGCGCGTCCGGTCGCTGGCGAGCAATTCCGTGTCCTGGTTGGTCTTCGTACCGGCCGGCAACAGGCTGAGCTGAGGGATATCCGTCCGCACGACGCAGCTTTCGACGTCGATCCGCGGATCGCCCAGCGCATCCAGCAATCCGACGCTATCGCGCAAGCCGAGCCGCTTCATGACGTCGGGCTTGGCGAAATCGGCATCGATCAACAGCACTTCGGTGTCGCGTTCCGCCGCCATCGAGATCGCCAGATTGACCGCACAATAGGTCTTGCCCTCGTCCGGCTTCGCAGAGCAGATGAGGATCGTACGCGCGAGATCGTGCGCGCCCTCGGCATCGCCCGACCGAACGGCGCGTGCCGTGTTGAGCATCTGACGCTTCACCTGGCGAAACTCTTCCGCCAGCGCACCAATTGCGGCGCCCGGAACAAGCAAGCCCTTGTCTTCGAGCATGGCCCGATCGATCGCGACCCCGCCGGACGCGCGGAGGGGCGATGGTGCAGCGAAGACCACAGGCGGAACTGGCGAAGGTTCACCATCGAACACAGTGCCGATCACCGACCCGTCGGAGCCTGGAACGCCCGGCACGCGCAGATGAGCATCGAAGTCGTAGACCTCTGCCGCGCGTTCGAGCAGCGAAGACTTGATCTTGCGCATCTCGTTCACGCCGCAAGCCCCCGCGAAACCATCTCGACGCCGAGCAGCGCCACATAGGCGGCACCGAGCGCCGCCGCGCCGCCACCGAAATACATCAGGTTGCGACGACGGGCCGCGATCTGCACCTGCGTGACGGCTTCGCCGATCGATCCGATCACCGTCATCCCGGTCGCGCGTTCCAGCCGGGCGGCCGTCGCGAACGTCGTTCGCAACTGGCCGAGAGCGAAGGCGGCGCCGATCCCCCCGCCGATCGCGACGATCAATACGCCCGTCAGCAGCATCGGGCGGTTTGGCGCGCTAGGCACACGCGGCGCGCTGGGCGGGTCGATGACCGTGAACTTGATCGAGTCCGTCTGCGTCTGCGCTTGCCCGCGCAGCTTGATGTCCTCGCGATCGGCGAGCAACTTGTCGTACTGATCCTTCAGCACGGCATAGTTGCGTTCGATCTGCCCCTGTTCGGCAGCAACCGCAGGATCGCCAGCCAGCTTCGAGTTGATCGTGTCCAGATCGCCCTGCAACTGCGCCTTGCGCATCGAAAGCGCGGCGACCTGCGCCTGCTTGTCGGCCTGCATCGATCGGAACGACAGATACAAGGGATTTGCCGAAGCGCCGCCCGCCCCCGCGGACCCAGCCGGTTCGTTGCGCGCAGCGGCGGTCGCCGCGACCAACTGGCTTTTCAGTGCGATCATGTCGGGATGATTGTCGGTAAAGCCCCGCGAACGGGCATCGGCGATCTGGCCCTGGATCGCAGACAACCGCGCACGTGCCGGACCGCTGGTCACCGTGCCCGGCGCGCCGGCGATCGTCGGCGATGTTCCCGCCATCTGCCCGTTCACTGCGGCGAGGCTCGATTGTGCGGCGGCGAGATCGCTTTCGACCTGGGCCATCGCACTGCGGGCCGTGCCCATGCGATCGGTCAGCGACCCCGTGCCGGGCAGCGACCCGAGATAGCGGTTCTGGAAGTCGGTGCGCTTGGATTCGGCATCCTGCAATTGCTTCTGCCGTTGCTCCAATTGCGCATCGAGAAAGCGCAGTGATTGGCTGGTCTCGTCACGGTCGCCCGCCAAATTCTCCTCGACGAAGATATCGATAAGCTTCTGGACGATGGCACGTGTGATCTTCGGGCTTCCGCCCCTGGCCGTGATCTCGAACAGATTGTCCTGCTGCGCGGTGATCGTGATCGCCTTTTGCAGCCCGGCCACTCGGTCCGCGACGTCACGATCTGTCTGGACCGTCGCGGCCAGATCGGTGCCGCGCACGACCTTTTCCAGATTGACGGCGGACGTCAGAGTCTGACGAACACGATCGACATCCTTCTGCTGGTCGGCAGTGGTGATGCCGACCGCCGATGGCAGGATCGACTGCATCTGGACGACGACGCGCGCCGTCGATTCGTATGTATTGGGTATCTGCGAAACGAACAGCCAGCCGACGATCGCGATCGCCCATGCGACCGCCATTGCCAGCCAGCGCCGTCGCCAGATCGCGTGCAGCATCACGCGAACCTCGTCGTAAATACCGCTCATCTCAGAACATGCTTTCCGGGATGATGATCACGTCACCCGGTGCGAGCCGGACGTTCGCCCGCGAGTCCCCGCTCTTCAACAGGCTGGAAAGCTTGAGATTATATTCGACCTGCTTGCCGGTACCACGATCGTAGCGGACGAGCCGCGCCTTGTTGCCCGCGGCATATTGGCTGAGACCGCCGACGGCGATCATCGCGTCCAGCACGGTCATATTGGCGCGGTACGGGATCGATGCCGGCTTCTCCGTGGCGCCGACGATGCGCACCTGTTGGCTGAACGTCCCGCTGAAATTCTTGACGATCACCGATACGATCGGATCCTTGATATACTCGCCCAGCGCGATCTTCAGGTCGTCCGCGAGCATCGCCGGGGTCTTGCCGACGGCTGGCATATCGCTGATCAACGGGGTGGTGATACGTCCGTCCGGCCGCACCTGGACGTCGGACGACAGTTCCGGATTGCGCCACACAAAGACCTGCAACTGGTCGAGCGGGCCGATGACATACTCCTCGCCCGGCTGTTCCTGAGTCGCTACGAAGCTGGCGGGCGGAAGCTCGGTACGACCGCCACTGCTGGCGCATGCCGACAAGGTGGTGGCGGCCATAAATGCCACGCTCAACGCCCTGATACCCAAACCCACACGCATCGTACTGATCTCCTGCCGTTTCCGGCGGAGACGTCTCTCCACACGGGTCACGGGTTGCGACCGCTGCTATGCGTTCCGGCAGGTAAAAATAGCGTTAGGACTGACGCAGATTGGCGAGCAGCTCGGCTGGCAGGGGGTGGCCGAGAAAGGCGGTGGGGCTGGCCGAGCGCCCATAGGCGCCGGCCATGAACACCGCGACGATATCGCCTACGCCCGCAATCGGCAGGGTAACGCGATCGGCGAGCCGGTCCAGCGGCGTGCACAGGCAGCCGACCACGCTGACGGTTTCGGTGGGGGCGCCCGGCGCGCCCGTGGCGATCGCGACCGGATAATTGCGTTTCACGACAGTGCCGAAATTACCCGAGGCGGCGAGTTGATGATGCAGTCCGCCATCGACGATAAGGAAGGTCTCGCCGCGACTTTCCTTCCGTTCGATCACGCGGGTGAGGTAAACGCCGCATTCCCCTGAGATAAAGCGCCCGAGTTCGATCGCGAACCCAGATTCGGCGAGGGTATCAGGGCGGTGATCGAGTTGCGCCGACAGGGCATTGCCGATCAGCGGAAGGTCGATCGGGGTATCGCCGTTGAAATAGGGAATTCCGAACCCACCGCCCAAATTGACCAGTGGCGGCGCGACGCCGATCTCGTCCGCCAGCTTTCCGGCCAGCGCGATCGTCGCGGCCTGCGTTTCAATGATCGCCGACGAATCCAGCGCCTGCGATCCTGCGAAGATGTGGAAACCGCGCCAGTCCGCACCAGCCGCGCGCAGGCGAGCGACGACATTCGTCGCGTCAAGGATGTCGATGCCGAACGGCGAAGCGCGTCCCCCCATCTTCATCCCCGACCCACGCAACTCAAAGTCGGGGTTCACCCGCACGGCGAGGCGCGGCGTGATCCCCAGTCGCTCGCCGATCGCCAGCGCCCGGTCGCATTCGCCGGAGGATTCCAGGTTGATCGTCGCCCCCGCGCGGATCGCAGCCTCCAGTTCGCCGTCGCGCTTGCCCGGCCCGGCAAAGCTGATCGCGGATGCGGGCTTGCTGTCCAGAGCCACCGCCAATTCGCCCGATGACGCGACGTCGAGGCCGTCGAACAGGGGCGACACGGCGGCAACGAAGGCAGGCAGCGGATTAGCCTTGATCGCATAATGTATGTCGAGGGTTTTCGGCAGCGACGACCGCAAAGCCGCCGCCCGCGCGCGGACGATGTCGATGTCGTAGACGAACAGCGGGGTGTTCCCCTCACCGGCCCATTGTTCCGCCGACTTGCCGCCAATTTCCAACGGGTTCGCCATGCCGAATTCCGGAGGGATCGGGCCCATCGGCTTCATGACAAGAACTCTTTCTTCAACGCTGCACGATCCAGCTTTCCGTTGGCATTCCGCGGCAATTCGTCGCGCCAGATATACTGTTGGGGTTGCATGAAGCCGGGAAGATCGGTGCGAAGCCTGGCCCGCAATTTCGGTTCGGCATCGCCATCACCGCGCAGGACGACCATGATCGCCTGCCCGAGACGGTCGTCGGGGAGACCGAACGCGACCGCTTCGGTCGCCTCGCCGCCCGACAGGATCGCGTCCTCGATCTCGTTCGGGCTGATCCGGTTTCCGGCCGATTTGATCATCTCGTCGTCGCGTCCGACGAACCGGAACAAGCCATCCGCGCCCTCGATGACCGTGTCGCCCGACCAGACCGCCTTTCCGCCGGCGTCCGCCCAGTCGGGCGCATCGCGAAACCGGTGTGCCGTCCGTTCGGCGTCGCCCCAATAGCCCTGCGCGACGAGTGGCCCCGCATGCACCAGTTCCCCCGCCTCCCCCGGGGCGGCGCGAGAGCCATCGGCACGCGCCACGCGGACTTCGGCGAACGGTATCGCGCGCCCCATCGCGTCGGGATGTGCGTCGACCAGATCGGGCGGCAGATAGGTCGATCGGAACGCCTCGGTCAGTCCGTACATCGGATACAGGTCCGCTTCGGGGAACTGCCTGCGCAGCGCCCGGACGAGCCGCGGGGTCAGAGCGCCCCCGGAATTCGTCAGCCGCTTCACCTTCGCGGCGATCTCGGGCGGCCATTCCGCCTCCAGCAACTGGACCCAGAGTGGCGGCACGCCTGCGATCGTGGTCGCGCCAACGCGATCGACCGCTTTCACGACATCCCGCGCAGTCAGGTAATCGAGCGGCGCATAGGCGCCACCCGCTGCCCAGGTCGAAAAAAGCTGGTTCTGCCCGTAATCGAAGCTGAGCGGCAGCACGCCGAGCACGCGATCGGCGGGCGATATGTTCAGGTAATGCGCGACGGAAATCGCGCCGAGCCATAAATTCGCATGGCTCAGCATCACGCCCTTCGGCTTCCCGGTCGATCCAGAGGTATACAGGATCGCGGCGAGATCGTCGGGGCGGGCATCGGACGGCGGCAGGACGTCGTCCGCGGTAAGTTCATCCTCGATGACGATCCTGCACTCCGCCGGTACATCCCCCGCCACGAGCGTCGAAGCGCGTGCCGCCTGCGTCACCAGCAAACGCGCACCGCTGTCGTGCAGGATATGCGAGACCTGCGCGTGCTTCAGCCCGGGATTGATCGGAACGTGCACCATGCCCGCCCGCGGCGCGACCATCGGCATAACGCAGGCAGTGCGCGTCTTGGGCAACCAACTCGCCACGCGATCCCCAGGCGCCAGCCCGACTGCAGAGATGGCCGCCGCGAGGCGCCCGGTAAGCCCTTCCAGTTCCTCGAAACTCAACGCGCCGTCACGGGCGATCAATGCCACGTCGTGCCGGCCCCCGCGCGATGGCAGAATGTCGATCGGATACGGCGTGGGATCGAGCGGGATCATGGCCCCTGATACGCAGCGCGGTCTCGACTGCAAAGGGCCGCACTTGGCATCGGGCGCCCCAACCTCTAACGGGCGTGCCTGAATGATGGGGTTCGACCGTGCTGCCAGACGATATCGATCAGATCGACTTGACCGTTCGCGCGACGTTACGCGACATACTCGGCCTGAGCCAGGAGCGCGTCGACGCGTTTCGCAGCGAAACGCCGCTGTTCGGTGCGTTGCCCGAACTCGATTCGATGGCGGTGGCCGGACTGTTGACCGAGTTGGAAGAACGGCTCGGCATCCTGATCGAGGATGACGAGGTCGACGGCGAAATGCTCGAAACGTTCGGCGCGCTGGTCCGCTTCGCCACCTCGAAGATCATCGTTTGAATAACATCAGGTGAGGATCGGTCGGTACGATTGGTCCGGCGGGTCGGAGGCGATGTTGCGGTTCGGGCCGGAAACGGGTCCGGTCGTGATCGCGTCCCTTCCGTTTTTCGAAGAGGCCAATCGTACCCGCGCATTCACGGTGTCGATCCTGCGTCGTCTCGCCGAACTGGGCGTTGCATCTATCCTGCCCGATTATCCCGGGACGGGGGACAGCCTGATCCCCACCCGCGCGCTATCGCTGCACGATATCCAGCAGGCATACACAAGCGTCGTGAGAATAATCGTATCCGAAGGCCGCAACGCTTATGCGCTGGGTCTGCGGAGCAGCGCTCTCATCGATCGCGAAGCAACCCTGAGCGGTCGCTGGCACCTTGCCCCGCAATCGGGCGCCGAACTGATCCGGGACCTCAATCGCGTCCGGATCGCTCAACTGGACGATCCGCGTGGGCGTTCCGATTCCGGACTGCGTCCAGCGCCGGGCCAGGACCATGTCATCGTCGCGGGGAATGCGATCCCGGCCAGCTTCCTAGCCGAACTCGAAAGCTGCGAACCCTCACCGCGACAGGACACCCGCCACCGGATCGCACGACTGAGTACGGATACGAAAACCGCAGACGTGAAGCTGGGCGGGATCGCGCTGTGGCGACGGTCGGAACCAGATAGCGACATCCCGTTCGCCCAGGACGTTGCCGACGACGTCGCAAGCTGGATCGCAAGATGCGGCGGGTGATCGCGTTCGAATGCGCGGGCGAGACGCTTGTCGGTACGCTGGACGAAGCGGATGCGACGACCGGGCTGCTGATCGTCTCCGGCGGAAACGAGATTCGCGCAGGCGCGCACCGCAGTATGGCGGCGCTCGCACAGCGTCTCGCCAAAACTGGTATCCCCGTCTTTCGCTACGATCGCCGCGGCGTCGGCGATTCCACCGGAGCGAATGCCGGCTTCGAACTTGCCGCGGACGATCTGACCGCCGCGGTGAAGGCATTCAAGAGCCTTTGCCCTCACGTCACGCATATCGTCGGGTTCGGCAATTGCGACGCAGCGACGACGCTGGCCCTGTTCCACCGTCAGGCGGGGATCGATTCTCTCGTGCTGGCAAATCCGTGGACGATCGAAACGCCCGATGCGCTTCCCCCCGCCGCCGCGATCCGGGCGCGGTATGTCGAACGCCTTCGCGATCCTGCGACCTACGTCCGGCTGTTGCGGGGCGGCATCGACCTTCGCAAACTGGCAAAGGGCCTCGGCAAACTTTCCAAGACGCCCGATAATTCGAGCAACAATCTGGCAGTTCGCCTGGGCCGGTCACTCGTATCGACCGACACCCCCGCCCGGATCGTCCTCGCAAGAGGCGATGCGACCGCCATCGCGTTCGGGGCATCCGCCGCCGGGGGCGTGCTTCCAGCCGACTTTATCGAAACCAACAGCCACAGTTTCGCCGCGCCGGAGGATCAGGTTGCGCTCGAATCCTTGCTGCGTTCCGCCCTCGCCGCGGCGTAGCCGCTACCGGCTTACTCCGCGGCCTCGGCCATTTCGAACTCCGCCTCGGCCAGGAACCGTTCCGCATCCAGCGCCGCCATGCAACCCGTTCCGGCTGCGGTGACCGCCTGGCGATAGACCTTGTCCATAACGTCGCCGCACGCGAATACGCCCGGCACGTTGGTCCGGGTGCTGCCCGTCTCCACGGCGATATAACCGTCGCTGTCCAGATCCAGATGGCCGCGGAACAGTTCGGTCGCCGGGTGATGCCCGATCGCGACGAACCCGCCCTCGACGTCCAGCCGGGACATTTCACCCGTCACCGTGTCGCGAAGCTCCAGCGCGACTAGGCCGGTGTTGCCGCCGCCATCCACGAACTGCGCGACTTCCTTGTTCCACAACACGCTGACGCTTTTGTGCGCGAACAGCCGCTCCTGCAGGATCTTTTCCGCGCGGAAGCTGTCGCGGCGGTGGATAAGCGTAACGTCCGGCGAGTGATTGGTGAGGTACAGCGCTTCCTCGACCGCAGTGTTGCCGCCGCCGATCACCGCCACTTTCTTGCCGCGATAGAAGAAGCCGTCGCACGTCGCGCACGCGCTGACGCCCTTGCCCTTCAACGCTTCCTCGCTGTCGAGCCCGAGCCATTTGGCCTGCGCACCCGTCGCGATCACAAGCACGTCGCCTTCATACACATCGCCGCCGTCGCCGATCAGCCGGAACGGACGGCGGGTCAGGTCGACCTCGACGATCGTGTCCCACATCAGCCGCGTACCGACATGCTCGGCCTGCGCCTGCATCTGTTCCATCAGCCAGGGACCCTGCACCACATCCTTGAAGCCGGGATAATTCTCGACGTCGGTCGTCGTGGTCAGCTGCCCGCCCGGCTGGATGCCCTGCACCACGATCGGCGCCATTCCGGCGCGCGCGCCGTAAATCGCTGCGGACAGGCCGGCGGGGCCGGAGCCGAGGATGAGCATCTTGGTCGTGTGCGTCGTCATGAAATGCGGTCCGTCTTTGGGTTCGGCGCTTCTAGGGGGCGCGGGGTCAGGGATGCAACATGGGAGGCCACGACCGCGCATGAAAGGCGAGCGATTCTTGTGGATGGCGTAGTCGCGATTTGCGACGCTGTAGCGGATTGAGGAGAGACTGATGGTTCCGATGATTCTTGCCGTGATGTTGGCGGCACAGGGCGTTACGGCCCCGACGGCGCTCCCCGCACCTATGCCAACACCGGGACCTGCGCCCGCCCCCACCCCGGCAACCGTCCGCGTCGCGCTGGAGACGACGGAAGGCCGGATCGTGATCGATCTTGAAAAGGAGCGTGCGCCGATCACGACCGCGAACTTCTTGCGGTATATCGACCAGAAGCGACTGGATGGCATCGGTTTCTACCGGACGGCAAAGGCCGGGCCGCGCTTCGGCTTCATCCAGTTCGGCGTACAGAATGCTCCGAAACGCGTACTGCCCGCAATCAAGCACGAACCCACGACCATGACCGGATTGAAGCATATCGACGGAACGCTCTCGATCGCCCGCTATGCGCCCGGGACCGCGAATGGCGATTTCACGATCATGGTCGGCGATCAGCCGAGCCTCGATGCCAACCCGGCGGCACCGGGCGACAATCAGGGCTATGCCGCGTTCGGTCACGTCGTCGAGGGGATGGACGTGGTCCACAAGATCTTCGACTCGCCGACGTCCGCGACGCTGGGGGAAGGCGTGATGAAAGGGCAGATGATCGCGCCGCCGATCCTGATCAAGGCGGCGCGGCGTGTTCCCGTAACTGCACCAAAGATGTGAAGGGAAACCGCGAGTGGTAGCGAAGGAGGGACTTGAACCCCCGACCCCAGGATTATGATTCCCGTGCTCTAACCAGCTGAGCTACTTCGCCGTAACCGGAGCGTTCCGGCAACGCGTTTCCACTCGCGAGGCGCGGGCTATAGGAACCGCGTCGTTGGTGGTCAAGCGAACATGTGACGTGAAAGCGGCTCCCACGGTCCGCCACGATAATACCAAGACGCCAGACCCGCGATTGCCACCGGGCGTGGGCGGAAATCCGCCTCCAAGGCGACTTGCAGCGCCTTGGCCTGATACGGCTCAACCTTGTTCTGCACCGTGACGTGCGGACGCCAGCCCGCCGCATCCTGCGGCGTCAGCATCGAAGAGAAGGCGTCCGCCAGCCGATCGCGGATGTCGGCAAGTTCGGACGATTCGATCCGGAATGCAACGCCGCGCCCCAACGACATGAGCCCCGCGATCCGCGCCGATGGCATCGGCACGCCACGAGTCTCGTTCGACAGGCGCTGTTTCAACTCCGCCTCCAGCAACGGCGACAGGTGATGAAACATTGTCAGGTGCGCCGACAGGTGATTGCGTTCGGGCGGGAAATGCTCGCGCCGGAGCGTATCGAAATAGGCCGCGTCCGACTTTCCGAACACGGCGGTCACGATGATGGGAGCTGGGCCCGACGATTCGGTCAAATTTCGACCTGGCTGCCGAGCTCGACCACGCGGTTGGTCGGCAGGCGGAAGAATTCCATCGCGCTTTCGGCGTTTCGCAGCATCCAAGCGAACAGCTTCTCGCGCCACAGCATCATTCCAGGCCGCGCGGAGGCTAGGAGGGTTTGGCGGGAAAGGAAGAAGCTGGTGTCCATCATGCGGAAGTCGGCACCGCATTGGTGAATCCGTGACAGCGCCGTCGGGACGTCCGGTTCCTGCATGAAGCCGTATTTCAGGACCATGCGATGGAAGCCCTGGTCGAGGTCCTCCAGATGACAGCGCCCGTCGTCCGGTTGATACGGCACGTCCGTGATCTTCACCGTCAGCAGGATGATACGTTCGTGCAACACCTTGTTATGCTTGAGGTTGTGCAGCAACGCGTGCGGCACGCCTTCGGGCGAGGAGGTCATGAACACCGCGGTTCCGGGCACGCGCGTGGCGGAGGTGGCGGCGGACTGGATGAACACCTTGATCGGCATCGCGGCCTCTCGCATCCGCTCGATCATCAATTGCCGGCCCTTCGACCAGGTCGTCAGGAACGTGAAGATCACCAAGCCTGCCAGCAGCGGGAACCAGCCGCCCGCGGGCACCTTCGTGAGATCTCGCGGCGAAGTACGCCCCGTCGACGATGAAGAACAACGTGAGAAGCGGAATCGCGTAGCGGCGCTTCCAGCCCCACAGCTTGAACAGCACGACCGACAACAGGCAGGTGTCGATCAGCATCGCCCCCGTCACCGCGATCCCGTAAGCGGAGGTCAGGTTGGACGACGTGCGGAAGAACATGACGAGCAGCAGCACCATCGTCAGCAACATCCAGTTGATCAACGGGATGTAGATCTGCCCCGCCGTCGCGGCGCTGGTATGTTCGATGCGCAGGCGTGGCATGAAGCCCAATTGTATCGCCTGCTGCGTCACCGAAAACGCGCCCGAAATCACCGCCTGCGACGCGATGACCGCGGCGCAGGTAGCCAGGATGACGAGCGGCAATTGCAGGTTTTCGGGTGCCAGCATGTAGAATGGGCTGACCAGAGCGGCGGCACCCTCGCGCGACAGCAACGCCCCCTGCCCCATGTAATTCGCCATGAGCGCCGGCAGAACGAAATAGAGCCACGACACGCGGATCGGGTTGCGCCCGAAATGCCCCATGTCGGCATACAGCGCCTCCGCGCCCGTTACCGCCAGGACGACGGACCCGAGCGCCAGGAACGCGCGGATCGGATCGAGGTAGAAGAATTCCAGCGCGTAATGCGGTGAGAAAGCCCAGAGTATTTCCGGCGTCTTGAGCACGCTGATCACGCCCAGGGTCGCGATCACGGCGAAATAGGTCAGCATGATCGGGCCGAAGAACAGGCCGACCTTCGACGTGCCGCTACGCTGGATCGAGAACAGCCCGATGATGATGACGACCGCGATCGGCAGGACGAGGCCGCTGAACGCCGGCGCCGCGACCGCAATGCCCTCCACCGCCGACAAGACTGACACCGCCGGGGTGATCATGCTGTCGCCGTAGAACAGGGCGGTGGCGAACACGCCGAGCAAGACGATGCCGCGCGACCAGCGCTTCATCTGCGTCCGCCCGGAGATCAGCGCCAGCAGGGCAAGGCTGCCCCCCTCGCCCTTATTGTCGGCGCGCATGATGATCGTGACGTATTTCAGCGTCACGACGACCATCATCGACCAGAACATCAGGCTCACGACGCCCATGATGTGCGCCTGGTCCAGCGTGAGCGGATGATGGCCGTGGAAAGTCTCGCGGAATGCGTAGAGCGGACTCGTGCCGATATCGCCGAACACGACACCGATCGCGCCGAGCGCGAGCCGCACGATTCCGTCCTTGTGATGGGGATGGTCGCCGGCATGCGGCACCACGGTCGCGGGTTGATCCACGACGGGTTCGCTGCTGTTCACAGCGACAGCGATCTTTTCCGGGACTTCAATGGATTGTTCATCGTAATGATCGCAACGCGCCCCCTGGGCCCAAGGTTGCGCGCTCTACACGCGTGCGCATGGCCTCGCAACGGGGACCTCATGATGCCGCGCCGAACAGCGCATCCGCCTCGCCCCGTGTCGGGACGGCGCGCAGGACGAAACTGCTGCTGATCGTGTTGACGCCGGGCAGTCGGCCGAGATGTTCGCGGTGCAGGCGTTCGTAATCGTCGAGGTCGCGACACACGATCTTCAAGCGGTAATCCTGCGCGCCTGATACCAGCGCACATTCGACGATCCCGTCGATCGCCGCAACCGCCGCCTCGAACTGGGCAAGATCCTCCCCGACCTGCGTACCGAGCGTGATATCGACCAAGGCGGTCACTCGAAATCCGAGTCGGCGGTGTCCGAGATGCGCGCCGTAGCCCAGAATATGGCCTGACGACTCCAGCGCCTGTATTCGACGGGTACAGGCGGATTGCGACAGACCGACGCGGGTGGCGATTACGCTGACGGGTGATCGCGCATCTCCCGCGAGATGCTGCAGTATTGCGGTGTCGATCCGATCTATTTGCATGCAATCTTCGCCGTACTGCCGCCTCACGCTGAAGCTATGCGTTTAATAGCCGTTTCGCCACATCATTTTGCAGGGATTTTCAACCGCCGTTCGATTAGTGTCCGGTATCGTTTGTTACGAGGAGAACCCCAATGCGTGTCGGTGTCCCCAAGGAAATTAAGAACCACGAATATCGCGTCGGGCTGACCCCGCCGTCGGTGGTCGAACTCGTCGCGCAGGGCCATTCGGTCGCGGTGCAGACCGGCGCCGGGCTGGGGATCGATTTCGAGGATCAGGACTATATCGACGCCGGCGCGACGATCATGCCGGACGCGGCGAGCGTTTTCGCCGCCAGCGACATGATCGTGAAGGTCAAGGAGCCGCAGCCAAGCGAGATTGCCTTGCTCGAGTCGCGCCACCTGCTGTTCACCTATCTTCATCTCGCCGCCGACAAACCGCAGGCCGAGGGGCTGATGAAGTCCGGCGCGACCTGCATCGCCTATGAAACGGTGACCGCAAACGATCGCTCGCTGCCGTTGCTCAAGCCGATGTCCGAAGTCGCTGGCCGCATGTCGATCCAGGTCGGCGCGCATTATCTGGAGAAGGAACAGGGCGGACGCGGCGTTCTGCTCGGTGGCGTACCCGGTGTGGCCCCGGCGCGCGTTGCGATCCTCGGTGGTGGCGTATCCGGCGTCAACGCGGCGCAGATGGCGGTCGGCATGCGCGCCGACGTGACGATCTACGACATCTCCAACGCGCGCCTTGCCGAACTCGACATGTTCTTCTCCAGCCAGATCAAGACGGCGTATGCATCCAAGGCGGCGATCGCCGCGGCGGTGAAGAACGCGCATCTCGTCATCGGCGCGGTGCTGGTGCCCGGTGCCGCCGCGCCCAAGCTCGTCACGCGCGAGATGCTGAAGACGATGAAGCGCGGTTCGGTGCTGGTCGATATTGCGATCGACCAGGGCGGCTGTTTCGAGACCAGCCACGCCACGACGCACGAAGATCCCGTGTTCGAAGTGGATGGCGTGATCCATTATTGCGTCGCCAACATGCCGGGCGCGGTGGCGCGGACCAGCACGTTCGCGCTCAACAATGCGACGCTGCCGTTCGTGCTGAAGCTCGCCAATCTGGGCGCGGAGGGTGCGATGAAGGCCGATCCGCATCTTGCCAACGGGCTGAACGTCTACAAGGGCAAGATCGCGTTCAAGGCGGTCGCCGACGATCTCGATCTGCCGTTCGAAGCCTGGTCGGCCTAAGCGGAACATTCTGGGAACACGAGGGTTTGGTCGATCGAAGGAGAATTCCGATGACCGACCAAGCCAACCCCAAGGACCACCCGACCGGCAATGCCGAAAAGAACCCCGACGACTGGACGACGGGCGACGAGGCGATGACCGGCGCGCAGGCCAGCTATCTCAAGACGTTGAGCGAAGAGGCGCATGAAGAGTTCGACGATACGCTGACCAAGGCGGATGCCTCGAAGCGGATCGACGAATTGCAGTCGAAGACCGGTCGCGGCACGAACTGAATCGAGAACGGGGGTTTTAGGGCCCCCGTTTTTTGTACCACCCACTCATTCATTTGGCGCGCCGTTAAGAAACTTAGCCGCGCCTGCGTGGCGTCGGTTTCTCCACTTCGCTCGAAAAGAACGGGGTTAGGACTTTTCCGGCGATCCTACCTTTGCACGCCGCTGCAGCTCCAACGCAGACAGGAACCGATCGAGCAGCGCCAGCCGACCCGCCAGTTCCGGATAATAGGACATCGTCTTCGGCGTCAGCGCTACCGCCTTCGCCCAATAGGGCCGCGCTTTGGCGAACTCGCCAGCCTGGACGTAAGCGAGGCCGGTGAAGAATGGAGGTGCGGGTTGCTGCGGGGCAAGCCGTGCCGCCTGCTGGAAGGCGAACGCCGCAGTCGGCGACATGCGATTGCCGTCATGCGCGATCATCGACATGCCAAGCCCGGTCCATAACGCATAACTTTGCGGGTATTTATTGATCCCCGCCAATATCCACTGCACCGCGCTGCCCGTCGCACCGATCCGAGTCATGCCGTCCGCCGCGATCAGATATGCGCCGTCGCCCGTGAATCTTCCGGTCATCGCATCGCGGAGCGCGATCAGGTCCGGATCGAGCGGGATCGGATCGGCATCGGCCTTGACCGGATGGCCGGCGAGCGTCGGATTACCCTGAAGTGCATAGCCCGTCGCGCCGAGCATCAGTGCGGACCCGACGAAGGTCCACAACCCGCGCGGCAGACCGATGCGCCAGAGTACGGCACTTGCCAGCGCCGCGATCGCGATCAGCATTACCCAACCCATCAGCCGCGCCTCCGCCGGAACGACCCGCGGGCCAGCCACGTGCCGATGCCCGCGAGGACCAACGGCATCAGCCACAACGGCGCGGTCAGCCAGTTGAAGGGCGGGTCGTAGCTGACATACTCGCCATAACTGGAAACCAGCGATTCGCGGATCGCGTCGGGGCTTTCGCCGGCCAATATCCTTTTGCGTACCAGCGAGCGCATATCGCCCGCCATCTCCGCGTCGCTGTCGGCGATCGACTGACCCTGACAGACGAGGCATCGCAGCGTGCCCATCAGGTCCTTCGCGCGCGCCTCCTGATCGGGATCGCGCAACTGGACGTTAGCATAGTCGGCCGGCGGGAGCGGACTGTCGGCGATCGCGGGCGTGGCGATCGCGAGCATCGTCGCGAGACCGAACATGCTTGGGCGCATCACTTCGCACGCTCCAGCGCGGCCATGATCTCGGGCAGATCGTCTTCCCGGATGTCACCGACATGCTGCAGGACGATCCGGCCCTTTCCATCGATCACGAACGTCTCGGGCACGCCGGACGAGCCCAGAGCGACCTGCACCGCGCTTTGCCGGTCGTCGCCGATCCGCTGATACGGATCGCCGTTACGCGTCAGGAAATCGCGGATTGCCGTCGGCGTATCGCGGATCGCCAGCGCGTCGATGCGGACGCCCGACTGCTTCAGCCGCAAAAGCATCGGTGCCTCGGCGATGCACGGAATGCACCAACTGGCGAAGACGTTGAGCAGCCGGGGCTTGCCGTCCGTAAAGTCAGTGTTGCTCAACCCCGAACGGTCCGGCAGCATCGGGGGGACGGTGAAGATCGGCAGCGGCTTTCCGATCATCGCGGATCGCACCGTCCGATCGGCCGGCCAGAAGAGGGCGTAGACGATCAGCGCGAAAACCAGAGCGAAGCCGGCGAGCGGCAGCCACACCACACCCCGCCTCATGCATACCCCTCACGATAAGCGGGTTTGCGTTCGCGGCGGATGCGGCCAATCATCGACAGCGCGCCACCCAGCGCGATCAAGCCGCCACCAAGCCAGATCAACGTCACGAATGGCTTCCACCACAAGCGGAGCTGCCATCGCCCCTGCCCGTCCGATGCGCCGAGCACGGTATATAGCTGGCCGTCGAGCATCGTCGCGATCGCGGACTCGCTGGTTACGGTCGGCGGGGACGAGAAATAGCGCGATTGGGGGCGAAGGACGAACCAGTCGCCGTGCTCCCCGCGCCTCACGCTCAGATGCGCCTGTAAAGCCGACCAATTCGATCCGACCGCTGGCGAGATACCGTCCAGCCGAACGGTAAAGGGGCCGACGCGATGCGGTTCGCCGACGCGCGCGGCGACCAGCGTTTCCTTCGTGAAGGCGCTTTCCGATGCCATGCCGGCGAGGCTGACGGCGATACCGAGATGCGCGATCACCATTCCCCAGGTGAAGAGGGGCGTGCGGCGCAGGTTGCGCTTCCACAGCGGCGCGACGCTCGCCGCGGCAAGCCCGGCCGCGAGTGCGATGCCCAGGAACGGCAGGATCGCGATGCCCCCGGTCGCGATGAACACCCCCGCCCCGGCCAGCGCCGCCACCGCGATCGGCAGCATCATCCGCTCGATCAGGTCGTTGCCGTCGTCGCGACGCCAGCGCAGCAGCGGCCCCGCGCCCATGATCGCCACCAGCACAAGGGCGACCGGCCCCGCCGCCTTGTTGAAGAACGGCGGTCCCACCGACAATTGTACGCCAAACGATGCGGCGACGATCGGATACAACGTACCGATCAACACGATGCCGAGGATCACCGAGAGGAGCAGGTTGTTGGCGACCAAAGCGCCTTCGCGGCTGATCAGGTCGAACGTCCGCCCCTGCCGCACGGTCCCGATGCGCAGGGCGAACAGCACGAGCGCGCCGCCGATATACAGCGCCAGCAGCGCGAGGATGAAGCTTCCGCGCTCCGGATCGACCGCGAATGCATGCACGCTGGTCAGTATACCCGACCGGACGAGAAACGTGCCGACCATCGACATCGAGAACGCCACCACCGCCAGCATCACCGTCCACGCGCGCAGGCCGTCGCGCGTTGCCAGTACGCTGACCGAATGAAGCAATGCCGTCGCTGCCAGCCACGGCATCAGTGACGCATTTTCGACAGGATCCCAGAACCACCAGCCGCCCCAGCCAAGTTCGTAATAAGCCCAGTAGCTGCCCGCGGTAATGCCGAGCGTCAGGAACACCCAAGCGCCGAGTACCCACGGCCGCATCGCGCGCGCGAAGGCGGGGCCGACGTCGCGCGTCACGAGCGCCCCGACCGCGAAGGAGAAGGCGACCGAAATCCCGACATAGCCGATGTACAAAGTTGGCGGGTGGAACGCCAAGCCCGGGTCCTGCAACAAAGGGTTCAATCCCGCCCCGTCCGGCGCCGCGGGGTCAAGCCGCGCGAACGGGTTGGAGGACATCAGCAGGAACGCATAGAAGCCGAGCGCGATCACCGCCTGCGCGCCCAACGTCGCGATCAGTGCCGGCTTCGGCAGATTGTGCTCCAGCATCGCCACCGCCGCACCGGCCGCGCCCAGGATCGTGACCCATAGCAGCATCGACCCTTCGTGGTTTCCCCAAGCGCCCGCGATCTTGTACATCAACGGTTTGTCCGAATGGCTGTTCTGCGCGACGAGCAGGACAGACATATCGGATTGCACGAACAGCGTGATAAGCAGGGCCAGCGCCAGCAGCGTGAGCAGTCCCTGCACGAACGCGACCGGGCGCACCGCGGCCATGATGTCGTCCCGCGCCTGTGCGATGCCGATCCACGCCATCGCGAACTGCAACGCGGCGAATGCGGCGGCCATCCACAATGCGCCGAGACCGGCCTCCGCGATCATCGTTCCAGCGTCTTCGTCTCGTGCATAGTGCCGCCTGCCGCCTTGACGGCCTGCGGCGGCATGTAGCGTTCGTCATGCTTGGCGAGCAGGTTGCTGGCGGTAAAGCTGCGGTCGGCGTTGAATTGCCCCTCCGCCACCACGCCCGATCCCTCGCGGAACAGGTCCGGCGTCACGCCGCGGAACGTGACGGGCACGGTCGCGGCGCCGTCCGTGACGACGAACGCGATCGATACGCCGTCCGGCTGGCGCTTGATCGACCCCTGCTGCACCATCCCGCCCAGACGCACGCCGCGCCCGACCGGCGGCGCGGCCTTCGCGACGTCACCGGGGGCGTAGAAGAACGCCGCCTGATCCTTCAGCGCGGACAAAGCGAGCAGCCCCGCACCGATCACCGCGGCGACCGCGAGCAGGGCCAGCGTCAGGCGCTGGTGCTTAGCCTTCACCGCCGTTCCGCCCGGCGCATCGCCAGATAGCTGACCAAGGCGAGGATGCCGCCGCCGCCCAACGTGACGATGTAAGCGGCGATGATGAAGGGCCAGTGGTTCATGCGCCGACCCATTCGCTCGCGGCCATCCGGCGCATCCGCGCCTCCGCCTTCGCCACCGCCAGCATCGCGCGCATTCGCATCAGCACCACTGCACCGAAGAACAGGCTGAACCCGGCGAGCGTGAACCATAGCGGCCACAGGATCGACGGATCGATCGACGAACTGGTCAGTCCGATGCTCGGCCCCTGATGCAGCGTATTCCACCACACCACCGAATAGCGGATGATCGGCAGCAGCACCGATCCCGCGACGCCGTAGATTGCGGGTATACGACCGTCGCCACCGCGATCCGCCTCCGCCCGCGCGAGCGCCATGTATCCCAGATAGACGAAGAACAGCAGCAACATCGACGTCAGCCGCCCGTCCCACTGCCACCAGGTGCCCCAGGTGGGACGGCCCCAGATCGCACCGGTGATCAGGCACAAGGCGGCGAACACGGCGCCGGGCAGCGCGATCGCGCGGGCTGCGACGCCCGCAAGCGGATGACGCCAGACGAGAAAGACGATGCTCGACACCGCAATACCGGTCCAGCCGCCCATGCCGAGCCAGGCGGTCGGCACGTGGATGTACATGATACGCACCGAATCGCGCTGCAGGAAGTCGGGCGGCGTCTGCGTCAGCCCCGCCCACGCTCCGAACGCGATCAGCGCCACGCCGGCCCAGAAGAGGATCGGCGTCAACGGCCGCGCGATCTTCAGGAATCGGGCAGGATTGGCGAGGATGTGGAGGCTGGGCACTATGCGCTGCGTCTAGAGCGTGTTGCCGTGCTACTCAACCGACCAGAAGCGCCCGAAGTGTCGGCCATGCGACCTTATCGTCGCTGATCGGTTTAGCCCCCGACCCTTCGCCACCCAAAAGGCCATTTCCACATGAAGAAACTCGTCGCCTTCGATCTCGACGGAACGCTCGCGGAGAGCAAGCAGGCGATCCAGCCCGACATGGCGGCATTGCTCGCGCAGATGACGCAACATGTGCCGCTCGCGGTGATATCGGGGGGCGACTGGCCGCAATTCGAGAAGCAGATCGTTGCCCGCCTGCCCGCCGACGCGAAGCTCGAAAACCTGTTCATCATGCCGACGACGGGGACGAAGCTGTATCGCTACGACGGCGAATGGAAGTCGATCTACGCAGATGTTTTTTCGCCCGACGAACACGACCGCATCCTGAAAGCGCTGGACGACGCGATGCGCACGGCCGGGTTCGCGGATCAGCAGACCTGGGGCGAGAAAATCGAGGATCGTGGTAGCCAGATCACATTTTCGGGGCTCGGGCAGGATGCGCCGATCGATGCCAAGAAAGCCTGGGATCCGGATTTCGCCAAGCGCAAGAAGCTGCAGCAGATCCTGCAAGGCGAATTGAAGGGGTTCGCGATCAATGTCGGCGGATCGACGTCGATCGACATCACGCGGGAGGGTACGGACAAGGCCACCGCGATGACCAAGCTGGCCGACCATTCCGGCATCTCGACAGCGGACATGATCTTCCTAGGCGATGCAATCTATCCAGGCGGGAATGACGATCCAGTCCGCGCGGCGGGGATCGACACGATCAAGGTTCGCGACCCGGAGGAAACGATGACGGCGCTTCGCGGAATGCTGGCGTTTATGGGGTAGGATTGTCGCGCCACCGATTGCGATACGTAAACATGTGCCAAACGCGTCATCCCCGCGCAGGCGGGGATGGGGATTCACGTTTGAAGTGCACCGTTTGAGAGAGCGAGGAATGCCTCGGCGGGTGTCTGGAAGTCGAGGCATTTTCTGGGGGTATTGTTGAGGCGTTCGGCATAGGCACAAAGTTGGCGGTGGGTGATCGTATTGAGATCGGTCTTGCGGGGCAGGACGCGGCGCAGCCGTCCGATGGTATTTTCGACCCCGCCTTTTTGCCAGGGGCTGCGGACATCGCAGAAGAAGGTGGCGACGCCGAGACGATCGTGCAGGCGATAATGCTCGGCGAACTCGGTGCCGTTATCGAAGCTGATGGTGCGCCGCATGTCGCGGGGGGATGGCGCGCAGGTGCGCTGCGATACGGCTGGCGGTCAAGGCGCCTTTGCGGTGCGGTGGCTTGTCGAGGATGGTGAAGCGGGTTGTCGTTCGTGCATGACGAGGATGTTGTGGCCGTATCGGGCGAACAGCATGTAGTCGGCCTCCCAGTGGCCCGGCTGGTCGCGCCGGTCGGCCTCTGCGGGCCGTTCGGACAGGGGTATACGGTGCTGGATGAAGCTGGCCGGACTGCCGCCGCGGCGTGCATATCGCCCGCGCCTGAACTTCGCGCGGGGCAGCAGGCGGTGCCAATGGTCTTTCTGCGCCGAGCGGTGATAGACGTAGCGATAGATTGACTCATGGCTGATCACGGTGCGACCAGCGTCACGCGCCAGCCGGCCGGCGATCTGTTCGGGGGAATGTCCCATCGCAAGGCCTTTCCTCACGATCTCTCGCAGGTCCGGCTGGCGTACCAGCTTGAAGCGGCCGTCCCAGCGCCGCCGCCGTGCCGCCAGCGCATGCGCCCGCGCCGGGGCATAGCCCCCGTCCCAGACCTTCGTCCGCTGGCTATTGCGCCGCCGCTCGCGACCGATCGTCGTATGATCCCGGCCGATCGCCGCCGCTATCGCACGATCCGACAGCCCGGCGGCATGCAGCCGCGCGATCTCGATCCGCTCGTCTAGGCTGAGCTGCCTGTATCTTCGCCCCATCGCACTACCACCCCTAGCAGCGGTGCACTTCTTTCGTGAGTCCAGGGGATCCATAATCTCCGACGTTTACGTGCAACTTACAGGCGCCAGCCAGTACGGATTCCCGCGTTCGCGGGAATGACGGGGTTGATAAGAGCGACAGAATGCCCGGTTCAGCTCCGGCCGATCAGCCGGCGAGCGAGCATGTCGGCAACGTCGGAACTTGGCGAACCGCTGCGATCGGCCTCATCCCAGACCTCGATCAACCGCGTGGGGATACGTTCGATCCGCGCGGTGACTTCGGCTTCGTCCCCCTGCCCGAGATATTCGAGCGCCACGTTGATGATCCCGCCCGCATTGATGACGTAATCGGGCGCGTACAGGATACCGCGTTCCGCCAGCCGCGCGCCGTCTTCGCGCGTTTCGAGCTGGTTGTTCGCGCCGCCTGCGATCACCTTGGTCTTCAGCGCATCGATCGACTGCTCGGTCAGGATCGCGCCCAAGGCGTTCGGGCTGACCACGTCCGCCTCGACGCCGAGGATCGCCTCGGCCCCAGCCGTCGCCGCGCCCAGTTCGTCCGCAAGCGCCTGAGCCCGCCCGGCATTGACGTCTGCCAGCGTCAGCCGCGCGCCGTCCTTGGCGAGCAACTTGGCCAGCCCGCCGCCGACGCTGCCCACGCCCTGGATCGCGACATGCACGCCCTTCATCGAATCCACGCCGAGACCACGCTTCGCCGCTGCCTTCACGCCCAGATACACGCCATAGGCCGTATACGGTCCGGGATCGCCACCCGCGCTGCCCGCCGCGACCGGCAGTCCGGACACGTGGCGCGTCTGCGTCGCGATGATCTTCATGCTCGCTTCGGACATGCCGACATCCTCGGCCGTCACATATTTACCGCCGAGCGACTCGACCGCGCGGCCGAAGGCCTCAAGCTGCGCCTGCGTGATCGTATCCCCAGGATTCGACGCCAGAACGACGCCCTTGCCGCCGCCCATCGGCAGGCCGGCCATCGCATTCTTGAAACTCATGCCGCGCGACAGGCGCAGCGCGTCCGTGATCGCCCGGTCGCTATCGGCATAATGCCAGAAGCGCACGCCGCCCGCCGCAGGGCCGAGATGCGTGGAATGCACCGCGATCACCGCCTGAAGCCCGCTCGCCGCATCGGTGAACAGGTGTACGCCTTCATGCGCATCGAAATCGGGGAAACCCCAGTTGCTGATCATGACATGCTCTCGGGGAAGAAAGGGGGATACGGCGTGGTTCAACCGAACCGGGGATGCCGGTATTCCGTTGCCCGAAGCCAAGGAAACTCTGGGGCGACCGACGGGACTTGAACCCGCAACATCCGGCATCACAAGCCGACGCTCTAACCAATTGAACTACGATCGCCGCAGAGCCAGCGCCCCTAGCGGCTGGCGGGTGGATGCGTCAAGATTGCTGATCGCCTTTATGAACGACGAAGCGCGACAAGTTCGCCTCTCCGCAGATCGCGCCCGGCGTCAGAGCGTGCCCTCGACCGCCAGCGTATAGCCCTGCGGCGTTTGCTGAAACCCGCTCGTCACCAATCGCGGAGCATCGGCGGGGTCCGCCACCCTGATCGTCAGTTCGGCGCGGAACCGGCCGCTCGGCCACAGGCGGATCGCCGCCAGTTCGTTGCCTGACTGGCTCGCCAGCGGAAGCAGCAGCGCGCCCGATCCGCACTTCGCCGTCCCGCTCAACCCCTGCGCCAATGCGAGGCCGCCGACATCGCCCGACAGCATGGCTTTCACCCGGCCCTCTGCGCGCTCACACGTTCCGTCCTTGAAGCGCGCCGTCACCGCATCGAGGTCGATCCCGGTGACCGGTACCGGTGCGAACACGGTACCGGCGGACAAGGCGCCCGTAACGTCGTCCAACCCGAAACTGTGGCGGCTGACGATGATCGCGCCGTTCAGCGTGCGCGCGTCGCCACGACTGTCGATCGAAACTTTCGCGCGGCCCAGCAGCAACTGGAACGGCGATAGTCCCGCATCCAGATCGCCCACCGCAAGATCGCCGAACCGTGCCTCGGTCAGCGTGCCCCACCAGACGCTGCCGTCGACGGACCGCGCGGCCATCCCCTGATCGCCCAGCCCGATCCAGCCGAGCACCAGTCGCATCGGCAAGAATGCGATCAAGGCGACGACGAAGGCGGCGCCGAATAACAGGCCGGGGCCAGTCGCGAGACGAATCCGTCTCATTGCCCGCGCGCTTTCAATGTCATCTGCACCGCCACCGTCTTGTCGCCATTATCGGTGACGTTCAGCGTATCGACGAGGATGCCTGCCCCCTCCAGATCGGCGATCCAAGATAGCAAAGCCGCCGGCCGTGCCGAATTGATCGCGATCTGAACGCGGCCATTATCAACCGGTGTAGCGGCCGACAGCGGGAAACCCGCCTGTTCCGCCCGCGTCCTGACGTTCGCTTCCAGCGGGCCGGACAGTGCGGCGGGGCGGTTCTGTTGCAGCGCCTGAACCGCCGCCACGCGCGCCTGCGTATTGCCGAGTCGAACGACGGCACCGGCATAGCGTTCGCGCGCGGACGACAGGCCATCGGTCACCGGGCGGATGATGCCGCCCCAGACGAGCGTCAGGATCGCGAGCGCGCCCATAACGAGGATCAACCGTTTTTCGCGCAACGACCGCGCATCGAACCAGGTTTTCAGACCGGCCATCATTTCGCGCTCACGGTGATCTGACCTGTGACCCGCCCACCGGACGATGCCAGCGTGCTGAGCCGCGCAGTGAAGCCCTGTGCCTCGACCCGGAGACGAACGTCGGTCGCCTGCCCTTCACGCTCGGTAGACAATGTCGCGCGAACATCGCCGTTCGGATCGAAGGCGAGCGTGGATATCTCCGCACCCGGTACGGCCCGAACGGCGGAAAACAGCGCCGCGCCGGTGCGCGTGAAGCCCAGTCCGGCGCCACGTAGCCGCGACAGGCGCTCGTCCAACTGCCGATCGGCATTGTTGACCGTTTCGCCGCGCGGCAGACCCTGGCGCGCGAGTAGGTCCGTCCGCTGTTCGACCGCATCCGCGGCGAAGCTGTATTTCAGCAGGGATACGAGCGAGATACACAAGGTCACCGCAAGGATTGCGGCGGAAAGCCATCCAAGCCGGCGCACCAGCGCCCAATCGATCGCGAACCTGCGGCGACGGGCGAACACGCCCTGCCGCAGGTCGAGCGGGGGATTGGCCACCGCCGCGACGATCGCCGCCTCCAGTTCGTCGCGCCCCAAAATGACGGGTGCAGCGCCCCTGGTGACGAGTTCGGTCAGCCGCGCCTCGTCCGCAAACCCGCTGGTCGGGCCGCGCACTACGCCCTCCCCGCCCAGATCGGCGCGCAGGAAACCCTCGTCGGGCCGCGGCAACAGCATCGGTGCGGGCAGGATCGCGGCGGGATCGACGCCGTTGGCCGCAAGCGTCGCGAGCCATCCCGCCATCTCACGCATGCCGACCACACCGATCGGACGTTCGACCACGTCGCCTTCCCGGCCGACCGCGACGTGCAGGTCGGCGATCGGCGATGCGCTGGCATCGGCGGCGAGGATGCGCGCTGCCGTCACCGACTGCGCAACGGACCGATCCGGCAATTCCGCCCAATGCAGCGTCACCGCATCGGCGGGGGCAATGGCGATCGGTGGCGGCGCGTCCAGGTCGATGGAATCAGGAAAGCCTTCGCCCCGCGCCTGCACGACATCGCCCGCGATGCGCAGCCAACGCCACGGAAGCTCTTCTCCCGGCAGGAACAGGACAAGCGTATCGTTCAAGACGGTTCGCCCCACGACCTTGAAACGAGGCGCGCGGGCAAGCGTGTCGCGTCGATCATCGACCGCTCCTGCAACTCCGCCCCGCCGGTCGTGACATCGACTTGCAGCGCGAACCACTTGGTCGTGATCGCGGTCTGCGCCACCGCATCGGGTGCGGCAGTGATCGCATTCTGCGCCGGGATCGCCCAGAAAGCGCTGGTGCTTTCGAAACCCTGTGGCGGGCGCTTCAGCAGGATCTGCCGAGCGGCGTCGACGCCGAGCGTGTCGGGGAGCAGCATTGCGAACAAGGGGGCCTGCTCCGGCAAAAGCGTGTTGACGTTGATCACCGACGGCTTTGCCACCGGCAGCGTGCAGAGCCAAGGGCGCAGCTTCGTATATATTTCCGGCGTCACCCCGTTCACCGCACGCAATTCGCTGATATCGGTCATCAGCGTGCCCGACGTGCGATACGGGGTCGCAGCCCCCGTGTAAGCACCATCCTCCGCGCCGCCGGGCAATGGTTCGTTGTCGGTGTCGATCCAGTCTGACGCCGCATCCGCGATCCCGGCGGTGACCGATGTAGGAACATCCACCAGCCGCATCAGCCGTGCGAACTGGACGCGCGCCGCCTGGTTGGTGACGTAGATACCCGACGCCTCCTCGGTCACCAGGCCGTTGAGATTGAAGCAATTGCCGCCGTCCGTCACGCGCGCGGTCGCAACGCCGTTCGGGACGGGCAGGCTGAAGGGACGCCCGCTCCAGTCGCCGGCCAAGGTCACGCGCTGCTGCGACCGGCCAAGCAGATCGCTGACGCGCGACAGGGCCAGCGTCTCCGCGGCATAACCGTAAGCGCGGGCCTGTTCCCCCGATACGGCATTGCCGGCGAGCCGAGTCGACAGGCGAAGTTTCTCCAGCGCGGTCGCCGCCAGCACGGCGATGACCGACACGAGCAGCAAGACGGTGAGCAGCGCCGCACCGCGCTCCTGCGGGCGATCACCGGGGGACATCGACGGCATCCGCTGGAGTCGGGCGATATCCGGTGCCGACAAGGAAAAGCTGGCGAAACTCCCGACCATCGGTACGGACGAGGCGCATCTCGACCAGTTGTGGCAGCGGGTTGGTCGGCGGTCCCTGCCAACGATCGCTCCACGCCCCGTCCGTGCGATAGCGCAGCGCGACCTGCCGGACATCGGTCAGCAGCACGGCGGGCGGAAGGGCCTGCGCACCGTCGAGCATTGGAAAGGCAACCCGCTGCAGCGCACCGTCGGTCAGGCGATATTCGACCTTCTGCTCGCCGGCGCGGGGGCGGCATCCAGATTGCTCCAACCGCCACGCACCAGTCTCAACATCGGCGCGGCCCCGGAGCCTGCCTCTCCCGTAAATGCGGGCAACGGGTCGCCCGCCTCGTTGCGCGTCCGGCGATCGCGGGCCTGCGCGAAATCGGCGGACATGACGGCGGACAGGCGGGCCAGTGTGGACACGTCGTCCAGCTTCGCGCCGGTCGCCCCTTGCGCGCGGACACTGAACGCAAGCAACGCCACGCCCGCCGCCGACAACATTCCGAAGATCAGCAGCGAGATCATCACCTCGATCAACGTGAAGCCGTGTTCGCCTGAACGTTTCGACGGAGTGAAGCCGTGTCGGGCGGAACGTTTCGAAGGTGTGAAGCCGTGTTCTGCGGGTTGCGGCTTCATGACGTGGCCGCCGGACGGACGACAGTCAGCCGCCCCTGAACATTGCCCACAGCATCGGCGACCGCGACATCGATGCGCAGGATGCGCGCGTCGCCGGTCGCCTGCGTCTCGCGCGTCCATGACCAGACACGGCCACCATTCTGCTCCGTGCCACGGGCCTGTCCCAGCGTCGGCGGACGCGCGTCGGTCATCGCCTCGAACGCGACGTTCCGCGCGACCATTTGCGCCACGAACGTCGAATCGAGCAGGCCAGCACCGCGAATGGTCGCGCTTTCCAGACGGATCAGGGCCAGCGCCGCAAGACTGAAGACAGCAAGCGCCACCATGATCTCGATAAGCGTGAAGCCGCTCTCGCGCGTCGAGGTCCGCGGGTCAGCCACCGACGCGCACCGACCCGTCCATGTCGATCTGCACCGATGCGGTGTCGCCCTCGCGCGTCAGCCGCAGGTCGAATGCCCGGTCCGCCAGCCCGGTCGTGTCGAACACCAGTCGGTCGCGCGCGGTCGTCAGCGACGGGCGCACGCCCTTGCCCCACGTGGCCACGCGCAACGGCTTTTCCCCGATCGCACGCCATTGTCCGCCACTGCGTTCGTCGAAGCCATAGCCACCGGGCGACACCCACAGGCTGACCGGTCGCGCCTCGACGATCGCGGTGTCGTGCGCCGCCCGCGCGCGTGCGGCGAAGGTTGTCGCTTCGTCCAGCAACCGGCCACGCGGATCGGGAAGTGCCCACATAACCGCCGCCGACGCGACCCCGATGATCGCAATGACGACCATCAGTTCGATCAACGTGAAGCCGTCTTCGGCGGAACGTCGCACGTGCGTGAAGCCGTGTTCGGCGGACCGCTTCAGGGAAGCCTTACTGCCAGTTGGTGACATCGGCATCGCCGCCCTCGCCGCCTTCCTTGCCGTCCGCACCATAGGTCCAGATATCGACGTCGCCATGCGTACCGGGCGCCGCGTACAGATAGGGGCGATTCCACGGGTCGATCGGCAGTTTCTTGATATAGCCGCCGCGTTGGTATTTCGTCGCGTCCGATCCCGCAGGCGCGGTGACCAGCGCCTCCAGCCCTTGCGAGGTGCTCGGGTAGCTATCGTTCTGGAGCTTGTACATGTCGAGCGCTCCCTCGATCGTCGCGATATCCGATTTCGCGCGAACGGACTTCGCCTTGTCACCCTGTGGAATGACATTGATCGCGACGATCGTCGCGAGCAATCCGAGAATGACGATGACGACCATCAGTTCGACCAGAGTGAAGCCGTGTTCGGCGGAACGTCTCACAGGCGTAAATCCGTTCTCGGAGGAACGCCTCATGGGCGTGAAGCCGTCTTCGGCGGAACGCTCTGGAACAGGACTGGCGTTATTCGAACGCATGGACATCAAAAACCTCATTGGCCGGCAAGGGTGTTGAGTTGCAGGATCGGCAGCAGGATCGACAGCACGATCGTCGCGACGACGCCACCCATCACGACGATGATCGCGGGTTCGAGCAGGGAAAGTGCCGTCGCGGTGAAGCGGTCGAATTCGCGTTCCAGATATTCCGCCGCACGTTCCAGCATCTCGTCCAGCCGCCCCGCCGCCTCGCCGCTTGCGGTCAGATACGTCAGCAGCGGCGGAAAGACGCCCGTCCGCCGCATCGCCGCGGACAGGCTGCCGCCGCCGCGGATCGCATCCACGATCTCATCCGATGCGACGCGCAACCGGCGGTTATGGATCGTCCCCGCCGTCAGCGTCAGCCCTTCCAGTAGCGGCAGGCGGCTGGCGACCATCGTGGACAGCGTGCGCGCCATCCGCGCCGCATGCAGGTCGCGCAGCAACCGCCCAAGCAGAGGGACGCGCAGGACCCAGCTGTCGAACGCAAGCCGGATCGGCGGCTGTTTCAGCGCCTGCCAAGCAAGCAGCCCCGCGGCCAGCAGGACCAGCAGCATCACCCACCAATAGGATACGAGAAAGTCCGACAGGCCGATCACGATCCGCGTCAACAACGGCAATTCCTGACCCACCGTGTCGAATTGTTCGACCACCTGCGGCACGACGAACACCATCAACGCCGTGACGACGCCGATCGCGACGACCGACAGGATCGCGGGATAGGCCAACGTAGTGACGATCTTGCCGTTGATCTCCGCCTGCCGCTCCAGCAGCACCGACAGGCGGTCGAGTATCACTGGCAGGGATCCGGACCGTTCGCCCGCGGACACCATCGCACGGTACAATGGCGGAAAGCTTTTTGGCTCGCGCCCCATTGCCTCGGCCAGCCGCCGCCCCTCCATCACGCCGGCATGCACCGTCGCGACGATCTCCCGCACGCTTTCCTGCTCAGTCTGGCGCGTGATCGTCCGCAGCGACTCCTCGAGCGGCGACACCTGGTTCAACGTCGCAAGCTGGCGCGTGAACAGGGTCAGTTGCTTGACGCTCATCTTGCGCCGGGTGAGCGACAGCCCGGTGACGAGCGACTTCGCCCGCGGCGGCGCGCCGGAGCCGGGTTCGATCCGGACGACATACATCTTGCGCCGGTCCAGTGCGACGCGGGCGGCATCGATCGTGTCGGCAGCGATATGCCCGCGCTGCTCGCGCCCGGCCGTATCGATGACGAGGTAATCGAAGTCAGCCACCGCCCGCCCCGTCGGCCACCATCGGCGCCTCGATATCGGCCATGTCCCGGCGCGACACGCGGACCGCTTCTTCCGGCGTGGTAAGGCCGTCACGCACCAATTGTCGTGCGGCGGAACCGAGGTTTGGCGAATGCAGGAAGGCGTGACGTGCGATGATCGATTCGTCGCCGCCGTCGTTGATCAGGCGTCGGATCGTATCGTCGATGCGAATCGCCTCGAACACGCCGATCCGCCCCTTGAATCCCGTCTGCGCGCAATGTTCGCAACCGACCGCTTCGTATACCACGGTGCCCGGATCGAATCCGAGCAAGGCGGAGACGGATCCCGTCGCCTGGACGGGGCGGCGGCAATGTTTGCAAAGTTGCCGCACGAGGCGCTGTGCGATGACCGCGCGGAGGGTGGAGGCGAGGAGAAACGGCTCGATTTTCATGTCGCGCATGCGTGTAATCGCGCCGACTGCGTCGTTCGTATGCACGGTAGAGAGCACGAGATGCCCCGTTAGCGACGCCTGCACGGCGATTTCGGCCGTTTCGCGGTCGCGGATTTCGCCGACCATCACGACGTCCGGATCCTGTCGCAGGATCGCGCGGAGCCCGGCGGCGAACGTCAGCCCGACCTTCGCATTCACCTGGGTCTGGCCGACGCCTTCCATCGCATATTCGACCGGATCCTCGACCGTCAGGATGTTGCTGCTGCCGTCGTTCAGCAGGCGAAGGGCGGCATACAATGTCGTCGTCTTGCCCGACCCCGTCGGCCCGGTGACGAGGATGATGCCGTTCGGTTCGCTCAACGCCTGTTTCAGCATCGTGTTGATCGCCGGGGTCAGGCCCAGCACGTCCATGTCGATGCCGGCATTGTCCTTGTCGAGGATACGCAGCACGACCCGCTCCCCCGCGCGGCTCGGCAAGGTCGAGACGCGAACGTCGAGCAATTTCCCGCCCAGCGTCAGGCCGATGCGGCCGTCCTGCGGCACGCGACGTTCCGCGATGTCCAGCCGCGCCATCACCTTGATACGGCTGACCACGACCGGCGCGACATGCGGCGGCATGCGCAGCGTTTCGCGCAGCACGCCGTCGATCCGCATCCGCACGACAAGCCCGGTTTCATAGGGCTCGACATGGATATCCGACACGCCGTTGCGCGCGGCGTCGGCGATGATGCCGTTGATCAGCCGGATCGCCGGCGCATCGTCTGCCGTGTCGAGCAGATCGTCCGCGGTCGGCATGTCGCCGGCGAGCATGTCGAGTTCATCGCCCAGCCCCAGCGTCCCCGCCGCGACCGCCGCCGCCTGCCCATCCATCGCGTACCGGTCCGACAAGAGCCGGTCGAACGCGTCGGTCGCGACGAACTCGACGTCGAACGGCCGCGCCAGATGACGGCGCAGTTCCAGCAGCACCTTCGGGTCGGAGCCCTCGCGCATCGCGATCTGCGCGTGCGTGCCTTCGCCCCCTGCAGCACGACGCCGAACCGGCGGGCGAACGCGTAGGGAATACCGACCATTTCCATGATTTCTCCCCGCACGTTTGCGGGAGAGACCGGGGAAGGGTCGTGGCGAGCACGACGCCATCCCCCGACGCGCCCTCCCCTAGCCCCTCCCGCAAGCGGGAGGGGGGATTGTTCGCCCTCGATGCCCGCGCGGATTTGCATCAGTCGCCCTTCTTCCGGATGATACGGGTGGACTGGCGTTGCACCGGAACGGCGATGCGCGGATCCTCGATACTGCCGTCCTTCCCCGCCACCGGCAACGGCGCCGCGGCCCCCAGATAGTCGCGGACGAGCTGGTCGATGCTCGGTTCCGCATCGGGATTCTGCCCCGCCTGTTGCAGGCGTAGATAGCCGTAGCGCTGCTCCGTGACACGACGCTGGTCCTCCGGCGTGCGCAGGATCGTCGGGCGGATGAAGATCATCAGATTGGTCTTGGTCCGCTGGCGCGCTTTCGAGCGGAACAGCTGCCCGATCGCCGGTATGTCGCCGAGCAACGGGATCTTCTCGATCGTCCGGCGTTCGTCGTCGCTGAGCAAGCCGCCGATCACCGCGATCTGGCCATCATCGACCGTCAGCGTCGTCTCCACCTCGCGCTTGTTGAGGATCAGGTCGCTATTGTCGCCGCTCACCGGGCCGGCGATGCTGCTGACCTGCTGATGCAGGAACAGCTTGATCGCGCCGGAGGAATTGACCTGCGGCTTGACCTCCAGCTGGATGCCGACATTCTCACGCTGCACGGTGCGGAAGGCATTGTCGAAATTGGTACTGAGCGCCTGACCGGTCGTGATCGGGATTTCCTGGCCGACCAGGATACGCGCTTCCTGATTGTCCAGCGTGGTCAGGCTAGGCGCCTGGAGCAGGTTCGACGTCGTGTCGCTCTTCACCGCGTTGATGATCGCGCCGAACACCGCATCCTTGCCGATGTTGAACGCGCCGCCGCCGAACCCGCCGGTCGCGCCCAGGATCGATCCGATCGCGGACTGCGCAAGCGAATCGCTGACGGCCGAATTGGTGCTGGTGGTGACGGTCGCCCCGTTGATCGTCGTGGTCGTCGTATTCAACGACCGCGCGCCGATCGCCCCGGCGATCTGCAACAGGTTCGGCGCTGCGTTGCTGTACGTCGACGCGAAGCTGGGGATGCCGCTGCCGGGCAGACCGGCAAGGAGGAACTGTACGCCCAGCCGGCTGGCGGTCGCGTCCGAAACCTCCGCCACGATCGCCTCGACCAGCACCTGTTCGCGGCGCGTATCCAACTGGCGGATCACCTCGGACAATTGACGCTGCACTTCGGCCGGGGCGGCGATGACGATCGCATTCGCCCCGGCGAAGCGCGTGACGACGGATGCGGTCCGGCCACCCTCGGCGACGATCGCCGCTTGGCCCGGTGTCGCCCCGCTGGCGATCTGCGGCGCCGGCTGCTGCACTTGCGGCTGGTTGACGGTGTTGCCGTTGTTCGCGTTCGTGCCGCCGAAGTTCGAGCGCGACAGCGTATTGCCACTGGTCGTCGGCTGGGTCGGCGTCTGACCGACAAGCTGTTGCAACACCGGGAGCAATTGCTCGGCATCGGCATTTTCGAGGAACTGGACCTTGATCTCGGTCCCGTTCTTCGCGCGCGCATCCAGATCCAGCGCGACCGCGGCGAGCCGGGCGACGGACGCAGCATCACCCCGCAAAGCGACCGAGTTCGAACTCGTCACCGCGACGACGCTGACGCCGCCGGTGGCATTGCCCTGCCCACCCGCCTGCCCGGCGGTGAGCGCGTTCAGCGCGGTCGCGATCTCGCGCGCACCGGCATTCCTTAAAGCAATGACGCGCGTGGCGGCATTGTCGGTATCGATCCGGCGCAGCACCTCGCGAACGCGGCGGACGTTATCGGCGAAATCCACCACGACCAGGCTGTTACCGGTGCGATTGGCGCTGACCGATCCCTGCGCGCTGACCAAAGGTCGGACCGTCTCCAGCGCGGACTGCGCATCGACGGATCGCAGCCGGACGATCTCGGTCACGAGGCTGTTGCGATTGGCACCCGCCACACCGACGCGGCTTGGCTGGCTCGCGGCATTGTCGACCGGCTGGACGCGGAAGGCGCCGCCCGCCGTCGGCACCGCGACCAGCCCGTTGGCGCGAAGCGTGGAGAGAAACACCTCGAAATATTCGGACCGGCTGAGCGGACGATCGGTGACGACGGTCACCTTTCCGGCCACGCGGCTGTCGATGATGAAGGTCCGCCCGGTGACTTTCGCCGCATCGGCGATGAACGCACGGATATCGGCATCGCGCACGTTGAGCGTCGTCTGCGCCACGACCGGTGCGGCGAGCATCAGCGCGATCGCAGCCATCATCGTCGGCGCGAGGATCGGTTTTTTCATTGGCCCGCAATCGTGATGGACAGAGGAATCGTATCGGTACCGCGCTCTACAGTCAGCGGCAGCGTGCCGCCATTACCATATTGCGCGGCAAGACGATCCAGATCGCCTTGTCCGGTCACCGGTCGGCCGCCGATCGCGGTGACGATATCGCCTTCGCGCAAGCCGATCTCGCGGAAGGCCGCGCCGCTGCCCTGCGATCGCACGACCAGACCGCTGACGCGTCCGGCATCGACGCGCGGAATGAAGCCTATGTCCGCCTGGACCTGGCTCAAACGCAACCCGCTCGCCCCCGCCAGTGGCCGCCCCGATACCGCCGGGCCCAGCGTCACGCCAGGCGGCGCATCGGACGGGACCGCAGGCGGGACTGCACCGGACTGATCGATGAACAGATCCTCGTCCGCCGCCCCGCGCGAGATCGTGACATGATCGAACGCGACCGATTTGAGCCGGACGCCCGGGCTGATCTCGTCGCCGACCGCAACGCTCGTCTGCACGCCGTCCGGCCCGGCGATGATCGCCGAACCGCCACCGGTCGCATCGTCGATCCGCGTGCCGAACAAAGTGAGTTGCAGCGACGTCACCACGGCGGGGGCGGCATCGCCCGTGCTCAGCCGAAAGAATGGATCGAAGCCGCGCAGGATCGCCGCGGGCGACCCCGAGACACCCGGCTCCGTCGGTCGCCAGTTGCCCAACGGCGTGACCGGCGTCACGATCACCCATACCAGCCGCGCGCACTGCACCGCCAACGCAGCGAGCAGGATCAGCTCCAGCGCGGAGTACAGGTTGGTGCGCGGCAACCGCCGTAGCAGGCGGCGCGCGCGGGCGTCGAATTCGAGGCGCATCGATAATCCCCTGGGATTCCACTCTGCTAGGGCGCCCGTGTTACAGTCGGATGTCGATGTTGTGAACTGATTGTGACAGTCGGACGCGCTATTGGCTCCGGTCCTGTACCGCAGGACGGTATAAAACGCATGCGCACGTCCCGGCTACCCGGCCAAACGATCACCGCATAGGCCGGATGTTTGCAATGTACGCGACCTGGGGGTGAGCCGTTGAGCCTCACCCCCTGCCCCGCGTCAGAACGTGGTGCTCACCCCGACCGAGAACGTCCGGCCGACCGCATAGCGGTTCGTGAACACCTCGTTTCCGCCGGCGAACGTCTGCCCTTCCTGATAGCGCGTGCCGGTCAGGTTACGCGCCTCCAGCTTCAATTCCCACTCGCCGCCGACGACCTTGAACCCCTGCCGCGCGACGAGATCGAGCCGTATACCGGGCTTTTCGATCACGTCCGGCTGGAAGCCCACGCCGCTCAGGTTCGACGGCCCGCGATTGGTGACGCGGTTGCTGGCATAGTTGAACAGCAAGGTGACCTGCGACAGCGATGCCTTGTCCTCGATCCCAAGCTGGACGTTGACGAGGTGATCCGACTGACCGGTCAATGGTGCGCCGTCGCGGAATTGCAGCCCGGCCGGGCCGAAGCCGGGCTGGCAGCCGCCCAGCGTCTGGCCGAGCACGTTCGGAGCGCACTCACTGCCGGCGGAGATCGACGATTTCGAGTAGGTATAGTTCGCGATCACCAGCGCGCGGCGCGACGCGAAGAAGTCGCCGGACAGGAAATCGAGCGGGAAGTATTTCTGCAATTCAACTTCGCCGCCGTACAGCTTGGCCTTTGGCAGGTTTGTGAAGCCCGTCTGCAGGCGATCGTCCGCGCCGGTGTAGAAGCCGACCTGTTCGACCGGATTCTTGATGTTCTTGTAGAAGCCGCCGAGCGTGAAGCGCTGGTCGCGAGCGAAGAACCATTCGTAACGCGCCTCGAAGTTATACAATTCCGAATCGCTCAGCAGCGGGTTGCCGAAGAACAGGCGATCCGATTCGGGGTCGCGGAACTGCTGCGGCGCGAGTTCGCGGAACTGCGGGCGCGAGATCGTCTTCGACCCGCTGGCGCGCAACTGCATGTCGCGGGCGAAATTCCACGTCGCGGTCAGCGCGGGCAGGAAATAGTCGTTCTTCAACCGGGTGGTCGCCGAAGCCACGGGCGTGACACGCTCGTCCGCCGTTTCGTATCGCACGCCGATCGTCGCGCGAACGCCGTCGAGCAATTCCGCCTCCGCCTGGCCATAGCCGGCATGGATCCGCAGCCGCGCGTCATACGCATAGGCGCCGAGCGGGGTGCTGAACTGCAACTGGATCTGGTTGGCGAGGATCGAGTCGATCGACAGCAGATAATCCGGCCGCAGCAGATTGTACGGGAAGCCGGGTGCCGTGCCGCCACCGTTCGCGGTCTGGTAGTTGAATTGCAGACGCTCCGAATAACGCTCCGTATCCGAATGATAATAGCCCGCCGACAGCGTAACCGGACGGCCCAGATCCAGCTTGTAGGTCATATCCGCCTGACCGCTGTACAGATTCTCGTTCAGCCGGCTGAAGATGATCGAGGCGAAGGGCGAGAAGCGCTGCGTCACCTGATACGCGCCGTTGCACTGGAAGCCGCCGACATCCGGGCCGGGATCGGTGATCGTGATCGGCAGGCCGGTTGTCGTGGCAGGCGCGCAGAGATAGTCGAACTGCCGTTCATACGGCGCATTGCGCTTGGAATTGGCATACGCGCCGCGCACGTCGAGATGCAGGTCGTCGGTCAGCTTGAACTCGCCGACCAACTGCCCTTCCACCAACTGGCGTTCGAACCAGTTGGTGTTCTGCTGGAAACGCAGGCCGCTGGCATTGTTGTACAGGATCGCCGCCGAGCCGCGGCCCTGCTTCAGCGTGTCGTGGATGTAGACGCCCGTCGCACGGATCGTATTGGGCCCAAATTCATAGCCCATGCCGAGCAGGGCATTCGCGACGACGCGATTGTCGGTCAGCAACGTGCGATAATCGTTACGCAGCGTACCGTCGGGGGAAACGCTGTCCTGCTGCATCGTCTCGCGCGTGCGGAACGTGTTGCTGCCGCTGACCGACGCGATCAGGCCGAGCCGGTCGCCGCCCAGATCGAACACCGCGCCACCGCTGACTTCACCCGACCAGTTGACCGGCAGATTGTCGTTGCGCTGAAGCAGGGTCGTCTTCGCGTTCGTCAGCTGCGCGACGTCGTTGCTGCCGATTATGCCCGAACCCTTGGGCGCGTTGCTGATGAAATCGGGCACCTTGCGCGCGCCGCTGTCATACCCGCTCCAGTCGCTCTTGCTGCCGCGATAGGTGTAGCCGAGCCCGCCGGTCGTCACCGTGTCGCCCGAGATCGAGGCGCCGGCGGTCAGGAAGTTCTTGGTCGGGATCGCCTTGGTCGTCAGGTTGATGATACCGCCGCCGAATTCGCCGGGATAGTTCACCGAATAGGTCTTCTGCACCAGCGCCGACCCGACGATGCTGGTCGGGAAGATGTCGAGCGGCACCGAACGGCGAAGCGGCTCCGGGCTCGGCAAGGGCGACCCGTTGAGCATCGACGACGAATAGCGGTCGCCCAGGCCGCGGACATAGACGAAGCCGTTGCCCACGACGCTGAGGCCGGTGACGCGCGACAGGGCACCCGCGATATCGCCCTCGCCGGTCCGCGCGATGTCCGCGCCGGACAGGATCGACACGACCTGCGGGGTCGCCTTCACGACGTTCGGGATATTGCGGCCGACGACGACGATCTCGTCGCCCGCATCGGCGCTTACGCCCGGCGCCGAAATCTCGACCTGCTGCTGCGGATCGCCCGCCTGATCGGTGGTCGCGGCCGGCGTGTCAGCGGGCGCGGTCTGAGCGGCGGACGGCGGCGGGGCCGAAGGGGCGGGCGCAGGCGTGCCTTGCGCAAGCGCGGCGGGCGCGGTCAGCGTGGTGGTAAGGAGAAGAAGCGTTCCGAACGCGCGGCGGCTCTGCATGGCCTGGATCCCTGAGTCGATTGTCATAGGCGAAAGCCGGGGCGGCGCGAAAGCGGCCACCCCGGCATCGTGCGCATTGAAGCGGCGGACCGCCTCAGCGGCCCTGGCAGCTGAAGTAGACCGAGTTGAACACCGGCGGACCGACGTCCTGCAGCGCGGCGTCCGCGGGACGAACCGTGGTGCGGCCGCCGGCAGTCTGCTGGCCAGCGATGATGTTGACGCAACCGACGGTCGCCGGGGTCTTCACGATCCCGTTGACGAAGGTCATGTCCGCACCGCCGCGAAGGCGGATGGCAGCGGGTGCGAGCGCCGTCTGGATGAAGGTGAAGTTCGCGTACCGGCCGAACGTGCGCGGGAAGAGATCTTCGGCATTGTTCGAGTCGATCTCGGTCGAGAAGGAATCCGCAGTCGCACCGGTGCTCTTCTGCGCGGTGATCATGAACTGGATGAAACCGCGATAACCGTTGTCGATATCGAACCCGTCATCGTCCGCGCCGGTCATCACCATATATTTCATGTTGGTGGTGCCGCCAAAAATCTCGACGCCGTCATCGGACGAATTGTGGCTCTGCACGTGATCGATGACCGTACCCGAACCGGTGCCGCCAAGCGTCAGGCCCTGCAATTCGTTACCGTCGCTGATCGCTATGCCGCTGAAGCGGATCTGGACGTACTGGAAATTGCCGCTGCTGTCCGCGGCGGTCGGACCGCCATAAAAGCGTCCGGTGACGCCCTCGATCGCCTGCTGGCAGGTGGTGCTGGTTCCGGCGGCATTGTTCGGCCCGGTGCCGGCTGCGCAGACGCCGACCGGCGCACGGCCGAGCAGGATCACCCCGCCCCACTGCCCCTGCACTGCGTCGCTAACCCCGTTTGTGATCAAATTCGCTTGCGCAGTGAAGATGATCGGGTTGGCGACGGTGCCGACCGCGTTGATCTTTGCGCCGCGGTTGACGAGCAGCAGATCGCTGGTCGGTTCGGTGGAATCCGCAGCGATGACGACGCCAGGTTCGATATTCAGCACTGCGCCCGAGTCCGCGCCGGTCGTCCCGACATCCGTGCCCACTTCGGTCTGGCCGCGCAGACGATAGAACACACCGGCAATCTTCGGCAGGTTCAGCGTGCCGGTAATGACCGTCGGCAGACGACAGGCTTTGAATCCGGTGCTGGCAGTCCCGTTCATCAGGACGCCGTCGTCGATCGTGCCGGTCGGGCACACCGCCGTCGCACCGCCCGAACCGATCGCCGGAACCGAGGTGCATCGCGCACCCGACCCGCCGAAGTCGGCCGTGGTCGAATTGCAGGTCCAGCCCTGGAACGCCGTATCGGTCGGGCCGTTCAGCGCACCGACGAAGTTGGTGCTGGTGAAGAAAGCGTTGATCGTCGACGGGTCCATCGCCGGGGTCAGCGAGGTCGCGACGGTCGGGTACACGCCGTTCAGCATGTTCGTGCCATTGACGTTGTTGTTCGTGCCCGCATTGACCAGCGCAAGCTGTTCCTCGGCAGTGATCGTGATATCGTTCACGGTGGTGGCCGCAGCGAACTGCGCGGCTGTGATCGCGGTCGGCGTCGTCGGGGTCGTCGGCGGCGTGGTCGGCGTGGTCGGCACGTTGATTACGACCGAACCGGCACCCGGCGAGGCGACGTCGCTGGCGCCGCTGCAACCGTTGAGCGCGAGGGCCGCACTGCTGCTCATCAGGACGAGGCCGAACCGCTTGAAGCTAGACATGAATTTCTCCGATCCGGCTGTTTCGCCGGGTTGCACCTGGCGGGCACGCTGCCCGGCAACACGACTCGGATCATCCCCCTGCCGGCTGCAGGACGCGACTAGGGGCGCGGTGTGACGGCAGGACGCGGTTTCGAAGACGGAGAGATGACGTCGGCATGACGGAATTGTTACGGTTGTTACGGGGGTGTGACGGTTCGGCGGGTAAGGTGCCGGACTCGGACGGTTGGCAGGCGGTTTCTGGCATGCGGCCTGTCGATAATCTTCGGATCTGTTCCGTAACCGCCCCCTCCCGTTCGTTTCGAGCGCAGTCGAGAAACCATCCGGCATCCCATTGGACGGTTTCTCGACTGCGCTCGAAACGAACGGCGGGGGGCTGAAAGTTGGATGGTTTGGAAAGAAGGCAGATGCCGCCTTGATCGTGCGACAAACACGACAGCGAAAACGCAAAAGCCCGCCGGTCGCGAACGACCGGCGGGCTTTGTCGGATGGTGGGCGCGACAGGGATTGAACCTGTGACCCCACCCGTGTGAAGGGTGTGCTCTACCGCTGAGCTACGCGCCCATCCGTTGCACCGTTCGGGCCGCGCATCATTCGATACGAGGCCCGGAACGGAACAGGGCGACGTTGCCGCCGCCCTGATGAAAACGCCTTAGTGCCTGCGCGGCGGATTTGTCCAGCCCCGCATGCACGTCCGATCGATCAGTTCACCGCGTCCTTCAGGCCCTTGCCAGCCTTGAACTTCGGCTGGGTCGATGCCTTGATCGTCATCGGCTCGCCGGTGCGCGGGTTGCGCCCGGTCGACGCCTTGCGCTTGCTGACGGAAAACGTACCGAAACCGACGAGGCGCACTTCGTCGCCCTTCTTGAGCGAGGCAGAGATCGCATCGAAGACCGCCTCGACGGCCTTGCTTGCGTCGCCCTTGCTCAGGCCCGACGTATCGGCCACCGATCCGATCAATTCCTGCTTGTTCATGCCAAAATGCCCCCGCTAACGATACTGAGAATGATTCCCGGCCCGAAGCCGGTGGCGCAATAAGGCCGTTCGTAACGGGGCTGTCAAAACAAAATGACGGGGCCCCGTACGCTTGATCGCACAAATGCGGCGCGCCGTGGTCGACGCGCCGCAGTGTTTATCAGTGGTGGAGTTCCCCGCCGGCCGGCGCGACACCCGCCGGCGGCAACGCCGCCAGCTCGTCCGCATCGGTCCAGTCGATCGCCGTCAACGTCTCGGTCAGGGCCAGCTTGAGCACTTCATCGACATGCTTGACCGGAATAATCGTCAGCCCGTTCAGGATGTTAGCGGGGATGTCCGCCAAATCCTTCTCGTTTTCCGCCGGGATCAGCACTGTCTTGATACCGCCACGAAGCGCCGCGAGCAGCTTCTCCTTCAGCCCGCCGATCGGCAGCACGCGACCACGCAGGGTCACCTCGCCGGTCATCGCGATCTCGCGACGCACCGCGATTCCCGTCAAAGTGGAAACGATCGCCGTTACCATGCCGATACCCGCGGATGGCCCATCCTTGGGCACCGCACCTTCGGGAAGATGGATGTGTATGTCCTTGCGATTGAGGAGACTCGGCTTGATTCCATAGCTCGGAGCGCGCGCCTTGACGAAGCTGAGCGCGGTGTCGATCGACTCCTTCATCACGTCGCCCAGCTTGCCGGTGACCTTCGCATGGCCCTTGCCCGGCACGGTCACGCTCTCGATCGTCAACAACTCGCCGCCGACCTCGGTCCAGGCCAGCCCCGTGACGGCACCGATCTGGTTCTCCTCCTCGCCAAGTTCGTGGCGGAATTTCTTCACGCCGGCGAACTCGGACAGGTTGTCGGGCGTGATCGTCACGCTCTTCGTCTTGCCCTCCAGGATCTGGCGCAACGCCTTGCGCGCCAGCTTGGCGATCTCGCGCTCCAGCGTGCGAACGCCGGCTTCACGGGTGTAGAACTGGATGAGCGCGCGCAGACCTTCCTTGGTCAGCTCGAACTCGCCTTTCTTCAGTCCGTGCGCCTCGATCTGCTTTTCCAACAGATGCCGTTCCGCGATCTCGACCTTCTCGTCTTCGGTATAGCCCTCCAGCCGGATGATCTCCATGCGGTCGAGCAACGCCTGCGGCAGGTTCAGCGAGTTCGCCGTGCACACGAACATCACGTCCGACAGGTCGTAATCGACCTCCAGATAGTGATCCTGGAACTTTGCATTCTGTTCCGGATCCAGCACTTCGAGCAGAGCCGAAGCGGGATCGCCGCGGAAATCCTGACCCAGCTTGTCGATCTCGTCGAGCAGGAACAGCGGGTTCGACGTACCGGCCTTTTTCAGGTTGGTGACGATCTTGCCCGGAAGCGATCCGATATAGGTCCGGCGATGGCCGCGAATCTCGGCCTCGTCGCGCACGCCGCCCAGCGACTGGCGGATGAACTCGCGCCCGGTCGCCTTGGCGATGCTCTTGCCCAGCGACGTCTTGCCCACGCCCGGCGGGCCGACGAGGCACAGGATCGGCCCCTTCAGCTTGTTGGTGCGCGCCTGGACCGCAAGATATTCGACGATCCGGTCCTTGACCTTCTCCAGCGCATAATGGTCCTGATCCAGCACCGCCTGCGCCGCCGCAATGTCCTTCTTGACCTTGGACTTCTTGGCCCAGGGCAAGCCGAGCAACACGTCGAGGTAATTGCGGATCACCGTCGCCTCGGCGCTCATCGGCGCCATCGTCTTCAGCTTCTTGAGTTCGCCCGTCGCCTTGGTGCGCGCTTCCTTGCTCAGCTTCAGCGTCGCGATCTTCTGGGTCAGCTCGGCGATCTCGTCGCCTTCGCCTTCCTCGCTCTCGTTACCGAGTTCGCGCTGGATCGCCTTCAACTGTTCGTTGAGGTAATATTCGCGCTGCGTCTTCTCCATCTGGCGCTTGACGCGGCTCTTGATCTTCTTTTCGACCTGAAGAACGCCAAGTTCGCCTTCCATGAAGCCGAACACCATCTCCAGCCGGCGCGCAGGATCCATCTCGGTCAGCAGCGACTGCTTGTCGGCGACCTTGACGGAGATGTTCGCGGCGACCGCATCGGCGAGCCGCGACGCATCGTCGATCTCGTTCAGCTGCACCGCGGTTTCCGCCGGCAACTTGCGGTTCAGCTTCGCATAATTCTCGAACTGGTCGACGACCGACCGCATCAGCGCGGCAAGTTCATTGCTCATCGAATCGGCGGCGGCGTCGAGTTCCTCCGCGCCGTCATCGCCGTCCAGTGTCTCGACGGACGCGGTCAGGAACGCATCACCCTCGACCAGACTATCCAGACGCGCGCGACGCTTGCCCTCCACGAGCACGCGAACGGTGCCGTCCGGCAGCTTGAGCAATTGCAGCACGGTGGCGGTCACGCCCAGGTCGTACAGATCGTCGCGCGAGGGATCGTCCTCGGCCGGATCCAGCTGGGCGACGAGGAAGATTTCCTTGTCGGCATTCATTGCCGATTCCAGCGCGGCGACGGACTTGTCGCGTCCGACGAACAACGGCACGATCATGTGCGGGAAAACAACGATGTCACGTAATGGCAAGACAGGATAGGATTGGGTCATGCATACTCCGGTGCGCCCAACGGGGCGCTTTACGTATCTTATATGGTGATGGTTGCCGATCCATCAATCTCGCTTCGCATTCGCCGTGCGATGCTGGCGGTGTCCGCCGCGACGCTGGTGACGACGCTTCCCGCCGCCCCGGGATCGGCCGAGCGCGGCAAGCCCGACATCACACCGCAGACGCAGAAGTCCGGCGGCCCGGTCAATCCGGAACAGATGCGGCAACAGCTGGACAGCGTCGATCTCGCGATCGAAATCATGCCCGAGACGGAGACGATCGGGGCGGTCGGCACGCTGAATTTCACCGCCCGCGCGCCGCTGTCGCGCCTGATCGTCGATCTGGACCGCAACCTGCCCGTCGACGGTATCGATATCGATGGTGTCGCCCTGCCGTTCAAGGCGTGGAGCAACCCGGACGGCGTGCTGACGATCAAGCTGCCCCGTCGCGTCGCCGCCGGCGGGAAAGTCACCGCGCGGATCAGCTATGGCGGGCGCCCGCATGTCGCCGTGCGTGCGCCGTGGGACGGCGGCTTCGTCTGGTCGCATACGCCGGACGGGTCCCCCTGGGTCGCGACCGCGGTGCAGGGCGAGGGATGCGACCTGTTCTGGCCGTGCATGGACACGCCGACCGCAGAGCCGGGGGTGATGGACCTGCACATCACCGTGCCGAAGGGCCTGAAGGCGCCATCGAACGGCGTGTTCCTGGGCATGTCGACCTTGCCCGATGGGCGCACGACGTGGAACTGGCGCGTCAAGAATCCGAACGCCTATGCGCCCGCCCTTAATGTCGGGCCGTATGAGGTGATCGAGGGCGGCTACAAAAGCCGTTTCGGCAACACGATCCCGATGTTCTACTGGTATCTGCCGGGCGAACGAAAACAGGCCGAGGCGCTGTTCGCGGAATTCGCCCCGACGCTCGATTTCTTCGAAAGCGCGGTGGGCCCCTATCCGTTCGGCGACGAGAAGGTCGGCGTCGTCGAAACCCCGCACAAGGGCATGGAACACCAGACGATCAACGCCTACGGCAACGACTATGCCAAGGCGGCGGAGGGGTTCGACTGGCTGTTCCAGCACGAATTCGCGCATGAATGGTTCGCCAACCAGATGACCGTCGCCGACTGGGACGATATGTGGCTGCACGAAGGATATGCGTCCTACATGCAGCCGGCCTACGGCAAATGGCGCGAGGGCGATGCGCGCTATCTCGCGATGCTCCAGAAATCGCGCGAAACGGTGCTGAACCTCGCCCCGCTCGTCTCCGGCAAGCCGCGGACCGAGGAAGACGTCTATACCACCGATCGCGGCGGGCCGGGTGGCGATATCTACGTCAAGGGATCGTGGCTGCTGCACACGTTGCGCAACCTGATCGGCGACAAGGACTTTTTCGACGTCACGCGGCTGGCGGTCTATGGCCGGACCGATCCGCGACCCGGCAACTTCACACCCCGCTTCACCAATTCGCGCGAATATGAGCGGTACGTCGCGAAAGTGACCGGCAAGGACTATCGCTGGTTCTTCGACGTCTATCTGCGTCAGGCGGCGCTGCCGGAGCTGATCGAGACACGCAGCGGGGAACGCTGACGCTCTCATGGAAGACGCCGAACGCCCTGCCCTTCCCCATGCCGATCGAGATCGAAGTCGACGGCCGCGTGCAGCGGCTGGCCATGACGGGCGGCAGGGACAGCGTGTCCATCGCTCCGGACGCGCATGTCGTCATCGACCCGATGGCGCGCGTGTTGCGGCGATCCGTCGCGATCGAAGGCATGCAGGCGTGGCAAGCGGCGCAAAAAACCAAGCCGAAGGATGGCCAATGATCAGCCGCACATTCCCCGTCGAACGCTGCGCACCGGGGTTTGCCTGACATGGCGAAGGCAGACCGGCTCGAACAACTCGATCTCCGCCGCGAGGCCGAGGAACAGGAATATCGCGCGCTTCTGATCACTGCGCTGGAGGATTGCGCGCGCGGGCGCTGGGGCTTGTTCGGCCATACCAGGGACAAGCAGATGGCGGCGCGCGTCGCCCCCGTGCTTACCGAGCTGGACGATCTGGCCGGGTCGATCGACAAGATGCGCGGACAATTGGGGATCGAACCGTTCGCCCTTCACCCCGCCTTTCTCGCGTCACGCGGCCGTGCGGATGCCAGCGCGGTCGGCGAGCCGAAACAGGCGAAGGCGTGGCTGGAGCGGCTGGCGGCACAAGGCAGCCCCGACTAGCTGCGTCGGGGGCTCACGGCACGATCGTGGTGAACAGATACGCCGCGAAGATCACCAGATGCACCACGCCTTGCAGCACCGTCGTCCGCCCCGTTCCCAGCGACAGGATCGACACCATAAGCGACAGCGCGAGCAGCGTGATCCCCTTCGAATCGATCCCCAACGTCAACGGCAGATCGAGGATGAGCGAAACGGCGGCCACGCTCGGAATCGTCAGCCCGATCGTCGCGAGAGCCGATCCGAGCGCGAGGTTCAGGCTGGTCTGGAGCCGGTTACGTTTCGCCGCGCGGTAAGCCGCAAGGCTCTCGGGCGCCAACACCAGGGCCGCGATGGCGACACCGACGAGGGTCAGAGGCAAGCCCGCCCCGCGCACCCCGGCTTCCAGCGTCGGCGCGAGACCCTTAGCCAACAGCACGACGGCGACCAGCGCGACCAGCAACAGGCCGAACGCCACCCATGCGGTGTTCGCCGATGGCTGGTCCGCATGCGCGTCCCGCGGCAATGCCCCGGTGGTCGAGGGCAGGAAATAGTCGCGGTGCCGCACCGTCTGGACCAGCACGAACGTGCCGTAGAGCAATAATGACGTGATCGCGACGAACACCAACTGGCTGTTCGAATAGACCGGCCCCGGCACCGTCCAGGTGAAGTTCGGCAGGATCAGCGACAGCACCGCCATCGCGGCGAGGACCGCCAGCGTCGCGCTCACCCCGCGCTGCACGAAACGCTGTTCGTGATGTCGCGCCGCGCCCGCCAGCAGGCACAGGCCGACGATGCCGTTCAGGATGATCATGATCGCGGCGAACACCGTATCCCGTGCCAGCGTCGTGCCCTGCGCGCCTTCCGCAAGCATCAACGACACGATCAGCGACACCTCGATCACCGTCACCGATACCGCCAGGACCAGCGTCCCGAACGGCTCGCCGACGCGGTGTGCGACGACCTCGGCATGATGGACCGCGGCGAGCACCGATCCGATCAGGATCAACGCCGCCGCCGCAACGCCGATCGCTCCCATCGACCCCAGCGACAGGAACACCGCCAGAACGCCGAGCGGCGGCAAGGCGAGGGACCAGATCGGCTGTAAGGGCGAACGATTCATGACGCGAAACCTAGCATAGTGAACGGCGATACGAACGCGACCCGATTGGAGTCGCGAATGTAAGACAAACGACGATGAGCAAAAAAGACCCGCGCCGACCACATGGTCGACGCGGGTCCGGTATGGCGTTGGAGGGCTGGCGGGGATCAGGCCGCGCCGCTCTTTTCCTTCTTGGCATAGACGCGGATCGGCTCCTTGCGGCCCTCGATTACGTCGCCGTCGATCATCACCTCGTCGACCGAATCCATCCCGGGCAGGTCGAACATCGTGTCGAGCAGAATGCCTTCCAGGATCGAACGCAGGCCGCGCGCACCAGTCTTGCGATCGATCGCCTTCTTGGCGACCGTGACCAAGGCGTCGTCGGTGAAGCCGAGCTTCACATCCTCCATGTCGAACAGCTTTTGATACTGCTTGACCAGGGCGTTCTTCGGCTCGGTCAGGATCGTCACGAGCGCAGGCACGTCGAGATCCTCCAGCGTCGCGATGACCGGCAGACGACCGACGAACTCCGGGATCAACCCGAACTTCAGCAGATCCTCCGGCTCGACCGACTTGAGCACTTCGCCCGTGCGACGTTCTTCTGGAGTCGCGACATAAGCCCCGAACCCGATCGACTTGCCCTGCTGACGATCCGCGATGATCTTCTCGAGACCCGAGAATGCACCGCCGCAGATGAACAGGATGTTCGTCGTGTCGACCTGCAGGAATTCCTGCTGCGGATGCTTGCGGCCACCCTGCGGCGGGACGCTCGCGGTGGTGCCTTCCATCAGCTTCAGCAACGCCTGCTGCACGCCTTCGCCCGAAACATCGCGCGTGATCGACGGGTTTTCGGCCTTACGGCTGATCTTGTCGATCTCATCGATATACACGATGCCGCGCTGGGCACGCTCGACGTTGTAATCCGACGCCTGCAACAGCTTTAGGATGATGTTCTCGACATCCTCGCCGACATAGCCGGCCTCGGTCAATGTCGTCGCATCGGCCATCGTGAACGGCACGTCGAGGATGCGGGCCAGCGTCTGCGCCAGCAGCGTCTTGCCGCAGCCCGTCGGCCCGACAAGCAGGATGTTCGACTTGGCAAGCTCGACGTCCGCGCCCTTCTGGCCGTGGTTCAGGCGCTTATAGTGGTTGTGCACCGCCACCGACAGCACGCGCTTGGCGCGCTTCTGGCCGATGACATAATCGTCCAGCACGTCGCAGATTTCCTGCGGCGTCGGAACGCCACCGTCCTTTTTGCTGACGAGAGCCGATTTGGTCTCCTCACGGATGATGTCGTTGCACAGCTCGACGCATTCATCGCAGATAAACACGGTCGGGCCGGCGATCAGCTTGCGCACCTCGTGCTGCGACTTGCCGCAGAACGAGCAATAAAGCGTACTTTTCGAATCGCCGCCGCTCAACTTGGTCATTCAATCCATCCTTCGCGCGAATTTCCGCGCGCTAGTGCGGGCAGCCATCTTAGGCCGCCCGCCTTCGATCGTACAATAGCAATAACGGTCTTAAAAATCAGCGCCTTACGTCGATGGAAGGGCCGGCGTGCTGCCGCTGTCGTCCGCGACGGCAGGACGCTTGTCGAACACCTCGTCGATCAGGCCGAAGGCCTTGGCCTCGGCTGCTTCCAGGAACGTGTCGCGATCCATCGCCTTCTCGATCTCCTCGATCGGCTTGCCGGTATATTGCGCGTACAGCGAATTCATCCGGTTCTTGATGCGCTGGATTTCCTGCGCCTGGATCTGGATGTCGCTGGCCATTCCCTGCGCACCGCCCGAAGGCTGGTGGATCATGATGCGGGCGTTGGTCAGCGCGACGCGCATCCCCGGCTCGCCCGCAGCCAGCAGGAAACTGCCCATCGACGCGGCCTGCCCGATGCACACCGTGCCGACGCGCGGACGGATGTACTGCATCGTGTCATGGATCGCCATGCCGGCCGTCACCACGCCGCCCGGCGAGTTGATGTACATGAAGATGTCCTTCTTGGGGTTTTCGGACTCCAGGAAGAGCAACTGTGCCGTGATCACGGAGGCCATATGGTCCTCCACGCCGCCGGTCACGAAAATGATGCGTTCGCGCAGCAGGCGCGAATAGATGTCGAAGCTACGCTCGCCGCGGTTCGATTGCTCGATCACGATCGGCACGAGGCCGCCGGTGATAGGATCTGCGCGGAACCCCGGAGGTGCGAAATTACCGGTTTCGAACGGATTATGCATGGAGAGTTTCAGTCCTTATGCCCCAAAGGTGCCATAACGGCGAAACGCATACATCGGCCTTGGCGGAAACGAGTTCAAGTCCTGCGGTCGACACCACCCGGCGCGCGGTGCGACAGATAGGCCAGCCGGCGCATTTCCCGCCGCCCCCGCACCACCGTGTCCAGGATCAGCCCGGCAAAGATGTTGAGCGCCGCCAGAATGCCGAGCCCGGTGATCAGGATAGCGGTGGGGAACCGCGGTACCTGCCCTATGTCCATATAGGTCAGAATCAGCGGTATCGACAGGATCAGCGCGACGGCCGCGAAAATTGCGGCGATGACGCCGAAGAACAGCACCGGCCGTTCGATCCGGTACAAAGTGGCGATCGTGCGCAGGATGCGGAAGCCGTCGGAATAGGTGCTCAGTTTCGACACGGACCCCTCGGGCCGGGCGAAATACGGCGTCTCGATCTCGCCCGTCGGCATCTTCAGTTCCAGCGCGTGCACGCTGATCTCCGTCTCGATCTCGAACCCGGCCGACAGCACCGGGAAGCTCTTGACGAAGCGGCGCGAAAATACGCGATATCCAGAAAAGATGTCGGTGAAACTGCGACCGAACAGTTGCGCGAGCAGCCCGGTCATCGCGCGGTTGCCCAGTTGGTGTCCGCGCCGATATGCCGCCGTCTCCTGCGTGACGCGCGAGCCCACCACCATGTCTAGCTGCTCGTCCAGCATCCGCGCGATCATCGCCGGCGCCGCCGTCGCGTCATAGGTCGCGTCGCCATCCGCCATGATGTAGATATCCGCATCGACATCGGCGAACATCCGCCGGACGACGGCGCCCTTGCCCTGGATCCGCTCCAGCCGGACGATCGCCCCGGCCTCCCGCGCGACCTGCATCGTCCGATCGCGGCTGTTATTGTCGTAAACATAGATGTCGGCCGTCGGCAGGACCGACCGAAACCCCGCCACCGTTTGCGCGATGGCGGCTTCCTCATTGTAGCAGGGAAGCAGGACGGCGATCCGGGGCGGGGCAATCATATCGTTGGTCACCCCGGCCCTCGTCGCTCCGACCGGCGGGGCGCATCTGAAATCAGTCGATTACGCAAGCGTAACCGGAAGGTCTCAAGATGTCCCTGCCTGTGAGATTTATGGCCGTATTCAGCCCTTGTCTGCCGCCGGCTTCTTCGCGCGTGGCTTCTTTACCGGGGCGTCGGCGGCTTCGGTGCCTTCCGCGGCCTCGGCCGCGACCGGCGACGATGTCGTCAGTTCGGTCGCGACATCGGCCGGAGCTACTGCTGGCGCCTTTTTGGTAGCCGCCTTCTTCTTCGGTGCGGCCTCGACCAGCTCGTCGCCAGGTGCGGCGGGCTCGATATCGGCCGCTTCGGTCTTCTTGGCTGCGGCCTTCTTGGCCGGCTTGGCCTTCGCTTCGGTCGGTGCGTCGGCACCGGCGTCCGCTGCGGCTTCGCCCTCGGCAGGCTCGGCCTTCTTCGCCTTCTTGCCCTTCGGCTTGTGATTGTCGTGATCGTGCGTGTGCGTGCCGGACGAGAAACCCTCTTCCGATTCGATCGCCGCTTCCAGCTCTTCGCGCGTCACTTCGCGGTCGCTGATCTCTGCCTTCTCGAACAGGAAATCGACGACTTTGTCCTCATACAACGGTGCGCGAAGCTGCGCGGCCGCCATCGGCTCCTGCTGGACGTATTCGATGAAGCGCTTGCGATCTTCCGGGCCGTATTGCTGCGCGGCCTGCGCGATCAGGCGGTTCATTTCCTGCGAGGAAACCTCGATCCCGTTCGCCTGGCCGATCTCGGACAGGAGCAGGCCCAGGCGCACGCGGCGCTCGGCGATCTTGCGGTAATCGTCGCGCTCGCCTTCCATCTCGGCCAGCGCAGCTTCCGGATCTTCTTCATGCGTCGCTTCATGCTCAAGCTGCGACCAGATCTGCGAAAATTCGGCCTCGACCATCGACGGCGGCACCGGGAAATCGTGACCCTCGGCCAGCTGGTCGAGCAGCTTGCGCTTCATGTACGTGCGCGTGAGGCCGTTCAGCTCCTGCTCGATCTGGCCCTTCAGCAAGCCCGAAAGCTGTTCGAGGCTTTCGAGTCCCAGCGACGTCGCCAGCGTATCGTCGATCTTGGTGTCGCCGGCGGTCTTCACCGACTTGACGACCAGATCGAACGTCGCGGGCTTACCGGCGAGGTCCTTCGCCTGATATTCTTCCGGGAATGTCACAGAAATCTGCTTCTCGTCGCCAGCCTTCACACCGACGACCTGATCCTCGAAACCCGGGATCAGACGGCCCTGCCCGATCTCGATCGCCATGTCGGAACCGGTGCCGCCCTCGAACGCGACGCCGTCCATCGTCTTGCCGACGAAATCGACCGTGACGAGATCGCCCGTCTTGGCTTCGTAGCCGGCGTCGGCATCATCCCACGACTTCTGCTGGTCGGCGAACTTCTGCAACTGCGACTGGACCGAAGCCTCGTCCGCCGGCACCGTCAGGCGCTCCAGCTTCAGACCGTCGATCGAAGGAGTCGGCACGTCCGGCAGGACTTCCATCTCTACCTTCACCGCGGCGTCCTGGCCCGGTTCATAGTCGTCGAGGCTGACCGAAGGCTGCATCGCGGGGCGGATGCGCTGTTCGGCGATCAGCGTCTGAATGCCTTCCTGGATCGAGCTGTTGAGCGCATCCTGCATCAGCGACGGCCCGTGCATCTTGCGCACAAGGTTCGCCGGCACCTTGCCGGGGCGGAAGCCGGGCATACGCACTTGCGGCGCGACGCGCTTCAGTTCGGCATCGACCTTCGAATCGATATCCTTGGCGGTGATCGTCAGGGTGTAGGCGCGCTTCAGGCCTTCGTTCAACGTCTCGACAGTCTGCATTTCAACTCTCACGCCTTTTCAGGAATATTTCTTGCGCGGCATCCTTCGCCCATAACGCGAAGGACTGGTGCGGGCGAAGGGACTCGAACCCCCACATCTTGCGATACTTGGACCTAAACCAAGCGCGTCTACCAGTTCCGCCACGCCCGCACATAGGACACCGCAGGTCGGCGGCGTCTATAGCAACAGGTGGGCCGGGGGCAAGCTGCATCGCGCATTGGCCTTTTCCCCACCGTGCGGCCCTGCTTTCGCCGCCCTCGGCAACCCTCCCCGCCGCGGTGCGTTGGGTGCGCAGAGGAGACGATCATGGCCACCACGCCCCCGACCGAATTGCCCCCGTTCCCGACCCAGCCGGCCCAGCCCGATCCTGCTCCGACCGAGCTGCCGTCTCCGCAACCGGACATCGACGTGCCCGACGCGACACCCGATGCCAACCCCGGCGTGGCCCCCGCACAGCCCTATGACGAAGCGCCCTTCGCGCCCAACGCCTGAGGAACGGACATGACCGAAGACTCCAACCAGCCGACCGACAGCGCGGACGACCGCAGCGACCTGCAACAGATGGTTGATGCCCGGAAGGATGCGGTGGAACGCGGCGAAGGCGGCAAGGAACCCGACGCCTTCACCTCACCCGGCGATTTCGACGGCGTTGGCGGAACCGGCGGCGTCGTCAAGAACCAGGACGACGACGCGCAGTAATTGAAAAGGAGCCATCAGCCAGATGGCTCCCTTTTATGATCCTGTCGTAAGATCGATCATCCGGTCGCGATCATAGCGAAACACCCCCGACATCTCGGGAATCCGCGTGATCGTCAGCCCGAAATAGTTCGGCAGTTTGCCCACCGGCATGAATTTGGCTGCAACGACGGTCTGGTTAATTATTCGCGGATCAAGCGTTTCGCCAGGCCCTGCCGACCGGAACAGCGGTTTCTCCCCGATCAGTACCGGCTGTGACGAATCGCCCGAAACCTTCTCGACCTTGTCCGCCTTATCAATCACGCCGAGGTCAACGATCTTACCGGCTGGGGCATCGAACTTTACGCTGCCCATGCAGAAGCAACTACCTCCAGCTGTGCCGTTCATCACCAGCATTTGACCATATACGCGGTATGTCCCCGGCGTAACTTCCTGCAGATAGGTCGATACATCCTTCGATTTCGAAAGTCGGTTGGTAGGGCCGATACCAACACTGGCCAACATCTCAAACGGAACGAATTCGAAGTTCGCGTCGGTCGGCTCGACCGGTTCTTCGGGAACGCTCAAACCCGGTGTCTTCACCGCCTCGGCTTTCGCCTTCAGATAGCTCGCCTGCTTTTTCTCGTACTTCTGGCGCGCCTCGACAAAAGCTGCAGCGCGGGTTTTATCATAAAGCGCCTGATCCTCCGCAGTCGGCACCTTCATCAGGTACAGCGGTACCGGATTATCGCTGCGCAATAAAATATAGGCCTTGGCAGGATCGATCGTCACGACCGGCTTGTCCTTCACCGGCGCAGTGACGACGAAGACAGGCGGCTTTTCTTTTGCGAACGCCGGGGTGACGGTAGAAACCGCCGCGATCGCGGCAAGCATGATGATCTTCACAGGCCCAACACCTTTCCCTGAAGATTGCCTGACGAGGCGACCATCGCCTGCTGCTTCAGATACATATATCGCTTCTTCTCGGTGACGCTGCCGATCCCCTCTTCGAAATTGAATTTGTCCCAGACGTCCTTGGACAGACCATATCGGTTATAGCCCTTGAAGTGCATGCAGGTGCGCATGTTGACCCGCCGCAGTCGACGTTTTTCGGCCGATCCGAAGATCAGAACAGCCATCGCATTGCCGATCGCGCCGCCGACTGCCCCCGCCATCGTCCCGACATAAGGGTATGGCGTCGCAACATACCCGATCCCGCTCTGCAATCCGCGCGCGTAGCTGTCGCACTCCGCGATATCGGCATAAGCCGTTTTGAAGTCGGTATTGGCACGCCGGAAAGCGTAATATTTGTCGAAATTGGCATCGGTCGTCACGTCCGCCTTGAAGGCCAGATCGGGCATCGCAATTTTGGCATCGTCATCAGCCGCTGGCGGCGGTCCGAACGGCGAAGCACTATCCGCAAGATAGGTCGCTGTCCCGCCAACAGTCCCGGCCTTTTGCGCCGTCACCGACGCCTCACCCAGCACGAGCGTCGCAGCCGCAAACGCGGCCGAGTAATTCCGGATCCTCATTGAAATCCCCCTATTGCGCAAACACGATTCGTGCGCCCCGGGGATCAGAATAATGCCGCGCGCGGGCGCCGCAAGAGGATCGAAACTCTCGTCCTGCTGATACCGGCCTTATCCCAAGGCAGTCTTCAGCAAGTCGTTGACGACGCCCGGATTGGCCTTGCCGCCCATCGCCTTCATCGTCTGGCCGACGAAGAATCCGAACAGTTTGTCCTTCCCGCCGCGGTAATCGGCGACCTTGTCGGCGTTTGCGGCCATCACGTTGGCGATCACCTTTTCGATCTCGCCCGTATCGCTGGTCTGTTTCAGGCCGCGCTCCTCGACCACGGCACCGGCGCCCTGCCCGGTCTCCAGCATGATCTCGAACACCTGCTTGGCGAGACTGCCCGACAACGTGCCGTCCGCAACCAGGGCGAGCAGTTCCGCCGCGCCGTCGGGCGTGATCGGGGAGCTGCCGATATCCTTCCCCAGCCGGTTGAGCGCGCCGAACAGTTCGGACGTGACCCAGTTCGCCGCGGCGACCGGCTTCGCGCCCGTTTCCAGCAGACTGTCGAACCAGCGCGCATTCTCGACCTCCGCGGTCAGCACTGCGGCATGATAGGGCGTGACGCCCAGCGCCTCGTACCGCGCACGCTTGGCATCGGGCAGTTCGGGCAGGCTCGCGCGGCATTCGTCCAGAAACGCCTGGTCGAGTTCCAGCGGCAACAGGTCGGGATCGGGGAAGTAGCGGTAATCGTGCGCGTCTTCCTTCGACCGCATCGACCGCGTCTCGTTGCGATCGGGATCGTACAGACGCGTTTCTTGAACGATCTTGCCGCCATCCTCGATCACTTCGATCTGGCGCTTGGCCTCCTGCTCGACCACCGCCATGACGAAGCGCACCGAATTGACGTTCTTCGTCTCGGTCCGTGTGCCCAGCGGCTCGCCCGGACGACGCACGCTGACATTAACGTCGGCGCGCATCGACCCCTCTTCCATATTGCCGTCGCACGACCCGACATAACGCAGGATGGCGCGCAGCTTGCGCAGATATGCCCCCGCCTCGGCCGGCGAGGCCAGATCCGGCTTCGACACGATTTCCATCAGTGCCACGCCCGACCGGTTGAGATCGACATAGGAGCGGGTCGGATGCTGGTCGTGCATCAGCTTGCCGGCATCCTGCTCGACATGGATGCGTTCGACGCCGATGCGCTTGCCACTGGCATCGGGGTTCTTCTCGTCCAGGCTGATGTCGATCGCGCCCTCGCCCACCAGCGGATGATAGAGCTGGCTGATCTGATAGCCCTGCGGAAGATCGGCGTAGAAATAGTTCTTCCGGTCGAAGCGGGACCAGGTGTTGATCTGCGCATCGATCGCCATGCCGGTCCGCACCGCCTGCCGGATGCACTCGCGGTTCGGCACCGGAAGCATGCCGGGCATTGCCGCATCGACGAGGCTGACCTGCGTATTCGGCTCTGCCCCGAATTCGGTCGCCGCGCCCGAAAACAGCTTGGCGTTGGACGTGACCTGCGCATGGACTTCGAGGCCGACCACGACCTCCCAATCGCCGGTATTGCCGCGAAGAGTATATGCGCTCACCACCAAGCCTCCGCCCGCGCGGTAAACCCGGCGCGTTCTTCCAGTGCCAGTCCGGCGTTCAGCACGCCCTGTTCGTCCAGTGCCTTGCCGATGATCTGCAGCCCCAGCGGCAAGCCATTCGAATCCAGCCCGCCCGGCACGCTCATCGCGGGCAGGCCGGCGAGCGAGGACGGCACGGTGAAGACGTCGTTCAGATACATGGCGATCGGGTCCGCACTCTTCTCTCCCAGCGCGAAGGCGGCGCTTGGTGCGGTCGGGGTCAGCAGCAGGTCGCACTGTTCCCATGCCCGGTCGAAATCGCGCGCGATGAGCGCCCGGACCTTCGACGCCTGCGTGAAATATGCGTCGTAGAAGCCCGCGGACAACACGTAGGTGCCGATCATGATGCGGCGCTTCACCTCCGGTCCGAAGCCAGCGGCGCGCGTTGCGGCGTACATGTCCTGCAACCCCGCCCCCTCTGGCAGGTCGCGCAGGCCGTAGCGCACGCCGTCATAGCGCGCGAGGTTGGACGACGCCTCGGCCGGGGCGATGATGTAATAGGCCGGCAGCGCATATTTGGTGTGCGGCAGGGAGACCTCGACGATCTCCGCGCCCGCATCCTTTGCCCAGGCGATCCCCTGCTGCCACAGCGCGTCGATCTCGGCGGGCATGTTGTCGACGCGGTATTCCTTGGGGATACCGATCCGCTTGCCGCGAAGGTCGCCCGACAATCCCGCTTCCCATTTGGGCACGGCGAGATCCAGTGACGTTGCGTCCTTCGGATCGAACCCGGACATCGCCTCCAGCATGATCGCGCAATCGCGCACGTCGCGCGCCATCGGCCCCGCCTGGTCGAGCGACGATGCGAACGCCACGACGCCCCAGCGCGAGCAGCGGCCATAGGTCGGCTTGATCCCGGAAATCCCGACGAATGCCGCCGGCTGGCGGATCGAGCCGCCCGTATCGGTGCCGGTCGCCGCGGGGCACAACCGCGCAGCGATCGCGGCGGAAGACCCGCCCGACGATCCACCCGGCGCCAGTGCGGCATTACCGCCATCGTTGCGCCGCCACGGCGAGATGACGTTGCCGAACGCCGACGTCTCGTTCGACGATCCCATCGCGAACTGGTCCATGTTCAGCTTGCCGAGCATCCCCGCGCCCGCGTCCCACAGCTTGCCGGAAACGGTCGATTCATAGGGCGGGGTAAAGCCCTCCAAAATCAGGCTCGCCGCGGTCGAGGGGACGCCCTTGGTGCAGAACAGGTCCTTCATCCCGATCGGCACGCCCGCCAGCGGCTTCGGCGTTTCGCCAGCGGCACGTGCGGCGTCGGCGGCATCGGCGGCGGCAAGCGCGTGGTCCGGCGTCTCGACCAGAAACGCGTTCAGCACCTTCGCCTTGGCGACGTTCGCGTTGAATGCCTCCGCCACTTCCCGCGCGGAGAACGTTCCCTCGCGCACGCCGTCGCGGATCGCGGCGACGCCCAGATTTGTCAGTTCGGTCATTATTCGATCACCTTCGGCACGGTGAAGAAGCCGTGTTCGGCTTGGGGCGCGTTGGACAGGACGGCATCGCGGACGCCGCCATCGGTGACGACATCGTCGCGCAGCCGCAGATGGTTCGGGATCACCGCGGTCATCGGCGCGACGTCGGACGTGTCCACCTCGCCCAATTGCTCGATCCAGCCCATGATGTTGTCGAGTTCCGGCGCAATCCGCGCGGCCTCTTCCTCGGTGATCGCGATGCGGGCAAGGCTCGCGATCTTCTTCACGGTTGCGATATCTACTGACATGACGCGCGGCTAGCAGAGCGCGCCGCGCCCGCGCAACCTATTCGAACGCTTCCGCCCGCCGGAACCCGCCGCCCGTTCCGGATTGCAAGGCCCGCAGCGATGCGGCACGGATTTCGCCGCATGCCGCGCAACCGTATCGCCGCGCCGCATCATGGAGTTCGACGGTGGCCCGCAAGTTCCTCTATGTCTTCGCATGTCTCGTCGTGCTGACGATCGCCGGCGCCTTCGCCTACCGTCTCTACGGCGTGGAGATCATCCGCTGGTGGGCGGTGCCCTCCGCGCAGTTCGGATCGCAGGCTCCGGTCGCGGCCAATGCCTATGCCGATCCGAAGATGTGGCCCGCTTACCCTCGCCGCGCGACCGATGCGGCGCGCTGGACGCCGCCGGGGTACAAGCCGGATCCAAAGGCGCCGGCCGCGGTCTTCTACATCCACCCGACATCGTTTCTTGGCACGAAGCACTGGAATGCGAAGCTGGACGATGCGGAGACGAATGCCCGCGCGGAACTGTTCCTGCGTGGTCAGGCGACTGCGTTCAACGGCAGCGGCGCGATCTGGTCGCCGCGCTATCGCCAGGCGACGTTCGGCGCGTTCCTGACCGATGCCGCCGCCGCCAATCAGGCGCTCGACCTTGCATATGGCGACATATCCGCCGCGTTCGACCAGTTCGTGAAGGAAGCGGGCGATCGCCCGATCATCCTTGCCGGACACAGCCAGGGCGCGCTCCACCTTACCCGCCTGCTTCGCCAGAAGATTGCCGGCACCCCTTTGGCGAAGCGCATCGTCGCGGCCTATGTCGTCGGCTGGCCGGTGTCGCGCACCACCGATCTGACCGCGCTGGGCCTGCCCGAATGCGCGCGGGCGGATCAGGCCGGCTGCATCCTGTCCTGGCAAAGCTTCGCCGAGCCCGCCGATCCGAAGATGATCCTCGACACATACGACCGCACGACCGGCTTCGACGGCCGATCGCGCCGCGGCACGCCGATGGTCTGCACCAACCCGCTGACCGGAACCGCCAATGCCAAGGCTCCGGCACAGGCGAACCTCGGCACACTCATTCCATCCGCGAAGCTGGACACCGCGCAGGTACAGGCGGGTGCGGTGCCGGCGCGCTGCGATCCGCGTGGCTTCCTGCTGATCGGGGAGCCGCCCGCGATGGGCAATTACGTGCTGCCCGGCAACAACTACCACGTCTACGATTACAGCCTGTTCTGGGTGAACGTCCGCGCCGACGTCGCACGGCGGCTGGCGGCGTTCGAGGCGGCCCGGTGATCACGACGGATCGCCTCGCCTTCCACGCCGCGCTGCCCAACGCCGGGCGGCTGATCGGATTGGACGTCGGCACGAAGACGATCGGCACGGCCTTGTGCGATGCCGGCTGGAGCTTCGCCTCCCCCGCTTTGCTCATCCGCCGGACCAAGTTCCAGAAGGACAAGACCGCCCTCGCGCAACTGATCGCGGAGCAGCGCGTGACCGGCATCGTCATCGGCCTGCCGCTCCACCTCGACGGCAGCGAAAGCCCGCGCAGCCAGTCGAGCCGCGCCTTTGCCCGCAACATGGAGGATCTGAACCTGCCGATCCTGATGTGGGACGAACGCTGGTCCACCCAGGCCGTCACCCGCACGCTGATCGAACAGGACGCCTCCCGCGCGAAGCGTGCCGAACTGGTCGACAAGATGGCCGCCGCTTACATCCTGCAAGGCGCGATCGATGCGCTGGTGACGATCGGCTGAGCGCACTGCCCCCCACCCCGCACCTTGCGCGCCAGCCCCGCCGCCGTTACCGCGCAGGCTTAATGTCAGCATCGGATCACAGCCCCGCGACGCTCCTTCCGGGCAGCGCCGTTTTCCCGCACCGGCATCTGACCGGCATTGCCGGCCTGATGCCGCATGAGATCACCTTCCTGCTCGACGAGGCGGAACACTGGGTCGAGATCGAACCGGTCGACCAAAAAGAACGACAAGCGCCTGCGCGGTCTCACGCAGATCAACGCCTTTTTCGAAAACAGCACGCGCACCCTGCTGTCGTTCGAGATCGCCGGCAAACGCCTGCGCGCCGATGTCGTCAACATGCATGCCGCCCAATCCAGCGTGAAGAAGGGCGAGACGCTGATCGACACCGCGATGACGCTGAACGCGATGCGCGCCGACGTGATCGTCATCCGGCACGGATCGTCGGGCGCAGTCCGGCTGATCGCGGACAAGGTCGATTGCCCGGTGTTGAACGCAGGCGACGGATCGCACGAACATCCGACCCAGGCATTGCTCGATGCGCTGACGATCCGCCGCCGCCGGGGCAGCGTGCACAACCAGCGCGTGGTGATTTGCGGCGACGTACTGCACAGCCGCGTTGCCCGGTCGAACATTCTGGCGCTTACTGCGCTCGCCGCGGATGTCCGCGTCTGCGCGCCTTCAACATTGATGCCTGCCGGGATCGAGCGGATGGGCGTCACGCCCTTCACCGATTTCGACGCCGCGCTGGAGGGGGCGGACGTCGTCATGATGCTGCGGCTGCAGAACGAGCGGATGGCGGGTGGCTTCGTGCCTTCGAACCGCGAATTCCACATGCGCTACGGCCTGACGCTCAAGCGCCTCGACAAGGCGAAACCCGGCGCGCTCGTCATGCATCCCGGGCCGATGAATCGCGGGGTCGAGATCGATTCCGCCGTCGCCGATCATGCCGAACAGTCCGCGATCACCGAACAGGTGGAGATGGGCGTCGCCGTCCGCATGGCCTGCCTCGACGTATTGACCCGCCGGGCGCGCGGCGTGGAGGGCTGGGCATGAGCCGCGATGTCGCGCTGCTGAACGCAGAACTCGTCTGTCCTGCAGCAGGAACCAGCCGGGGCGGCGTGCTCGTCCGCAATGGCGAGATCGTGGCGACCGGCACGTTCGAAATTCCTGGCGACGTCCCGACGATCGATTGCCGGGGCAAGACACTGGCGCCCGCGATCATCGATCTGGGCGTCTTCACGATCGACATTCCCGCCTTCCACGCCGGCGGCATCGTCCGCGTCGGGCTGATGCCGGACCAGACGCCGGTGCTGGACGAACCGGGCGTGGTGCAGCGTGCCGCGTTGATCGGCCGCCCCGGGCTATGGATCCACCCGATCGCGGGCGCCACCCGCGGTCTGGCCGGCAAGGATCTGGCCGAAATGGCGATGAACGCAGCCGCCGGCGCGAAGGCGGTCGGCACCGGCGAACGCTGGATTGCGGATTCGGGCGTGATGCGCAAAGTGCTGGCCTATGCCGGCGATCTTGGCCTGACCGTCGTCGCACAGGCGGAAGATGGCGGCATCATCGGCACCGCCGTCGCCACGGCAGGCGAAACCGCGACCCGGATGGGTCTGCCCTCCGCGCCCGCGCTGGCCGAACCGCTCGCCATCGCGCGCGACCTGATGCTGGCGGAGGATACCGGCGCAAGACTGCACTTCCGTCAGGTCACCACGGCGGCGGGCTTCGATCTGATCCGCGCGGCCAAGCGGCGCGGCGTTCACGTCTCGTGCGGAATCACGCCCGCGCATTTGCTGCTGTCGGATATCGCGATGACGGATTTCCGCACCTTCACGCATCTGTCGCCGCCGCTGCGAGACGAAGCCGATCGTCAGGCGTGCCTTGCCGCATTGGCGGACGGGACGATCGATATCCTGTGTTCGGGCCACGACCCGCGGGGTCCGGAGGAAAAGCGCCTGCCCTTCGCCGATTCGGCCAACGGCATGGCTGGGGCCGAGACATTGCTCGCGCTGTCGCTCGGTATGGTGCGGGACGGTGTGATCACGCTGGAACGGCTGGTGACGATGCTGTCCGCCACCCCCGCGCGCATCCTCGGGCTAGAAACCGGGACGCTTGGCGTCGGCATGCCCGCCGATCTGATGCTGTTCGACGCGGGCGCACCGTGGCTGGTCGATGGCGACAAGATGGTTGCGTTGGCCGGAAACACGCCGTTCGACGGCCTGCCGGTGCAGGGCAAGGTGCTGCGGCTGTGGAAAGGCGGGACCGCTTTGGTCTGACCGCCCGTGCCGGTCAGCCCTTTCGGCTGCCCTTCGATCCCGACGTACCAGCCACCATGGCCGGACGCTTGAGCGTCGCCACAGGCGCCTTTAGCCACGCCGCGGCGCTGTCGCCCGCCCCGGCGCGGACGAAGCATTTGCCGCCCTTCGCACGATAGGTCCGGCACATTGCATCCGCTTCGCCGCGTGCGAAGCCGCCGACCGACAAGCGATAGAATGTGCCCGTCTTGCTTGCGAAGTTCACACCCGACGGCGCCTGTCCACCGAAGGTCGCAACGCGGCGTGCCCGGACCCACGCATCCTTTGCGACGGCGGCATTCTCGAACGCACCAAGCTGAACGAAATAACCGCCCTTGGCCGGGGCTACTGTAGCGCCCGGCGCAAACTTGGGCTTTGCAACGACGAAGGCGGCCGCCGCTGACTTCGACCGTGCGATGATCGCATCCGCAGACGTCGGCTGGATCTTCGCCGCGACACTGTTCACCGCCCGCGCCGGTAGCATCTGCACCACCTCGCGACGCGGCGCGAAGCTGACGCTGGATACCGATGCCATGACCGGCTCGGACGTTTCGGGAACCGGCCCGGTCTGTTCCGCCGCGACGGTCATCGCTTCGGGCTGGGCTTTTGCTTCGGGCTGGGCCTTCGGCATGAATGTATCGACCGGTACCGCAGCGGCGAGCGCGACGTTCCGGTCGCCCGCCGGAGCCAGTGCCAGCGCGACCGGCTGGCCCGGATCGACCACGGGAACGACGCCCAGAAGCGATGCGACCTGATCCGACGCCGATGTCGGGTTGGCGAACGCCGCCCATTGCAGGATGCGGGCGTCCAGTTGATCCGGGGCGACGTCCATCGCGGCGACGGTCTTTGCGTCCTGCCACCGACCGGCCAGGGCCAGCGCAAGGGCGAAATTCTGTCGCGTCTTCGCGTCTGCGTCGGGTGCCCGGACCGCGGTGCCGAGCAATTCGACCGCGCGCGCAGGGTCACCCGCCAGTGCGATCGCCAGGCCACGGTCCCGGACCGGGATCGTCGCGGCATGCGCATCCAGCGTCCGCCGCGCGCCGTCCCAGTCGCCCACGGCAATCTCGGCCAGCGCCAGGTTCAGCGCCGCCTTGCCATTGGTCGGTTCCAGTACCAGCGCATCGCCGAACGCTGCGCGGGCGGATACGAACCGGCCGGCCTTCAGATACGCCTGGCCCAGCATCACGCGATAGCCGACCATGCCCGGATCGTACGTCACCGCCGCCTCGCCGAACGTCACCGCCGCCTCCGCATCGCCGCGCGCCAGAGCCTTGCGCGCAAGGTCGTTCTTCTGCTGCGCCATCTTGGTCGGGTCCGACGCACCGGCAAAGGCGCTGCCTTCGCCGAATGCCGCCATCGATCCCGCAAAGGCGAGGGTGGACAGACCGAGGGTTAGGAATGCGCGGGTCTTCATCTGAAATTCCCTGACTGTATCGTCGGTTCGGGTCGTCGGGTGATCACTTCGCCGCGCGGGTCGGAACCTGGCTGGCAAGCTCGGCCACATCGGGCAAAGTGCTTAGGAAAGCGTCCAATGCGTCGGTGACGAGCATCTGCGCGGACCGGTTCTCCAGCGCGCTGGCGAGCCGAAGCAGCAGATGCCGGTCGGCGTCCAGACGCAGCGTGAATGCCGATTTCGCATCCTTCTTATGCCGTGCGCGCGTTTCCTTCCCGATTCGCGTCGCGGTGGCGACGGACACCGACTTGCGCGGTGCTACCGGCGCCGCCTGCACGAGCGGCGTGGCGACGACCGCCGGGGCCTCGGCTTCGATCACCGGCTGGGACTGAGGCGCGGGAACGGGAACGGTTTGAGCCACGGGCCCCGCGAATTCCTCGTGCAACGCCTCGCGCTGCACAAGTACCGGCGGAACGGGCGCGGCGACGGGCGGCGGCGCGAAGTCCGGATCTCCCATATCGTTCCAGCCGAGATCGTCATGCACGCCCTGCGGCGCACCGAAGCCGCCGAATCCCTGCGGCCGCATTGCGGGACGGGCAGTGCCCTTCCGCGCGAGCAACGTGGAGGACAAGGACGCGAGTGGTTTTTGCGTTGCTGCCATCACCCCCTCCTCAGCTCACGACCCGGCGGCCGAAGCCGCCAGAGGCGGTGCGCTGCGGAACGTATCCGCCCGCACCCGGTGCTGCGAACACGGTACGGCGGAAATTCTTCTCCAGCCGGTCCGAAATGTACGACCACAAGGCCTGTACCTCGCCGGCCGAACGGCTCTTGGGATCGCATTCCATCACAGTGCGCCCGTCGATCATCGATGCCGCGAAATCGGTGCGGTGATGCAGCGTCACCGGTGCCACCGTGCCGTGCTGCGACAGCGCGACCGCGGCTTCGCTGGTGATCTTGGCCTTGGGCGTCGCGCCGTTGACGACGAACAGCAACGGCTTCCCCGCGCGTTCGCACAGGTCGACCGTCGCGCCGACGGCGCGCAGATCGTGCGGGCTGGGACGGGTTGGGATGACGATCAGTTCCGCCACCGCTATGACGCTCTGGATCGCCATCGTGATGGCCGGGGGCGTGTCGATCATCGCCAGCTTGAAGCCCTGCTGACGCAGCACCTCTAGGTCCGACGCGAGCCGCGCGACGGTAGTTTGCGCGAAGGCGGGATATTCCGCACCCCGCTCGTTCCACCAGTCGGACAGCGACCCTTGCGGATCGATATCGATCAGCACGACCGGGCCCGCCCCCGCCAGTTGAGCCTGTACGGCAAGATGCCCGGATAGCGTGGTCTTTCCAGACCCGCCTTTCTGTGATGCCATCGCGAGAACGCGCATGTGTCCCAACAACTCCCCAATTCGCAGGGTGTTGAATGCCACGGCACCTCTCAAGAAGCCGTTAACGGCACACGCTAAGTATCCGGGATTCCGCGGTTCGGGTAACGATGCATTTACCACATTCGCGTAGGCAGACGGCCGTGGTCGGAAGTCTGTCGATAGGAATGTCATGCGCACTCGCCCGTTGATGGCGCTCGCCCTGCTCGCCGCGGCGATACCCGCGTCCGCCTTCGCCGACGTCAAGCACGGCATCGACCTGTGGAATGCCGGCGACTATCGCACCGCGATCGACGAATGGCGTCCCGCCGCGATCGCCGGCGATCCGCAGGCGCAGTTCAACCTCGCCCAGGCCTACAAGCTCGGACGCGGCGTGCAGACCGACATGAGCCTCGCCGAAAGCTGGTATCGCAAGGCCGCCGTGCAGGGCCTGCCCCAGGCCGAGGTCAATTACGGACTAGCATTGTTCGACCGCGGAGACCGCGACGCAGCGCTGCCGTGGCTGGAAAAAGCCGTCGCCTGCGGCGAACCGCGCGCGCAACTCGTGCTCGGCACGATGCTGTTCAACGGCGACGGCGTCACTCGCGATTATCCCCGCGCCTATGCGCTCATCCTTCGCTCCTCCGCCGCCGACATCGCCAAGGCATCGCAGGTCCTGTCGCAGATGGACCAGTATATTCCGCAGGAGGATCGCCGCGCGGGGATGCTTCTCGCCCGCCAATATGAGGCGGACTCCCGCCGCACCGAACTGCCCCCGCTCGAACTGGCGGACCAGGCCGAACCGCGCGCCGTCGCCTCGACGACCGCATCCCGCCCGGTCGCGGCAAAGACCGCAGCAGCCCCGGCAAAATTACGCGTCGCGGCAAAACCCGCTGCGAAGATCGTCCCCGCAACGGGCCGCTGGCGTGTCCAGCTCGGCGCGTTCGGCGATCCGGCGAACGCCCGCAAGCTCTGGTCGCAGGTCGCCGCCCGCTTCCCCGGCCGGTCCGCATCCTACGTCAAGGCCGGCCCGGTCACGCGCCTGCTGGTCGGCCCCTATCCGACGAAATCGGATGCCGACCGGGCCTGCGCACCGCTCAAAGCCTGCGTCCCGTCGGAACGTTGACCGCTACGGAAGCCGGAGGAGTCAGTAACTCCGCCCCACCAGCACCCGCTCCACCGCCGGGTCGCCGGTGAACACGCATGGGCCATCGACCGCCTGCTGATCCATCGGAGCATTGCGCAACGTCAGCTTCAACGCCTTCAGCTTCTCCACCACCGCGTCCAGCCCGGCGCCGGTCGGCTTCGACCATTGCACTTCCAGCCAGCCTGGGTTCTTCCGGCCATCCGTGAAATGCGCCTCGACGCTCGCGAAATCGGATGCCGGGACGATATTCGCCTCCAGCCGCGCCCGCGCCTCCGCGTGCAGCGACTCCTGGATTCCGGCCAGCATCGCCGCCGCGCCGCCGACGAAATCCGTCTTCGCCACCACCGCGCTGTCCAGCTTGCCGTCCTCGCGGTACAGCCGGTCGCGGCGAATGACGGAGACGTTGCCCCCCGCCACGTCGCGCCCGCCGACCTCGACAATCACCGGCGCGCCCTTCTTCACCCAGCCCCAGCGCTTGGTCGCTGCCTTGCCGAACTTCAGGTCGAGCAACGCACGCACCGGTTCGCTGAGGGCCGATTGCTTGGCCAGTTCCGCCTGCAACGTCTTGCAATAGGCGATGATCTCTTCGTCCTCGGGCTGGTCGCGCAGCATCGGCACGATCACCACCTGCCACGGCGCGATCACTGGCGGCACGCGCAGCCCGTCATCGTCGCCATGCACCATGATGACCCCCCGATCATCCGCGTCGAAACGCCCCAGCTCGTCGTATTGGCGAATTCCAGCTCGCCCGCCGCATTCTGGAACCGGATGTTCTGCGCGTGTGCGAAATTGGTGCCCAGGAAGTGCGACGTGCCCGCCTGCAGCGCCTTGCCATCCTGCATCATCGCTTCGATCGAATAGGTCGCGACGGCCCCCGGAAAGCGCTCATTCTCGGGCTTCTCGCCCGCCACGACGGGCAGCGCGAGGCAGTCCTCGGCGAAGCTGCGATAGACTTCCAGCATCTTCAGCGTCTCTTCGCGCGCCTCGTCTGCGGTCGCGTGCGCGGTATGCCCTTCCTGCCACAGGAATTCCGACGTGCGCAGGAACATCCGCGTGCGCATTTCCCAGCGTACCACGTTCGCCCACTGGTTGATCAGCACGGGCAGGTCGCGCCACGACTGCACCCAGCGCGAGAATGCGATCCCGATTACGGTCTCCGACGTGGGCCGGACGACCAGGGGTTCCTCCAGCTTGGCGGTCGGGTCCGGTGTCAGTCCGCCCTTTCCGTCCGACACAAGCCGGTGATGCGTGACGACCGCCATTTCCTTGGCGAACCCCTCGACATGCTCCGCTTCCTTCTCGAAATAGGATAGCGGGATGAACAGCGGGAAATAGCAATTCTCATGCCCGGTCGCCTTGATGCGATCGTCCAGCAACCGCTGGATCCGCTCCCAGATGCCATAGCCCCACGGCCGGATGACCATGCATCCGCGCACGCCGCTTTCCTCGGCCAGATCGGCCTCGGTGATGACGGATTGATACCAGGCGGCGAAATCGGCTTCGCGGGTGACAGGGAGTGCGCGTTTGATCATGCGCGCAGGCACTAAGCCCGTCCGCACTATCCGGCAAGGATCGGCGATGTCACGTTCGCCGGGTGCTGGTTGATGGCGGAACGATCGCCCCAAGCCATCCCCGGACGCGATCCCCCACTCCCCGCTGCCAATCGCCCAGCCAATGTGTAGAAGCGGCGCGACCAGCCCAGTGCACCCTGCAACGGTGCTGGAGGAACGAAAGGCCGTGATGGCGACCGCATCCCCCGACCGGATCCCGCTTGCCGTCGCGTTGCGCCTGACGTCCGTCCTCCTGTTCGCCGGGATGAACACGCTGATCAAACTCAGCGAGGCGGCGGGCGCGTCGCTTGGCGAAATCCTGTTCTTTCGTCAGGCGGGCGCTGCGGCGCTGATGGTCGTGGTCATCTCGTCCGGGCCGGGAATGCGGTCCGTGGCGACCAGACGAATGCCCGCGCATATCCTGCGCGCGGTGATCGGCCTGTCCGCAATGGCGCTCACCTTCACCACGATCCTCGCCCTGCCGCTCGCCGAATCGACGACGATCGGCTTCACCATGCCGATCTTCGCGACGATCCTCGGCGCGATCGTCCTGCGTGAACCGACCGGCTGGCATCGCTGGGGCGCGGTATTGATGGGCTTTGCCGGCGTGCTGATCGTCGCGCAGCCGGGCACCGGACACTTCCCGCTGATCGGCGCGATAACCGGATTGAGCGCCGCGTTCCTGACCGCCAGCGTATCGATCCTGTTGCGGAAATTATCCCGCTCCGAAAGCACGACGACCACCGTCTTCTGGTTCTCCACACTGTCGCTCATCCCGCTCGGGATCGTCTATGCGATCGTCGCGCAGATGCATGCCCCGCTCGTGTGGCTGCTGCTGGCAGGCGTCGGTTTGCTGGGCGGGGCTGCGCAACTCGCGATGACCGGCGCGCTTCGCTTCGGACCGGTGTCGGTGGTCGTACCGATGGATTATTCCAGCCTGTTATGGGCGACGATGTTCGGCTGGCTGGTGTTCGGCGTCCTGCCCGATGCCTGGACTTGGGTCGGCGCGCCGGTGATCATCGCCAGTGGATTGTACATCGTCTGGCGCGAACATGTCCGCCGCCGTGTCGAAACCGCACAAGCCGTGGTGGAGGGCTGATCAGACCGCAGGCGTCTCGCGCGATGCGCCGCCTCGCCGTGCCGCATCCAGAAGGCGTTTCGCACGCAGGTACATTTCCAGCCGCGTGGCGGAAAACAGCCCCAGTGCGAGCGCGATCAGCACATCCGTCACGACCATCGCGTTGAGATGAAAACCGTATCCGCCGCCGTCCGCCAGGATGCTCTTGGCGCCGAAGCGGATTACGATCAGCGCGACGATGAACAGCAACACCGCGGGCGACCCTTTCTGGTTCAGCCGGTGCGTCTCGGGATCGACATGGATTTCCATCATCTTGCCGCGTTGCCAGCCGATCGCCGCGCCGGCGAGCAAAGCGACCGCGCACACCGCCCACGCAATACCCGTCGGGGGAATTCATAGAACATCACGCTGGCGAAGATCAAATAGAGCACGGGGACGATCCACAACGTCTCCAGCCGCAACGGTTTCATCCTGCGCATCCCACGCAACCGCAGCGCCATGACGACGACGATGACGACCGCCGTGATCGCGAAGCTGATCCATTCACTCGATTGGCCCGTTTGCCCCTGCATGCGCGTTCCCCGTCACGAAAGGGCGCATAATACCATATCCCGGGCTGAAAGGGAGGGGCCGGGTACGGGCGACCCTCGTTGAAGGATCGCCCGCCTCCCAGCCTCGTACGCTATTCCGCCGCCTCGGCGAGCGGCGCGTCCTTCCACACCAGCACCGGCTTGCGCGCCGCTAGCGTTTCATCCAGCCGCGACCGGGGGCGAAATGCGGAGCGCTCTTCAACGCCGTGTCGCCCGCCTTGGCGCGTTCCGCCACCGATCGCAGCGCGCCGATGAACTGGTCCAGCGCCGCCTTGCTCTCCGTCTCGGTCGGCTCGATCAGCATCGCGCCGTGGACAACCAGCGGGAAGTACATCGTCATCGGGTGATACCCCTCGTCGATCAGCCCCTTGGCCACGTCGATCGTGGAGAAACCATCGGCAAGGTTGTCGTCGCTGAACAATGCCTCGTGCATGCACGGCCCCGACGCACCGAACGGGGCGACCAGCGTCTTGTCCAGACTGCGAAGCACGTAGTTCGCGTTCAGCACCGCATCCTCGGCGACCTGACGCAAGCCGTCCGCGCCGTGGCTTAAAATGTAGGTCAGCGCACGCGTGAACATGCCCATCTGGCCGTGAAACGCGGTCATCCGGCCGAAGCTGTCGAGCTTGCCTTCGAAATGCTCGTCCGAAAATTCCTCGGCGCGCTCTTCCTCGATCAGGTGAACATGGCCGTCGGCCGTTCGCGCCGTATAGGGTAGCGGCGCAAACGGGCTCAGCGCTTCCGACAGCACGACCGGGCCGGAACCCGGACCGCCACCGCCATGCGGGGTCGAGAAGGTCTTGTGCAGGTTGATGTGCATCGCATCGACGCCCAGATCGCCCGGCCGCACCCGGCCGACGATCGCGTTGAAGTTCGCGCCGTCGCAATAGACGTATCCGCCGGCGTCATGCACCGCGTCCGAAATCTCCTTCAGGTCGCGCTCGAACAGGCCGCAGGTGTTCGGGTTGGTGATCATCACCGCCGCCACGTCCGGCCCCAGCCGCGCCTTCAGCGCCGCCGTGTCGACCCGGCCATCGGCATCGGCGGGGATATCCTCGACCTTGAAGCCTGCGAACGCCGCCGTTGCCGGGTTGGTGCCATGCGCGCTCTCCGGCACCAGCACGATCTTGCGATGCCCCTCGCCGCGCTTCTCAAGCGCCGCCTTGATGCACAGGATGCCGCAAAGCTCACCATGCGCGCCCGCCTTGGGACTCATCGCCACGCCGTGCATCCCGGTCAGCTTGATCAGCCACGTTGCGAGTTCGTTGATGACCTCCAGCGCACCCTGCACCGTATCGACCGGCTGGAGTGGATGGACGTCGGCAAAGCCCGGCAAGCGCGCCATCTTCTCGTTCAGCCGCGGATTGTGCTTCATCGTGCAGCTGCCGAGCGGGAACAGGCCCAGGTCGATCGCGTAATTCTGCCGACTAAGACGCGTATAATGCCGCACCGTCTCCGGTTCCGACAGCCCCGGCAGGCCGATCGCCGTGTCGCGCGCCAGCCCGCCCAGTCGCGACTTTACCTCGACCGGTGCGGCAACCTCGACCCCTGTCGTCGTCGTGTCGCCAATCTCGAAGATCAGCGCCTCTTCCAGCATCAGCGCCTTGTTACCGGTAAATGTCGGGGCGGCGCTATTGCCCTGCTGCGGCGCTTCCGGGCGCCATCCGCTTGCGTTGATGCTCATGCCAGAACCTCCTGCAATGCGGCGGCAAGGGTATCGACATCCTCTGCCGTCGTCGTTTCCGTCACCGCTACGACCAGCCCGTTCGCCAGCGCGTCCTCACCCGGATACAGCCGCCCGAGCGACACGCCCGCCAGCACGCCCCTGTCGGCCAAAGCGCGGACGATCGGCCGCGCTTCCTGCCCCAAGTCCAGCGTAAATTCGTTGAAGAATGCGGGCGTCACCAGCTTCACGCCCGGAACCTGCTCCAGCCGTTCCGCCGCCGCCACCGCACCTGCATGGTTGGTCGCCGCCAGCGCGCGCAACCCCGCCTCGCCGAGCAGCGTCATGTGGACCGAGAACGCCAGCGCGCACAGGCCAGAATTGGTGCAGATGTTCGACGTCGCCTTCTCGCGGCGGATATGCTGCTCGCGCGTCGACAGCGTCAGCACGAACCCGCGCCGGCCATCCGCGTCCTGCGTCTCCCCGCATAGTCGGCCCGGCATCTGGCGAACATATTTCTCCTTGCACCCGAACAGCCCGACATACGGTCCGCCGAACTGCAGGCCAACGCCGATCGACTGCCCTTCGCCCACAACAATGTCGGCGCCCATCTCACCCGGCGAACGGATCGCGCCCAGCGCCACCGGTTCGGTGACGACCGCGATCAGCAGCGCCTTCTTCGCCTGGCACGCCGCCGCAAGCTCGGAAAGGTCGACGATACGGCCCAGAATGTCGGGATACTGCACGACGACACACGACGTGTCTCCGTCGATCGCCGCGATCAATTCCGAAATGTCGCCCTCAGCCGAAAGCTTAGGTGCCGATGTTTCCAGCACGTCCCCAGTGAATTTCGCCATCGTCTCGGCAACCGCGACATAATGCGGATGCACCCCTGACGACAGGATCGCCTTCGCGCGCTTCGTCACGCGCCGCGCCATGCCGATCGCCTCCCAGCATGCCGTCGATCCGTCGTACATCGACGCATTCGCCACGTCGGTGCCGAGCAGACGCGCGACCTGCGTCTGGAATTCGAACAGCATCTGCAACGTGCCCTGCGCGATTTCCGGCTGGTACGGCGTATAGGCGGTCAGGAACTCGCCGCGCTGGATCAGGTGATCGACGCTAGCGGGTACATGATGCCGGTAGGCCCCGCATCCGAGGAAGAACGGCCCATCCCCCGCCGCGATATTCTTGCGGGCAAGCGCAGTCATGTGGCGTTCGACCGCCAGTTCGCTGGCATGCATCGGCAGGTCATGGATCGGTCCGTCGAGACGCGCCGCTTCGGGCACATCGACGAACAGATCGTCGATCGAGGACGCGCCGATCACGGACAGCATGTCGGCACGGTCGGTATCGGTCAGGGGCAGATAGCGCATTCAGACGACTCCTCCCCTCCCGTCGGCGGGAGGGGCTGGGGGAGGGAATGTCCCACGATACGATCGGCGGATGGCAGGACGGGCCGTCCCCCGACCCCTCCCGCATGCGGGAGGGGAGATAAACTTACAGCTTCGACACGAACGCCGCGTAGGCGGTCTCGTCCATCAGGCTTTCGAGTTCGCTCGGGTCGCTCAGCGTAATCTTGTAGAACCAGCCATCGCCTTCCGGATCTTCGTTCACCAGTCCGGGCGTCGCAGTCAGGTCGTCATTGCTTTCGACCACCGTGCCGCTGGCCGGCGAGTAGACGTCGGACGCGGCCTTGACCGATCTGACCACCGCGGCCTCATCGCCCTTGGTCAGCTCCTTGCCATCTTCGGGCACGTCGACGAAAACGATGTCGCCAAGCTGACCCTGCGCATATTCGCTGATCCCGACGGTGCCGACATCGCCATCGACGTCGATCCATTCATGGTCTTCGGTGAAATAGCGGCTCATTTCACGACTCTCCTGCTTATTTCGCTGCGCGCACGTAGCGGTGGGGAATGAAAGGCATCGCGGTGACGGTGCCGGTGTGCACCTTGCCGCGCTGCGAAAGCTGAATGACGGTGCCGATCTCTTCCATCGCCAGCGGAACATAGGCCATCGCGATCGGCGCACCCAAACTTGGCGCGAAGCCACCGCTGGTGACCTTGCCGACTTGCGTGCCATGCTCGTCGACCACGGCGGCGCCTTCGCGGACCGGCTGGCGACCGTCGATCACCAGCCCGACACGCTTGCTGGCCGGACCCGATCTCGCGCTCCTGCAGGATTCGCGTCGCACCGGGGAAATTAGCCTCCTCGCGGCGTCGCTTGCTCGCCACCGCAAAACCCAGGGCCGCCATGATCGGCGTCGTTTCCGTATCCAGATCGTGGCCATACAGCGGCAAGTCCGCCTCGAGCCGCAGCGAATCGCGCGCGCCGAGGCCGATTGGCTTGACCTCCGGTTCGACGCACAGCGCATCCGCGAACCCCGCGACGTCCTCAGCGGGAATCGAAATCTCGAAACCGTCCTCGCCGGTATATCCAGACCGGCTGATCCAGATCGACTGGTGCCGCCAGGTGAACCGGCCACCGGTCATGAACACCAGATCCTGCACCCCCGGAACGAGCCGCGACAGGGCATCGACCGCCTTCGGCCCCTGCAACGCGAGGAGCGCCTGATCCGACATATGGTTGATCGTGATGTCGTCGGGCAGATGATCCAGAAGATGCGTGATGTCGTCATACTTCACTGCGCCGTTGACGACCATGTACAGGCCGCTTTCCCAGCGCGTGAACATCAGATCGTCCAGGATGCCGCCGGCGTCGTTCAGCAGCAGGGAGTATTTCTGCGCGTTGAGTTTCAGGCTTTTCACATCCGCCGGAATCAGCGCCTCGATCGCCTCGTCCAACCCGTCGCCAGACAGGTACAGCTGCCCCATGTGCGACACGTCGAACAGCCCGGCATTCTCGCGCACCCACAGATGCTCGGCCATGATGCCTTCGTACTGGACCGGCATCTCATAGCCCGCGAACGGAACCATCCGTCCGCCCTTGGCCCTATGCCACGTGTCCAGCGGCAACAGTTCGTTCTGAATTTCGGGCCCGTCTTCCCCGCCATCATGTTGGGCGCCAGTGTTATAGTCGCTCATCGATCGGTCTCCGTCCGGGGTGCAACGAATCGCCAGCGCCTATGCGCCATCGCATCGCTGCCCCCTCTGTCACGGAACCTGAGAGCTTTGACCACGCGAAAGCCGCGCGGCTTACCCCTTCGGTGGCTTCCACTGGCGCGGAAGCGCTTTCCAGAGTGTCGTTAAGCCCGCGCGGTCCGGTTGCCTGAGAGATTCCGGGGCGGTTGCTCCTTCGGCGGCGGGTCGATCCTGAAAGAACCGCCCGCGCTCTCCCGCGCGTGCCCATGCCGGTTGCCCGCCATCGACGCAGAACGTCTGACGCCGCGCAGCATGCGAGTCAATCGGTTTGGATCGCGCGCTCACCACATCCGCAAATTAGCGCGTGGCGTTATACTTCAACTGCTCGTCGGTCAGCTGGAACCCGACCAGCGCCTCGAAGCTCGCGCTCTTCACCGCCTGGCGGATTTCCGGCAGGCTCAGCGGATCGACCGCGGCGTCGGTGTCACCCGCCTTGCGCTTCTCGGTCAGTTTCTTTCGCACGTCCTCTGGCAAAGTCGCGGCGGATCGCGCGATGCTCGACGTCACCTGGCCGGTCGTCGATGCCCGCAACTGCGCGGCGTCGAAATGTAGCGTAACGCGACCGATCCGCTTGGCGGTCACGGCCGTTCCGCCACGAACGATGGCGATAAAGTACGGCAGCGTCACGTCGCGCGCCGCACCGGCATTAATCCGGCTCGCGCGGATTTCGAACGTCACGTCGGTCTGGATGTCGGCACCGACATCGTTGCACGTCGATCGCACGTTCGTCATCACCGCCGTCACGTCGATCGCGGCTGCGTCGCGGCTGGCCGGCGGATCGAACAAGGTGATGTCGCCGGTCGATGCCGGAATACCGACATTGGGGCAGGCGGACCGGACCGACGTGATGCCGACACCGCCAGCCAGATCGATCTCGCCCTTCGATGAGCAACCGGCCAGCAGAACCGCCATACCGGATGCAATGATGGCGGGCGCCCGGAAAACGGGAAGACGGGAAGTCCGGGTTGTCACGGGTAAAGGCACCTTAACTCAAGGGTTGGGAGCCGGATGCACGTCGCACTGCCCCGCGGGAATGGCGCGCACCATAGGAACCGGCTTTCGCCCGCGCAAGCAATCGCGTAGTGCGAGCGCCATGGCCAACGCTTCAAAACCACCGCTCGAATTGCTGATCGCCGCTCCGCGCGGCTTCTGCGCCGGGGTGGATCGCGCGATCCGGATCGTCGAACTGGCGATCGAGAAACACGGCGCGCCGGTCTATGTCCGGCATGAGATCGTCCACAATAAATACGTCGTGGACACG